>JAHHIM010000055.1:0-404903 GCA_019358915.1 Trichormus sp. ATA11-4-KO1
TTTGTGGTGATTCATGGCTGCTCAAACCCCTTTTTTTTCTAAATATGTCTGTTTTTATTCCTGCTTGCTTTTTTTCTCTCAGTAATTTCCGTTTGTGACACTTGGGGGTGCGGAAGGTGGGTTTTAAATGCTTAATGGGATATCTACTTGATTGACACTGCTAAAGTAGTGCATGTAACTTTCTTGTGGAATAGGCATCTTGCCTGTTCTGGGCAGGCTAGATACCCTACGATTATTATATTCATGCAAGGTTTAGATAGGTTTTGAGGCTTTTTGAACTAACCAACGACTAAGCAAAATTACAAAGATAATACATGGAAACAGCCCTAAAGTTGTCGTGAACGCCCCAAAGTTGTATTCAGACAGAAGCAATCCGCCTGTAGTAGCAACCATATAAACTCCACCTGAATAAGCGTACGCAACCAGCATTGTCAGTACCGACTTAAAACGATTTGGCAGCACAGCAGCAATAATCATAAAAATGCCCAGAATGATATCTGCTATCAAAAACTGGTTGAATAATCTGCCATTAACGACCTCCCATCCCTGCCATATAAGTGTCAATCCACCGATCAAAAGCGAAAAAACACGAGCCAATCTAATCATTGGTCTACTCCTAAATAATTTGTCATGCTTTGCATAGTTCACACCTTCACAAAGGCTAAACCCTGGAGTATACTCCACTGTCAAGTAGTCTTTTAGGAATTTTGCAGTTAAGTCATATGTTGATTGGTGAACTTGTTCAAAAAACAGGGCTTTCAAGAGATACGATTCGTTTTTATGAAAAAATTGGCCTCGTTTCGCCATCTCAACGAAAAGCACGAAGTGGCTATAAAGACTACAGTGATGCCACAATTGAGCGGCTTCTCCTAATTACTCAAGCAAAAGCCTTGGGTTTTACCCTCTGCGAGATCAAGCAAGGAATTAACGCATGGCAAGATGGTGAATTTTCTCAAGACGAAAAAATTCAAATAATGCAAGACAAAATTGCCCAAGTGAATGAGAAAATTCAACAACTCAATAATATCAAGACATATTTGATGGGTAAACTAGACAAAGTCAAGCGAGGAATACTGTGAATGACGAAGTTTTACAATTTTACGCCTTAATCCCAGGATTGACGCTATTTTGTAAATTGCACCTCACAAATAAACTTTCAACTCTATTTAGCGGTACTAACTTTTGATGTTTGTAAGTTAGAACTTTATTTTTACTGATAAGGAGTGGTACAAAGTTGATTCACCCCATTGTATGTTCTAAACATCTGAAAGCAGATATCCAACGACTAAAGCTAATTTCCCCAGGTTCTATATTTTCATTCACGCTTTGCCTGGGAGTGGCAAGTACAACGTTACTGAGTATAAGCCTTGGCAGCGTTATGGCTCAAATGCCATTCGTAACCCATCAAATGGCTGAGAGAACAGTGTCTCAGGTTAACGTGTTATTTGTTAACCCAAGTGTCGCCGATGACACAACGGGTAATGGTAGTGAAGGCGCTCCTTTGAAGACAATTACCCAAGCTTTGCAAGTAGCCGCCCCCAATACAGTAATTATGCTCTCCCCAGGCATTTATAGTGCGGAAACTGGAGAGGTATTTCCCCTAGCGCTCAAACCGGGTGTTTCTATTCAAGGTGATACTCGCACCAAAGGACAGGGGATGACGATTCAAGGAGGTGGTGGATACCTCAGCCGCAGTTTTGGCGGTCAAAACGTCACCATCATCGGAGCAAACCAAGCCGCGTTAACTGGGGTGACAGTAACAAACCCTAATCCCCGTGGTTATGGTTTGTGGATTGAATCGAGTAATCCAGTCATCACGGAAAACACATTTACTGGTAGTACTCAAGATGGAATTTCCATAGCTGGCAACAGTGCGCCGATAATTAGCAAAAACCATTTTCATCGCAATGGGGCAAATGGCATCACCATTGGCGGTAATTCCCAGCCCGAAGTGCGGGAAAATGTCTTTGAACAAACGGGCTTTGGCATTAATGTTACTCAAAATGCCACGCCTATTGTAGTTAGTAATCAAATTCAGCAAAATCGGTCTGGGATTTTAGTCCAAGCCAAAGCTCGCCCAATTTTACGCAATAATTTAATTCAAGGTAGTCAAGAAGATGGTTTAGTAGCGATCGCCCAAGCAATGCCAGATTTGGGTAATGCAGCTGAACCAGGCGGTAATGAATTTGTTAATAATACTCGCTATGACATTAATGCCAGTGCTGCCAAGCAAATGATTTTTGCTTTTGGTAATACCCTAGCTAAAAATCGCATCGCTGGTCAGGTAGATTTCAATCCTCAAGCAGCCCCCATAGCTAATAACTCAATACCCAATAGTGTGATCTCGGAAATTCCCGCCAATGGAGAAATCACCTTCGCTGCTCCCGGAGTATCCAGTACTAATGAGCCTGTAGACCAAGGACAACTAGCCGATACACCACAAAAACCACCGACCCCCAGGACTGCTGGGTTTTCAGTTCTCAGCAGTTTGGCAGCTAGAGAAGACAATCAAGTCGCTTCTGGGGGAAGGGTGACTGCATTACCAGATGTGCGACCGAATCTGCCACAACTGAATTATGTCCGGATTAATCCCAACACAATTGAGTTTGTTGCCCCCCAATTACCGCCTGGAGGACTAAATCAAGAGCAATCATTGCCCACAGCAGCAGACCCTCCCTTTGGTGAATCAGTACTCTTACCAGCTCCCAATGGCAACACTCGCAACCTGCAAAAAGCGCCAGTACCGCCAACTCATACTGCCAGAGTTCAGCAGGGTGTGCGTTACCGCGTGGTAGTTAATGTCGCAACTGATCGGGAACGAGACATAGTGCGAACCTTAGCCCCTGGTGCATTTGCTACCATCTGGCAAGGTCGCAGAGTTATGCAAGTGGGTGTTTTTAGCGATCGCCGTAATGCCGACGAAATGCTAAAAGTACTCAATAGTAATGGTTTAAAAACTATCGTTGAGCCGTTGAATTAATCAAGAAAAAGTTGGCTTATCTCTCTGAGAGTATCACAGGGGATAAGCTAACCTGCACAAAGAATGCGCGGCACTTACCCAAAATAACTATGAATAAGAGGTTTATATGAAACGAGAGGTGATCACAAAGCGAGATATTCAAAATATCCAAAAGAATGTTGAACCATATGCAGGAGCTATTGACAACCTATCAATTCCAGAAAGAGATGATTATCAATCCAAGTTACTTAAATATATTCCCACTGAAGTTGTAGCTTTGTATTTTACACTTGATAATATTTTGAAGTCTTCCGTAGCAGACCAGCAATCGATCCAGACTCTGCTATGGATTATTTTTATCTTATTAATTATATCTACACCAATCTACCTGTGGCGTGTTACTAAAGTTAGGAAGAAAATACAATTACTGATTTCTACTTTAGCATTTGTTGTTTGGGTATTTGCATTAGGGGGAATTTTTGAAAATTTAGATTGGTATAGGCATTACTATGGAGCATTACTGCTTCCCAGTTTCACATTTATAGTGCCTATTATTGAAGGTTGATATGTAGAGAAACAGGCTGAAAAGTTTCTTGTTGTCGGGCTTTTATTAGCAGTTGATGTTTCTAAGTACAACTTTAGGATAAATTTATGGCGAATTGAGGGTGGAAATTTAAACGCAAAGGAGAGGCAGCGCGTTGCGGGGGTTCCCCCCGTTCGTCGCGCCAAGGTTAGCGCAGAGTAACGCCAAGGTTTAATCAAGGCAATTTTTTTCGCTACAAACTTGTGAAATCATGTACTAAGAAATTTGCGATATTCCATTATCTAGTACTAAATCAATATCCATCTCACTTAAGACTGTACTAATGGGAATACCATAAGTAATTCCTAGACCATTGTTTCCTCCTTTGAGAGTACCTGCAATGAGGAGAGCTAGAGCATAACCATTTTCATCTATGATTAGTGAACCACTGTCTCCTTTAAGACTAAACGGTTTATTTCCTATGCCTTCAAATGCAATGATGTCAGGAAATCGGCAACCTAACAAATTTTCATCATAGTTTAAGGTGAGATCGGCATTCATCAGAGCTATTTTTCCCCATGTTTGCCCAGTTCTACGTCCTATCTTAGTAAATTTTAGGTCTTTGGATACTTTGTTTATATTATCTTTATTGTGAAATCCTTTTAGCCGGCCTACTCCCTGGATTTCGTTTAATTTTACTAAAGATAAATCATTAATTTTGGCAATAGCTGCATCAACTAAATTAATGCTGTTAGCCTTAAGTTCAATAAAATCAATTAAAATACCAATTTCATTAATAGTAGTTCTATTTTCTTCTCTAAAAAATATATGGTCACTGAAAGGAGAAGTTAAAATTTTAGGAGGTAGGAAGGATAGTAGTTTCTGTAAAAACTTATTTTTTGGAAAACTCGCATTTCTTTCTTCTGGTTTTTTATTTAGCTGTTCTGCGTCTTGCATGACTAGTTGATGAAGAAAAACGGCATCCTTTCCCCGTTGACCTTTATTCAAGTTGGCTAGAACATGATTATTACTTAATATGAATAAGTCTGAATGTCCACGCTTTTTGACAAAACAACCTAATGTTCCTACAAATTGCTGAGCAGCAATAGGATCACAGTGAGATATCGCCGCACCAAAACACACCTGGTAACCATAGGGTAATACAGGGCCTGTAACTTGAATATCTATGCTTTCTTCAGGAATCTTGCTAAAAATCGGAGCAATAATCTTTCTATCACGCTCTTCTGCTATGTGTACAGCAATCTGATAATCTTGCTTGCTACTTTGGCGAATTCCTAAAACTGGCACATGAAATGAATCTCTATTTTCATCAGCAGGTGCAGCAAAAGGGTATGCACGCTCTAAACTGTCCCATAAAATGCTACTAGCTTCATTTCTGAGCTTTACAGCCTCTTTAAATGCATTATTTTCATGAGATTTATACATGCTTAACATAGACATTATTCAATTAAGCTAATCAGACTTCAGCTATAGTCATGCCGAAGTCTCAATAAATCAGGGATTTTAACTTATTTCCTTAAATTTTACATATTTTCAGTATATTCCCATATATTCTTTATGTGTTAAATTATATATAAGCATTTTTTGATAAAAACATATTTTTTTAGTCTCTGAGGCAGAAAAGCGCTTCCTTCCTGAGTAGGTAAATGGGCTAAACTCCTTCTCTTACCAGCTTCTTCTGAAGACGGCTACTTTTTTAAGTTGTATTTCAGAAAACTTTAAGTTTAGCAAAAGTTTAAAAAAACTTATATTACAAAGCATAAAGCCTGGATGAACTCCAGGCTTTTTAATAAAAGACGTATATTAAAGTTTTGAGCGGAATTCATGCTGTGCTAAATTATAATTGCCCCTACAATTTCAGTGTTTACAGGCACTCCTGCAACTTTTTTAGGAAGCTTTCTAGCAACTTCTTTCGGTAAAGGTGAAGAAAGATTAACTTCAATGGTATAACCTCGACCGCAAGCAGCTATACCGATAGCTTGAAGTTCTCTTTGCCCTTCTAAGATATGAGTTACCTCTTCTTTAGCAGAATGCGCTTTTTTTAAACACTCTTCTTCATTAGCCTTTTGGGCAGGGTTATTGACCCAGCGAGCCATTTTGTCAAAAAGAGAATTATTGTGATTATTCTTCATCGGAATGTTAAGCTCTACAAAAGGATTTGACTTTATCTGCAACACTTATTATAGCAAGAAAGTGTTTATGTAATCAATATTTTGAAATTCAAGTTTGATCAAGTTAAATGTTGTCAGTCTAAAAACCAGATTAAATATGCTCAAATCATATTTTCAGCAGATTGTCTCTGCAAAAATCAAACTTCTAAAATAACTCACACAAATTTTGTTTAGCATTACTAAATATCAATACTTGAGAGCTTCTTATCAGAGTCACCAAAATCTCAATTTCTTAATAGATTTCTGAGTTATTTTGAGCATTGAATTCCTCTTGGAGGTAGACGTGTTGTCGCTTTTCGCTGGACATGGCTTTGAGTTTTGATGTGAATGAATCAGAGCGATCGCTTGTTGCTGGTGTAAATTGCCCAATTGGGGGATGATTGGCAGATGGTGGCAGTAGTTTTGGCTGTTTGTGAGGTTTTGGTGATGGGGAATGTCTGGGAAGATTACCTTGTAAGTTCAGCTTTGTTTTAGCACCAGAGGCAACGGGATTGAGAGTTGAAGACGCTAAAATATTTTCTACCGACGTTTCTGCTTCTGCATTTGTCATTTCTAAGGTCGCCGTTTGATGACCATATCCATTATCAACCTCAACAGGTGCGGAATTTGCTGTCATTGGTGATGATGGAGAATTCATGACTGGCTGATCGATGATTTGTTGCTTGATAGAAGGAAGTACTGGCGCTGCTAGTTCGGTTAAACTTTCGGGAAATTTGCTACAAATCAAGCGTTCAAATTCCATATTGAAATGATAAATTGCCTGGCCTCGTCGTTGCCAAAATGCTAATATTTGCTGTACTGAAATTCCTTTATAGCGACCTTGATACAGCGCCTCAACTACTGCCAGGTGCAGCCAATTAATGGGGTATTGGGTTTGCCAACGGTTAACTAACTCACTGGCGGTATACCCACTGAGGTCAAAACTGTAGTGAATTAATAGGGCAATTGCCAAGTCAGCAGATGTTTGCGCGGCTGTTGTTAACATAGGACTATTGGCTTCAGGCGTTGGGTATAAATTATCTACCCAACGCTCATAGCCTAACGTGTTTTTAGCTATAGGATTGGTTACCAAGAGTTTCCAGGTTGATAAGCAGTGTTTTTCATTTTACTTGGTCAATTGCTGACTGTCGAAACAATATAGGGTGAATTAATAGTTGGCGTTCGCTGGATAGCAACTAATGCTTGATAAACCATTGCAGCTACTTCGGCGCGGGTTGCTTCTCGCGTAGGCAAAAGTTGTTGAGGATCAGGATAATTAACCACAATTCTTTGTTGTGTAGCAGTTACAACTGCCTGACGGGCGTAATCGGGAATGGTGTGACTATCTCTGTAGGTGAGTGCAGTGTTGTGATCAGATGTTGATAAAGCAAGTCCGTTAACTAAAGAAACAATTACTTGTAACTTTTGCACATTTTGATCAGGGCGGAAAGTGCGATCGCCAAATCCACTGACAAAGCCACCGCTAGCGGCGATTTGTAAGGCGTTATAAGCCCAAAAATCCTGGGGTACATCTGTAAAATCGGGTGCTGGACGTTTGGCAGTGGGATTAAAAGCCACGGCTACTAAAGCTGCATATTGGGCGCGAGTCATGGGTTTATTTGGCTGGTAGCTGCCATCTGCGAAACCATGAGTTAAATTCATGCTGGCTAATCCCCGAATAAATGGTTCTGCCCAATGCCCCATAATATCGGTAAACGAGGGAATATCGACATCGGGGCTAATAATGTAAGGTGAGGCGATCGCTTTTTCTTGGCTAGCAGCTACTAATGCTTGATAAATTAATGCTGCTACTTCAGCGCGAGTAATGTCTCGTAGAGGTTCTAGTTGTTCAGGTTGGGGATAATTTACTACCAGCAGTTTTTGGGTGGCAATTGCCACAGCATTAATGGCATAACTAGGAATTTGTGCGCGATCGCGGTATACGTTTAACACATGGGGATTGCCGCCTGTTAGCTGTAACCCATTCACAATAGATACTATGGCTTGCACCTTCGTCAAATTTTGCCCGGCGCGAAATGTCCCATCGGGAAAGCCACTAATAAAGCCCATTTCCGCAGTTTTAAAAATGGCTGATGCTGCCCAAAAATCTGGTTTTACATCCGTAAATTTACTATTTTTATTGATAACTGGTAACTGAAAAGTCTTGGCAATCACAGCAGCGTATTGAGCGCGAGTGATGGGCGCATCTGGTTTAAAAGTGCCATCGGGAAAACCGCTAATTGCACCTTTACTTACTAACGCTTCGACAAAATCCACAGCCCAATGTCCAGCCAGGTCAGAAAAACTAGTTTTACCGGAAATTGGTCGGGGATGATCTTCTTGAGCCACGATAAAATCAACTCTTCCCTTCACCTGAGTCGGATTCAACTGGTTACCTACTGAAACTAGCTGCTGTGATGTAGTATTGTGTAAATCAAAGTCGCCATTATCACGAAAAATGTTGCCAGCCGCATCTTGGCTATTACCTAAATCAGGTACTGCGCTGCCATTTACCAACATTCCCCCTTGGGTATTTTTGGTAATCAAATTATGGCGCAGTACAGGCCTAGCGTTGCGAGAAAGCGCGATCGCTGAGCGGTTATCTGATATTGTGTTATTAGCTAACAAAGGGGCAGCAAAATCACTAATTGCTATACCCAAAGGATTTTTTTGAAATACATTCCGCAGCACTTCTCCTTTGCTATTACGCGCCATCATTAAGCCACTAGCAGCGTTTTGCACAAACACGTTATCCACAATTACGGGTTTAGCTGTACCCGTGACAAACACACCTTCCCGTCCGCACTTCAAGAAGGTATTATTAGCTGCTCTACATGTTGCCGATTCAATCCAAACGCCTGTTCCTTTAGCTACAGGGTTAGTAATAGTTACACCCAAGAGACTTGCATCCCCTAGCAACAGCATTGTGGCGTTTTGCATCCCAAAACTGGGACTGTGAAATTCGCCACTCCCGGAAATCACAATTCCGGCACCTTTGTTATTTTCGTTACCTATTACTGTCACTTGCTTAGGAATCATCAGTGGAAACACTTCTCCACTGGCGACACTGTAAGTTCCAGATGCTAACTGAATAATTGCTGGGGGTTTGTCTACTTTTAAAGCACGGGTGATACTTTTAAACGGACTCGACCGAGAACCAACATTGGTATCATTCCCTTGTGTAGGATTGACATAGAGTGTGGTAATGAGGGTAGAGTTCACCATTGATTTCAGATTGCTGTAGATAGTCCTTCTTGATTGGTGGATAAGTTTCTAGTACTTCTTGAATAAATTTATTCCAGATTTTATTAGGCATCCAAATTCGATGTAAGTCTTTTTTGGCATCTTCATCATTTATCCCTTGATAAAGGCGGCGATAAAGATACATAAAGGCTGAGACTCTCATGTTAGCAGCACAGTGGACAAAGATTTTTTTATTGGCGTTTGCTTCCATAACGCGAAAAAACTCTGTTACATCTTCAATGGTTGGTTGTTCCCAAACTACAGGAATATGTATATATTCCATACTTTGAGATTCCACAATTTCTTGTTCATTGGGTAAAGCATTGTCTGATGTTGGCAATGCCAAATTGATAATTACTTGAAATCCTGATTCACTAATTCTTACTAACTGTTTTGCGGTTGGTTGTCCAGATGTGGCAATTACATCTGATATATTGAGAAAATTGTATATTTCTTCAAGACATTTGCTAGACATAGCTTTATTTTCGGGATTTCAATTAGGCGTTAAATTTCATACAAAGCACCATCTTTGTGTGTGAAAATGTGATGCCCATCAGTACTAGCTTTAGCAATTAGGTCATCATCTGGATAGTAAACCTCATCTTCGGGGGTTCTATCCCCAATTTCTAAATAAACTACCACTCCAGAGGAACGATTCACCAGTTGGTGTCCATCTTCCTCGCCAGAGGGAAAACCTGCCATCATTCCTGGGGTGAGGATTTGCGCTCCTGCATTAGTAATTAGTGTCACTTCCCCTTCTATGACATAAATAAACTCATCTTGTTTGGTGTGCCAATGTCTGAGAGCAGAACAACTTCCCGGCGCTAGCGTCACTAAGTTAACACCAAAATTTTTCAATCCAGCCGCATTTCCTAAAGCTTGTTTTGCTCTCCCCATCACGAGAGGCTTAAATTCGTCAGGGTAGTTTGAAGTTCTTCGACTGGGGACATTTTTAGGGTTGATAATCATGGTTAACTTCCTGAACAAATTGGTTATATCGGAACATCAACTGAATTCCTCCTGTTTCATTTGTGAAGCCCCAGCGTTGATAAAACGGGATCATCTCTGGTAAACAGTACAGTGCAATATTCTCAACAGTGCGTATTCGGGGATGATGAATAATTGCATCCACCAACTTAGCACCAAGCCCGAGATTTCTATGGGTAGGCTTAATAATCACATCGTAAATAGTCGCTCTATAGACAAAATCAGTCAGAACGCGAGTAAAACCAATTAATTGTTCGCTGTCATCTACCAAACCAATAATAATATCGGATGCGGTTAGCATCTTGGCAACATCTTGAGATGTACGTTTTTTACTCCAAAATTCGTTTTTGTACAAATCTACTAGTTCTGCAATCTGGTTTTCCGTCAAATTCTTAATAATGTGGTAAGTCATAATACAATACCTTTCGGTTAAGAGAATGGTAGGTTAAATAGAACGCAGTGAAACCCGACAATAACAAAGTCTTGTGGATGTTGGTTTACCCTGCGTTCAGCCGCGCTGGGCGTGTCTAAGTTCCTCAAACTAACCTACAGTAAGATTAGTTTTTAGCCTTCACCGAACTGTATTGAGTCATAATAGGGCTTTATCAAGTATGGCAGTTACCACATAGCCAGGGTATAAACTAATCATCCAACCCGGACACCAAAAGATTTTCCCGCCTGTTTTTTGCTATAACCAAGCCTGCTTCTATTTATGGCAAATCTTGGTTTCAAAAAAATAATTTAAATCGTGCTAATTGATTTTCAATCGCCCCAGTGAGTATTTTATTCAGTTCTGCGCTGTCTTGAAATTGTAAAATTTGCTGTGTGGGCAAATCGAAGGGAAATTTCCCCTCGAAGTCTGGGTGTTGCATGTGCCCTAACAAAATTTGTTCTGAACGCTTACTTTGAATGGCATAGCCAATTTCTACACAGACATTGGGACTGGGGATCAATTGGCTAGTTTCTTTGCCTGCAATATTAGCAATGGGTGTAGTGTCTGCGATAAACAACAAACTCTTACGGATTTTTCGCATGATGGCACGGCTGAGTCTAATAGGAGCATCGCTAGGACGATGAGATTCTACTAATGCTAAAGGAAGACGCGATCGCAAGTTCAACTCGGCCAAACTTTTTTGTAATTCCTCCCGCAAGGCATCACTCGCTACTGCATACTCAGTTTGAGAGGATAAAAAAATCGTTGGTTCTAACTGTGCTAGTAGTGCCTGTTTTGTGAAATAAATTTCATGACTAATTAAGTCAATGTTAGCTACGCAATAGCCACCACTACCTTCAATATAAAATTCAATATCTTCCCCTTCCAGATAGCGCCCAAACCATGTTGATTGCCTAACTTTGTCACTGTCTTCTAGAAAGTCCGCTCTTAATGCTGATTTCAGCAGGCTTTTTTTACTGAGGCGAATGTCTGGCGGACGCTTTTCCAGTTCTGCAATCGGCTCATAATCTTGAAGATACCATGCTCTGAGCGCAATAATTGACATAAGGGGCTATTTCAAATGTCTCTTGCTATTCCACTTCGTATCAGCTTACACCAAATTGGGATAAGTAGCATTATTGGCGATTTCTCAAACAACTTTCTGGTAAAAACTGGAAGTTTCAGAGCTTAATTTAGTCTTACACTCGGTCGCACCCCTCAAAACAACAACACCCAAGCTTCTACTAACTTTAATAATTTCCTCACCCTTGTTTATTCTAGCCAGGGATGTAATTAACTTTCATCACCACAAACAAGCAATGAAAACCAGTTACAGCGCCCCCTGATTTTCAAATTTTGAGGAAATATCAGCGTTCGCGTTGGGTGTTGTTGGGTTTGAACGAGACAGAAATAAATTAAACAGCGTCTTTTACCTCTTAGTGTATTACTAATTTAGCTGTTGCATCTGCCAGGGAAGCTTTGTAGCTTCAATTATTAGATTAGCATCTGTAATTGAATGTGGGATTTTTTTGCAACTAAACTTTACTTTTAATGCTAATAAAAGTAAATCTATCTTGAAGTTAACTCCCCAGATAAATGCCTTGATGATTGATTTCAGCTAGCTTCTATGTTTTCGTCTCAGTTCATGGCTGTACTACTGTTAAACAGGTGTCTTTGCCTGTATAGACTATTACTAGACTTTTATATTTCTCAACAATCAATTATTGCGTTTTATTAAACGCAACATCAGGTTACCACCTTTAAATACTTCATACTCTACTGGTGTAAGCTCCGCAACCAATTCCTGTGTGTCTAAATCTGCCAATAAATTTTTCACATACTTATGAAGTTCTCCTTGAATACAAGGAACTGGAAAAATTCTGACTTCTTTTCTACACACACGTAGTAACTCTAAAACTGCTTTTTTATGAAATTGATAATCAAAACTTTGCAGGTTTTTATTAAATAAATCACTGTATATGAATAGAAAATTGCCACTTAAAACTAAATCAAAACTTTGGTTTAAAAAAGGTAGATTTGGCAAAGATGCTTGGATGTAATATTTTTTTTCTTTTCCCACAACATAGGAACTAATAAAGCTTTTTAATGCTGATTCTGCATACTTTCTCATATCTTCCAATGACACATAAAATTTTTGACTAAATAATTGTAAATATTGCGAAGAGAATTTTATAGTCTCATCAATATCTAAATTTCCCTTGTTGATCATTAATTGTAATTCATCAGTATAAGCAGGATCACAACCAACAACATCTAATCCTCTTTGTCTAGCTTCCTCGACAAAAGAAGCTGGTCCAGCAGGACAGTCCAAAACTTTGCTATCTTTCCAGATAGATAAATCTAAATCAAACATTTTCAGATACTCTGGCAAAGTTCGACCATAAAATAGGACTTCTTTGGGTAGATTGAAATTGGTATTAGTATTTTTTTTAACCATGAAAATTACTGCTATTCACCAATTTAGAGAATAACATAAGTTAGTCAGCGTAAATATGTGTAGTGGGGATAAGGTAGGAGACAGAAAGCAGGAGGCAGGAGAGATAAGGGTTTTAGCCTGTTCATCTTTCTTTACATAGTTGGGTTTGATTATGCTGGTTTACTGAAAAAGCTACATAGGAATAATTTATTCCCGAAGTAATAACTCAGCCATTATTTAAGTTTTGAAAATTATCAATTGTACTTAGGTTGTTGATAGGCATTTCAATCCAGAATTCTGTACCTTTGCCTGGTTCTGAAGTACATTCCATGACTCCACCATGTTTCTCCACAACAATTTGGTAGCTGATTGCTAGTCCTAGTCCTGTGCCCTTACCCACTGTCTTGGTAGTGAAAAACGGGTCAAAAATTTGCTTTTTCACTTCCTCAGTCATTCCAGGTCCATTGTCAGCAATGCAAATTAGCAGCCGAGATTTATCTGTTGAAACTTTAGTAGAAATCCAGATAGTGGGTAAGGGAAGATTATCCTGAACCTCTGCGGCTGTTCTTTGATTCTCCAAGGCATCAATAGCATTACTGAGAATATTCATAAATACCTGATTCATCTGACCGGCATAGCATTCTACACGTGGCAAATTGCCATAGTCTTTAATTATTTCAATGCCAGTCAGGTTGACACTGGATTTTAGTCGATGTTGCAAAATTAATAAAGTATTGTCTATGCCTTCATGCAGGTCAACAGCCTTGTTTTCAGCCTCATCTAAACGCGAAAAGTTGCGTAATGACAATACTATAGAGCGGATGCGATCGGCTCCAATTTGCATTGAAGATATGGTTTTTGGTAAGTCTTCTAGCAGAAATTCTAAATCAATCGCTTCAATTAATAAGCGAATTTCATTATTTGGGTAGGGATAATGTAATTTGTATAGCTCTAACAATTCCAGCAGTTGTTGAGTGTAGTTACTAGTGTGGGACAGGTTGCCGTAGATAAAGTTAACTGGGTTGTTGATTTCGTGGGCGACACCTGCCACTAACTGTCCTAAACTGGACATTTTTTCGGTATGAATCAATTTTGCCTGTGTTTCTCGCAGTTCAGACAAAGTATGTTCTAATTGTGCCGCTTTAGCCCTGGCTTCCGTTTCGGCGGCACAACTTTGTTCGTAGAGTTGGGCTTGCTGAATGGCGATCGCCGCCTGATCTGCTAGCTGTTGCAGTAAATCAATTTCTGCATCCTGCCAATTTCTAGGACTATCACATTGATGAGCCACAAGTAATCCCCAGATATATGCACCCATATTAATAGGTACAATTAAGTTGGCTTGTACTTGCAAATTCTGCAAAAACTCCCGATGACAAGCACTTAAAGTTTCCGTTGACACATTATCAATTGCCCTGATTCTGCCCCGAAAATACAGACGAGCCGACTCATCAGGAAAGCATGGTAGTGGTGCTTTCATGCCTAAAACAGACCTCCAGTCGCCATTGATTTCTTCCACAATTACCTCACCGCCAGATTCACCCAACATTTGGTAAATCAGTACCCGGTCTGAATTTAGCAAGGGACGGACTTCCCGGACTAGTGCTTGCAAGGTGGCTTTCAAGTCTAAGGTACTACGGATCTGGTCTGTAACTTGCTTGATGGCTTTGGTTAGCAGTAACGATTTTTCTAGTTCAGCAGTTTGCTCTTGTACCCGGTATTCTAAGTTGGTATTCAGTGTCTGCACCTGTTGGTACATTTGCTGCTGGTAAATTGCCATTGAGAAGTGATAGCACAAAGCTTGCCCTAGGGAAATTTCTTCAGGTTGCCACTGTGGCGCTTGCCCTTTTCTTTGTTCTCGCCAAACTTCAAAGGAAAGCCGGGGTAATTGTTGACGCTGATTTTGATCGTGTTTTCCTGCCCACAAAATTTCGTGGTCAAATGCGGGGCGAAAAATACTGATCACACCAATAAAATTTTGGCGATCGTGTAGAGGAATGACTAAAAGTCCACGAATCGCAGTCGCTTGGAAAGCAGCAGCCAAAACTTGCAAACGTGGTTCTTTGTAGAGGTCAGTAATTGCCCCAATATTACCTGGTTTAAACTCCGCTATCCAGTTTTGCCAAACGGGATGCTGTTCAATCAGACTATTTTTTAACTCATAGGGCAGTTGTGGTTGTTCACCTGATGTATATACTTCCCCACTGTAATCAACGTAAATTCTCCCACCTACTCCATCGAAACTAGTAATAACAGCTTCTAGCGCCTGCTGTAATTGAATTGTGGGTAGTTGATGCAACAGCGTGGTTACTCGGTTGATGGTGGCTTCTCGCTCTTGCTGGGCGCGGGCTTCGGTGAGTAAGTTACTTTGAGCGATCGCGATCGCCACCTGATCGGCAACTTGTTGTACTATTCTGAGTTCCCGCTTCAAAACCGTTCGCGGTTGGCTGTGATGGGATACCAACAATCCCCATAATTGCCGCTTTACTGATGTCCCTCCTGGGTCTTGATGTAAAATTGGCACTACCAGCGAAGACTGGACACCCATTGCCTTTAAGTATTGAATATGGCATGGGTCTACTTGCCGATAGTTGATATTTTCTGTTTGTAGATATTGGCCAGTTTCTTTTGACTTGAGCGGTGATAGTCCTATCTTCCCACTAGCTACATCCACTATCGAACGTTGCCGCACTACCAAAAACATTTCTCTGGCTGCTTGGGGAATATCATCTGCTGGGAAGTGTAGCCCCAATAGCGATGGCAAACGCTGCTCATGAATAGATTCGGCTATAACTTCACCGCTACCATCAGCGTCGAAGCGATACACCATTACTCGGTCTGTAGCCAAATATAAACGCACTTCGGCAACGGTAGCTGCTAGGATCTCTTGCAGTTCGAGCGATCGCCTAATTCGATTTGTGATCCGATGCAATAAATTTTCCTGGTTGAATATTGGCTGCGAATTACTGGATTCATCAGTAAATGTCATTGCTGATTACACCTAAAATCAGGATATAAAACTTTTTGAAAACCTTTGTTCGGCAGTAATTACCACTGGTAAGGCTGATTTTTCAAGAGTTTAAGATTAAGAAAAGGTTAATTAATTAAGACTTAATTCTATCTTTTCAAGATTGAGATGCATAGAGTAAAACTAGGCAAAATCGAAAAATTCAAATAATGTTCTTATATTAAAAAAGTTTTTTATAAATCTTTAATAATTTACAGTAATTAACTAAGTAAACTTACTTAGCTAATTGCTATAAATTTTTTATTTAGGGGAATTTTATCATTCCCCTGTCACCACAAATATTTTATTACTTATAATTAATCATACTTAGACTCACCGGAAATTACTGAAAAAAGTCGTGATTGGCGAATCTCTTCACGCACAGCCATGAGGATTTTGCCAAGATGGTTTTGACCAGTCTTATCGGCACCACAACCCCAGAAATAATCAGTTGGCGAATTTTCTACCAGTATCTCATTGCCTGTGGTGAGTAGAATATCTCTAATATCCTCATGAGCGAGAAACTTTTTGAGTACGGCTGCTTGCATAATTTTAGTTTTGACCACCTCCCAGTCTGGACGGAGTTGGCGAGTGCAGCAGCGCCCTAAAGCAGCAGCTTCTTCCGGAGTTTTGGCAGCTTGGATCACAGGTATGATGACTGCATCTACACTACCTACAAACTTTTGTGCTTGATAATAATGCTCCACCGTTGACCAGTAAGTACCTTGAATTTGGATGCCGTGGCGAGAAAAGTTAGAAAAACAGCCATAAGGTTGCCAGACTTTGTAAAAGTATATTGTCATTTGAAAATTGCTCTTTATATATCTCAATTTCTATGATGCCTGTAGATGCTAGCAGGAAGTCGTTAACTTTAGGCTGAAAGCTAGTACTCGCCTCAAGACAGAAGTATTACTTGGACAAAAATTCTATCGTGCTAGAAAAGCCTGTCTATGAGGTTGACAATGGAGGCGAAGAGTGAGATTTCCCATCGGCGGATGCCACTGATTATTGCCGGGATTTTCCTTGGATTGGGGCTGGGAGGATTTGTTGATGGCATCCTGTTGCATCAGATTCTGCAATGGCATCATATGTTAAGTAACATTCGACCTCTAAAAACCGTTTCTAACATAGATTTAAATATGGTCTGGGATGGCTTATTTCATGCTTTGGATTGGGTCTTGACAGTGGTAGGGGTAGGGTTACTGTGGCGGGCTGGAGGTCGAGAAGATGTTCCCTGGTCGAATGGCACCTTTGTGGGTTCTTTACTTATTGGTGCTGGGTTATTCAATTTCGTTGAAGGACTGATTGACCACCAAATTCTCGGTATTCACCATGTGAAACCAGGGCCAAATCAGTTAGCTTGGGATTTGGCATTTTTATTGTCCGGCATGCTGCTTGTAGTGGTTGGTTGGATAATGCTACAAAATAGCAAAATTAGACAAAAATTAGATTAACCCCATCTCCTTAATTCCCACTCACCCCCTATGTCCACAGATACCTTTGAAACAACTAGCTGGAGTTGGCAGCTGTCTCAATTCCAACAACAAGTAGGAGAATGGTTAGAATACCAGTCTTACCGCTTTCAACAGGTGCTGCCAGAATTGTCTCCTGGGTCAATTAGTCCTTGGCTAGTTGATTTGCTGAAATTCCTGTTTTGGCTGGTACTGGGCTTATTTTTGGTTGTGGTGGGTTGGCGTTTGTGGCGAGAATTTAGTCCCTATGTCTATTCATGGCTGGCTGGGCGTGGTAGTTTCGACAATGCTGGGGGAAAAACCCATGTTAGTGATTTATCTGTAGCAGTTTGGTGGGAGCGATCGCAAGCACTTTACCGTCAGGGCAATTACCGTGAGGCCTGTCGTTGTCTATATTCAGCAATATTGCAGCACTTACATGATACTCAGGTCATCCCTCATCAATTTAGCCGCACAGATGGCGAATATCTGCGATTGCTGCGCTCATCTGTAAGTTTGATCCAGCCTTATGAAACTTTAATTACGACTCACGAGCGATTGTGTTTTGGCAATGCGGAAATTTTGCCAGAAAATTATCAGCAGTGTCAGCAAGCGTATCGGGAGATTTGCCAGAAATGAAACGCTCAAATCGGACTGCTTGGCTGGGAGCGATCGCTTTAGGGGTAATAATTTTACTGAGTTTTATATCTGCCCCCAATATGCAAATTTACAGTGGTTCCACGTATAGCAAGGCGGCCGATGGCTATGGTGCGTGGTATGCTTACATGCAACAGCAAGGTGTGACTATCCAACGTTGGCAAAAGCCTTTTGGTAATCTTGGGGATGATAATAACCCAGTTACCCTCTTACAAGTGAATAGCTACCTGAGAGAACCTAGTTTGTTCCCGCAAGAGCGAGAATGGGTAGAAAAAGGCAATACTTTAGTAATTTTAGGTGTGCGATCGCGGGTGAGTGCAGCCAACTTTATCACCATGCAGCGATCGCCTATTGGTAGCGTCAGAATTGCTACACGCAGACGTTACCAAAAAGCTGAGCCACAGCAAATTTCGTTAGGCGATCGTTTTGGGGGCGTTGTTTGGGAAGAACAGCACAAACAAGGCAAAGTAATTTTTTCTACCACTCCCCATTTAGCCGCTAACGCCTACCAAAATAATTTAAGTAATTTCTCATATCTAGCTAACTTAGTTAATCAAAAAAATCATAAATTGCTTGTAGATGAATATATCCACGGTTACAAAGATGCTGATATCCAGCAGAGTGAAGGTAAAGCCGACTTATTTAGTTATTTTGCTCAAACTCCTGTATTCCCAGTCATCGTACAATTAGGCGTTTTACTATTGGTGCTAATTTGGTCTCAAAATCGCCGCTTCGGGAAGCCAGTAACTTTAGATACACCAGTTGTAGATAACAGTGAGGCGTATATCCTAGCTTTGGCGGGAGTATTACAAAAAGCTGAATCCAGCGACTTTGTTGTGGAGATGGTGGGTAAAGCAGAACAACTACAACTACAAAAAGCCTTGGGATTAGGGCAAGTACCGCTAGAGAGGCAAATTCTCCTGAAGCATTGGATAGAAAAAACAGGCACTAGTGCAGCAGAACTAGATGCGGTATTAAAGTTACAAACCCGAAAACAACCCATCAGTGAACGAGACCTGTTAAGCTGGTTGGGAAAATGGCGCACCCTAAGGGTAATTAAAAATTAATTGTTTAAAATTGTGCATTGCGTGTTTAAGTTGCTTTGCACCTTTGTATAAGTTATTTAAAGAATAATGAGCGAAACCCATCCTGTCTTAATTCGCCTTGGTCAGAGGCTTAACAAAGTAATAGTAGGACAATCCAGCCTCATACAGCAGCTACTAGTAGGGCTGTTAGCAGGTGGACACATCATCTTAGAAGGAGTACCGGGAACTGGTAAAACCCTCCTGGTAAAACTTTTAGCGCAGTTTATCCAGGGTGAGTTTCGCCGGATTCAACTCACGCCGGATGTCTTACCATCAGATATTACGGGGACAAATATTTTTGACTTGAATAGCCGTAATTTCACCCTGAAAAAAGGGCCAGTATTTACCGAAGTGCTACTAGCAGACGAAATTAACCGCACTCCCCCCAAGACACAAGCGGCGCTGCTGGAAGCTATGGAAGAAATGCAAGTCACGCTAGATGGTGAAAGTTTACCTTTACCAGAGTTGTTTTGGGTGATTGCAACGCAAAACCCCTTGGAGTTTGAGGGGACTTATCCCTTACCAGAAGCACAGCTAGACAGGTTTTTATTCAAGCTGGTGGTAGATTACCCCGATCAAGCTGCTGAAAAGCAAATGTTACTCAATCGTCAGGCGGGGTTTGCAGCGCGACGCTGGGATATTAGTAGTCTGGAACCAGTAGCAACGGTAGCTGATATTTTGCAGGCAAGGCAAGCAGTGAAAGCAGTTCAGGTATCGGAAGCAATTATTGATTATCTCTTAACGTTGGTGAGAACATCGCGTCAACATCCCGATTTAACCTTGGGTGCATCGCCTCGCGCTGCTGGTGCTTGGTTGCAGACATCTCAAGCAGCCGCATGGTTAGCTGGAAGGGATTTTGTGACACCAGATGATGTCAAAGCGGTAGCATCGCCGTTGCTGCGTCATCGCCTCATTCTCAAACCAGAAGCGATGCTAGATGGTTTACAAATTGATGGGGTAATTGCGGCGGTAATTAATCAAGTGCCAGTACCAAGATAGGGATTTCTGAGTGCTGAGTGCTGAGTGCTGAGTAAAAACACAGGGAAAGAATTTTGTTTCTTTCATTCTTAGCGGGTGGTGCGCCGCCCGTGGGGCGCTTCCAAGTAAAAAGATTTCATTGCTGGGGAAGCAGGGGGAGATTATACAGCCGTAGTCACATAGGTTAACGTGCGCCTCCGTTGGAGACTCACGTTAATTTAGCTGGCAAAAAATAACTGATAAAATTACTGAGCCATGAGATTAATAGTAGCAGGTATATTCGGAATTATACCCATCTCTAATTGCTCATGAATCACCCCATAAACACATCTTGGCAAGAAGTCCGCGCTGCCTTTCAAAAAATTTGGGGTTACGATGATTTTCGTCCGCCACAAGGAGAAATTGTCCGTAGTTTATTAGCACAAAAAGATGCGTTGATTATTATGCCTACAGGTGGCGGAAAGTCGATTTGTTTTCAACTTCCTGCACTGCTACAAACAGGTTTGACTTTAGTAGTTTCACCTTTAGTGGCACTGATGGAAAATCAAGTCCAAGAACTACTGCAATGTCAACAAAAAGCGGCTCTTTTACATAGTGAGTTACCGTCATACCAACGCCGTGCAACACTACAAGCTTTGGAAAGACAACAACTAAGGTTACTGTATTTATCACCAGAGACTTTATTGAGTGCGCCAGTTTGGGAAAGATTGCGTCACCCCCAATTACAAATCAACGGGTTGATATTAGATGAAGCCCATTGTTTAGTACAGTGGGGAGATACATTTCGTCCAGCTTATCGCAGATTAGGGGCGGTGCGGCCGGCACTACTCAAATCAAAACCACCGGGAACGAAAATCAGCATTGCAGCTTTTACTGCTACTGCTGACCCTCCAGCCCAAAAAACTATTCAAACCGTTTTACAATTACAACAACCAGAAATTTTTCGCTTAAATCCCTACCGTCCAAATCTGCATCCCAGTGTCCGCATAGCTTGGACACCACGGGGAAGAAAACAACAGTTATTAAAGTTTATTCAAAATCGATCACAACAAACTGGATTAATTTATGTGCGTACTCGCAAAGATAGCGAGAATTTAACTGCATGGTTAGCAGAGATGGGTTACGCCACAGCTAGTTATCATGCGGGACTGGGTGCAGCAGAACGCCGTGCTGTAGAAGCTAGCTGGTTAAGTAGCAAAATTCCTTTTGTGGTTTGTACTTGTGCTTTTGGTATGGGGATTAATAAACCAGATGTGCGTTGGGTAGTTCACTTTCATGCGCCGCACCTGATGTCGGAATATGTGCAAGAAATTGGACGCGCTGGACGAGATGGAAAACCAGCCCAGGCGCTAACATTGGTCAGTGAACCTACGGGATGGTTAGATCCAGAGGATAAACAAAGACAGCAATTCTTTCATGAACAAATGCGATCGCAACAGCAAATAGCGCAGCAATTAGTGAAAAAACTACCGCCGCAGGGGGAAGTCAATGCGGTGACGCGACAATTTCCTGATGGTGCTACAGCGTTGGCTTTACTACATAGCAGTGGTCAACTGAATTGGCTTGACCCTTTCCATTACATGATTAATTCAGGAATGAAAGATCAGCCACCGATGCAACAACATACTGCTAAACAAATGAATCAATATTTGACTACTAAACAGTGCCGTTGGCAGTTTTTATTAAATGCCTTTGGTTTTGGTCAAGAAGCTGCTAACTGGCATTGCGGACATTGCGATAATTGTCGCTAATTAGGGGACAGGTGATAGAGAACTTTCTCACATCTGCTTTGGTGGCGATCGCTGTGAAGATGCGATCGCCCGGCAAACCTTACTTCTACCTAAAATTGCTGCAAAAACCGCAAATCACTAGCATATAAGCGGCGAATATCATCGATTTGGTGTAATACCATCGCAAAACGTTCTACACCAAAACCTGCGGCAAAACCAGTATAAACTTCTGGGTCGTAACCCACAGCTTTGAGGACATTTGGGTCAACCATCCCACAGCCCATAACCTCCAACCAACGCCCATTCCACTGTAAATCCACTTCAGCTGATGGTTCGGTAAACGGGAAATAACTGGCACGGAAACGAATTGGCAACTCACCAAATATTTCCTGCAAAAATACTTTAATGGTGCCTTTGAGGTCTGTAAATGTCAGTCCCTCATCAATTGCTAAAAGTTCGATTTGGTGGAAAACGGCAGAATGAGTCGCATCGACATTATCTCGCCGATAAACTCGCCCTGGAGCAACAACCCGGATAGGTGGTTCCTCTTTTTCCATGTAGCGAATTTGCACCGATGATGTATGAGTACGTAGAAGATTACCATCTGGCAGGTAGAAGGTGTCCTGCATATCACGGGCGGGGTGGTCAGGTGGGGTATTAAGAGCCTCAAAATTATAATAATCTGTTTCCATTTCTGGCCCTTCAGCCACGGTGTAACCCATGCCGACAAAAATATCCAGCGCTCGGTCAATAATACCGTTAAGTGGATGAATACGACCTTGAGGGCGGAAAATGCCTGGCATAGTCACATCCAGAGTTTCAGCCTCTAGCTGCGCTTGAATTTTGACAGATTCCAAGGCGGCGCGTTGCTGGTCTAGACTAGTTTGCAGAGACTCCTTGACTGTATTGGCGATCGCCCCAATTTTCGGTCGTTCCTCCGCACTCATCTGTCCCATACTTCGCAACAATGCCCCCAATTGTCCCTTTTTCCCCAGATAGCTAACTCTGAGTTCCTCTAGACGTTCTAGGGAATCGGCGGCTGCGATCGCTTTTTCTCCTTCCTGCCGCAGTGCTAAAAGTTGAGCCTCTAAATTGCTAGGCTGATTCGTCATGCTAAACAGTTGTTTATTCTTATTGATTATTTGTCTGCCAATTGTGCATCAACGGCAAAGGTTGAAACCCAACCCCTTCCTACAAGTTTAGAGGCGATCGTCCTTATCTTGCCGAGGTTTTTTTGAAAAAAATGCCAACTTTTACAAGATTGGGGAATGGGTATTGGGTATTGGGGTGAAATGGCTTCTATCATTCTCCCTCACTCCCTACTCCCTTTTATTTGGACACAGACATTGACAATTGACTCTTGACTCTTGACTATTAACTATTGACTATTAATTATTGACTCATGAAATTACTCATTAGCAATGATGACGGGATTTCTGCCTTGGGCATTCGTGCCCTAGCCAACTGCTTGGCAGAAGCTGGCCATGATGTAACTGTAGTTTGCCCAGATCGGGAGCGATCGGCAACCGGACATGGACTAACCATGCACCAACCTATTCGTGCCGAGGTTATTGAGTCACTTTTTCATCCCGCCGTCAATGCTTGGGCTTGTGATGGTACTCCGTCGGATTGTGTGAAATTGGCACTATGGGCTTTGCTAGAATCTCCCCCTGATTTGGTTCTCTCTGGCATTAATCAAGGTGCCAATTTGGGCACGGAAATCCTTTATTCCGGTACTGTTTCAGCCGCTATGGAAGGAGTAATTGAAGGTATTCCCAGCATAGCACTGAGTCTTACCAGTCATACCTCCAAAGATTTCCAGCCTGCTGCTAAGTTTGCCCAAACTCTCGTAGAGCAACTAACAGTCAAACCTCTTCCAGATTTGATGTTGCTTAACGTCAATATTCCAGCTGTTAAATGGGAAGAAATTGCCGGAGTAACTCTCACTCGTCAAGGAGTGCGCCGTTACGTAGATGTTTTTGACAAGCGAGTTGATCCTCGTGGCAAAATCTACTACTGGTTAACTGGAGAAGTTTTAGAGGATGTGGAACCACCAGAAGGTTTAAATCTGCCGCAAAACGTGCCTATTGATGTACATGTTATTCGCAAAAACTACATCAGCATCACGCCGTTACAATACAACCTCACCTATGCCACTGGACTGGATAACTTGTCTAAGTGGAAATTCCAGTTTCCCTGAAGTAAGACAAAGTGCTGAGTGTTGAGTGCTGAGTGCTGAGTATAAACCCAGTTGCTTCATGGCTTTGAGCAATCAATAATGTCCTAATCTATGTGACTACGGCTATAAATGCATTACAGCAAAATTTAGGCTATAAAGTAGAAGCCAACTTGATATTAATGATACACATACATCATTAAAAATTGGGGCAACCGCCTTGTAATACAATCACCTACGTTATCTACTTTTACACAACTTACTTTAAACAGGGTATGCTGTTTTACTAAGTAATATTTTTTCTACTAAATACTGTCAGACAGCATAGACTGAACAAAGCAAGTAACATTTGTGTTATTGATCGCCCGCTCAATCCAGCAAGCAACACCCATGTCCAGGATAGAGAACCAATTTACCGTGCAATTTTGGGGCGTTCGCGGGAGCATCCCTAGTCCAGGTACTAACACTGTTCGTTACGGCGGTAATACCCCTTGCGTTGAGATGCAAGTGGGCGGTAGACGCTTAATTTTTGATGGTGGTACAGGACTGCATGTTTTGGGACAATCTTTATTACCCAAAATGCCGATAGAAGCTCATATATTTTTTACCCATTCCCACTGGGATCACATGCAAGGATTTCCTTTCTTTGTTCCAGGGTTTGTCCAGGGGAATAAATTTCATATTTATGGCGCGATCGCTCCTGATGGTTCCACTATAGAACAGCGTCTCAATGATCAGATGCTGCACCCAAATTTTCCTGTGCCTTTACAGATCATGCAGGCAAATTTGAATTTTCACGACGTTAAACCGGGGGAGGCTATATATGTTAACGACATTACCATAGAAACGGCATCGCTTAACCATCCAGGTGAGGCTGTCGGATACCGAGTTAACTGGCGTGGTGGTGCTGCTGCTTACATAACTGATACTGAACATTTTCCTGATAGGCTAGATGAGCATGTCTTGTGGTTATCTCGGAACGCGGATATCTTAATTTATGATTCCACTTATACCGATGAAGAATACCATTCACCAAAATCGCCAAAAATTGGCTGGGGACATTCTACTTGGCAAGAAGCTGTGAAAGTTGCCAAAGCTGCTAACGTCAAGACTCTCGTGATTTTTCACCATGATCCTGCCCACAACGATGAGTTTTTGGATCGTGTCGGTGAACAAGCGTCTGTGGAATTTCCCGGTGCAATTATGGCGCAGGAAGGAACAGTGCTTCAGGTTCCTATCTCAGTTTCCTTATCAGAATCTTTTCCTGTCAGCAAATTATCTATGTGAAGGTTGCAGTCGGAGCGATGGGAGATTTTAGATTAGATTGGTGATCAAGAGCTGTTAGCGCCAGAGCTGACCTGACGAATACGCCGTGACCACTGGAGAACAAGCTATGTGGGTTCTTAGACAATCACAAATGCCTGTAGACCCTTTCTCTTGTGCGGCTGGACGCAGGAGCAAACCCCGCCACCACCTAAATGCAAAAAGTCTAGTTCTGCAAGAAGTTTCTTGTCCTCCAGGCGGCTTCCGTCAGGTAGCTTGTAGCTAATGGCTAAATAAACCTAAAATCCCAGAATCCACGTGCTAAATTTGTCTAAAAATGGATGTTCTGTGTGGGTTGCTTCTTCGACCGAAGGGCTGCTTAGACCAACTGCTGTGGCGCTTGGCAAATTTGATGGTGTGCATCTTGGTCATCACAAAGTTATTCAGCCAATTTTGCCGCCAGCAACGGGTAAGGGGAGACGAGAAAATGCAGAGAATTTACACAAATACTCTCCCACCTCACCAACCCAACTACAAGAACAGACATACTCGACAGTTGTCACCTTTGATCCCCATCCACTGGAATTTTTTACGGGTCAACCCCGGGCTTTGCTAACACCACTGGATGAAAAAGTCCAACAATTGCGATCGCTGGGAGTAGAACAACTGGTACTATTACCCTTCGATAAAGAATTATCAGCTTTATCTCCGGAAGATTTTGTAGACAAGATTTTGGTGCAACAACTCCAATGTCGGCGAATTAGTGTTGGGCAAGATTTTTGTTTCGGCAAACAGCGCCGTGGTACTGCCAAAAATTTGCAATTACTAGCCGCCAAGCACCATATCCCCGTTACCATCGTTCCCTTACAAACTTATACCGATAACGCGCCCACCCAGGAGGCTCCCATTAGCACTTCACTGATCCGTCACTCTCTAGAAAGTGGCGACATCAAAAACGCCAACTTACTCCTGGGACGACCTTACACCCTCATCGGTGTTGTTGTTCAAGGTCAACAAATGGGCAGAACGATTGGTTTTCCTACCGCCAACCTCCAATTACCAAATGACAAGTTTATCCCCCGCCAAGGTGTTTATGCTGTCCGCGTTGCCATTCTGAATGAGACAGCAGATGCGACTACTTTATCTCAAGGCTTGGGTGTGATGAATATAGGTAATCGCCCCACGGTAAATGGTAGCAATTTATCTGTAGAGGTACATCTATTTGATTGGTCTAGTGATTTATATGGCAAAAAACTAGCTGTACAGCTAGTCGAATTTTTGCGACCAGAACAGAAGTTTTCTTCTCTAGAAGCCCTGAAAACTCAAATTCAACTTGACTGCACCGTTGCTAGAGAGGTTTTGAATTCTCAATGCTGAGTTCTCAATGCTGAATGGGAACACTGTAGATAAGGGAATGGAGAATAGAGCATAGGTGATTCTCCATTCCAATTTCTTGCCCAATTACCAATCCCTCCCACTGTGGTGCATGAGAGAAAACATTGACGCTCTAACACAAAATCTTGCTCGTACCATCGTTGGCAAACACGAAGCAATCCGCTTAGTCCTAGTCGCTCTGTTAGGTGGTGGACATGCATTGCTAGAAGATGTCCCTGGAGTTGGCAAAACTCTCCTCGCTAAATCCTTAGCTCGTTCACTGGATGGCAAGTTTCAACGGCTACAATGCACCCCCGATTTACTCCCAACTGACATTACTGGCACAAATATTTGGCACCCCAAAAGCGGCGAATTTACTTTTCTTCCTGGGCCAATATTTGCCAATGTGCTGCTAGCCGATGAAATCAACCGCGCCACACCCCGCACCCAGTCGGCTTTGCTAGAGGTGATGGAAGAGCATCAGGTAACTGTTGATGGTGTCTCTCGTGTAGTTCCCCAGCCTTTCTTTGTGATTGCTACCCAGAACCCCATAGAATATCAAGGGACTTTTCCCCTACCAGAAGCCCAGATGGATCGGTTTATGTTGTCGTTGAGTTTGGGCTATCCTTCGGCACAAGAAGAAATGGAGATGCTGCAAAACCTGCAAAATCATGTCAAGGTGGCGGATTTGCAGCCTTGTATTACTTTGGCAGAAGTAGCTCAATTGCGTGAAATCTGCTCTCAGGTAAGAGTAGAAACTTCTTTGCAACAATATATCCTGGAATTAGTACGGGCAACACGGCAGGATGAAGAAATTACTTTGGGTGTCAGTCCGCGTGGTACTGTGGCATTACAACGAGCTACCCAAGCCCTAGCTTTTCTGTTGGGGCGTGATTACGCTATTCCCGATGATGTGAAATTTCTCGTTCCCCACGTTCTCTGTCATCGCCTGATTCCCAGAGGCGGGCGCAGTGCCAGAATTGTTGTTGAGCGGTTATTAAGGTCTATTTCTATTCCTTAAACAAATCGCTCGGTAAATTCATAGATCAAATCAACTCTTCCCTTGCGTAACATGGCTGGATCTAATCTTTCAGTGGTGTTGCAAGTCATCAAAACTACTAACCTCTGCTTGATTTGAATTCCCGAATCATCTATCACACTTTGATATAAAGTCCCATCTAACAAACTCAGAATGTGTTCTGTTTTGTTACTATATTGTGCTACTTCAGATGAACGATTTTGTGCTAGGTTATCAGCTTCATTGATGATGATACAAATACGCTCTAAATAATGTGGTGGCACAAAGTTAGCGATCGCATCATGATCCAAAATGAAAATTACATATCCTAAAGGTACAATAATTTCTTTTGCTACTGCCTGTGTCCATACCGTTTTACCCGTACCCGGTTCACCATGTACCACTACAGCCAACTGGTTCTGATTGAGAACTGCCTGTTGTACTGTATCAGTAAAGTTTTGAATATCTGCCGGAAAGCTACGAATGAGATATTGACTGTGAACCTTGCCCACACGACTTTGATATCCACTCAGCATCACTGCTAAATCATAAGTTGCTTTATTAACAAGCGGTGAGATATTTGTGGCCATTAAAGTGTAATGTCGTCGTCCACGTTCATAGGATTCAATTTGCAGCCAAATATCGTGCTTTGACCAGTAAGCATAAACTGTATTTATAACATCTAGACGTTCCCAACTTGTAAATTTATCTACGGGGAAATAAAAATTTCTTTCTAAATAATTTTGGGTAATAATCTCAGGTCTACCTAATAGTTGCAAAACTCGTAATACAGTAATTTCTTGCAGGCGATTAAGCACGTAGTCAATAGGAATGCTGCTACGACTAACAAATTGGATTATAGGCGTTTCTGTGCTCAAAATGTCTTTGTATCGATGATCCGGTGATTGAGGATCAGGTGTGATGTAATTCCAAAACTTTTCTATCTCGTAACGGGTATTATCAGATACAACATTTAATAGATTAGCCCACCAAGTATAATTATTTCTTCCTAAAACTTCAGCAAAACTACTGGCTAGATTCAAACCTTTCTGAGTTAACTCGCCTGCGTCGTTATGCAACAGTTGCCATAAAAATTCCCAGTCTAATTCCCGGTTTAATGGTCGCCAACCACTAGCAACTAAACTTTGATGGTTATTATTAGGAGTATTTTCGGTGCTTCTAAAATAATCAAATTCCATATTTTTTATTTGATACTTCCCTGTCAAAAAGCTAGGTGTTTATTTCATCCAGAGGAAATACATTGAGAGGTTTTAAATCAGGTTCTATCCAGCCATTCCGAGCCTCCCAAGACATTAGTAAATCCCGACTATAGTATTCTAATGGCAGACTTTTATTTCTATAAGTATGGATTAGTTCGTTGGCTAGCTGTAGTAGAGAACCTATTTTGCCTTGATTTAATAAATAATGTCGCACCATATAAATCCAGAAAAGTGTGAGAGTTTCGTGATAGCCTCCGTTTTTTGTGGTTTTAATATCCATAGCTATGTTGTATTTCTGGATACCCTCACGAACAATATTTATGGCTTGTTTATCCTCATAATGTGTGAGATACCATAGGGCAACTGTCAAGTGTGCAGCATGATCCCACTCACAACGTGGTAAGCTACATGTTTCAAACATACTTATAAGTTTTTCTATCTCACTAACTGTGTGAAACTCTCTATTTATATACATTATGATCTATTATCTACTGAAAATTTTTGTCATGGATTAAATTAGGGCGTAAGACTTAATTGATTACCGAATTTGTGTCAATTAATAAAGCTATGGTTTTGATTTTTTAGTTTGTTGGCATTTATTGTAGTATAAAAGTTACATTGTAGTCAAGTAGCTATAAGGTTTAGAAAAAAGGATGTATTTTTTCCCAATTATGCTTAACTATTAAATAATTAAACTAAATATTTAGCAGATTAGTATTCTTGATTGCATAAAAAGTTAACAGTGAGCTATACTTACTATTGTGTATTTTTAACTCTACGGAAATAAGTAATACCCAAGATACTACGGTGAATTAGAATTTGTTATATCAATTTTTTATAAATTTCTGCGGAAAATATTCTGTAATTTTGCGTATAATCGAGGGGTACTTGCTAAACCCATCAGTTTGAGGTTTTATTTTCCCTATGCTTGTTGCGTAGATTTACAATTATCAACTAAACAAATCAAAACAAGAGCCAATCCTGGATTAGCTCCATCCTATCCCTCTCAGGATATCTCGTCTATTATCTTAAACAAGACGATAAATCCCCATTAAATCTTCTGGAGAAGAGATGTATCTGGCACATTCATTCATGAGTGATGAAAAGAAGCAAAGCTCTCAGCAGCCCTTAATTTTGGCAGTAGAAGACCATGATGATAGTCTACTGCTGATTGGTTATGCCCTTGAGTCACTTGGCTGTAGATTTATTTGTCAAACAGACAGTTCTACTACGTTATTGGTGGCAAAAGAGTATCAGCCAGACCTAATTATGTTAGATATTTTGTTACCAGGTCTTAGTGGGACCGATGTTGTGCATTATCTAAAACAAGAACCCCTAACTTGCAAAATTCCAGTAATCGCAGTTACAGCTTTAGCTAGTCGAGAAGATCGAGAACGGCTCATTTCGGCGGGTTTTGATGATTACATCAGTAAACCTTACATGATCGAAGACCTAGAGGCGATACTTTGCCGTTTGCTAGGTGGTAAGCTAAATTCTCGCTCGACTCTTAAAAGTGCTGAGTGTTGAGTAGAGGAAAAAATTAACTTTGTTTTGGTAGCGTGACAGTGAAGACACTACCTTGACCTGGCTCCGAGGTAAGTGCAATTTTGCCACCATGTGCTTCGACGATACGGCTCGAAAGATGCAGGCCTAAGCCACTACCTGATCTTTTATTTCTACCTTGGCGAAACCGTTCAAAAACGCTTGCTTGGTCTTCGGGAGCAATTCCATAACCTGTGTCTTCAACCTCAACTATTACCCAACCTTTATCCTGAGAATTAGCTGATTTTTCCCAAATACGAATTTCTATACCTCCTGTATCTGTAAACTTGATGGCATTCCCAATCAAGTTATTAAATACACGCCGTAATTCTAGCGGATCACCCATTACTACACCAGCAGTTTCTTCTTGTTGATCTAACTTACTAGTATCTATTTTCAGCGTTAAATTCTTCTCACTAGCTAGAGGATTGAGTTCACTAACTACTTCTTTAATAATCTCCGGGAGATGGCAAATTTCATCATTTAAGGTCTTTTTGCCGGCCTCAAAACGAGAGACTTCTAGCAGGGTGTTTACCATTTGCATTAAGTTTTGATTACTGCGAATCATCACGGCGATCGCCTGTTTCATTTCCGGGGAAATTTTGCAGAATGTTTCCTGTTCAAACAAACTCAGCATCCGATCAGCAGCTACTAGAGGGGTACGTAAATCATGGGTTAGGCGCGATACAAAGTCTTCGCGCTGGCGGGCCATTTTTTTTTGTTCGTCAAGACTGTGCTTCAGGCGCAACAGCGATCGCACTCTGGCTAAGAGTTCATCAGTATCAAATGGTTTACGAATAAAATCATCTGCACCAGCATCTAAGCCTTCCACAACACTGGATTCGTGAAAGGCAGTAATTAACAGAATGGGAATATAGCTAACATTGAGGTTGGGGTTTTTGCGAATCCGCCGTGTGACTTCATAACCATCCATTCCTGGCATCATCACATCTAGTAAAATTAAATCGGGTGGAGACTGTTCAATGTGCTGCAAAGCTGATACACCATCTGCAACTAAGTCAATCTCATACCCTTCACTTTCGAGAATAGTCTGAACCAAAATAAGATTATCTCTAGTATCATCAACGGCGAGAATACGATCAATTTTAGAATTTTCTACAACAGACATGACTTATCAACTTTTTTGAAAATACAATAATTTATAGTTTGAGGTTAGGGAAACCCATCGATACTTTGCTGAAATGAAAAGGAGACTGGTGGGGATTTTGAGCAGAACAAACAATCTCATGACTATCCATGTGAAAAGTAGAGCCGTTGTTGTCTGCGGTTGGTAATGATAGTTGGCGTGGTATTTCAATTTTGAACATTGAACCAACGCCCAATTGACTTTCCAAAATAATTTTTCCCCCCATCATTCGCACCAAGGAATCTATGATTGCTAACCCTAAACCTGTACCAGGATATTTGCGAGTAATACTTTGATCGACTTGTCGAAAAGCTTCAAAAATATGTTTAAAATCTCTAGGAGCTATACCAATACCTGTATCGCGAACTGCGATCGTTATGCGATTTTTAGAAATTTCCTTAACCTCAACCCAAATCCTACCAGATTCTGTAAACTTAATGGCATTAGATAAAAGATTTACCAAAATTTGCCGCACACGCACTGAGTCATTAAATACTAAAGGATTTTGCAAGTCAGCTTGGACTTGCAAAGACAGCTTTTTTGCTTCAGCCAAAGAGCGCATTTCGGCTACGGCAATATTAATTACTTTTGTTAAATCAAATAATTCTGGTTTTAACTCTAGCCTTCCTCCTTCCAATTTAGAAAAGTCGAGAACTTCATTTAATAGCATGAGCAAATGCTTACCATTATTCAAAATTCGCTCCACCATGTCTGTTTGCTGGTGGGTAAGTTGACCGAACTTAGGGCGCAATAATATTTGAGAAAAACCAATGATGGCATTCATGGGAGTTCGCAGTTCATGAGACATAGTTGCCAAAAACTGGGACTTGAGCCGTGATGCTTCTAATAGTTTGAAATTTTGCAACTGAATTTGTTGTCTTTGACTCTCCAATTCTTGATTCTTGCGAATTAGCTGCTCATTAGTTTCTCTCAACTGCTGATTTACCAAAGCTGTCTGCATTTCAGCGCGGTGTACCCGAATTGCATGGCGCAAAACCTGTGCTAGAGTTTCTGAACATACTCTAGATTTAGAAAGATAGTCTGTAGCACCAGCTTTCATCAATTCGACAGCAATTTGTTCGTCTCCCTGAGATGTGAGAACTACTAAAGGAACTTTGATTTCCGAAGAGCGTAGTTTTTGGATTAGCGTCAAACCGTCCTGATCTGGTAAGCGATAATCGAGGAAAACACAGTCGTAGGGACTATTTCTCAAAGCAGAAAGTGCATCATGGCCATCACCTACCTCAGACAGTTCCATGCAAACACCTGCTTGCGTCAGAGCGCGACGCACTGCCATGCGATCTGCTTCTTCATCATCTACAACCAAAATTCTCAGCGTCTCTTCCATTGGTTTTTACTTTCGCTGTCAAATACAGGTTGATGTATAGCATTTCTATTTTCAAAGTATCCAACTAAATAATTTTGATTTTAGATGGGGTTTTGATGGATATTTACCCCTCACTTGATTGCGTCTTAATTTTCGTACTCAAATCTCCCCACAATTTGAGTTACTTATAGGACTTACGCAAAATTTGCCAAAAAGCTTAATTTATCTAACCGCCAAGACGCCAAGAATTCATGGCATTGCTGAATCAGAATATGAAATGCTAAAATCACCCTGATTTTTCTTTGTACCTTTGCGCCTTTGCGCCTTTGCGCGAGATAAATTCATATTTTCGATCAGCAACGCCGAATTCATAGAGTGTGCGTAAGTCCTAACTTAAATCAGATAGTATGTTGATCCTTTTCTTGGCATTTTCTGGAATTGAATTCACCTATTTGATTTTCAACTGGTTAATTAAACAGTGTATGAGAATTAAAATTGAGAAATGTAGCTCAATGGGTAATAACCAATGGCTTTCACACAATTAATTAGCAACCTCACAATAACTGGTTACTCCAGTAGAAGAAACCAACATAAAGTAAAATAAAATACTTTATCGAGCCTCACAACAATTGTAAATGAGCGAGTTAACGCCCGTCCTCAGTCATTAGTGAGAGTTGCGTAGCAAAAACATGTACCATAAGCCTGAGCAGTTATACTCATTCAGTTGCTGAGGTGAAATAAAATGGAAAGCGCCGTCAACAGCAGCAATAGAATTCAAAAGCATCGTACCTCCTTCTGCTTCACAGTCTTTTGGAAGATCGCTAGATCGATGCCAGTATTTTCTTTGCGATCGCTGTTTTCTAGCGTTGGTAAAATCACAAAACTTTTCCAGGTTTGGTTAAAGTTAACATGTAAGCATCGATCACTTTCTTCTATGGGAGCTTCAACTGGTTCTGATTTGTTCATTTCTTTGAGCTTTTTTCCCAGCTTTAGAATAATATTAATTATTAAATGAGTTGTTACTCTTGAGGTCATGACAAAAGTTAGAGTTCGTCCCAATATTTCATATTTTCTTGTAAAATAGCCATATATCTTCAGCTAGATTTTTGTCTGTATTTAGAATGAAAAAAGCAGAAATTTATTATTTCTATCGGTGGATGCAGGTTTGCTAAAACATCATCTATCTTTGGTTTGGGAAAATTCAGATAAACTGCTTAAAAAAGGTCATAGTTTGCAAGATGCAATCAGCAAAAGCGGGTATAGCAATGAGTGAAATAAGCATTATTTTAATTGAGGATCATGACCTGACGAGAATGGGACTAAGAGCTGCATTGCAGTCTCACAGTGCATTGCGAGTAATTGGTGAAGCCGCAAATGCTACCCAAGGACTAAAACTTTTGGAAACGGCCAAGCCGGATGTGGCAGTGGTAGATATTGGCTTACCTGACATGGATGGCATTGAACTCACCCGTAAGTTTAGACGCTTTCAAGCGGAAACTGGGCAAACAGCTACCAAGATTTTGATCCTGACAATGGATCACACAGAAGATGCCGTACTAGCAGCTTTTGCGGCGGGTGCAGACTCTTATTACATGAAAGAGACAAGCATTAATAAATTAACAGAGGCAATACAAGCGACTTATGGCGGTAACTCTTGGATTGATCCAGCGATCGCCAACGTGGTATTGCGGAAAATGCGGCAAGGTATTCCAGTAGGAGATAGCCAACCATCTGATAAGCCAAAAACAGTAAAAATCGAGGCATTGGCGACGGAATACGAACAAGTTTTAGAAACCTACCCTCTGACACAACGCGAACTAGAAATCCTCGAGTTAATTGTCGCTGGATGTAGTAATGGGCAAATTGCTGAACAACTCTACATCACAGTTGGGACAGTTAAGACTCACGTTCGTAACATTTTAAATAAACTCTGTGCTGATGACCGTACCCAAGCTGCTGTGCGCGCATTGCGTTCTGGTTTAGTAGGGTGAGGGCGTGATAGGTGATAGGGGACAGGTGACAGGGGACAGGGGGACACGGGGACAAGAACAAAAATACTCCCCCATTCCCCAGGGCTGATTCGTTCCCTAAAAGGGTTAAAATTGCAAGGGCAAATCCACAATTAAGACCGAAAATTTTGGCATCTTCAGTCCGAAATACCTGATTTTTCTTTGCGTCTTTGCGCCTTTGCGTGAGATTATCCTCTTGACAAATCTCTAACACAAGCGAATGAAACAGCCCTGCCCCATTCCCCACTCCCAATGCCCAATGCCCAATGCCCAATGCCCAATTCCCTTTAACCTAATCTTTCCTGTAAACAATTAGCAATCCGTCGTGCTGCACCTGGTTTACCCATGCGCCGCAGTCCGTTTTCGGAAATTATTTGCAAAGTATCAGGATTTTTGAACAGCGATCGCATGACTTGGGCAACTTTTGCTGGTTGGTCTACTAAAATCAAAGATGCTCCTAACAGACGGCTTTGAGCTTCGGCAAAGGCTGGGGTATATTGGGGGCCATTACCAGGAATAGCGATCGCAGGTTTCCCTAAACCAACAAATTGTTCTGTTGCTGTACCTGCCATGGCGATCGCTACATCTCCCCAATGTAAACAATCGTTGTAAGCTTGTTGTGTGAGCAACAAATAAGCGTTTCTTTGATTAAAGATTAAGGCATTAGTATCAGCAAGTGGAATAGGACTTTCCGAGTGGGGTTGCCAACCTTGAGATTGAAGAGTTTGACATAAAATATTATTGTCTAGATTAGGTGCGATCGCCCCCAAAAATACCACGCTTCCAGAAGTGTGTAAAATAGAATCCCGTTCCTGGAAACTAGCCAGTAATGCAGATACAGCCGTCATAATTACTTCCCAGTTCTTATATGCTTCCGGGGGACGAGAACCAGGTAATAAAGTCACAACTAATGGTCTAGCTATTTCTTGCTGTTGGGCATCAGCACTGTAAAATTTTGGGGATGAAAACGTAGGTTCTAAATCATCCATCATTGGATTGCCTAAATCAAAAGCCGGAATTGACCACTGTTGTAATATTTGCGTAGTCAACGCATCTCTAGGGAACACAGCCTGACAACGGCGACGACTCATCAACCAACGTTCCCAAGGATGATAAATCGAACCAGAAAAATTTTCCCAACGTGTAGCTTTTGATTTCCTGGGTAATAATCCTACTTCATCTCGGACATAGTATTCTGATTTTGCCGTACCCACAAAAGCATAATTAGCACCACTGAAAGTGGCAAATAATAAAGGTACAATATCTCCTACAGCTAAAATAGCTACCTTGTTGCCTAATTTTTTGTGATAACGCACCCAACGACGCATAGCTTTAATTTGCTGGAGAGTTAGTTGCACTAAACCGCCACGCACATCTCGTACTAGTTGGCGACTATCCATATACACAAAACCACCAGAAGGCATAGTGCGGACTGAACCGATAAGCGGGATATTTAACTTTTGGTAAGTGTGTCCTTCACCCACCAAAGGTAAAGCAAAGATATCTGGGGGGTTTGCTTGTTGCTGGAGTTCCTGCAAAATGGTAACAGCGATCGCATCTTCACCATGACCATTACTTAAAACTAGTAGTTGCAAACCAGAGGTCGCATCTGACGATAATTGGGATACATTACTCATAAGAAACAAAATATGAAAATTAACTGTCTTTTTGGGCAAGAGGTATCAATGAGGATATCAATCAACCAAGGTGGAAGTTAGTATTATCCTCATGAATTCAACTCACTACAACTAACTACCAGTTAATTAAACTAAATATTATGCGAATTTCTTCTGCTGCAATTTTTACTTTAGCTACTTTGGCAGCTAGCAATATTACACAACAAGCAACGGCTACAACTATTACAGCCGCTTCTGTGGATGAATCTGCTGAAAACTCAGTAGTGCCAGTCATGGAAGAAACACCTGCGCGAGTAGAGGCTATTTCATCCCCTGAAACTGTGGCTACAGAAAAATTTTCCCCAAATTCTGTAGTTGTGCCAGCAAGTGTAAATCAAAATTCCCCAGTTGCCCTCACACCAGCAACCAAAGAAAATCTCCTCATCGCCTCCTCTGCTACTGACAATAATTTAGTAGTCACCGCTACAAATATCCAAGTAGTCGGAGCAACTCAGGAATTGCAGCAGATTGTTCGCCAAGTGATTAAAACCCAAGCGGGTGGCGAAACCAGCCAAAATCAGCTAAAAAGTGATGTGGCAGCGATTTTAGAGACTGGTTTATTTGCCAGTGCCAACGTCAATAGCAGCAGCACACCAGCCGGATTAAATGTAGTGTATCAGGTGCAACCAGTGGTAGTGCGATCGCTACAACTTTCAGGAGCCAAAGCACTCACCTACCAAGTGGCACAGGAACGTTTTCAATCCCAAATCGGCAAACCCATCAGTCCAGAAGGACTCAAACAAGCCGTACAACAAGTTGATAAATGGTATACCGATAATGGTTATCAACTAGCCAACGTGTTATCGATTAAACCGAACCGCGAAGGCATTCTCACTGTAAATGTAGCTGAAGGTTTGGTGGGTGACATCAAATTTCGCTTTATTAACGATGAAGGTAAAACCACTGATAGCAAGGGTGAACCAGTAGGGGGACGTACCCAACCAGATTTTCTGCGGCAGCAATTAACACTAAAACCAGGGCAAATCTTTCAAGAAAATACTGTCAGGCAAGATGTCCAACAGTTGTATCGCACTGGCTTATTTGAAACCGTAAATGTTGCCCTCGCAGGAGATGCCACAAAAGTTGATTTAATTTACGAACTCAAAGAATTTGGGGCCCGGGCGATTAACTTAGGTGGTAGTTTTAACGCTGATTTAGGGCTATTAGGGACATTAAGCTATCGAGATCAGAATATCGGTGGTGTTAACGATAACTTGGCTGTTAATGTGGGCGTTAGCCGCAGCGATTTGCAGTTTGATACTAAATTTACCAGCCCCTATCGCTCAACTGAACCCGATCGCCTAGGCTACACTATCAATGCCTTCCGTCGCCGGGAAATTTCCGCAACGTTTGATGACAGCATCAAATTGGCTAATGGCGATAAAGTGCGGGAAGGTCAAATCGGTGCTGGTATTAGCCTCCAGCAACCGCTTGACGACTGGAATACATCTTTAGGATTCAACTATACTCGCACCAGTATTCGCGATCGCCAAGGTAATATTACCCCAACAGACGAACAAGGCAATCGCCTCTCTGCCAGTGGTACAGGTATCGATGACCTAACTACTGTATCCTTCACCGCCTCCCAAGACAAACGCAATAACCTCATCAATCCCACTCAAGGTTCGTTACTGAGTTTGAGTACAGAACAATCCGTACCTGTTGGTCAAGGGAATATTTCCATGAATCGCCTCACAGCAAATTACAGTCAATATGTGCCAGTGAAGTTATTCAACACTAATAATCAACAGCCACAAGTCTTCGCGGTCAATTTCCAAGCTGGCACAGTGATTGGCGATTTACCACCTTATGAAAGTTTTAACTTGGGTGGTTCCAATTCAGTGCGGGGTTACGATGCTGGAGAGGTTGGCAGTGGCCGCACTTATTTATTAGCTTCCGCAGAATACCGCTTTCCCATCATGCCAGTGTTGGGAGGTGTGTTATTTGCCGATTTTGCTTCAGACTTAGGCTCCGGTGATACTGTATTAGGAGATCCGGCTGGCGTGCGGGATAAACCAGGTTATGGTTTTGGTTATGGGGCAGGAGTACGTGTAAACTCACCTCTAGGCTTAATCCGGGCTGATTATGGCATTAATGACCAGGGAGAAAGCAAAGTACATTTAGGTATAGGTCAAAGGTTTTAATCAGTCGCGGTAGGGGCGAAGTGCGATTTTCCCCTACTGTATGATGAATAAGACAAAGCTGTTACGATAATCGTGAGTTTTTTTCACTTCGGGATTCTCAAACATAAATCAATTCTGTATGTAGCGATTCCCAGTTGAGTGAGGTACAGACCATTGTCGGGGCAATTCCTGAATTGCTTCTGACTAAGTAACTCAGCAGATGAGGAAATGCTATGAAGATATGGCAAAAATTTGTGGTTTAGAATTGCCTGAAGACTCAACAAACAGTAACATCTGCTTACTCAGCACTCAGCACTCAGCACTTCTTATGTTAGCAGGCACAATTTTGCAGGGTGGCAAATATACCCTGATCCAAGAAATAGGGCGCGGTGGCTTTGGCATTACGTTTAAGGCTACCCATCACTACTTAGGTCAGGAAGTAGTGATGAAAACCATTAATGAACGACTGCGACAACATCCTGATTTTGCTAAGTTCGAGCGCCAATTCCAAGATGAAGCCAGAAGATTAGCTACGTGTATTCATCCCAATATTGTCTGGGTCAGTGACTTTTTTGTCGAAGATGGCCTACCTTACATGGTGATGGAATACATTCCTGGGGAAACCTTGGGAAATGCATTTGTACTGCCAGCAATACCCTTACCAGAAGCCATAGCAATTCATTACATCCGTCAAATTGGGGCAGCATTACAGGTAATACACAACAATGGTTTACTGCACCGGGATGTCAAACCAGATAATATTATCCTCCGTCATGGAACTCAAGAGGTAGTACTCATTGATTTTGGCATTGCCCGCGAATTTAATAATGGTGTCAGGCAAACTCAGACAGGAATGGTTTCTGAGGGCTATTCTCCCATTGAACAATACTTAACCCAAGCACCGCGCACACCCGCTACAGATGTTTATGGTTTAGCCGCAACTTTGTATGCTTTATTAACAGCACAAGTTCCCTTACCTGCATTATTGCGCGATCGCGAAAAAATGCCTTCTCCCCGCGAACTGCAACCCCATCTGAGTGCAGCAGTCAATCAAGCAGTAATGCGTGGTATGGCTGTAGAATCCCGTTTTCGTCCGGCGACAGTCGCCGAGTGGTTACAACTACTGCCGGGAAATGTGATAAATACACCTCAAGTAATTCCCACGCAAGCAATACCGACAATTAATTTATCTCTGAAGCAGCAACGAGAAAAATTTCCGCAAGAAACCATCCTCAGTCGGATTAAGCAGCCATCAAAGTCTCACAAACACAGGGCTGCTCAAGTATATATAGGAATAGGTGTAGCCGTTGTTGCTGCTACAGCAGGTTTTGGTGTAACTAGCCTATTTTCTTCTTCTGAACCACAGTCATCCTCACCACCGCTATTTGAAAGGCGGATAGTAGAGCCGACTAATCAAAAACCTACCTTTGATTCTCCTTCTTCCTCTCAGGAAGAGGAGAATAGTACCACACAAAATTCTCGAACTTCTTCCCCAAGTAATTCTGCACCAGTCTCAACTCCCAGGCGACGCCAGCGCAACCTTCCTGTTGCTCAAGATGAATCTCCAAAGACCACTAGTAGCAGTAGTTCAGAAAAATCAACGCCAACCAACCCTGATCAATCTTCAGTCAAACCTAGCATCGCTCCCACACCGTCGTTAGTAGAGAGGCTAAGGGCTATCCGTTCATCTCGTGATGCTTCACTAGAAAATACTGTACCTGCTTCAAGAAAAGATTCTATCTCACCCCCATCGGTAAGACCATCAAATCCTGTAATTATACCAACAGCGCCACCACCTGTGGAATCAAAACGCTCAGATCCTCCGCCAGTGATTGTCCCAACTTTGGAGATGAAGCCAAATAATTAACCTAAATATTGCCGCTCAGGCTACGCGATTAATCAGCTAAAACCTATTCTTAGTTTTTGTATTCAAGGTGGGTAAAAATTACCTAAAATTTTGTCCAATTTTAGGCTTTCCACCTTTGTGACTTTGAGCCTTTGTGGTTCAAAAGTTATTTTTTTACCACTAAGACACTAAGACACCAAGAAGAATACATTACACCTTGAAAGGGCTAGTCCTAATTTATACTCGTCTTTAGTTCCTAGCTTCTTTTCCATTGGTGCTGGTGTACACAGTTCATGATGGCTACTAGGGAGCTTTTTTATCCTTGTCTAATGCTTCCTGGATAGCACGTCTACAGAACTCTGGAGGGTCATCTTTTGACTTTACTTCTTCCTTCATTTCCTTTGTGACACGGAAACTTAATTGGTCTGATAGTTCTTTGCTCGGTTGATTTCCAAAATTTTCAGGCTTACCCTTGCGGTTAGACATTTGTGTAGAAACATGAATATAGCTTGAAGCCGATGAAACCATCGGCTTATAGTCTTAAATCGGTGGTGTTCTTTGTCTAGGAAACTGGTACACCACCGATACCACTTTGAGAAAGAGGCATTACTATTCTATGTTCACTCGTACTGAGTTAGAACTGTTGACCGTTCCGCAGTTAAAAATTCTCTGCAATCGCTACGGTTTACGAGCCACTGGGAACCCAGGATATAAAACCAGTTACATCACTACCCTCATGGCATTCCCCGTATTGGCAGTACATCAGGTAGAGAAGGGTGAAGGGTTGAAGTCACCCTTATTCGGTAGTCTCCAGGAAATAAATACTGCATTAGATGAGATGGGTAATCCCACACCTGAGCAATCGGCGCTGCTAAGAATTTCTTTTGAAGGTAGGAGGATGAGTATTCCGGATAGGTATAACCAAGAGAAACTGATAGCTATTTACAAGGCTAAAAACCACTTAGAAGAAGTAATTAGCTTACTGGCAATGTAGAGTTAATTAGTTAGGACTTTAGTCCCGTCTGTAGGGACTAAAGTCTCTACTACAAACTGGTAAACGGAGAGGGGGGGATTCGAACCCCCGTTGAGTTGCCCCAAAACGCATTTCGAGTGCGTCGCATTCAACCACTCTGCCACCTCTCCAGTTATTTATTCACGCTTGTGAATTTAGGGAAATGTTATTGCATATCCTCTGTCATCATAGCATCCCGATATGTGAAGGTTTTACCTGAAGTTGATAGAAATGCGATCGCTTCTAAGTCAAAACCAAGTTATCTCTGTGAATTACGGTATCTGCACCGACATAACCCAAAATTGTCGCTATTTCCCGCGAATGACAACCACGAATTTTTTGCAGTTCATCGCTGTTGTAGTTAACCAGTCCTCTGCCAATTTCGTTACCACTGGTGTCACACAATTGCACTGCGTCTTGAGTGTCAAATTCCCCTTCTACTACCTTAATGCCAGCTGCCAATAACGATTTTCCTGCCTGGGCGATCGCCGCGATCGCTCCGGGATCTAAATATAATTTCCCCGCAGGCACTAAACCGTAGGCTATCCAACGTTTACGAGCAGAAGTTGGTTCAGGCTGTGGTTGAAAGTGAGTACCCAGGGGTTCCCCTTGTAAAATTTTTTCGATATTCTGAGGAAAACGCCCTTCAGTAATTACAGTCCGCACTCCGGCCGCAATGGCAATTCTCGCAGCCGAAATTTTGGTTACCATGCCACCAGTACCCCATTGAGAGCCTTGAGAGCCTGTTTGCACCTGCAATTGTGTTAATTCTTTGATGTTACTCACCAAAGATATGGGACGAGCATCAGGTACAGAACGCGGATCAGCTGAGTACAGCCGATCTACATCGGTGAGCAAAAATAGCCAATCTGCTTCTACTAAGCTGGCAACTAATGCTGAAAGGGTGTCATTATCGCCAAATTTCAGTTCGTCCACTGCTACCGTATCATTCTCATTCACCACCGGAATCACTCCCAGTCCCAGCAGTTCTCGAAAAGTGTTGTAGGCGTTGAGATAGCGGCTGCGCTGTACCAAGTCGCTGCGAGTCAGTAACACTTGGGCTATGGGCTGTTGCAAGGTAGTAAATAAATCATCATACACCCGCATTAACCGTCCTTGTCCGACTGCTGCCACTGCCTGTTTGAGGGCGATCGCCTTGGGACGTTCGGTTAAGCCCAACCGCGCACAACCCACTCCCACAGCACCAGAGGAAACCAAAATCACTCGATGGCCTTGCCGCCTTAAGTAGGAGAGTGTTTCCGCCAAGGTGGCAATGGTGGAAAGTGCTAGTTGTCCGGTTTCTGGTTTTGTGAGGCTAGATGTGCCAATTTTGACAACGATCGTTTTGGTCATTGGTCATTTTCAGTAAAAAATTGTAAAGCGCCAGTCACTCTATATATGAGTTCTGACGCTTTACGGGTTTATATGTATTTGTTATACGCTAAGGTCTTTATTTGGCTGACCCCATGTTATTAATACTTATGATCCCCGATTTTTGTATCCTGGGGCAATTCCTTAATTATTTCTTTAGATTTACTTTCCTGACGATTTGTTAACTTTTGTGAATCTTGGTTTGTTTGGGAGTAATGGAAGCTCCCAAGATTTCCGAGAACCAAACTTCAAAATTGCGGATCGGATGAGAGCGGAGGACAGCATCGGGATGGACAATAGGTTCTACTAAAATAGTGAACATTCCCAGGCGATTACCCGCGATGACATCCGTAAACAAGCGATCGCCTACCATCCCCACGCGCTGAACGGGTAGATTCATCGCTGTGAGTGCGGCTCTGATTTTGCGTCGTGAGGGTTTGGCTGCACCCAGGTAGTAGGGCAAATTAAGAGAGCGGGCGATACCACCAATCCTAGCTTCACTGAGGTTATTACTTACCAAACACAACTCTGCATAGGTACGGATTTGCTCTACCCACTGTTGTAGTTCCGGTGAAGCTACCCCCACTGTAATCGGAACTAAGGTTTCATCTACATCTAGCACCAGCCCCTTTAGCTCATATTGTTGGATAATTTCGGGTGTCAGATTTAACACTGAACCTGCTAAAATTAGGTCTGGCTGTAAGAGCTTGTTCCAAGTCATAGTCACAATATCAAAAGTGAAAAATCAAAATATATAGATGCTTTCAATCAACCATCTTCCTCCAATAGTCACTAGTCAAAGAGTGAATAGTCAAGAGTCAGTTGAGCGTTTCCCTGAAGAAACCTTGCTAAACTTTTTTCTCACCTCTATTTCCGCATCTGACTAACCAAGTGCGCGATTTCTGGCAAAATCAGCTTTTCCATCCCCAAGCGCACAGCATTACTAGAACCAGGAAGCGAGAAGATTAGCTTATTTTGATAAACACCAGCCACAGCGCGAGAGGCGATCGCTCGTGAACCAATTTCTGCATAACTTAAAAATCGAAACAACTCCCCAAATCCGGGTAAGGTTTTCTCTAATAATTTCTCAATGGCATCATAGGTAGTATCTCTTGGTGCAATACCCGTGCCACCATTAAATATGACAACATCTAAATTTGCAGTTTCACCTAGCAGTTCTATCTGTGCTTGAATCTGCATTGGCTCGTCTTTGATAATTACATAAGCTCCTACAACATGGTTAGTGCTAACGAGCAATTGCTGAATTAGCTGACCACTTTTATCTGTTTCTGGGGAGCGAGTATCACTAACCGTAACCACAGCACAAGTTACGGTGATTCCTGGTGAGTCTGGGTGAGGTTGTAGTGACATAGAGGTATGAGGGGGATGACAGAGATGATGGGGATCAGGGGGGATGGAAAAAACCAAATTTTCATTCCCCATTCCCTACTCCCCTCTCCATAGTTATTCAGCTTTGTTAAATCCCAAACCATTTTGTTCGGCGTACCGCTCCATGAAGCGCATAAAGCGATCCCATTCTTCGGCGGATTTCATTAAATAAACTGCTTCTAAGGCTTCCGGTTTACCGTTGACGAATTTACCCTTGACTTCGCGGGTAACTATTTCTCCTTCTTCATCAATCAGGTACATCCCGGTGACTTCTTCAGTACTGCCTTGATCTAAAATTTGCGGATTGGTAAAAATAAACGTTGCTGTACCACTGTCACCACTGCGCGATCGCGTCAACCGCACCTCTGGAATTACTTCTTCGTCAATACCTCTAGAAAACTGGATTTTTGCCATGATGGGTGTATTTAAAGTTTTGTAATGGTTAATTTTTTATTCTCTCATTATTTGGGAAATGCTGAAAACCCGAATATTTTTAGCTGAGATTGGTAGACAGCCTGCTTTAGTAGCATAAGTGAGTCAATAATGCAATGGATAAACTAGAAAAATACCGCAATTCTATCAAGAATATATTGACTGAATATTCAAGGATTTGCAGCAAGCGATACCTACGATCAGCTACGCTAACACTTGGCTTTTGATGAACAAAGAGATCAGTATCTTTGGTTTAGGTTTGGCTGGGAAGAAAAAAGGCAAATGCAGCATATTATTATGTATCTCTGCATTAAAAACGGTAAAATTTGGGTTGAGGCAGATGCTACTGATTTATGCATTTAAAGTTTGTGTGAAAAATTTCTAGCCTAGATGTTAGTTCCTGTGATGTTGTGGGTAACCTTTTTACTAGAGGTTTACATTAGCTAAGTATTTTCCACAGGAAGCAATAAAACATGACTGGTTCAGGGGAAGATTATTTCATTGCCCGTCAGAAGAAAAACGAGCGGCGAAAGAAGCGATTAGCAATAGTATCGATTATTTCATTTGCAGGTTCTACTGTGTTTGCAGCAGTGCCGATGATACAACGAGCTATGCAAAGTCCCCCACCAGAACCAGTATCTGTTGAGTCTTCATTACAACAACAAGTCCAGGGTTATGAGTTGGTTTTACAAAAAGAACCCGAAAATCAAGTTGCACTGGAAAAACTATCTTTGTTGCGAGTGCAATTGAAAGACTTTAAGGGTGCGATCTCTCCTTTGGAAAAGTTGACCAGCTTACATCCTGATCGGCAAGATTATAAGGTAATTTTGGACAGTATTAAAAAACGGCAGATAGAGAGTGATCGCTAGATTCATCGAACAAATAGAATAATGTAATTATGAATAATAAAAATACTAACTTTGAACTTAACTGCTTAATTCCTCCTGAAATTAAAAATGATGAATTTTATGTAGCAATACAAAAAATTGCGAGAGAAGAAAATATAAGAACGGTTTTAGAAATTGGATCATCATCAGGGGAAGGAAGTACAGAAGCTTTTGTTACTGGATTAAGGGAGAATCCTAATAATCCGCAATTATTTTGTATAGAAGTTTCAAAAAGTAGGTTTAATGAATTAAAAAAAAGATATGAAAATTATAATTTTGTCAATTGCTACAACGTTTCTTCTGTAAAAATAGAAAATTTCCCTGAAGAACAAGAAGTTATTGATTTCTATAACAATATTCAAAATAATCTCAAGTTATATCCACTTGATATAGTTCTTAACTGGCTAAAGCAGGATATTGAATATGTAAGTCAATCTGGAGTATCTGAAAGTGGCATTGAAAAAATTAAGCTAGAGCATAATATCAATTATTTTGACTTGGTTTTAATAGATGGTTCTGAATTTACTGGATATGCTGAACTAAATGAAGTATATGGAGCTAATTTTATTTGCTTAGATGATATTACAACATTCAAAAACTATCAAAATCATCAGAGACTTCTTGCAGATAAAAACTATATATTAATTTATCAAAATACTAATGTTCGTAACGGTTATTCTATTTTTAAGAAAATTGATCCTATAGAAAACCATATATCTAAATATGAAACCTCTGAGCAACTACTTGTTAAAAAAATTGTTAAACAAGGAATGGTTGTTTTTGATGTTGGAGCCAATGTTGGTGATTATTCTATTTTGCTAAGTAAACTTGTAGGTGAACCTGGAACTGTTTACTCTTTTGAACCAGCATCAGATACTTTCAACAAACTACAAGAACGAATTTGTCAATTTAATTGCAGTAACATTTATTCAATACAAAAAGCAGTTTATTCAAAAAATAATCAAATCGAATTTAATGAATTTCCAGAAGATTTTTCCGTCTGGAATAGTATTGGTAAGCCAAAAATGCTAGATCCAAATGGAACAGGAGAATATGTACCTATTATAAAAACTGAAATTGTAGAAACAATTACCCTTGATTGTTTCTGTAAACAGCATAATATTCAAAAAATTGATTATTTAAAAATTGATGTTGAAGGAGCAGAAAGCGATGTATTGCAAGGAGCTATAGAATCACTACAAAAAAAAGCTATTCGCTTTATCCAGTTTGAAATATCACAAAAAATGCTCGAAGGATTAAATCGTGAGGCTAAATCTACTTTCGAGATTCTAATTAAAAATGGTTATGAATGCCATCGCATTACTCACAGTGGGGATATTGGAGAAGAAGTAAAAAACTCTAATTCTTTTTATGAAAATTATATAGCTTTTCCTTTATTACCCATTCATTTTTTTACCATTGTTCTCAATGGAGAACCATTTATAAAATACCATATTGAAGTATTTAAACAACTACCATTCAAATGGCATTGGCATATTGTTGAAGGTGTAGCAGATTTAAAACATGATACTGGGTGGAGTGTTGGTTTAGGTGGACATATTAGTGATGAACTCCATAAAAATGGTCGTAGTCATGATGGTACTACAGAATATCTAGACGAAATAGCACAACTCTATCCTGATAATGTCACAATTTACCGGAAACCGGAAGGTATTTTCTGGGACGGTAAGTGCGAAATGGTTAATGCACCATTAGCCAATATCAAAGAAGAATGTTTACTTTGGCAGGTAGATGTAGATGAATTATGGACATTAGAACAAGTTTGTACTGCTAGAGAAATCTTTATTAGTAATCCTCATAAAACTGCTGCCTTTTATTGGTGTTGGTATTTTGTTGGCGAAAAACTAATTATTAGTACTCGTAACTGTTATGCTCAAAATCCTAACCAAGAGTGGCTAAGAACTTGGAGATTTAGACCAGGGGCATTTTGGGTAGCACATGAGCCTCCAGTATTAGTAGAAACTTTGCCAAATGGACAATATAAAAATGTTGCTACTGAAAATCCTTTTTTACATCAAGAAACTGAAAATTTTGGTTTAGTTTTTCAACATTTTGCTTATGCTACAAAAGAACAATTACAATTTAAAGAAAAATACTATGGTTATAGTAATGCTGTAGCTCAGTGGGAAGTTTTACAAAAAATACATAGATTACCAGTTTTATTAGGAGAATATTTTTCATGGGTCAGAGATGAAACTCAGGTAGACAATGCAAAGTCACGCGGAATAGTCCCAATTGCACAAAGAAAAATTCACAGCAATGATTGGCAATTTTTACAACCAGATGAAGTACAGCAACAAATTGCACAAATTAGAAAAACAACACCAATAATTTTGGTTGATGGTGTATTTTTTCAACTCTACCAAACTGGTATTGCCCGTGTATGGAAATCTTTATTAGAAGAATGGGCAGATAACGGGTTTGCAAAACACCTTATAGTCCTTGATCGTGCTGGAACCGCTCCTAAAATTTCTGGTGTTAGATACCGTAACATAGCACCTTACGACTATAAAAACACTACTGCTGATAGAGAAATGCTACAGCAAGTGTGTGATGAAGAAGGCGCAGATTTATTTATCTCTTCTTACTACACTACCCCTATGACAACTCCTTCTGTATTCATGGCGTATGACATGATACCAGAAGTTATGGGATGGGATATGAATAATCCCATGTGGAGAGAAAAGCATCAAGCTATCCAAGCAGCATCTAGTTACATAGCAATATCAGAAAATACGGCGCATGACCTTACTAGATGTTTCCCAGATATACCAAGAGATGCTATTACCGTAGCTCATTGTGGTGTTAGTGCTACTTTTTCACCAGTCAATCCTGAAGATATTAATGATTTCAAAACTAGGTATGGTATTACCAAACCTTATTTCTTATTAGTTGGTGCTGGTGGTGGTTATAAAAATAGTATGTTATTCTTCCAGGCTTTTGCTCAACTTGCCAGCAGTTCTGGATTTGACATTATCTTGACCGGAATTGGTGGTGTATTATCACCTGAATTTAGAGCTTATACATCAGGTAGTATAGTTCATACACTGCAACTTAGCGATGAAGAGTTAGCAATAGCATATTCTGGTGCTGTAGCGTTGGTTTATCCTTCTAAATACGAAGGATTTGGGATGCCGATAATTGAAGCAATGGCTTGTGGTTGTCCTGTGATTACTTGTCCTAATGCCTCAATTCCCGAAGTTGCAGGAGAAGCAGCACTATATGTGAATGATGACGATGTAGATGAACTAGCAAATGCACTCTGTGAAGTGCAAAAACCTAGCATTCGTCAAGCATTGATTATTGCTGGTTTAGTGCAAGTACAAAATTTTTCCTGGTCAAAAATGGCGAAAACTGTCAGTTATGTCTTAGTGGAAGCTACACTTCTGACTTTAAATCTTAAGGAAATTAATTTTATTATTTTCCCTGATTGGTCACAACCAGAAGAAACAATTGGTTTAGCATTAGAGCGAGTTTTTAAGGTAGTAGCAACTCATCCTGATAGTGAAAACATTACTTTACTGGTCAATACTAATAACATTGCTGTAGAAGATGCCGAACTATTTCTATCTAGTGTGGCAATGAGTATTATGATGCAAGAAGATTTAGATATTACCGCAGGATTAACAATCTCTCTTGTGGCAGATTTAGCAGATATTCAATGGAAAGCTTTACGGACTCGCATCAACGGCAGAATTATCATAGAACATGAAGACAAAGACGCAATAATTCAGGCGAAATCCGAGAATATAACAACTTATGAATTAGAAAGTTTAATTCCAGTTAGAGACAAACAGTTTTTTTTTACTTAAGCAATAAACTTTACTCTCAGGGCAAATGGCAAGAAGTGATCGCTCAATTTCAAGAACTACTAAAAATCCAATCATGTGATGCAGAAATTTATGGGCGACTAAGTGAATGCTATAAACATTTAAACTTACTGGATGAATATTTTCAAACTCTCCAGCAAGGGATTCAAGTTCACCCTACAGATGGTAGTTTGCATTTCTCGTTAATTATTGACTTGCGGCGTAGTGGGCGTATTCAAGAAGCAATTACTTATGCTAAAAATGCCTGTCAATGCCTACCTGATGATTACACTTTCCAAATTCTTAAGTATTTAACAGTTCCATCAATATACGACAATCCAGAAGAAATTAACTTCTATCGCCAACGCTATACTCAGGGACTGCGAGAATTAATTCAACAGACATCTCTAAAAACGCCTGAAGAGAAAACGAATGCTTTAGCCGGTATAGGTCGGCTAACTAACTTTTATTTATCATATCAGGCACAAAATGATATTGAATTACAGCGTCAGTATGGCAATTTAGTCCATGAAATAATGGCAGCTAACTTTCCTCAATGGGTAGTTCCTTTATCTATGCCTCAGCTTCAGCCGAATCAAAAAATTCGGATTGGCTACACTTCACATTACCTACATTCCTATAGTGGAACATTGTGGCTGACTGGCTGGCTACGTTACTGTAATCATGAAAACTTTGAAATCTATTGTTACTACACAGGAAATAATCCAGATTTGGTAACTCAACAATTTCAAGAATATAGTGATGTATTTCACCATATTCCGCATAATTTATCAGCAGTTTGTGAACAAATAATTTCAGATAAGCTACACATTTTGGTTTTCCCGGAAATTGGCATGAACCCGCAAACTATGCAAATGGCAGGTTTGCGACTTGCACCTGTGCAATGTACAGCTTGGGGACATCCGGTAACAACAGGCTTACCGACAATTGATTATTTTTTATCTAGTGAGTTAATGGAACCAGAAAATGCTCAATCACATTACTCCGAGAAATTAATTCTTTTACCAAATATTGGTGTTTCCTACCCTAAACCTTATATTCCGCCAATAGTTAAAAGCCGTGCAGATTTCCAATTATCAGATGATGCAGTAATTTATTTATGTTGCCAAGCACCTTTTAAATATTTACCACAATACGATTTTGTTTTTGCAGAAATTGCTTGCCGTGTTTCACAAGCGAAATTTGTCTTTTTGCGTGGTAAGTTACTTCAGCAACGTCTGAAACGCGAGTTTGCTGCTGTTGATTTAAATAGTGAAGATTACTGCGTATTACTCACCGTACCAGAACGCCTAGATTATTTAATGATTAACTTACTTGCAGATGTTTATCTAGATACATTCACTTGGTCTGGTGGTAATACTACCTTAGAAGCGATCGCCTGTCATCTTCCTGTTGTTACCTGTCCTGGAGAATTTATGCGGGGTCGTCACTCTGACAGCTTTCTGAAAATGCTAGGAGTGACAGATACCATTGCTGAAAATACAGCAGAATACGTTGATATTGCTGTCAAATTAGGACTAGACCCCGTTTGGCGACGTAGCGTATCAGAAAGAATGAGTCAGCGTCAAGATTATTTATTTGATGATCAGGTTTGTGTCGCAGGTTTAGAAACCTTTTATCAAGATGTTTTAGAAAAAAGTTCGTAGTAAGCACTTCAGTGCTTTCAAAAACCAGAGGACTAAAGTCCTCACTACAAGCTTATGTATAAATATCGGCAACTTACACCAAAACAAAAAGCTGAATTAGTTGAATATCGCTTGAGTCGTGGCTATCCACCCCACTCGCCACCACATCTGATACGTGATCAACAGTTTTATTTGTTAACAGTAGCTTGCTATGAACATAAGCATCATATACAGTCTGAATCTCGTCGTCAGCAGCTATTAAATATGATATTTGATAAGTTTGGCACCATTGAAAATAATGATGGAAGCGCTGAAGCGCTTACTACGGCGCTTACTACGAACTTAACAATCTGTGCTTGGGTTATTTTACCCAATCATTATCATTTATTAGTCCAAGTTGCCAATTTTGATATCTTAGGTGGCTTGTTTCGTAGAATACATGGTGTGCTTTCTCGACAATGGAATCTTGAAGACAATATTACTGGGCGCAAAATCTGGTATTCTTGGAGCGATCGCGCTATTCGCTCTCAAAGACATTACTATACGACTCTTAACTATATTCATTACAATCCAGTCAAACATGGTTTTGTGAAATCACCTTATGACTGGGTAGAAAGTAGCGTTCACTGGTATTTACAAGCTCAAGGTAGGCAATGGCTACGTGATTGTTGGGTTCAATATCCAGTACAAACTTATGGCAGCGATTGGGATAACTTTTAACTTTTTCTTCAGTGCTTTCTAAAAGATGAGGACTAAAGTCCTCACTACGAGCAGTTCGTAGTAAGCACTTCAGTGCTTTCAAAACCAGAGGACTAAAGTCCTCACTACGAGCTTATTTGTTATATCTTAGCCACATTTGCTGATAAGCTTTCTCCATCTCCAAAGTAAACTGCTTACCATTCCATAGCGGTGCTGTTTGTCTTGACTGTCGCAACTTCCAAGCAACTTGTTGTCTTAAAACAGCATCTTTACCCAACCTCACACCCCAGTCTACATACTCTGCGTCTGTCCACGCGATACCTTCTGTAACGCCTACATTCATCATCATCGTGTAGCTGTTACGCGCTGCAAATTGTTCTCCTACTCTGGTTACTAAGGGAATACCCATCCAGAGAGTTTCTAGTGTTGTCGTCGCACCATTGTAAGGGTAAGTGTCTAATACTACATCAGCAATAGCTAAATTGGCTCTGTGGACTGCTTCAGTGGGGTCTTGGGGTAAAAATCGCAGCCTGGAAGCATCTATACCCTCTTCTTCGGCTATTTTGTAGAAAAACTGTTTAATTGCTTCTTCCTCAGCATCACCTTTAATTAAAAAGTAGCTATTGGGTACCTCTTTAATAATTTTCATTTGCCATCTTGTAGTTTCAGGATGACGTTTATATCCCCGTTGAGCGCTGAGATATATGACAGCATCGCTAGGAATATTTAACTCATCTCGCCGTAGTGTGGGTATCCCTACCTCGAAGCCATCAACGGCTATGTATGTATGAGGTAATCGCCAAATTCTTTCTGTATAATATTCCTGTGCTGAATCTGGTAATACGTAGGGGTCGGCAATAAAGTAATCAATTGCAGGTATACCGGAAGCATCCCAACCTAGCCAAGTAACTTGAATTGGGGCAGGTTTGAGAGCCATGACTGTACAACTAATATCTAGAGTTATGCTATCTAGGTTTATTAAAATATCGATTTCATCTACATGGATTTGTTCGGCAACTTCTATAGCTGTAATTCCTAATTTATTAGCTTTATCCGATTTGTTTACAAACCATTCCTGTGCAAATATATCTAGCGGATTATAGTTGATGAGATAAGTATAAATTTCAAAATTCTCATGATTGTGATGTTGGAATAGCCAGCGTGATAACCAACCTACAGAATGTCTTTTTAAAGCGTAAGATACATAGCCAATTTTTATTTTTTTATTAGATGTTGCTGTTTGTTGATGCTGACTATTACTCTGGGAATAACGCTCGAAAGCTTGATGATATGTGGCTTGTGTATTTTTTTGACAAATTTGTGCTAATTGATTATGAATTGTTCTAAAATTTTCAGGACTATCTTTAAGGTGAGGTATAGCGAAAGATGGTGTTAATAAACGCAGAGTTCTTACTTCATCTAAAATAAGAGGCTGGGTTTTAATAAACTCTAGTCGCAAATTCTCTAAATGTTGACTTGTTAAGCATATTTCCTGCCAATATCCACCAGCAGATAATAACCCACGTAGCACTAAATAAGTAGCATAAACTTTGTCAGAAATTTCTATAGACAAGGAAAGACATAACTTAGCTTTTTCTATACCCTGAGAATAATTTTTAGCATTTTGATAAAAAATTGCCAAATGTCTTGATATCTCTAATAATATTGTGGGATTATTTGGAGCCTGGTTTAAATATAATTCTAAAAGACGCGCTGCTGTTGCTGGTTGTGCAAATGTGTGACCAATTTTCATGACAGCAGATAGAAATATATCAGCGAAGTCTGGTGTATTTATTAAATAGGATAAGCAAGATTGTATGAAGTTTATAGATGATTCATTTAAAGGTGGGGTATCTAGAACTTGCTGTAATACTTGTAACAATAATTCTAAATCAACATGAACTTGTGAATTCAATAATTCAATAATATCTAATTCTGCAAATTCTATACTTTCATAATTATTCTGTTTAAAGGTTAGATAGACTATTTTTAAAAGATTATTAACATCGTAATTATTGATTTCCCTTATATGTTGCCGAATTGCCCAGGCAAGAGTAAATTGTTCTAGATTTTCCTGTCTTTTTGCTTCTAGTTGTAAGACTTGTGTGAGTTCTTGTGTGTAAGGTTCAATACTTTCTGCTTCTATATCTGCCAATGGTATCATCCAAGTCATTTGTGCTTCTACTTCTTTTCCTTGTAAAAGGATCATTAAACCTAAATGCCAATAATGTGATATTATATTAGATTCAAATTCTATTGCTTGCTCATATAAATTAGCAGCTTGTTCGTATTGTCCTGCTATCAAGTACTGATGCGCTTGCTGTTGCCAGTTAATAACTTTATTTTCTGAAATCTCAGTTTTCATAGTAGTATTAATTTCATCAAAAAATGCTAAAAAAGGTGAGTATCATTTACCCACCTTTGAATAAGATTGCTGACAATATTGTTACCAGCAAATTATTATGTAACTGTTTATTTGACTGCTCTTTGAGTACCAGCGCAGTCAATGCTCTCAATGGGAGTTCCCTGAGGGACTCCATCATCTACTGAACCAGTACTGATTAAGGGTTCGATAGTCTCACATAATACAGCTATTGTGGTTGCCTCTCCAGTTCCTCCACCTGCTGTTTGTCCAATAGCGACAAAACCACCGTAGCCTTTCAAAACAGCAGGATTACCAGCAGGAGTTGTTGGCTTGGCTTTAATAGATGCACCTGCAGTGCCTAAGGCAGCAAGGTCGTAGGTATAGTTTTCTGTTTGTGTCTTGATACCCAGTCCTAGTTTGTTAAAATCAGCTTGAACAGTCACAAAGTTGGGATTTTCCAGAATATAAGCTTGTTGAGCGCGGTTTACGGAACCAACATAGGTTTTTGCTTCTGAGGCGCGGGCTTTGTTAGCTTGGTTGAGGAAGGCGGGTAATGCAATAGCCGACAAAATACCGATGATGATAATAACAACTAGCAATTCAATTAGGGTAAAACCTTCTTCTTCTTTCTTTTTGTTGAGAATGGATTGGAGAAATTTGGCTTTAAATTCAGTTTTCATAAGTGTTTTCCCGTAGGTGTCAAGTGGTGTGGTGTTCTGAATATAACTTACCCACTTGCTATTTTTGATCTATCACTTCTGGTAAAAAAAACTTTCTCGCTAAGATTTCAACCCCAGATAGTGATGAGATAACGGGTTACACAATCAAAATCCTCACATCCAAAATGCCATATACATAAATAAGCCCCTAGTGTTAATCAAGGGCTTAAGTAAGTTAGTGGGAATAAATCAAACTACATTAAGTAATATAAAAAAATGAAATAAGCTTGTAGTAAGAGCTTTAGCCCTTTTTTGTAAAGCCCTGCGGGCATGGCGCAGCCTCTCGTAGAGAAGAGAGGACTAAAGTCCTCACTACAAACTTAGGTTAATCATGCTATATTAAACGTAGTCGTTATGAGTTTGCTTAACTGGTATGAATTCGACTGTAGAAAACTTAGTGATTATTGGTTCTGGGCCAGCCGGATACACAGCCGCCATCTATGCAGGAAGAGCGAATTTAAAACCTGTGGTGTTTGAAGGTTTTGAAATGGGGGGTTTACCTGGTGGACAACTCATGACAACGACGGAAGTGGAAAACTTTCCAGGGTTTCCCCAAGGTATTACTGGGCCGGAACTCATGGATCAGATGAAGGCGCAGGCTGAACGTTGGGGGGCTGAGTTATATATTGAGGATGTGATCTCAGTGGACTTGAGTCAGCGTCCTTTTACTGTGCGATCGCCAGAAAGGGAAATCAAAACCCATAGTATAGTTATAGCCACTGGTGCGACTGCCAAGCGTTTGGGTTTACCTAGTGAACATCAATTCTGGAGTCGGGGTATCTCTGCTTGTGCAATTTGCGATGGTGCGACACCAATTTTCCACGGTGCGGAATTGGCTGTGATTGGTGCTGGTGACTCGGCGGCGGAAGAGTCTATTTACCTGACTAAATACGGTTCTAAAGTCAATCTGCTCGTGCGTTCTGATAAGATGCGAGCATCTAAAGCCATGCAAGACCGGGTTTTAAGTAATCCCAAAATCCAAGTGCATTGGCACACTGAAGCTGTGGATATCTTCGGTGATGGTCACATGGCAGGGGTGAAAGTGCGGAATAATCAAACTGGCGCAGAAAGCGAACTCCACGTTAAAGGTTTATTTTACGCCATTGGCCACACTCCCAATACTGCTTTATTTAAGGGACAACTAGAACTGGATGAGGTAGGTTACATTCTCACCAAAAACAATTCTGTAGAAACCAGTGTAGAAGGTGTGTTTGCTGCTGGCGACGTGCAAGACCATGAATTTCGTCAAGCAATTACGGCTGCGGGTACTGGCTGTATGGCAGCAATGTTAGCAGAACGCTGGTTATCTGTTAATAATTTAATTCAGGAATTTCATCAAAAACCGGAAACTCCAGATAACGAATGGGAACATCAACCAGCCAAGAAAACTGAAGCGGAAGAAGAAGCTGGATTTGATTTGCAGGCGACACGCCATGAAGGGGGTTATGCCTTAAGGAAATTATTCCACGAAAGCGATCGCCTACTCATGGTCAAATACGTTGCGCCTAGTTGTGGCCCTTGTCATACCCTCAAGCCTATCTTAAATAAGGTAGTAGATGAATTTGACGGCAAGATTCACTTTGTGGAAATTGACATCGACAAAGACCGAGATATTGCCGAAAATGCTGGAATTACAGGAACACCAACGATTCAATTCTTTAAAAATAAGGAATTGTTAAAGGAAGTCAAAGGTGTTAAGCAAAAGAGCGAGTATCGCCAGTTGATTGAAAGCAATCTTTAGAGAGTGGAGAGTGGAGAGTAGGGAGTATTTATTTCTAGTTTCCCATCTCCCCATCTCAATATTCTTTTTGAACGCAAATTAGTATTAGGCCACAGCATATCCGGTGTGTTGTCTAACGTTTGGCGGGTGAAATCCTAAGACAATTTGATCTTTGGGAATACCTGCGGCTACTAATTCGTAGGTCACGCCATCTTCTGTATCATCTCGTTGCACCCATATTTTGCCATTAATAATGTCAAGATGAACTAAGCAACCGTGAATTCGTTTCACACCATCCCAACCTAAAGTTATCAGTAAATAGCTGTCATTTTCACTATCAAAGACTGTTTTACATTCAATCGCTGCATGAGAATAAGAAATTTGTGTATAGGGTACTAACACGTCTTTAATGATGCGTCGATAATTATCTAAGGTATCCATTGGATAATCCTCTCAGTTTCTGGATTAAAAATGAGTAACTTCAGATTCTCAGCTTCTATTAAAAGTGTACCAATTGGTTCCTCAAATAAGGCTGTAAATACGCTGTCGCGCACTGCCAAATATAGTGTTCTTTCTGGTTCCAAGCGATGGATAACAGCACGATACATGACAAATCCGCCAATAGCATCTTTGAGGTCAGCTATTTCTGAAGGACTGACAAAACTTTTAATTTCTACAGCTATTTTTTTAGTTCCTTGTTCTGCGGCTAAGAGTTGTTTAGCTCCTAAATCTACATACATATCTTTTTGACCCCACTTTAAATGTAAGCGGTCATCTGTAATTATCCAGCCTGCTTGAATTAAGGCATTCTTAACAGCATCATGATAAATATCTCTTGCAGGCATATCTATACAAATAAACACAATACTCATATTTCATCTGGAGGCGGAACCTTTTATGAGCATTCCCCAGCAGAACCAAGGAACCAACGCATCCCTAAACCGTAACCTTATATGTAAAATAGTATCTTGCTTTATGCAGGCGATCGCACATGGCCATTACCAAACGTCAGCTACCAACATTTTTACGTTTTGCCCAAAATCCCCATCTTTCGCAGAAATTAATGCTAATTGGGTTAGCCATTACCCTCTTTTTCATCTTCCTAGTATTCTTCGCTCCCCTATTGCAAGCTTGGGGATGGTTGCAAAACCCCAAGGAATTTCTCTCTAATCCCATTCAAGAACCACCATCAGCCGAACATTGGTTTGGAACCAGTCGTTTAGGACATGATGTATTTTCCCGCACATTATTTGGCGCTCAAGCTGCACTGCAAGTAGTTATATTAGCTACAGCGCTCAGCATGATTATCGGTGTGCCTTTGGGTATGGTAAGTGGCTATCTTGGCGGTAGACTGGACAAGATGTTGCTATTTATCATGGATAGCATCTACACTTTACCAGGGCTACTACTTTCAGTGACGCTGGCGTTTGTGGTGGGGCGAGGCATCTTAAACGCGGCGATCGCTATTAGTATTGCTTACGTTCCCCAATATTATCGCGTTGTCCGTAATCATACTGTAAGTGTGAAAATGGAAGTATTCATTGAAGCCGCTCAAGCAATGGGTGCTTCTACTTGGGTTGTCCTATCTCGCTATCTATTTTTTAACGTAATTCAAAGTGTCCCTGTACTATTTACCCTGAACGCCGCCGATGCGATTTTGGTTTTAGGCGGACTGGGCTTTTTAGGGCTAGGACTTCCTGAAGAAGTGCCAGAATGGGGACATGATTTAAGACAAGCTCTAGAAGCCCTACCCACGGGTATTTGGTGGACTACCCTCTTTCCCGGTTTAGCAATGACATTGATGGTGGTAGGGTTATCACTACTTGGTGAAGGGTTAAATGAGTTTGTCAATCCTCGATTACGGCGAGAAAATGGAATCCGGAAATAGTCAATCCCTGGTGGGGGAATTAAAAATTAATTTTTAATTTTTAATTGGTGCAAAGTGACCAAATAATTACTAATTCGTAATTCGTAATTCGTAATTCGTAATTCGTAATTAAAGAGGGTACAGAGCTACCACTGATTGTAACTACTTACAGCCTGGCGGCATTCGTAGGCTCTATTATCAATTACGAATTATGTTGACTGTTTCCTCGTCTAATATATTTGTTGATTGTATTACTGAGAGAGTTGAGTGAAAGATAACATTTCTTTAATCGCGGCGGCGGCTGGTGGGTTTATGCTTTCTGTTGCCTTGGCTGGTCTTTTACGCGGTACACCAGTTACAAGTTGGCAACAATCAACTTTTCATTCGCCAATGGTGACTGATTTACGCGTCACACCCAAAAAGACGGAAAACTCAGAATTTTTTCGCACCATAACGTCAAAAAGCTAATACCATTTCTTTATAAGATGTGACTAATTAGTCTGCATAGTGTTGATGTAACCCCAGGTATTCCTGCGGGTTGAATTTGCTAAAGGGTTAGGTCTGTTTCCTTTTTCTCAGGTGATAAATTCTCAAGTAATTGGTATTGATGTGGGGGGAACAGCAATTAAGCTGGGACGCTTCCTCCCGGATGGGACTTGCTTACAATCTTTGACTGTGGCAACTCCCCAACCATCGACACCAGAAGCAGTTCTGGTTGTAATATTAGATGCGATCGCTCAAGTTGACCCATATAATCAAGCTGTTGCCATTGGTGTTGGTACTCCTGGCCCTGCTGATTCCACAGGACGCATTGCCCAAATTGCCATCAATTTGCCAGGATGGCACAATGTGCCTTTGGCAGATTGGCTAGAAGCTAAAACGGGCAAACCTACTGTTATTGCCAACGATGCTAACTGTGCAGGGTTGGGAGAAGCTTGGTTGGGAGCTGGTCGCCACTTTCAAAATTTCATCCTCTTGACCTTGGGGACTGGGGTTGGTGGTGCAATTATTCTAGATGGCAAACTGTTTGTGGGACATCAAGGAGCAGCTGGAGAATTAGGTTTAATCAACTTCCAACCTGATGGCCCAATGTGTAAAAGTGGCAACCAAGGTTCTTTGGAACAGTACACCTCGGTGACAACAATTCGTCGCCGCACCGGAAAGGAACCCGCCGAGTTAGGCGCTCTTGCCGAAGCGGGAAATACCGATGCCTTGCTATTTTGGCAAGAATATGGTAAGGATTTGGGAACTGGGTTGGCTAGTCTAATTTACGTTTTGACACCACAAGCGATCGTCATTGGTGGTGGTATTAGTGCTAGCTTTGAGTTTTTCTTCCCCGCAGTCCAGGCAGAAATTGAAAAGCGAGTGATGCTAACATCTCGCTTAGGTTTACAAATTTTACCGGCAGAATTAGGTAATTCGGCGGGAATGTTAGGTGCAGCAAAATTGGCTTGGGAAAATTATATGAGGTCTTAAATGCAAATAATCCCAGCTAAAAAAATCAGCCGGGAGAATTTTATTTTGGTGCAATTGCCCTATCACACGATATTGCGTCCAGTTATAAGTCATTATCTGGACTTAGTATTGGGCTAATTAGTACTACTGCAATTTACTTATTACCTGTGACTCTTTCCAAAAAATTCTGTACATTCTCTTCCACCGAGGTTGCACTTTGTGAATTTTCAGGACGCTTCATTTTGTCAATATCAGCATCCCCCTGAACCTCATTAAGTCCCTTATTTGACTTTTCTTGAACCTCTTTCAGTTTTGGTGGTTCAGATTTAGCAATTTCGTCAGTTTTTCGTTGAGTTTCTAGAAGTTGTGTAGGACCTTCAGTTGGGCTACTTTGATAGCTACTGATTGCAAAAGCAGGTAAGGCGCTAGACAAAAATATCAGTGCGCCAACAGTAGCCACAATTACAAACCGTACTGGGCGTAAGATAGATAAAACAGGAGCAAAAATCTTCATTTGTCATCCTCAATAACAGCATTAACAACGCAAGATTTGCACATTTAGAGATTACTTTATGCCTTGATTCAGTAAAATCAGAGCATTAAATTATCAATGTGCGCTTATATCTTTAATTACTTAAACTATGAAATCTTGAAGAAATCTTTTTGTATTTACGCTTTGAATATTAACGTTTGTCAATATACAATTAATTATTGCGATTTATACAGATATTCTTCCAAATTTCATCTTTTACACTTTTACTGGAAAATGACTTACGCTTGTATCGACCTGTGGAATGAAGTTTATTTTATTTATATTGGTGATAAAATCACCCTCTAGGTAGATCGGCTAAATATAAATTTGTTAGCCTAACGACTTCATTAACAAAATTACTCAGATTTATTTATTTAGTCTGCACACTAAAAGCGATCGCCTGATCATCCTCTATGATTCATCAGGTTAAATTATATTGATTTTCAAATCAAATAGGGTGAGCAATACTACTCACCCCAACAATCATGTCACTCACTCATGACAGAAGTGCAAGCTTGTGCTTCTTGCCAAAGTTTATGCAAAAAAAACTCAATGCGTGAAGCGTTGGGCGAAGCCCTCCCCGTTCGCATATTGTCTTTACTCACAGAAGAATCGCGATCGCTATTAGGTGCATCGCTCATAGTAGTAACAAACACACCTACAGCATCTTGAGAACTATCTGATAGCCAAGAACCCCGCAAAGTAACTTCTATATACTTGCTATCGCAGGCACACAGTGCAATAATTTCACTGTCATATTGTTTTACTTCAGCTTTCAGCACCTCTACCCCTGGCAAATCCACAGGAAGCAAAAAGGAAGCAGTACTAGGTTCAATGCACAGACTTTGCCCGACGCGCAGTGCCAAAATCACTCGCTGCGCCACCCATTCCTCTAGTGACTGAGTGAGATATTCTAAATAAAAGCTCCCTTCGGTGTAAGTTAATTTCAGCATTCCTTATGCTCTCCTGTTATTCCAGGTTTGCTTGCACATCTATCCAGAACTGTGTGGCGCTGTCGCGCCCAGCTTCACTAAAGGCAAAAGCAATTGCCGGGTGGAGTGGAGCTTTTGGTTGGTTACGCAACTGCATACCAGCTTCAAATAATGTACGGTCTCCTTTACGGGAGTTACATCTTTCACAAGCTGTGACTACGTTATCCCAGGTGTGTGAACCACCTCTAGATCGTGGTATCACATGATCTAGCGTCAGACGTTTGCCGCTACTGCAATATTGGCAACTGTGATGGTCTCGCCGCAACACTTCCCGCCGATTGACTGGCGGAACTTTCCACATCCGCTCTTTGGAGGCGATTTTCAAGCGAATGTGTTTTGGTACATGAACTACCAAACTGGGTGAATGAACTCGCCATCCACCTGCTGCGGCAAAACCTAGGGGTTCAGCTTTGTTGCTTAATAACAACACAATTGCCCGCTTGATATTAACTCGACACAGTGGCAAGTAATTTTGAGAAAACACTACCACGGATTGTTCTAACACCTGCATTGCGTTCTTGTAGCGTATCGAAGATATCGTCACAACTTCGCTCCTTATAAAAAACCCCCGCTTCTTGTTTGGATGAAGCGGGGGTTAAAGTTTGACAGGAAATTTTCCGGTCTTATGTCGGTACAGTATTCCTTAGTCTGTACCCCCCGCTTCTTACATATATTTGTGGTTTGACATTCAGCAGACTTATGCTGATATATCTAAAATCATAATTACCCTCTGTGATTTGCCGATGATCTCGGTTACCATCGCCCATAAATAAATACTCCACTCCCATGGCGGCTGATTCCCAATTGGCTCGGCAATTGGTAGCACGCAAAGAAGTAGAGATGGGGTACACAAATTTCACAGAAAATTTCACCTATTGAACATTCCTTTAAACATACTACACTTGTATTACTATCCTGTCTATACCTTTAAGGAGAAAAAGTTATGCATACGATCGCTCGCACCCCAACTACAGATATGGAAGTTACCAGCATCCGCCTAGAACGGGAACTCAAAGATAAACTCAAAGAAATTGCTGGCAATCAGGGATATCAAGCTTTGATCCGAGATATCCTGTGGAATTATGTCCAGCAAAAATCAGGTGAGTGGAAACCTCGATTTTCGCGCTCCGATATTCGAGCTAGTATAGCTGCCACAGCTCAGCAAGAAGAACGTTGTGTACTCACAGGCCAGCTAATTCAGCCCCAACAACCGATGTTGTTAGGACTAACGAGGAATGGCGACATGGTTCCTCTCAGTGTCGAAAGTTTAGCTGGATAACTTTTATCTGTGTCAATGCAGCTCATTTACTCATGTGAGCTGCATTCAAGTGTTTAGCTAAATTCCTGTATTAGGTAGACTTTAAAAAAACTTATATGCTATGAGTCATTAAATTTTGTGAAGTACCATAAATGACTTTGAAATCACAAAGGTGGAAAACCCAAAATCGGACAAAACTTTAGGTGATTTTTATCAACCTTGCAGGGCTGGGGTACATGGACTCGATCTGACTAAAGTTTCATTTCAGCTAAATTTCAGTGTAATGACGCTTGACAGGTGGAAACTATCAGCATATTTAATAAGTGGCGTTGCTAAATCAGAATACATGTTTTTTTTCTTTGTACCCACGCGTTAGCGGAGCTGATACTTACAGCAAACTACGTGCACACTGTAGCGATACGCTGTACTAGTGTGCTAGGGAAAATTCATATTTTCAACCAGCAACACCCAATACATCATTTATCGACAAGAGAAACTACATCAAAAACATCCACACTCAAGTAGCCATCGAAGTTTTTTCTCAAGCTCTGCCATAATAGGATTTTAATTTTTGTCAACCCAATATAAAATCAAAAGTGGTTTAGTAAAAAAAAATACCTAGTCTATTCAAGAGCATAGTATTATTGCGGTTCAATTTCTCAAGTTATGGTCTCAATTCTGGAGAAATTACGGTTTATGTATAGTTACAGACAATGTATCCTAGTCCCATGTTAGTTAATTAAGTCTGCAGAAAAAGCCAAACAATAGCTGGATAAATCGTTTTAGTATATTCCGAGTATTTTGATACTTATGTAGACATCAGTTTAATATACCAGTAACTTGGTCATCTGAAATAGAAAGGGGCTATAACAGGTGAGAGAAAGTCTTCATAAGATATTTCCCACTCATCAGGGTAGTAGCAACGTAACTAACGGTGAAGAATATGCCAAGAGATTGGGTGCAGAAACAATGGGGTAATTATCCAAGAGCGTGCCAGGAATGAAAAAGTATTTATCATTGCCGCCACAGTCCCCAGATGACCTAGAGCGACTACAACCATACCCAGTTAAGCTGATGCAGCATCAGGAAGAACCAGTCCATCATCTGGCACAAAGAATTAACCACATCATTGCCAACACTTCGGGAACGGCATTGATGTTACAAGAAATTGCCCAATTGCTAGGAGTTACCTTTGAAGTAGACTGTTGCTGTTTAGTTACAGTTAATAGTGACGCCTCAAGTGACGCGACTGCCGCTAATTGGTGCGCTGACGAGTATCTGGGAATGCCACACCCCAGCGAAATGTCCTCGATGGAACAGTTAATGATGGACTTGCCTGTTGTGCAATGTGCAGCTGAACCATTAACGATTGAAGACATTTCGACTATTCAAAACAGCTTGATAGTTGGCTGTCAATATCTGCCGTTACCGATTAAAGCTGTTTTGGCAATCCCTACACGGTTTGGGGGTAAAAATAACGGTGTGATTTGTCTGATCAAATTCCAGTCCTACGATTGGCATGAGTCAGAAAAGCAATTGCTAAAAGAGATAGGGCCGTCTTGTGCGATCGCCTTTTCCCAAGTTCTACAAGCACAGTTAATTGCTACTCAAAACCAGTATCTGCAAAAAAGCCATCATTATCAAAGCTTGATCAAGCAATTAACTATACTTAGTCGGAGTAACTTGGAGTTGAATCAAATGCTCCAGTTAGCGATCGCCTCGACTGCCGAATCACTACAGGCAGATCGGGGTTTGCTGATATTACTCAAATATACAGATCCACTATTTAGAATTCAACCTAAAAAACAAATTCCTCACGCCAAAGCTACTGTTGTGGGCGAATGGCATCGGGAAATGCCAACCCCAACTAATAAGCCAAATTCTATAACTCAGTCGTTTTCTCTTTCAGAGTGTGCTTTGTGCCAGCGCGTATTTATAGAATCTGGCAAACCAGTAATTATTAATGACTATACAGACCTACAAGATACTTGGACAGTTGCCCCTTTGTTTGCAATTGAAGTCTTACCAACAGTGCTGTTAATGCCATTAGAGAATCAAGGCAAAGTCTTAGGGTTCTTAGTGCTACAACAAGCAGTTGCCCGTACTTGGCAACTAGCAGAATTAACTCTTGTAGAAATGGTTTGCGCCCAGGTGAGTAATGCCATCATTCAGTCGCAGACATTACGGCAAGTCCAGACTGTGGTAGATGAGCGGACGGCAAAATTAACCAGTAGTCTAGAACTACAAGCAAAATTGCATGAAAGAACGCGGCAATATATCAAGCAGCTGCGGGAACTAAACGAACTCAAAGATGAATTTTTGAGCAACATGAGCGATCGCTTGCGCTACCCACTGACCAATATGCTGATGTCAATCAAGAATTTACGTCTACCGGGAATCACACCGGAGCGTCAGGTAAGATACCTAAATATTTTAGAGCAAGAATGTACCAAGGAAATCAACTTAATTAATGACTTGCTGACTTTACAGAAACTAGAGTCGGAGAAAGAAGCGCCACAGTTTGAGACGATTGATTTAAATAGCAAAATTCAGGAGTTAGGTGCAGCTTTTGAGAAAAGGCTAGTAGATAAAGGATTAAGCATAACTTTAGATTTACCGCCGGAACCGTTAACATTACAAACCGAACTAGAGAGTTTTGACCGCATCCTCCAAGAGTTATTAAATAATGCCTATACATACTCCGAGCATGACAGTGCTGTCCACTTACAAGCATTTCACCGAGTTGAAGAGCAAATTGATCAAGTTATTATTAAGGTGACCAACACAGGACGTGCCATCTCTGAAGAAGAAGCAACCTACATTTTCGACAAATTCCGTCGTGGTAAAGGACGCTGGCATCCAGGGACTGGATTGGGACTTGCCCTAGTCAAATCTCTAGTACAGCACTTGCATGGGGCGATCGCTGTTGAGAGTACACAAATCTTAGATTCCCCACTGAGCAAAGTTTGTTTTACCCTCATTCTGCCCCAATTTTCTGATGAAAGCAAAGCATATGCCGAAAGTGACTGAACAAGACAACACCATCAATCATCTTGACCTTCAAGCCGCTAATGATGACACACAGCTAGAAAACAACTTGGCTGCTGATGTAGTTGGTTTACCAGATGTGGCAATTCAAATTGAAAAAATAGCGGAACGAAAGCGGCAAATTACTGCTAAGATTCAAATTCCCCAGCCAGTCGAACAAATCTGGCAGGTGCTGACAAATTATGAGGCCTTGTCTGACTTCATTCCCAGCCTGGCGAAAAGTTGTCTGCTGGAGCATCCTAACGGTGGGATTCGACTGGAACAAATAGGCTCTCAGCGCTTACTCAATTTCAACTTTTGTGCGCGTGTAGTTTTAGATTTGGAGGAATACTTTCCTAGGGAAATTAATTTCTCTATGGTAGAGGGAGATTTCAAAGGCTTTTCTGGTAGCTGGTGTTTAGAGCCTTATGCTCTAGGCGAGGATGTAGGAACTATTCTCTGCTACACAATCCAAGTCTGGCCTAAACTGACTATGCCAGTGGCAATCATTGAACGTCGCCTCAGCAATGATCTGCGGTTAAATCTTCTAGCTATTCACCAACGTGTTGAGCAGTTAGCTAATTTAAATTCCTAAAACTCAGCCTTTTCTTCAAAGGTAACTATAGAAGAAAAGGCTTAAATACAAAATAATTCGATTTTATATTTTTAAAGTACCCCCAGGGGAATTCGAATCCCCGTCGCCTCCGTGAAAGGGAGGTGTCCTAGGCCTCTAGACGATGGGGGCGTAAGACTCAAACCTTTTATAAAATAACGAATTTTATGGTTGATGTCAACAGCTTTTGCCAAAAAAAAATTGCGTCAGCTAAAATGAGCAGCAATAAGTGCGATCGCCAGTGAATAATCATACAATCACTGTTATTTAAATTTGTGCATCAGGCACACAATGCAATAGCATCAGCAGCGATTTCTTTAGCTGTTGTATTTTTTCTGGTGTTTGATACTAAAAAAGGACTCTTAATTACCACCCAAGCATCATTGGTTGTTTCTCCAAACATAGTAGAATAGAGTAATATATAGAACTAAGTATGAAAAAAACTGGGAATTTATCTAGGGACAAAGGATGTGATGTTGTACTCTGTAGAGGTAATATTTACCATTCTTTACAAAAGATTTTGAAATATATCGCTCAAAATCTACAACATGGAAGCATCTTTTGAAATCACCCTACAGGTGGTGAGCGTCGTTGTTGCAGGCATTAGTGCCCAGGTACTGGCTGCATACTTCCGCTTACCTAGCATTGTTTTGTTATTGCTATTAGGCATTGTGCTTGGCTCTGATGGGCTGGGCTTGTTGCATCCGCATTTGCTAGGTACGGGACTAGAAGTAATTGTTGCTCTAGCAACGGCAATAATTTTATTTGAAGGCGGACTCAACCTAGATTTACGAGAGTTGGGCAGAGTTTCCGTTAGCCTGCAATTGCTTGTCACCCTGGGAACTTTAATCACTCTCATTGGCGGTAGTATGGCAGCCCACTGGCTGGGCGAATTTCCTTGGAATATCGCTTTTCTCTATGCCTCTATCGTTGTGGTCACAGGGCCAACGGTGATCAGTCCTCTGCTCAAACAAATTAATGTAGATCGACAAGTAGCAACGATCTTAGAAGGGGAAGGCGTTTTAATCGATCCTGTAGGAGCCATCCTCGCCTTCGTTGTCCTAGACACAATCATGAACGGCGATGCTGACCCCATCAATGCCATTATTGGTTTACTTATACGTCTGGGAATTGGTGGGGCTATTGGCGCAGCCGGTGGCTACTTGATGAGCTTAATTTTCAAACGCGCCAATTTTCTCTCATCTGAGTTAAAAAATTTGGTGGTACTGGCGATTCTCTGGGGTCTGTTTTCGTTAGCGCAGACAATCCGCAGTGAATCGGGAGTTATGACAACAGTCATTGCAGGTGCGGTATTTGCCAACTCTTCGGTGCCGGAAGAGCGTCTATTGCGGAGTTTTAAAGGTCAGCTAACAATTCTCAGCGTTTCAGTGCTATTTATCCTCCTAGCAGCTGATTTATCCATTGCTAGTGTGTTTGCCTTGGGTTGGGGCAGTTTATTTACGGTTTTGGTACTAATGTTCGTCGTGCGTCCGATTAACATTCTTTGCTGTACCTGGAACAGTAACCTGAATTGGCGACAAAAACTGTTTTTAAGTTGGGTGGCGCCTAGGGGTATTGTTTCTGCCTCCGTTGCTTCTTTATTCGCTATTTCTTTGACACAGCGCGGTATTAACGGCGGTGATGCCATTAAAGCTTTAGTATTCCTCACAATTATCACGACGGTGGTTTGCCAAGGGTTAACAGCTGGCCAAATTGCTAAGTGGTTGCGAATCACCTCCAAAGATGCAACTGGGGCAGTGATTGTGGGTTGTAATCCCTTGAGTTTGTTAATTGCCCGCTTCTTTCAAGAACGAGGAGAAACAGTGGTCATGATTGACACTGACCCGGAACGTTGTGCCAAGGCAGCAGCTCAAGATATCCGAGTGATTTCTAGCAGTGCATTGGAAGTTAGCGTTTTGGAAGAGGCAGGACTTGCTTCTATGGGAACTTTTTTGGCTATGACCAGTAATGGTGAGGTCAATTTTGTTTTAGCTCAACGGGCAGCAGAGGAATTTAATCCGCCGCGTGTTTTAGCGGTTTTTCCCCGTGACCCCCAAGCTAACTCCAGTTCCCATAATAAAGTTCACCAAGCTTTTGCTACAGATTTAGCAATTAAAACTTGGAATGAGTACATAAATGATGGCAGAGTGAAGTTAGGAACAACTACACTCAATGATGCTGAATTTCCTAAGCAACAGGATCGCATCCAAGAAAAGATTCGGTCTGGAGAATTAATCCCACTACTGGTAGAACGAGAAGACCACCTACAGGTAATGCCAGCAAGTCAAGAATGGGAAGTAGGCGATCGCATTATTTATTTATTGCATGACCCCAGACCTAATCTATTAAAACGTCTATCCGGTGGTAGCCAATCGACTCGCCTTTCTCTAGAAACCTTACCTGAGGTCGAAGAAGTACCTTTAGCGAAATTATCTCAACTTTTTACTGGCGATGCTCCTGAAAATTGAGCTAAATCACCTCCGCTATACATTTGCTGTTCCTGCCAAATTAAGGCAGATAGATGTACCACAGCCAAAATAATGGCAGCAAGCGAAATAAGATAACTGTGGATGGTGTAAAGGTGTGCAACAGTGACGGTGCTAATAGCGCCACCGCCTGTCAGAATGTCTCGCAGTTGTCCACCAATGAAAGGAATAGCTTCAATTGTTCCTAGTTCGATGCTAAAACGCCAGTACCCTTCTTGAGTCCAGTCTAAAAGCATCGCTGTCCAATCTAAGGCGATCGCACTAAGTGTAAACAAAATCCCACTAATCCAAGCAGTCAGCCAACTTTTGCTAAATTGCCGACCTAAAAACATCACCACAATTTGCACTAAGGCCACCACGATGACAGCATTACCAGCAAGATCATGCGCTCTCAGAAACAACCAGCCATATGGTACTTGTGTACTAATTGTTCTCAATGATCTATAAGCACCACCTGCTGTTGGTTCGTAATAAAAAGCCAGCAAAATTCCCGTAGTGATGTAAATCAAGCACAGGGTAAGAATCACAACCGCTAAAATCGTTGCCAGTCGTCGCCAAATTCTATCGAACTGGGTGCTTTGCATAGCTCACCCCTCCTGTTCTTAACTAAATTATTTATTTTTATTACAATTTCAATTTTAGCTAAGAAATATTAATATATTTTACTTTTCTCAGAAAAATATAAAGTTTTTTTAAACTAAATACTGTACCCAAGTTTTTAATGGTTCTGGTGAGCCATACCAAAGGTCTCCAAGGTAAATCCGGGAAATCCAACCTCCTGCCGAGTGACCGATTCAATTGACTTGGGTAGCGTCATGTTCATGTAACATTTGTTTGACGGTGCGATCAAGTTGCCACAAAATCAATGTTACAGGTCTCCCACCAATGGTAGGTAACCAGTCACCCAACTGTAAAAGAGATTGTTCTAGTTGGCGGTAAGCGATCGCGCTTTCTAAATATCCAAGGACAAGAACTGTGGGTAATGGCATGTAAAAGTGTGGGGAGTTTGTTTTGCTGAAATTTGCCTTGGTGGACTAGTAGCAGAAGACAGTTTTGATGATCATGACATTTCTGGTTGGGAGTCCCCAGAAAAATAGCAAATTTGGCTACAGTGGGAAACTAGTTTGATGTGATAGGATTAGGCCAAACTAAATTCTGTTTTAAAAGTAAGCTTGGTGTACGTTACAGAGCGTATCTGACTAAAAAATAATTTAGTTCAGCAAACAAGCAAATAAAACAAACAGTAAGTTATGCATTCAGACTGATGCGATCTCTACCAGTAGCAACTACCCTAGGTTTCAGTCCGGATTGTACAACTCCTCATAAAAATCGCCATTCAACAGTGAGCATTAATTTCAGCGCCTCTCTCGCCAGTGCAACATTGTTTTAATGTCTAATTAACAAATTAAAAACTTGAAAAAAGCCTATCCTGCCATGTTGAGTACCAGTATAGGAAGTTATGATCTTTTAGAGGGACGCATCTCCTGTAATCAAGATAAAATTGCTTTGCTAGTCAACCGCAACCGAGCCGAGTGAACGATAACAGTTATGTCTTACGTCTCCCTGCTAAAAAATATACCAGAAATCTTAAGCCAGCCAACTGGGATAGCAGCCATCGCCTCTCTTGGCATTCATGGCGCTATTGCATTGATTGTGCCACTGATGCCTGTAGAATCTGACATATCTAAAGAGGAATCAGCATCACCAAAATCGGTCGGTATTTTGGAATTAAGCCAAGCTGACCAAAACCGTCTGCCACAAACTCCAGAGACAATGCAATCACAAGTTGCCCTGCAACCGCAGCTGCCCCTACAACCGCAATTGCCGCTACAACCGCAACTTCTACCTCCAAATCTGGATACCCAGACGACGATATTGCCACCTTTGCCACCACCGTCTTATACCCAGCCTGTACTACCGCCAATCGCTTCAATACCTAACAATTATCGCGATCGCACTGCCTCCTTGCCCAATAGAAGGCCTGCATCGGTAGCTCCTAGGCAGAATTTCCGATTTGATACATCTGGTTTTAATGCCGCCGACAGCAAACTCACCGCATCAGTTCCTAATTTTAATGATAAAGACATCACGGTAGCAGTAACCAAACCACTACCTGTAAACAAATTACCCGAGTTATCTGCGGCTAGAACACCTGATGACTTGATAAATTCCCCGTCCCCGTCTACGACAACACCAAACAAGCCCACTCCACAAATCACGCAGCCGGGGAATGGAGCACCGAGAGTTGATCGCAACCAGCCATTGGTATCTCGCATCCAACCAACCCCACAAACTGGAAATAATTTAACTCTAGGAAATGAAAGTATCCCCAAATTGCAGCAGGGATCTACACCCAAAGCACCTGAGTTGCCCTTGCAGCAAGTCAATGAGCAAGAGACATTGATTGCCCAACTAAACTCATACGAAGAACTGAGAAAAGCAGTTCAGCAAGCATATCCTAATTCGGAAGAAAAAGCAGTAATCCGTGAGACTATTGCTACAAATAAACCGGGTATGGATAGCACTGTTTTGGGTTTCTTAGTAGTAGATACTGAGGGCGAGGTTTTAGATATTAAATTCCAAGACAAGACAGTTTCTCCTGAATTGCAATTAAGAGCAAGAGAATATTTTAAAACCAGGTCTCCTAAAGGAGATAAGCGGATCAGCCGTTATCCGTTTAGCCTGCGTTTCCAAAACAACGAAAACACTGCTGAAGCTACTTCAGAGCAGACACCCGCAGCCGTTAAACCAACATCCACCCCAGCAACTACGATTAAACCATTACCGGAACTGCGAATCAGAACTAAGCCACAGACACCCGCATCGGGAATTACTCCTAAACCATCATTTACACAGGAAGCCAACAGCAATCAGCTGTCACCTTCCAGAGAATCTGGTCAAAAACTCATCCAAAAGTTGCGTCAAGTGAGAGAACAAAGACAAGATTCTACTCCAGAATCTTGAAACGGGGAGATGGGGAGATGGGGGGAAGAACTTAATATTAGTAATCTCCCCTTGTCCCCAGGGCTGTTTCATTCGCTTGTGTTGGAGATTTGTCAAGAGGATAATCTCACGCAAAGGCGCAAAGACGCAAAGAAAAATCAGGTATTTCGGACTGAAGATGCCAAAATTTCCGGTCTTAATTGTGGATTTGCCCTTGCAATTTTAACCCTTTTAGGGAACGAATCAGCCCTGCCCTTGTCCCCATACCCGGCAATCGCAGCTGATTTATATTTCCCCTCCAACTACTACATCCCGAATTCGCAGACTAGGGCCACCACAACCCACAGGTAAGCCGTTTTGTCCGCCTTTACCACAACCACCAGATTCGTCCCAGTAAAAGTCATCAGCAACGGCTTCAATGTCTGCCAGGGTTTGGAAAACATTACCTGAAAGTGTGACATCCTTCACAGGTTCAGCGATTTTACCGTTTCTAATCATCCATGCTTCCCCGGCACTAAAGGTGAACATTTCTCCATTGGTCATGCCGCCTAGCCAATTACGGGCATATACTCCTTCTTTGATCCCGGTGAATAAGTCAGCAACTGGCGTTTTACCACGTTCAATCCAGGTATTTGTCATGCGGACAATCGGGTTAAAGTGATAATTGAGACAACGGGCATTGCCTGTTGGTGCTTCCTCTAATTTGCCTGCGGTTTCACGAGAATGCAAGCGTCCTACCAAAATCCCATCTTTAATTAGTTGGGTAGTAGTAGCAGGTGTCCCTTCATCATCATAAAAATAGCTACCACGATGTCCTTCTGGGGCAGCACCATCAAAAATTTGTAGTTCTTCTGGCCCAAATCGCCGGCCGATGGTCATGACTTCCAGTAAATCCGGATTTTCGTAAGCCATATCAGCTTCGGAAAGATGTCCAAAGGCTTCATGGACGAACAAACCAGTGAGAATTGGGTCAATGACCACAGTGTAGGTGTTACCTTTTACTGATGGTAGAGATAAGGCCGCAACAGCTCTTTGGGCGGCACTTTTCACTTGTTTATCTAAAGCATTTAAATCTTCATAAGCTTTGCGAGAGCCAGTAGTTTCCCTACCAGTTTGCACTGTTTCTCCATTTCTGGCGGTGGCGGCAAAGCGCATTTCCATATCCACCCAAGATTGCTCGATCAAAGTTCCTTCTGAGGTGGCGATAATAACTTTTTGAGCGCTGTCACCATAACGGACTGAAGTTGTGGTGATGCGGTGGTCAACACTTTTCAGTGAATCAGTATAGCGATCGCATAATTCTTTTTTTTGCCAAAGAGGAATTTTTCGGGGGTCAGTACCTGTCAGAGGTAGTTGGCATATTGCTTGCACTGGGTCAACGGGAGCTAGTAAAGTCTCTTCATCACCCACCATTCGGGCGGCGGCGATCGCTTCTTCAATGCGTTCTTTAATAGTTGCCAATTGGTTAAAGCTGCTTAATCCCCACCCACCTTTATAACAAGCACGAATATGTCCGCCAATGGAGATGCCTTCACTCAGGGTTTCTACCTTGTCACCGCGCAACAAGATATCAGTCCCTTCTGCTTCTTCTAGGCGAATCATCAAATAATCTACACGGGATGAGTAGCGGGTGATGAGGTCAGAAAGTAAATTTTGTGCGTCAGCAAGTGTACTCGGCATTTTTATTGAATAACTATGACGAACTCCATTTATTTTGCAATTATTCGGGTCCCACGTGCTACTTCATGGCTTCTGATATCATTTGTAGCGGGTGGTACGCCGTCTGTGGGGCACTCTGAAGTTGCACATTCAACTAAACACTCATCTCTAGCATCCGTTGAATTGGACGCAGTGCAGCAATGCGGATCTCTTCTGACATGGTAATTTCAGGAGTACGATTCTCCATAGCCCAATAAAGCTTTTCTAAAGTATTTAACCGCATAAATGGGCATTCATTACAATTGCAGTTATTCAATGGTGGCGCAGGAATAAAACGCTTATTGGGAGCTAGTTTTTGCATTTGGTGAATGATTCCAGGCTCTGTAGCCACGATAAATTCATTTGTTGGACTATTTTGACAATATTTGAGTAAGGCGGCTGTGGAACCGATAAAACTGGCGTGGCGCAATACACTACTTTCACATTCTGGGTGGGCGATCGCCTCGGCTTCTGGGTGGGCAATTTTTAACTGCACAATTTTCTTTTCCGAAAAGGTTTCATGAACAATACAGCTACCTTGCCACAGCACCAAATCTCGTCCAGTTTGTTCCATAACATATCGTCCTAAATTCCGGTCTGGGGCAAAAATAATCGGCTGTGACTGTGGTATCTGCTGCACAATCTTGACGGCGTTGGAACTGGTACAGATAATATCGCTCATCGCCTTAATATCGGCAGAACAGTTAATGTAGGACACTACCAGATGATCCGGATGTGCTGCTTTAAAGGCGGCAAAAGCCTCTGGTGGACAACTGTCTGCTAAAGAGCAACCAGCAGCCAAATCTGGTAACAGCACCAATTTATCAGGATTAAGTATCTTTGCTGTTTCTGCCATAAAGTGAACACCAGCAAAAACAATCACATCTGCATTGGTCTTTTCTGCGGCTTTAGCTAATTGTAATGAATCCCCAATAAAGTCGGCGATATCTTGAATATCTGGCTCTTGATAGTAATGCGCCAAAATCACTGCATTGAGTTCTTGCTTGAGACTCTCAATGGCAGCAAATAAATCTAGTGGTAGTCCACCCAGTTGGGTTTTATTTCGTTGAGGTAGTGCAGTGGTAAACACAGTTAGGGGTTGCTTTAAGTTGCAAGTTTTGATCCTGTGGATTCAATTATAGTAGTTTTTACCAAAAATGGGAGACGGTTGATGTCCCCTCAGTTGTGTCCAAATCCGTCGGAGTTTCATATGCTGGAGATAGACGGCAAGGAAAGTGGCATGACCAGTCAGAAAACTCAATCAATAACCCTAAAAATTGCTGTAGTTGGAGATGTTCACGACCAATGGGAAGTAGAAGATGGCATTGCACTCAAGCATCTGGGTGTTGAATTAGTGCTGTTTGTCGGTGATTTTGGCAATGAGTCGGTGGAAGTAGTCAGAGCGATCGCCTCCCTCGATATTCCCAAAACAGCAGTAATGGGAAACCATGATGCCTGGTACACTGCCACAGAATGGGGTCGGAGGAAGTGTCCTTACGACCGTTCTCAGGAAGATTGGGTACAGGAACAACTTGACTTATTGGGACCGGCCCATGTTGGTTACGGTAAGCTGGATTTTCCCGAGTGGAATTTAACTGTCGTGGGAGGTCGTCCTTTTAGCTGGGGTGGCCCGGAGTGGAAATTTGCGGAAATCGTTCAAGAACGGTATGGTGTGACAAGTCTGGAAGCATCTGCTGATCGCATTGTCAAAGCAGTAAAAAGCGCCGCTTATGAGACGATTATTTTTCTGGGTCACAATGGCCCTAGTGGATTAGGCGATCGCCCCGAAGATCCCTGCGGTAAAGACTGGCATCCTATAGGCGGTGACTTTGGTGATCCAGACTTGGGTGAGGCGATTTCTCAGAGTCTCACTGCTGGTAAGACCATTCCTCTGGTGACATTCGGTCACATGCACCGCACCCTCAGACATACCAAGAAAATACAGCGCAAGGCTGTTTTTAGAAGTCCAGAGGGGACAATTTACTTGAATGCGGCAACTGTGCCCAGAATTGTGGAAAATGAGGGTGAGAAACTGCGTAATTTTTCGATTGTTTCCCTAGAGGCGGGTGAGGTTTCCCAAGTCTCCCTAGTTTGGGTAGGCAAAGATTTCCAGGTGACCTCAGAAGAAATTTTGTACGAGCGTTCACGTAGTGTGTCGTAGACATTCGCCTTCGGTAGTGCAATCTGCGTAGATGATGAGATATAGTATTATCTGTCAGCTTTAGTGCTAGCCCACAAATGTAGGGTAGTTAGTGGCTAGACAGATTTACTGGAGAGGTGGCAGAGTGGTCGATTGCGTCCGACTTGAAATCGGATGAGGCTAAAACCTCCGGGAGTTCGAATCTCCCCCTCTCCGTTTTTGGGAACTAGTAAATAAATTGGTTGGATAAATCAGCTCTGATTACTGAGCTTGACTAATTGGTCTAACTCTTGCTGCATCTGAGTTACAACTAATTCATAGCATTCATTGACATAGTGGCGATCGCTAGCCGCTTCCCGACCGTAGCGTTCAAATACAATCGGTGGACAAACCCGCGTTTGAATGGGTACAGGTAATGGAATATTGGGAAGTGGCCCAATTCCTAACCCCCAAGGTAACCCTAGATAAATAGGAAAAACTACCGGATCAATCCCAAACAGCCAGGGCATTCCCCACTTGTGAAGTTGCTGCAACATTTGATAGATGTCAGCCAGCACAATCAGCGTATCGTGAGCACCACAAGAAATCACAGGGACAATCGGCACATTTTCCCGTAGGGCTAGTTTAATAAATCCTTGTCGTCCCGCAAAATAAATTTTATTACGCAAATTATGCGGTCGGAAGATATCTTCTGCTCCACCAGGATAAACCAGTACACTCGCTCCAGCACGCAAAGCAGCATAAGCCATTTTTGGATGAGCCATAATTGCTCCCATTTTGGCAGCCATTTGGGCAATTTGAGGAGTTAGTTCCCAAACCTTGGGATGCATCAAACCATAGACAGGCCGCTCAACACCAAATCTGCAGAACCAGTCATACATCATCATCAGCATATCGGGAGCCGCAAGTCCCCCATTATGAGAACCGACAAATAGGACTTTCTCCTGGGGGGGAATATGCTGCCAACCATCGGTTTTTACTCGAAAGTAGTAACTATATAAAAAGCTCAATAGGGGCATTATAGATTCAATGAACTTTGGATCTCGCTCATCTAAAGTCCAACCGAGTTTTGTATTGTTTTTAAGCGGCTTTTGTAACATCCAGGCATCTGAACAGGATTACTGAAAGTCTGACTATTGCTCTTGTTGCGGGTTTAAGCACACGGCATTTACATAGAGATGTTACTTTATAAAGCTACATCTTTAAATTAGCATTTGCTGAAACCATCAAGATTTTTTCCAACTCTCTTGCTGTAGGAGGTGAAAGAGCAGAACCCCAAAATACGCCAGTCAATATTTTTAGCCGGAATATTGTTTTTGGTGGAACTGCGAATTGTATCAGTGTTTCATAGTTAAATTATAACTTTTTTTAGTTATTTTTCATACATGTGTTTCTGACTTTCATTGAATCATAACCACGTAATTTTTTTGTATTAATTTTAACTAATAGCTAAATAAAGCATCTGCAATAAAAGATTTTATTAAATGCCGAAATTATTTATAGATTTTTACTAGTTATACATGAGAGCAGGATTCAACCCGTCTTTTTTATTTTTAATGAGTTGCCATTTTGGCAACTCATTAAAAATCTTGTGTGATATATTTATAGATATTGCCATAATTAATTATAATTAAAACACTGAGTAGAAAATAAATTCTTGTTCTTTTTGTTTAGATAAATTGAACTTTTGTAATTATTCTAAATTCCCAATTTTATTGCTACTTCAAGCTGTATCGACGAGATAATACCCGTTTTTTGTTTTATAAATTTCCTAATGTATTAGGGTATACCGGGATAAATCAATATCAGCTTTTATGCGATTTGGACACATCCCATAGGAAGATGACTAACCACAAAAATAATAGGTAAATTAATCCGGGATGTTGTTATGCACTGGATTTATAGTGAGGTTTGGTGATGAGCCAAACCTCTTTTATTATTCCTATATAAAAAATATTTGGATAAATTCAAGAAAATACAGGAGAGAGAGGGCAAACCCCATACAGAAATGTAGAGTCTTGATATCAGGGTAAGCGGATCTAATTTTGTAGTGCAACATTTCATTTGATTTAAGAATTTCTCAAGAAATGCTGGTAAGGAACATAGAATTTTTCTGTAAATTGACTTAAAAAAATCTAGTTAGGGAAGCTTATCTTAAAATCTTCTAGGCAATATCATCAAAGCGGGAGTATAAAAGAAACAATAACAAGCAAAACATACTCTCTGGCTTAACTGAGAACTACAATAATGGCAAATCGCTGGCGAAAATCTGCTAAACGAAATCCTCATGCAGATGCGAACAAACGCGTCTCCCCAAAACTTCGGCAAAATTCTCCAAAAAAGGGTTGGCTATTGTCAACGCTAGCGATCGCTCTTTTGTTGAGCAGTGCTGGATTAATTACGGCTTTTGCCTGGATGAGCATTCTTTTTATATTCAATCCCGAACAAGTGGGCTGGGTAAATAAATTTTTACCAGAATGGGTGCAAATTCCTCTAAATAATAGCGATCGCCCCCAAAGCCTCAAACAAATTCAAGAAAGTTTGAGTAAACCACAAATAGCTGGGGAAACCCTACCTCTAGATAATGGGGAACACTCGTTTTTACTACCAGTTTTTCAGCAGCGTCCTAATTGCCAGTCTGACTGTCAAGAAATTGTGGAACTGAGAGTTTACCAGCGCTCAGAAGATTTAAAATTTTCATCGCAACCAGAAAAGTACTATTATCTGGCAACTCAACTACCCATAACTGGGACAGAAGAATCTTTAAGCGATGCAACCTCAGAAGAGTATTTACCATTAACTGAAATCAAACGCTTTGAAAGTGGCGCACCATCACCAGGGGTGTGGTTTTATTTGCATGGTCAGCGTCAACAAGCAACTAGTGCGATCGCTTACGGTAGAATTATCTACTACAATCCCCAACGTACTAACCTCCAACAGTTGTTATCCTGGAAAAATCCCAACGGACAATTACCCAAATGGCAACAGGTAACTGGTGGCGGTGCGAATGAGCTAGTTATTGATCAAACAGTAAGTTTAGAACCCCAGTTAAGTGTTTACCAAGTCCAATCGACTAAGTTTTATCTCAACCCCATTCAACTAGAAGCAATTTCCCTCAAATCACCAGCAATTCAGGATGCTAATTACCAAAATGCCTTGTTGATTGCTCGTAATGGATTGTGGACACCAGCCTGGGAGTGGTTGCAATTTATTCAGAAACAGCGAAAAGGAGTTTTACCAGCAACAGCCCAAGCACAAATTGATCTGATCCATTTGCACTCCCAACTGACTAAAGCTCAAGCAGAGAAAAATTGGGCGAGTCCCAGTCAACAAGTATTGGCAGAGTTGATTGATGGTCGCTGGGCAAAAGCTTTACAAGTGTTTACAGCATCGCCCCAAAATGCTCAAGAAATCGCTACTCTCCTGAAAGCAGATACCGGACGGTTATGGAATCGCACAGTGGCAGCATTGCAAGTTAACCCAAATCGACAAGACGTACAAGCTTGGGCAGCTTTGATTTTAGCCGTTCAGCAAGGTGAAGGACGTGCCAATTCCTGGCTAAATTCCCAACCGCAAGTTACACAAGCCTCTCTTGCCTACATTCAAGGTTTATTAGCACAACTCCAGGGTGAAGTAGCAAAGTCGCAAATCTCGGCTAATCATCCTAGTCAGATAGTGGGTGCAGTGCAACCCATCTCGCAAATTCAGCCCACCGAGTGGTTGCAACCAGATATCAACGCAGATTTCACAATCCCAGACAACTACATTTGGTATCGGGTAGAAGTGAGTGCCTTTCATGACGGCAAACGCTGGCTGAGTTTTCCCTTTAAGAATTTGCAACCTCCCAAAAATTTCCCAGCCGAGTTTTTTTGGGCAACTTTGGGAATTAATTTCGATCCTGTGATGCAAATAATTGTCTGGCTACCAAATGGAGAACAGCAAATCACCTCTGCCACTATTAAACGGGTACAGTGGCGAAATGGAGTTTTGCAACTATTGGCATCTGGACAAAAAATCTCTGGACATCAAAATCATACTCTCCAACCTAGACCTCTAGCCCTGACAAATGCAGCGTTGGAATGGGTGCAGCCATCTCCTATTACCCTGACAGAACTCTATGAAAAAAATCCCCAAGATGTAGAGGCTATGTTAGAGATTGTATGGCGTTCTTTACAAGAAGCTGGACAAATTCCTATTGGTGATGTGCCTAGCTTTTTGCAGATTCAAGCACAACTCAGTGACTGGCCAGTGCAGATGATTGATTTAACAAATAATACTCGGCCGGAAACAGTACTAACTATTTCAGCAGATGCCATTGCTGCTTTGAGGAATATCAACTTAGGAACTGATGAACCAAAAAAAAATCCGTACCGTCCTCGTACCCTAATCTTGTCTGATAGTGGTAAGGTTATATATACGGATTTTCAAAAAAGTTCCCGACAAGCATTAGTAGCGATCGCCAAACTTTCAAACAGTCAATCTCTAGCTTTATTGGTAGAGAATGCTAATAACTACAGCTTACAGCGTTGGTCAGATCAGCATCAACGCTTTGAATAGCACAACTATAGAACTACTGGCGATCGCTATCATGACAAGTATTTTATTCTTCTTGGTTATGATCTGCTAGCCGTTGCTCCTTCAGGTTTTGTAATTGTTGTAACAGAGAATCTATCTCTGCTTGCAGGTGTTGAAACTTCGCTTGTTGATCATCTTGATAATAAGACTTTGTTAAATCGCTAACCCAGAGAGTCTGGGAGTGGCGTTCAGAAACACTAGATGAATAGGTAGGCATTGTTAACTAAAATCCACAACTCAACTCACACCATTAGTAAATATTATAATAATGTAAGTTTAAGGTTTGTTAAACGATTGTATACTTTCAATCATTTACTCTAATAGGTTACTGGTGTTTTCATAAGTGACTGCGATTGTGAAGGCTGTGTTCCATACTTAAAAAAGTGCTGAGTGCTGAGTGCTGAGTGCGCTTGCCCTGAGCGAAGTCGAAGGGGAGTGCTGAGTCAAAGAAGAGGTAGATGAGGAAGCTCTTACTTCTTCTGCACATCTGCTCGCCTGCACCCCTGCCCATCTGCCCCTATTGGCAGTTATGATAAACTGACGTTCCACATAAAATAAAAATCATCAGTTAAGACACTGGCACCACAGGAGATAATATTCTTCTAGAATGAAAAATCTGGAAAATAGGAACTGAAAAGGAGAAATTAACTTTCTTTGTCTTCGTTATCCTGGTCTTTCTCATCGCCAATCCTTAGTTAAAAAGTTTTAAAACCCGTGACTGTGAGTTTGTCTGTTGCTAAATCTCATCGCCAATCCTGGCCTGGACTGATAGAAGCCTATCGTGAGTACTTGCCTGTGAGCGATCAAACGCCTGTTGTTACCTTACTAGAGGGCAATACTCCCTTGATTCCGGTGCCGGCGATCGCAGAACGCATTGGCAGACAAGTACGTGTGTTTGTAAAATACGATGGTCTTAACCCCACTGGTAGCTTCAAAGACCGGGGGATGACGATGGCTATTTCCAAGGCGAAGGAAGCAGGGGCTAAGGCAGTGATTTGTGCTAGTACAGGCAATACTTCCGCCGCCGCCGCCGCTTATGCTAGACGTGGCGGGATGAATGCCTTTGTACTCATCCCCGATGGTTATGTGGCTTTAGGCAAATTGGCACAGGCTTTGCTATATGGTGCAGAAGTTCTGGCAATTAAAGGTAATTTTGACCGCGCCCTAGAAATTGTGCGCGAGATGGCAGAAAGCTATCCTATCACTTTAGTCAATTCCGTGAATCCCTACCGTCTAGAAGGACAAAAAACAGGAGCATTTGAAGTGGTAGATGCCCTAGGTAATGCCCCAGACTGGTTGTGCATCCCAGTAGGTAATGCGGGAAATATCACAGCATATTGGATGGGATTTTGTCAATATCATCAAGCAGGCAAATGCGATCGCCTGCCCCGGATGATGGGATTCCAAGCAGCAGGTGCAGCCCCCTTAGTAAATGGTCAACCAGTAACCCATCCCGAAACCATAGCTACAGCAATTCGTATTGGTAACCCTGCTAGCTGGGATAAAGCGATCGCTGCCCAATCTGCCAGTCAAGGAAGTTTCAAAGCCGTTACCGACGCAGAGATATTGGATGCGTATAGACTTTTGGCAGCATCTGAAGGCATTTTCTGCGAACCTGCCAGTGCTGCATCTGTTGCTGGGTTATTACAAGTCAAAGATCAAATTCCTACCGGGGCGACAGTAGTTTGTGTTCTCACTGGTAATGGTCTTAAAGATCCAGATACAGCCATTAAACACAGCCACAGCCAATTTAAACAAGGCATTGATGCAGAACTACATGCTGTAGCTAAAGCAATGGGATTTTAGCTCAACCTTACTGAGTGCTGAGTGCTGAGTGCTGAGTGCTGAGTAAATTAAAAAGGTAGGAAGTACTGAAGTAATTAGTACATACTACGCCAATTGTGGGTTGTCTTTTAACGAGCGCATTCCTGATGTAATTATTTTTTTATCGCCTGTTTAAAAAATAAAAAAGTGGGCATTGCCCATTTAAAGAAGGAAGTGCTGTTGGAGTCAGAAGGCTTGTACTGAGCGTAGCCGAAGTGAAGAAGGAAAATTGGTGGGGGATTGAAATCCACCACCAATTGCAGACCACCAAATCATAGATTTTGTGGGGGATTTAAACCCGTTTGGCAAGCAGAAATAAGACTTCTTCCTTCTTTCTTCTTACCTCTTCCTTCGTTAAATTAATTTAACCTTTAACACAAATAACTTGCTTGAGTGTGGCAACAACTTCAACTAGATCCGCTTGATTTTTCATCACTTGATCTATCGGTTTATAAGCACCAGGAATTTCATCTAAAACACCTGTATCTTTGCGGCATTCTACACCTTGAGTTTGGGTAATCAAATCATCAAGTGTGTAGACATTTTTGGCTTTATTTCTAGACAACAAACGCCCCGCACCATGACTACAAGAACAGAAACTATGGGCATTACCTTTACCCTTAACAATGAAAGATTTTGCTCCCATTGAACCAGGAATAATACCATAGTCTTCAGTTTGTGCGCGTACTGCACCCTTGCGAGTAACATATACATCTTCGTCAAAATGCACTTCTTTTTCGGCGTAATTGTGATGACAATTTACCTGTAATAAGGGTTTAGTGGCCTTTCCACCCGCTAGGTGCTTCTCGATGATGTGCTGGAAACGCGCCATCATCACATCACGGTTGAAACGTGCGTAATCTTGCGCCCACTGCAAATCATTCCAGTATGCTTGGAATTCTCGCGTACCAGCCACAAAATAAGACAAATCGGGATCAGGCAATTTATTACCTGCCATTTTGGCTAATTCTTTAGCTGTGTGAATATGGCATTGAGCTAACTTGTTTCCAATGTTGCGCGAACCAGAATGCAACATTAGCCAAACTTGGTTTTCTGTATCGAGGCAGACTTCAATAAAATGATTTCCGCCACCAAGAGAACCCATTTGTTTCATTGCTTTGCGTTGCAAATCTTGCACACCCGGATGTAAATCAGAAAAATCACGCCAGCGTTGCCAATTGGTGGCAGATTTTTCCACATCTTTATTTTCGTTAAAACCAGTAGGAATTGCTGCTTCAATATCCAAACGAATTTTCTTTAACTTGCCTTCCAGTTGTTCAGCAGTAAATGGAGTTTTGATAGCACACATACCGCAACCAATATCCACCCCCACAGCAGCCGGGATGATTGCTTCTTTGGTGGCAATTACAGAACCTACCAAAGCGCCTTTACCTAAGTGAACATCTGGCATTAAGGCTACATGCTTAAATACAAATGGTAGGGATGCTACATTTTTTGCCATCTTGGTTTCTTCCGATCCTAAAGGATGATTTGCCCAAGATAAAACAGGCGCTGGTGTAGTAATTTCTAACTTTTCGTAAGGCATAATTTTCTCTACTTTAAATTTTTTATCCTAAATTTAGGCGCAGGTGCCAAATTTTATACTTTAATTTGTGAATAACATTACAGTTTTGAGATAGTAGTATTTGTATTACAATTGTAATACAAGAGTATTTCTAATGTCAACGCGATCGCTTGACAGAGAAAAGCAGATCGTCTCAGATAAGATGAATTAAAATTTGTAAAGAAAATGACTCTGGTTCCATCCTATGGCAGTACGTCAAGATACTATTTGGGAAAATTTTCTATCTCCTGTAGTGCGTCTGTTGATTGATGAGGAGAAGTTGCGGCGTTACGCTGATAGTATTGACTGGGAGCAAGAGAGCGATCGCTTGCGAATATCTGATATCATTATTCCCTCATATTACAGTAGCCAAAACTTTCATGGTATTGAGGGCGGTTATCTCAACCCCCGTGCTGCGGTTTCCTACGATCCCATTACCCAATACGTTCTATTCCCTAACGAAACAGTAGTGCGTCAAACTTTGATTGATGCTATCAAAGTGCAACCACGACGCATACTAGATTTAGGCTGTGGTACAGGTTCCACTAGCTTGATGTTAAAACAGGCATTCCCCCAAGCAGAAGTTATCGGCTTGGATTTATCACCGTACATGCTAGTAAGAGCAGAAGACAAAGCTAGAAGTGTTGGTGTAGATATACTCTGGCAACACGGCAATGCTGAACAAACCAGTTTCAGTGATGCTACTTTTGACTTAATAACTGCTTCTTTACTATTTCATGAAACACCAAATGTAGTATGCCAAACAATTCTGCGGGAAAGCTTCCGATTGCTGGTAACTGGTGGACAGGTATTGATTCTCGATGGTAATCAAAATACCCTACGTCAGCTAGATTGGCTCAATGATGTATTTGAAGAGCCGTATATTCGTGAGTATGCTGCTGGTAGTTTAGATGCCAATATGGGTGCAGCTGGGTTTGAAGCAGTGCGAACTCAAGATGTATGGTGGATAAATCAGGTAACTAGCGGAGTGAAACCGATTTCCCATCATGCAAGGCAGTACATACCCACACCGACAGATACCACAATAGATAATAATGATTTGGAGGACTTCGGATCTCCCGTGTTTGGCATAATAGCATGAGTTTAAAGGCAGTTTTATTTGATTTTAATGGTGTCATTATTAACGATGAGCGCATCCACCTACAATTGATAGATGAAATTCTCATTCAAGAAAATCTCCAACCACAAAAGGTGAGTGAGCGTCAAGCTTCTTTAGGACGCAGCGATCACGCTTGTTTTCAAGAACTGCTCACTAGCCGTGGTAGAGTTGCTAGCGAAGACTATTTAACGCAGTTGTTGCACCGCAAAGCACAAGCTTATGTGCGGGAAATAGAGAAATTAGAAAAACTGCCTTTATATCCAGGTATAGAAGACTTAATATATCAGGTGCGATTGTGTAGTCTTAGACTAGGCTTAGTCAGTGGCGCTATTCGTCAAGAAATAGAAATGGTACTTAAACGCGCCAATCTAGCTGATTATTTTACAGTGATTGTAGCGGGTGATGATATTACCACCAGTAAACCCCAACCCGATGGTTATTTGCTAGCAATGGAAAGATTTAATCAAATATATCCCGATTTGCATCTAAAACCACAAGAGTGTCTAGCAATTGAAGATACACTACCAGGAATTCAAGCGGCAAAACAAGCGCAAATGCAAGTAGTTGGTGTAGCGAATACCTACCCATTTCATATGCTTCAGCGTTGCTGTAACTGGACTGTAGATTATCTCATTGATTTAGAATTGGCACGGGTGCAGGAAGTTTATTCACAAAAAGAGCTTCAGCCTACTGTCGGGGAGTGTTAAAATATTCTTTGGTAGTTAAATGTCGATTTTAGGGCACATAGCTCAATCAAGGGGAATTAGCTCAGCTGGTAGAGCGCTGCGATCGCACCGCAGAGGTCAGGGATTCGAGTTCCCTATTCTCCATTTTGACATTAAATGTTAGCTTTATTAACCCCGCTTGCTGTCCTAATGTTGTCTTAAAGAATATCACAGTATTACTTGTATTTCTCCGTCCTGTTCATCAACCTGATAAAAACAAGTAATAGGGATTTCCCCGTCTTCCCCTAAGTACCCTACAAGCCTAAATGTTACGCCAGGGTATTGAGATAGCCCTAGTGTTAGGCTTTGCTCTAGTGACCTCAAGAGCCTGGGCAGGTCAGATACCACAGTAAACTCAACCCCACCTATACCAAAGTCGGGGGTCATCACCCTTTCTTCATATGTAGTCTGTAATATGTGCGCTATGACCTCAGGTATGGTTCTATCATACTCAGAGGTTAACTGTACTGTACCGTTTAGTATAGTTATAGGGTATTTAAAAGTAGTCATAGTTTACCTATATTTAGTCAGGTTGACTAAGTACCAATAACCATTGAGGTAACTTATGATTGTTAGTCCTGATAGACTTTATCGCGTACTTGAACACTTGGATTCAGCCCTAGCCGAGTTACAGGAAGCATCTGTAGAATCGCCGACTGACCGTACACTTCGCAGGGTTATTACTATTGTCATTACAGCCTTAGCTGTACTACGGTTTTACGTGGCTACTAACTAGGGTTGACAGTTAAGGTTAACCTGGTTATAATATTATTTATAATACTAGGTTAACTGATTTATGGAACTCGTTAGAGATAATAAACCCGCGCCTGTTTACCCGTTGGAAGTGGCGAGAGAGTTGCCAGCAGGGGTTATCAGAGCATTTTGGCACCCTGAATATGGTAGACTATACCTATGGGATGACGTTAAGTATGCGTTTGATTATGAGGGTAAAACGGGTAACTCAGTAGTAAGATACATGAAAGGTAACTTACAAAATCCCGCTCTGGGTCTCCTCTGGCTAGAGAGAGAGTGAGTGTCAGATTTAAGTTAACCGAGTTTCAAAAATGTAAATCCCATATTTGGCTCACCGCAAGGGGTTTTGTTTTAACACTAGAACATTCTAAATCACCTAATATAGTAAAACTTAAGCAAGCTATAGAAGCTCAAGTAGACTGGGAGTTGTTCAAGGTAACTTTTATGAGTCATGGGTTCTCTCAGCTATCCCCACAATCTAACACTAGATTAGCTATGGAAGTTGAACTAGAGAAAAAGATTTTACCATATTCACAACGCACCATTTTAAGCCTAAAATCTGCTTAAACCCACCCCTTGGTAACTAAAGTATCATTACGGCTGTCCATGGCTCCCACAGTGCAAACTTGGGAGCCATTTATGGTTACAGATGTTGCCTGAGTAAACTCCACAGACTCAGCCGCCATAGTTAACCCTGTAACCCCTGTAATCTCCATATTACCCTCAGGCTTTACTGTAACTATCACCGATCCTACTTTGATTACTAGGTCATCTCCTGAGTTAATCACAGGATTACGTAGGTTCTGCATAGACCCAAAATATACCCCTTGATGCGGGTCTCCATCAATGAAGCCCATTAAGACGGTTTCACCCGCTAAGGGTAATGGGGGGCTAAATGAACTAAATGGTAATGAGCGGTATAGCCAGTTAGTGTTAGACCTGCCCCCCTTAGAAGCGTCTAAGCACTGGATACGTCCTAAGCCTAAGGGGTCGTCAGTTACACTAACTATCCCGTAGGCTAACCCTTGCACTCGACCTTGTAGTCCTTGGTTAGCTTTGACCAAATCTGCGAAAATGTCCATCACTTAATAATCCCTTGTACTCTTAGGTCTGCTACTCTGAAGGTACCCGCAACGCCCCCGGATTTATAAGTTACCGTGACGTTACCGACCTCATCTGTGGCTACATTAACGCTTTGGTTTCTAATATTTAACTTAGCCCTTTTACCTGAGTTTTTTAGGGCTTCCGTTACCGAGTTAGTTATATTCTGCCGTTCTCTAGGTGTGTAAGTTACCTGAGGCTTACCAATAGTGCTAGGGGTGACCGCTACGGGTTCTCTACTAATGAGTAAGTCTAAGTTAGCCTCAGCCTGTGTGACTTTACCCGATCTCCATTGCTGCTCTACGGGCGTAAACCTGAGTATATGACAACGCTCGATAGATGTAGAGCTAAAGCTAAACCTTAAACTAGCTCCTGAGATACACCATGATGTTAGTTGCTGTATGGTATCAGTAACGTCCTTAGTCATACCTTGGGATATAAAAAGTATCCGAGGGATTACTAAGGTACTAGTAGAGCTATTCCAGCGTGTATCTGGTTTATCAGTCCCCAATACGCTATTAGTTGCATAAGTAGCTTGGTGCGACCACTGCAACTTTTCAGGGTCTAGTAGAAAGTTATAAGTTATCTTACCGTCAGATAGGGTAGCCCCCGTAGTCCCTAAGGGCTTATCAGGTAGTCTATCTTGCATTTATTACTATTAAGTCAGGCTAGGCTATTCTGTTGATATTGTACATATGCTTGGTTTAGGGCTTGCAGCATAGCTTGCGCGTTCTCTTGGGGGTTACCATTTTGTACTGGTACATTTATAGTAGGCGCAAATGATTGCTTAGTCTCTTTGGCTATAGGTACACTAGGTAGCGGTAATCCAGGGGTGACTACAGGTTCTACGGGGGTAGATTTAGTATCACTAGGGTTTAGCACGTTACCTATTATTCCACCACCAGATTTCAGTGCACCTAAAAGCCCATTATCCCCTAGAGGATTTAATCTACCAACTACACCTCCTAAGGCACCTAAAGGATCAGTAGTAACACGGTTCACACCAGTCTTAACTGTTACCCCAACGTTAGGTATTATATTACCTACCCAGTTGGTAATGTAATCGAACAAGCGCTTTATGGCTGACCCTAACTCGTCTAAGTTACCTTGGATAGCTCCTAGGATAAACCCACCAATAAAGTCACCCAACCCATACAGAGCTTTTAAGATACCTACAGTAACGGTTCCCCAATCTACGCGGGTGAATAGCATGGTAAACAGTTGACCCGTCAAGAAACCTAGCTGTTTGCCTAGTTCCCCCCAGTTTACAGCTTTAATGGCATTACCCGTACCCTTCAGAGTGTTATTAAGCCCGTTGAACAGGTTAACAAATAAGTTACTGATGTACTTAGTAATGTCTGAAGCCTTACCTCCTTCCAAAGTGCCTGTAACGGTGTTAGTAAGGTCGGTGAACCAGTCTAGTGTGGCAATAATACCCGACATAGGGTCGAAGCCAAAGATTTCATTACCTTTCAGGATACCTAATGAGTTAAAAAGGGTACCTAGGTTAGTCATAAACCCTTGAACAGCGTCTAACCCCGACCGCCCTCCGGCACTTCCTAACTTTCTTAGAAAACCAAATAAACCTATATCCGTATCGAACAGGTTGGTATTGGCTAAGGCAATCATAGACTCTACTGTACCATCAAACTCCGCTATAGTTTCATCTGCTACAGCTTGTCTGGCTGCTACTTTAAGTATTTTAGCTCTAGTTTCGGTGGTCAATGATTTCCAGTCTGCGTCGGACTTTCCAATGATTTTGAGTTGCTCATCTATAAACTTACGGAGTAGCGGGTTCTTCTGAAATATATCATTAGTCCCAAAGGCTTCCCCAATACTCATACTACCTGCTAATACGCGGTTAAGCGCGCTACCGCCCATATTAGCATCTACACCACGGATGCTGGCTAGTACCCCAAAGCGTTTAGTTAGCTCCAATGAATCCTCACGGAACTTATCAATATTACCTTTAGAGTACCCGGCTACTGTAGCGGATATCTGGCTATTTATAGCATTATATTCGGCGTTTTCCCCCGGTAGAGCCGCAGCCATCTTAGATATCTCTATACGGGTGTCTTGTACCAGTTCTTTAGCCCTGCCAAAGTTGATCCCTAACTGGCTACTTAGGTCACCCGCTTGGGCTAACCCTAAAGTCTGGGACTTGGCGGCACTCTGAACCGTGCCTGTCATTTTCTGTATACCACTGGTGACTAGGGATACCGCAGCCATTACCCCTGCTGCTCCTAAGTTACCAAATAATATAGACCCCGCTAGCCCTCCTTGTCCTTGTTCAGCTTGTCCGCCTAAACCCTCCCTAAGTCCGCTTAGGTTAGCCTTAAGTGTGGATAGTTGCATAGGGTTTAGCCCTTGTATATCCTTCAAGCTTAGGTTAGCTCTGGTGGTAGCCCCCACCGCTTCTATATTTTTCTTTATCTTGGATAACTCAGGGGATAAAAGATCCTTAGCAGTTAGCGTAACTTGTATTTTATTACCGACCATGTTGACAGTTATGGTTAACCCAGTGTATAGTGATAAGTGTAGTTAAATAAAGATAGTCATGGAACCGTTAACTGAAAGATTATCAATGCAAGCTTATATCGCAGGGTATCAAAGTATAGACTCATGGTTAGCCGCACTAGAGGAGGGTGAGATACGTCAAGTTAAGGCAAAACTCTACCATGTGGCTTTAACCGAAGACGCATGTAAGTATCTAGATATCCTAAAAATAACAGCATATCTCAGGGGTTGTACTCTCCTAGCACTAGACCCTGATGAAGCTTTTGAAACCTTTAGAGATTGTTATAACCCGCACGTTAACGAGTTTATGGTACTCATCGAGGAAATCTAAATGGTACACGAGTTATTAGGTAACCATAAAGCATCTTCAGAATGGTATACCCCTGAAGACATTTGGGGTAGAATCCGGCTTATTTTTAACGAGGATCACGTGTATGACCCTTGTCCCGCAGGGGGTTTGGCAGGTTTAGAAGCAGATTGGAGTTTATTTAACAATATTTACGTAAACCCACCTACCCCCGCAGCACCTTGGGCTTTAAAAGCACTTCAGACACATAAAGACAATCCTGAGGTTGACATCATATTTGCTTGTTTCTCTGAAGCTGTTCTATGGCAAGTTAACGAACTTCAAGACCATTTAGTCTGCTGGGTACGTAAAAGGATTAGCTGGATAGACGGCAACCAGACCGTTAAGGGTAAACCTAACTCTAACTATCTGAAACCTGCGAAGTCACCTAGAAACTATAATGCCTTTGTTTGCTTAACCAATAACCCTGAGATACGTCACAGGTTTCTTTTCCGTTTCCAAGACCTTGGTACTATTAGAACATCTATACCCTTAAACTAACTCCGTATCTCTGATAATACTTCTAGGGTCTCAATAACCCTCCAGAGTTCCCAGTCTTCCCAACATACAGCTAACCCTACACTATAGCCACCTGAAGCACTCAAGGTGGCTTTTACAATATCGTACCTGGCAAAAGCCCGCCCGGATAATGTGAATATCCAGATACCGTTATACTGCCTTCTGATTGAAAACTGGAAAGCTATTGGTTACAAGACCTCCTAGCTCGTTTAGGGTTTCGGCGGGCATATCTAATACCTCATCAACGGTCAGCATATCTGTACTCAGTGCTGACAGGATAACCGCCATCACTTCCACGGGTACGCTATCATCCTTAAGCGATCGCTGGATAGTTGCTAAGTCCCGACCCTTGGGCTGTCGAAATCCATAAGGTCTATCAAGTGTAACTGTGAGGTTACCAGAGCTGTCAAAAACTGCTTTAGGTTTACTAGGCATAGGTTTTAGCTTATTTAAGATTATTTAGTCAAATAGGGTTGACACTCAGTGTACACTCCGTTAATATAAGGGTATAAGTAAATAGCGAAGAAAACTTATGAGTCCCCAAGAACGAGCTAGAGCTATCTCCGCCAAGTACAACCTAGAGAATCCCGCAGAAGCAGCCTTGATCAGACTTGAAAGAGAAACCCGGATGGAAAACGCCGAACTGCAAGCTGACCTCCAACTCCGACAGTACCAACTAAGAGTAACACAAGAGTAATAGGGTTGACAGTTGTGGTTAACCCGGTTATAGTAGATACATAGAGAACAAAGGAGCCGATATGAGCCGCACACAGAGGGATATACAATACAGCAATGATGCAGGAATCCGGATAGTTCGTTTCAGAAATAACCAAAGGCTCGAACAGCAGGCAATAGACGAACTTTATGATTATGGGTTACTCCCTAACCCTAGGCTCATGGTTAGGGCTAACCGCCTAACCCATCCTAACGACGATTTAACCATATCTGCGGTATTAGAAACCTATATAAGAGAAGACGATGAGTAAAGAACCCGATTTATTAGTTAGTGATACTACCGTGATTGTTACCGTACAGGAGTCGGCAGATACTCAGGTCATTTATGAGGCACCTGCTAATGAATATGCGGATTTCTTAGAGGCTAATAATCAAGCCGACCAAGCCCGTAACCGTAAGTGATTTAGGTTGACAGTACCCATTAACCCTATCAGGTGTGCTATGAAGGTTTTACTCTAAAAATGTTATTCTTTACGTAGACGTTGAAACCTGCGTACGCCGAGGTGGTCACCCATTACCTAACGGTAAATGTCTACTACTACCACTAAAATAAGATTGTAATATTTTGTACATCATAACCCCCTAACCACTTAGGGGCTTTTTATTGTTTATAGGGTTGACACTGAGTGTACACTCAGTTATAATAGAGAAGTAAAGAGACAAAGGTTAAATCATGGCTTATCAATCAGGCACTCAAGTGATTAAAGGCGAGCGTGCAGTTATTGAAGTAGCTGGCAAGCCTATTGAAGTGTTCATGTTACCGAACGGAGATTATGTTTACTCTCAAGCTTCTGCCTGTGAATCCATTGGCAAAGACAGAAATGACTGGTCTAACTATCTACGCAGTAATAAGGGTTCCACGGGTCGTCACCCCTCGGCTGAAACCCCTATTAATACGTTAGAGGATTTTGCAGAACCCCCACGGGCTAAGGGTTCCACGGGTCGTCACCAGGGTACTCTGGTATCAATCGGGCGGACTAGAGTAAAGGCGATTAATGATGTACAAGTAGCAGCTTACTGGTCTTGGAAGTCTAAGAACGGTAGCGTAGAAGCTGAGGCACTGTTAACCGCATTAGTATCCGAGGCATTAGCCAGACGTGCTGACGATGCTTTTGGAATCAAAAAGGCTGAGGCAACCTATGAGCAACAGACAACTACTTTGAGACTAGACCTAATAGAACACGCCAAAGCGCAATATATGGCAGGGAATAAAGATGAGGTGTATTCCACACTCAGTGAGACTGAAGAGGAAATAAGTCTACTTATGGTTACTATAGAGCGCCTAAAGTTATCCATAGACGATCTGGATAACTGGTTGATGCGTCATAAAGACTCAGAGAAGCTAGAGATAGCAGAAAATAGACTAAAAGCACTACTAGGTGTGCCAGTTAGTAAAGTGGCACAATAGGGTTAACAGTTAGAGCAAACCAAGTTATAGTAGATACATAAGCAACCAAGGAGCCAACAATGAGCCGTTTAACAACAACACAAGCCCGTCGTAACTTTACTTCAGTGTTAGCCAGACACAACGTTAATGACTTCCGTTCTGTGACTAACTTAGTATATAGAGAGCTATTCGGGTTAGATGCTAACGGGTTAAGAGAAGCCCACGGGTTACCTGATGGTACTAACTTACGGGAAAGCCTACCAGGGTTAGATTTAGCAGCTATTACTATGCTTGAAGCGTACGTGGCTATCAATATTGATAACTTTAACTCCATTGAAGATGCTATTAGCTACGCGGCTACGGAAGTTAAAGACCTACTCGCATGAATAAGTGACCCGGTGGAAGCTACCAACTGTACGCCGGGTCGTCCAATAACCTTAGGGAGTACCAGACATGACTAATGATAAACGAGAACAAGAAAAACAACAAGTACGCGAGCAATGGGTAAAAGATGAAGCCGAGTTGCAGATATACAAAGAACAGATAAAGTTATCCAAGGAAGCGGCGGAAAAAGATAGCCGAGGTAGTGGGAGATAGCTTATTATAGTGGTAGCCTAATACTACCACTATGGATATACAAAACCAATATAAAGCATTAGAGACTAGCTTGATTGAACTCAGGGCTAGTCTTTCTACTGAGGACGCAGATTATATGATAGTCACTACCGCGCTTAGGGCACTTCGGCGATCGCAGATAGCCTATAGCCTAACCCGGTATTCAGATAGCCAGACACCTCTTGATAATAAACTACATCCATTACTAACGCCCTCTAAACTTACGCACAAGCGCACGGTGCGTTAATAGTTGATTACGGTCAACCCATAGTACTTGAGTATTTATACCTACCCATGAGCCATCTTGGGTGGGTTGAGCATTTAATATAAGTATCCCTTTAGCTAACTCATCCGGCGTGTAAGTCCTAGGGATTCCCTCAACCCATAGATCCTCTTGGTTAATGTCTACCTGGTTAGCCATAAAGTTTACAATGTCTTGCTTAGTCATTGTCATAACTTTAGGGCGAGGGATTAGCTCTTTAAACACACTACCTGATTTTAGGACTACTGTTTGGTATTGCGGGATTCCTAACCGGTCAGCTATGGCGGACATTCGGCTATTAACATCAACTAGTCGGGAAACTAGACTCACGGTCTACCTCCACGGCGTAGAAGTGGTTTAGCGGCTCCTATAATGTCTTTTTGTTTACGCGTCAACTTAGTCTTAGGGTCAAACCCTCTGCGGTTGGAGAAACCGCCGGGTACATTATCTGACACTCGGTTACCGTAGGTGGGCTGGTCAGGGGTACCCACCATCTCAGCTATTACTGAGGCTCCTAATGTCCGTCCTAACTCTTTAGCTAACTCTTGCTCAAACACTAGGCTAATATCAATCAAGCTAGACGTTAGCATTTGCCTAGGTGCCATTTTACGGGTACCTAGTTCTACAAAACCAGCATAAGGTGTATCATTTAACCATCGGATGCCGTTACCCTCTAACTTAGCCTTCCAGTTACTTTTTAGCTCTCCAGTGTCCACCGGGGTTCTAGCGGATACTAAGGCTAACCCAAAGGTTTTAGCCACATTAGCGGCTTTAGTGATTGCCGGGGTGACTTTATTACCTGTAAAAAGTTCCCCAAAGTAGCTTATTTCTGCGCTCATGCGTAGTTCCTAACGACTAAGGGGGTGACTGATAAACCCTGAGGGCTTCTACCTAGGTACTTATCAAACTTTAGGGTAACTCCTGATATTTGTTCTAGCTCTTTAAGCAGCCTAGTACCCTCGGCTTTAGTTATTAGGATGTTACGGTTAAAGTCTACCTTAACGCCCCCCACATCTATAGCCATCGAGTCTTTACGGTTCTGTTCTAACTCAGCATCTATCAGTAGCAACTTAGACAGTATTGTCTGCATGTACTCGATGTCATCAGATGTGTAGTCAGGGATCTGTATAGGGTTACTCGTGTACCTAGGGTCAAACTGGCGCGCCGAATAACCTAATACATAACATAAGTTTTGATTAAACGACAGAGCCATAAGTATTACTGATATGTGGGTAATGAGTTGAATATTAGTACTAACTCAAACACTGCTAAACCTGAAGACTCACGATCCCAGGTGGGATACTTATAATCAGCTAACTGACAGTTAGAATATAGGATCTGCTTAGCACCGTCGAAGGGTGAACCAACCAAATCGGACTTAACGGGTTGAATGGCTACGTTAAAGGGCGTAGGGTTAGCCACTTGTTGCTCTACCCAGTTAATAACTACCCCATCCTCTTTAGGATCGAAGTTTTTCATTACCGTTAGGTCTTCGAGGCTAAGAAAACCTACGAAAGTCTGTTCTATACCTTGTTTACCGTCGTTATATTTGATTTTCTCACGGGCTACTTTACCGCCGTTTAATGCCTTCCAATATACCCCTGAGATGTCAGAGATGGTAATGATGGCTTGCTTTTGAGATATGGGATTTAGCATAGTTAAACGTGGTTTAAATATAAATAGTCAAATATTAAAGCCTCTTAGGTGATTCTAAGAGGCTTATTAGGCTATAAGCTAATACTTAAAGTAGCGCACGGATAGCCTGAACCATTCGGCGATTTTCTACTTTCATCTGAGGTATCGTGAACATCTGGAAGGTTAAGGTACCTGGGTTAGTTTGAGGTAATAACGCCACGTTAATCCGCAAACCCCCTACTTCTGCGGAAGCGATGGTATTAAAGTTATCCTTTAGTCCGAAGCTAGCTAACTGACCCGCGTCTGCATCAGCTAAGTCAAAAGACATTAACTCGACACATGAGCTATCAAAGGTAACGATTTGTCCTACGGGGCAGTCTTTATCTGTTTTGATAGGTACGCCGTCATAATGGCGTTCACCAGGAGCTAAGTCTACAGCCGAGCGAGTTGTTACCCCTGAGATTTGATAGTTACCCGCAATAGTATCAAATAGCTCATTATATACTTGGCTAGTTAATGGGGACGTTACGATGGTATTATACATCACCTCCTCTAACTGGAGTACCCGATGGAAATCATACAGGATTTTACGGGTTAGCGCTCGGTTAGCGCCGGAGGTGTCCAGGATAGGTACCCAGTTAGGGTAAGCCACAGGGTCTATGTTGGCATAAGGTACAGCAGGGTCTAAGACGACTGGGAAGCCTACAAAGCCACCGTCTGCCGCAATACCTGTACCCGTCCAGATTAGGTTATTAATCTTTTTCCGGATGGTTAGTAAACCTGCCTTGATGTGGTGACTAAACAGTCGCTTGATGTTGTTCGTCCCGCGTCTGCGAGCATCCACTAGCTCTACACGGTTAAGCGAGAACTGATGATATACTTTGTAGCTACCAATACCTAAGTTAGCCTGGATAGTATCACCCGTATTTTGGTCAACGCCTGCTACAGACATAGCTGCTACTGCTACAGCGCTATCGGTAGCAATAACATTCCAGTTCATGTCAGTATGGTCAGCAGTCCTGACTCTTCCCTGTGCAGAAAGTAGGTCTAGAGTTACGGCATCCCGTAACCGTAAGTCCACTTCTTGTTCTTCGATTATTTTCGCTAATACTTGAGCAGGCGCGTAAGGCATATTTCTTTAAGTTAGTGGTTTGAATATGTAGGGCTAACTAGGATCGTTAACCCAAGCAATAATACTACTTAGTCAACTTACAAGCCCATATCAGATATCATGTCATCTACACTGACATCTTTAGGGTTGACTGGTTGGTTACCTGGTGGTTGTTTTAACCCTGGCGTTCCCGTACCGTTTTGGTGTTGACTCGGTAAGAAGTGTAGACCTTCAGGAGTACCAAAAAACCGGTCTACGGCTTCCGATAACTTAGAGCCATCCTTTGTATACCATTGACCGTCTTTTTGCACAGCGCCATTACGTAGCTCTCGGCTCAGTATTTCACTTACTAACCCTTGGTGTAACACATTACCTTTAGTTGCTAAGGCATCCTTAAGGTTATTACTAAAATGTAAATCTTCAGCCTCTTTAACCCTCTGCTGCTCTCTGGCTTCTGACTCAGCTAACTTAGCCTCTAGCATTTTCAAGCGATTAGCCACAGGGTCGGAGTTATCAGGTTCAGGTTCTGATGCAACCTCAAACTGATTTAGTCGATCATTGATGGGTTTAAGTTGCTCATTAAAATATGACTCAAACTCTGAAAAAGCACCCTTAAGCGCTACTGGTAAGCTAGCGTTAAAAGTGCTTTGGATTAGTTCTTTGATTTCTTCAGGGGTCATAGTACCTTTTCTTTTATGGTACTTTGTCAAGTTTACATAGGGTCTATGAACTGGTTAATGGCGTTTTCAGTCTCTATGGGTTGGTCTTCCATGAATAAGTTAAAGCTACCTGCGCGGGTATTTAGGGTAATATATGTCTCCTGCTCAGTAACGCCTATAATATCAAACTGGTCTATGATTATGCTGGTGGTGTCAGTGGAATCTAGGGATTCAGCCACTTCTAAGGTTATTTGTCTCATGGTTTACTAGGGCTGTTAACCTGGTCTTTATTTCTTAAGTCTAGCATTGTTTTATAGGTCTTGTCCACTTTCTCTAGTGATTTTTCCCAAAGACTCTTAACCTCTAGCTCTGTTATATCCCCATTACTCAGCCTACGGTTTAGTTCGTTAGTTAACACATTAGACTCTTTACGGTAGACCTCCCGCCAAAAACTATTACGGAAGTTACTAAACCATGGCTCCCTTCCCCCTTCACCGGTTTTAGGGATGCCAAACTCGGTTAGTTTACCAGTATCCGGATGAATACCTAAAGGGTGATTAGCTTCATATAACTTACGGTTGGTGAAGTCGTGAGTACCTCCGGCTAGAACCACTAACTGTCTTTCGGATTGTGCTTGTATCTTAATCTCATAGCCCTTAATAGTTTCTCCTTTACGGTTAGTTTTCTCTATGGGGTTTAGTAGCTCCCTCATTTGACTCTTAGCTTCATCGAGGGTTATTAGACCTCCCTCGTAATCCTTAGTAACATCACTAAACTGCTTATTAGACCACTGGTCTACGTGATGTATTTGCATCTGACCATAGGGGATTTTTTTACCTTGGTCTGTGGTCATTAAAGATTTATCTATAGACCCGTGTAACGTAGGTTTCCATTCAGGGGCAGGGGGGTTAACTGATTTAGCCTCTACGTAGCTAGCGTACTTGGCTAGATCATCCATCACTCGTTCGTTACTCATCTCTCTAAGCTTAGGGGATAATGACGGTACTCCTCGTACTAACTCTCCTTGGAACTCATAGGTCTTATCTTGGCGGTTTAAGACAACCCTTTTACCGTCTACTATTACGGCATATTCCCTATTACGTTCTTTTTTCTCCTTAAAGGTCTTATCTCTATCCTTAAGCCGTGGTTGGTTAACCCATAGTTCTACCTTACCGTTTTTTATGGTTATGGTGTCCTGGCTAGCGGGTGGTCTAGCGGTGGGTAGACGTTTTGCTCTAACCTTGGGTTGTCCAGTGTCCCTTGTGCTGGCTTTAGTCTTCCTAGGTTTCTTAGTGGTACTTTTAGAGAGAACGGGGGGTTTAGCTTTAGCTTTAGCTTCCGTTCTATCCTTAAGTGCCGACTGCAACCTTTTTCGCTGGTCAATATTTAGTCTTTGATATAGCTCAAGCCGTGCTTGGTATACCGTAGCTGCTTTTTTAGCAGCATTAAGGGTCATCGATTGCTTTATAATATCGGCGCGGGTGAGCTTACGCGCCGGGGGTGTCCGGTCAAAGCTAAGTCCCTTTAATCTTGCTTGCTTATTTCTAACGCTACTACGGCGACCTGTAGCGGTATTAGGTAAATCTAGTGTTTCTGCAAACCGCCCGTTACGGCTTCTAGCGTAGTATGTGCGTACTCTTCCGCCACGGATTACTTTAGCCATTCAAACCCCCTAGAATCCCTAAGGCTTCCTCTTCAGTAAACCCGTACGCTTCAGCCAAGTCTTTAGTAGTTACCTCTTTAGTTACTTTGTCAGCATCAGGACTTTCTAAGGTTTCTAAAGGTTCATCCGCGTTACTAATGTCTGCAAAGAGTTCATCTAGCTCTTTCTTAATCTTTTCTTCATCTTCTGGGCTAGCAGTGCCTACCATAAGTTGGGCTAGTTTCCCGTAGGTAATCTTTTTAGCTGTAGGTGGGACATAGGGTAACTCTTCAATAACCGAAAGCTGGTTGATTAAATCTTCCATCTTATCCACGGAGTAGCTACTTAACCCGGTGGCTGTTACCTCAGGTAGCCCTAACATCTTAGATACTATACGGAGTATTGAGTTATACAAAGATATTACCTGTTGACCGTAGTCCTTCATAGAGTCTTCTAAGAGGCTCATATCCATAGCCTTGGAAGCCCCCGACTGGTCTAGTACACTTGTATTAGCACTAGCAAAATGTAGGGACACTAACTCCTTAATCTGCTGTTCAATCTTGTCTAGTTGCCCCTGGAGGTTAGCTAGCGCCGACCCAGTAGACTCTACGAACTGATAACCATTACCTACTAAAATATGTGCGTTACCTGCTAGCCTTAGTTCATTTGCGTAATCTGGCTGCTCATAAGTAATCCTAGGGTCATCGCTGGGGGGGACATCGGGGGGGGTGAATAATCGCTGAACTACCCCTGATAAATATCCCGCATCCGTCCAAGCATTTTCGATACGCAGGTGCTGTACCTGCTTATTGTAAACTTGTTTACATACCCACTTCTCACTTGGTAGTGTGAGAGTGGTTATCATTCTCTCATTTAGATTATGTTGCCAGACTTTAGTAGGCTCTAGGTACAGGTTGTCATCATCCCAGGGTAACCATTCTTTTTTCTTAGCGTCCCATACAGACTTTAGTGTGTCGTAGTAGTTACCCTCGCTATCCTTAGCCACCTTGAGTTTTACCTCAGCTTCATAAATAATATTCTCGTTTAATCCCCAATAAGTCCATCGACAAATAGTCTTAGGTTGCTGGAATGGCGCTACTTCTGGGTAGTAGTGCTTAGAAATAGCCCAGTCATCACCCCAGTAAGGGATATCTAAAGGGTCATATAAAACTACATAGGGGTTATTAGGTAACCCCTGGGATTCATAGGCAGTTCTAGGAGTGACACCCAAGTCTGGACGGTCTACTGCTGCCCAAATCCTTGAGTAGTAAAGTAAACCATTAAATATTTCGTGTAGTAGGTTAGCCTCTTTACGCTTGGCAACTTTAGGGCTAGCATTATTGGCTCTAAAATCAGACCAGAAATCATTATCAGCACCACTAAGGTGTACAGGGCTACCTGCAAGCTTGGCTGAGTACTTGTTGACCGCATCAGACATCACGGGCGTGTATGAGAACTTCTGAAGACGCATATGATAGAGTTCGCTGTCTTCGTCAGGTCTCTTAGGTAGATAAAGTTGCACATTACGCTTGATGGCACATACACCCTCCTTGAGATCCTTGATAGTACGCCAAATAGAGCTGTGTGCCACATAATCCGGATGTTGTATTTCTAAGTCTCTAAGCCTTCTGGTTGACATAAGGTGTTAACCCTGTTAATATAGTAATATATTTAACTAGAAATAGTCATGAAAGTAAATATAGGTGACACTTTAATACATAAGGGTGAGGCAAACCAGAATATTAAAAAGGTAGCGGTGATCAAAGTCGGGCGAAAGTATGCCTACGTATCTGACGGCTACTCTTCGATTAAGCTGTTAGATATAGGTAATGGCGTATTCTTCGACAGATACCGTGATTACTACTATACTCCTAGTGCTTTTGAGCGTTTCAAAAGTAAATGAAATCATGTCCGTCAGCCCACCTTAGTAGCTAGAGCATATCGGGTGGCATCACATGTGTGACTAAAGTAACCATCTGCTACGTTATCTGTAAACTGCCCATTTTTATCAGTTAGCCTATGGTAGGCTTCATGCAAATCATAGGCTTCCATCCCATCTAAAGAATCAGTAACACTATCGTTAAGACCGGCTGTAAAAAGTAGGTCTTTTTGTTTTATTAACCCGTGTACTTGCCCAATACCTTCCCAGATGGGATTATAGCCAGCGATGGCGTTACGATACCCCGGTTCACTACCTAGCGATCGCATGGCTAGAATACTTGATGGTCTACTAGGGTCACAATATGTGTAACCTATAGACCATTTTTTAACCAACCTCTTAAAGTTACCATGTAGCACTGGGTCTGTTATAGGCTGGGCATTCCTAGGATCTGCGTTGGGAGACCAGCCCTCCAAATAGTACCACCGTCTATCTATACCTCTTCCTAGTACGCTAATGTTAGGGTGTAGGTCGCCCCAATCTACCCCGGCTACCACCAGGCTTAACTTAGGTATATCCCCAAAATATTTATTATCGATACCTAACTCGCTATAGATTTTACCAGGGAAGTCTACGAAGTTAGCCTCGTATTCTTGTCTGAATAACCTAGCTGGATAAGTCAGCCTGGCTCTCTCTATCTCTTCTCTAGGGATGGTAGGGTTAGCTGATGTCGGGTAAGTAAAGAAAGCCCAGTCTGGGTCATGCTCTGCATTCTGGGATAAAACATATAGGTTATTTTGTTTACCTTTAGGGGTACCGGTGAACAAAGCCCGACTACCAGGCGTATCAGACATAGCCGGACGGATAACTTCGTCAAATGCAATCGGGTGAATATCTTGAGCCTCGTCTAACCACACAAAGTAGAGTTTAAGCCCTCTTAAACGGTCACCGCCTGAGTCATTGGCACCTACTATCTTAATCTGCACATCATTAATCAACTTAGCGTACATAGATGTACGGTTGATTTCCTTGACCAGTTTATCTATCCCTGGGCTAGTCAGTATGTTGTACAAAGGTTTCCAGATAACTTCCCTAGCCTGGTTAGCCGTAGGTAACACCCCAAGGACGGTTACAGGGAACTTAGGGTCTACTTTACCTTTAAAAGATAAACCCCGGATGATTAACTCGGTGATACCTAGGGCAGTTTTGCCGAACCTTCGCCCGTTACAGGTGACCCTAAACCTTTTAGGGTTACTAAAGATTTCCCTTTGGGCTTCATGTAGCTTAAATGGTACAACTATCTGGCTCATAAAGTATCCTCTAACGCCATAAGTTGGATACTAACGGTAACTTCAGGGTCTACTGATTCCAGTTCTGCGAGCCTACTGATTTCTTTATAAACAGCTAGTTTCCCCATGACGGCTTGTAGGGCTACCTGGGGAAACTTCTCTATAACTATTAGTACACCGTCTTTGACAGACACTTTCTCTTGGGATATACCATCCATACACTGTTGTCGGATGTCCTCAAGTTGCCTGAGGATATCTGGTAGGTCTGCCGCATGTTCCCCTACCGAGTCTATGAGCTTCTTAGCTCTAGCTTTGTAGTCCGATTGAGACATTTATAAATAAATAGTCAAAATATCTGTTAGCGCTTGGCAGAATAGGAGGAATAGTGGTAACTTTAAGCCTTCGGTACGCTCTTCTACCTCTAAATACTTCTCACATACTGTACGGTACGATTCTTTTAGCTCTGTACCTTGGAACGTAGTAAGGTTCTGTTCTTTGCGTCTCGTCAGGTAACGACCTGATATGTTTCTAGTGGCTTCTACAGTATTCTGGTACGCTCTACCGTACTCCTGGGCTATTACCCGGCTCAGTCCTTGCATCTTGGGGTTACATGCCTCATTACCATATCTAGCTCTAATAGCCGTCCATATAGTAGTTCTAGACCGTCCATATATCCGCCCAATCTTTCGTAAAGATAAGCCCTCGTAGACCCAGTGTTGATAAAGTACTTCTGCGTCTGGTAAAGTGGGTAGCTTTTTAGTGGTTGACATGGTATAATAAATACATTATGATAGAGGGTTAACAATGTTTACTGGAAGTATCAACAATATTCGCCAATGGTTTTTAGTGGACTCGGTAAAGGCTATGTTCATCGGCACTTTCGCACGAGTTCACATTTTTAGGACTGACGGGGTTGACAGTGACGGTCAACCAAAGCTTATTCAAGTGCCTTTAGAGACACTAGCGGATTACCAGATTAACCCGGTACCGCTTGTGACCTCTAAAGTTAAAGCTGAGGTAGAAGAGCGTACTGCCCGTTAACTAGAACTGGGAACACCCCACCGCTCCAACGTCTTAATACTTCCTTAAAGTAAGGAAGTAAAGAACGTTCATGGGCGTGTTTAACCGCATCAGCGCCTACTAGTATTTCTTGCCAGCCGTCAAAATGTCTACCTAAAACTACATAGTATATGGATAGACTCACAGATCCCTTAATATCGGGGGGATTAGGGGGGTTATCCCAAATGACGACGTAAGGCTCATTCTGGTGGCTTAGCTTATCTTTGATACGCCTATAATGTAGCTCACTATTGAATGCTTCTATGATGCCTAGGTAATCTGTGCTAACCGTATAGTTTTGTAGCTCGTTGATAGTACAAACGTTATACTGAGTAGATGGTACAATAGTTTGACTCACCTTAACATCTCCAGGGCTATCCGTGATGTACACGGATGTCCCCGGTGTCTTCCAGGCTAACCATTCTGCGATCTTCAGGGACTCTTGACGGTCGCCTATAACACAAGTTGGTAGCCCCAGGGTTGCTAAGGTTTCCCAGTTATACTCCTCAATGGTTATGGAAGGCTCTTGTAACTGCTTGAACTCTACGTTAGTACGTGTTTGAGCGCTTATATCCTCATAGTCGTTTAGGATGTACTTAGTCTGATCTGCAACTTTTACGCTACTACGGGCGGCTATGGTAGCCCCAACCCCTATCCCTGTCAGTAACCAGCCCAAGTCTTTTTGTCCAAGCTTCCCAGATACCAGCCCACCTAAGCACGCTAAGGCTATTGATGTGGCTACAATAGCGGATAGTTTAGAACTATCCAAAGCTTGCTTATAAAAAGCGTAATCAAAAGGTTTAGTCATCTATCTGTGTCCATAACTCAGGGTTGTCTATTTTACAAAGCCATTCACCTTCATCCTTGACTGCGTACCAGGTGCCTCCTACGAGAACTGCTACCTGAGGTATGCTGCTAATAACGGTACGGGTAAGTACAAAGGTGCCTGGGCTTGGCTCAACTTCTCTTACTTCTAACCAGTTCATAAGATGGCTAGTATAAATCCCAATAGCGCGCTAGTAGTGGTAAACAGGCAATCTCTAACCATTGCGGTATCTTTATTAGCAGCTATTACCATAAATACAGCCATGAGTAACCAGAAAGCCCCGAAAGCTACTTGAATAGCCACAGGGGTAATGAGCGCTATTTCTGCGGACGCTTTAGCCATAAATAACCACTGAAGACTCACAACGATCGCGTCTATAGGATTGGTAGGTACTGAAAATAGATTTATCCACTGACTTAGGTTAGGTCGGGTTTCCCTGTTACCTACTACGGTTGCAGTAGGTCTAAACTGAGAGGTCTGAGATACCAGGGGGTTACTGTTAGGATTATCTGACATTAAAACCCCTAAGTTTATCTATAACTTCATCTGTACGTTCTTCACGTTGCTGATATACTTTTAGTTTCTCTTCCGTAACCTTTAATACTTCTGAAGTAGACCATAGTTGCCATGCCAGGAAGCCTGCGCAAGCTATAAAAACTAAAGGATAACTTTTTTCTTCCATACGACCTTAGAGGAAGTGCTTACTTCCTCTATTATAGCTTAGGTTAACCTGGACTGTCAACCCAAGGAATGAGATATTATGTACTTAATCACAGGTAGTGTAAGACAGTTAGCCAGTGCTAATCTTCGTTTACATTTACGTATACTATCTGTGTAACCCGGTGGTAGCCCTTGGGCATTTTCAAAGTCAACCCATGTCATGGGGGTATACTCGAAGTCTTGGAAGTAGTCATAGGGTAGTGGGTATTTTTGCCAAGCGTTAGTTTTTATGCTCCTGGTAAGTGTAGGAATATAACTGGAGAACCTATGAGACCCGGAAGCGGTAACCCTGTAGCCCCAGTGGTGATCTACTCTCTCAATATACCCAGCGTTATTAGGATGCACCACGGGAATGTTAGTCCAGTAGCATCTTAGTTTGTTTTGTAAAGTCCAGTAGCGGGAGTTAATGATTATATGAGGCACCTCTAAGGCTTCAGAGATCGTGTCTAATATCTTCTTATCTTCCACTATACTCTCAAATACCCACCATGTAGGGTCGGTCTTGTTCTTAATCCTTAAAGCTTCCCAGAATAGGCTAGAGCGGTACCCATTTAAACCTTTACGTTTACCTACTATGCTAATGTCTTGGTAGGGGCTACCACATATTAAGTAGTCTATCGGGTCTAAGTTTTTTACATCCCTTATATCCCTAATACCTGGAAACTTTTCACGGGTAAAGTTAGTCAGCATAGGGTCTACCCCTACTGTGTAATACTCAAAGTCTCCTAAAGTTTCCTGCATAGCTAGCCCAACCACACCTACGTCATCAAACAGGCTTAATAGCTTCATCTTCTGGCTCCATTTATATAACTACTATAGTTTGGTTAACTAGGACTGTCAACGCTATTACTTACGGTTTTTTAATATAATCTGCTAGTCTTTTTATACGCCATGGGTCATCCTTAAGCATACCCAGCGCTACGTTACACTGGGTACATAAAATACCTCTAACTACCCCCGTGGTGTGGCAATGATCTATAACAGTATTCTTAGCTTTCCCTGGTGCAGGTATATCATCTTTACACACGTCACACTTACACCCTTGGGCTTCCCATAACTTAACTGCTGTGTATAAAGTTATACCATACCTAGCTCGTCTCGCTCGGCACTTAGCCCGTTCCGAGTCACAGAGTTTACAAGTATATCTATGCCCTGATAACCTATTAACGTCAGTCGAGAAGTCTTCTAGAGGTTTAATAACCTGACATTTGGCGCACTTTCGGATTGACTGAATACTCATAGATTATTAGGTGATTTTATGTTTGGTTTAGGTATTGCTAAGACGGCTTCAGGTATCGCTAAGACGGTAACAGGTAAGGTAAAGGATTTTAGGGGTGTGCTTGCTACTAACCCAGGGGCTTTAGGGTTAGCGCTACCACCGCAAGTGCAACTTGGCATTAATGTAGCAAACTCCCTGGGACTTAAAATACCTTCGGCAGACGTGCTGAGTAAGCAAGTGATGTCGGAGTTAGACAAAGCAGTATTCGGGTTGTATCGTCCTAGCACTAAAGACCTTCTCAATGGTCTTAAAGGTAGAGTTAGCACTACCCCTGGATTAGACCAGTACTTGGAACAGTTAAGAAAGTCGGGTAACAGTACCCTAGATAAGATAGAAGAGGCTACCAATACCGCAGAAGACCTCCTATCATCTATTAACTGGTTACTTTAACATCCACTGGGTATCCTTAAACTCAAACATCCTAGGCTTGTTACCCCACTGTGATACGTAAGCCATCCATACCTCACCGTGTATATTTAAATACCCGCAGTGAGGTGTATTAGACTTACTATCGGGGTATATTTTTTTACACAACTCCTGGATATGGTGCCGTACTTTAGCTAAGTTATGTAGCTTTTCGGTGATGTGAAAGCTCACATACTCGGATAAACCAGGTTTAAGTTTACCGTTTTCATAACCACCATACCTTACAAGGGTTGCTTGTCTAGTTATCTCCCGTGTTTCTGTTTGGTAGAACTTACTGGCAGCAGCTAACCTGTGACATGCAGGTACTACTACCTCTATGTAGTGTTTTATCCACCATAGGCACTGCTTATAAAATCGTACTTTTTTAGTGTTACCCCGATTCTCGTTTAGTGTGGTTAGATCGGCGTACTTATCCCATATTTGGTGAAGTTTGGCTACTTTATTTTTATCCTTCTTAGCCGCTTGTACAGCCCCCCGGATGTCTAAGGGTAGCTGACCCCAGTTAGTATCATTCTCATTGTTACGAGTCATTTGTTAACCCAATAAATATTAATGGAGCTAAAGGGAATCGAACCCTTGTGCTAATGGTTTCACTTTGGCTTTACCACTAGACGACACCTACTAGCCCCTTAGTGCTTAGTGATTTAAAGTAGCCCGAATACTTTAAACCACTAGGCTATACCTTGACCCAGCCTCACCTCTAGCTTGGCTTTCAAGTCTCGGTATATTCACCTTTGGTTTTCCTTGGCTTTACTCAGGCTAGAGGACACTGAATAAAGACTTACTTGGTAGACCTTAGGTACTTTGTAAATGTAGATGATTTTTTAGGTCGAAGTCTACAGCTCCTTGACTTATGCGGCAAAGCGTCAACCACTTTTACGTCCCCCGCTAACGGCTACTTACGTAAGCAGCTACCGCCCATGTATGAAAGTTCTGAGTACTTTGCCCTTATCGTGGGCTACTCTGAGAGTACCTTATTTTACTAGCATTAATACTCCCAACGCGCTAGTGTCCCCTGAGTTATTTAATGACCGACAGGTTAGGTCTAATAGCGCTACCTGTAGTTGAGAGTACAGGCTTTACGGTTAGCTGAGGCTCTGTCTTTGTCTTAGATTTGGTAGTCTAACCAGCCCTACTAATCCCCAACCGTAAATATTTGCTTTATTCACATCCAGACTCTGTAGCTCTCGCCGTTCTTTGATGTGGAGGGGTCACCAAACCCTCGCGCGCTATATGAGTTAGATTTCTCTCCCTCACCCTTTTATAATAACAAGGTTTTCTAAGACTGTCAACCCTATAATGAAAAATATTTATTCCACTGGTGCGCCACCTATAACCGAGTTTAATCGTGTGCCCAACTTCTTGAAAATATTAGCCGGGTTCTGAGCTACCCCGTTCTTTAGAGTCTCGAAGTGGCAATGGTCACCGCTACCTATTCCAGTACTACCCATTGTGGCAATCTGTTGCCCTTTCTTTACTTGCTCTCCTAACTTGACCAATAGTGTCGTGTTATGTAAATATCTGGTAGCCCAGCCGTTATCATGTCGGATTTTAAGCATATTCCCGGCTCCTCCTTGGAAGCCTATAGGTGCTACTACTACCCCGTCTCTAGCCGCATAGATTGGGGTACCTTTTTTATTAGCAATATCTATCCCCTTGTGGTTTCTACTAGCCCCAGGGATACCTGTGTTTCTCAGTCCGAACCCTGACGTTACCGTACCCGTACAAGGATATACCCAAACACCTGGGGTATCCGGTACGTTATTCTGCGGCATGGGCGCGTTAGGGGTATCGGCGGGCGTGTTATCCAGTACCTCTACCGGGCTGTACACATCTAAGGTAGAGGTATCAGAGGCTAACTTATGCGTTACTTTGTCGACTAACCAAATACGATCTAAGGGGCTAGGGAAACCTAGAGTACGCACTCCGTCCAATGGCTTCAATGGCATTGAAGCCGGGCTTAAGTTAACTGTAAACCTACTAGGTAGTCCCTTAACCCTCTTAAACCTAGACCTACTCTGATTTAATAATGCGTCCTGACCTGGACTAGGAGTCCCTGATATAACTTTAGTCTGGTTACCCGTAGCTGATATGTCTCGTGCTGGGTCTACGTCGATGTTCTTAGTTAGCATTTCCCCGGTTAGCGGTTCTACAGTTGCCTTAGGCTCCTCTTGAAGTAAACTAGACTCTTCCTGGTTTTTATCTAACGCCTTATCTACTACCTCATACTTGATAAGGTTACCTTCACGGGTTATCGTAAACCCTGTATCATTTATTTTGTCCCTGGATTTAATAGTTAACGCCCCGTTATTCTCCGACACCCATAGTCCCGCATAGTTAGCCTCACGGATGAGTAACTGGTAATCGCTAATACCAGATTGGTCTATGTGTTGGTACAACGGGTCTAGAGTAGACTGCCAGTCTAACTTTATCTTATGGGCTTCTGCGATCGCTTGAGCTAGCTGTCTTAGGCTGGTATCCTTAACCGTCTTATTACGTTTCCGGCGGTTAAGTACCCACCGGATACCTTGCCCCATGACTTGAGTTTTACCTGTTTCATCCCACTTAGTACCTTGATGGAAGAACTCGAAACTCACCCCGCACCAGTCGATGATTATTTTATTACCCTTGATAACCTCTTGTACGGTTTCAGGGATACTAGGGCGTAACGCGGATATGTCAGGTTCTACCTTAGTAGCTACAGGGGTTACTGTAGAACCTTTGTTATAAAATGCTAATCGTTCGTTATAGTATGCTATTGCTGCATCCACTGTCCAACCCGTCTGCTGTTCAGCAGCACCTGGAAGGCTAGTCCATTCATTCCTGCCTCTTCTTATTGCTTCTCGGATATCCCCAGCCAGTAAAGGCGCTATCATCTTACGCTGACCCATTAACCAGAATGCGGCTCTATCCTGGGACGTGGGTAGGAAGTCCTTGAACTTACCAGGGTTCCTAGACTGTATATAACGCCAGGTCTTAGGTATAATCTGATACCTCCCGGATGCCCTTGTCCATTGAGTGATGGAAGTGGGATAACCTTTGGCGGCTTCTGCTTCTGTAAACCTAGTGTTATTTATTCCTGTAAAGTACCATTCACGGGTTATTTGGAAGCTAAAGTAACCCCCAACCTCCCTAACAGCTATCATGTCCAGAAAAGCTTTAACCTGCGGGGTAAACGGTTCCCCGGTAGACTCTACGCCCACGTTACCATTACCGGGGGTTACTTTAGATGATTCAGGTGCCTGGTTACTGATTACGGGGCTATTATTAGGGTTAGGGGTTAACTGTCGGATACCCCCGGAGTTTATAGTATGGCTAATCAAAGCTGATGCTATTAAGCCTAGGGGGTCGGATAAAGTAATCATACAGTTACTAGATTTATCATTTTGCCCAAGCGTTACTTCCAGGTCTATGAGTTCGTTCTTAGGCTTCCAGACCTGCCCAAAACCCTCTAAGCTAACCTCTACATCCCTCATGGTTTATAGATAATAAGTCAAACGCCCTAGGGGTTAGCTAGGGCGTTATATTAAGGGTTATACCTCACTGTTAACCTTAATAAACCTCAAAAATACTAAAAGTCAATAACTCTGGGCGGTTCTTAGGATGGCTGATTATCCATAGTGCTGAGCGGGCGGGTTCATTGAATATATGTGTCTCAGCCCCAGCCATCCACGTATTTAAGTCATATACTTCATTGTAATATTTTGTAGTTAAAAACCATGCTTTACGTCCGTCTAGCTCCGAAGAGTTTAGTAAGTACCTATCCTCTCTGTTTAGCTGGTCATCCCAGATAGATAAACCTATCTGCTTAAGTTCGGAAAACTGAAGTATACCTTTGAGCTTGGTTAACTTCATCTGGTTATCTTCTTCCCATAGTTCAGGTAGAAATATTTCCCGAATGTCTAACAAGTACTCAGTAGGTGTCATGAGGCTAACTCCTCTGCCGCTACTTTCAGGTCTTCAGTAGTATGATTAGATACGAAAAAACCACGATTAGAACGTACCCACAAACTATCAAATATTTCTCTCTGGTATTCATCCGACTTCATAGCAGTTATACCTGGTCTATTTATCCATACGGGTATAACCTCTATTCCTTCATCTAAAAACTTAAGTATAACATACATCTCTGTAAAGTTACGGGTATCGGTTAAGATAACCGTGCGAGACATAAGCATCTGTTTTATTAGCTTTGTTACCTTTCTGGTCATCATGTGAGGGTCGATCTGAGGAAAAAACTCAAAAGCTTTTACCATTACGTCTAGGTAACTAATATCCGTACCTGGTAGCTTTTCTAACCGCTTCTCTGGGTCATCTAAGAAACCTGCGGGTAAATCATAGACCATTTCAAACATATCTTTCATCGGTCTAGACCACTTTACATTAGCTGCTCTTATCAGCTTTTGCATTTCCCGGCACAGCGTATCTTTACCTGCGCCTGAATAACCCATTAGTACATAAATACTACTCATCTATTATCTCCTCCTGCTAAGTCAAACTTTGCTATCCCACCAGTAGGGACTACGTCCTGTCATGTTATTCTCTGTAAGAATAAAGGTTGACTATCACTGTCAACCTAGTAGCGTTTACCAAATAACTATAGAATCTTCATCCTGATCTATATCCGGTGAATATTCCCAAAGAGCGTTCCAGAAAGGGTTATTTTCTAACTCATTCCGGAATCCTTCAGGGACTTCTAGCTCTAGTTCCGCTTCTAACTCGGCTTCTATCTGACTTTGGCTAACTTCTGACCCGTATCCTAGCATCTGTTTAGCTCCCTTTTGCTTATGTATCTATAATAGCTTGGGTTGACCTTAACTGTCAACCCTAAACTATATCTAGGATTGTGTGCTATTTTATACTAACATACTTAGTAACTGGCTAGGGGTTACTGTGTAACCTATGGGTAACCCTTGGGGCTGGCTAGGTGTTATTTGGGGGTCTTTAGGGTCTTTACGGAGGCAAAAAGGGTCTACGTCTACCGCAGAAAACCAAGCTACACCCGCCGGGATACAGTCTAACGACAAGGCGTCAATAAATGCGGCTCTAACGTATAAGTGGGCTAGTTGTAATGCCCAAATAGCATTTCTGATGTTATTGGGGTCATCTCCCACCATCGTCCTAATCTCATCGTGGATGGTTATCAGAAGTTTCCCGTCTACTCCTAGTTTCTTATAGAAGTGTCTAGTTAGTAGGATTAACATATCTCTGAAGTCTACACCGGAACTCTGAATAGTCCAGTTTACTCTAGATGGTTTGAAGTCTTTAAACCCTGCTAGTGACCTACTCATTACATTTTTGAGTAAAGGTGTCTTGGGTACCTTGGAGTCCGCTATGGATTCCATAACGTTAAACGAATCCGATGCTAACCCCCCTGTGTACCTCTTGAAGCTTCCTAACGCCCCTTCTTCCCTTACGGTTTGACCCTTGAACTTATTGATAAATACTTTACTGTTAGCCTGTGCCTCAGCTAATGTCATTGTGGGGATGTTCTTTAGAAGCGCGTTAGTATCCCCGGTTAGCCCCTGTCCATAAATGCAGTTACCTGTGATAGTTATTGTGTCACCTTGACGCATAACCCAAGTACCTAAAGCTGTAGTAGGACACCATACGGATGTGTTCTCAATGCGAGTTTTAACTAACCTCTGAGCAGTTATGTGCGGCTTGGTTAAGTTCATTTTTTGGACTTTATTACCGTATCTTGTACCAACAGAAACTCTGTAACCAATCAAATAAGCCGCTAGTTTAAAAGCTTCTGCATGATGCCCCATTTTCTGAGTTATGCACCAAGTGCCAGTGGCTCGATCTTGATGTCCATCACTAAGTAAAACCCCTAATACAAAAGATTGTAGCTCCCTGTAAGACATTTTCAGGATCTCCGGTATGTAGTCTGTGCCGTATTTAACCCCAAAAGACTTAAGACCATAACCTGAGCCGCCATTATAAGGGGCTGACACGGTTATATTATTTTCTTGTTTTATGTTATCTGTGGTGAATATCTGAAATATTGTGTATCCTTCCTTAACTCCTAGCTTCCTTACACGCTTAGACCCATACCATCTGTGATCACCTGTGCAAACTACAGACCACCCATGACTCATTTCTAACTTATACACCTCAGCGTCTTCGTGATATGTCATATGGGTTATAGGAGACCATTCATTAACCCCTGTTTCTGCGTTGTAGGCTAATATTTCTGTCCCATGAGATAACTCTGAGTAAACCCTCCAACCTTCTCTAGTCAGCGCTTGAGTATCCATTGGAACACAACCATACACCCTGGTCTTAGTATTGTCTCTACTGATACCAGTCTCTTTCGCCATTAAGCTATGAATGTCTGTGGACGCTTCTAAGGTCTCAGCCTTAGCCCCCGCCACACAAATAAAGCCCATAGGAGTACTTGCATTAATACCTAACACTGAATCACCCATAATGCCCGCTAACCACGCTTCTTCACTGTCAATGTCCGCACCTACAAGCACATAACCTTTAGGTGGGGCTACCATAGATTTAAGCTCGGTACCTAAGCGAGACTTTTTAGGGTTAGCCGCTACCTGCCAAAGGTTGTCGGCACATCTCCCTGTTATGGTGCCGTTAACAAGTAACGAGGGTAGGGTGACAGGGAAACCTTCAGGCGATTCAGTATGGATGGCGGCTACTCGTTTACGTAAACTTACCCAGTTTATTGTAGACACCTTTTCAGCTAACATCTGCTTTACTGAGTCATTAGCCGCACTAAGTACACCCTGTTCAAACGCTGCAACAAAGCCCTTAGCGAACACGGAGGTAACGTTTTTACCTCTAACTTCTGGATGTGGTAACCACCCGTGTACTTCTGTGTACCATGTTTTATTTTCATCATCCCAGAGCAAAGGCTCACCCCGCCAAGTTATCCCCATTACTATGGGCACAAAGCGCTTAGATAAGGTTAGGTCACCTTTGGCATAGTCAGATAGCACTTTACGGTACCAAGCGGGTAACCCTTTATTCTTCCCTGACTTCGCCGGATTCCAGTCTAACGCCAATGCTGGCTTAGGTAGGTTATCAGGGTCACACTGGGATAGGTATTCCTCCGCTAAAATCATCAAGTCTTTGTTAGTCTTTACGGCTAACTCTTGATACATATTCTCTGCGGTCTCGTAATACTTAGGAAACCTATCAGCATCTAAAGGTAACCAGCACGACCCTAATAAAATAGACCCGGACTGCGCGACTAAGCTAGGTCTATGGTTAAGGTACTCAGGGTAGAGTCTCTTGAATAGCTGTGCTGTATGTAGCACATCTTCACAGCAATACCTGATAACCTCCAGCATGTTATCCCTAACCCAGGGTAGCCCGTCATTAACTATGTTATCTCTAACCCCTTTGTCTAGTGGTTTGTTAAAGAAGAACTCGTATACCGCAGATAAGCTGTTAGTTGCTGTCTCGCCCATCCAGTCTAGGTTAGTATCTTCGTCTAGATACAAGGGTCTTTGCTGGTTACTTAAACCACGGCATATTATCCACGCAGACATTAGGTCGAAGAATCGGTTACCCGTATCCTCCATCTGGTACTCAGATGATAAATAAGCTCTGTCATACTGAGTGTTGTAGTTTACCATTAGGTTATTAAAACCGTAGGGGATAATAGAGGGCATCTGGTCGAAGTCGGTAACCCAAAGTAGCCAACCCCTAGCAGACATAGCCACAGCGCAAGTAGGTAACCACCTATCCCCCACTTGCACCGTTTCAGTATCTTGGAAGAACACCTTCCCAGATATTGGCTTTTCAAGGAGTTTCCATCGCTCACCTTTAGGGCACCAGTATTGCCATTTCCCTTTAATGGTATTGAAGTTAGTGGGTAGTTCTGGGAACTCCCAAGACATAATAGAACCTAACGCGTCAAGAGTACTCTTAGTATGTTCTGCGATCGCTTGCTCCAGTTCTTGTTCCAGCGTACCAAAGTTATCAGGGATAGGTAGTTCTGCAACTTCGTTATTGTCATTGGCTTGATGAAGCCCGAACGGCTTTAGTTTATTTTCTATTTTCTGTTTATCTAGAATACTTAAGGGATTTGAAGGGTAACCCAATACCCTTACTTGAAGATCATCGGAAAGCTTTTTAATGTGCATTGGTAATCCTGGTTTATACAACATGTAAACCCTATAAGGGGGTTGCTGTCAACCACCCTTTAAGAAAACCTCTAGAACAGTCCTTCTAGCTTTCTAAATAACCTCTTGGTATACTCGGCTAACCTTAGCTCATTTATAAATCTACCCCCCTTTGCTATAACCCATACCACTAAAGGCTTCATCAAGCAACTAACCGCACTCCAAAGTATAACTAACGAAGTGATTAAAAGCACTAGCACGGTACTATGAGATTTCCAAGGAGTTTCAGGGGTACCACTATCATCATATGAGGTTACCTTAGCAGCTTCCGAGATATCTTGAGCTACTTCGGGGGTGACAGGGTAGGAGCTAGCAGAGTTAAGCGCACAGATGAGAGCGTTAGCTCGGTCGTCTTGGGCCTTTCTAGACTTAATAAAGTCGTCTTTAGCCTCCTGCCAAACATCTTGTATATTGGCACCTTCCGGTACTTCTAGTGTGCGTTCATACCAACTAGTGAGTCTGCCGTCTTCATTGGCTACATAGCTATACACGGCAAGCCCTTCTAGTTCTAGCCTTTGGTATATTGTACACACATTATAGCAGCTATCTAAATACCTAAACGTAGGTGTTACTAAGTTTTCAGGCGACAAAGGGGACTCAGCGACAGCACAGGTGTCACCAGTACACTCCTGACCACTGAACTCACAGTCAGGGGGTGTTATAGTTTCTTCATGTCTTTTGGTTGATATTAGCTTTAATAAGCTAACACGGTCACTATTACGTCGTAAATCAAACCCTTTAATATCTATACCTAGTTGTAATGCAGATGCTTTTATTTGAGACGCGTACATTATGAGGCTCCTTTGCTTATGTATCTACTATACTTTAGGTTAACACTAACTGTCAACCCAAGTCTTATATATTCCAAAGCCTATGGGGTATAACATTCCAATGCAAGTAACCACATATAGTATTACAGTAACGGTATCTACCCCCCAAGTAGCTTTTACACGCATCGCTCAACTGTCTAACCCTTAGAAAACCCTTACTATTTACATAGTTCTCAATAGACTTTTTGGTGTACAAGCGCAACTCATGCTCTTGGTAGAATAGATAGTTGGTTGCTTTACCTGTTGCATACCAGCCGGGTTCCCATGAACCTGTATCGATTAAAGTATCTACATCTAATAATGAAATACTTAACTTCCCTAAGATGTACTCAGTGTCTCGGCAGGCTACTCTGGAGGTTAGCTGATTAGCCAACTCAAGCCCTATGTTTTTGAACTTGGCTCCCTTATGTGAGGATTTGATACTTACAGGCTTCCCATTTACCCAGCAATCAATGTCTTCCTTCTTGTTTTCCTGGCTACTTGCTGGCTTGACGTTATACCCCTGCCCCCTGAGGAAATCCATTACTTTTCTCTCGTCTGATAAACCCTTCTCATAGCACAAATCTAGCTCTGTGGTATACATTAGCTTACCTCTTATAATAAGGGGGCTAGTAACCCCCGTTAACCAGCACTGTCAACCCAAGTCTGTAAATAGCTTATGGACTTCTGCAATAGCTACTTGGACACCCTTAGGGGGGTCTATAGTGCTAATGACTTCCTCATACTTCTTCACCCATTTAGGTATTAGGCGTTTCACGGCTTGCCATTCTGGCATATAATGGCTTGACCTTAAGGGATAGCCAAAGCCTTTGTTAGACTTCATTTCCTTCATGAGAACTCCGAAAGAGTCTTCGGAAGTCTTCACAGTGCCTAATCTATCGAAGTCGGCTAACTTCTTACTTATGTACTCTTTAGCGTCCCAAGAAGCGTTAGGGAGGTCTAATGCAGCGTATTCACTAGGTAGTCGTGTGGATTGTTTGATAACTGAGAACATCCTCATAACTGCCAAGACTAACCCCGGTGAAAAATCTAGATACTGTAGCAACTCCTCATAAGCTCTCCGTCTAGAGTTAGACGAGTCTGCTATAGATAGTGCTACTAAGTGCCCGACCGCGCTAACCAACTCCTCAGCATGTTTTAAGCTGGTGTCTATCCTAAAGTCTTTACGATTAGCCTTAGTCACCTCTTCTAATCGATCTTCATCATCCTTAAACAGTCTGCCATCGTCCCATACGTACCCGCAGACCTCCAGAAAATAGTCTGCGCTTCTGCGTAATAGATAAGCCGCTAGACACTCAGTAGAACACTTAAACTTCTTGGCTAAAGTTTCCCAGTGTGGCTTTACTCGTGGGTCAGGGATTTCTGGGTATCTTTCCTCCATCTCAGCCCTTGTGTATGTGTCTAACTGGTTTACCCGGCTGATGCTACCTGAATCCATCCCAATGTAGTGGGCGTAACTGTGCATATTAGTACAACCCAGAATCGTTGTGGTAGCTCTAACGTCACAGGCTGGTTGCCCTTTTTCCTCTACTTTTAATGTATTATTTGATACAATGGACTTGATACGCACATCAGATAAAAGTCTTTTCTGTACATCGTCGGTCAAGTCATCGATGAAAGCTAAGTCGCTTTGGGCTATGGTACCCCAACCAAACTTAGTTTCATTTATATGTGCGTTAGACACGCTGTAACCTAAGTTACTTAGGGCTTTATTTATGTAGTTAGATTGAGTACTCTTACCTAACCCCGCTTGTTGTCCTACAATAATGGCATAAGACCGGGCTGTATGCTCTATGTCACCTTCCGCACATCTGGTCTCAGTTGCTCCTACAACTGTTCGTCCCAGGATTAGCATTAGTTGTCTAGCCTCAGCATCTGGAAATAATGTTAGTAGTCCCCTAGCATTAAACTCTTGTAGAGCCTCAGGGAACCAAGAAACTAAAGGGACTACCTTAAAGTGCCCATTACTACCGTTGAGCGTAACTGTCCTACCTAAACCTAGCCGTGCCTGATTACCATAACTAGTCTGGGCTATTTTAGCCACCGCAGACTTAGGGTCTACTGAGTTATCTAGGAAACATAGGGCTATGTTTTTATATACTTGTATGTGGTCTGATGCACAAGACCCCATTAAATCCTCACAAATCTCTTTAATCGCGGCATAGAACCCCGTAGCCTCATTAGGCTTAATGGTTCGCCAGTACCAAAAGGTATCGGGGGCTTTGATACCAGGAATCGGTATCTTATTTTCCCGCTTATACACAGTGTGCCCGCAAAACGCCCCCCCGATCTCTGGTCGTAGTAAGTACCCATAGGTTAGTTCTAGTTCTATTTTTACTTTATTCAACGTTTCGCTAACGCTAACTAACCCTGAGTTAGTACCCTCAGTGCACTTATCCGACTCACCCGTGGCTGGCTTGTCGGCTTGTTGCCCTTTTTTACCCATATAAACTCCTGTTAGCGGGGTGAGTGGTTAGGGAGGACTTGCACCTCCTAAATATCTATTATTCTAACCAGGGTTAACAGTTTTAGTTAACCTTATAGGTAGGAGCCTCCTATATACCACCTAATGGGCTTAGGCTCCGTTTACCGTGGATACGACCTATAAACTTTAATAAGATACGTCCTCATACTCGGCACGGTCAAAGTCTACGTTATCATTAACGTTATCCTCCAAGCCGGCTCCAAAGTCGAACACAGGTAGCTCTAAATCTGCCTGTGTAGTCAATATCACAGGAAATATAGGGTAACCCGTTGTAGTTCTACCTGATTCATAACCCACTTCAAGTGTGGCTGGTTTGTCAGGAGTAATCTCAGGGGTATGTGATAACTTTTTAACGAGTGCGGTGTTAGCTAATACTTTACCTTCAGAGGTTATTAGCTCAAACTTACCCCATAGGTTTAACTCGTACCCTGTTACGGTTAGTGTCTTACCTGCGAACTCCGCTAACTTCTTAGCCCGCTCAAAAGCCTGAGAGAGATATAAGTGTAACTTACCTGCCCGTAAAGCCTTGCGTAATATGTTTTTCTTGTCTTCCTCCGGTGCGCTAAATAGCTCTTTATGATACCTTGTAGCGTTGTCTGAGTCCCCTTTGGCTAACATTAAGGTTATGTTTAGCGTGTCTTCTAGTTCAAAAATGAAAGCCTCAATACAGGGTCTCTTAGCCCCCCCTAAGACCATTTCTACCAACTCCTTGTTAGCAGCTTTAAGTGGTTGTTGTACTTTTCCCCACACTAGTACAGCTTCAGTTCCATTAGAACCGATGTAAGGAGTGTAGATGACGTTCTCACCATTCTTAACCACTACTCTTAGTGTGTGTCCGGTTTCATTCCAGTCAATACCGAAAGCTTTAGCTATAGTTACCCAGATAGCTTTTTGCTCTTCGTTAAAACACTGATGGTCATTAGGGATATTGTTAGACTCTTGGGGTAATCGGGCACGACTTAAAATAGACTCGGTACGCTCTGTGTAAAATGATAATGTCATCGGGCGGCTCCTTAACTTGCTCTGTTTGTTTCTTTATCATAACCTGGTTGACCCTAACTGTCAACCCTAAACTGCAAAATCTTTTTGGATGTTTAGAGCGCGTACACAAGGGGCAACCCCGCAAGCTTGGATATACTGCATTGCAGCGCTACCATCATATCTTCGATTACGTGGGTGCTCTAGGACATCTCTAATATCATCAGCCATTGGCGTATTCCATAGTTTGTGCTCGTCTGGTGGGTTTAATAAGTCTATAACTGGTAATAAAACCCCATCGGACGCGGGTAGGTTGTCCGACTTATCCCCCTTTACTCCTTTAATATCCCATATATCTGTATATGCATCTAACGTACTACCTAGCCGACGTAGTGCCCACTGATCACAGCTAAACCTATCCGACCTCATCCTAGGAGTCCAACCGTGCATACAAAACCAGGCAGTATCATCATTTACTAGCCCCATCCAGTCCGAATCTATGGTAAGTAAAACCAGGCGGTTAGGGTTATCTAACCCCTGGTTAACCTTAACGACGCAAGCGGCTACATCATCAGCCTCATATCCTACTTTACCTATCTGTGTGTAACCCTGATCTGTAAGGTACTTAAATAGTAGCCTTTTAACTTTAGTAAACTCGTAAGTAGGAAACTTTCGCCCGGCTTTGTAATGTATAGCTAAATCTTCGGTTAGCTTAAGTACTTCTTCTGAATCCCTATCATCTTTAGCTAACAGCTCTAGTAGACGCACTCTCTTATATTCTTCTGCTTTCTTCTTCCTAGGTACCTTTGATACTACATCACTGGATAGTAAATACTCGGTACGCCAATAAGGTTTACTATCAGTAACAAAAATAAACTGCAACTTATTAGGCTTTAGATCATCTAACCAATCACCAGACACTAACCATTGTAGCTGTGCCTTAATCAATGCCGTCCAATGAGGATTTTTGTGATTCAGTATAACGTGCTTCTCTTCCAGGCTGTGTAGGAATACAGAAGTGTCTACAATCACAGTCATCTGTGCATCCGTAGGGACACGGGGTTTTACTAGACTGTTGACCATAATCAGGGTATAATATCTCGAATATATCCACGATCATAGCATCTATTATATCTCTTGTCAAGGGACTTACTGGGTTTATAGGTCTCATAATGTTATCCAAAGCACTTTTACTTATTATACCTATAAATACCCAGCAGTCAACTAATGAGGATGTCTAGAGTGATTTACCGATAATAAACATTCCTCAATCAGTGGGAAGTCGGAGTCATCATAAGCATAACTTTTATTATTCCACTTACCCTCAGCATTCATACGAGACACCCTGCGTGGATTGATACCATAAGTTTCTCGGTATTTGTCAGCCACGATAGTAGCTAACTTATGATACTCCGACTCATCCAATATAATCTTATTATCATCCAAATACTGTCCTAGTGTCTTTAGGTCTTTAGCCGGAATGTCTTCCGATAGCTTTTTAACCGACTCAGCTTTGGTTACTACAAATCTGTCGGGATAGGTTAAGCTTTGCTCCCATTGCTTAAGTATCTGGGCTTTGGTTAAGGTAGTTAAATATACCACGTTAACCTGCTCCTCAGGATGGTGTTTAGGGGGTAGAACATTCAAGACTAACACGATTTATAGCGCTCATTGGTTTACTATGATTTAACGTTAGCATAGCGAACTTACTAGGTCAACATGATTGGTTGACCCGGCTTGACTTGACTTAGTTAAGGTAATACTATTGATTACCTTATGCCGATTTCCTACAACACCCCTGGGGTATATGTAAACGAAGCCACTTACGGCTCAATCCCGGCTATCCTGAATAGCCATGATGCTGTATATGTGTTAGGCTCTAGCACAAAGTCGGGGGCACCTGTAGCAACCCCAACATACATTAGTAACTTAGATGATTTTACTAACGTTTTTGGTGCATCCCCTAGCGCTGCGGCTATCCAACTATTTTTTGACCAGCGTAGTGGTTATGGACTATATTTTGTAAATGTGCTGATGAGGGTAGAACGATCCTTAACGGTCAACACATTCACCCCTGGTACTATTCTAACACTAACTATCGATGGTTACGCTATAAGTTACACTACGGTAACTGGTGACACTGACATTACCGCTAGAGATGCCTTAGGTAACCTGGTTAACACTCAGCTACCTTTAACCGCTAGTTACTACCCTGATGGTACATTAAGGTACGCTGACGGGGTAACAGTTACCGCGTCTGTAGAGCTAACTCTAGGGGTCGCTAGCACTTTGACTAGCCCTAAGGTTAAAGATGTCTCGGATACTATTAAGGTAGCCTTTGAGCCAGAAATGCGTCAAGGTTACTTATGTGCCCCTGAGTTCTTCCAAGCTTTCACCGACCAATCCGACCGGACAGCTCTAGCACTAGCTATGGAATCCCTAGCGGCTGACCCTGATTACTACTGGGTGGCAGTTATTGACTGTGGGTTGACTCAGGCAACACAGATTACCGGTGGCGGTGCTATCAATGCCGTGATAGCTGAACGTAATACTTTAGCTAGTCCTAGGGGTAACAGTTGGTTCTATTTCCCTTATCTGGTAAACCTAACTGGTACTTTAGTGCCTCCGAGTCTAGCAGCCATCGGAGTAGCCTTACGACGTACACGCGCCGAGGGTTTCTCTAGACCTCCGGCGGGTGTTGGTTATCCTATTTATGGTGTGTCAGATATTTCCTTTAAAGTTACCAAGCTTCTACAAGGTCAACTAAACCCATTAGGTATCAACTGTATCCGGAGGCTACCCGCCGGACGGGGGATAGTGGTCTACGGAGCTAGGACTTTAAGTACCTCATCTTTTTACCGATTTGGTAACACCAGAGTTATCCTAAATGTGCTAGCTGGTAGTCTTAAAGTAGCTTTCGATGCCCTTATTTTTTCATTAGCCGACGGTCAAGGTATCTTATTTTCCCGCGTAAAACAAACTGCCTCAGCATTTTGTGAAATACTAAGGTTACCCGGTGCCCTATTCGGTTCTAGTCCTTCTGAAGCTTACTTAGTTGTCTGCGACCTGACCAATAACACACTTGACGGGTTAGAAGCTGGACAGGTAAATGTAGATGTAGTCGTAAAACCTAGCCCCACTGTGGAAGCTCTTGTGGTTACACTGTCTAGGGCTTCATTAGGAACTGTATTAGCTGAGGTTTCCAGCTCTGGCTCCACGGCTCCAATCTCTAGACCCTCTACATCTCAAACTCCGTTAGCCTAAGTCTCTTGGTGCTTGTTGGGTAGTTTCGGGCTACTCCCAGGCACTAAGCTACCTAAGGCAACTCAGAGCGTTATCAGTTTACTCCTTCATGTTCGGGCTATCCAGAGTATTCCTCTAACAATATAATCATAACAAATAACCCCAGGAATGTCAAGGCATCCTGGGGTTTTTTTTTTGGTTATTTATTCAATCTTACATGTCATAAATAGCTTGGTTAACCCTCTGGACGCTTAAGGGTAACAATGACTCACGACGTGCCCTGGCTTCGCCCCAGATACGCTCTACCTCATCCATGTACTCTTTTACGCCCTGGGGATCTAACGAGTCAACTAAGGCATTCTTGCGGTCGATTACGGGTTGTAGTTCTTCACAGGTTAACTCGGAGAACTCGATCTCACGCGCTAGGTCTAAAGCCTGCCTTAGGTTAGCTCTGGTGCCCTCATGTTGCGCTGCGGTAACTTGAGTACCATTAGTTTCCTTAATGGTACGCTCTAAGTCGGCTCTAAAGGTAGCTGAGTAAAGGTTAGTTACCCGCTTATCCCCTAGGCTAACCCGATAGTCTAGGAAGTCACCAATGACGGATACAGGGTAAGCAGTAGCAGGTACTTGACGTTTACCAACCCTAACAGAGTGCCCCGCAGTTCTGCAGTGGTTATTATACCAGTTTTTGGCACTCTGACGTGAGATACCTAACCCATTGGCAAAGCCCGTTAGGGTTGTATAAGCCTCACCGTCAATAATGAAACCGTCTACGGGAATACCAGCGAACTCGAAAGATGAATGTAAATAAGCCATTGTTAGAACCTTTTCTTTTGACTCCTTTAGTCTAACTTAGGTTTACCATAAGTGTCAACCCTATGTTGGTTTTTAACGTATTATGGTCATTCCAAAGTGGTTAAATGTTAAGCGTAAATAAGCCTTTAACCTTTGACTGGTAAGCATCCCAAAGTGGTTAAATGTTAAGCGTATAACTTAAGTTAACCTAACCTGTCAACCCTATGTTATTTCTTTGACGTATTTTAGGCATTCCAACGTTACTCACTTGAACGTGTAAAACCTAGGTTAACCCTTGAGTAGTGGGCATTCCAACGTTACTCACTTGAACGTGTAAACCATATCACTCGTCGGCTGGCTGACGCTTAGGTTAAGCTAGTCAATAGTTTTGACCATAAGTGTCAACCCTATGTTGGTTTTTAACGTATTATGGTCATTCCAAAGTGGCGCTGGGTATGCTTAAGGTTGACCCAAATAACGTCTCAAAACTCTTGAGAGTCCCTTCTGGCAACGTTTTCAGGTTGACCCAAATAACTGGAAGCACTTTGACGCTTAAGTTTACTCTAACTGTAAATCTTAAGAAAACATAAAACTGTTCAGTTATTGTCAGTTGATTTTCATAGTTCGACATTATCGAACAATGTGGCTAAACCTAGGTACAGTAGGGGACACAACGAGTCAAACGAATGCGTCAAGATAGATTTCAGAGAGCTACAGGTACTAGACTACCTGAGGCTTTTTCTAAAATCTACTATCTCAGCATAGGTATTTATACTCACCGGATTTAGCACTGAGTGTACACTTTGACTAATATTAGTCAAAGGGAATGACTAAGTAGCTATAAATGAGACTATCAACTTGGAGGCAATCAATAGTAGACTGGGTAGCCCAGAAAGTACAGATTGACACCTATGAACTTAGGAACCCAGAGGTAGTTGGGGAAACGGCGGGGTTTTTCCCGCCACTAAGAAACATTAAACACTATGATGGCGGGGAAGAGTCGGAAGGGCAGCCGACAGCCCAAGCTACCCAAGAGATATACATAACTACTAGATACCCTAGGGACACCCCATATGCAGAACTACCATTAGCGACTACAGAGGGTGTCTACTCGTCACTGTGCCAGGGTTTACTCAAAGATGCTCAAGGGATAGCCGACCTCATAGACCTTTGGATTAACCCTAGTGACCAACCTATACAAGTTTCTGAAGTAGGGGACGATTATGGGGATTGGTTGGTAACGATGGTCATCTATGTAGTCATTAAGTGGTTACCAGAACCTGAACCGGGCTTCGGCTTCTCAGGTTACACGATTAATAAAATAGCATTCAACCTGTACCGGGCTAAGCTAGATAACTTTAATGACAATACCCTAGTAGCTACCTTTGGCGGAGACCGTGAACTACTAACCGCAGAAGATGACTATGTATTTACAGAACCACCCCCTGACGACTTTTTAGTAGAATGACTACCCGCAGACTAGCTAACGTCAATACAGTACCCCAAAGCCTAACAGGTGATTATGTATACATAAATAGGGGGGCTTATACTTACAGGCTATCCTTGGAATCGTTAACGTCCGCAGGGTTAGACTTGAGTGATTACGTGACCTATACGGTACTTAATGATACCTTATTAGATTACGTAACTAATAATACGCTGACAACGACGTTGGGGGGTTACGTAACCTCTGACGCGTTTAATCTAGCTTTAGACACTAAGGCAGACGTTACAGCACTTGCCGACTATACGTTAACCACCGATATACGGTTATCAGATGCTAGAGTGCCTACAGGAGTGGCGGGAGGGAGCCTAAGTGGTATTTATCCTAACCCAGCGATCGCTAACTCAGGGGTAACCCCTGGGACTTATAACTTCGCCACAGTTACCATAGGTGAAGATGGGCGGGTCACGGATGCCCAGACTGGAGTCATCCCTGGGGTACCTGTAGCCTCACCGACTACCTCCGGAACCGTTAAGGTGGACAGTGCAGTAGCCGACCCTTTGGTGTATTTATCGTCTACCGTAGACTCTTTGTTAGGTGGTTATGTTACATCCGGGGGATTAACTACCATCCTAAACGATTATGTGACTAATAGTAGTCTAACTATTACATTAGCGGGGTATGTGCTAGATGCGGATACTCGGCTATCAGATGCTAGGATACCCACAGGCACGGCGGGCGGTAGCTTGAGTGGTACTTATCCGAACCCAGGATTAAGCGAAGTGCTAATCACTCCAGGGTCATATACTAACGCGGATATTACCGTAAATACCGAAGGAAGGGTTACCGCCGTTGCTAATGGTGCAAGCGGGGGCATAACAGAACGTAAGTTTTTTCAGGCTAGGAATCGTTGGTTTACCCCAGCCACCAAAATCACGATAACTAGTAGCACGGGGGCTATATCCGCTACATACGTTAGGTTATGTCCTATTTATGTCCCGGCTATCGGTATACAATCGTTAGCTGTATCCACTGCATCGTCGGTAACAGGGGCTACTGGTAAGTTAGCAATATATTCTGTAGTTGATGGAATGCCTGGAGTGCTTCTAGAGTCATTAGCAGAAGTAGCTATGGATGTACAGGCATTTTTTGAGTTTGTCATATCCTCTGATTTAGCACAGGGGGAATATTTCATAGGACTGACCACAACTGGTACTGCACCAAGCATGAGGATACATAACTCAACAACTAATAATGATTCATACATATCTGCCGGGTCTTTAAGCACAACTTCAGTAATATCTTATGTTAGCCCTACAACGTCAGGGGTATTTCCTGGGGACTTAACAGGAGCTACGTTTACTGACTCTAGCTTATCCCCTGTAGTCTGGGTAAAAACTAAAGCATAGGAGACTAAAATGGCACGAGTGATTACCTATAAGGACGGGGTATTAATGGCAGACTATGAAGACCCTAACATAAAAACACCCCCGGACTATCTTACATTTAGGGTTGACATGTTAAGTAATAACACATATAACCAATGTGTATTACAAGCCACACCTATTGGTAGATTATCCGCTCAGAGATTAGAAATCAATATATCCCAAGATTCCAGAGATTGGGGGTTAGTCTGTAGATTCTGGAACAGGTTAATAAGTAACACCTCGTATGTATTAACACCTGGTGATATTAATGAACTACAAGATATTATCCATAGAAATAATATTCCTATGGAGATGGATAGTTTAGGGCGGTGCCAACCTAAAGTACATGAATAATCAGTGGCATGAGGGTCGCCCAGTATTTAACAGACTACCTCAGACGGGCTACCAAGATAACTTAGCCGTAGACTGGCTAACCCTTTGGGTAGACCAAAAGTTATCCGATAAAGCCGACCAACTCCAGACGCTATGGACTAAACTTGACCCCCTGACCACTACCGAAGACTGGTTAGATTATCTGGCTTTCCTATGTGGGTTATCCGGTGTATATTATGATACTAAGTGGGCTGTAAATATAAAGAGGCAAATGATTAGCCAAGCCCATAGCCTTTGGAGTAGTAGGGGTACACTGGCTAGTATCAGAACGGTGTTAGATATACATGAAATCCCGTATACCATATGGAATAGTGGGAGCCTGAGGTTACCCTTCGTATTATCTGCGACCTTTGGGCGTGATGATCTTAGGTTGTATGTAAGGTTACCGTTAGACTACCAAAGGACTTCTAGGGAGTTCAAGGAAGCCCAAAGGACACTTAGGAACTACGCACCAGTAATAGTAGATGCTGAAGTAGTGTTTGAAAGATTTTATCTAGGTTTTAGCCGTATAGGAGAACCTCTATTTAGTAACTGATTGACTGAATATAAGTAAACCTATGACTACTATTATTTGTAATATAAAGGTAGCGGGCACTACTGAGAACTTAGTGGGTTATGTGAGAGTAAACATACCTTCTACCTTCTCAGATGAAGACACTCTATATGTCCCTGTTTTCCATGACTATGACTTAGTTGACGGCTCGGTCACGTTTGAGCTAGAACCTAGCGACTTGGCACGAGTAGCCTATAAGTTTGAGATATGGCAACTAATCCCAGACGAAGAAACCATAGATGACCTTGGGAACCCAGTAACCATAGTTAACGCGGATATATTAGTCAAGTCATTCAGTGCCGTAGTTCCCTTCAGCTCTACCCCAATAAATATTAAAGACTTGGCAGAGCAGTCAGGGGTTAGGTATGATGCCCAAGATGCTAGCCTACTAACCCTAAGTAGGTATTTATACTCCAACGATACATTTTGGGAAGCACTGGTTAACCAAGTCTTCCAGAATAAGGGGGCTTGGTCACCCTCGGTATTCTATAAGCGGGGGGACGTGGTGTCCTATGATGGCTCCGGTTACCAGTACGTGGCAACCGTGGCGAGTCAAGGTAACTTAACCACTGACGAAACGTTTTGGCGATTGTTGGTGTCTAGGGGTGAGACTGGTACAGGCACAGCCGGTAACGACACTATCTATGGGGCATCATGGGATGGGGCTACTGACGCTCCCACCCGTAATGCTTTGTATGATATTATACAAACACTAGCTACGAAGAATGAGCTAGATACTAAAGTAGCCGCAGAAGACGCTGTGCTAACTGGTAATCCTACAGCCACTACTCAAGCAACAGGGAACCGTAGTACGAGGATAGCCACTACTGACTTTGTTGGTAACGAGCTAGACGGCATTGGTAGGGTATCTATAGGTGACATTTTGATACACCCGACCACTGCAGCACCAAATAAATACAGGGTATTAACTAACCCAGGGGAAGTAGTGAGTCAGACCACCTACGCTGAGTTGTTTGCACAAATCGGTACCACTTATAACACGGGGTCAGAAGGAGCGGGTAACTTTAGGTTGCCATCTAATGGGGGTGGGGTACCTTTTGGGGATACTCGTATGAGATGGGTTATCTATACAGGCGTGTGATTGACTAAATAACGATAAATATATATATATTCATCACTATGGCTGGATTATACCCTAATACTCCTTTTTCGGAAGGTTCCGTATTTACGCCCGAACTTGCAGACTTAGCTTTTGAGGCTCCCATTTTTGACGGTCAAAATCAGTACAAAGGGCATCGGGAGAAGATCAGGGATGACGAGTTATCCGATTTAGCTGGGGCAACTAAGGATAGATTGAGGATAGTTACGGATGGTTTAAAGCCTTCGGTAAGTTCGGGGTTAACTGTAGCGTACCAGTCAGGTACAGTTGTGTTACCTAGTGGTGAGCTATTAGCCATAGTTAGTGGGTTAATCGTAGTACCTGATAATGCTACTAGCCTCATTTGGGTGGATTCTTTAGGGGTTATTGCATCCGGCACGATAGCACCTGCTATTAGGATATTAATAGCTAAAGTCACTACAGTATCAGGTACCATTACCGCGTTACAAGACCTTAGATTTAATGGGTTACATCCGGTAAGCCCTATTAGCGCGTCTATTAAGGTATTTGGAGGTTCTAATACTCAAGATAAGGTATGCACTAACGGTGAAGTACTAGATCAGGGTTACTATTATTTTAGGGATTTTACCGTTCCAGCCGGGGTATCAATAACCATAGATAAGCAGGCTAGGTTATTTTGTTCTGGTAACGTAAGTATTCAAGGGGTAATAAATATTACAACGGCTGCTAATGGAGCGAGACCATTTTCAACCGGAACTATTAGTACGATAAATATTGGGGGGGTAACCGGTACAGGTCTTGGGGCAGGTTCAGGGTCTTCAGGGGCAGGTGTCACACCTTACCCTTACACAGCTCAACCTGTAGGGTCAGGAGGCGGTTTAGGGTTTGCAGGGGGGGATTCAGGGGCTGTAGCCTTTGGGGGGGCAGGTTCCGGCGGAGGGAGTTTATGGGTAGAAGCCTCCGGTGAAATAACAGTATCCGGTAGCATAGTCGCCAAAGGTACAGATGCCTCTATAGGGTTTATTACCAGTGGTACTAATGTATTAGTAAGTGGTTCCGGAGGGGGTTCCGGGGGTTTAGTATACTTATCCTCCCTAGTTGGCGTTACTTGTACTAACACATCTGTTATTGACGTTAGAGGGGGTAACGGAGCTAGTGCAGTCCGAGTAGGCACAGGCAGCGCTAACGGTGGTGGTGGTGGTGGTGGTGGCTGGCTAGTTTTAGCCAGTCCCTTTAATAATACTACGGGGGCTACTTTTTTATTGTCCGGGGGTACTCCAGGGGCTACTGTAGGAGAAGGTACGGGGGCACTAGGTGGTGGTACTGGTGGTGCTTACGGTGGTGCCGGAGGTGGTGCCGGATCTACCCCCCAATCAGGGGGTACCGGGCGATTAGTTTTATTATCCTTCGTACCTATAGGTAGTTGATATGTATATTTTAATACTAAATAATGAAATAGTAGGAAGCTCCGACACTCCTGTGGGGTTGCCACTAGGGTTTTCATCCATAGAGTATCCTGAATCATCTCTAGACACCCTTTATTACAGTGACGGAGAAGTTAGGGTTAAGCCAAATAAACCTAACCCAGAAGCGTATTGGGATAACCAAAGTAATAGATGGGCTACCCTAGAGCCTGTGAGGTTACCTCATCCAAACCCGCTAACCCAGCATAACCTGGCTGCGGCTATATACAACCATATAAAGCTACTAGACGAGCCGTTAGCCGATGTAATAGCGTTGTTACTAGCTTTGCAGCAAGGAGACTCGGCGGAGATCGCTATCAGGAGAACTCGGTTAACTGAACAGTTTGATAAGTGACATATTATTAGTAGTACCATACACTAAACTATGTATAAAATACTACTAACAGAACAACCAGAAATCGTACAACCTGCTCCGGTGTATGGTATCCCACCGGAGATTCAAGGGGTACTAAGAAATGGTAGCTATGCCATCATCGTTTTTTTCTTTATAATATTCTGGATAACTAGAAAATCCATTGGGGATTTTACTAAAGAACACTTAAGCATGATGAAGTCCCTAACGGATTCCAATAAACAACACTCGGAAAACTCAGAAAAAATGGTTAAGTCAGTGGAAAGGTCTACAAGAACTAATATAGTGTTAACTAAAATACTTGCTAAGTACTTAAATATAGACCTTGATGCGCTTAACAGAGAGGACTAATCTAAATCCTCACCTAAACCTAAGAAGTAGGTTTGACTAACCCCGTCTGGTTGCATTAAGTTAATCATTAAGCTATCCGTAAACGGGCTAGTCCAGTTGTTAGCTAGTAGATGGTCTAACGGTTCCCCGTTAATGGTAACTGAGTCTACCTCAGTTACCCCTGGCACCAATCGGGCGTTATAAGATATCTCATTAATCTTAACCTTAGTGCCCCAGGGGTATGTTAAGGGACTTAGGTAGTCATAAACTGCTTGGGCTATCTGTGTTGCCAATGTCTCCGATACCTCATCTACCCCACAGGTTATTTCTATAGCTAAGCTATCTAAGAGGCATGGGCTGACCCAAACCTTGCTGGCTGCAAAAGAGCGTAGCTGTAAAGCAGCCTGGATAACTTGACAGGTACCCGTAGAGGCTGGGGTACCCGTAGAATCGCATAGGAATAAATGTACTTGTCCTGGAACCTCTACGGTTTTATCCGAGTTTAAGAAAGGAATGCATACCGCCTTAGACCCGTCACCTAGTTCATCTTGTGCGGCTAACTCGTAATCAGTTGCGCTAACCAATACCTCACGACTCCTTAGTTGCTGTTGAGCGCGTGATATGGTGTTAGTAATATCCTCTAGGTCAGACCCTCCGGTTAGTGCTTGGGGGTTATATATACCTTGCAAAAAGTTTATTCCTGGGTTAGTTAATGTCAGGGCAAACTCTGGAACATTTAAGTCAGAGCCGGTACGTGCAGCAGTTACCAGCACGTCTGCCTCAGTAGCCCCTGGGGGTATCACTAGCTGTTCAGCAAGGATAAAGAAACTATCCTTATACGGTACAGCATACCCAGGGTTTACCACGAACTCGGAGGCTAAAGGGGTTTGCAGTAAAAACCTGAGGTACCCTGAGGCTTTAGTCCCGTCAGACCGTGTAACCCCTAGTAGTCTAAAAGACTCTAAGGCTAAAGCCTCAGGCAACATATTCAAATAAAACAGTAGCTCAGCTATACCAAACATCTGCCCTTCTACTAATGCAGCCACCGGGCTACCTGGTCTAAAGTCATTTAGTTGCCCGTTACTAGCCTCACGTATCCTATTATACGCTAGCTGTACTAGTTCATCTTCATTCTGGTTATCAAGTATCAGCTTAGGGATTTCTGCCATTTATTATAACTAAGTCATATTGGCAACGTGGGTAAATCAGGGCGGTTAATCATATGCCCATAAGTCTTGATGACCATAGATGTATCACTATGACCAGCCAAATACGCAATACCCGTTAATGGTATCCCTTGCTCTATAGCATGGGAAATCATAGTATGTCTCATGGTGTACGGCTTACGGTAAGGCACTCCTTGGGCTTTTAACACACTAGCCCATTGGCGGTTACGAAAGTTATCTGCGTCTATAGGTCTCCCTTTGGGTGTGGTGAACACTAGGCTGTCAGGAGTAACCTTAGCGAGGTTAATAAAACTTAACACAGCTTGTAGCTCTAAGGATAATGGGAGGTGCCTAATATTACCAGTCTTGGTCTCTTTACGTATTCTACGGTAGCCGTTACCCGTCAAATCTTTAGGTAAACTTTCCTTAATGGTTATATCCGCCCGGTCGAAGTCAATGTTACCCCAGGTTAACCCGATGGCTTCGGAAGTCCTAACACCAGTAGCGAGTAAAAACCTTACAAAGGGGCTATAGTGCGGCTCTAGTGTGTCAAAACCTTCTAGTATAGCTTTTATCTCACTTAGTGTAAAGGGTTTTATTTCCTTGGGTTTATCCTTACGAGGTTTTATGGTGTCATAAGGGTTACTAAGTATGATACCTCGGCTAACCGCCCACTTGCAGCAAGCCTTTAGCATACTGAGACGTGTTCTAAAAGTCTTGGGGGATATCTCGGACTTGGTTAGCCATTGGATATCCTCTAACCCTGGGTTGGTTTTAGTAATCATTACGCGCGTCCATCGGTAATGGTTAGCCTTGGTACTTTCCGTTAGCTCTAGTGAGTCTACCCATAAATCCCAAAGGTCTAGTAACTTCTTGGGCTTCGCATAAGGCTTAGGAGATAACCTGTAACTGTTTAATGTACTGTCGAAGTGCCCAGATAGGATATCATTCTGTATTTTGTTAGCGATCGCAGAAGCCGTAAATAAATCCCTTCTATTCCCGAAGTGTCCACCAGGTATAGGGTTGAAGCTATAGCGCTTACCACCAAAACTAAACTTCAACTGGATAGACCCATTATTGTTAACTGGCTTTATTTCTCTCATTGTCCTAGTGAGGTCTTAAGGTTGACATTATGGCAACCGGGGAAACCATTAAGGGTCAAGAAGTTAACGTTAATGCTTGCTGCGATCGCACCGCAGAGGTCAGGGATTCGAGTTCCCTATTCTCCATTTTGACATTAAAATTAAAAACTCTAAATTTGAGCATAATTTTTCACAGACACGATACTGGGAAAATTTAGCAGGATAATACTTTATCAAATTCTAAATTCAAAAATATAGCTATTAAATAAGGTATGATGCCGGAATTGTTAACAGTAAAAACTTCCTTAAAATATGATTTAGATGATTCAAGACTATGGCGAATAAATATAAAATATATCTGGATGTTTGTTGTTTAAATCGTCCATTTGACGACCAAACACAGATACAAATTCATCTGGAAACAGAAGCAATTTTAGAAACTATCAGCCGTTGTCTATCCAGAGAGTGGGAGTTAGTTAGTAGCACAGCCCTTGAATCAGAAATTGCTAGAACCCCAGACATAACCAGAAGAGAACAGGTACAAAAAGTATTAGCGATTGCTCAACATAAGATTTTAGTCACCGAAAAAATCTCTAGACGAGCTATGGAGTTAACAAACTTTAATATTAAAAATTTTGATGCACTTCATATAGCTTGTGCTGAAGGTAACGCCGATATTTTCCTGACAACTGATAACCGTTTATTGTCAAAGGCATTAAGCTATAAGAATAACATAAACATAATGGTTACTAATCCAATGATATGGTTGGCAGAAATTACCACCAATCTTGTAGAAGGAGGAGGAAATGACTTCGATTGAATTATATAGAAAAGGATTTCAAGCCCTAGTAGATGCTTTGGGATATGCTGATGCTATCCGATTTATTCGCCAATTTGACAATGGAAATGGAGACTACACCCAAGAACGTCATCAATGGCTCGATCAGCTAACGATGGATGAAATCCTCACAGACATTAAACAACGCCAAAAAATATCTGATTCAAAGAACCAGGAACAATAATGAGTCAAGTTGGACAAAGGGAATGCTAAATCTAATACCGCAAACACGGCATGATACAGGAATTAATAAATGAGAAGACAAGACTAATTGGCAATTATTAATCAACGCCAAGGGTCTTGACCACCAATTCACACCTGATTTGAATTAGAAACGTCCCTTATCCCATCAACATTTCTAGATTCGCTTTTTAATCTTCGGAGAGTGACAGCAGAGGGTGATTATGCAACGCTATAACTTTAATTAAATACTGTGTCAAAGTAAACGCATCCACGCCTAATTCTGTACGCTCTTGGGTAGCTAATATCCCCGCTTGCGAATGCCACCAAGCCGCAGTGGCGACAATTTTATTCAGAGAAATTTGTCTAGTCGTCGTTTCTGCTAACAATCCACCAATTAAGCCAGTTAAAACATCGCCACTACCACCACGTGCTAAAGCAGGGGTACTTTCAGGATTAATTAAAACATCTTGGGAGTTAGCGATCGCAGTTCTTGCCCCTTTCAACAACACAATAGACCCAGTTTGCGCCGCCGCTTCCCGTACAGCTTTTACTCTATCTTGTTTGGGGTCGGTAATATCGGGAAATAAACGCCGGAATTCACCAGTGTGGGGTGTCAGCACCGTTGGCGCTTCTCGTTTTTGCAAAGTGGGAATTGTGCCTATCTGTGCCAAGATATTTAAACCATCGGCATCGAGAATCAAAGGACGATCGCTCTCGATTACCTCTTGCACAATGGGAGTAGCATCTAGTGTTAAACCAGGGCCACAGGCGATCGCACTAAAGGAAGTCAAATCAGTTTTTTCTGGCAATTGCAGATGAGCGATCGCACCAGTTTCCGTCTCTGGACAACCGATAATTAGTGCCTCTGGTAAATGCGACACTAAAAGAGGTTTCAAAGAGTCTGGTACAGCAATGGAGAGCATTCCTACACCACTAGCACGCGCACCCAAACCAGTTAAAATTGCTCCACCAGCATAGCGCCGCGAACCACAAATTATGAATAAATGTCCTTCTTTATACTTATGGGTGACTGGTGGACGAGGTAAGGGCAAAGTAGAAAGTGCCATTGCTGGGGTAATGCGTTTAATGCTGGGTGCATTTCCTAAAACAGCTTGCACATCAGCCAAAGGAATATCAAAATCGATGAGTTCAGCTTGGCCAATATAATCTAAACTCTGATCCTGCAAAAAAGCCAGCTTCCATAAACCCAGGCAAAACGTATGCGTGGCGCGAATGGCTGTTCCTAACACTCCACCCGTATCAGTGTGTAAACCCGCAGGCAAATCGATACTAAAAATTGGTTTACCCCATTCATTGAGCCGATTAATTGCTAATGCGATCGCATCGGTAAGTGGTCTTTCTAAACCAAATCCAAACAACCCTTCAATCAAAAAATCACAATCTGGTAATTGCTCAAGTTCTTGATAGTAAGGAATACCCAAACTCTGGGCATAGCGTAAGTGCTGCGAAGTTAATTCCTTATGCTGAGAAAAAGGAGAATATATCCAAACCTGATATCCACAAAAGTATAATTCACGAGCTACCACCAAAGCATCGCCCCCATTGTGACCCGGGCCAACCAAAATCCCTACACGCGATCCCTTCACCTCCTGAACACGACGGGTAATTAGTCTCCCCACCTTTTCCATCAAAGCCGCTACAGGCATTCCTGCTGCAAAGATCCGCTCTTCAATATCCCGCATTTGCCCAGCAGTGACTACGACTTGTGAAATTCGTTCTTGCCTATCCTGCATCAGTCCTGAGTCCTGAATTATGAGTACTAAATTTTGAGTTGGGAATTAACTGATTTGAAAAAACTTGGTGTCTTTGTGCCTTGGTGGTAAAAAACTTTCACCCACTAAGACACAAAAAGGTGTTACATGTTCTGTTTTACCTCTTGACTCAGGAAAGAAGCACTTACCTTCCGTAGTAAACCCTGGCGTTACCGTAACCCAGATTTCGCAAATATTTGTTCCACTGCTCCGCCTCTGTCCGCCCAGCAAAAGGCCCCACGGCTATGTGTGGGCCTCGTGGTTGTTCTCTTTCCAGGACGATGCCATACTGTCCTATATTTCGCCTGATGTTGTCTGCAATTACTGGGATCTCTCTCGAGTCGGCGGGAATGGCAACATAGTAGTTAGACTGCTGCCTTTGATGATTGGGGCTACCAGGAAGAGTAGGTATTTCCTGTCCGGTAGTAGAAAAACTCGCAGAAGTGGGTATTTCCCGTCCATCAGCAAAACTGACAAGTCTTGCTTCATTGATGCCGTATGAACGCAGCTCTGCAAGCCGATTTTGAGCGTTAGCTAGTCTATCAAAGATTCCTGTCTGAATTACAGAACGTCCTTGATACTGACGGATATAAGCTCCAGGTTCAATCTGACGTACTAGTTGCAATGTCTGGAAATTACCACTATCAACATAAACTAAGTAGCGCTGAAAATTCTGGCTATACTGATTAGCCTGCACTGGTTGGTAAGGCTGCAAGTTCTGGTTATATTGGTAAAATTCCACTGGTTCTGCTGGTCGGACATTTGGCAGTGGTGGTAAAGTTTGCTGAGCCAGAAAAACGCTGTGATTGTTGTCGATGCGGATTTGTGCTGGGCTACTGTAGGGAATCAATGCCAAACAGCTTCCCCAAAATAAGGGCAACATCGGCAATGCGAGCAATTTACCCGGTAATTGATTGGTCATAATAGTAACAACTTTCTTTTTAGAACTAATAAATACAACACTGTAACAACTATCTTCTATCTGTATATTTTTAGCTTAGAATTATGTAGACTTGTGTGGCAATAAATACAAGAAAAATTTTACCAATTGCCGTAGTCACATAGGTGAGAACAGTGTTGATGCAACAGAGCAATCAAGTAACTGGGTTAATACTCAGCACTCAGCACTTTATTTGTTAGTTAGTCACAAAACTGAAGCGCTTTACTCGCAAGGCTTTGCAGATATATGTGCTACAATCGGACAGTTACACAACTTTCGTGACGTATTTGCATGAAAAGCCTCTACTCGCCAACCGAGTACAGCGTTACCTTGGCAAATACCCGAAAAAAGAAATTTCGAGAGTGTAGGCTACTACCGATCGCAATCACAGTAAACACCAAAAGAATGTGGCCTTAATTGCTGAAAATTCAAAGTTAGAAACTGGAAGTGTCGTCAGGGATAGAATTTATCTCTTTCAATGGCAGCCAATAGCCTAGCAAAATTTAGGGATATGAAAAAAGTCGTCGTGGGTCTTTCTGGTGGTGTTGATAGTTCCACCGCAGCTGCAATCCTGCATCATCAGGGCTATGAAGTAATTGGTTTGACCCTTTGGCTGATGAAAGGCAAAGGCCAGTGTTGCTCTGAAGGGATGATCGACGCGGCTTATATCTGTGAACAACTGGGTGTTACCCATCATGTTGTTGATATTCGAGATGTCTTTCAAACCAATATTGTTGACTACTTAGTCACTGGTTACAGTGCGGGGATCACTCCTTTGCCTTGCTCTCAGTGCAATAAAACAGTGAAATTTGGGCCAATGGTAGAATATGCCCATGAACAACTAGGATGCGATCGCATTGCTACTGGTCATTATGCTCAAATTAGCTATGACGCAGCTACTGGGCGTTACCAGTTGCTAAGGGCAGTTGACCGCAACAAAGACCAGTCTTATTTTTTGTATGATTTATCACAGGATTTACTAGCAGCAACAGTATTTCCTCTAGGAGAATTGCAAAAAGCCGACACTCGCCGCATCGCCACCGAATACGGACTAAAAACCGCCGACAAGCCAGAAAGTCAAGATTTGTGCTTAGTCGAAAGTAACGGTTCCATGCGCGCGTTTCTGGATAAGTATCTTGCTCCCAAAAAAGGCGATATTGTGGATACTACAGGTAAAATTTTGGGTCAGCACGATGGTGTCCATCACTATACAATTGGACAGCGTAAAGGTTTGGGAATTGCTGCACCTGAACCACTGTATGTAATTGCATTAGATGCAGTAAATAATAAAGTAATAGTAGGCGATCGCACCAAAGTCACCCAGCCAGAATGTACAGTAAATCGTGTTAACTGGGTTTCTATTGCCGAACCATCGACCCCAATTCGTGGCACAGTGCAAATTCGTTATCGTTCCACCCCGACACCAGTAACAGTGATTCCTTTGGAAAACTCCCGTGTCCGCTTGGTGTTTGATGAACCACAATTCAGCATCACCCCTGGACAAGCTGCGGTGTGGTACGACGGTGATAGAGTTTTAGGTGGCGGGATTATTGAACAATTGAACAAGCAGGAAGAAGGATGAAGTTTGGATGGGGATTGGGACTCCACCCAAATAGGTACTGCTGAACAAGAAGTCAGAAGTTCGCCGGAATCAGGAGGATCATTCTTCCTTCTTCCCTCTGACTTCTGACTTCGTTGTTTCTGTATAATGGGGTACCCATCCTTCTACAGTAGTAAAATAGCGCACTGCTTTAAAATGCAACAATGCTGTAGGACTACACCAATGCTCTACCCCATCAGGAATTTGCATATAATCTTGGGACTGAACTAAAAGCTGTACCTGGCTACCATCAGGTTTCACAAAACCAAAAATCATCTCTCCTGCCAACACATAAAGGGGTTCAGGAGCAGTATGAGTATGATAACGACTGTAAGTAGCTATCAAATTCTGAAGATGCGGTGAGCCTGGATGCAAATTCCACAAGTCACACCAAAGATAGCCATTCTCTTGTTGGAGAAATTCAAAGATGCTGTTGTGCAGCTCGACAATCTGGTGTTTCTCTGCATCAGTCAAAACTTCCTGTGCTAAAAGATTAGGGAAGAGAAGCGATGTACCTGGATTATATTGTTTCAAGTAGATGCCGAGAGGGGTGAGTTCATCCACTATCTCACGCAAATCGCTCTTGATTGTCCCGTCGTCTAGTAAGAGGGTAGCCATGACAAAAGACTAATTAACTACTGTGAAGAATAAAAAGAGTATACATAACTTTAAAGCAATAAACTACTATTTCCGATAGACAAACCGGAGATTGTATTTCATAAAATATGTTGTTCAGTGCCAACCTGCAACGCCAAATGCTTGATAAATCACTGCATCACTAGAGACAGTCAAGTAATTCTACCACCGGGATATCTTTTACAACTAATATCATGTCCGGTTAATCAAACTAAATAAAAAATGTTTGTTCGTAGTCAGGACTTTAGTCCTGTCTTGAGGGACTGTAGACGCGTAGCGGCTTCTCGCAGAGTAGTCCCTACTACAAACTGTTTATTTGAGGTGATTGAGCAGACATCATAATAAAATAAAAAATTTGTCCGATGAATGATGCTCCAAAGTACCACTACAGTTTAATCTAGTACAAGCGAACTATCCCAGGTATGGAATGTCTGAATTAATTTTGTTTTGGCATCGCCGTGATTTACGTATTTCTGACAATACAGGACTGGCTGCGGCGAGACAGCAGAGTCCAAAAGTAGTAGGCGTGTTTTGCCTTGATCCTAATATTCTGGAACGGGATGATGTTGCTCCGGCGAGAGTGACGTACATGATTGGTAGCTTACAGGCACTGCAACAGCGATATGCTCAAGTAGGCAGCCAATTATTAATCCTCCATGCCAATCCGGTGCAAGCAATACCAGCTTTAGCAGGGGCTTTAAACGCCAAAGCTGTGTTTTGGAACTGGGATGTAGAACCATATTCACAAACACGCGATCGCGCGGTAATTGATGCCCTCAAAGAACAAGGTATTGCATTTCTCAACCAAAATTGGGATCAAATTCTCCATTCACCAGAGGAAATTTGCACAGGTAATCACACTCCTTACACTGTTTACAGCCCCTTTTGGAAAAATTGGATCAGCAAACCAAAAGCCAACCCAGCAGAAACTCTACAAAATGCGGCAGGATTGACAGCAACCGAACAAGAAATAGCCAAACAAGCAGGAGTCATTGAATTACCCTCAGCTAAGGATTTAGGATTTAACTGGGATAAAGAACTGATCATTTCACCAGGAGAAGCAGCCGCACAAGAACGGTTAGAAGAATTTACTGCTGGCGCGATCGTTGAATATCAAGAACAGCGTAACTTCCCAGCCGTTGATGGTACATCAAGATTAAGTGCAGCTTTAAAATTTGGCGTTATTGGGATTCGCACCGTGTGGCAAGCCACCATAGAGGCGCAAGCAAATAGCCGCAGTCAGGAAGCAGAAACTAGTATTCGCACATGGCAACAAGAACTCGCATGGCGGGAGTTTTATCAACACGCCATGTATCACTTCCCAGAATTAGCTGATGGTGCTTACCGCGATACCTTTAAAAACTTCCCTTGGACAACCAATGAAGAACATTTCCCAGCTTGGTGCGAGGGCAGAACTGGCTATCCCATTGTAGATGCAGCGATGCGGCAAATGAATGAAATTGGCTGGATGCATAACCGATGTCGGATGATTGTCGCCAGTTTCTTGACCAAAGACTTGCTAATTAATCCCCAATTGGGAGAAAAATACTTTATGCAGAAACTGATTGACGGTGATTTATCTGCCAATAACGGCGGCTGGCAATGGAGCGCTTCTAGCGGTATGGACCCCAAACCCGTGCGGATTTTCAACCCAGCCAGTCAAGCACAAAAGTTCGATTCCGAAGGTGAATACATCCGCCAATGGATTCCCGAATTGCGTTCTTTAGATCCAGAATATTTAGTTACTGGTAAAATTCCACCTTTGGAGCTTCATGGTACTGGCTATCCTCAACCAATCGTGGATCATAAAATCCAACAACAGCAGTTTAAAAAGATGTATCAACAGCAAAAAAAGTGATGGTATGAGGATGTAAGTTGTTTAAATCAATTTACTTATCCTAAAGACTCTCCAAAGCAGTTTTTAAATCGCTTTGCTTAATCTATTGGCAATCCGTCGGGCTTGAATATAGCGATCGCTTATGGATAACATAACAGCCAGTTAATCACACGCTGTTGATGAGCAGATTCCTGGCGAAACTGCAATTTCTGGATAAATTCTTTCAGCACGAGCAAATTGACGTTGTTCTAAGAAACTGCGAATTCCCAGACCACTAGCAACCCCAGACAGATACAATACAGGCATCTAATTAGTTAACATTCACATTGAGAATGTAGTTTAAGCTGCCACTACCACTAGTTTGCTGAGTTACATTGATACCAGGTCCCCTAAATTCCACACTGACTGAGGATGATGCAGGAAAATAACGGGTAGAAATTTTTACTGTATGTTTTCCCAGCGAAAGATAGGGTGACAAATTTACATAAACTCTTTTGTCACGGATTTGTTGAATAACTCTGCCGTTATAAGTGATATTACCTTGTAATTGAGATCCTGAAGTATTAATACTGAGGATATGTGGTTGTCTCAGATTAGCTCTACTGAGACTAACGCTACTTTCTTGGTAATCAGATGAACTGCTAAAATTTCGTTTGTTAACAGCTATAACGCTATTGATGTCGGCACTATTGTGAGGGTAAACAAGTAAATTCTGGTCTAAATCTGCGCTCCCCGCAACTATGGAAGCTGCACAGGCTACAAAAAAGAGTGAAGTTTTCATAACTATAATTTGAGAAAATTCTCAATTACAGATACAACAAAAAGTTATCAGGAAGGTCTCTCACTGTAACAAACTTTTCCAGATAGTTAATCACAGGAGAAACCCATAACCAAACATGAAAATCTCTCTTTTCTAGCCCTTAGTCTCTATTTTCCACGGAAATAGAGTCAAGAGGTTAAAGAGAAATTTTAATCCAACATTTTTTCTACCTTGAAAGGGCTATGCTCAACTCTTAGTTCGAGCTTCAGCTACCGCTAGAGCTTCATTAGCTTTAACCACAGCTTGAGTAATTGCTCGCACAGAACCAGCATCTGCTTGAGCAACAGCTGTCGCCTCACCCATGAAGGTGACTGCTTGAGATATTGCTGTAGCCACTTGAGAGTTTTCTCCCTTGCGAGCTGAACTTTCAGCTCTAGCCATCGATTGTTGGGCCTGCCGCAACTTCGGTAAGATAATATCCCTGTGCTCTGACGGGATGTTTACTGGTACACTTCTTGACGCCGTTTCCACTACACTTACTGCCCGATTTAATACCTTCACCGCGACGGCAACGGCAAAACTCACGGATATTTTCTCTTGAGCGATCAAGACATTGGAGTTATCCAATACATCCCCATTACTTAACTCTTGGTTATGAGATGAGAATGATAATGCCTGACCTGAGAAAATTACTAGCAAGCCCATCGCTAAAGCAGTTGCTTTACTAAAGCGATTATTTTTCATGATCTTTCTCCGAGAAACCGCGTCTCCTGGTGGGCGCGGAGGGATTAGGAGGGCTATTGAATGGGGTTACCCCCGAATAGCCATGATTCAAGAACCGAGAGGGTACGCTCACCCTCGTTGAATTTAGGGGTTTGACGGTCTCTCTCCAACCCTCCTGTGAAGATAACGCTTCCTAGTGGATTGACAAGGCTAAAGTAGTGCAGATGATTTTTTGGTGGAACAGGCAAAATGCCTGTTCTGGGCAGGCTGGAAGCTTACCCCACAATCATGATATTTATGCAACATTTTAGCCTGGCCACGCCACTAGCAAAAGTCTTTATCTTCAGATAGGTCACTGACTGCATCTTATTCAGCAGTACTCACAGCAATTGCAGTTGCGTTACCCACGGATGTTTTGGCACTGGCTAGTGATCTAGCAATAGCTGATTTGCCAGGGCCACTAATAGCATCCGATTCGGCTATAGCCAACGCATCACCAAGGACTGTTTCTGCTTGAGCTAGTGATGTAGCAACAGCCCGGCGATCGCTAATCGCTGTTGAACCAGAAAGAGCACTAGCATTGCCCAGCAAAGATGTGGCTTTAGAAATCGACTCAGCCAAAGCGCCTTTTCTGGGGCCACCGATAGCTTGTGATTGAGCAGCAGCGTAGGCATTGCCCAATGCAGTTTCGGCAACGGCTAATGAGCTAGAAAATGCTCGGTTCTCTCTTAGAGGAGCGCGACGAGAAATTGAACGTTGAGCAACCAGGATCTCAGCGTTACTCAATCCATTTGCCTGGGTGACTTCTGCAACATTATATGTGCTGGCAAATGTTGCACCTGAGAAAGCGAAGATTGATCCGATAGCCAAGGCAGCTGATGTCCGAGAAAGTATGCTTTTCATGGTTTTTAGCAATCAATTGGTAAACTCTTGTTTCGTCAAGCTCGATTACTTGTTTCAGTAAAACCACCTTTGCATCCCCAGAAGACACGCAACAACACTAATATGATTATTTAAGCAACAAACAAGCTGAAAAGCTTATCAATACGTACTTTGATTTACGCATTTTTGCAAAATTAAAACTAGATTGCTATATAACAACCTTTGGGACGCATTAGGTGATTTACTTTTCAAGCTATCAGGAGCTTTACTTGTATTTTAGTAATTTATCAGTCAATAAAATCACCAATATTTAAAAACTTAACATTTGGTAAAAGGTTAAGAAAGATATCGTCATCTATAGAATTTAAGGGCATTTATGAAGGCTAAGATCAGGCTTTTACAAGCCTTTTAACCTTTATTATCTCTTACGAAAATTGATAAATAGTCTATTCATACTACTATCTAAGTAGGTGAGCAAGCATATTTATCACTGTGTTAATAAAATTTAATTCTAGGGTGAGTCATGAATTCAGATTAAGACACCATCAATCATCCAAGGTGCGTTAACCTACGGCACAACACAACGGTAATCAAATGGGAGGAAAATCCACACCACTTTTGCCTCCTCTACACCAAGTTTATATTTCTTCATAGAGATGGAATTTCGTTTGCCAACTTATACTTACGTGGGGATTTTCTAGTAAGGTGATTGCATACGTATTGACAGAAAAACCCAAATATGAAATTTAGATTTCAGGCATAAAAGCTTGATTTTTGATGTCCAATTTGAGGCTTTCCACCTTTGTCACTTTATGCCTTTGTGGTTAAAAAGAAATTTTGAACCACTAAGACACCAAGAACAATACATGACACCTTGAACTGGGTTTTGCAGGGAGAACAAGCCTATGGGCGTTTCAGACAATTGGCAAAGGTATTGAAGTTAGGAAAAGTTTCTCTAAATTGATAGTCCTGCTGACGGATGCGACGATCGCAGTGAAAGCGAGTAACCTGGAATAGTACGTCTGCTCATCGCCAACCGATCAAGTTTGTCTATTTGCTGGGTATTTTGCCATAAGTCTAATGATACAGATTCAGCCGGAACTAAATCGCGTAGAAGAACTGCGCCAGTTGTTACAACAAGCTAGCTATGCTTATTATGTCCTCGATGCACCCATCATGGAGGATGCCGTCTATGATCAGCTGTATCGAGAATTGCATCAATTAGAAACTCAGTATCCAGAGTTACTGACACCGGATAGTCCCACTCAGCGCGTGGGTGAGAAACCAGCAACACATTTTACTTCGGTACGGCACAATATCCCCCTGTATAGTTTGGAGAATGCGTTTAATCTTGATGAGTTGCAAACATGGGATCAGCGTTGGCGGCGACAAGTACCGAAAATAGATGCAGTGGAATATGTTGCGGAACTGAAAATTGATGGTTCTGCTTTGGCGCTGACCTATGAAAATGGCATTTTAGTGAGGGGTGTAACTAGGGGTGATGGGGTGATGGGTGAAGATATCACCCAAAATGTGCGGACAATTCGCTCAATTCCGTTACGTTTAAATTTTGTCGGTGCAGAAAGCCTGGGAAAAGTAGAAGTCAGAGGTGAGGCCTTTTTACCTTTGGACGTATTTAAACAAATCAACGAAGAACGACAAAAGGCAGGTGAGCAGTTATTTGCTAATCCTCGCAATGCCGCAGCTGGTACACTTAGGCAATTAGATTCTCGCATTGTTGCCCGGCGGCGGTTGGATTTCTTTGCTTACACATTGCACATTTCGGGGATGGATGACGCTAGTGTAGCCAATACCCAATGGGAAGCTTTAGAGTTACTGGAAAAGATGGGTTTTCGAGTGAATTCCCAGCATAAGTTGTGTGGCTCTCTAGCAGAAGTGGCAGAATATTACAAATACTGGGATACAGAACGGCTGAATTTACCCTACATGACCGATGGGGTGGTGGTGAAATTGAATCCTTTTAAGCTGCAAGAACAGCTAGGTTTTACCCAAAAATTCCCCCGGTGGGCCGTGGCGTTGAAGTATCCAGCCGAAGAAGCACCCACCCGTGTAGAAAATATTGCTGTGAATGTGGGAAGAACTGGGGCGTTAACGCCTTTGGCAGAAATGCGTCCTGTACAATTAGCCGGGACAACAGTTTCTCGCGCTACTTTACACAATAGCGATCGCATAGTGCAATTAGATATTCGCATTGGTGATACTGTGATTGTCCGCAAAGCTGGGGAAATCATTCCCGAAGTGGTGCGGGTATTAAAAGAACTGCGTCCTGCTGATGCTCAACCCTTTGAAATGCCCACCCATTGCCCAGTCTGCGGTCAGTTAGTGGTGCGAGAATCTGGTGAAGCTGTAACTCGATGTGTGAATGCTTCCTGTCCAGCAATTCTCAAAGGGGAAATTGAACATTGGGTGAGTCGGGATGCTTTGGATATTAAAGGCATGGGAGAAAAGCTAGTACATCAACTCGTGGATAGAGGTTTGGTGCATTCCATTGCCGATTTATACGACTTGACAGCAGAGGCATTGTGTGAATTGGAAAGGATGGGGCAAAAGTCGGCACAGAAATTAATCGATGCGATCGCTCAATCAAAAAACCAACCTTGGTCACGGGTATTATATGGTTTAGGCATCCGTCACGTTGGCAGTGTCAATGCCCAATTATTAACCCAGAAGTATCCTACAGTAGAACAGTTAGCAGCAGCCAAGCAATCAGATATTGCCGGTATTTACGGTATCGGTGCGGAAATTGCTCAATCTGTATATCAGTGGTTCCGTATTCGTGCTAATCAAGTTTTAATTGAACGCCTACAAGCAGCAGGATTACAATTAGCTGCTACGGAGAAAACAACAGATGTTAACCATGGTAATCAAAAGTTAGCGGATAAAACTTTTGTAATTACGGGTACCCTGCCAAATTTAACACGGGATGAAGCCAAGGAATTAATTCAAAAAGCTGGCGGTAAGGTAACTAATTCGGTAAGTAAAAAAACCGATTATTTGCTAGTAGGAGAAGATGCGGGTTCTAAGTTAGAAAAGGCGCAGGCGTTGGGAATTACCCAATTGAGTGAGGCACAATTTTTGGCAATGGTAGAAGATTAACGTTCGCGTAGCACATACCGCAAAGTACACGAAGAGAAGATATTTTCCCTAAACACCCGTTGTAGTATTATTGTGCTACGAATGGGAGAAACGATGTTACATCAATTTAAATACACCACACTTACCCATACAGACGATATTCAGCAACTGGGACATATCCTCGAACAGTGTTTTATCATGTCGTCTGGTGATAGCGAAATCTACATGAAGCGCCTTGGTGTAGACAAGTTTCGCGCTATGCATCAAAATCAGCAAGTCGTCGGTGGACTGGCAATGATCCCCATGGGTCAGTGGTGGGGTGGTCAGCGTGTACCGATGACAGGAATTGCCGCCGTAGGTATTGCTCCAGAATACCGTGGGGATGGTGCAGCGATCGCACTCATACAACAAACGATTCAGGAACTCTACGACCAGGAAGTTCCGATTTCGGTTCTCTATCCAGCTACTCAACGCCTTTACCGTAAAGCCGGATATGAACAAGCTGGAAGTTATTGCACTTGGGAAATTTCTCCTGACAGTATCCAGTTGCAAGATAAATGTTTACCTGTGCAACCTGTAACTACCAAAAATCATGCCATCTTTCACGACTTGTATCAGCAACAAGCAAAACTCATTAATGGATATTTAGACCGACAGCCAGCTATCTGGCAAGGATTAACTCAACCAGATCATCAAGAAACAGTCTATGGTTATTTGATTGGTGAACAAGGCCAGCCCCAAGGTTATATCATCTTGACTCAAGAGCGCACAAAGGACGGCACAATGTTACGCGTGAGAGATTGGACAATCCTCACAAATGCTGCTGCGCGAACTTTTTGGTCTTTTATTGCCAATCATCGCTCCCAAATTGACCAGGTACGATGGAAGAGTTCTGTAGTTGATTCTCTAACATTGCTGCTACCAGAGCAAACTGCCAAAATTAAATATCAAGAGCGTTGGATGCTGCGGATAATAAATGTCGTTAAGGCATTAGAAATGCGGGGTTATCCACCGGGAATTACCACTGAACTACATTTGGAAATTCAAGATGACTTGCTAGCTACCAATAACGGCAAATTTATTTTATCTGTAGCTGATGGACGCGGTGAAGTTACCAAAGGCGGCAAAGGTGAGTTGCAGTTAGATATTAAAGGTTTAGTACCTTTATACACAGGTTTATTCACACCCCACCAATTACAGTTAACAGGAAAACTAGAGGCTACGGAAACCGCACTTTTAGCAGCTACGCAAATATTTATAGGTACTTCTCCTTGGATGGCTGATTTCTTTTAAGATTTATCCTATCAGTACCAATGGCGATATTTCCAATCACCACCAATAGCGATATTTCCAATCACCACCAATAGCGATATTTCCAATCACCCGGTCTATAATCTGCAAATTATGAAATATGTAAATTTTAATCATTTGTTAAAAGTTTACTGACTCAAGAACCAGAAGCGGCACTTCCTTTATTGGATAGATGTCTAAAATTTCCCAATAGACCATCATTTGCTCGCTTTTTGGTACTCATGAATCCTCAGATACCTAATTCATTTTTGGCAAGATACTATAAATCTTGGTTTTGGCCAGAAAGATACGCAGTCGCTCAAAATCCTAATACTGACGAAAAAATTCGCCAACAACTTACACAAGACCCAAATAGAATTGTTCGTGCTGCTGCAAGAGACACCTTAAAGTAGATTCGGGCTGAGACATGAGAACCGATACTACACGAAAGAAGCTTCCCTAATATATATATAACTGAAGACGATTATACTGGAGTGACTGTTGACATTTTATGATTACAAAATGAGTTCTGAAAGACAAAGGTTGCTTGCTTCTTCTATTACAAGGCAGCAAGAATTAGAAAACATTCATCGTCAATTACAAGGGAATTCTACAAAAGAAAAAGTGGATGCTCTTTTAGATGCCTTTCAGTATGGGCAGCCAGGTATCGAGTTAATAAGTCAGGCATTAAATGATCATACCAGAGAAGTGCGGCAGTCAGCTTTTTTGCTGTTATCTGATTGCCATGAGGATATTGCTAGGCAAGCTATATGGAACTATCTCCCCTTTAAGAAAATGCAATGCTTGCATACCTTAACAAATTTTAATTACTCTAACTTAGAACAACATCACCCGTATTATTTTGCAATTGCAAATTATAACAACACCCTCATTTGTTATTGGGATCTAAATTATAAGTATTCTGTTATCAATGTATGGGATTTAAAAACAGGGCAACAAAGAAGAAATTTGGAGTTAGATACTGCTCACGAATTTAGCTTAGGTAAAAATGGCAAGGTATCTGTTATCAGCTTTCAAGACTTAGTTTGGGTATTAGATACAGAGACACACAAGTTAATTAATGATGATTGTCCCGATTATTTTATTCATCCTATATTTCCTAATTCTCACTGTTTTACTGTTTGCCCAACGCAAAATCCCTTGCTGGCAATTGGCTCTACAATCGGCAGAAAAGGAGAATTTGAAGTTTGGAATTATGAAACTCGCATTCGTCATTTTTCTTATCAATTTCAAGATATCGCTTTAATTACTCAATGGACAACATGGAATACCTTAGAAGTTCAGCGTTTACTTAATTCTGTTTCACCGCTTCTATTTACCCCAGATGGAAAATTTCTACTCGCACGTTTCCAGCAGCAAAAACACTGTATGCTCCAAATCTGGAACTTGGAGACAGGAAATCTTCTTCAGCAGTTAGAAAATCTCCCTGTTTTAACAGTGCATTCACTTGCAATTGGTTCTGATGGGCAAGTCTTAGCTTGCGGAATACGAGAAAATCAGGTGTGCGTCTGGGAATTGTTGAGCGATCGCATCATTTATACCTTTTCAGGAGCCGCATCCTGTCTCATGAGTTTCAATGGTCGAATCTTAATTTACTGCACAGATGATAATGAAATCATCGTTTGGGATTTAGCTCTAAACAGTAAACTATGTATATTACAGGGGCATAGCGCACCAATTGCTTATATTGCCATGAGCAATGATTATGAATTTATTGCCAGCTATAGCATTGACAGATCAATTAAAATTTGGGGATTGGTCGGAGAGTAGCAAACTGTTTCGTCAACTTTCATTGCTTGTGTCGCTGCTGTTTGTAATCGTAATCTTCGTCATAGTCAATTGTCCCAAACAAATCCAGTATTTTCATCTGTTGACGACGTTTTACATATTCACGTAAAGCTTGTTCGACAACATCAAGTTCATTTTGTTGATTACTAAGAGCTAGAGCTTCTTGAATTAATGCTTCGTCGATTTGGAGGTCAACTGTCATGCACTTCAATATTGATTGGCAGATTAGGTACTTTGTTATCTATATAATTATAAAGGATGGGTTAAAACTCCATTTTAAGGATGGTTGTAGCTGAAAATTCAGTTACTCATTTGCGGCGATCGCCTACAAAGAGTAGATAGGAAAAATGCTTTAAGAAACCTCAAAGTCAGAAACTTCAAGACAGGATTTCTTACTAAATGGGAGCAGACGCATCTATTCCCCTACCAATGCTAATGCTTGATTGATCACGCGGTCAGATAAATACATTCCACATAGGCGCAATTGTTCTAAAATTGGACGTGCAGCCGGAATTGCCCCTCGTTGTTTGGCAGTAATAATAATACCTAATGTCCCCCGTACAGGAATACCTAAAGTCACAGCACAACGACGGGCTGCTAAATCATCCAAAATCACTTCCGTGCCAGGATTTATATAGCCCCAGGTCAGTACGGCTGACTCACCTTGACCCAAATCCCAGTTTTGAATAATGTTCGGCACAGGTGATGTTTCTTGTACAACTAACCAATCAGTATTATTGAGCGCAACTGCTGTTACGTCTGTTTCCCCATATTCCTGAATTTCTGTGGCTACAGCATTAGGAACAATAATCGATGGGCTAATTAGGAGCAACAAATCGACAAAGCCGCCCTTAGTCAAAAAAATTAGTGGGGATGTGTTAATAGCAGGTAGTTCAGCCACGGTTTAACTCGCGCTGCAAATCATCAAGGTCAACAGCAAAGACATCTACTTGTTCGCGGGCTAGAACAGCGAGAAAGTCTCGGCGGTTTAACCCAGCAACATTGGCTGCTTTCTCCATTGAAATTTCCTGCTTCTGATACCAGTAGATAGCAGCAGCTAGGCGCATATCGCGCACAAATTCTTCTGGAGTCAGGCGACGAGCGCTAAACACTTCTTCTGGCAGATTAATCGTGACTGACGACATAAATTATGTCCTAAATAGTTAAGGCTTTTGTAGCTGCATCAATTCATGATATCAACCATTTTCGTCAACTTTCACTGCTTGTGTCGCTGCTGTTTGTAGTAATAAATCATACATTTAGCTTTAAGTAAACACAAGAAGCGGAGCTAATTCGATAATTTAGCTATAATATGCAAATGTCATTACATCAAAGTTCTGGTCGCTGGCGTTTAGGTCTAGCATTATCGTTGTTGACCGTCTTTTTGTGGGGAATTCTACCGATAGCGCTAACGGTAACGCTACAAACACTCAATATCTACACTATTATTTGGTTTCGCTTTTTGGTGTCATTTGCCCTGCTGGCTATTTATTTAGGGGTACGTGGTAAATTACCAAAGTCAGAACAATTGCGTTCTACTTCTTGGAAACTGTTAGCGATCACTACACTATTCTTAGGATTTAATTACTTCCTATTTATGCAAGGTCTAGCGTTAACATCACCTGCTAACGCGGAAGTTTTAATTCAATTATCTACCTTACTATTAGGTTTAGGTGGTTTAGCAATTTTTCAAGAACATTATACACTGCGTCAATGGCTCGGTGTCAGTATACTTACTTCTGGTTATATTGTATTTTTTCGTGAACAACTTACAAATTTAATTACAGCCCAAAGCACATATCTTTTTGGGAGTGCTTTAATTGCTTTGTCCGCAGCAGCTTGGGCTATTTATGCTTTGTCCCAAAAGCAATTACTGCAATCTTTATCCTCGGCTAACATTATGCTGATTATTTATGGAGGATGTGCTTTATTATTCACGCCATTTGCGAAACCAGAAACAATTTTTACGCTGAATAACTTTCAGTTATTAATTTTACTATTTTGTGCTTTAAATACCTTAATTGCTTATGGTGCATTTGCTGAATCATTAGAACATTGGGAAGCCTCAAGAGTAAGTGCAGTATTAGCTTTAGCTCCTATTATTACTTTAATCTCAGTTGAACTTGTATCAGTAATTACACCTTCTCTAATTCCCGCAGAACACCTCACCATAATTAGTATATTAGGTGCATGTTTAGTAGTAGCTGGTTCAGTAGCGATCGCCTTAGGAAAAACTGATTAATTATTTTTAAAGTTACACTTCAATACTGAGGCAGGGTCATTTGGTATTTGTTATCATTTCATAATGACTGCAAGCTAGTGGGTGAATATCCTACTAAGTGAATCTCTGCTCTACCTATGTTGACAATACCAATTCGTAATTCAGAAATTTAGCTTTCATTGGGATTTTCAGGTTGGCATCTGTAGCTTGATTTTCAAAGAATTGGTATTAAGCACATTTAAATATTTAGCTTGTAATCAAGAGAAAAATTTCCGAAAAATCTATAAGACGAAGGCAAGCAATATTAACTGACAGCAATTTTTAGACCAGTAGTCTATACGGTAGAGATGAAAGATTTTTCGCCACTACGAAAGATTGTGGTGCAAATATTACTCATATCTTGTACCAGCTCAATCTCCCGCCAAGAAATAAATTTCTTGGCTAATAGCCCAAGTCCACTAAAGTAGACTGAAACCTATGCTATCAGAAGGATTTGTTTATTCCTCTAACCTTCGGGAACACTTCGCGTACAAAGGACTTTAGCTATTAGCCATAGTGTCTAACCTATGGCGGTTTTTGAGGCTGGTACAAATATGATGCTGTGATTGTTCAGGGTTTCTGCATAACTACCAAAGCCAACGCCTAGTGAAACAACATCACCGAAACAGTTGAGCGATGAATAGTTTGTTTGGTAATTGTACAAGCACCCTGAGAAAAAATTCGCTCTTGCTGATTCTTTCAATACTGCTGACGCTGGGAATTAGTACTTCTATGATGGCAGCTGAGCGAATTTATGCATCTTTTTCAGCTATAGAAATGTCGATTTCTGTGACTGCTTTAGAAAATTACGCTAAAGACGGTGTAATTGATGATGAATTAGCCATTTATCAGCAATATCTGCCATCAAAACAGTTTGAAGAATTACAGGGAATTTTACTCACTCCTGTAAAAGTGAGTCCAGTAGTGGTTTCCCAATTTCTCTACACACCTCAAGGCGAATTGCTGCTGCGCCGTTTAGCAGCAGCAATTAAAACTGAATCTCAACGACCACAAAAAGCATTTCATGCCTTAAGGTCAGCATTAATTTCAGCTGCTGCTGAACCGGGAGGTTTAACTTTATTAAATTTGTTACGGAAATATCCCTACAGCAGCATCCACATCGATTTAAGGCGTAGCTTCGCCATAGCTGGGGAACTAGAAAAGGTGATTAATGAAACTAATCGCGCGATCGCCGCAGTTACCAAAAAGTCTAATATAGAAGCTGCGACTATCCCCAAACCATTGAATTTCTGGCAATTAGCGGATTTACAGGGACAGGGACAGGGACAATTTCAGCCACGAAAATACACCCTGAAGTTTTTTGACTCGACACGCAATCGACAATTGTTGACTGATGTTTACCTTCCCCATGTCCCAAGTCCCGCACCTGTAATCGTGATTTCTCATGGCTTGGGTACAGATAGCAGCAACTTTGAATATTTAGCCACACATTTAGCTTCCCACGGATTGGCTGTAGTTGTACCCAATCATCCGGGTAGCGATGCTAAACAATTACAATCATCGTTGCATGAACAAGCCAGTGAAGTCATAGAACCAGATGAATTTCTAGACCGACCCTTAGATGTCAAGTATGTATTAAATCAACTGGAGAAAAGTAACCAGTATGATTCACGTTTTCGGGGACGATTAAATCTGCAACAAGTGGGAGTCTTTGGTCAATCTTTAGGCGGCTACACAGCTTTAGCTTTGGCCGGCGCTAAGATTAACTTTGAGCAACTAGAACAAGACTGTCAACCAGAGGCGCTGCAAAAAAGCTGGAATATGTCTTTACTCTTTCAATGTCGCGCTTTGCCATTAAATCACAGCAAGTCCAGCCCAGAGTATAACTTGCAGGATGAAAGAATCAAAGCCGCGATCGCAGTTAACCCCATCACTAGCTCAATTTTTGGTGAAGCTGGTTTAAGTCAAATTCAAACTCCTGTAATGATTGTTAGTAGTAGTGATGATACCGTTGCACCAGCTTTATACGAGCAAATTTTGCCATTCTCCTGGTTGACAAATTCCCCAAAGTATCTCGTTATGCTCTTAGGTGGAACCCACTTTTCCACCATTGGTGAGGGAAACCCTACAAGCCAGCAAGTACCATTACCTGCTGATGTCGTTGGTGATACTTCCCAAGCGCGTTATTACATGAATGTATTGAGTTTATCTTTCTACCAAACATACGTTGCAGGTAAATCACAATATATCTCTTACCTCAACGCCGCTTATGCCAAAAATATTTCTAGTCAGTCTCTCGGTTTGAGTATTATCCAATCTCTCAGCCAAAGTGAATTAGCACAAGCGCTGGGTCGTGACCCCTCAAAACCAAAGTTTCCCAACCCCATAGTCAATTTTGGATTTTGGATGTTAGATGTTGGCATTGCCATGCTGTATGTGACAATTTTTCTCTAAGCTACATCTTCACCATCATCCTTGTCAGAGGCAAAAATACCTGTTTACTTCCTGACAATCAGCATTCTGTACTATTTAAATTCCTTCTCTTTAAATGTCACAAATTTGTCATGGAATGGCTCAAATTTGACTGTGCAGGCCAATTCGTGGTATTTGCCCCGTCGTCCTGACCGAAATTCCATGAATTGTTCTGGTTCCTCACCTTTTAAATACACAGCCGTGTTTACTGGCGATTTAACCAAGGTCAACTCAGCTTCAGCTATTAACTGTAGTTAGATAATTATCTTTTAAGAAATGTGACATTTAATTGCGTTATTGTAAAAATCAGCTTTCCATCAGTTGATTTATGAGCCAGTCTGAAGATACTTCTGCCCAAACCACTTCTCTGACTAACCACGATCGCACACCAATTCACATACCTGGCTCTATTCAACCTCATGGCGTACTACTGGCACTCAATAACCAGCTAGAGATACTGCAAGTTAGCAGCAATACTCAAGAGTACTTGGGTAAAGAGCCAGAAGATTTGCTCGGTCAACCTTTAAACTGCTTGCTTGATGCTCGACAAGTTGCAATCATTAAGCAGTGCTTGGGTAAAAAAATTGGCAGTGCTAAGACTTTTAAGGTATCAATATTAACTTCAAGTGGTGAACGTTACTTTGATGGCATTGTTCATCGGACAACAGAGGCTGTAATTCTGGAACTAGAACCAAATAATTCTGAATCTGAGTTGAGTTTCTTGGGCTTCCAGGCTTTGGCAGGTGAGGCGATCGCCAAAATGCAAGAGGCATCAAGTCTGGCAGAATGTTTGCATCTAGTGGCCGGAAAAATACGAAATATTACTGAAGCTGATCGAGTATTAGTGTATCAATTTGACAAACAGGGATCTGGTTCTGTAATTGCCGAAGTTAAACGTGAAGATTTATCACCTTATTTAGGACTCCACTATCCCAATACAGATATTCCGGCACAAGCAAGGGAATTATACAGACGTTGCTTCCTGCGATTCATCCCCGATTTGAATGCTCGACTTGTCCCCTTAATTCCTAGAGACAATCCCATCACACAACAGCCTCTTGACTTAAGTTATTCTCTGCTACGAAGTTTTGATTCATGTTGTGTTGAATATCATCAAAACATGGGAGTAACCTCTCTTTTAGTTATTTCACTGATTCGAGAGCAGCAGCTTTGGGGATTAATATCCTGCCATCATCAAACACCGAAGTATCTTCCTTACGAAGTGCAGAAGATGTGCGAATTCTTGGGACAGATTGCATCTTCAGAGTTAGCACACAAAATTAGTCATTCGGAATGGGACTATAAAGTCAAGCTCAAAGCGCTACAGTCTGAGTTCCTAGAGTCTATTTCCCAAGCCGACAATTTTATAGATGCTTTAATCAAACCAGAAATCCGCCTGCTGGATCTTGTTAGTGCCTCTGGAGCCGCAGTTTGTCTAGATCATGAAATTACCCTAGTGGGAACAACACCAGATATTGATCAGGTGCGGACGCTAATTGAATGGGCAGATTCCCAAGTTAACGACAATCTATTTTCCACTGATTCTCTACCGAAACTTTACCCAGAGGCGGCTGCATTCAAAGATACTGCCAGTGGCTTGTTGCTACTACGAATTTCTAAAATTCGGCGCTATTACATCCTGTGGTTTCGCCCCGAAGTTATCCAAACTGTAAATTGGGCAGGAAATCCCAACGACTCGATCAAAGTTGAGGCAGATGGTAGTGTAACTCTTTGTCCGAGAACATCTTTTGCCCAATGGCAAGAAACGGTGCGCTTGACTTCCCTACCTTGGCAAACGTGTGAACTTGACAGCGCCCTAGCTCTGAGGAATGCGATCGTGGGTATTGTCCTTTCTAAAGCGGATGAGTTAGCCAAAATCAACTGGGAATTAGAACGCAGCAACAAAGAATTAGCCTCCTTTGCCTACGCCGCTTCACATGACCTCAAAGAACCTCTGCGGGGTATCTATAACTTCTCGACAGTGCTACTGGAAGACTACAGTCAAATACTCGATGATGACGGGATTGAGTGCTTGCAAACAGTCGTATCTTTGTCTGTGCGGATGGAAACTCTGATTAATTCTCTGCTGCGGCTCTCACAGTTAGGACAAGCACAACTGCGCCTGCAAATGAATGACCTCAACGAATTGCTCAACCAAGTGATTGAAGTCTTTGGTGCTAGTCGTCAAGACTTTCAATTGGTGAATATTCGGATTTCTCGACCTTTGCCGATAATTCAGTGTGACCGAGTTCTCGTCAACGAGGTTTTCAGTAACTTGATTGGCAATGCTTTTAAATACAACGATAAGGCAGAGCCATGGGTTGAGATTGGCTACCTAAATGCAGATGAGCATCCCCTGGTCTTTTATGTCCGGGATAACGGCATTGGCATTCCAGAGCATCACCTAGAAACTATCTTCCGGCTCTTTAAGCGGCTTCATTCCCAAGAAAAGTACGGCGGGGGAGCAGGTGCGGGACTAGCTATTGTTAAGAAAATTGTTGAGCTTCACGACGGTCGAATTTGGGTGGAGTCTACCGTGGGCGTTGGCTCGACGTTCTATTTTACGCTGGGATAGTTTACAATAATTAAAAAAAAATATTTCGTTTTGTTACGTTTATCCGACAAAGAATGACAACAAAACTTCATGAACCCCTGCTCGTTGTTGAGGATAGCAATGAAGATTTTCGGATGCTACAACGCCTCATGCGGCGGATGGCTGTCCAAAACCCCATACATCGCTGTACTAATGGGGATGAGGTTCTAGAGTTGCTCTATCAAAAGGGGAGCGCTCACAACCCTAAAGCAACCCTAAGACCTTCTGTTATTTTACTCGACCTCAATTTACCAGGAATTGATGGACGTGACATCCTAGAGCGGCTCAAGCAAGACAGAAGTTTCCGGGAAATTCCCATTGTGGTTTTTACCACATCATCTAACCCCAAGGATGTGGAATTATGCTACCAAAAAGGCGCAAATGGGTATTTAGTCAAGCCGATGGATGCTGAGGAACTAAAAAAGACCATTCAGGCCTTCGTAGACTACTGGCTTGAAGCCAATACCCCGCCAGTCTTGGATTAATTTGTGTATTTTCTGTTGATGCAGCAGTAGAGACAAAAGGATAACAACAGGCAAGAGTGAGAAGACACAAAGACGTTTTTCTCTGCGATTCACTGTGTCTTTTTGTCTTGCCTAGATTCATTGCTACCATTTTTATTTTTTACTGCCTTGTGTCACTTTATAACCTTGTGTCACTTTATAATTAGTTAAGAAATTAGATTTTATTTATATTTATTTTATATTATTTTTAGAATTATGCAAGAAAACACAATCAGGATAAAAGGGATCTATATGGCTCCCCGATCCTCATACTCTTATGTTGGACACATGGACGCTACTCATCATCGATGATTGTGCAGCAGATCGAAAAATCTATCGCCGATATCTTTTGAAAGATCCGCACCAGTCTTACCGAATTTTGGAGGCTGACTGTGCAGAAGATGGGCTGGCCTTGTGTCAGAAGATGCACTGCGATGTAATTCTGCTCGATTTTTGCTTACCTGATATGAGTGGATTAGAACTGTTCGATCAGTTAAAGCAGAAAATATTTGAGACTGCCGTTCCTGTGATTATGTTGACAGGACGCGGAGATGAAGAGGTGGCTGTGCAAGCAATGAAACGAGGTGCTTTAGATTATTTGGTGAAGCAACACCTGACATCGGATGTATTGCAACTTGCTGTCCGCAATGCCATTAAGCAATCGTACTTGCAAACTCAATTAAGTAAAACTCAGGAAAGACAGCGTCTAATTGCTACAACTGCGCTGCGAATTCGTCAATCTCTAAATCTAGAGCAAATTTTGAATACAGCCGTAGCCGAAGTTCAGCAACTTCTCAAATGCGATCGCGTGATGGTATATCAGTTTGCCGCAGATAAAAGCGGTAAAATTGTTGCTTCCTCGGTTGAATTATGTTTAGGGACAAGGGAATGGGGACAAGGAGATGGGGAGATGGGGGGACTAGGGGACAAGGGAAGACCCCAATCACTAATACCTAATTTCCAATCCCTCATCCCCTACGTCTATGAGATGGGCTTAAGTAATTGTGTCACCATTAAAGAAGAATTTAATACCAAAGCAAATTTAGTAGTTCCCATTAATTTAAGTAATAATGGCAACCCCGATCCTAAGCTTTGGGGTTTGTTGATTGCTTCCCACAATTCAGATGAGCCACAGTGGCATACTGATGATGTGGAAATGCTCTATGAAGTATCAATACAGCTAGCGATCGCTATCCAACAAGCTGAATTGTTAGCGCAAACTCAAGCAGCATTACAGAAAGAAAAGCAACTCAACATATTTAAATCTCAAATCATTGCCACAGTTTCTCACGAGTGTCGCACCCCATTAACTTCGATTTTGGCGGCTGCATCAACTTTGGTAAAACATAGCCAGCAGCTAGATGATAGCAAACAACAAAGATTTCAGCGCATCATTGAGCAGAAAGCTAGGTATATGTCCAAACTCGTGGATAATATGCTGTTGGTGAACCAATTTGAACTGGACAAAGCCAAGTTTAAACCAATGCCGTTGGATTTACTGCCATTTTTCTCTGACCTCATAGATCAAGAACGAGAAGCAATAGGCGAACGTCACGAATTAGTGTTCAAAATTACTGGAAATATCAAAAGCTTCTGGGGCGATCGCGGACTTTTACAACAAATATTTATTAACTTAATTTCCAACGCCATTAAATACTCCCCCGCAGGCGGTACTGTAGAATTTCATCTCATCGGCAAAGAATCACAAGTAATCTTCCACATCAAAGATGAAGGAATTGGCATACCGATAGCAGATCAAAAAAATTTGTTTCAATCCTTCAGTCGTGGTAGTAACGTAGACACCATTCCCGGTACAGGTTTGGGACTAGCGATCGCTAAAGCTTGTGTAGAGTTACATGGTGGCACCATTACCTTATCCAGTAAAGTAGGACAAGGAACCACATTCACAGTCAGCTTACCAAAATAACCTAATCTGAGTGCTGAGTGCCTTTCTGAGTGCTGAGTGCTGAGTGCTGAGTGCTGAGTAAGGAATTATTATTTATCCCTATTCCCCATTCCCCAATCTCCAATCCCCACTCCCCAATTACTGTGCAAGGTTTTCTCAACTTAAACAAACCATTTGACTGGACATCTCACGATTGTGTGGCGCGGGTGCGAAAACTTTTGCGCCTCAAACGTGTGGGACATGCGGGAACTTTAGATCCAGCTGCTACTGGAGTCTTACCGATCGCACTGGGTAAGGCTACAAGATTATTACAATATCTGCCAGAAAACAAAGCCTACCAAGCCACTATTCGGTTAGGTGTGCGTACCACAACCGACGATTTGCAAGGTGAAATTATCGCTGCTCAACCTTGTCCGGGATTGAATTTGGCAGATGTGAAAACTGCACTGGCACAATTTCAAGGCAAAATTGAGCAAATACCGCCTATTTACAGCGCTATTCAAGTAGATGGAAAACGCTTGTATGACTTAGCACGTAAAGGCGAAACCGTAGAAGTTCCCAAACGCACAGTCGAAATTTTTCATACAGAAATTTTGGCTTGGCGAGAAGGAGATTTTCCTGAGTTGGATATAGCGATCGCCTGTGGTGGTGGGACATATATTCGCGCGATCGCCCGTGATTTAGGTGCAATCCTAGAAACGGGTGGAACTCTCGCCGCTTTAATCCGCACCCATAGTAGTGGCTTCAACTTAACAGATAGTCTCACCTTGAGCGACTTAGAAGCACAAATACAAGCCGGGATATTTCAACCCAGTACTCCTGATCTAGCCTTACAACATTTGCCATTTGTGACATTACCAGCCATATCTGCCCAAAAATGGTGTCAAGGACAAAAAATTCCCTGCACTCTTGATACTGGGGAGATAGTGCGAGTTTATGATGAAGAAACTTGCTTTCTAGGTATGGGAAAACTACAAAATGATCTGCTGATACCGACAACAGTATTGAGAAGTTAATCAACAAGCACTTATCTCAAAAAGTTAACAAAGCTACTAGGCGTAAAACTCCAAAAACTTCTAAGCTAATTGCAGATATTTTAAATGACTGCAATTCAGGATTAGGAGTAGCTGTTATGCCGACAATTCATTTGGTGGATGGTGAAAAGGGTGGGGTAGGTAAATCTCTGCTAACTAGAACCATGATTCAGTATTGTCTGGATAAAAGAATACCGTTTGTACCTGTGGAGACTGATAGGTCTAATCCTGATGTAGCCGGTGTCTACAAAGGGATATGTCAGTATGCTGTGTTCACTGAAGACGAACGGCACGCAGATAAAGCAGATAAAATCTTTGAAATGGCCATGTCTAAGCCAGTCATTGTAAATTTGGCTGCACAATCTCATCGCGCTGTCAAAGGCTGGATTGATAGAAATCAGTTAATTGAACTGGGAAGTTCGGAGGGAGTGAGTTTTTGCAAGTGGTTTGTGTCTACTGGCGGATATGATAGCCTAAATCTGTTTGCACAGTCAGTAAATAGCTACGGTGACAAAATACCTCATATTTTGGTGAGAAATTTAGGACTATGTGACGATTGGGAGCATGTTGAGTCTGATGTTGCCATTCAAAATCTAGTCACACAATATAGAATTAGAGTCGTAGATTTTCCCAAGTTGGCATATAGAGAAAGAAATATAATTGACCAACATCGCCTGACCTTTGCGGAAGCACGAGAATATAAGGAATTTGGGGTTCTTGGTAAACAGCGAGTTGTGCAATTTCTTAAACTTGCTTATTCTGCTTTTGAAACAGTGGGTATTTGGTATGAAGAAGTGAAATAGAACAGTATTAAAGCTGTTTCTATTCCCACGTTGACACATCTCGTAGCACATCAGGAATTTCCCCTTGTGATAGGGGAAACTCCAGCATAGTTTCTCTATAACCCAAATATCCAGACTCCGCGAACGACAAAAGCATTCGCGCTAGTGCTAACCAAACCTGTGGCTCATATTCCCAATCACGATAACGAGAAGCTCGACCAGCTATTGAACGTAAAGCCCAAAAATAAGAGTTTCTCACCACAGAACCGCCCTTTTTAAATTGTGGTAAGTCCTCGTGGTGCAAAAACAGCACTGTATTTTCAATTCTGGCTCTCATATCAGCTATTGTATATTGCTTGGGAGCATCCTGGTTGGGCTGATTTTCGCCTGACTGATTATGAAAGTATTGAACGCTGGTGGGAAATCATATTTCGTGCTTCTCCAGTCACTTTTCCCCTTGCTAGTTAATATTTTTCTCTCCCTAAAGTAACATAAGAGGGATTAGCAAATACCCTAACTAAGAATATCTAACAACCATTCTGGTAGGTGCAGTTATTAACTTGTTACTCATTACCAGTTTTGCAAGTACCATCAACACAATATGTTGATTGATAAGTACTCGATCGCTTGCCAAAAATAGTATAACGGTTGTAGCGAATTTGTTCATAAAAGCGATCGCCTGCCCATTTCATCCCAGGTAACGCCCGATAAGCTTCGACAAAGATATTTCCCAACGGCAATAATCGCCCAATTTCTTCAGCAGCATTACTGCCTTGCCAACGTTTTTGGGGCGCATCACCATCAATTAAAATCATCCCCTGTTCACAATCTTGGGGGGTAATTCCCCATTGTCCAAGTGTCTGCTCATCTTGCATCGGGGCATAGCGAAATAGTTTTCCTTGGTCTAAGTTTTCCAGTAACTGCACTAGGGTAACGCAGAGATGACAATTCCCATCGTAGATAACGTAGTAATGCATGAAAATAGTGTTTGTTTGGGGATAAGAGCAAATTTACACTGCTTAAATGAAGTGAGTCAAATTTAACTGGCTTTCACCTATGACTTTTTGCAGAATTACATAATCTGCGATCGCTTTTTTGGGGGAAAATTTAGCACAATAGATCACTATTGTAGTTGAGTGTTCTAATTTAAAATTTTAGCTCACAAAAGATAATAATAATTCATTCAGACATTAATGCCATCTGCCTAGAGGGAGTTTCCCATAATTAACTACTATCTGTAGACTGGTTGTGTCGCTCCAATTGAAGTAGAATCATGACCGATAGCAACACACTGGCATCACGCCTTTACCCTACCCGCATTGACATTCTTGCTGAATCGCGAGTGCAAATTGTGGTAATTCTCAATCAAAGCTTGGCAGCTACTATGGATTTGAAAACCCAGACCAAGCAAGCTCACTGGAACGTTAAAGGAACTGACTTTTATCAGCTGCATGAATTATTTGATGAAATGGCTGATGAATTGGAAGAGTATGTTGATATGGTAGCTGAACGTATCACCGCTTTGGGTGGTTATGCTTTAGGAACAGCACGAGCGGCTGCTAGCAATTCCATTTTGCCAGAATATCCCTTTGATATTTTAGAAGGCAAAGAGCATGTGACAGCTTTAGCAGATCGCTTTGCACTCTATGCCAAACATATCAGAGAAGCGATCGCTAAAACCGATAATTTAGGTGATGCTGATACTGCCGACCTTTACACTGAGATTTCCCGCACCATTGACAAACGACTTTGGTTCCTAGAGGCTCATCTGCAAGTAGCAGAAATCAAGGGTGAGAATGGTAAATCTGGTACTACTACACCTCAAAAATCAGCTGTTGTCAGATAAGTACTTTTGTTCTCCAACTGAATAGTATCTTTTTGGTAAGTACAGCACTTTTAAGTGCGTACTTTTCATTTTATATATACATAGTCTACTATTTAGATAGTTCAAATATTACTTTGAATCAAATATGTTCACCAGGATTTATACACTGAGAATATGCGCTATTAGCATTAATTAATATAATCCCAATTTGGATAAAACAATTACTAATATTTGCTGTTAATTATTAATTTAACAACCATATTCTCTATTTCCAATTTTAGTCTATAACCCTGAACATTAAACGAGGTAACACCATGTCTCAAAATACAATTAACTACTTAATTCACGATCGCAACGCCCGTGGTCATGCACAGTTTGGCTGGCTCGATAGTTATCACACCTTTTCCTTTGGTAGTTTTTATGATCCCAATCGCATGGGATTTCGTTCCCTGCGGGTAATCAACGATGATCGCATCGCCCCTGGTGCTGGATTTCCTACCCACAGTCATCGCGATATGGAAATCCTTACCTATGTGCTGTCAGGTGCTGTAGAGCATAAAGATAGTTTGGGTACAGGTTCGGTGATTCGTCCTGGTGATGCACAAATCATGAGTGCTGGGACGGGAATCTCTCACAGCGAATTTAATCCTTCACAAACTGAACCACTGCATTTACTGCAAATCTGGATTATACCGGACAAGCAAGGATTGGCACCCAGGTATGAACAAAAATCATTTCCTCTAGCAGAAAAGCGCGGTAAATTACGCTTAATTGCTGCGCAAGATGGGCGTGATGGTGCTGTGACAATTCACCAGGATGTTGATTTATATACATCTGTTTTAGAGCCAGGTAATATTGTCAATTATCACGTCAAACCTCATCGTTATGCTTGGTTACAAATAGCTCAAGGTGTAGCAACTTTGAATGGAGAAGAACTAAGAGCAGGTGATGGGGTGCAAATCAGTGGTGAAGAACAACTCCAAATCAGTACCGACATTGGTACGGAAATTTTACTTTTTGATTTGGGTTGATCAAAATTGAGTTTGTAGTCAAGGCTTTAGTCTTTTTTGAGGACTAAAGTCCTCGCTACAAACTTTTTTATGCTGTCCTACTAAGAAACAGAGATTGAACGCTCAGATCCTTGAGGGTAATGGTAAAGTTACGCTGTTCTGCTGTCGCAATGAAGGAAGCGATCGCTTCACACGCTACAGCAACAGTTAATATTACCAAGTTACGTGCCAATGGATAATCGCAGACATCATCATTAACATCAGAAGGGACGCGATAAACGTCATTCCAAATCACTTCTGCATAATCAGCCGCTAGCCCAGCATGAAGACAAGGAATGTTGAATTTATCAGCATAATCTTTTACAGCCTGACGTGACACGCTGTTATCAAAGACATCTACAATTAGCTGAGTATCTTTGAGTAGTTGAGTGGTATTTGCTGATGTTAACTCCTTTGTTTTGGCATCAACTTTCGTGCCAATTGCTCGGTATAAATTGTTCGCTAAAATTTTAGCCTTGAATGCTCCCACGTCGGAACGGTAGTAAGGCTGAGTGGAAAGATTACGCTCCTCAATGCGATCGCGATCAATCACTGTCAGTTGATCAAATCCAGACCGCGCCAGGTTTTCAGTAATGTTAGCTCCTAAGGCTCCAGCCCCACAAATTGTTACCGGATAATCTTTCAGCTTTGCCATTACAGCATTGGTGCGGTAAAGCTGTTCGTGAAAAAATATGCTCATTGTCCTCACTACTCTTATGTTTCCATTACACCTACTAACGATTGCAAATCAAAGTCGCGATCGCGTCCACTCAGACAAATACCAGAACTAATGACAGTCAAATCAGTTTTCGCGATGGCGCTACTGTGACGCACACCATCGGTTGTTGTCCAATCAACTGTCCAATAATCACCGCGATCGTGAAATTGCTGTAATTCACCACCACCCATCTGCAATGCTTTTTGCAGTCGTCTTTCATCCCGTTGTTGACCAAAACCCTCAAGGCGTTTAGTTGCTAATTCATACACTATGCGGATTTCTGGAGTCATACCTTTAAACTGCAATTCAAGAGCCGGAATGAGTTGTTTAATGGCAGATTGCAGCGTTTCCACAATCACCGGATCAGTACGGCGATCAACTTCCTCAAACCAGCAGGATTGACCATGCCAACGAGCTATGATTTGCTCAAAAACAATACCTTCGGTGACTAGATGCACTGCGACAGGCTTGACAACCTGGAATCTTTGACGCATATCTGCTTCATTCACGGGGTATGCTAACCAAGTTTGTCCTTGCAATTGCTGTGCTAACCGTAGCCGGATTTGAGGAAAGTTCTGCAAGTATTCTGCAATCTGGGGTAAGTCTGCTTCCTCCACAACCTTTGCTGTCTTCTCATCCACAGGCTGAAAGATACCCCAACCAGCAAATTTACTAGGCTTTGGGTTAAAGGTGTAGGTCATCCCGGCTACCCGTGTGCGGACTCGTCCACCTTTGACGCAGGGTGCAAGAAATTGGGTAGTGTACAATTTAGCTTCTGCATCAGCAATTTGGTTAATTAGTTTATGGATGTTAGTCATATAGCAGTGGAGAAAAGATTATGGAATGCTCACACAAAGGCGCAAAGGCGCAAAGTTAGGAAGAAGAGTTTTAAAGAGATTTTGTCAAAGCTACAGGTAAGTAGGTGGGTGGGAAAATTTATCGCTAGGATAAGGCAGAAGGGAAGAGGGTTTTAAGCTGATTCATTTTTCTTTACATAGTTGATTTTATTTGTGCCTACCTACTTAGTCATTCTTTGATGACTTGCAGGTTATAATTCACAAGACTGGGAAGCATTCTCTAAATCAAATTGTGCAAAACTGATCAGAGCTAAATGAGCAGAATTTCTCATCAATTCTTTTGCTAATAAGAAACCAGTAATTGTCCAGGTTTGATATCTTCTGGCTTCTTTACCAATTAATAGCCCCCGCGTACCATCGTAATATTCTGGCCAATGATCTTCACTAATGCGTGTTTGAGCAATTTCAATGGCGCGTTTCCCAATACAAGTTCTACCTGTTTTTTTAGCAGCCGCAATCAACGACCACAGTAATACTGGCCAACTACCACCATTATGATACGACCAAGGGATATTTCTGGGGTCACAGCCTGTAAAAATTCTGTACTCCTCCTTTTCTACTGCTGGGAAACAGATTTTCATCGGCATTTCTCCCACTAAATCATCCCACTGTTCCTCGATGAGATTCATAATCGCTTGGGACTGCTGTTCACTCACTAGCGAAGAAATAATGGCCATCATATTTCCCAGCGCAAAGAAACGAGTATCTAATTGTGACGGGCCAACATTACCTGCGAGATAACCGCCGTTTTTTGGCAACCAAATTGCTAAATTAGCATAGGGAATTGAGTCAGGATAAATATTAAATTGATTGACTGCTGACTGTCCATATTCTTCACCCTTAAAGCGATAAATTTCATTCAATCGCTTCATATCAATCCAGTAATGATGGCGAATATGATCTCTCAATAAAGGTAGGCGGTTATCAATCCCAATCACAATTTCTGCATCACCTGCACAAATTAGTAACTTGCGCGCCGCCCGCAAAGCTGCATAAAATAGAGCTTGAATTTCTAACGGATAACCATAAATACCCATCCGCCGATAAATCATACAAGCGCCATCTGGAACTAACAGCGTTGGGTACATATCAAATCGCGTCGCCAAGCAAAGTTCCATAATTAACATGATTCCTTGCTGAAATTCAGGCTGCAACGCGAAACTGAGGTCTTTTGTAGCTTTGACATAAGCATATAGTATAATAACCCACCACAGACAAGAATCAACAGGTGTGACTCGCGCGATCGCGTGTTCACCAAAGTCTGCTTCTAAATATTCTTGCCCATTATCTGAGACAACTTTGAAGCTGGCTGGTATCAAACCTTGACCAGGTGTATAAGCATCTAATTGGCTTTTTTTAGGCTGTAACTTTAAAGTTTCTTCTAGAAAATTACGAACAATATCATATTTACCTTTAATTAAAAAAAGTAAGGCTGAAGATACAAAATCTCTGATAAAACAATGGTCATGATGCAAATTCCCTTGCGAATCATCACAGGTAGATACCGTACCTACAGGACGACCTTGATAATAAATAATCGACTTTTCTAAAATTTCCCATGCCTGTTTCTCTAGATCATCAACTATTACTAATTTCTCTCTTTCCATTGCGAGAAACACTCCATTTTGATGGGATTTTGGCAAGAATTACACTCTGCTGCTTCAATGCTTTTTCGGAGATGGATATATACCCATTTTACTTTTTGCCACGTTCGATTTGGGGCGATATTCCACCGTCCATATTCTCAGGATAACCCAAGTTTTTCATTTACCTCATTGTCCCATATGCTCTATTTAGAAAGTGATCACAAAGAGCAATTTAGAAAATCAAAAAAGCCCCTAATAACTACAAAGGGACTGTGAATTTAATGTTTGTTTTGGACAATTTACACATTACAACTCAAGGAGTTTTAGATTAATTGCTGCAATAATGGTGATTATGAATACAGCCATCTCCGCTAAAGAGACATATACGGATCTACGCTCCCAATTTCAAACTCACACGCTCTAGAAACAACTTCTGGAGGTAATTCATCAAAACTAACTAATGGTAAATAATTGGGATTATCCATTAGTTCTTTAGCTAACAAGAAACCAGCAATTGTCCAGGTTTGATATTTCCTAGCTTGTTTACCAATTAAACGCCCTTTTTTGCCATCATAATACTCTGGCCATTCATCTTCACACAGGCGTGCTTGAGCAATTTCAATAGCCTTTCTGGCCAAGGCTGTTTTGTTAGTTTTTACAGATGCTGCTGCAAACATCCACATTAAAACAGGCCAACTGCCAGCATTATGATATGACCAAGGGATATTTTTCGGGTCACATCCTGTAACAATTCTGTAATCCTCATTTTCTAAGGCTGGGAAACAGATTTTCATCGGCATATCTCCCACCAAATCGTCCCATCGTTCCTCAATCAGAGTCATAATTGCTTGTGACTGTTCTTCGGTGGCTAAATCGGAAATGATTGCCATCAAGTTACCCAATGCAAAGAAACGTGTATCTAACTGCGATGGCCCGACATTTCCAGCTAAATAACCGCCTTTTCTCGGTAGCCATTTATCTAATTCATAGTAGGGAAGAGAATCTACATAGATATTAAATAAATTGACTGCGGCTTTGCCATACTCTTCACTTTTGAAGCGATAAATTGCATTTAGACGATTAATATCTATCCAATAATGCTGGCGAATATGAGCGCACAATAATGGTAAGCGGTTATCAATTGCTGCTACGATATCTTGATTACCCTGGCAAATCAGCATCTCCCGCGCCGCCCGCAAAGCCGCATAAAATAACACTTGCAGTTCTAGAGGATGCCCATAAATACCCATCCGACGGTCAATCATACAAGCACCATCTGGAACCAACAATGTGGGATACATATCAAAGCGATTCGCCAAGCAGATTTCCATAATGAGCCTGATACCATTTTGGAAATCAGGTTGATAGGCTATAGAATAATCTTTGGTAGCGACTATATATGCACGCAATAAAATAATCCACCATAGACAAGAATCCACTGGTGTTACTCTAGCGATGGCGTGTTCTCCAAAATCCGCTTCTAAATATTCTTGCCCATTTTCTAATACAACTTTAAAGCTAGCTGGAATTAACCCTCGACCAGGCTTATAAGCATCTAATTCCCTTTCTTTAGGCTGCAACTTTAATGTTTCTTCTAGGAAATTACGAACAATATCTGTTCTACCTTTAATCAGAAAAATTAATGCTGAAGAAACAAAATCTCGGATAAAACACTGATCGTAGTTGAGTGCTTCTACAGATGCATCATAGGCGGCTACAGTCCCAATGGGGCGACCTTGATAGTAGAGAATTGACTTCTCTAGCGCTCGCCATGCTTGTTCTTCTATATTCTCATCTGTTACTAATTCATTTGTTGGCATCGCCAGAGTAGCTCCATTGAGGGGGTGAATTTGTAGTGGATGCGCCTTCATTGATTATTACTGCTATTTTTAGCATAACAAAAGCTATGTTTTGAATAGCAGATTTATTTTAAAAAATAATCTATAAACAATCGTAGGACTTACGCACACTTAACGAATTCTTCTCTTCGAGACGCTTCGCGAAGGCGTTCTACAGCCCTTACGGGCATCGCTGCGCGCGGGCGCCTTGGCGGTGCGTTAAATTAAACTTTTTGGCAATTTTTGCGTAAGTCCTGAATTGATTAAGTCGATAATTTCTCTGCAAATTTATTTGCTTTCAATTATTATCATTTGGGTGAATTACAGTTAACTGCTTTTTCACCTCAAGCCACTTCGTGATTTCTCAGAACAATTACACAAGATATATTTCTAGATTATTCGTCCCTGAGTCTGTACATCAAAAACTTTACCTACCCAAACAGGAATATATCTCTAGTATTATTCAAAGTTTGGTGTTGAAAATATTTAAATATTTCCAGTATATCTACTTAAGCTGAGGTTAGCCCGATAGATTGCAAGTTAAATTATTCCCCTATAAGTTAATAATTTATAATGTTTTTTCAGAATATGCAATACAAACGCTGAAAAATTTTAGATGTCAATAAGCCTAGGGTGGTAAATATATTACCCCACTTTCCAATTAAATGTAAAATTTAAGGAATAAGTCCGGAAAATACATATTACACATAACCTAAGATAGATGCCGATTTTCCAGCTGACTTGAGCAGTTCACAAGCAGTTATCAATAGAAACATAAAGTAATTATTGCAACAATCATCAAGCTTTAATCATGAGAGTTGAGTAATCATGACTATATGCAAGTAATATTGAGTAATTTTGCTCAAATTAAAAACTAATTGCTCATAACAGCTATTAAGCTAGATATTTAGCAAATTGTCATTTTTTAGACTGAAATTCTTGATAAGCGTGATTAATTGCTTGCATTGCAGCTTTGTCACTGGCAGAACCGTTAACATCGGGATGATAAAATCTTGCTAATTTGCACCAACTATAAGGAGTCGCGCCAATTCCCATACCACCAAAACTGCCGACAATTTCTATGCCGCCAACTGTTGAGGAGATACCTACACCTGCTATACTTCCTCCAGCAAGAAATGCTGCACCTGTTTGGGAGGTTGATTTCATTTTGATTTAAGGAGTTGTTGAACTAGAAGTAATTTGAGTAACCTGGTTTTGAGAATTTAATATTGGTGGTGATTCGGTTTGTGCGTTTTGGTCACAGGCAGTCAAAATTGAGGCGAAAGCAATGATAATAATTCCTAGTTTTTTCATGATGTAAAAGAATTTGATTAACTAAACACAGAGGCGCAGAGAACGCCGAGAAAGAGGTAAAGTATGGTTTTTTAGCTTGCTTTTGCTTTTATTTGAATAATGGTTTGTTCTATAAATTGCAAGTCAAGGAATTGATTATTAATATATGCTGTTAGTTCTTCTAGTTGTTTGTGAATACTATCGGCAGTTTGTTGGTGAGTATACTTACACATCAATGCCTCACGTGCCAAGTCTTCACTACCTTTTTTCATAGCTAATAAAGCTATTTGATGGCAAGATGTGACTTTATTTTGAGCTTGTTTATAATTTTCTCGTACTCTGTTTTGATCAGTTTTAGTAGAATGGATATTCTGAATAATGATTTGTTTGACTTGGTTGAGGGATTCAATCATTTGCTTTGAATCATTAGTATTCTTATCTCCATTAAGGAGCTGGAATACACCATAAGCACCAAGTCCCACAACTGCACCAGCCGCTGTTACAGGAGCCATACCGATGCTAAATCCCGTTCCGACTGCTAGTAATCCCATATTGCCAATGGTGCTAGAAACTCCTACACCACCTGCTGCTCCCAATGCAGCTGCACCTAACGCTAGAGAGTCTCGGTTTTCTATTCCCTTTTTTGCTCCATAAGCGGCTGTACCAGTAACTGCTCCTACAGCTAGTAAATGAGGCGCACCAATACCAATAGCTGTTCCTGCGGCTGCTAATCCCATGCCACCCACTGTGTCAGATACAACAGCACCAGCCACTACTCCGCCACCAATAAATGCTGCTTTTTCTGCTTGATGGAAATCTACCTGTTTAAAGTTACCTAGTGTGCTATTGACATTTGCACGGACAATACCATTGATGCGCTTACCTAGTCCCATAGTTTTGCGTTTCTTTCTCAGGGTTAATACGTTTAGAAAACGTAGTCGATAATACTTTAATTCAGTTTAATTCATGTATAGCTGAAATCTGGATTTTTGCACTGAAATTTTGTGTAAGATACAGCATTCCGCTATCTTAAATTTTGAGATAACAAATTGCGCTTAACATGACTTCAGTTTCTCCTCACAAAAAAGCCAAAGCCCTCAAATCTACTAGCCGTCGCCCTGCTAAAGAACTTTGTAGCGAGTGCGGACTGTGTGACACATACTATATTCATTATGTCAAGGAAGCCTGCGCTTTTATTAATCAGCAGATAGGCGAACTAGAAGAACAGACCCACAGGCGATCGCGTGATCTAGATAACGAAAATGAACTATACTTCGGTGTGCATCAAGATATGATGGCAGCCCGAAAACAACACCCCATAGAAGGCGCGCAATGGACGGGTATCGTTAGTAGTATTGCCATTGAAATGCTCAATCGTGGTTTAGTTGAAGGTGTTGTGTGTGTGCAGAACACCAAAGAAGACCGCTTTCAACCCATGCCTGTTATCGCCCGTACCCCAGAAGAAATACTGGCAGCCAGGGTAAATAAACCAACATTATCGCCCAACCTTTCTGTCTTGGAACAAATAGAGCGATCGGGGATGAAGCGATTATTAGTAATTGGTGTGGGTTGCCAAATTCAAGCACTTAGGGCTGTGGAAAAACAACTGGGTTTAGAAAAGTTGTATGTCTTAGGTACACCTTGCGTAGACAACGTTACCCGTGCTGGGCTGCAAAAATTCTTAGAAACTACCAGCCGGTCGCCTGAGACGGTGGTACATTATGAATTCATGCAAGACTTCCGGGTGCATTTTAAACATGAAGATGGCTCCACAGAAACCGTGCCATTCTTTGGTTTGAAGACGAATAAACTTAAAGATGTCTTTGCCCCTTCCTGTATGAGTTGTTTTGATTACGTCAACTCCTTGGCAGATTTAGTTGTCGGTTATATGGGCGCACCCTTTGGCTGGCAGTGGATTGTGGTCAGAAATGATACAGGAAGGGAGATGTTGGACTTGGTGCAAGACCAGTTAGATACTCAGCCGGTGATGTCCCAAGGGAATCGGAAAGAAGCGGTGCAACAGAGTATTCCTGCTTACGATAAAGGTGTGACTTTGCCGATGTGGGCGGCGAAGCTTATGGGTGTGGTGATTGAGAGGATTGGGCCGAAGGGTTTGGAGTATGCACGGTTTTCTATTGATTCGCATTTTACGCGGAATTATTTGTATGTGAAACGGAATCATCCGGAAAAGTTAGAGGAGCATGTGCCGGAGTTTGCTAAGCGGATTGTGGGGGAGTATAAGTTACCGGAGTAAGTTTCACGCAAAGGCGCAAAGGCGCAAAGAAAAGAGTGAGAAGGACTTCTTTGCGTGACACAATCTTAACTCATGTAACTTGCGACACCGCCACCATCGCCGCCTCTAGCGCGATCGCCACATGAGTCCAATGAGTCCCCCCTTGGCAATACACCACATAAGGCTCTCTTAAAGGCCCATCCGCCGAAAACTCCAAAGTACTCCCCTCAATAAACGTCCCCCCAGCCATGATTACCTGGCTCTCATATCCCGGTATGTTATCGGGTATCGGGTCTAGGTAAGAACCCACAGGTGAATGCTGCTGTATCGCCTTACAGAAAGCAATTAACTTAGCAGCAGAACCCAGCTTAATCGCCTGAATTACGTCCCCACGCGGCGCTAAAGGTGCAGGATTTACCGGATAACCCAACTTATCAAACACATAACCAGTTAAATGAGTCCCCTTCATCGCCTCCCCTACCATCTGGGGAGCTAAAAATAAGCCTTGGAACAACAACCGATTTTGGTCAAAGGTTGCACCCCCATAACTACCAATACCAGGAGCCGTTAACCGACAAGCAGCTGCTTCTACTAAATCAGCACGACCGGCAACATAACCGCCAGCTGTCACAATTGTCCCGCCAGGATTTTTAATCAATGACCCCGCCATTAAGTCAGCACCGACATCTGTAGGTTCCCTGGTTTCAATGAATTCGCCGTAACAGTTATCGACAAAGCAGACAGTGTTGGGGTTTTGCTGTTTAACTAGGTGAACGATTTTTTCTATATCCGCAATTGATAAACTCGGTCGCCAGGAATAGCCACAAGAACGCTGAATTAATACTAAACGGGTATTCTCAGTCACACTTTGAGATAAGGTTTGCCAATCTATAGTTCCTGCTAGGGTTAACTCCAATTGACGGTAATTTATGCCAAACTCAATAAGAGAACCTTGACCTTTACCCCGTAAACCAATGACTTCTTCGAGCGTATCGTAAGGAGAACCGACTACTGCTAACATTTCATCTCCAGGACGGAGAACACCAAATAAAGCACAGGCGATCGCATGAGTTCCAGAAACAAACTGCACTCGCACAGCCGCAGCTTCAGCACCCATGACTTCGGCAAAAACTTTATCTAAAGTTTCTCGTCCTAAATCATTGTGACCATAACCACTAACACCAGCAAAATGGTGTGCCCCTACACGGTAATTACGAAAAGCATCTAAGACTCTTTTCAGATTATGCTTGACCTGAGCGTCAATTCCAGAAAAAATCTCTATCAGTGCCTGTTCTGCTAGCCGCATCTGTTCCAAGCTGTTCATCAGTTCCTCTTTCAAAAAAAATTATAGATATGCGGATTTTCCAATCGCGCAGATTAGGCTGGACAATTTCAATTCGGGTTATTGCATGACAATTGCTACTTCAACTAAACCTCAAGTTAACTGGGTAAATACCCTGTTTTTCGTTTTTCTACACATCGGCGCTCTTTTTGCCTTTGTTCCTAGTAACTTTAGCTGGGCGGCCGTTGGTGTGGGTTTCTTTCTCTATTGGGTGACAGGTGGTCTAGGCGTTACTCTAGGATTTCACCGCCTTGTTACCCACCGCAGTTTTCAAACTCCCAAATGGCTGGAGTATTTCTTGGTTTTTTGTGGGACATTGGCCTGTCAAGGAGGGCCAATTGAGTGGGTAGGTACACATCGCATTCATCATTTACATTCTGATACCGAACCAGATCCCCATGATTCTAATAAAGGCTTCTGGTGGAGTCACATGGGTTGGCTAATTTATCACTCTCCCTCTCACGCTGATGTGCCTCGGTTTACCAAAGATATTGCCGAAGACCCAGTTTATCAGTTTTTACAAAAATATTTCATTTTGATCCAGGTGGCTCTGGGTTTATTACTCATGTATCTGGGTGGCTGGTCTTTCGTGGTTTGGGGAATTTTTGCTCGCATTGTCTGGGTTTACCACTGTACTTGGTTGGTGAACAGTGCTACCCACAAATTTGGCTATCGCAGCCATGATTCAGGCGATCGCTCAACTAACTGTTGGTGGGTCGCCGTGCTAGTGTTCGGTGAGGGCTGGCATAATAACCACCATGCTTTTCAATACTCCGCTCGTCACGGGCTGGAATGGTGGGAAATCGATTTAACTTGGATGACAATTCAACTGCTGCAAGTACTTGGTCTGGCTACTAATGTCAAGTTGGCAGACAAAAAGCAGTAATTTCCTTGCTTCATGGTCAATAGTGGATAAATTACAGAATTTATTCACTATTGGCGAAAAAATAATTTCTACCAGCAACTAATAACCATTCACACCCTCGGAAATATTTCCTATAGCTACTAAAAATAGTGCGCTTGTGTAGCTTAGGTTGCTATAATCCGAGACGCTAATGTTAAGAAATTTTGCGGCAAGTCGCTTTTTTTGGTGACTTGACGGAAAAGTGTGTTGTTTTCCAGGTGTTCATGACTACATCAATAATCAACAGCCAGAAACTAGGTAACGACCTTGGCGATTCCAACCTGAAGTTAAAAGATATTATCAAAAGCTTGCCACGAGAATGTTTTCAGCAAAACCGACGTAAAGCTTGGACACAAGTGCTGCTCAGTGTCTTTATGGTTGGCTTGGGCTACTTTTTTCTGACAATCAGTCCTTGGTTTCTCTTGCCCCTAGCTTGGATTTTTACGGGTACTGCTTTAACAGGATTTTTCGTAATTGGCCATGATTGTGGTCACAGGTCTTTTGCCAAACGTCGTTGGGTAAATGATTTGGTGGGGCATTTGTTTATGATGCCTTTAATTTATCCCTTTCACAGTTGGCGGATTAAGCATAATTATCACCATACTCATACCAATAAGTTGGATGAGGATAATGCTTGGCATCCCATTAGAACACACGTGTTTGCAAATTGGACTTGCTTACAACAGTTTGCTTTTGAAGGGTTCATGCGTAAGCGCCTGTGGTGGTTAGGTTCCATTGGACACTGGGCAGTCGTGCATTTTGATTGGCAAAAATTTAAAACCAAAGACCAATCAAGCATCAAGCTTTCTGTGGCTGTAGTAGTTGTGTTTGCCGCGATCGCTTTTCCTCTGCTGATTGCTACAACTGGTATTTGGGGATTTGTCAAGTTTTGGCTACTGCCCTGGATGGTTTACCATTTTTGGATGAGTACCTTTACCATCGTTCACCACACTGCCGCAGATGTTCCTTTTGCAGCAGCGAACAAGTGGAATGAGGCTTTAGCACAGCTATTTGGTACCATTCATTGTGATTATCCCCGTTGGGTAGAAATCCTGTGTCATGATATCAATGTTCATGTTCCGCATCACATTTCTACTGCTATTCCTTCTTATAATTTGCGGCTGGCCCATAGCAGCATTAAGGAAAATTGGCAGCCTTATCTACATGATGAATGTCAGTTTTCTTGGTCTTTAATGAAGCAAATTACAGACCAGTGCCAACTATATAAAACGGATGTTGGTTATAAGTCTTTTAACGAATATTACGCAGAACAATAAACATCACTGCAAATAGATTTTCTATGAGCAACTCACGCTTTTGCAATCACAAGAGCGTTTGTTTTTCTGCAAATTAAATAGATTCTGGTAATTTTTTTAGGTAAATTACCAGAGATTATCTTCTTGTGTATTAGTGCAAACTGATACTAGAGACATTCCAAACAAGTCCGAATTTACATCCCAAAAAAGAATCCAGTGCAATCAAACTCCATAACTTTCAATAATCCTGATGACTGTGAACCATCTGAAGATACAACCAAACTTCCCTTTACTCTTCAGGATTTGAAAGCGGCAATACCTGCTGAATGCTTTCAGCCAAGTGTGACAAGATCCCTATTTTACTTCTTGCGCGACATCCTGATTATCAGTCTGCTTTATGCAATTGCTAATTATCTGGATTCTTGGTATTTTTGGCCTATTTTCTGGGTTATGCAAGGAACAATGTTTTGGGCTTTGTTTGTAGTCGGACATGACTGCGGACACCAGTCTTTTTCTAAACAGAAATGGCTTAATGATTTGATTGGACATTTATCTCACACACCAATCCTAGTTCCTTATCACGGTTGGAGAATTAGTCACAGAACTCATCATAAAAATACTGGCAATATCGATAATGATGAAAGCTGGTATCCTGTGACAGAATCACAATATAAGGAAATGCCCTTCCTGCAAAAGATAGGCAGATATTATGTGTTCCTGTTGGCTTATCCAGTGTATTTATTCAAGCGTTCTCCTAATAAAGAAGGCTCTCACTTTTCGCCTAGTAGCCCACTTTTTAAGCCATCTGAAAAAGGGGATATTATTACCAGTACTCTACTCTGGATTGGTATGGTAGGCTTGCTAGGTTTCTTCACCTATCAATGGAGTTGGATGTGGTTGCTCAAATACTACGCTATGCCCTACATTGTGTTTGTAATTTGGCTAGATTTGGTAACATTTTTGCATCATACTGAGCAAGATATTCCCTGGTATCGTGGCGAAGATTGGACTTTTCTGAAAGGTGCAATTTCTAGTATTGATAGAGATTACGGTTTGGTGAATCACATCCATCACGATATCGGTACTCATGTTGCTCACCATATTTTCCTCAACATTCCGCATTACAATTTGCTGAAGGCGACGGAAGCGATTAAACCGGTGATGGGTGAATACTTCCGCAAGTCTGAGGAACCTATTTGGCAATCTTTACGGCGTTCTGCTATTAGCTGTCATTTTGTTCCGGATACAGGTAGTAAGGTTTATTACACCTCGAAGAATAAATAAATTGCCTCGCAGACCAGAAATCTGGGGTTATATAAATGAAGTCCGTGTAAGCGGGCTTTTTTTGTCTCGCGCAAAGGCGCAAAGACGCAAAGAAAGATAATGAGTTTTGTTTCTTGAATTGAATGGTATTGAGGAATAGTCAGGTTACTATAAATTTAAAGTGAACTATATCTGAAAAGTTGTATGACTCTTAATATTGAGGATGTAGAAAGACTGCAACAAAAGCTACAAGAAGATGAGCAGGACTACCAAATAGAACTGCAAGAAGGAAATATTTTAGTTATGAGGCCATCGGATATTGAGTCTAGTGAAATCGGCGCTGAGTTGATCAGATTATTAGGTAATTGGATAAAACCTCGTAAACTTGGGCGGATATTTGACTCAAGTGGTGGGTTTATAATGCCAAATACAGATTTGCGCGCTCCTGATGTTTCTTTTGTAGCGGCGGCGAGATTAAAACGCACTGTGAGAGATTTTGGTCAGTTGGTACCTGATTTGGTTGTGGAAATAAAATCGAAAACAGACAGAATGTCTAAGTTAGAAGATAAAGTTAAATTATTTTTAGAATTAGGTGCAAAAGTAGGAATATTAATTAATCCAGATGAGTTAACTGTGAGTGTATATCGTCCCAATGGTGATGTTGAAATTTTGACTGGTGACGATAAGTTAACTATTAATGAGTTATTTCCTAGTTGGGAAGTTGCTATTTCTGAATTATGGCCACCTATATTTGAGTAATTCAATTAGCAAGACTTTTCTGCAACTAAATAAGCTTTTTTCCAGGAAAAGACTCAATGGATCTGGTTTATTCTTGACTTGGATCTGATTGCGGCGGATGCCAACCTGCTTCTACCCAAAAACGACGAGCCACTTGAATCGAAGGCTCATCTCGCCGTTCATCGTTGAAGTCAAAGCGAGCGCTTGTTGCTCTTCCTATAGGTGTTATACCTACGATCTTGGTTCCTTCTTTTGTCCAAACAAAATGCTCAGACCATTTTTGCTGACGGGGATTAAACAGAGAGACTTTTTCTTGAGTTTGAGGGTCAGCAGCTATTATGAAATTATAGTGACGCTCATTACAGCGATGACAAGCTAATGCCAAATTATCCAGTTCATCAGAGCCACCCAAAGACTGCGGCATGATATGGTCAATGGTAAAACGGTCTGGACTCAAGTATTCGGGAGAGTGACAATATTCGCAAAGGAATTTAGCTCGTTGTCTTACAAGTCTTCGAGTTTGTTCGGACACCATTGACTTTTCGCCGCTAGTTGAGCATTAATCAAGGTAAAGATTCGCTCTAATTCGGAGATACCCATATATTCGGCTTCTTCTTCAGGAGTGAGTGTATCAGTTTTTTTCTTTTCTAAAAGTTGTTCAAAACGTGACTGTAGTTCCTCGGTAAATTTAAATAAGTAAATGTTACCAAATTCGCTCATCCTGATCCCAGAAGATATTAAGGATGATGGTTGAATCATTGATTGAGTAGTCATTTTGTGTTCACTTTACTTTGGTTATATTATGCTTCAATTAATTTATGATTATAGCAATTTATATTAAATGAGAATGTATTCATACTAGTGTCAAACACTAATAAATAATAGTCAAATTTTTCTCGATTAGTAGTACTGACACAACTAAAATAGTTAATTTGGGAAATTTGTCTGTGTTTGAGTGATTCAATTAGCAATGATTTTTCTGGCATTAGACGTATAGCAGAACAAGTTGGATTCTCAGGGGTGATTACTCTTTGTGGCATAATCATTTAACGTTTCCTACTGCTAAAATCGGCCATTTCCCTGAACAATGTGCTTCACCGTCGTTAGGGTTTCCAAACTAATAAATCCCCGGCGGTGTCCTTTTTGATTGGACATACCGAGAAATACTGAATCTCCCCGTGAAGGGTTGCGAGAAAAACGCGGCGAGGTGTTGATGTAGGTAGAGGCGCTGTTCACACCTAAAGCAAACTGGCGACTTTCTTGATAGGATTCCGTGACAATACAATCAGCATGACCGCTACTGTGTTGATTAATCCAGGCGATCGCATCTTCTAAACTATCTACTAGTTTAAAGGCGACTGTCTTAGTTAAATAAGCGCTTCCCCATTCTTCGTCTTTCACCAGATGCAAGTGGGGGAAAGCTTCTACTAGTTCTTCATCTCCTTTAATTTCAAAGCCTTTTTCTTTTAAGCTGTTCCACAAAACTGCCAAAGATGAGGGCATAGCTTGGCGATGAATAAGTACTTTTTCAATGGCGTTTACTGGATCTGGTTCACTCTCATGGCTATCCATAATCATCCAGCGCACCATCTCTAAGCTGCTATTGAGCGACCAGTAGAGGTAACAGTTACCCATCGCTGACTTTAAGACTGGACAAGTTGCTTGTCGCATTACTTGCTGGACTAAGCTAGAACGTCCGTAGGGAATTACTAAATTCAAGTACTGGTCTTGGGTGACTAAATCCCGAATTGAAGCACCATGTTCTGCTGTAATCAGTTCTAAACAGCCTGGTGGTAGACCTACTTCTTCAATAGCATTTTGCAGTACATTAGCGATCGCCTCATTGGAATGACTAGCTTCTGTACTACCTTTAAGAATCAGACTATTGCCAGTTTTTATACATAAACCCGCCGCGATCGCTCCTAAATCAGGAAACGCCTCATAAATAAATCCAATCACTCCCAAAGGCATTAACTGAGTGTAACTTTGGGAATCTTCTAGTTGATAGTCAGCGTTCCTGACTCGCCGCAGTGGATCTGATAATTCCCCCAAGCGTTGCAGGATTTCCACTGTCGCCTCTAGCCTGGTGGGAGTTAGCTTCAGCCAATCTAAAATTAGCTCTGGTACTGCCATTTCTTTGCTGGCTTCTAGATCCAAAGTGTTGGCTTCCAAAATGTCGTCAAACGAGTCTTGCAGTGCCTGTGCCATTGCCAATACAGCACGACTGCGGTCTACTCCCTTGGTAAACCCCAACTTTAGGGAAGCTTGATGAGCGCGTTTAGCGCTAGTAATTGGTTCGGGGTAATCATCCAAAACTTCAACGGTCATTGAATTAACGTCTGTAGGTGAGCCAGACCATCAGTGCTGGCAAGATAGCCAACAGCACCGCCACCATTGCCCAAGCAATAATGCTGGAACCATTTGCCAATCGCAGTGCTAATGGTAACCATATAATCACTAGCACGAAAATAATGCCTAGTGCTATAGGCAGATAGCTTACTCCTAAACGAGCATGGGCTACATGCCAGCTATTTCCCGTCCAACGCCAAGCTCGTTTGTAGGGATAGGTGGTAGAAAGTTGTTCTAAAACATGACCATTATCTTCTACTACAAAGATTTGCTGACAGCGATCGCAACCAAATGCTTCTGTCAGTGTAATCGGAACTAACTGTCCTTTGCGACGGCAGGGACAGGGATATTCCATGTTAAAGTCGATTTTTTCGTGTTTTTGAGATTGCACAAGCGTTCTAATAACTTGAGCGTGTTTTCATGATTTATGAGAATCCCGTTCCCCAAAGCTTTGGAGTTCAGTTTCTCTTTTTTCAGCTCTTTATATAAATAACAAAGCAAATGCTAACATTGCCATAGTTACTAACGCCAGATGCAGGCTGACTGAAAAAAGTGCTTTCTTCCTGTAGACGCTTCTGTGGTTGACCGCAGGGTTGAGTAAGTGGCAATGCTGAGTAAAAATACTTATTATTCTCTATTCTCTAGTTTTTAGCCCCTTTTTTAACCTTTACTGGTGCTACTTAGGCTGTTGTAATCTAGTGTATTACACCGCAAATAAGACAAATAGACTACAACTATATAAATTGTAGTTAAGCCATCTTAGTCTTGTGGATTATTATGACCTGTAATTTACATTTTTTCATAAGCGGGTAACGCGATTCGAACGCGCGACATTCACCTTGGCAAGGTGACGCTCTACCACTGAGCTATACCCGCAATTTCCATATAAATTCTATGTTCTCAAATTTAATCCTATTTGTCAAGCTCTTTTTTAAGTGCTGAGTGCTGAGTGCTGAGTGCTGAGTGCTGAGTGCTGAGTGCTGAGTGCTGAGTAAAAGAACAGGACTTAGCACCCAGTAGTTGTTTCAGCCTAGTTCTTCTGACTCCGCAGTTAAATTGCCTAAGCTTTTACCTGGAAAAGAAGCTGGCAAAGATTGAGCGTTACGGGGATATGACTCTGTGAGGTTAGAGCGTAATTGCCGCATCAGACTGGCCATTTCCAGGGCATTCATGGCATAATCCCAACCATGATTACCTTTAATGCCTGCCCGCTCTAAAGCTTGCTGCATGGTATCCACTGTCAAAATGCCAAAAATTACTGGCACGCCAGTTTGAAAGCTAGCAGCAGCAATACCCTTAGATACTTCGGAAGATACATAATCAAAGTGGGGCGTTTGTCCTCGGATGACAGCACCCAAGCAAATTACAGCATCATAACGATGGGATAGTGCTAGTTGACGAGCTACGAGAGGCACTTCAAAACTTCCCGGAACCCAAACATAGTCTACCTGATTCCCGTGGGGGTCTGGGTCTACACCGTGGCGTTTTAAGCAATCTTGACATCCCTCTAGCAGCTTTCCGGTAACGAGGTCGTTAAATCGACCAATAACCACTGCTAAACGCAAAGGTTCTGTTTGAGTAAAAGTTCCCTCGAAAACTGCCATGACTGCCTCTTAATCGAATATACTCTGGCCAATATACATTTCTTCTTTAAATGTAGAAGAGCAGGAGAGCACAATTAGATAGATAAGACAAGAGAAAAGGAAAATTTATCCATTTACCTTTTGCCTTGGTCTTTGGCTCTTCTGCCCCTGTAGTCACTATGCTATTTGTCTGTACTAAAATTTAAGCGATTGCGTAAAACGCACGCTGCGCGAACGCCTAAACTACAAAAAAGTTTAATACCCCGACTAAAAGCACCAAGGCAATCCAGACTCCAGAACCGAGCCAAAGCAGCCTTTTTGATTCGACCCAGTTTTGCGGGGTAGCATAGGCAACAGGAACGCCAACTACTAGCACAAAAGACATGGCAACAAGAGCTATTAAAGCGAATTGGAATATTATGGTCATTTTTGCTTCTCCCAAAACAGCGCAATACTAAAAATAGAATATCCTAAAGGACGACACTAACAGTTTTTCCTTATTTGTTAAGCTAGCAGAAATTGCGTCACTATAGTTATCAGTTAGTTCTCAATTGTCAGTTGTTTGTACTGCTGACCACTGACTATTGACTAAACAAGTGCTGAATGCTTTTTTTCATCTTAGTTTTCTGAGTTCTTTTCTCTACTCAGCACTCAGCACTCAGCACTCAGCACTCAGCACTCAGCACTACTGAAAGCTATGGACTTAATTCTTTGCCACACAACTGCTGATTTTGATGCCCTAGGTGCGGCAGTAGGTCTGACTTGCCTACTACCGGGAAGTAAGATTGTGCTGAGTGGTGGCGCACATCCGCCTGTCAGAGATTTTTTGGCGTTGCACCGGGATGAGTATCCCCTGATTGAGAGACGTTCGGTCAATCCCGAAAAGATTCGCTCCCTGAGGATTGTGGATACACAACAGCGCGATCGCTTGGGTAAAGCTGCTGAATGGTTAGATTTACCCAACTTAAGGGAAATCATAGTTTATGACCATCACTTAGGGCAAGAACTAGATATTCCCGCCACGGAATCTTATATTGAACCAGTGGGAGCCACCACAACTTTAATGGTGGAGCAATTGCAAAAACAGCAAATTTCCCTCACTCCATCCCAAGCAACGGTGATGGCTTTAGGCATCCACGTTGATACTGGCTCATTAACCTTTGACAGCGCTACACCACGAGATGCGCTAGCTTTAGCTTGGTTGATGCAACAAAAAGCTAGATCAGCAGTAATTTCCACTTACCTTGACCCCGGTTTATCTCCCCAATTACAGCAGTTATTAACTGAAGCACTGGAGAATTTAGCATATTTTTGTTTACGTGGATATACGATTGGTTGGGTAACTTTAAAAACTACTAGTTTTGTACCAGGATTATCGAGTCTGGCATCACAACTAATTGAATTAACTGAAATTGATGCCTTACTCTTGGCAAATACATATGCCCACGATGAAGATGACTCACGCTTAATAGTAATAGGGCGATCGCAAATTCCCGGCGTGAATCTCAATCTATTATTTCAAATGTTCGGCGGTGGTGGTCATTCCCAAGCAGCATCGCTGAGTTTGCGAGGAGTTGATGCACAGGTAATCTTAAAGCAACTGCAAGATGGTATTAAAGCTGCGATTCCCCATCCACCTAAGGCGAGAGACTTGATGTCCTCCCCAGTCCGCACTATTCGCCCCGAAACGACAATTGCGGAGGCGCAGCGTATTTTGTTGCGTTATGGACACTCTGGTTTATCCGTAGTTGATTCCCAAGGTCAACTGGTAGGAATTATTTCGCGGCGAGATATTGATATTGCCCTACACCACGGATTTAGTCATGCGCCAGTCAAGGGCTATATGACTACAAATCTGAAGACAATTACACCAGATACCATCCTGCCACAAATCGAAGGGCTGATGGTGACATACGATATTGGGCGTTTACCAGTGTTGGAGAACGAACAACTAGTGGGAATTGTCACCCGTACTGATGTGTTACGGGAATTGCATCGAGCCGATGAAGAGGGGAGATGGGGAGATGAAGAGGACAAAGTCAAAATTCAAAATATCTCCTTTAAAGACGCTGCACGAACAAAATTTAAAATTAATTTAAGTACTGAATTGCAAAATCGTCTTGCGCCGCAACTTTGGCAATTATTAACCATAGCCTCTCAAGCAGCAGAAAAACGGGGTTGGCATCTTTATTTAGTGGGGGGTGCAGTGCGAGACTTGCTGTTAGCTGAAGCAGCAACTGGCACATTGATGATTACAGATATTGACCTTGTAGTTGATGGCTTTCACAAAACAGCAGATGTTGGTGCTGGTGTGGAACTAGCCAAGGCACTCCAGGAAATTTACCCAGCAGCCCGCTTGGAAGTTCACGGGGCTTTTCAAACTGCCGCTTTACTATGGCACAAAGATCCAGAATTAGATTCTTTGTGGGTAGATATTGCCACTGCTAGAACAGAATTTTATCCTTACCCAGCTGCAAATCCCGAAGTTGAGGCGAGTTCAATTCGTCAAGACTTGTATCGTCGAGATTTTACTATCAACGCCCTCGCCCTACGTCTCACCTCCCCTCGTGCTGGCGAATTACTCGATTTCTTCGGCGGGTTACTGGATTTACAAGCCAAGCAAATCCGAGTTTTACACGCCAACAGCTTTATTGAAGATCCCACTCGTATTTATCGCGGTGTGCGGTTTGCTGTGCGCTTTGGATTTCAACTGGAACCGCAAACAGAAGAGTTTATTCGTTATGCCATCAACAGTGGTATTTACGATCGCACTGCCCAAACCAATTCTAAAACCCCAGCCCTACAAACTCGACTCAAAGCTGAATTAAAATATATTCTCCAAGCCCCCTACTGGAAATCGGCTTTACAGTTACTCGATCAATTAGGGGCGTTGCAGTGTATCCATTCTACCCTCAAGCTAGATCAGGAACTCCTACGGCAATTACGTTTATTAGAACGCTGTTTACGGCGATTTGACCCCCAACAAACCCTCATCCATTGGGAAATGCGCCTAGAAACGTTAATTGCTCACTTAGAACCAAAATATCGGGCGAAGGTAGCAAAAAATTTACACTTACCAGAGGATGCTATTAAACGGTTGAAAAACTTGGCTACAGCCCAAGCTGAGGTGATGGAATCATTACCCCAATGTCAGTTTCCTAGTCAAGTGGCGCATTTGTTGCAACAGTATGACTTGCCCATGCTGATTTTAATCGCCCTACATAGTCCGCGACTACTCAGGCAAAAGATTTGGCATTACCTCACAGTGTTGGCTAACGTACAGCCGATTTTAAATGGTAACGACTTAAAACAATTGGGTTATAAACCAAGCCCTCAATATCGGCAAATTTTAGACAATTTACTTGCTGCTACCCTTGATGGCGTGATTAAAAATAGAGATGAAGCAGAAAAGTTTTTAGCCAAGCATTATCCTCAATAAATTAGATTTCACAGAGGTAAGTTTTATGCAAATACAAACACCAAAACGCTATTACAAAACACAAGAGGCAGTATTATTACTACAAACATTAGATTTTCAAATTGCCCTCAGAGATATTTATGAAGGGATAAATTTTGAATGAAAATAAGATTAACTTTCATCATCAAGAATCAACATAATTCGTATTTACGGTGTGCGATCGCCTGATTTTAGGGTAAGGGTAGATAAACTATTCTGCATTGATATTCATCATCTTCTAGTGCTAAAGCAACTATTATTAATTCTTCATCACTTTAAAGGATTACGAATATATCCCCACTTACCACCAGTATTTACTCCTATTAAACCTTCATGAGAGAATCTGTGACAATCATCAAATTGAGGTCTAATGACAAACTGACCAGTTTTATTAATATAGCCCCATCTTTTGCGCCATCTTTTGCCTAGAGAAACTTTTGCTACTCCTTCATGGAATTCATGTGCATCATCGAATTTTAACGGAATAACTACTTTACCAGTTTTGTTAATATAGCCAAATTTATCACTAATTTTGATCGGTGCTAGCCCTTCTTTGAATTCATAAGCAGCATCAAATTGGGGTGGGATGACCACTTTTCCGCTTTTATCTATGTAGCCATACTTATCACCAATTTTGACTGATGCCAAATCTTCAAAGTGATAGGCATTATCAAATTGAGGCTGAATAACTATTCGACCAGTTTTGTTAATATAGCCATACTTGCCATCAACCTTGACAGATGCTAGTTCTTCACTAAAGATGCCAACATCATCAAATTTTGGAGGTATTACAAAGATAGCATTGACGGCAAAGTAAACACTGATAACGATATAAATTACTGCAAATAATAAACCACCTCCTAGCCCTAAACCAACTAGCAAGGCGTTTAACCGTGATTTATTAAGTTTAGATTCCATAAGTTTAAACTATCCAAATATGAGTAAAACGAATTTCTTGGTCTTTTTTTAGCTCAAAGGTCCGAAAAAAATCTATTTACACCTTTACGGTTTAATTAATAATTCCTCAGTTTGACGATATTTAGCAATTAATCTGCGTTGCTTGATTTGTGGATAAAACAGCATATAAAACACGGGTAATCCAGTTCCTGACAGGGTTAAAAAAATCAATGGGTTGAGCAAGCCTACTATTAAAGCAACACCTGTACTAGCCCCAAGTCCTGCTATCAATAGTAAAAGTACTGATGTGAATAAATCTTCCTTGGCTAAATTTATTATTACCCAACCCAGTAATTCGTACACAGCCAAAAATACAGCCCATCCCACAGCCAAAGCCCCTAAAGCCCCTAACCCAGCCAATCCCGCAGCCGATCCTCCAGCCCCTACCACAGCCAATCCCACAGCCGATCCCACAGCCCCTACCACAGCCAATCCCACAGCCGATCCTCCAGCCCATCTTACAACTTCCACAGGCACTCCCGGTATCACACCCCATCCCACAGGAAATTCCACAGCCCCTACCACAGCCACTGCCACAGCCAAAAATACAGCCCCTACCACAGGCACTCCCGCAGCCACTGCCATAGCCAAAAATACAGCCACTGCCACAGCATTAGCTATTACATTACTTACAGCCGCAGCTACATATTCTGAATTTGGAATATCCACGCGGAATTGATAATTCTTGCGGAATTGATAATTCTTAGCAATACGACGACTCTGTATGATCACATTCACAATCAAGACAAAACCCCATATGCAAAAATTAAGCAAAACAGCGTCATATCCCACCGTCGCTAACAACCAATTAGCAACACCAGCCGCAGCATAAACCTTAAACCAAGCAGTAGCCATAGCTACCATCCCAGCTATTAAGCACAGCCAAGTTAAACCTGCATACGGTATCTTTCTCTTCTCAACAGGTATGGGAGCCGTCTGTACTTTCACCATTACAGTATGAGTTGTAGGATAAGCATTACTGTGCAGTATGAGTTGACGTTTATACTCCTGATCTGCCATCAACTTGCTAGTATCTACGCAAATGCGACAATTGACTGGTTTTTGGGTACATCTGATAGGTTCTTCTACAGAAATCCACGCATGGGAATCTGGTGTATGGGGTGGATCTTGAGGATGAGGTGCAATTTCCCATCTACCTTGTAAAATTGTTTCCGGTATGGGGTTTTCAACTGTGATGATTTGCGTCAATTTTTCTCCCAAACGAGTTGCTTTAAACTCCAGGACTGATGCACTCAACTCAACTGCTGGTTCACGAATAACATGAATTGGTTGCAGTACTGCTAAAGCTGCTTTTGCATCTGGAAAGCGATCACTCTGTCGGGGTTGTACCATTTTCTCTAGCCAGCTGATAAAGCTCAGACTAAGACGAGGTAGGCGATTTTGAAACTGAATCTGATATGGGTTATTGCGATCGCACAGTTGCCTGATTTCTGTTGACTTAATTCCTGTCAACAAGCAAATCAAAGTTGTACCTAAAGCATACAAGTCTGTAGCCTTTGTCGGTTCAAACATCTGCTCTGGCGGAATAAAACCCGGAGTACCTTTGAATACACTACTCCCTGCTACTTCCTCACTGCCAATCCGAGCAAAACCAAAGTCAATTAAATAAACTTTGAGTTCTTCATCTACTAAAATATTTTCCGGTTTGATATCTCGATGAATTACGGCAGGATTAAGACTTTGCAGATATACAAGAATTTCTAGAGCGTTGATAGCAATTTGTTTAATCTCTTCTGGTGCAAAGCTACGGGTTTGTGCTATGGATGGAGCGTTGATATATTCTTGAACCAGACAAAAGCCATCAGATGTTGCAAAGGAACTCAGGTAATGGGGAATACCAGGATGATTTAATTCTTGTAATACCTCAATTTCCCGGTGATGAGCCTGAAAACCAGACCAATTGGACGCGGCTTGAGCAAAGCAAAACTGTTTTAATACCACTTCCCTGTGATCAACATTGGCAGCTAACCAAGTAATCCTCCCTCCTTCGCGATTGCGCCCCAATTCTCGCAAAACCTGATAGCCGTGTTCGCTAAAATCTGGATACGGATAGCTATTCATAAAGGGCAACTAGTTATGATATGCCGAGTTTGCCGTGTACTACGCAGATATACATAGACTAACAAGGACTATTTAATTAATCAATGTTTTTCACAATAGTTATTTAAGTGTTTCTAACGAAAAATGGGGTGTGGGAAAATAGAAGAGGCTGGCTTTGCTGTTGTCAGCATCAAGTCATCTCTAACTTCAAATTTATAGCTCCCCAGCAGAAGCCGCAAAGCAGACAGGCAAGTTATAATTCTTTTGCGGAGCAACGTAACAAAAATTTATGAGTAACCCCCTAGTACAAGCCTTTTTCGTCGGTAGAGCCGTAGCTGAAGTGATTAATGAGCGGCTAGAGGTCGCCTTGACCGATGCTTTAAGTGATTTGGGCAAATTTGATGCTGAAGCGAGAGAACAACTGCGCCAGTTTACAGAAGAAGTCCTAGAACGAGCAAATCGGGCGGCAGAAGCTGCTAATGCTGGACAAACTAGCACAGGCTTTGGGCAACCTGGTAGTGATGCAGTTGACTTGCAAGCAACAATTGATGAACTGCGAGCAGAAATTGCCCTACTGCGAAATGAATTGCAACGCTATCGCAGCAGTTCTGTATAAATTTAGTCTTTAGTCATGCTCACATGACACTTGCTCGTAAATAGTTCAGGAACTGAAGTGTCTTTTCTTCCAGGTGATTCGGTTACAAACCAACGGTACACAGAAAATATGGAAACAGCTTATTCAGATCAGGCATACCGTTGGAATCGTGAAAACTACTCTAGTAGACGGCGCTTTGTGGACATTTGGTCTTTTGTCTTGACCTTAATGTTCAAGCTTTGGCGTTACAACAAATCTTGGAGTTATTCTGGCGGTGTCACTGAAGCCAAGCAAGCTGCAAGACGCAAAGCTCAAGCAGTCTGGATTCGTAATACCCTGCTGGACTTGGGGCCAACCTTTATCAAAGTCGGGCAGTTGTTTTCTACCCGTGCTGATATATTCCCTGGTGAATATGTCGAAGAGTTGGCAAAGTTACAAGATAAAGTTCCTGCCTTTGGCTATGAGCAAGTAGAAACAACGATTGAAAAAGAATTAGGCAAGAAAATTCCCGAACTATTCCAGAATTTTGAGCCTATTCCTCTGGCGGCGGCAAGTTTGGGGCAAGTACACAAAGCTGTACTCCACACTGGGGAATCAGTGGTTGTGAAAGTACAGCGTCCTGGACTGAAAAAACTATTTGAAATCGATTTACAGATTCTCAAAGGAATTACCCGCTACTTTCAAAACCATCCCAAATGGGGACGAGGGCGAGATTGGATCGGGATTTACGAAGAGTGTTGCCGCATTCTTTGGGAAGAAATTGATTATCTCAACGAAGGTCGTAACGCTGATACTTTTCGCCGTAACTTTCGCGGCTACGAATGGGTAAAAGTTCCTAGAGTTTATTGGCGTTACGCTTCACCTAGAGTGTTGACTTTGGAATATCTGCCGGGGATTAAAATTAGCCAATATGAAGCTTTAGAAGCAGCCGGCTTGGATCGTAAGGTAATAGCACGTCAAGGCGCTCAAGCTTACCTATTACAGTTGCTAAATGATGGGTTTTTCCACGCCGATCCCCACCCAGGTAATATTGCGGTGAGTCCCAATGGTGATTTAATCTTCTACGACTTCGGCATGATGGGGCGGATTAAGTCGAATGTGCGTGAAGGATTGATGGAAACACTGTTTGGTATTGCCCAAAAAGATGGCGATCGCGTGGTGCAATCTCTGATCGATTTAGGCGCGATCGCACCTACAGATGATATGGGACCTGTGCGGCGTTCTGTCCAGTATATGCTGGACAATTTCATGGATAAGCCCTTTGAAAATCAATCCGTGGCCGCAATCAGTGACGACCTTTACGAAATAGCTTATAATCAGCCATTTAGATTTCCCGCAACCTTTACTTTTGTGATGCGTGCCTTTTCTACTCTAGAGGGGGTAGGCAAGGGTTTAGATCCAGAATTTAACTTTATGGAAGTTGCCCAACCGTATGCAATGCAACTGATAACAAATATGAATGGTTCTGATAATAATAGCTTCCTCAATGAATTAAGCCGCCAAGCAGTTCAAGTAAGCACAACTGCATTTGGACTACCCCGGAGATTAGAAGACACACTAGAAAAATTGGAACGCGGAGACATGCGCGTGCGTGTCCGCTCCATAGAAACAGAGCGCCTGCTACGACGACAAAGCAATATCCAGCTAGGCACCAGCTACGCCCTGATAATCAGTGGATTTACCATTTCAGCCACCATTTTATTGGTTCATGATTATGAATGGCTGGCCTTGCTGGCTGGTTTAATCGCCGCAGCCGTTGCAGTGATTCTGATCCGATTGCTTTCGCGCCTCGACCGTTATGACCGTATGTATTAATTGTTGTACTAGAAAATTATGAAACTTAACTTCACGGGTTTTAGTGATCCGGGACTTATTCGTACTAGTAACCAGGATGCTCACTATATCGATCCTGAAGGGCGATTTTTCATCGTTGCTGATGGTATGGGTGGTCATGCAGGGGGTGAGGAAGCGAGTCGGATTGCTACACGGGAAATTCAAGAATTTTTGGTGTCTAACTGGGATACTGCTGAACCTACGGCAAAATTGCTGGAAAATGCCTTGTGGCAAGCAAATAAAGTAATTTTACAGGATCAGCAGCAGCATCCTGAACGTGCTGACATGGGCACAACCATTGTCGTAGTCATTTTTCGCTCACCAGATTCGCCTTGGTGCGCTCATGTTGGTGACTCCAGGTTGTACCGCTTTCGGGAGTCGCAATTAGCACAAGTTACAGAAGACCATACTTGGGTAGCAAGGGCAATCAAGGTTGGTGATATCACCCCAGATGAAGCAAGAACTCACCCCTTCCGCCATGTATTATCTCGTTGCTTAGGACGGGAAGACTTACATCAAGTTGATGTGCAACCTCTAGATGTCAAAGCAGGCGATCGCCTGCTTCTATGCAGTGATGGTTTGACGGAAGAACTTGCTCATCAAAATATTGCTGATTGCCTCCGCAACTTCCCCATACTAGAAAAAGCTTCCCTCTCTCTGATTGAAGCTGCCAAAGAGCAGGGTGGGCACGATAATATCACAGTCATCATGGTCTCGGTTGAGGAAAATGCTCCAGAATAGTTGTTAGCCATTGACCAGCGCCCTAGAATCAAGAACTAACAACGAGCAACTGAAGAAATAAATATTGTTTTTGGTAAATATACTCAGCAATTTGTTCAACCTGAGCATTTTTCATCTTTACAACTTGATACAAATACTTTTAGCCTCCAAATTTACCCATTGGCGGCTGAGTTTACACAATTTGGTAAATTGACATCTTGCACCTAATGATATAAAGCGAATATAATTCACGCTTAATACCTTTTATTCTCTCATCACTCTATTAAGCATCTCCTTACAGGAAATGTGGACATGAGTCGGGGAGAATTGAGGCTATTCCCACCTGACTTGAAAAAGTGCTGAGTGCTAAGTAAAAAAACAACTAGTCTTTAGCTCCTGCTGCTTTTTCATTCGCTCTAGTGTAAGTAGTTTATGGCCGCAGTAATTTATAACCAGGCGAATTTGACCGAAATGTAACTCGGCAGTCCTAGGTTATACATCTGTTGGTTGAGGTGCAATATATCAAAACAGAAATTTTACCCATAAGGATGTGGGCAATTCGTCAAACAATTGTTATCTTTCTTAATACAGAGGTACAAATGTATGAGGGTTACTAGCCTACTTATTATACCTTTGGGACTTCTGTAGTCGATAGTATATTTTACGCGTTGTTTTTCTCGGAGTTTATTTATGAGTCAACCCATCGAACTTTCTTTGGAACAGCAATTTAGCATCCGCTCCTTTGCTACCCAAGTACAGCACATGAGCCATGATCAAGCTAAAGACTTTTTAGTCAAGCTTTATGAGCAAATGATGGTGCGGGAGGCAACTTATCAGGAGTTACTGAAGCATCAGTGGGGCTTAGATTCTGGTTCCACTATGGCATAGAAGTTTGTGTCGCAGTGGGCGACCTCCTTCTCTTGCTTAGTTCCAGGGAGGAAAGGAGCTGGGGATGCTGGGGCGTCAACTCAAATAAGCACTTAAAAACTAATAATTGAGAATCCAAACCTTGATTCAGCAAGCTTTGAGGCTGCATATGTGCTTTCCAATCTACTGTAGCTTTGGGGTTATATAAAAATTAGGCTTGGGTAAATTTAATTTACGCTTTGCTTATCTAAAGAATTGCATCTATGTATACTTAAAATTTTGCTGTAATACATACAGCTTTATTTTGCATACATTTTAGTAGATGCAGCTTTATAACTGTCATTGATGCTCATTATATTTTCTATAAATAAAGCTTACAACTAGATATATATTTTTCTTAACAAAGATTTACATTCTTAAAAAAGTACTATTTCTGATATAGAAGTTACATATAGCTTCTGAAATTTTGCCTTAAGTAGGGCGGTGTAAATAAAGCTCACTCGTGAAGGTCGTCATTAGTCATTGCTCATTGGTAAGGGTTTCAGGTATATTTACACTTTGTCACATAGTTATGTTTATTCGTGCCCACCTACTTATCCAGAAAGATTGAAAGCAGAATCTGTCACAATTGCTGCCAACTTTGCCAGAATTTGGGGCTTAATCTTTTCATACTCGCTTTTGAGTAAACTTTTACTAAGCTGAGGATCGGCAGATGACACCAAGGTTTTGCTCATTGCTACCCATTGTTGCAGTCTTTGGGGTTGGGCTGGGTCGATCTGAGAAATTAGAGTATGAAAACAGTGATCTGGTACTTCCCTGGCAAATAATAACAGATGGTAGGAACCCATCTGTGCCAATAAACAAGTGATTTCTTGACCAAGACTAGTTTTGAGATCAAGGTAGTAAGGTAAACATTTAGCGCCATGTTTGCGGTTGTAGATGACAGTAATCCACAACAACATGGGGTGGGGAGCCATGATAAATAAAAATTGATTATAAAGGTTACAGGATAAGCGGTTGATAATTTCTCGCTGTGGTAGCATCACCCATAGGGCTGGTAAAGTCTTGCCATGGGACTGAATGGGTTGAGGGAAAACAATATCAGCAATTGGTTTATTTTTAGGCCAGGAAGCAGTGCGGGCAATTTCATCATTTGCTAATGATATTGGCAAATCGCTTTTTGTTTTCGGCTCAGGGTCAGCTTTAATGGCAACGGCGTGAGTAGATATATGATATTCAGGCGTGGTTGAGCGCGGGCGATATTGCTTCTCCAGAGATTCTAAAACCTGGAGGATATCACCAATACCTTGAGGGCGATCGCTTGCGGCTTTGGCTAGACAACTCATGACTAAATTTTGTACTTCCTGGGGAATTTGTAAGGTGGGGGCAACCTCAGCAAAAGTACGTGGTTCTTGAGTATGATGTGTTTTATACCATGCTCCAAACGAGTGGGTTGGTGCGATTAAAGGCATTTTGCCTGTGAGCATCTCGAACATCATCACACCCAAACTATAAATATCGGCACGATTATCTAATTCCTTACCCTCCATCTGTTCGGGAGAGGAATAAGCCAGTGTCCCCAAATAGTATTTTGTCTGGTCACTATTTGACTGGAGTAACTTAGCAATACCAAAATCTAGAACTTTTACTAATTCCCCGAAACTAGGGTCTTGAATCACCAGCATATTGCTGGGCTTAATGTCACGATGAATAATGGGGTAAACCGCGCCATCAACCGGGATACCATCATGAGCGCACTTTAACCCTAAGCTAATTTGACGCGCCATACTGATAAATCTTGGTAAAGATAGATTTTGCTGGCGGACAATCTGGTTGAGGCTTTGTCCTTGCAAATATTCCATCACATAGAACGGCGTATTATTTTCATCTACACCGTAATCCATAACTCGGACAATATGGATACTTTTTTGCCCTAGTAAAGCACAGGTTTTCGCTTCTCGCTCAAAGCGATCTTGCAACCGCATTTTCTTATTTTGTATGGACAGAGCCAGAAATTTCACAGCAACAGGTACACCTCCCAACAAAGTATCCTTAGCACGATAAACCCGACCCATTGCTCCAGTACCAATTAACTCTTGAAGCTGGTAGCGTTTGCCGAGTAAGCGCCCAATGTTGGGGTCTGACATAGAAAATTCGACTCCAATGTTCAAGAAAGGCAGAAGGCAGAAGGCAGAAGGCAGTTCCGATGAAACGAGTTTCACAGCCAAGTATGAAAGAGAGACTAGAAGCTAGAGACTGGAATTTTTACTCAGCACTCAGCACTCAGCACTCAGCACTTTCAAGTCAGAAGGGATTTATCTCTTCTCCGAATGCCCGAACCGTATTGCGACCACTCGTGAGCAAGGGTTTAAGACCCCCACTCAATCGAAGAATTGAGTGGCTCCCGTTCAGGAGGCGTCCCAATCCCCTTTTGAACGGAACCTTCTGCCTTCTTCAACGAACTCACGTTGATTTAGTTTTAGTGTGCCCAATTTTGACTAACTAGATATCTCTGGACATCGCCAAAACCAAGATGAGAAAGTAGGGAATGGGGATTAGTATTTTTACTCAGCACTCCCCTTCGACTTCGCTCAAGTCCAGCGCACTCAGCACTTTCTATGTTGACTGACGTTCTAAGCTAGCTTCCATTGTATTGGTTAAAACATGACCTGCCATAACGCCACTGCTGAGATAATATGTATCTTCTGAAATGCGGTGCATGGTTTCAAAGCCGCTACGCCGTTGGCGATCGCCTAATACCCAATAACGCTGCACGATAGTATCTAAACCAATCCAACCCTCACCTTCAACTTGCCCCAAAATATTATGTTGCAGTAAAAAAGTATACTGGCGCTCACCATCATGTAAACGTCCTTTGTATTGCAAAGAAATTTCTGAGCGATCGCTACCTGGAAATATCAGCTTTGTTGCCATTGTGAACCAATTATCTCGATTCCAAGCAACTAAGGTCATGCCCTTAACGCTGATTGGCATACCATGACGCTCCAGCCAACTTCCTTGCATTACCCAGCGTCCTGGTTCCAATAAAAAAGTGTGAGCCACCTTGTACTTTCCTTGACTTAATCCAGTACCCCTAAGACTTAAAGATATATTAGTCATTGGTCATTGGTCATTAGTCATGAGTCATTAGTTGCTTTTTACACCTCCCACACTCCCCCCATCTCCTTGTCCCCTTCCTATTCCCTCACAATCCTTGATGAATTTCTCCCAAAAGTACTTCATACGGTGCGCCAGTGGCAGCAGGTAAGTTACCAGGAATACCCTGCTGTCGCCAGTAGGCTAACACAGCAAAGGCGATCGCTTCTTTAAAATCTGCATTTAAGCCGACTTCATCTGTAGTCAAAACTGGCACTGATGCCATCAATAATTGTAATCTTTGTTTTAAGTAGAGATTGCGACTACCGCCACCACATAATAGTACCTGCTGCGGCATTTGCGGTAAAAAACTACGGTAACTGTGAGCAATCGAAGCAACTGTGAGTTCTGTGAGCGTTGCTAGCAGGTCGGCGGGACTAAGTTGGTATGGTGCGGCATCTTGTAAACACTGATGCAAGTAAGTCACACCGAATAATTCGCGTCCCGTAGATTTAGGCGGCGGCAAATGAAAGTAGTCTTGCTGGAGCCATTGCTCTACTAATGGATAGCAGGGAGTACCACTTGCTGCCCAATTGCCACTTTCATCGTAAGTCTTGGCACCAGCCGTTAAATGCTGCACCGCCAAATCCAACAGGCTATTTCCTGGGCCAGTATCCCAGCCCCGAATTTTAGACAGCCAGTCATGACGGCGGGGTGGAATGTAAGCAACATTGCCAATTCCACCTAAATTTTGAATGCAACGTCCTTCTTGGGGATGACTGAGCAAAAAAGCATCTACTCTGGGCACAAGCGGCGCACCATGACCACCAATGGCGATATCAGCAACGCGAAAATTACTCACAGTTGTCATTCCCGTGAGATGGGCAATTAAAGCACCGCGACCTAGTTGGAGGCTATAACCCAAAGGAGTGCTGAGTGCTGAGTGCTGAGTGCTGAGTGAGGAGTGAGGAGTAGGAAATTCTCCCCCTGCTCCCTGAGGTGGTCGATGGTATACTGTCTGACCGTGGGAGCCAATCAAAGTTGCTGACTGATGACCAATTTGAATATTTTGGGCGGCTTGGGCGAAGGCAAAGGCGATCGCATCATCTATTTCTGCTAATTCTGCTATGGAGATAGCTGCACCGGCACAAACAGCTAATATTTTTTCTCTGAGGTTGGGGGTGTAAAGATATGTTTCACCTGCTAGTAACTCAATTTTGAGATCCAAATCTGTACCAGAAATCTCTACCAAGGCAGCGTCTATACCATCTACGGAAGTACCACTGATTAAACCAATCACGCGAGTAGATCCGGTAACTTGTTCATTTGGATGTATTGGCAGAGATTCTTTGGTAATCATAAATTTTGTGAAATCTTTATTAAAATGAGGAATTTTAGTAGTTTAAAAACCCCTCACAATTCTATTTTTATCTAGGGAATGGGGGCTAATTTTATTAGTTTTGTTGAAGGTTAATTTCTTGTAAATCAAGAGCATAATTTAATCGCAAAACATTAACTCCCGGTTCACCAAAAATCCAAAGAAATCTGCCATCAGTATACTTATTAATTAAAGGTAGTATTTCATCATCTCGTACACCACGGGCACGAGCAACCCGGCTCAATTGTTGTCTTGCTGCTCTCAAAGAAATATGTGGATCTAAGCCAGAGCCTGAAGTATAAATTAAATCGGCAAGGGGTTGAATATTTTCGTCTCGGAATTGATTTGCTTGTTCGACAATTCGATCCAATAGTGCTGGATTACTAGGAGCGAGATTACTAGCACCAGATATACCAGTTGGATTAGCCCTTTTCCCTTCACTATATCTCACAGCACTAGGGCGACCATGAAAATATCGTTCTGATGTGAATGACTGGCCAATCAAAGCTGAACCAATGGGTTTTGCTTCTATATTTACCATGACACTGCCGTTAGCTGGAAACGGAAATAAGGCTTGACCTAATACCAGAATGGCAAGAGGATAAATGATTGCTGTTAGTAACCACAGAACCAAAGTTATACGAATTGCTCTGATAATCTCTCGAATAAAATACATAAAATTTTCTATTTGTTCTCAAAATTTAATTGTGACTTGTTTCCTGGGTCAAGTTCTTTATTCATACTTCTCTTGTGGTTTACCTTCTAAACAGGGTAAAAATAAAAAAATTCTGTTAAATGCCATTTGTTTTCACTAGGAAACCCCAGACATGAAAATGGCTCTTTTTTTCTTACTAAACTAACCCCACTGCCGTAATTAGTACATCTATTAATTTAATGGCGATAAACGGCAAAATTACCCCACCTAAGCCATAAATTAAGATGTGGCGTTGTAGCAGTTGATTAGCTGTTAAGGGTCTAAACTGCACTCCTTTCAAAGCTAAAGGAATTAAAGTAGGAATAATCAAAGCATTATAAATCAACGCCGATAGTACAGCAGAATTAGTGCTAGACAAATTCATAATATTTAGACTTTGCAAGTTAGCAGCAGTAAAAATAACCGGAATAATGGCAAAGTATTTAGCAACATCATTGGCAATGGAAAATGTAGTCAACGCCCCACGGGTAATCAGTAATTGTTTACCAATACTCACGATATCGATGAGCTTGGTGGGATCAGAGTCCAAGTCCACCATGTTGGCTGCTTCTTTAGCGGCTTGAGTACCTGTATTCATAGCCACGCCGACGTGAGCTTGTGCTAGTGCAGGAGCGTCATTAGTGCCGTCTCCTGTCATCGCTACCAATTTGCCTGCTGCTTGTTCCCTTTGAATAACACTCACTTTATCTTCTGGTGTAGCTTCAGCGATGAACTCATCTACTCCGGCTTCATTGGCAATCACAGCTGCGGTAATTCGATTATCTCCAGTGAGCATGATGGTACGTACACCCATGCGGCGTAACTGCTGAAAACGCTCACGGATACCAGGTTTGATGATGTCTTTCAGATAAATCACACCATAAATTTCGTTATCTAAACAAACTGCTAAGGGTGTACCTCCTTGTTGAGAAATTTGTTGATAGACAATATCTATATCTGGGGATTCTTTGCCATTACGGGAACGGACAAACTCTTTAATTGCTTTGACTGCTCCTTTACGAGCCTCACGTCCACCAGAAAAGTTTGTGCCACTCATCAGCGTTTTGTCAGAAAACTCTACCCCTACTGCTTGGTTGGGATCAAAATCAAATCGTGCGCCTAACCTTTGTGCTAGTCGGACAATTGATTTTCCTTCAGGTGTATCATCAAATATGCTAGCGGCCAAAGCAATATGAGCCATTTCCTCTAATGAGTGGCCGTTGATGGGGATAAAATCTTCTGCCAAGCGGTTGCCGAGAGTAATTGTGCCTGTTTTGTCCAGAACTAGGGTGTTGACATCGCCACAGGCTTCCACAGCTCGTCCGGAGGTAGCAATGATGTTCAATTGGGTGACCCGATCCATGCCAGCAATACTAATGGCGCTTAGTAATCCTCCGATGGTGGTGGGAATTAGCGCCACCAACAGGGCAATCAAAATTGGTACACTAACTGGACTGTCAAGATAGTAGGCAAATACGGGCAAGGTGACCACAACCAACAAACATACTAGGCTCAAAATTACTAGTAATAGAATTAAGGTAATTTCATTTGGTGTTTTGCTGCGTTTTGTCCCTTCTAATAAAGTAATCATCCGGTCAAGAAACCCTTTGTCTGGGTCAGCTGTGATGCGGACAATTAGTTCATCAGAGATAATACGCGTACCACCAATAACCGAACTGGCGACATCTGAGCCTGATTCTTTCAAGACTGGTACAGATTCTCCAGTAATTGCTGATTCATCCACTGAGGCAGCACCCATGATCACTTTGCCATCAGCAGGAATGATATCGCCAGCTATCAAGTAGATGGTGTCATTTTGTCTGAGGCTGGTGGAACGAACCTCAGAAATTGTGCCATCGGGAGCAAGTTTTTTCGCGATCGCCTCTGACTTTGTGGATCGTAAAGCATCAGCTTGGGCTTTACCCCGTCCTTCAGCCACTGCTTCCGCAAAATTAGCAAACCAAACGGTGCAGAACAAAATCCCAGTTAGTAGGCCGTTGAATAGTCGAGGATTCTGCGCTGGGGTGGGGATAAATAAGTTGGGATCAATGGTTAGCAACAGGGTAACAAGTGTCGCTATCCAAACCAAAAACATGATGGGATTTTTAATTGCATACTGAGGATTAAGCTTGACAAAAGCATCCCTGATGGCTCTAAGGTAGAGTCTTTTGGCATTGATCTTGGATTGTTTACCTGCTTGGCGGCGATCTCCAGGACGAGAACGTGGTGATCTAGAGGTAGGTGCGACTGAATTCATGTTGTGTGGGGAGTGGGAATGGGGAGTGGGGAATGGGGAATGGGGAATGGGGTGAAATTGCTTCTATAATTCTCCCTCACTCCCTCACTTCCTCATCCCCTCTTCTTCTAACTGCCAGAAGCTAGTTTAAAACCCTCGGCGATCGGGCCTAAAGCCAAAATGGGGAAGAAAGTCAATAGCCCCAAAATCAGCACTAATCCGGCTGTGGCAGTGGTAAATAGCAGAGAATCGGTTTTGAGGGTACCAGGAGTTTCCGGTATTGTTGGTTTACGAGACATCCCGTCAGCCAATAGCAAGATGGCAATAATTGGAATGTAACGCCCTACCAAAATACTGAAACAAGTACTTAAATTCCACCATATTGTGTTATCCGCTAATCCCTCTAAACCAGAGCTATTATTGGCACCAGCTGCGGCATACTCATAAACTACTTGGGAAATACCATGAAAGCCAGGGTTGGTAATTCCAGACAAAGAAAACGGATAAGCCAATGTAATGGCACTGGGAATTAAAACTACAATGGGGTGAATCAACAGCACCACGCTGGCAAGAATAATTTCTCGCCTGGCAATTTTGCGCCCTAAAAATTCTGGGGTGCGTCCTACCATTAACCCAGTTAAAAACACGGTCAAAATTAAATAAATGAATAGGTAAGCCGTGCCAATTCCTTGACTTCCCCAAATAATTTGCAGAAATAAGTTAAATAAACTCGAAAATAATCCTGATGGCATCAAAGAATCGTGCATCCCGTTGACAGCACCACACATAGTCGCGGTAGTCATGACTGCCCACAGTGCTGTTTGTGCCCAGCCAAATCGAATTTCTTTGCCTTCTAAATTGGGCTGTTCTAATCCCAATGTATTGTTAACAAGGGGATTGCCTTGTTGTTCTCCGCCCACGGCTAACCAAACTAAAATTACGAAAACTACAAATACCATCCAAAACAGTAGCCAAGCTTGTTTGATGTTTTTGGCAAATACGCCGTAGGTGTAAATTAAGGATGCTGGAATCGAAATCATGGCGATGATTTCGATTAAATTAGTAGCGCCATTGGGATTTTCAAAGGGGTGAGCCGAGTTAACGCCAAAAAAACCACCGCCGTTTTCACCCAACATTTTGATCATCTCAAATGATGCTACTGGCCCTCTAGCAATATATTGGGTTCCTCCCTCTAGGGTTTGGACAACTAGCGGTTCACGTAATGTTTGTGGTACACCTAACATCACTAAGGCGATCGCGCCAATTACTGAAATGGGTAGTAATATTCTGGTAATGCCACGGGTCAGATCAACATAAAAGTTACCCAGCTTTTTGCCTGTCAAGCCGCGAATAAAGGCAATACCCACCGCCAAACCTGTAGCAGCTGAGGTGAACATTAAAAAGCCTAAAGCTGCTGCCTGGCTAAAATAACTTAAGGTTGTCTCACCAGTGTAGTGTTGTTGGTCGGTATTTGTTACAAATGAAATGACTGTATGTAGCAATGTGTCCCAACTAGGCGCACCCAAGTTATTAGGGTTCCAGGGTAATAATCTCTGAAAGAATATCAGCGAATATACTAAAATACCCATGAATAGGTTAGTGATTAATACTGACCGGATATACTGTCCACCCGTCATCTCATCTTTTGGGCGGACACCCGCTAGCACAAAGAAGCCGCGCTCTATTGGGTTCATTAAGGGAGCGAGCAACGTTCTTTCTCCCAAGAAAACACGCGCCATATATCTTCCCAAAACTGGAGTGATAGCTATGACAATACACAGTGTCAAGCCGATTTGTAAAAAACCTTGTCCCATTTATTTCGCACTCAATTCAAGTTTAATGATCGAAAGCTAATTATTTAGATATTTAGATATAGCAAATGAATTACTCTGCAATTCAATCACGAGCAGTTGGGTAATGTCTATATATATGTAACCTCAATTCATTTGTTGTTTTTAGTTAATACTATTTTTCATATTTTTTTTCAGGTTTCCGTCAAAAATATTTAAACTTTATTTTTATATAACTTGTGAATATTACTTGCCTACATAACAAATTCCTGAAATTTGCTAATGTAAAATACATTCTGAATTATAAAATTATGTATAAAAATACACTAATTACTCATGGACGTAAACTAAACTAAGAGTTAGCAAAAGATTATATTGCATATTTAGCCTTTTGGGTGAAAATAAGTATCTTGCGAAAATAAACTACAATAGTCAAGTTTAATGAGCAAATAATATTAACTCAAGATTTTTAGCTTTATTCTGGCAAATTATGCCCAAATCTGGCATAAAATTAAGTTTTAGAGTTAGATGTATAGCAGTTGCCACTTAGTTTAGGGCATAAACTAATCATAAAACCTATAAGTGTAAGCCTGTCCCCTGTTATAACGGCTGACACCACAATAAAAAGAATATGTTTACTAAAGAATCTTTTGCAGCCAAGGAAACCAACTATTCTCAACGCAAAGTGTTGATTGTCGGTGGAGGCCCCGCAGGTCTAGCGACTGCATTAATGTTAGCCAAACGTGGTTGGACAAAGATTACGGTTTTAGAACAACGGGCTAGTGCTGATTATTATGAACCTGACAAGTCGTTTCATTATCTAATTGATGGTCGGGGTCAAAAATTAACAGATTTTTTTGGACTTACCGACCAAATATCAAAAATTAGTGTTCCCAATACAGAATTTTACTTAACTCAAATTAAACCTGATGGCAGTCGCAAAACATCGAAATTGCCTATCGTAGATCCCAACAGGAAAACTGCCTATTGGCTACCACGAAAAGCCTTTGTTTTGTTGTTATACCAAGAAATCACACAACATTGGCAAGATGCAGTTACTGTATTATTTAATACAAAATGTATTCAAATTAATAAAATTCAGGAAAAGCTGGAAGTAACTACACAAGATAAAAACGGTAGTATTGGCAAGTTTGAGCCTTGTCTGCTGGTTGGTTGTGATGGCATTTACTCTCTTGTCCGTAACACCCTCAAAGAGTGGGACAAATCCACATCGGACAAATTTGAGATGAAGTTTTTTCCTTCACCCAGTTCCGGGCTGAGGTATAAAGTGTTAAGTCTACCGCCAAAGTTTCCCCTTGATCGCAGTGGCAATGAATATGCAGTGAGTCATATGGCATATGCTATTCGTGGAGCTTTCCGCGATCGCTTGCGTGCTTTTTCTCTGGGTTTACTACCGTTCCATAACCCCGATGAACCCAGAACAGCAAATGTGATTACACGACCAAACCATAAAATCTGGGAATTGAAAACCAATGCGGAAGTTTACGATTTTTTTGAGCAAGCTTTCCCCCAATTACCCATACGCCAAATAGTTTCACCCACGGAGGTTGAACGATTTGCTAAAAGTGAAGGGGGTTGTTTTCCTGATCCGCAATACTGTTCTAAATTGCAATACTTGTTACCGCAGAATCAGTCATCGGCTACTGGGGTTGTACTCTTAGGAGATGCCATCCACTGCTTTCCTCCAGACATTGGACAAGGGGTAAATTCAGCATTGGAAGATGTCTATGTCTTGAATGAAGCACTCACTAAGAGCGATGATGATCTCTCACAAGCGCTGCCTCTATACGAATCCTGGCGGCTTCCTGATGTCAAAGCTTTGGTACGTCTGGCTCAAGTTGCCTATCCTTGGCAGTATAATCAGGATCGCTTAGGGAAGAGGCTATGGAATATTAACTTTTTTCTGAGATTTTTACTTAGTCGGTTGCTACCTTACATCTTCAATCCTCCAGCTTTTTTGCTGATCCAGAATCATCAGTTTTCGTATCAAGACATATTGAGGAAGGCTCAGAGTACCACTCGAACCTTATATGTACTTGGCCTAATCATTATTTTTGGGTTTTTAGTTTTAGTAAGTACTAACGGGTAAAAACAGCTTTCTTCATGCCCATTTCTTCCACAGTTACGGGGCTGCCATCCTTGGTAAAATCAAAAGATTTAGTGATTGGCCCGTGAATGAACAATGTCCATGCCTGTTGACCATCTTCAATCCAGATGCAATGGTATTTTTGGGCAGACCGGAAAATGATTGAACCTGGCCGATACCACTTAACTCCTTGTTCTGTTTTCTCCCAGTAACCGCCTTTTATAATAATACTAATATTGAACCAAGGATGGTTGTGCAGTAAGCCTTTGTACCATTCTGGACGATCTAAAATTTGGTTAAGGGTGACATTAAACCAGCGATTTTGGGGAAACAAGATAAAGTGAATATGCTGCCGAGGCTCTTTCTGTTCTGAATCATTAAAGGCAGTTAAGCAAGGGCGAGACTCTAGATATTTATTGAATAATCTGGTAAGCACAGCAATACCTCCTATTAAACTTAGTGATTTCACAAACCCATGATTACATAATATTTAATGGATCTACATCTATAGTTAAGTTAACAGAATCACCACAAAGCGATCGCACTGACTCCCAATCGGGTAATTGCGGTAATGCATCAGGGGCAAATTTTAGCAATATTTGCCAGCGATAACGGTTGGCTACCCGCATGATACTAGCTGGTGCTGGGCCAAGGATTTCAAATCCTTCCTGATCGCTTAACGCTGTGGCGATGATTTGCGCTGTGTTCTGTACTTGGATGGGATCTAGGCTACTCAATCGCAATAAAATCAACCTTCCATAAGGCGGATAATTGAGTGCTTGCCGTTGTTCTAATTCAGCTTGTGAAAAAGATTGATAATCATGTTGTTGCATCGCCTCAATTACGGGATGCTCTGGGGTGTAAGTTTGCACAATTACCCTACCTGGGTCGTTACCTCTCCCAGCCCGTCCAGCTACCTGTGTCAAGGTTTGAAATGCGCGTTCACTGGCGCGATAGTCTGATAAATGCAGCAAACCATCAGCAGCAACCACACCTACAAGTGTCACCTGGGGTAAATCTAAACCTTTGGTGAGCATTTGTGTACCTACTAATAAATGGGCTTCCCCGTTGGCAAATTGGGTGAGTAAGGTACGGTGTGCGCCTTTGTTACGGGTGGTATCACTATCAAAACGGATGAAACTCAACTGCGGAAACTGTCGCGTTAATTCCTGGGCGACGCGCTGAGTTCCGCTACCAAAAAATTTGAGGTAAGGCGAACCACATTCGGGGCAATGTTGGGGATGCGGTCGCGTATAGTTACAGTAATGACAGCGTAATAATTGCGGCGCACCTGCTTCGGTATGGTGATACGAAAGTGACACATCGCAGTAAGGACATTCCATCACATATCCACAACTGCGACAAGAAACAAAGGTGCTGTGTCCCCGCCGATGAATAAATAAAATTCCCTGTTGTTGCTTCTCTTGTAGTTGGTTTAAAGCTGTTTGTAGCGATCTACTGAATATTGAACGATTTCCCTGCTGCAACTCTAGCCGCATATCTACTAGTTCTACTGGTGGTAATGGGCGGGAGTGGATGCGTTCGGGGAGGGAGAGGTAATGGGGGACAAGGGGAGGGGAGGCGTTTTTTACGCTTACCCAACTTTCTAATGAGGGGGTGGCGGAACCTAATATTAAGGGACAGTTTTCTAATTCGGCTCGCCATTGGGCGACGGTGCGGGCGTGGTAGGTGGGGATGGGTGAGTCTTGCTTAAAGCTGCTGTCGTGTTCTTCATCTAGGATGATTAATCCTAAGTTAGGCAATGGGGCGAAAATGGCACTACGAGTCCCGATGACAATTTGGGGTTCTCCTGTCAGCATTTGTCGCCAAGTGTCGTAACGTTCTCCTTCGGAGAGGGCGCTGTGATAAACACTGATTTGATTGCCGAAACGGGCGCGGAAACGGTCTGTTAACTGGGGTGTGAGTCCAATTTCTGGGACTAAGACTAAGGCGGATTTACCTTGATTCAGGAGAGGTGCGATCGCTTGTAAATATACTTCTGTTTTGCCTGAACCTGTAATCCCATGCAACAATACTTGAGCAAATCCCTTGAGGGCTTTTATGCTCTCCAAGGCATGAGCTTGGGCAGTATTTAGGGTTTTGGGGTGATCTTGCGCTAATGCAGGACTTTGTTCTGTTCGTAATACTTCCTGCTCTGCAATCACGATATAGCCCTTTTGTGCCATCGTCTTGAGGGTAGAGGAAGCAGCATGACAAATTTGCAACAATTCACTTTGCCATAACTCTCCACCACGTCGCCGCAATACTTCTAAAATTTCTCGTTGGCGAGTAGTTAAATCACTGTCAATGGCACCAATCAAGGTGACTGCTTTTTGTAGCTTTGGTCGATTTAATCGCGGTGGTTCTAAATAACTTTCTACTAACCCAAATCGCAATAACTCCCGCACTCCCCGATAAGCTGTTTTGACTTTTTGTTGCAGGTAGACGAAACTGTAGTCTCCTGCTGACTGAGCTTGCAAAAGTTTTAAAACTTGCTGGGCTGCGGGACTAAGGAAGGTTGGAGATGAGGAAATTTGTCTGTTTATTTTCTGCTCTGGGAGCAAGCGAATGCGACGTTGCGATCGCCCCAGCAATCCTGGTGGTAATGCCACCCGGATCACTTGAATTAAAGGCGTATAGTAATATGCAGCTACCCGATTTAATAATTCCCAATAAGTAGTGGGGAAAAATCCTTCGCTCACTACATCTTCTACTTCTCGAATTTTCTCTGGTGGTAGATCGAGATTTGGTTCTGCTAATAAACGAATAGCGATCGCTCCTACCTTTTGGGCACCAAATGGCACACTTAAAATATCACCAGGTTTTATTTTTAACTGACTTGGCAATCGGTAAGTAAATAGTCCTGTAGCGCCTGGACAGTCCACCAGAACTTCAATCCAGCCATTTCTATTCTCTGAATGGTAAGTTTCTTCAGGCTCAGCAACCATCAAATTAAGTAAATTTATGTCGTTTGTATACATGGTTTGGTAATTTTATAGATAAAGATTTGTCTTGCTTTCACTTAGTTGCTTAGATTTCACCTAGCCACCCAAAATCTTTTTTCTTTCTTAAAGATAAAATGTATTTGATAATACTTTTATTCCACATAATACTTGATAAGTTTCCTCTTATGTAATCTACTAGACAATTTCGTCTTAACAATACATGCAATAAATATTTAAAGTCCACTATAAAAAATCAAGCTATCTTTCCGGCTATTTCGGAAATAGTTTGACATCTACTAAATAGGACATAGCCTTTTTCAGCCTCTTGATAGATATTCAACTGTTTGTGTATATGAGATGCTTTTATACAAACAAAATAATTCAGAAAATTAAACTAGTCAACTTGTGTCCTTTAGGAAGCTTTATGAAAGAAGCATAACCCCAAAACCAAGATGATGATTTCTGATCTGTAATGATTCCCAACCCACAAAGCTTAAAAATTTTTATACATTTTTAAGCTAATGGCATGTTTACCTAAGTTTTTTATATTTGTTAAAGTGGATAAAGGTTGAGGGGATTTGACAGATTTGGGTATTAAGAAAAAAATAAGGAAAATATCTGTTGGAACCTGAGAAGATAGTTTTTGGGTGCAAAAACCAGTATTTGTTAGAGGTTCTATCTAACAGGAACCAAGAAATGACAGCTAAAAGCTGACTTTCACTACCGAATAAGCAGTTAGCAGAAATATGTATTTTTCTCACAAAGGGGTGCATTTGTTTCTTAGGGAAAACTACCAAGCTTTAAGCAAGCGGCTGTCACTAAATTATGTACCAAACAAAGCAAAAATCCCTAAAGGAAACTATGAACATTGCTGAATTGGGAACAATGGAAATACTGGAAACTACTGCCGAACATGAAGAAAACTCACTTGATATTTTAGAACCAGTAGTAGAAGAAGAATCCCCAATTGTAGAAAATCTGGAATCAGAGGAACGTGATGGGGACGAAATGGCGGCGGCGCGGCCTTCAGGATACAATAAAACCGAGCATGATGATGCTGTAGGTGCATTTTTTAAAGAAATGGCGCGTTATCCGTTGCTAAAACCCGACGAAGAAGTGGAGTTAGCTCGGCGAGTCCGGTTTCTAGAAGAAGTTAGGGAAGTACAAGATGCTTTGGAGTTACAACTGGGACAGCAACCCAGCAAGGAACAAGTAGCTTCCCAGCTAGACATGACAGAAAAGCAGTTAGAAAGTCGCTTATATCAAGGTCGAGTTGCGAAACGCAAGATGATTCGCTCGAACTTGAGATTGGTAGTGTCAATTGCTAAGCGGTATCTAAATCGTGGTGTACCTTTTCTGGACTTAATTCAGGAAGGTGCAATGGGATTAAATCGGGCTACAGAAAAATTTGATCCAGATAAAGGATATAAGTTTTCTACCTACGCCTACTGGTGGATTAGACAAGCAATTACGCGAGCGATCGCCAACGATGCGCGGACAATCCGGTTACCTATCCACATTGTCGAAAAACTCAACAAACTCAAAAAAGCCCAGCGCGAACTCAAGCAAAAACTCTGTCGCAATCCCTCCGAAGCTGAAATGGCAGAAGCTTTGGAAATTAACGTGCAACAACTACGCCAACTACAACAGCTACGTCGTCAAGCACTTTCCCTCAATCACCGTGTCGGTAAAGAAGAAGACACAGAACTGATGGATTTGCTAGAAGACGAAGATAACCTGTCTCCAGAAGCAAAAATGAACGAAAACATGATGCGTCAGGAGATTTGGGAAGTGTTGGGTGATGTGCTAACTCCACGGGAAAAAGACGTGATTTCTCTGCGCTATGGCTTAACAACCAGCGAACCTTGTACCTTAGAAGAAGTCGGTAATATGTTCAATCTGTCCCGTGAACGAGTGCGACAAATTCAAAGCAAAGCTATGCGGAAATTGCGCCGTCCTCACATAGCCAAACGTTTAAAAGGATGGCTAATTTAAAAAGTCATATCAAGTATTTGGCTTGAGTAGATAAATTAATTCCTCAGCCAATTAACATCCTTATGAACTAGTACACTGCGGCGGAAGTATGGATACTATGCCAAATAATGCAAAAGCCTAAAATCAACTCCTTTTGACTTTTGACTTCCGCAAAGCGGCTTGTATTTGTATATTGTTTAATCCTAACCACCAGCAAGCCACCATCTGGGAATTTAAACACTAGCTCCTTAATCTTGTCTTTAGTCATTAATCAATTAGTCAAAAACTTTACCAATTGACTATAGACTATGGACTATGGATTATGGACTGTAGACTAATGACCTCGCGTAGCGATTTGATTTTGCGTTTTGCTGAACCAACTGATAGCAACGTACTATTTGATTTAATTAAGGGGCTTGCAGAATACGAAAAATTATCTCATGCCGTCACGGGTAACGTTTTGGCACTTAAGGCGCATCTATTTGGTTCCCCAAAGTATGTTGAGGCAATATTAGCAGAATATACAGGGCAGGCTGTTGGTTTTGCCCTGTTTTTTCCTAATTATTCCACCTTTTTGACTAAGCCTGGAATTTATTTGGAAGATTTATTTGTCTTACCAGAATATCGACGACAAGGTATTGGTAAAGCTCTTTTGTCTAAAGTAGCCCAGATAGCAGTAGAGAGGAATTGTGGGCGGTTAGAATGGAGTGTCCTGGATTGGAATGAGTCGGCGCAAGCATTCTATCGCAGTATGGGAGCATCTATTTTAGATGATTGGCGAATTTGCCGCGTCACCGAAGAGTCGATGAAACAGTTAGCAAATATAGCAGGAAATAGGGAATAGCGAGTGGGTACTAGTATTTGTTACTCAACACTCAGCACTTTTTTGTTGAAGTTTGACGGCTTGTCTTTTGACTAAGGCAATTTGTTCAACTGAAAATTAGGAAGGATATTGATCGCATCAGCCGTTTTTGCAGAGAGAACACGAAATGAAAACAATTTTTTCATTACTACTATTAGGCATAACAATCTTCACCTTTGCCTTCAGTAGTCCAGCTTTAGCAGCAGATACTGTTAACGGAGCTAAAGTATTTAGTGCTAATTGCGCTTCTTGTCATGTAGGTGGCAAAAATCTGGTTCAAGCCAACAAAAGCCTGAAGAAGGATGATTTGGAAAAATATAATTTGTACTCAGCAGAGGCAATTATTAGCCAAGTTACAAATGGTAAAAATGCTATGCCAGCCTTCAAAGGTCGTTTAAAACCAGAACAGATTGAAGATGTAGCTGCTTACGTACTTGAACAAGCAGAAAAAGGTTGGTAACTAACCTAAATTGATACAGTTTATAGCTGTAGTCACATATATTAGGACAGTGTTGATTGCTCATAGCAATGATGCAACTGAGTTTATACTCAGCACTCAGCACTCAGCACTTAGAAAGGAAGCACTTTACTATAGCTATTGCTACTGTAGATAGAATACTACTTCGGAGTTGCTAGGTATACTCGACTCAAGCGAAGAGCGCCAGCACAATTAGCGGGGCTGTTTGTCCCGTTAATTTTGTTTTTGCCGAAATTGTCAAATACGATGCTTATGACTTATTTCTGGCGATTATTTTTCAGTGTACTGATTGCTTTCTGCCTAACTTTTGCGACTTCAGTATCACAATCATTAGCTCTAGATATCACCCAAATAACAGCCAATGAGTATTTAAAATTGGGTGTAAAGCAGATGCAGCGAAGTGATTACCAAGAAGCAATCGAGAATTTTAACCAAGCGCTGCAAGTTCAAGAAGATTTTGCTGTAGCTGATAGCGATCACTGTCCTCAATTACCAGATTACCACCAAGCGGGCCGCCTGCGGACGAGTTTCGCTAATGCAGATTGTACTCAAGCCAAAAATTTAGCCCGTAAGAAATTTGAAACTTATTTGCTTCGGGGATTAGCATACTACAGACAAGGGGATGATCCAGCAGCCATTGCAGATTATAACCAAGCGATCGCCCTCAAGCCTGATGATTTTCGAGCTTACTACAACCGAGGTCTAGCCCATGCCGGTCAAGAGAATTATTCACAGGCGATCATCGATTATAATTTAGCTCTAACTCAAATTCCCCAAACAGCTAGTGTATTTTTGGGGGATATCTACAATGACAGAGGTTTAGCTCATTTAGTCTTGCAAGACTTTCCAGCAGCTATGCTCGATTTTAATTTGGCAATTCGTTTTAATCCGCAGGGTTATCGAGCTTACTTTAACAGAGGCTGTGCTAGCGGCACAAATGGCGATAATTTTGGTGCAGTCCGCGATTTTTCTCAAGTTATTAAACTTGACCCTAGTAATGCTCAGGCTTACGTTAACCGAGGAATGGCTCAATATCGCCTAGGATACCATCAAGGAGCGATCGCGGACTTAAAACAAGCATCTGAGTACTTTGGTAACCAAGGAAAGACAGTTGCCTACGAAAAAACTTTAGATTTACTCAAGAGTCTGCGCCAACAATTAGAATTTGTCACCGCGATCGCCTAACGGAACTATGACAGCTTGTCTTTTGACACCTATTAGCAGTAACTAGAAAATAGCATTTGGTTACTGTTTTTACTTGGTGTGAGAAAAAAACGTGAATAAGTCTTTTTTTTTATTGCAGTTGCTTTACCTAGCTCACTGATAGCTTTTCCTGCTTTAGCTGCTGAGATAAAGCAGGGAAATTCAATCATTTTTAACTTAAATGAAATCGAGTTACCTGCCACTAATGCTGAATTATTAACTCAACAATCTATACCAATTGAAGTTAACCCAGAAACTCAGCCGGAAATAGAATCAACTCCCAACGATGATGCAGACATTTTTATAGAAGTGGTGGGAGAAAAAGACCCTTTGCCTGAGTCTACGCCTGTTTATGTAGTTGATCAAGAAGAAATTAAAAAGCAGGGTGCTACAAGTGTCGCTGATGTCTTAAAAAGAATGCCTGGTTTTGCCATCAATGATGTAGGTCATGGTGCAGATATTCACACAGGTACATACTACCGGGGAGCCTCAATTAATCAGTCTGTCTTTCTCATTAATGGCAGACCAATTAATAATAATGTCAACACTTATCATGGTGGAACCGATTTAAATAGTATTCCTGTAGAGGCCATTGAACGAGTGGAATTATATAGCGGTGTAACTTCCGCTTTGTATGGTTCATCAGCCTTTGGGGGAGTTGTGAATATCATCACCAAAGAAGGTTATGGTCAACCTAAATTGACTGGTAGTGTAGAATTTGGCTCATTGAGCTTAAATAATCAACAAGTAAGCTATGGTGGCTCGGTTGGCGATGCTCGGTATAACTTCAGTTTTGAAAGATTCTTTATAGATAATCGTTACCGTGTTCCCGTTGGTGCAGCCAATCGTGATGCTCAAGGCTTTTTATCGAATGCAGACACAGCTACCAGTACCTACTTTGGCAGTATTGCTTTAGATTTAGATAGTAAAAATTCTTTGAGTTTAGATGTTAAAAAACTTAGCAGTCGTAGAGGTTTAATTTATTTCGGATTCCCTCTACAAAGAGATAGATTAGACCATGATGGCTTCAACGTTGGCTTATCTTGGAAAACTCGATTGAGTGAAGGGGAAAATTCAAATCTCACAACCACACTTGGCTATAACCAAGATTATTTCAGCACTTATGGACCTACAGTTTTTGCCGGACAGGAATTTAACCGCACAGGAGTTTTAGACACACAACAACTCACAGCCAGAATAGATCATGATTGGAAATTAACACCTCACAATAAATTGCGTTGGGGATTAGATTTAAAAAATACTAACTTAAACGGCGATACTATCAGTACTAGACCTGATAGAATTGCTAATAACGGCACTGAAAATAGAAATGTATTAAATACAGCATTGTTTGCTGTTAATACTTTAAACATTAGTAATAATTTTCAGATAGATTTAGGGCTAAGACAAAGCTTTGATGGGCAGTTTGGCAATTATCTCAATCCTAGTGCTGGGTTACGTTATGCCCTCACACCAACAGTAGCCTTCCGTGGAAGTTGGGCAGGAGGACAGCGCAATCCTGGGTTAGATCAATTATATGTTTATGATACAGTTCACGGTTGGGAACCAAACCCCGATTTAAGACCAGAAACTGGTTCATCATGGACTGCGGGAGTAGATGTCAAACTAGCTAATAATTTGATTGGACAGTTTACTTACTTCGGTAGTAGTTTGGATAATCGCTTAGGAATTATAGCCGGAAGATGGGAAAATATTGGGTTAGTAAATACTAATGGTTTAGAGGCAGCATTGCAATTACAAATTGCCGATGGTTGGTCAACTTTCCTCAATTATACTTATACAGATGCTCAAATAAAAACGGGAGTAGAAAGAGGGTTACAGTTGGGTTTAATTCCTTATTCTGTCATGCAAACTGGTATAGGTTATCAAAATTCAGGTTGGCAAGCTAACTTATATGTTACCTATAACAGTGGCACGCGTAGAGCCTTATTTAATAACCCTGGTGAAAGTAATAGAGATTTTGCACCTTCTTTCTTAAACTTAGATTTGAGTGGTCGTATACCTTTAACTAGCAATTTAGGTCTGACAGTTTATTTAGAAAATTTACTAGGTGAGCAATACGAGCGAGTTAATCGTATCTATAGTCCTGGGTTGACATTTCGTGTAGGTTTAACCTCAAATTTGTAGTAGCGTGTCTAGTACTCTGCCAAACTAAATTTGATGGGTGAAAGAATGAACCGCAAAGTACACAAAGGAAAAGGGAAAAAAGAAAAATTTAAAGGTTGATTAACCTATCAAAATTAACCTGGTGGAGTAGTAGAATGCGTGTGCTACACGATTGAGCTAATTATATTGGTAAATTTGCCAAACCAGGATGCTCCCAAGCAATATACAATAGCTGATATGAGAGCCAGTATTGAAAATACAGTGCTGTTTTTGCACCATGAGGACTTACCAAAATTTAAAAAAGGCGGTTCGGTGGTAAGAAATTCTTATTTCTGGGCTTTACGTTCAATTGCTGGTCGAACTTCTCGTTATCGTGATGCTGAAATTGAAAAATGTTTAGCATCCTTTGAACCTCAGATTTTAGATGAACCGCAGTAAGATGTTGACCAAGCCCGAACAACTGCAAGTGGCAAGGTAGGTATTTTGAACGATGAACGCACAGGGAAATGAGCCACAGCAATGGATGCAACTGAGTACCAATCCACAAGATTGGTCATGGCAATTTTGGCCTGTGTTACCACTCTATCCCTACGGTAAGCGGCGGACAATTTGCTTGGAAATAGTCAAGGATACTATCTGGACATTCGATCAGCTACACGGTATCCTCTACACTGTTGTGCCGATTCGGATGACTGTCGTCAAGCTAGAAGCAGGCGGTCTTCTTATCTATGCGCCAGTTGCTCCCACTATTGAGTGTGTCCGCTTGGTTAACGAGTTAGTGACAAAGCATGGCGACCTTAAGTATATTATTCTGCCAACTAGTTCTGGTCTAGAACATAAGGTCTTTGTCGGCCCCTTCGCTAGACGCTTTCCACAAGCACAGGTATTTATTGCCCCCCATCAGTGGAGTTTCCCTGTAAACCTGCCTTTAAGTTGGCTGGGTTTTCCTCCTAAACGTACTCAGGTGCTTTCAGAAGACAGTAGCCAAACACCTTTTGCTGATGAGTTCGACTATAAGGTGCTGGATATCAATTTGGGTAGGGGATCTTTTGTAGAAGTGGCATTTTTCCACAAGCGATCGCACACTCTGCTGCTGACTGACTCCATACTATCTGTGCCAGAAGATCCACCTGCAATCAACCAGTTAGATCCCTACCCCTTGCTGTTTCATGCTAGGAACAATGCCTCTGAGGTAATTGTAGATAATCAAGTAAACCGTCGCCAGGGATGGCAACGTATTTCGCTGTTTGCGATTTACTTTCGTCCTAGTGCGCTGGAGATGCCTAGTTTGGGTCAGATGTTTCGCGATGCTTTGAAAGCTCCACAGCGATCGCCAAAGGCTTATTTTGGTTTATTTCCGTTCCGTTGGCAAGAGAATTGGCAGCAGTCATTTGCTGTTTTACGCGGAAATGGCCGTCCGTTTGTAGCACCAATTTTACAAATCCTCATTTTACCCCAAGCTCCCAGACAAGTACTCGACTGGGCTGATAAAGTGGCAAATTGGGATTTTCGTCAAATTATCGCCTGTCACTTTGATTCACCAATTGAGGCTAGTCCCCGTCAATTTCGCCAAGCATTCAGTTTTCTGGAAAAGCAGCCTACGCTAGACCAGGACTTATCGGGAACCAACCCGCCACTGTTAGCAGAAGATATGAAATTTATTCAGGAACTTGAGGCTAGTTTAGCTAGGCAGGGTATCGCCAAGCCAGCAAAGGAGAAGGTCTAAAGGGGGTCATCTGGACACAATTTGGTCTAAACTTCCTGAATAATGTTGGATTTTTATGAGCAACGCTTGTTATGTTCTCTAGTCAAAAACTCCCCCGTTGGCTCAACTTCGGAATTGCGTTTCCCGTAATTTTTCTGAATATTTGGTTAATTTTTCTGCTGTGGCAATACTTGCAGCCTATTCCCAGCATCGTATTAACAGCCAGCCTTGCTGCTTTCTTGCTAGACTACCCGATTATTTTTCTCGAACAGCGCGGGATGACACGGACTTGGGCGATCGCACTTGTCTTGCTGTTCGCACTGGCGCTGTTAACTGTAATTGGTTTGTTTTTGGGGCCTGTGGTATTTCAACAGCTGATTGAGTTTGGCGATCGCTTACCTGTTTGGATTGAAAAAGGCAGAAAACAACTGCAAACTCTAGATGACCAAACCATACTACAAAATTTACCCATTGATTTAAGTGGACTCACCATTCAGCTAACAAACCAAATTTCGGCTACCTTACAGTCCTTAACCAGTCGAATTATTAACCTCACACTCGATACTATTAATATTGCAGTAAATTTTTTAGTGACGGTAGTACTGACGATTCTTCTGGTTCTCAACGGCAAAAAGCTCTGGGACGGAATATTTAACTGGTTTCCTGCAAAATGGAGTACCCGAATTCAAACTTCACTCCAACAAAGTTTTCAAGGCTATTTTGCCGGACAAGCAATCATTGCATTGATTTTGAGTATTGTTTTATCACTGACATTTGAGGTTTTGCAAGTACCTTTTGGCTTGCTATTTGGTCTAGGCATTGGCATCGCCAGTATTATTCCCTTTGGAGGTACACTTAGTACAACCCTGGTGAGTTTGTTACTGGCCTCTCAAAACATCTGGTTAGGAATTAAGGTCTTTGTAACAGCTTTAATTCTTATTCAAATTAACGACAATGTTGTTGCTCCTCGCTTGATTGGTGGCATTACTGGACTTAATCCGGCGATCGTAGTGATCTCGATCCTCATTGGCGTCAAAATTGGCGGATTTTTGGGTTTACTATTAGCTGTTCCTACAGCGAGTTTCATTAAAAAAATAGCTGATACTTTATATAATTTTGTTGTGACTGATGAAAAAGTTTCTCAAGCTAATCAATTACAATGACTTTCAGATTCACCATTCATCTAAGACAAGCTTTTAAAATATAATCTTGTTGCCAAATTAGTTACTTTTTTTATAACTTCTTCGCCATCTTTCCAGATATTCTATAGAAATAGATTTAGTTACGACATTAACACCATTTCCTCGCCAGGCAACTTCCGGATCTGTTGTAAACACACCACACTCTAATTGTTCAAGTCTAATATCCCAATATTGACTAAATCTATTTTTTAAAGTAATCACCTGCTCAAATACCTTGTTCCTATGCTTATTTCTTCTTTTTCTCTCTGTTGCTCCTTTTGCCTCTGTATCAATAAATTTAGTTTCGATTAAAAACAAATTACCTTGAAATGTGAGATAGACAAAATCACACTTACCTAAATCTGTATAATCTGAAATTGGCGACTTTTCAAATAAAAGTAATTCACAGCATGAAGGAAATAAATCTTTAATATGTAAAAATAAATAAGCTTGTAATAAAAGTTCTTTGTCGTAAGGAAATACGATCACCCCTTCAAAAAATTGTTGAATATCTTCCTGGCTTTGGGGTTGAATTTTCTTACAATAAGAAACAAATTTATATAAATCATTGGCAATCATTAAGTTTTAGCTCCTACTCCCGGCGATCACTTCAGTCCTCATAGCATAAAAAGATACTATGTGAATCTGTAAATCTCCAACCGCATAAGTAACTAAAACAACGATTGAACTCCAGAATTAATCAGGTAATATACTGATAGCATAATCGTAAAGAGAGACAGGTTTTGCGATTAACCACCAATTAGCGGTTTGAGATGAGCAGTAAACCTGGCATTTTGCAAAGCTTGAACTGTGATGCGAGAGTCTTGCACACAAAATTGCCAACCTAAGCGAACTAACTTGCGGGAATTTTCAGCTTGGACAATTCCGATCACTGGCATTTTTGCCTTTTCTTTATCACCTGACTGTTCTTGCAAAATTGTTTTTAAGCGATGTAGTTCTTCGATGTCGGCTGCTTGTTGAGGATTTAGTTCTACCATTACCATTTGCACTGTTTCTACTGGTTCGGCATCTTCAACAATCAATTGAGTTTGTTCATCTCTTCGGTCTACTTTACCCCAAATAATCAATCTCACATCGACTTGGAGTAGAAAACTAATGCGTTCGTAAGTTTTAGGAAAAACAATAGCTTCCGATTGTGCAGTTAAATCTTCTATTTGTAAAATAGCCATCGGATCACCTTTTTTAGTCATCACTTTTTTGACATTATTTAGCATGATCACCACACAAACTTTTGTATCTTCTCTTTGTTCGTTGAGTTGTGAAAGGTTAATTGGAGTCAGTAGTGATGCTATTGGTCTTAAAGATTTTAATGGATGATCTGATACATAAAAACCCAGCAATTCTTTTTCCATGCGTAATTTTTCCTGTGGGGGAAAATCCATCACAGGTTCAGCTTTGGGAACAGCTGCAAAGGCATTACTCGCTGTTTTATTATTAGTATTTGCAAAACTACCACCTAACAAATCAAACAGATTTCCTTGGCCGCTAGCCCTATCTTTGGCACGGGACTGCGCCCAATCGTAAACTAGTTCTAAATCACGGATTAATTGTTGGCGGTTGGATTCAATTTTGTCAAAGGCACCACAGTAAATCAGTGATTCCAAAGTCCGGCGATTAACAGCGCGCAGATCCACGCGATCGCAAAAATCAGCGAGTGATTTAAACTCTCCGCCCTCACTTCTAGCTTCCAGAATACAGGCGATCGCATTTTGCCCCACGTTCCGCACAGCTGAAAATCCAAATAAAATCTTTCCAGCCGCAGGTGTAAAATCCAGCCCAGAGCGATTAATATCAGGCGGATCTATGGGAATACCCATGCTCGTGCAGTTATTAATATATTTCTGCACTTTATCTGTATCGCCACTGTTAGCAGTCAGCAGCGCCGCCATATACTCTAATGGATAATTAGCTTTCAAATATGCAGTTTGATAAGTAACATATCCATAAGCAGTTGAATGAGATTTATTGAAACAATTGGAGGCTATCAAACCATTTTTAATGGCAAAATTATGGTCACGTTCTACCCCAATGTCATAAACGTTTTCTCTACCTACAAATTTACGAGCAACTATTTTGACCATCTTACCTAACCTCTCTTGTTTTGTCTTGAGATTGCTGACCTTAGTGGCTGATTTACTCAACCATCTTCCTATTCATCTTCATCGCTGGAGTTATTTTCCTTCTACTCCTGTTGACGATTTCTTTTGCTTTAACTCCTCTTGATTGTAAAAAACCTACACCTGTCAGCACTCCCCCATAAAGCTTTTGTGATAAAATCTTGAAGTTTTTCTCGGATTTTTGAAGATAGGCAGTTTCAGCCCTGGCATCAAGTTAATTTTTATGACAAAAATTTGATCAAATTGTGTTGTTTAATTGAACTTTCCTCTTCCTCGCTCTTCGGTTCTCTTACACAAAACTGAATATAGTACACAACCAATCTAGGAAATTTGAAATATTCAGGCAATCGATTCAGCAAACTCATAGGGATACATCCCCTATATAAACTTCTCACAAAATTGCCCTACAGTCGCCAGTAAGCCTTTTGTGTTAGAATTTTGGTGTGTTTTGACTTTTTTGTTTTTGGGCGAGTTCAAACCCACGCATCAGGAGAATTTTCATGACGAGCAGTTACAGTGCCGATCAGATTCAAGTTCTGGAAGGTCTGGAAGCCGTCCGCAAACGACCAGGGATGTACATCGGTACTACCGGGCCGCGAGGACTTCACCATTTAGTTTACGAGGTGGTAGATAACTCTATTGATGAAGCTTTGGCGGGTCACTGTACCCATATAGAAGTGGATATCAATGCTGATGGTTCCGTGACTGTAACAGATGATGGTCGGGGTATTCCTACCGATACCCACTCGCGAACGGGGAAATCGGCTTTAGAAACTGTGTTAACCGTACTGCACGCCGGAGGTAAGTTTGGCGGTGGTGGCTACAAGGTTTCTGGAGGATTGCACGGGGTTGGTATTTCTGTGGTTAACGCCCTGTCGGAAATGGTGGAAGTGACAGTTTGGCGAGATAAGAAGGTTCATGTCCAGCGTTATGAACGAGGTTTACCAGTTACCGAACTGCAAGTCAAGCCTGAAAAAGAGGGGAGAACCGGAACTTCTGTCAGGTTTAAGCCAGATACTCAAATCTTTACTAATAGCATTGAGTTTGATTACATCACTTTATCGGGTCGCCTGCGGGAGTTGGCGTATCTAAATGCAGGTGTCAAAATTACCTTTAGCGACCATCGGCTAGAACTTCTTAAAAGCGATGTACCCAGGATAGAAACCTACGAGTATAAGGGTGGCATCAAAGAATATATTGCTTACATGAACCGCGAGAAGCAACCACTGCACGAAGAAATTATTTATGTGCAAGGGGAACGCAATAATGTACAAGTAGAAGTTTCTTTGCAGTGGTGTACTGACGCTTACACAGATAATGTGCTGGGTTTTGCCAATAATATTCGTACCGTTGATGGTGGTACACACTTAGAAGGTTTGAAGGCGGTTCTGACTCGCACATTAAATGCGATCGCCCGTAAGCGCAATAAAATCAAAGAAAATGAATCTAACCTCAGTGGCGAACACGTCCGCGAAGGTTTAACAGCAGTAATTTCCGTTAAAGTCCCCGACCCAGAATTTGAAGGACAAACCAAAACCAAACTCGGTAACACCGAAGTCCGGGGTATTGTTGATTCCTTAGTAGGAGAAGTGCTGACTGAGTACTTAGAATTTCATCCTGGTATCGCCGACTCGATTTTAGATAAAGCCATCCAAGCTTTTAAAGCCGCAGAAGCCGCCCGTCATGCGCGGGAGTTAGTGCGACGCAAATCTGTTTTAGAATCTTCGCCATTACCAGGTAAATTAGCAGATTGCAGTTCTCGTGACCCCAGCGAATCAGAAATCTTCATCGTGGAAGGGGACTCAGCAGGTGGTAGCGCCAAACAAGGACGCGATCGCCGCACCCAAGCTATCCTGCCTCTACGTGGTAAGATCCTCAACATCGAAAAAACAGACGATGCCAAAATCTACAAAAATAACGAAGTCCAATCGTTAATTACAGCCCTGGGTTTGGGCGTAAAAGGTGACGAATTCGATTCCTCCCAACTGCGCTATCACCGCATAGTCATCATGACTGACGCTGACGTAGATGGCGCGCATATCCGGACACTGTTGTTAACTTTTTTCTATCGGTATCAGCGAGCGCTCATTGAACAAGGTTTCATCTATATTGCTTGTCCCCCACTATTCAAAGTAGAACGAGGACGCAATCATGAGTACTGCTATAGCGAACGTGAACTACAACAGTACCTAGGAACGCTTCCTAGTAACGCCAACTACACTATCCAACGCTTCAAAGGTTTGGGTGAAATGATGCCACAACAACTCTGGGACACCACAATGAACCCAGAAACCCGCAAAATGAAACAAGTGGAAATTGAAGACGCCGCAGAAGCCGATCGCATTTTCACAATTTTAATGGGCGATCGTGTGGCACCTAGACGCGAATTTATTGAAACCTATGGGTCTAAACTCAATTTCACGGATTTAGATATCTAATATCAACAAGAAAGGCAGAGGGCAGGAGGCAGGAGGCAGAAGGAATACTACCTCGTGCTATCTGCCGCGACCGGAGGGAGCAAGGGTTTGAGTCCCCCACTGAAATCTGTGATTCAGTGGCACTTATTTGGTGGGGGTTTGAATCCCCCATCAAATTCTTCCCGAATGCCCTCTGCCCTCTGCCGAATGCCTTCGTTTCAATTGCATATCATCATCTTAAATGTGCAGTGAGCTGGCTAATTAATTTGTCATGGATAGTTGGTTTTCATCGACTATCCATTAATTTTTGATAATCTCACAGTGCTATCGCCTTAATCATATAAGTTAGGATAGTATTGCTCCATGCTGGGCCTAGATCATCGCGTCTTTGAAAAAACTAGCTGTAGAAGACGCACATCAGCAATTACAAGCACTAGCCTATGACAAAAAACTTACCTCAGACTTGCAACAAGGAATCGCGATCGCTTCAAGTGTCAATTAATCAACTACTTCATTCACAGGGAATCTATCAATTAATTGCATAGCTCGATAAGCATTACGCTGCAAGGATTGCGGCAAATGGGGAACGTGGGGAATCTGAGATAATAAGTCCAATGTCCGGCGTAAAATTCTGACTACATCACCTTCATCCAAGCTGGTATTGTTGCACAGTTCTATCCACGGTGTTCCTAATGCCCACAGTTCCACTAGGGCAATTAACTCAAATTCCAACCAGATGGGCAAAGTTACACCATACCGCCGTTGCAGTTGAAATATTTGGCGACGAATTCCCCGCAATTTTGCCAAAGCATCGACAACTTCGTGACTGAGTTCATAGTGTACCCTACTATCTGGGCGTGGGGTTTCGACCACCAAAGCGGCGGCGGCGGCGGCTAAATGGTGCGGATCTAAATTGTCCAATTCTCCACTGGCCAGTGCTAAACCTAGCCATAATTCATTTTCTCCGCGAATAGCTGCGGCGATTTGCCCTAGTTGTGTGGGGACTAAGTTATGCAAACAGCCAAATTGTTGCAATATGGTAATTAAATTCAGAAATTCTTCCCAATGACGTTGTGAGTGTTGTTCTACTTGCGATTGCAACTCTTCCAGTTCGGCTTCTAATTCCACATAACGCGCCCGGCGTTTGAAAATCTTGCTAGCGTTACCTGATTGATGGATGGGATTAGCTTCTAATTGTTCTTGGACGGCGGTAACGCGACTGAGTTGTTCTGCCACTTCTGGCGGCATGTATAATGAGCTTTGTGGCTCAGGAATGCGTTGGGCGATCGCAAATGTTTCTTCATTACCACGGAGTGATTGACCTGGTTTCAAAAGCAATTCTGGCGGTGGTATAATCTCCGGTGGCACGTCCACTCGTGGTAGTTCAGCATACAAATCGACGACATCACTAGTTGTCACCACATACCAACGGTTATCCTGCCCTAAACATACCAAATAAGGCGCTTCAGCACCGGGTGTTTTACCTACTAATACTGCTGTTATCGGTGCAGAAACGGCGATGTTTTTACCCTTGAGACTTAACAGAGTTCCCGACACGGCAAAGCTCAACATCATCACAAATTCTTCTTGTCGGTTTGCCTGCGCTTGTTCTTGTAGAGTTTTTAATAACTGGCGTTCTACTTTCAAACGTTGCCGTAATTTTTCATAAACTGCTAGTTCATGTTCGTTAACTGCGGCAATTTGTGCTTGAAGTTGAGCTAATTGTGTTTGCAGTTCGGCAATCTCATCATACTCTGGTTTTAAATACAAAGTCGCCATATACTGCCCGAAACTGCGTTCTATGAGTTCTCTGGCTTGTTCTAGAGTATGGATTTGCAATAAATTCAGTACCATCCCATAGCTGGGTGTAAATTGGCTGACCAAAGGGTCTGGTTGAGATGTAGCCAAATACGCCGCTTCTTTCGCTCCTTCAAAGGGGGTTTGTACTGTTACTACATGACCTTGTAAATCCATCCCCCGGCGGCCGGCTCGTCCCGCCATCTGGAGAAATTCGGAAGCGTTTAATAAGCGATGTCCAGAGTCAGTCCGTTTGGAAAGAGTAGAAATTACTGTTGTTCTGGCAGGCATATTAATTCCGGCTGCCAGTGTCTCGGTGGCAAAGACTACTTTAATCAATCCTTGCTGAAAAAGTTCTTCTACTAGTACTTTCCACGCAGGTAAAATTCCGGCATGGTGAGCAGCTATACCTCTATAGAGCGGCGCGATTTGTCCAGAACGCCCGGCTTCAGGATTGCGGGCTAAAAAGTCATCAATTTGTCGCCGTAAGATTTGCGACTCGTCATTATTTACCAACCATAAATCCCCTACTTCTGCTACCGCTTTATCACATCCTCGGCGACTGAAGATAAAGTAAATCGCTGGTAGCATATCTCTTTGCTGTAGGTGGCTGAGAGTGTAAGCTATGCTAGGGGCTTCGGGTCTACCACCTTTACCCCTGTCTCCTTGCCGCCTTTTGCCTCGGTTTGCCAAGCGGGGGTTAATTTTGGTTCTGCTATCGTTTAGTAGGGGAAATAGCCCTTTGGGATTGCAATAGTGAAACTCCAAGGGGACTGGGCGGAAATCGGAGTAAATTAAATCAGTGGGGCCGTGAACCCGATTTAGCCAGTCAGTGAGTTGATCGCTGTTAGCAACGGTTGCTGAAAGGGCTACCAACTGAATCTCCCGAGGACAATAGATAATTGATTCTTCCCAAACTGTTCCTCTTTGGCGATCGTTCATATAGTGGCACTCATCCAGTACCACCGCTTCAACATCCACTAATGAGATACCGACTTGCCCGATGGGTGTACCATAGAGCATGTTTCGGAAAATTTCTGTAGTCATCACCAGAATTGGTGCATCCCTGTTAATGGAGGCATCTCCCGTTAACAGTCCCACGAGGTCATACCCGAATTTTTCGCGGAAATCACGTAATTTTTGATTTGACAGCGCCTTTAGGGGTGTGGTGTAAAATACCCGTTTCCCTCGCGATAAAGCGCGATAAATGGCGTATTCTCCTACTAATGTTTTGCCCGAACCTGTGGGCGCACATACGACTACTGAGCGTCCAGCGTTCAGGGACGCGATCGCATCTTTTTGGAACTGATCTAGTTCAAAGGGAAATATTAACCCTAAGTCTAGTTCTGGAGACGGTGCGGGATAATTCACTCAATCAAATTTGCAACCGGACTGTTTACTATATTAACGGCTATTTTGTCAACTTCGTTAGGGATTAGGAAGTGGGGGATGGGGAATGGGGGGATGGGGACAAGGGGGCAAGAACAAAAATACTTCCTCATCTCCCCACTCAGCACTCAGCACTCAGCACTCAGCACTCACTTCCCCAACTCCTGCGATCGCCATGTGGCAACTTTCACTGCTTCAATTAAGGCTGAGCGAAATCCTGCCTTTTCTAGTTGGGCGATCCCAGCAATTGTCGTACCACCGGGACTGGTAACGCGGTCTTTGAGTTCGGCTGGGTGCATTTTGTGATCATGCAACAGTTTCGCTGTTCCTAAGACAGTTTGCAGGGCTAGTTGATTGGCTATGCTTCTGGGTAAACCTGCGGCTACTCCCCCATCAGCTAATGCTTCCACCATTAAGGCTACGTAAGCAGGGCCACTACCAGATAATCCTGTGACTGCATCCATGAGCATTTCGGAAACTTCTACAACCTCCCCTACTGCCGAAAACACTTGTTGTGCTATTTGGTGGTGTTTGGCGTTAGTGTATGCACCTAAACACATAGCAGTAATTCCTGCCCCTACGGTGGCTGGAGTATTGGGCATGGCTCTAATTACTGGTAACTGGGGAAACGCCGCTTCTAATTGACTTAAAGATACTCCTGCCAAAATGGAAATTACTACAGGCGTGAGTTCTATGGTGAGAACATCTGCTAATTCTTGAGCGATCGCACTGAATACCTGTGGTTTTACTGCTAAAAATACTACTTCGCTTGCTTGCTTAAAAACTAAACTATTTTCTGTAGTTACAGTCACATCGTACTGCTGCCGCAAAAAACTTTGGCGTGTAGGTAGGGGTTCACTGACTATAACTTCTGATGGTTGATAAATTCCCCGGACAATAAGGCGGGATAATAGTGCTTCGCCCATTACCCCACCACCAATTAAGCCAAATTTAATAGTCATTAAGTTAATAGTCAATAGTCAATCAGAGCAGGTTTAACCCTTTAATCTATGCTTAAACACTATATCTTGTTAAACCCGCCCGTACAATAATCAAAAATTTGGGACTTGGGACTTTTGACTAATTTAACGTTATTGTACCATCCGGTTAACGTCGTTACTCCAGGTTTGAGTGGCGCTACTTGCAGGACGTGAGGGACGAGCTGGGGGTTGTGGGACTTCATGAATAACTCCACCTTGGGTGCTAACTTGCACGCAACTGGGCGTAAACAAAAAGATGCTTTCTCCGATGCGCTCTTGATGTCCGTCCAAGGCGTAAGTTCCACCTGCAACAAAGTCTACTGCTCGTTGTGCTTGATCCGGGTCCATAATAGTCAAGTTTAAGACCACAGACTTGCGCTCGCGTAGTGCTTGAATTGCCTGGGGCATTTCTTCAAATGTACGAGGTTCAAGTACTAACACTTCTGAAATACCGTTAATTGCTCCTGGCATATTAATCACATTCCCCATCGTAGACTTTGATCCTGCTGCTACATCATCACCCATTGTAGTCATGGGTTCCCGCCAGCGTCGATTTTGAGCGGTTGCTTCTGCTGCTGGTTGAGAATTTTCTTCTTGATACAGATTTTGGTAGTTACCAGCATCTGTATCGGCTTCTTCTTCGTAGTACTCGTATTCCACCTGCTCATTGAGACCTACAAAGTCTCGGAGTTTGGTAAATATGTTGTTCATTTTTACGCTCCTGGTAAAAGTTACCCTTATTGATTTGGCTAGTAGTTAATGTAGCCTGACTTGATAGCTACAAGAGCGGACAACTTAGTAATTTTATCGCTGTTTGTAGCCTCTATCACAGCTTGGTTTGATGAACTGACGTTTAGGGAACGCCTGTACATTAACCTAGAGACAATTAATGAGTCAAGATTATAGCCTAAGTATTGTTGGAAATAAAGTTAACTTTACACCATATTTTTTTCATAGCCAGTTGATCGTAGCATCAACTTTAATGTATTAAATTATACTAGTATGGTGCGAATATCTCTGTATTCTATCCCCAGCACTATTGATACTCAAGCCAAAAATTGCCGACTCACACCCTAAGTGCGCTCACCAAATAAGATGGTTCCTAATCTTACCATCGTTGCACCAGCTTGCACAGCCAGTTGGTAGTCGCCTGACATCCCCATTGACAGTTCCTGCATTTTAATGTGAGACCAGTTTTGTTCTTGGATTTCTTCTGCTAATTCATGCGTATTTTTAAATACATTCATAACTTCCGCATTATTTAAACCCACAGGGGGAATTGTCATCAAACCCTGAATTTGTAAATTTTTACACTGATTGAGAGCGGGTAAGTCAGTTAGTAGTTCGGGGACACTCCAACCCGACTTATGAGGATCAGGGAGAATTTTCACTTGGAGGCAAACATGAGGACTAACTTCTAGCTGTTGCGCTAATTGATTTAAGCGCTGTGCCAACTTCAAATTGTCTACAGAATGAATCCAATCAAATAATTCAATGGCTTTTTTGGCTTTATTGCTTTGCAAATGTCCAATAAAGTGCCAGGTAATATCCGCTAAGTCTTGCAATTCGGCTTGTTTACTGGCAGCTTCTTGGATACGATTTTCGCCAAAATCACGAATTCCGGCGTGATATGCCGTCCGAATCACCTCAGACGGAAATGTCTTGCTAACAGCAATCAACCGTACTGAAGGCGGTAGTGAGGCACAAATAGTGGTAATACGTTCGTTAATCGAACTAGTCATTGGAATGTGCGTTGGAAAACACTCTGAAGTAGATCGTACTCCTGGGATTGACCACTGCGGCGCAGAGTACGTAAGCGATTTTCCAACAACATTCTAGCTTCAGTACGTCCTATAGACTGAAATTTGATCCCTTTGATGTCATTTGTGACCAAAAAAAATAACCGTTGGGCATAAAGTGTAGTGAATAGATCCTGGTTCTCGTCAACCATGCAGATCCTATAAAGCAAACCCCAAGTTGGATGATTTATGTAAGTTTCTAGGTTTTCTGGGTTCATTTAATAGTCAAGGTAGGAGTATATATCTTTTTTCGCAGTTAAGTACAAATATTCAGACGATAATACACCCCTTTCACCAGGTTATGAAAACCTTGATCTAGTTGCATATAGGCAGATGAAGCTAGCAGTAGCAACGTAGAACGACACAAGATAAGTAATGACGATTTGGCCTTGATGACTTATACTCATCTGCCATTGGAAACCAGGAAAATTTCTTACCCTGATGTTTGAAGTTTCCAGTGGCAAAGGGATATACTCTTTGAAGTGCCCAAAGGCAAAAGCCAACTCTCATAACTTCTGTTTGCTCTGGCTTTTTTCCATATTGCCACAATTATCGCTTTGTGGAGCAAAATGGCTGGGGGAGAAAAATTCCCACTCAGCACTTTAACCTAGAACTAGTCTTGCTCCCCAAAATAAGGTTAAGATCGCGATCGCTAGCCAGTCTTTTGCTTTTAGCCGTAATTGGTGCCATTTAACTTGATGTTCATTGGGGCTAGTGAAGCCGCGCACCATCATTGCACTAGCCATTTGTTCTGCTCGTAGTAGTAGATTCTCTAATAATCTCTCTGCGACTATCATCCAAACTTTGACTGCTCCTTTCAATCCCAGTTTTTTCCAATTAATTGCCCTTGTCATTACAGAACGAATTAAATTTTGCACTTCTTCTAGGACTAGGGGGATAAATCGCAAGGACAAAGTTAAAGTCAGAGTAATTTCAGTTACGGGTATCTTAAACCTTCGCAGAGGCTGCATCAAGCTTTCAATAGCGGTAGTGATTTCTTCGGGTGCTGTGGTGAGGAGATATAGGTTGCTGCTGTAAATTACGGTAAATATGATTGTACTCAAGCGTACTGCCAAATCTAGAGAACGGCGAGTTACTTTGACTGGCCCTTGATGAAACAAAATGTAGCTATAGTCCTTATTACCACCTGCTGACTCTGTAACAACGTTGGCATTATCTGTATTTGCTGGCTGAGTCAAGACTTGTTCGCTCGCTGGTAGGCGCGGCTGATAACTGATCCCCAACCCATCTGGACTGATAGATGCAATAATTAATACAAAAAATGACAAAGTTAACAGCCAGCCCATTTGCTGCTGCCACACTCTCCGAGGAATTCTGGCTATTAAAGTAAAAATAATTAATAATACTACCAGCAGTATCCGCCATTCATTATTAGCAAAAGTGTAGCTAGTTAAAAAGCTCATCAACCAGGCAATCTTGACTCGTGGATCGAGTTTGTGTAGCCAAGTTTGCGGCTGTTCTAGGTAGAGTCCAAGTGGTAGCGATCGCAATAAGTCCATGTCTGAGTGCTGCGTGGTAGAAAGTCAGGGCTTTGTCTTAACTATTTTACGAATAAAAAGATCCCCGACTTCTTAAAGGATGCATCTAGTGCATAGGGGGTCTGACCCCTAATAAGTTGGAGAGGAGGAAGTAATACCAATTCAAAATGAAGAAAGCCAGATTTTACAAGGGTTTTTAGTTTTGGTGAAATGGTATTACTTGTGGGGTAAGGACTTTAGTGCTGAGAAAAGCAGGACTAAAGTCCTGACTACAAGCTAGAAGTTCTTCTCGACTAAACTTTTTGAATACTCCACAATTGTTTCCACTAATTCAAAATTCAATAAGCCTCCCACGTAGAAGGTTTTGCGTTGACCTTGCATGGCTTCTAGGCGATCGTAAAATCCCGCCTGCATGGCCTCTGAGGTAACGTGAGGAAAGTAAGGCCACTCATCATAGGTGTAGTAACCATCATCTACCTGCGCTCCCAAATTCTCTACTGTCTTTTGAATCCCTTGAAGAACATCTGTTTTAGTGATTTTTCCCTGGCTGTCTAGGCGAGTGTAGAAAGCAATCAGGTCATTTTCAGCAAACTGTTGAGCAATAAACCAGGGATTCCCCACCGCATTTACGGGAATGACATTAGTTACTGGGGTTGGCATTTGCAAATCAGGAATTAGATACGTAATCAAACTGTAGGGATTGAGAATGATTTGCTCAAATAGGTCTTTCTCTGCTGGCGACAAATCGAGAAAGGTGTTGAGGACATCCAGCGTCAATGGACAAGCTAAAACCAGATAGTCAAATTCTAAAACTTCTTCATGGGTAACAATCTGGTCAAGAATCTGCTCTTGCTCAGTGAACCGCACTCGCGTAATTGCCCCACGCTTAATTTCCTTGATGTCAATATTCAAGCGCACATTTAGCCCCCAAGCAACACGCTCCCAGAAGCGTTGGAAACCATCAGTAAATCGTTTAGGCCAACCGCAGCGCAGACCTGCACCGTAAGTAACTAAAGTCCCAAAGGTTTCTAGAGTCATGTATTTGAGGGCATAGGCGGTGGGAATTTCATTTAAGTAGCCATAGCCCATTGTGGTAATGGGAATTTCCAACAGAGTTTCTAGACATGACAAATCTTTCTGTGCTAACCACTGGGAAAAAGGTTGCGTGAGTTCGGGATGTTGACTGATACCAGCAAATCCAGGAACAGAAATAATTGGCTCTAGCCAAAGACGCTCCCACCAAAAGCGCCCAACGGCTGCCAAAAATGTTGCTGGGTCAGTTCCCTCAGTAACAGCATTCATAATTGAGGTGTAGGCAGGTTGTCCCGGTTGAGATTTAAAAGGATTGTAGACTTGGCCTGGCCCTTCGCTGTAAAGTGAAGCGCCGACTTCTTCGGCCATTTTCAAAACTTCTTTGTAGGCAGGGGTGAGATAATTTGCACCTAAGTCAAAGGAACGGGAATTGTAGGTAATAGAACAGCACAATCCCCCTACCCGGCCAGCTTTTTCTAACACAACTACATTGCGGTAGCCTTGCTTTTTCAAAAAGTAAGCCGTAGATAAACCGGCTGCTCCCGCCCCGACAATACAAATTCGTGCATCTTGAGGTAGTTTAGTCATACACTGTTGATTTTTAGATAGTAATGTGGATTGGTTGGAAAGTACTGCGATCGCAACGTCTTCTACTGAAAATGCGGATAAACTGCTTCTGTGAATAATTGCTGAATGGCTGGCTGGTTAAGTAGCAATTCATAGTCTTGTTGGACGGGAATATCGTAACTAGCAGTGCGAGGAGCGATCGCAGATAACCAAGCAGTATGCATTGTGAAGCCAAAATTTAGTTGTGGATGGCTCAACTTGCATATAGGGCCAGCCCCTAATTGATCAGCCTGAAAGATCCAAATTTCGTTGTTATTTCCCCCAAATACCGTACAGACGATATAGCCATCTGTGGAACTACCATTACCGTTTAATCTCGGTACAAACTGGGGTGAACTGATGAAGTGACCGGGGGGTGCATCATAAAAATCTGCCACTTCCATTTTGGTTGTATCTAACCGGAACAAAGAAGAAGGGCGATTGTGGAATGCTTCTTGTCGTTGCAGTAATTCTTTTAGTGGTACAGCCCGGTAGGGATAGTCTTGGTATAAGTTGTAAATAAACTCAGTCAGCAGTTCTGGCCAAAAACCGAGAGATTGCCAATAAATATTATCGATTCGCTTGGGAGGCAATCCAGAGGCCAGCTTTTCCTGGTAAGCATAGAACCCTATACCCCAATGACGGCGAGCATCATAAATGACTTTGGCATCTAGGACTTGTCCTGTCTCGCCGTCTATTTGATAGCGACCTAGACGACCTACATCCATTTGCCCATTAGCCAGCATTCCTCCCAACCACAGAGGCGCAGATTTGGGAGCGTCGAATTTTGAGATGTCATACTTGCGAACCCATTCGGCGATATCTGTGGCGCAGAGATGGGCTGCGTGCATTGTGATTTGACCGTCGGGGTTTTCGTAATTTGTCAAAAAATGTACTGTTTCTAAAGGAATTAAGGATGGGCGGACTACCACAGTATCTACATCTGCCTTGAGGTCAGCCCGACGCACGATGTAAATGGGGGAATTGGGTTGCTGCGATCGCGTCAGTAATAGCCGCAGGAGGCGCTCAGTTTCTAAACTATCGGGAACTGGGTTATTGAGGATTTGTTCTGGGCCAATCTTTAGGGAAGTGTCCATCAACACCACGTAATCTTGGGTAACAGCCAACTGATGGATACTTTGTTCAATTCGCACCGGGGAACCATCCGGTAGCATTAACTGCCAGCGCTGGAGTTTACCTACACCATCCCACTGCACCAGATAAACAAAATCTGGCATGGCAGTTCCTAACCAATGCTCAATCCAGCTAATCAACGGTTGCCAGAAACTTTGAGCCAACTTCGAGAACATTTTCAAGGGAATCTGCCAGGGATTGTGCTCTAAAAGTTGAGCGATCGCCCTTAGCAGTTGCTCTAGTTCCTGGGGCAATTGTTCTAGGTCATAAATGAAACGCGCACTTTCGAGAAAATTACCTAGCGATCGCCCATAGTTAACTAAGAACACCTCGTTGGTATAACCATCAAAGGTCGGGTGAGATGTACTCAACACCGGGGGGAAAGGATAGGAAAAAGGTAGAAAGGCTTTCCACTCGGTGTTGGCTCCTACTGGGGTCACTACCTCTAGGCTATTAGTATCAATTTCGTAGGGACGGCCTGCATCATAGGTAATCATTAATCGCTCTTGGCTGTTTATAGCCGTATTAAAGGCGAGAAAGGCAATATCTACCTCATCTCGCAAGCCCAAGGAAGGGGAAAAACGCAGTAAACCATGATCACGAAATTGATGAGAGCGATAAGCAAGATTTTTAAAAGTTGCCTGATCTGCATAGTAGCAAGGTGTACGTGCCAGTTTCGTCTTGACAGTAACCTGTCCGGCTTGCCAGTCCAAGCGGTAAATCATCCCATCACCGTTAAAAATGTGGGTTCCATTGGGATTGGGTAAGCCCCCAGAAGCGACAGTGCCTACAGGTGCAATGATGAACATATGCCCAGACAAATCTGTCGGTACATGCCCATAGACCATATTCAGTGGTAAATTCGATAGTTCCTCACGACTGGCAGTCATTGCTGCCTCTGGAAATCGGGGTTCGGAAATTTCGCGATTCATTATTGATACCCTGGCATTGCAAGCTGATTTGATGTTTTGCCTCAGGTATAACACTAGGTTTTAATTGAGAAGTTGATTTTTTGCCCTCAAATGCCCAAATATCAACTTTTTCAGGATTTTTAACTATGTAATGTATTCTTCTTGGTGTCTTAGTGCCTTAGTGGTAAAAAATAACTTTCGCACCACAACGGCACAAAGACACAAAGGTGGAAATCCCTTACAACTTAACTGTCTCGGTGAAAATTGCTGCTATTTCTTGCCCTGACTGACAACGGTCAAGATACATCTGCGCGACTTGATCCCACGGGTTTTGCTGCAAGCACTCTTGAAAACACTCGGCTGCGGTGGCGAATTCTTGTTGTTCGTAAAACGCTAATGCTGATGCAAATAACTCTAAGGTGGCTGTTTTACCTGCAATAATGTGGGGAAGATCGGCTGCAAATACTTCATGAACAGTTACAGCATTCGTCTTACCCTTCACCTTCACCTGACCGACTACACGAATACCATAGCGATCGCGATTTTGTAAGCGCTCAAAAGTTTGGTCGGTAATTAGGAGTGGGGTGTTGAATGTTTTAGTTAATCCTTCGATGCGTGCTGCTAAATTGACCGCATCACTAATCACTGTGCTATCCATGCGATTCAACCCGCCAACTGTTCCTAAAATTAGCGAACCAGTATTAATGCCAATGCCAATTTGAATTGGTAAGTAGCCCCTGGCTTGGCGTTCTTCATTGTAGGTTGCTAAGGTTTGCAACATGGCAATTCCCGCTTGTACCGCATCATCGGCATCTCCGGCAAACAATGCCATGATGGCATCACCAATATATTTGTCGATAAAGCCATTGTTTTCGATAATTATCGGCTCCATGCGACTGAGATAGGCGTTAATAAATCGGAAGTTTTCGGCGGGGGTCATGCTTTCTGAAAGGGTGGTAAAGGCGCGAATATCGGTAAATAAAACTGACATTTCCCGTTGCACCTGATCGCCTAATTGCACATCTATAATGCTTTGTTTATTGAGAAATTGCAGAAATTGGCGAGGGACAAAGCGCTCATAAGCTTTGTTAAGTGCGGCTACATCTGTGTATAAACGGGCATTTTCAATGGAAATTGCTGCTTGTGCTGAAAGTAGGTTGAGCAACTCCAAGCGATCAGGGGTAAATGCTCCTGTTGTCAAGTTATTTTCTAAATACAAAATTCCGGCTAACTTTCCTTGGTTAATTAAGGGAGTACACAGAATTGATCGCGGTTGGTATTGGCGAATGTAGGGATCTTTGATAAATTCCCCAATTCCTACTGCTTCGTGGATGGCATCGTTGAGGACTACATTGGTTTTAGTGCGAATCACATAGTTAATAATCGCTCTCGAAAGGATTTGGTTATCTTCAATACTGAGTGATTCCAACACCTGAATAGTATTTTCACCAACAGTTCCCTGAGCTTCAATCAGAAATTTACCTTTGGTTGACAACAGCAAAAATCCCCGTTGCGCCCCGGCATTTTCCATTAAAATTCGCATTAAGTTAGAGAGAAGTTTATCTAGCTGAATTTCTTCGGAAAGGGTCTGAGAAGCTTTAATGACTGTCACCAAATCTAATGATTCTGAATGACTACTACTCGTGATGCTGGTCTGGTTAGAACTAGTGGTTGATAAAGTTGATTTAACAGCTTTGTCTGGATTGCGCGTTAAAATTTCGGGATACTTGGCTTCTAAATCTTTAACTTTGGCGATCGCGCCCCACTGTAAATAAAGATAGCGGGCTTCTTGCAGATAAACTTGGGCAATCTTGAATTTGTTTTCAGCCAAGTAAAATTTGGCAGTTAATTCATTGGCTAGAGCCGCTTCATTAAGATATTGGTTTTTTTGAGCTAAGGCAATGGCTTGATCGTAACAGGCGATCGCTTGACTAGATTTTCCCTGTACCCGATGCCATTCTGCTTCTACCAGCGCTAATTTATGGGTATAGTTGACAGGAGAAAATTTCGCCCATACTTGCAATTTTTTCTGGTTAGCTGCTACTCGCTGGAGTAGTTTTTGCCGTTCTGCTGCACTGACAACTGAGGCTAAAGCTAGTCGTCCTAAAGAGTCATAAAAGTAGAACCATCCCACAATATATAAAGCCACAACTGCATCTAAATAAGGAATTGCTAAATCAGCATTCTTGACAGCTGTAGCATAATCTTCAAACCAATAATTGAGTGTGAGGTAATGAGTATAAACATAAAAAATAGCTGTGCGATAATTACTCTCGATATGCTGGGGTAACATAACGGTGGCATCATAAAATTCTCCCACCAATTGACAAGGATTAGCATTTTTTCCTTGTAAATTTGCAACTGCTTGGCGATAAAGTTGAATGAGCACAAAAATCGGTTTTTTCTTAAACTGCTGAATTGCCTCTCCGTAAATAGCTACACATTCATCCAATTCAGCCAGATTTTGACCAGAAAAATAGGAATGCATAGAGCAGACATTGGCAGCAAATGCAGCATACTCAGTATCGCCTGTATCCCGCCCAACTTGAAATGCTGCTTGCAGTGAAGGAATCGTATTTTGCAGTGGTTCTTGCCAGTGGCGGACAAAGGAATTAACTACAAATAAAGTTCTCGCTTGCAGGTGTTTGGCATTAAAACGGTCTAGCAGTTTCAAAGCTAATTCACCAAATTTATATCCCCCTTGCAAATCCCCAACAACGCCACAGAGAATCAAGCCATAAGTAGCGTAGGCAAAGGCTGATTCCGCCGCATTGCCGTATTTAGCGGATAGTTCTACCTGTTTAAAAACGGTCAAAGGAAAAACATTCGGGGCTGCTAGGTAGGTGGCCGAGGCGATACTAGCCAGGATGCGAATTGCCGCTAATTTCGTGGGATTGCTGAGTTCTGGCAATTCAACTAAGGTGTGTACCTGCTTACCTACCAAAGCCAGTTTAGTTTTTAACAATCCCAGCATAATTTGTGGTTGACCGGGGTTGTTAGCTAAGGGAATGCCCAGCAGTTGCATTACTTGCAGACCGAGTTGAGAAGCTGCCAACAGTTGATCGCGGGCGATCGCCGCTTGGATTTTGATGGCATAAACCTGCACCTGATCGATTGTGCTGCGGGTCTTTTGCAGTACTTCTTCTGTGAGTGCATCCATGCGCTCAAAGTCTCCACCCAGATAAGCAGCTTCGGCGGCGGCGGTGTGCAATGCCAAAGCTAACTCATACTGCTGTTGCCAACAGTTAGCTGTGAGGCAGTTAATCCCCATTGTCAGATAATCTAAGGCTGGCTGATAGGCTGCTGAGGCTTTGGCTTTGTTACCTGCTGTTAAGTTCAACTGAGCTAGTTCCTGGCGTTGTTGAGGATTTGTAATTAAGTCAATGCCGAAATTCAGTTGGTTAACAATGTCAAAAATCTTTTCTTCTTGCTTTTGAGGGGTAATGCCTTGTAATAACAGTTGCCCAATCTGCAAGTGTACTGCCTGTTTTTGGTCAGTAGAAATTAGTGAATAGGCTGCTTGCTGGACGCGATCGTGCAGGAATTTGTAGACTACATCCAAATTTTTTAAGTTCGCAGCTACTTCTTGATCAGCAACTTGCAAGAGTTGGTAGTCATTGCCTTGGGGTAAAATTAGCCCTGTTTGCACGGCTTCCCAGAGTTGGGCGGCGACATCTGCAAGTGATTTTGAGCTAGCGATCGCTAAAGTATGTAAATCAAATAAATTACCAATACAAGCGGCTAATTTTAAGGCTTCCTGGGTGGCTACTGGCAGCTTTTGAATTTTCAGTGCCATCAACTCGACTACATTATCAGTAATCTGGGCTGCTTGGATTTTTGCCAGTTGCCACTGCCATTGCCGTTGAGCGAAATTAAACTGTAATAATTCTTCTGTATATAGCGACTTGAGAAATTCATTCATGAAGAAGGGATTGCCATTGGTCTTCTGCTGAAGCAGTTCAGCTAAAGGAGTAAGCTGTGCTAAATCTTCATTGTTAAGGGTATCGCTGAGGAGTTGTTGAATTTGGGGCAATGCTAAGGGCTTTAAGGTGATTTCGTGAATAGCCGCCCCTATTTGTTCTAAGGATGCGATCGTTGTCCTTAGTGGATGGGTTTTATCTACTTCGTGATCACGATAAGCACCAATCAACAACAGATATTGACTGTCTACCTGACTCATTAACAACTCAATTAGCTGGAGTGATGCACTATCCGCCCATTGCAGGTCATCCAAAAACATCACTAAAGGATGTTCCTTTTGGGTAAAGACCTGAATAAAGTTTTGCAAGACTAAATTAAACCGAGTTTGCGCTTCTTTGGGCGATAGTTCTACAACAGGTGGCTGAGTCCCAATAATCAATTCCACCTCTGCAATCACGTCGATGATTACCTGACCATTCACACCAAGAGCATTTAATAATTTTTCACGCCAAGTGGTAATTTCTGCTTCACTTGTAGTTAACAGTTGGCGAATTAAAGCTTGAAAGGCTTGGATTAAAGAACTGTAGGGAATGTTACGTTGAAACTGGTCAAATTTCCCAGAAATAAAATATCCCCGTTGTTGGGTAATTGGTTTATAAATTTCTTGTACCAAGGCTGATTTGCCAATGCCAGAATAACCAGCAATCAGCATTACTTCGCTCTGTCCTTGACTGGTTCGCTCAAAGGCTGCGAGTAAGCTTGCTACTTCCGCTTCTCGTCCGTACAGTTTTTGCGGAATTTGAAATCTACCGGAGTGATCCTGCTGTCCTAGTGCAAATAATGGAATTTGCCCTGTAGTATTGAACATCTCCAGGCATTTCTGTAAATCTGTCTGCAACCCAAAAGCACTTTGATAACGCGCCTCGGCTGTCTTTTCTAGCAACTTCATCACAATTTGCGAAAGCGCTGGCGGAATTTGGGGATTAATTTGATCAGGCGGAATCGCTTGTTTGGCAATGTGGCTATGAACCAATTCCACAGGATCATCACTCCTAAAAGGTAACTGCTGGGTCAACAGTTCGTAGAAAGTGACTCCCAAAGAATAAAAGTCGGTGCGATAATCAAGCGATCGATTCATCCGTCCTGTTTGTTCAGGAGAAATATAAGCGAGAGTTCCTTCCAAAACATTCAGATTTCGTAAAGTGGGATTTTCCCGCGATAGTAAAGTCGCAATGCCAAAGTCAATTATTTTCGTTTGTTGAGTCGTGGGATTAAGGAGAATATTGGCAGGATTAATGTCTTTATGAATAATCTGTTGCTGATGAATTTCTGCTAAAGCTGCTGCTACTTGTATAGCCAGTTGCAAAAAATTCTGTAGCGGTAGAGGCGATTGATTGAGTAATTCACGCAGGGATTGCCCACCAAAATCCTCTAAAATTAACACTAAAGTGTTTTGATATTTTTTCAAGTCGTAGGCTTGGATAATTCCAGGCGCTTGAAAGCGGCGTGTGAGAGCATATTCAAGTTTAAACCGAGCGATCGCTTCTGGGGGTGGGTATTCTTGCCGCAGGACTTTCAGTACTACTGGTTGTTGATTTAACTCTCGATATCCTCGATAAACCTGAGAATTGGGGCTGGTGTGCAGTTCTGTCAGGACTTCATACCCTTCCAGTGTAATCATAGATTATTCAAGCGTTTGCTGTATAGTTAGGGTCTATTCAGTATAAATTGCTTACCTTGCAAGTGAACAGAGATTAGCTAAATTTACTTACGCAAATTTACTCAACGCTTCTACATAATGCTTGATTTTGTGACTAGGACAGTAAGCTAAAAAAATATTTAGTTTGCATATTTAAATTAGATTAAACTCTTGTGGGCTAGGCATTTTAACTTATTCACAAAACCAGCAAAATCATCCCGCAAATATACAACACCGTTTTTCTCTATCACTAGAGTGATGGCTGCCTTTACAGACACAAACATAATGTATAAAACATTAATAATTTCCACTCTTAATCTCTGCGCCACACCAGTAACTACAACTGTGAGAACCAAAGCAACGCATTGACTTCGTTCGCTATCACCTACAGCCACATTGCTGCCTGAGAAGATAACTCGGAGTGTATATGAGTAATAAAAATAAAACAGTAATTGACGAATTTCACAAAGTCGTAAATATGACACCCCAGGAAATAGAGTCTTGGCTAGAGACAGAAGAGTCCCAAGCAGTGGGACAAAAGGATGGAGATGACGAATCAATTGGTCACAAGTCCGGGCGGCGTATCGTCGAACTTTTGCACAAGCATGATTATACCGATGATGACCTATCGCATATGAAGAAAGTTAATAGTTACGTCCATCGCCACTCAGCACAGCAGCCAACGGGTGATATTGAACACACCCGTTGGCGTTACTCTTTAATGAATTGGGGACACGACCCGCTTAAATGAAGAGTGCTGAGTTAAAAGACCGCCCACGAGAGGCAGGGCATTTACTGAGTGCGAGAGTGCAGAGTACTCTTTTTCTTACTCAGCACTCAGCACTGAGTATGGTATCCCCAAAAGTTTATTGCCAAAGATAAATCAGGATAAACAAAACAATCCAGATGACATCGACGAAATGCCAAAATAACGAGGTCGCATTCACGCCAAAGTGACCTGATTCGTAGTTACCAGGGAAGAAAGAACGGACAAAAATAATCAACTGCAACAAAATACCTGTGAGGACGTGTAAACCGTGGAAACCAGTTAATAAATAGAACATTCCACCGTATACCCCGGAGGTAAAGCCAAAGGTCAGGTTACTCCATTCAATACCTTGTCCTACTAAAAAGTAACTACCCATTGCCATTGTTGCCGCGAGATACACACGAAATCCCATCAAGTTGTGGCGTTGTAGGGCGCGTTCTGCTAGGTAAATGACGAAGCTACTGGAAACAAGAATGACTGTGTTGATTGCAGGTTCTTTGATTTCTAGTCCCGAAACTCCTGCTGGTAGCCAATTAGGTGTTGTTGTTTTGTAGATGATATATCCGGCGAAAAAACTCAGGAAGATGACACTTTCGGAGAGGAGGAAGACGATGAAGCCGAACATTTTGTTGCCTTCTTCGTCGTGTTCGTGTTCTCTCGGTAATTGCAATTCAGATGAGTTGATGGAACTGTCCATTGTGAGAAATTCTCCTTGTTTAAACGCAGAGGAACGCTGAGGGGGGTAACTAGTCTGCGTTTTCCCGTGGGTTATTGGCTGTTAAGGGTTCTGATTTGCCGTAGCCGTAGGGTTCAGAGATGATGATGGGGATTTGTTCAAAGTTTTCCACTGGGGGTGGTGAAGAAATCATCCACTCTAGTCCAATGGCGCGCCAGGGATTATCAGGTGCTTTCTCTCCTTGCAGCCAAGAACTTACCATGTTGAAGATGAAGGGTAAGGTGGACATGCCCAACATGAAGCCGCCCAGGCTAGCAATGATGTTCCAAAATTCGTACTCTGGGGCGTAGGAGGAAACTCGGCGTAACATTCCTTGTAGTCCCAAGGGGTGCATGGGGAGAAAGTTAAGGTTGGTGCCAATAAATGTTAACCAAAAGTGTAATTTGCCCCAGCCTTCGTAGTACATCCGTCCGGTCATTTTGGGGAACCAGTGGTAGATGGCAGAATATAAGCCCATCGTGACTGTGCCAAAAAGAACGTAATGGAAGTGTCCTACTACAAAGTAGGTGTTGTTAACATGAACATCTACAGGTACTGAGGAAAGCATAATGCCTGTGATACCTGCGAAGACAAACATCACCAAAGCACCAAGGGAAAACAGCATTGCTGTGTCCAGTCGCAGTTTACCTCCCCAAATGGTGGCTACCCAAGCAAATACTTTAATGCCTGTGGGTACAGAGACAAACATAGTTGTCAGCATGAAAATTAACCGCATCCAGCCGGGTGTACCACTGACGTACATGTGGTGTACCCAGACAATGCCACTGACTACGGCAATTAACATTGAAGAAATAGCAACTACTTTGTAGCCAAATAACGGTTTGCGCGCATAGACAGGGAATATTTCCGAGAAAATGCCGAAGATAGGCAAAATAATCACGTAAACGGCAGGGTGGGAGTAAAACCAGAAGTAATGTTGGAAGAGAACTGGATTACCACCGTGGCTGGGATTGAAAAAGGCCGTCCCTGCTGTCAGGTCAAGTAACAGCATGACAGCACCTGCTGTGAGTGCAGGTAATCCAAATAATTGGATAATTTGGGCGCTAAATACTGCCCAAACAAATAAAGGCATCCGAAAGAAGCCCATACCTGGGGTGCGCATTTTCACAATGGTGGTAACAAAGTTAACTGCCCCCATAATTGAGGATACGCCGGATATGGCTACTGCCAGCAACCAGATCACTTGACCGTTGATTAAGTTACCTGTAGGGTTTTGCAGACTGACTGGTGGGTAAGACCACCAACCTGCTTGGGCTGGGCCACCAGGGACTAAGAAACTGCCCATTAGCAGAATTCCCACAACTGGCACCATCCAAAAGGCGACGGCGTTGAGGCGGGGAAATGCCATGTCTCGCGCCCCAATCATTAGAGGTACGAGATAGTTAGCAAAACCAACGAGTGAGGGAAATGTCCACAAAAACAACATGACGGTGCCGTGCATGGTGAACATACCGTTATAGACGGTGCGGTCAACTAAGTCAGATTCGGGTGTAATGAGTTCTCCCCGAATTACCATTGCAAAGATGCCACCGACCAAAAAGAAGATAAATGAAGTCACAAGGTACTGAATACCAATGACCTTGTGGTCGGTGCTAAAGCTGAAGTATTGTTTCCAGCCACCTGGTTTCTCATTATGGTGACTGATGTCTACAAGTACGATATTTTTCACGCGGTTTCCTTTTAACCAGGATAATTGACCAAAGGAGATGCCGCAGGTGCAACTGTCGGCCAGCCAGTTTTGACTGATTGACTAGATGCTTGGGCATATTCAGAGGCGGCCTGATTGTTAGCTGGGCTTGGTTTCTGGGTGGCAGCTTGGGCTAGCCATTGCTGGTAGTCTTCTGGAGATTCGACGACTACATTAGCTTGCATAGTGGCAAAATATGTACCACTATATTGAGAATCGGTGAGGCGATATTGACCGACGCGGGTGGGCGTAAATTCAAAGTCAATGGTGTGGTTGGGGATAATATCCTGCTTGAGGCGAAATGCTGGAATATAGAAGCCATGGAGCACATCTTCTGATTGCAGCGCTAAATGTACCCGGCGATCGCTTGGTAAATGCAGTTCGGTACTGGTAACATTTTTTTCAGGGTAATGGAAGACCCATGCCCATTGTTTCGCTACTACTTCAATGTTTTCTGATGGAGAGACAACAGATGTCCCCTTGTTTTCCATCGGTGCTGCATAAGCCGACTCCATACCTACGGGATTATGCAAATGTACAAGTTCCATCGGCCCTTGAATCCCCATTTGCTCGTAGACTTGGTAGCTATAGCCGGCAATCCACAGCACTAACATAATAGGGATGGCTGTCCAGACAACTTCCAAGGTGACATTACCTTCAATGTGAGGGCCGTCGGTCAAGTCGCCTTCTTTTGCCCGATGAAAAATGATTGAATACATGAGAGTGCTAGTCACACCCAAAAAGATGAACGCTCCCAGTGTTACTAAGAAACTAATCAAATCATCAATCAGTTGGGATTCTGCGGCTGCTTGGGGAGGAAGCCAGGTATAAGCTTGTTTACCAATCCAGAGACTGATCACAGTCACTGCGATCGCTCCCGCAAACACGGTTAAAATGTTGAAAATCTTCTGGACTTTCATACTCATTGGGAATGGGGAATAGGGGATAGGGAATAGGGAACAGAGGAATTCTTCGCTAAACACTCAGCACTCAGCACTCCCCTTCGACTTCGCTCAGCACTCAGCACTCAGCACTCAGCACTCAAAAAGGCACTCAGCACTCAGCACTCAAAAAGGCACTCAGCACTCAGCACTCAAAAAGGCACTCAGCACTTTGCTACTTGAGAACTGTGTTCAGGTCTGCACCCATTCTCAGTAGGGTATCGGCGGTGTTGTGTACACCAAACTCGGCGGCCATTTGCGCCCCTAATGTGCCGTGGACGTACATGATTAACATCACTGCTACGCCGATGGCTAGATAACTCCACTGCACTTGTTGGTCTGCGTCTTGACTCCAAACGAAGCGCTGCCATCCTCTCCAAACGGTCATACCCAGAATCAGTGCTAGTAAGAATACACCACCGATGCCATGCCAAATCATCGTTTCCATTGCCTGCATTCCCCAGGCACTTTTAACATCAGCTGGTGGTGTAGCTAGCAACATTTCATAAAAGCCTGCGGCTACGGTGAAAAAAGTAATCACCGTGGAACCTAGCATGTTGTACCAGCCCACATCAAATAAGTTGGCACGTTCAACGGAAATTGCCAAAAATTTGAACATCCATTTTTGGAAGGGGAAAAGTGTACCAACGATATCAAAGGTAATCCCAATGATGAACAGACCCAAAGTCAGGTGGACTAAGTTGGGATGAATGGGAATGGAATAAGGTAAGCCGTTAGCGCCCAGTTGTACGTTCAATTGGTCAATTAATTCCGAGTTCATGGCAAGATACCTTCCTTGACTGCTTCAACAACTGGTACTGTGTGCAGTCCATATACCCAAACAAGTTCATCACCGAGATATACTTGCATACCCACAATCACAGTTAAAAGTAGCCCCGCTACCATATAATGAATCGGCAATTTGTAAGGGTTGCGGGTACGAATTACATAGCGCCAAGCTGTAATTGAGGCGATAATTCCCGACAGCGACCAGCCCACTAGTGTATGCACATTCAGCACTGATTTAGCTAAGTCATAAGGTTGAGCTAAGCCAGCTTCAAACTGACCAAAAATAATCGCTACGAAGATAGCGATCGTCGCTACACACATATTCCACCAACTCACTTCAAAAAGATGAGTTCTACCAGTAAAATAACCTAGTACATCACAGAAGAATGCAAACAAAACCATCGCGATTACGAAGTGGACGATGATGGGATGCATCGTATCTGGATACGGCAAATTGTGGTCGTTCAAAGATGTAAGATACTCAAGCATTGTGTTCTCCTGGAAATATCCATTGCACCTCAGTCGTCAAGATTTACAGCCACTCACACCACTACAATTTTTTGCACCTGACCGGAATTTGTTGAATTATGCGCGGCGAAATCCGGTTACTCAAGCGGCAACTTGGTTGTAGCTACATTAGCGAAGTTACTATTTATAGTGAATGATTGAGTTCAATTCATTTGTTCATGCCGATAATCTACGACAGCGATTTTTAATTTACCTAACAAAATTGCTGTTTTCTGTTTGATTAATTAAACCTATCTTTTAGCTTAAATATTTTTTTACTAATTGTCAAAAAAATTAAGAGAAACTTTTAAAATTGCTTTTGTAAAACGAAAGTTTATTTTAGCAATGTACTTTATTTTGCTATTTTTAATATATTGCACATACAAAAAACTTTAAATGTACAACTTAAAACATTATCAAGTTATTATTTTGTGATATCAATTACAAACAAACATGACTTACGCGCGGGTTACAGAAAATTGAACCACAGAGGCACAGAGGAGCCATTGCGTTGCGCGGGTTCCCCGCGTTGTAGCAAATGGCGTAACACGGAGGAATGAGAGTTTGAGTGGTTCTTTTGCGTAAGTCCTAACAAAGATTTTTTAGATTTTAACTTTAGCCTTTATTTCCCAATATTCTCAAGCTAATAGCTCAGAAGTACAGCCTGCTTTTGTAGGCTAATTACGCGTATATTCATTTTTCATCCACTACGTTACAAATGCTTCAAGAATAAAAGTAAAATATATGTAGCTCTAATTGACAAATTACAAGTATAAGGAATGAAGTTACCAGAGATCGATTCTGCAACTATTGATCGCATTATTGAAATGGCTTGGGAAGATAGAACACCTTTTGATGTAATTGAGGCTCAGTTTGGGCTACAAGAAAAACAGGTAATTGCCTTAATGCGGCGGGAAATGAAGGAATCTAGTTTCCGGATGTGGCGAGAGCGAGTTACCAAACGCAAAACGAAGCATCTCAAAAAGCGAGAGTTTCTTGCAGGTAGGTTTAAGTCGCAAAATCAAAAAACATGAATATGAATGTGTGATGAGTGTAAGTTCTTTAATAAACTATGTGAAGCAATACAAAAAATAGTGAGGTTGGCTCGTAGTGAGGACTTTAGTCCTCACTACAAACTTTTAATTATTATTTGTTATTTTTGTAGTTATCTACTGCTGTTCTGAGATTACCTTGATGTTCTGCAAGCAATTGTTCACCTGCCTCTTTTTCTAAACCAGTCCAGTGCATCAATAACGCCAACTTGACCCACTTCCCACTACGTTCTAATAAGAAACCAGCAGCTTCTCGACTTAAACCTGTGAGGTCTTGCAACATCCGCAAAGCGCGATCGCGTAACTTAAGATTAGTCACAGCTACATCTACCATGCGATTGCCGTAAACTTTGCCCAGCTTGATCATGACTCCAGTCGAAAGGATATTTAAAGCTAATTTTGTAGCTGTCCCAGCTTTTAAGCGAGTTGAACCAGCGAGGATTTCTGGCCCAGTTAATAAACGAATGTCAACATCCGCATCAAAGCTAACTTGTTCTATCGGTACGCAGGCAATAAAAATAGTACTGGCTCCCCGTTGACGAGCAGCGTTCAGCGCCCCGTGAACAAAAGGTGTTGTCCCGCCAGCAGTAATCCCGACTACCACATCTAATTGAGTAATATGTCGTTGAGCGATCGCCATCTCACCATCTTCGCTACGATCTTCTAAATCTTCGGAACTGCGTACTAATGCACCAGCACCACCCGCAATAATTCCCTGTACCAACTCCGGGGGAGTACAAAAAGTAGGTGGACATTCAGCAGCGTCTAATACCCCTAACCTACCACTCGTTCCCGCACCAACATAAAATAAACGTCCTCCCTGGCGCAAACGCTCGGCGGCGCAATCAATCGCTTCAACTAACTGAATTTTAGCCGCCGCCACCGCCGCAACTGCTTTTTGGTCTTCACTATTAAACAAATCAACCAACTCTACAGAATTAAGCTGGTCTAAATTAAGGCTGTGAGGATTTACCTGCTCAGTTAAAAGATAGCCACGTTCCTGCAAATTTTGCATTGTCTACATCCGTTACATCCATTTAATAAATAACTCTTATGAAAAAAAGCACTGGAAACTGGATTAGGGGCTAGTATTTTTACTCAGCACTCAGCACTCAGCACTCAGCACTTAGAGAAGCACTCAGCACTCAGCACTTAGAGAAGCACTCAGCACTCAGCACTTAGAGAAGCACTCAGCACTCTTTACAATAAGCCTTCCAGTTTACGACGAATGTTTTCTAGTTCAGAATCAGAGATTTCTGGTGCGGCTGGTGGGACTTGATGAGAACGAAAGTCATCCTCCTCTTCAGCTTCAGCTTGCCAGTCAGTTTCCTCGACATTAACTTCTGGGGGCAGAATTAAATCACTGTTTGCTGGGACGATTTCCCATTCATAACCAGCACTTTCGCAAAACCCCTTAACTTCTTCAGCATCAAGCATTTCTACTGTAGGTGTAGGGAAATCCTGAGCTTCCAGCATCAGAGCAAAGCGCAGAGCATCATCTTCTGACTCAAACATGAGAATTTTGTTGCGTCCAGCCCCTGGCTGCGCCGCTTCGGCATCGCCCACCCGAATTGAGTGAATTCCCTCGTTTTCTGTGTGAGCATTGAAAATCAACACAAAAACGCGCATTGGTGTAATCATCTGTCCCTTTGTTTTTTAATCTATCTATATTAAAGTTTTAGACTGTGCCTCTGGGAAAGAGACAGCTACAATTTTCACTTTATGCAGATTTTTAGCCAAGCATCAATAACCTTGAGCTAGCAAACAGGAGAAAATCAAACTTTGCCCAAGTATCCCCATCATCATCTAAGTAATCTCTGATCCCAAAATCTCAAATAGGTTTGTATCCTGGAATAAGCATCAAAATAATATTTGCCAGTTATTGCTTAGTAGTATGCCAGCTACACTAGCGGAAAGAGAAATTATATGACTAAATCTCCTAAAGAAGAGCAGCACTCCCAGCCCTCCGCCCGCAAACGTCTGTCATTGCTGGTGTTGAGGCGCGGCGGTATTGCCTTGGGCGGAATTTTGCTAGTGGGAATGGTCGGTGGTGTGTGGCGGTTATGGTCTTTTGTGCAAAATGAATTAACACCGTTAGCAGAAACCGGGATTACCAACACCCTCAACCGTCCGGTAAACCTAGGACAAGTTATAGGTTTTTCCCTCACAGGAGTCAAGTTTGGGGCTTCAGCTATTCCCGCAACACCCACAGATCCAGACAGGGCAGTAGTTGATGCTGTAGAAGTGGGTTTTGATCCATTACGATTAATTTTTAACCGCCAATTAAAGCTAGATGTCACCTTAGTCAACCCAGATATTTATATTGAACAAGACAATCAAGGAAACTGGATTACTACTAAAATAGCCCCTCCGGGAGAAAGCGGCGCTCTTCAAACTGATTTAGATAAAATCCGGTTTCGCAATGGCAAGTTGGTGTTGATACCGCAAAGAAGATATGAGAAAGCAGGGGCAGATCAGGAAGTTATACCCCCCTCATCCCCAGTAGCATTTTCGCAACTGCATGGATCTGCCCAACTTTTAGAAAAAAATCAGTTAGTTAAGTTTGAAGTGGGGGGACAAGCAGATAGCGGGGGTAATATTGCGATTCAGGGAGATGTGCGCCCCAAAACATTAGCATCAAACTTACAACTGCGATCGCAAAATTTATTAGCTTCTAAAATTACCCGCCTGATTAAGTTACCCTTTGACTTACAGGCGGGTACAGTTAATGGCGACTTGCAGATTCAACTGGCACCAGAACAGCAAACTTTGTTATTTGGCAGTGCTAACTTGCAAAGTGTAACGCTGCAAATTCCCAATGTACCCCAAGCTTTGCTCAATACCCAAGGTAATATCCGTTTCCAGGGAACTGAGGTGCAGCTAAATAATGTTGCTAGCAATTACGGCAAAATTCCTCTGGTGGCTACGGGAATTATCGACACGGAAGCAGGCTTTAAGTTGGCAGGGCGTGTAAATGCAGTGAGTGTGGCCAATGCTCAAGAAACTCTCAATATCACCGCACCTGTACCTGTAAACGGGCAATTACAAGCCAACTTGCAGATTCTCGGCCCCATCACCAAACCCGTGCTTTCCGGCTCAGTTGCCACGATTAAAACTGCCCAAATTGATCAAATTAATTTTAATAATATCAGTAGTAAATTTGCATTTTCTCCCAATGCTAACTTAGTTACCTTGAGCGATATTCAAGGCAAAGCCGCAGTTGGTGGAGAAATTACAGGTGCTGGTAAAATCCTCCTGGGGAAAACTCCCCGACTAGATTTAAATTTTGCAGCCAAAAATGTTTCCGGGGATGCGGTCGCCAAAATTTACGAAACAACACCCCCGATCCAAATTGGCACTCTCTCAGCAACAGCTCAAGTCACTGGTCCCGCTACCAATGTCCAAACTATAGTAAAATGGCAAGCTCCAGGGGCAACTTATCCGGGGACTGGTGAAACCATCATCGCCGCAGATCGTACCCTCACCTTCCGCAATGTGGCTTTGAATGTCGGCGGTGGTATGGTCAGGGGTGCTGGTAGTTTTGCTAATCGGCGTTGGCAAGCGGTGGCTCAAGCCTCTGGTGTAGGGTTGGCACCTTTTGTAGACCAAAATCAACTAGAAAATATCTCACTATCCGGGGCAGAATTCAACGGGCGTTTGCTGCTTGCAGGTAGCGCCGAACCATTTCAAATCGCCAGCATTCGCACTGAAAATGCAGGAGTTAACATTGGTGGCGGCACTATTGCAGTTTCTAATATCCAGTTGCAAGACAAAAACTTTGCTGCTCAATTAGTGGCTAATAATGTCCGCCTAGGGCGCATCTTGAAACAATCTCCTCCAGCTTTGGGTGGGCCGTTGGCAGGTACATTTCAAATAGCAGGTAATACAGAAAATTTTTCCCTGAACACTTTGCGTGGTACTGGTGAAGCCAGGCTAAATGTCGGTGGTGGGACTGTAACAGCCGCCAATATCCAATTAGCTGATGGTGTATATCAGGCACAATTACGCGCCAATAATGTAGCTGTGCAGCAGTTAGCAGCTGTACCACCACAATTTCAAGGGGCGTTAACTGGTCAGTTTAACGTAGCAGGTTCTGTGGAATCCTTCCAGCCAGCAGCTATCCAAGCTAGTGGTGATGCCCGCGTGAATGTTGCCGGGGGGACAATTACAGCTGCTAATATCCAACTAGCTAATGGTCGCTATCAAGCCCAAGTCCAGACCAATAATTTACCTGTGCAGCAGTTGGTAACAGTCCCACCACAATTTCAGGGAGGGTTAACTAGTCAATTAAATGTGGCAGGATCAGTTGAGTCATTCCAACCAGAAACGATCCAAGCTAGTGGTCAAGCCCGGTTAAATGTTGCCGGGGGGACAATTACAGCCTCTAATATCCAAATCGCGAATGGCCGCTATCAGGCTATGGTTGATGCAGCTGGTGTGGAATTAAACCGGGTCAATCAGCAGTTACAAGGTGAGTTTGGCGGTAATGTGCAGGTGGCTGGGATCTTGGGATCTGCCAAATTAGCTGATGTGCGTGCGGCTGGACAGGTACAGTTATCCCAAGGTATCCCTGGACTTGAGCGACCCTTGAATGCAGAGATCGCCTGGACTGGGGAAAAGCTGGCCATTGAGCAAGCAATAGCCCCAGGATTAAATGTTAGTGGTGATATATTTGCTAACGCTGACATTGCAGGTATCCCGGAAATTACTCGGTTAAATCTCAACGTCCAAGCGCAGAATTACAATTTGCAACAGTTACCCATCAATCTGCCAAATCAGGTAGCTGTGGCGGGTAATATAGATTTTGATGGACAAATCACAGGTAATCTGCCCTTACCCAACGTCACAGGGAAAATCGGTTTACGAGACTTGGTTGTCCAAGACATAGCTTTTGAGCCGTTGTTAACTGGAAACATTCAGTCAACACAGGGACAAGGTTTAAATTTAGACATCACAGGTAATCGCGATCGCCTTGCCTTCAATTTAGATGCCCAAAATCGTCCCCAATCCTTTTTAGTCCAGTGGCAACAAGCCTTAGCCTCAGGTCAAGCTCAAGGAAATGATTGGACAGTAAAAGTTGCCAACTTCCCCCTACAAATCTTGAATTTGACACCGCCGCCAAATCTGCGTTTGGGTGCTGGTCGAGTAGCTGGTTTGTTAACTGGAGATTTACAGGTAAATCAGCAGACATTAGCCGCAACCGGCAATTTAGCGATCGCATCTCCGGAAATTGGCCGAATTACAGGCGATCGTCTAGCGGCTCAGTTCCGCTACGGTGATGGTAAAGCCACGCTCACCAGTAGTGAATTTGTCAAAGGTAACAGTAGCTACGCCTTTGCTGGTAATTTTGGTCAGACCCCTCAAGGGCCGCAACTACAAGGTAAACTCAATGTCAACCAAGGTAATATCCAAGATGTGCTGACAGTAGCGCAGATATTTGAATTACAAGATTTGCAACGCGGTGCAGCCGAACCAACCTACGGTACAGCCGCAGACCTCACAACCAAATCCCGTGGGTTACCTAATCAGCCTTTGTTAACTCAACTCAAGCGCTTTTATGAAATTAATGCACTGCTAACAGCACAGGAACAAGAACGGCGGGACTCTAATCCCATTCCAGATTTAGCCGATTTACAAGGGACTTTTAACGGGGAAGTTGCTGTAAATACTGCTACAGCTAACGGCCTATCAGTGCAATTTGATTTGAATGGACAAAACTTTACCTGGGGTAAACAGGAAGAACCCAATCGTTTTTATACTGCCAACAATATAATTGCCCAAGGCAGATTTGAAAATGGCGTTTTACAGTTACTTCCATTACGGATTGAATTAGCAAATAGCCGTCTCGCTTTTAGAGGTAACATTGGCGGCGATGATCAATCTGGTCAGCTGCGAGTCAATAATTTTCCTCTAGAGTTACTCAATAATTTTGTTAACTTCCCAGTGGGAATTTCCGGGAATCTCAGTGGTACAGCAGCTTTAGCCGGTAGTGTTGCCAATCCCCAAGGTAGAGGGGAGTTGGTAATCGCAGAAGGAAGATTGAATCAGCAACCAGTAGAATCAGCTACAGCTAGTTTCAGTTATGCCGATGGACGGCTGAACTTTGGCAGTACCGTCTCAGTTGTGGAAACGGAACCAGTGAATATTACTGGTAGTATTCCTTATCAGTTACCTTTTGCATCTGTAGCACCAGATAGCAATCAAATTAGTCTGGATGTGAAAGTGAAAAACGAGGGATTAGCAATTTTAAATCTGTTGACTAATCAGGTAGCCTTTGAGCAGGGTGAAGGAGACGTAGACATTACAGTCCGAGGTACCAGACAAAAGCCACAGGTCAATGGCATTGCCACTGTTAATAATGCTACTTTTACAGCTCAGGCGTTGCCAGGCAAGCTCAGAAGTGTTACCGGAAAAATCCAGTTTGATTTTGACCGAATTTTAGTAGAAAATCTGGAGGGTAGGTTTAGCCGAGGTGATGTCAAAGCTGCGGGAGAAATTCCCATCTTTGACAACGGGCTAGCTAATCTTGACAATCCCCTCACTGTTAACATAGGTGAGCTAGCTTTAAATCTCAAGGGACTTTACCAAGGAGGAGTTAGTGGCAATCTACAAATTACTGGTTCTGCCCTAAACCCAGAAATTGGCGGTAAAGTGAATTTATTTGATGGTCAGGTACTGCTAGCAGATTCTGCCAACCCAGATCAACCTGCAAATAACACTCTTGGTTTATCATCCTCTGCAACTAACAAGCAGAGCCAACCTGATGACGGCAATACTTTAGCGAAATTTAATAATTTAGAGATAGAACTCGGTAAAAACGTCCAAATCAACCGTCCACCTATTCTCAGTTTTCGAGCAATCGGCAACCTCACAGTTAACGGCTCCTTTTCTGAGCCAATACCCGATGGCACCATCAGGTTAGAACAAGGTGGCGTGAATTTGTTTACTACCCAGTTTAACCTGGCTCGTGGGTACAAACATACCGCGACTTTTAGAGCCAGTCAACCCCGTGACCCCGAATTAGATGTTCGGCTATTTGCTAAGGTACTAGATGTAGTTCAAAGTAGTGATTTTGCCCGGACAAACACCGCCGGGTTAGCGGCTTTAGAGAGTGTTCGAGTTGAAGCCAATGTTCAAGGTTTTGCCAGTCAAATCAATGAAACTTTGGAACTAACAAGCACTCCGACTCGCTCTGACGCCGAAATTGTCGCTTTGTTAGGTGGTGGATTTCTCGGTAACCAGGGTGGTGGAGACAGCACCTTGGGTCTGATTAACATTGCCGGCTCAGCTGTATTTAGCAACTTTCAGGCGGCTTTTAACCAGATTGGTAGCGCCGTTGGGTTAAGTGAACTGCGTGTATTTCCTACTATCATTTCCAATAATCCGGAAGCAGGTAGGAGCAGTTCTAGTTTGGAATTGGCTGCGGAGGCGGGAGTTGATATTTCTCCAAAAATTTCCGTGTCCAGTATCAAAATTTTGACAGCAAACGACCCCTTCCAGTGGGGTGTGAATTATCGAATTAATGACGAAATTCGTTTGCGTGCTTCAACTAATTTAGACGATGATAGTCGTGCAGTAGTAGAGTTTCAAAGACGATTCTAATTCTACTTGAACTTTTCCCATTGCTGAATAAAAACGCGTCCGAGCACGAGAGAATAAGAAATAGTGATTTAAATAGCAAAACCAATGGATACAAAAGCTTTTAAACGTACACTCCAACATTCGGAAAATTACAATCGTAAGGGGTTTGGTCACCAAGCAGAAGTCACTACCCAGTTGCAATCTGAGTATCAAAGTAGCTTGATCCAGGAAATTCGCGATCGCAACTACGTTTTAGAGCGAGGTGATGTTACTATCCGACTAGCACAAGCCTTTGGTTTTTGCTGGGGTGTAGAACGTGCTGTAGCCATGGCTTATGAAACCCGTCAGCATTTCCCCACAGAACGCATCTGGATTACTAACGAAATTATTCATAATCCCTCAGTGAATCAACGGATGCAGGAAATGCAAATCGGATTTATTCCTGTGGCAGCTGGTAAAAAAGACTTTTCAGTTGTGGAAACAGGAGATGTAGTCATCCTACCCGCTTTTGGTGCCAGCGTGCAAGAAATGCAAATTCTGCATGACCAAGGTTGCAAAATTGTCGATACAACTTGTCCTTGGGTATCTAAAGTTTGGAATACGGTGGAAAAGCACAAAAAAGTTGCTTATACCTCAATTATTCACGGTAAATACAAGCATGAAGAAACCGTTGCGACTAGTTCCTTTGCTGGCAAATATCTCATTGTGCTGAATTTACAGGAAGCACAATATGTTGCAGACTACATTCTTCATGGTGGCGATCGCGCAAAATTTTTACAAAAATTCGCTAAAGCTTGTTCGGCAGGATTTGACCCTGATCAGGACTTAGAACGAGTGGGGATTGCTAATCAAACTACAATGCTCAAAGGCGAAACCGAGAAAATAGGTAAGTTGTTTGAGCGTACTCTGATGCAGAAGTATGGCACAACTGAATTAAACCAGCATTTCCAAAGTTTTAACACCATTTGTGATGCTACCCAAGAACGGCAAGATGCCATGTTGGAATTAGTAGAACAAAATGTAGATTTAATGGTAGTAATTGGTGGGTTTAATTCATCAAATACGGCTCAATTGCAACAAATCGCTGCTGAAAAGAAAATCCCTTCCTATCACATTGATTGTGTAGAGCGCATTAAATCAGCCACCACCATTGAACATCGGCAATTAAATGGAGAAATCGCGATCGCTCAAAACTGGCTACCCAATGGCAAAATTATTGTAGGAGTGACTTCTGGTGCTTCTACACCAGATAAAGTAGTCGAAGATGTGATTGAAAAGATTTTCGTATTAAAAGCATTGGTACCAGCACTTTAAATTAAAAATTCCCCATCTCTTTACTCTGTGTTCTCCGTGCCTCTGTGGTTATATAAATTATCTTTAAACCGCAGAAGCGCAGAGAAAAAAAGTAAAAGTCTATTAATTTGTGACTACAAACTTTATTTGCACCGTGCTACTGATGAGGATTCGATTGCTAATTGGCGATCGCGTCAACAACAAGTCAATCCTAGGGAACAAATTTACCTCAATTTGATTCCCTAACTTAAGTTTTGTTAAGAATGAGTTTTTTTTGTGTACATTTATGCTCATGCCTTCCACAAGCGATCGCCCTGCATCAGATAGCTTGCTTTCTCAAGTCATTAAGCTGCATCCATAACACCAGGAATTTCAGCATTAGACTCTTGGGAGTTGATTGCAGGCTGCGATGGCTCAGTACTTTTGGGTTTGGTAGTTATTATAGATAGCAACTTGGGTAGAGCGATGCAGACAACAGTATTTAACAGCGTCAGCAATAGACCATCCATCAAGGTCATATACAGTATCTCCTTTGTGAAAATTGGTATTTATTATCTTTTAGTTTGCAGCATAATTGGATTATCAATTACATAGATAATTTTAATTAACTTTGAGAATAGATAAGACAAATAAATATATTAATCTATCTACAATTGCTACTTATACTCAAGGAATACAAATAATGTTACATTATAATGCAATTTATTTAATAATCTAACTAAAGTAATAAATTTTTTCTCTGGTAATGGTAAATAAGTAATAGGTGACTTTATTATTTGCAGACGGACTGAACTACTGATGGTTGAATATCTGCACAACTTTTAATGTACCTAAGAAGCAAGACTATCTGCTGATTTCTGTACTTATTCTGAATGATGGATAAGCACAAAATTGGTACGGATTATGCAGAGATTAGTACCTTCAGACAGTCTATGAATTTGGAGAACACTGGGAACAGAATTGAGGACTGAACTTACAGAATTGCCTACCTGTCAATACGTAAGTTGTACAATAAGGAAAACTAGTAGTTTCCATGCTGGCTTTTCCTGATGTTAAACCTTTTGACAACGGTTGAGTAGGTTTAAGCTGACGAGCCAGAATCAAAGAGAGCAATTTGGGCAATGCTAAGCAGGCAGCAGCATTGAGCAGGGTCAACAATAAGGCATCTAGTAAATTTATAGGTAGTCACCCCCGTTGAAAATAGGTGGTCTCTGTTTTTGACGGCAAACACAACTAAAGCAACAGACTATGCAGTAATCTATTGCTTTTAGTTTATATAAATTAACTTTAACATAAATTTTTATCAATACAACCGTTGAAGCTGTGAAATGGTTTACGTATTAGGCTACTTAGATATTGAAGAGAAGTACCATAGCGTAATAACAGAATAATCTGTAAAAAAGGCAATTTACTGCACCTAGGTAATGAGTTATGACAAACACCCAATCTGCGACTTCTTTATTATCTAATATCACAAAACGAGAAAGCCAAGAAATACAGCGTTTGGTAGATTACACCAACGTAGTTTCGCTACCAGAAATATGGCCATTGGCAGCAAAGCGATTTGGTGATATTGTTGCCCTTCACAATCCCCACGCGACACCAGAAGTAGTAATTACTTACGCCCAGCTAGCAGAGCAAATTAAACAATTTGCAGCTGGGTTGCAAGCATTAGGAGTAAAAGCAGGCGATCGCCTTTCTTTAATTGCTGACAACAGTCCTCGGTGGTTTATTGCCGATCAAGGCATGATGACGGCTGGAGCAGTCAATGCGGTGCGTAGTGCCCAAGCCGAAAGAGAAGAATTGCTGTTTATCATGGCTAATAGTGGCAGCACGGGGCTAGTAGTCCAAGATTTAAACACACTCAACAAACTCCAAGAGCGGCTGCATGAGCTACCAATTCAACTAATTATCTTACTTTCAGATGAAACCCCATCACCAGAAGCCACCCCCAAGATACTGAATTTTTCTCAGTTGTTAGAAATTGGTGCTAATAACACTCTGATGCGGGTTCAGCAACAAGCCGATACCTTAGCTACTTTAATTTATACATCTGGCACTACGGGTAAACCCAAGGGTGTAATGCTTTCTCATAGCAATTTGCTGCACCAAGTCAAAACCCTGGGTACAGTAGTGCAACCACAACCAGGAGACATCATTCTCAGCATCCTGCCTTCTTGGCATAGCTACGAACGCAGTGGTGAGTATTTCTTGCTTTCTCAAGGTTGTACGCAAATTTATACTAACTTGCGTTCCGTTAAACAGGATTTAAAAGAATTTAAACCCCATTACATGATAGCTGTACCCCGCCTGTGGGAATCGATTTATGAAGGAGTACAAAAGCAGTTTCGCGAACAACCAGCGAAAAAGCAACGCCTGATTAACTTTTTACTGGGGACTAGTGAGAAATATATTAAAGCGCGACGCATTGCCCAAGGGTTGAGTTTAGATCATCTTCATGCTTCAGGTATCGAGCGATTCACCGCGAAAATCCTAGAATCCGCCTTATTTCCTTTCCACGCACTGGGAGAACGCCTAGTTTACGCCAAGGTACGAGAAGCAACAGGAGGACGCATCAAGCAAGTTATTACCGGTGGTGGGGCGCTACCAAGGCACATAGATAACTTTTTTGAAATTATTGGTGTAGAACTTTTACAGGGTTATGGTTTAACAGAAACTTCTCCTGTGACTAATGCGCGTCGTCCTTGGCATAATTTGCGTGGTTCATCTGGTCAGCCAATTCCCGGCACAGAAGTAAAAATTGTTGACCCTGAAACCAGAGTGCCTTTACCACCTGGAAAACGAGGCTTGGTACTATTAAAAGGTCCACAAATCATGCAAGGCTATTACCAAAATCCGGAAGCGACAGCCAAAGTAATTGATGCTGAAGGATGGTTTAATAGCGGCGATTTGGGTTGGGTAACACCACAAAATGATTTGGTACTCACAGGTAGGGCAAAGGATACGATTGTCTTGACAAATGGAGAAAACATCGAGCCGCAGCCAATTGAAGATGCTTGTTTGCGATCGCCTTACATTGACCAGATTATGCTCGTCGGACAAGACCAGCGCAGCCTTGGTGCTTTGATTGTCCCCAATGTCGAAGCCCTAGAAAAATGGGCAGAAAGTCAAAATCTGCAACTACATCTATCAGCAGAAAGCCCCTCAGCCCCCAGCAAATCCATCGATCTGGAGAGTAAAATGATCCAGGACTTGTTTCGGCAAGAATTGAATCGGGAAGTGCAAAATCGTCCAGGTTACCGCCCGGATGACCGTATTGGGCCCTTCAGGCTAATTCTAGAGCCGTTTTCCATAGAAAATGGCTTGATGACACAAACGCTGAAAATCCGGCGGCACGTGGTCGCGGAACGCTATCGCGATATTATTGACGGAATGTTTACCCGATAAGCATTCCACCTGCTAACTATAGAGTGAACGTGAAACTTTTATGGATGTCTCCAACCCTCAATTGCTTCTGAAGCGCGTCGTTAATGTCAAAGTCATTGTCACTCCCCTCTGGAAAGAGGAAGTGCAACAGCAACTGCAAGCGCAGATCAATCAAAGTGACCAGCAGCTGCAACAGCTCGATGTCGAAGGACAAAGAGCGATCGCGGCTATTCAAAAGCAGAGTCTACAACCGCCAGGCCCACAGACCCTGCAACAAATTGACAATATCCAACTCCAAGTTAATCAAAAGAAAAGTGAACTGCTAGAGCAAAAAAATCAATTGCTGCAAAACCTCCAGCAAGTACAGTTTCTTGAGTTGGATCAAGAAGTTAATCAATTCCAAATGGAAGGCTTTTTCCGAGTTGAAAAGGGTGATAACTTGATTAGCAAAATGCAAGTCGAAATCGTGCTGCGTGATGGCGTTGTCGAAGACATTCGCGGCGACGTTTAACTACTGACAGCTTTGAGTTAACTGTTTGTGGGGGCGACTCCCAGTGCGACATTGTATCTGGGAGCCAGCCCAAACAATTTGCCACACCGGAGGTGAGCTAACTAAAAGCGATCGCCCAAAGGTTGTCATCTCCACTCGATACTTAATTACATCAACTACACCATCATCCGGTGGGATGTGCGTAATTTTTACTAAAGCTTGATTTTGTTGGGGATAAACTACCTCTATTTTAGGCTTTTCTCCTACTGATACTTGATCAGCAAAGGCATTCAAGGCGAGGGTAGCAGGATCGCTACCTTGAAGAGCAGATTTAATACTTTCTAGTGGTATGGTTTGATATTTCTCACGCTCAGGGTAAGCTGCAATATCTTGAGCATGTTGCACAGTTGAGAATTGTTGCGGTTGCTCATTGCTATTATCTAAAACTGTTGTAGATGTTTGGTGCTGGGTGATATAAAAACCAGCACCAGCAGTGGCAAAGATGCTCAATACCAAAATTAAAAAAAATTTCCACTTGATCGAAATCATAAAATTAAATAGGTGACAGGTTACAGGTTACAGGTTACAGATATACCTCCTGTACCCTGTCACCTATCCCTTATTCCCTAAGTTTCATGCAATAACGACAAACTATTGACAGTTGTCATATATCATAGACTTTTACGTCAGCTTGAGGTTCCTATGGTCATTGGCCAAGCGATGTGGGATTTGTCAACCATCACCGCATCCCTCCCGACCCAAAATAGAAATGAGCAATTCTAAAACTCCTCAGCCGAGATACAATTCGATCTGGCAAAAGCTGTTAAAGTCCATAAACCATTGATTCTGAAACCACCATATGAGCATTCACGAAGTATTTATGCCGGCGCTTAGTTCCACCATGACCGAAGGCAAAATCGTCTCCTGGGTGAAATCGCCAGGCGACAAAGTGGAGAAAGGCGAAACCGTGGTGGTTGTCGAGTCAGATAAGGCAGATATGGATGTGGAATCCTTTTATGAAGGATATCTGGCCCACATCATAGTGGAAGCTGGTGATACGGCACCTGTGGGGTCGGCGATCGCCTACGTAGCAGAAACAGAAGCCGAAATCGCTACCGCCAAGTCTTTGGCTAACTCCGGTGGTGCTGCGGCTACTCCTACCTCTGCTCCCGAACCAGTAGCAACCGCTTCAGTGGAAATGCCTGCCTTGGCTACTCAAAATGGTTCTAACCACCGCGAAGGCAGACTTGTCGTTTCACCTCGCGCCCGTAAGTTAGCGAAAGAACTCAAAGTTGATTTAACTACTCTTAAAGGTAGTGGCCCCTATGGTCGCATCGTGGCTGAAGATGTAGAAGCTGTGGTCAGTAAAGGCAAGCAACCCGCAGCTACACCAACACCAGCACCTACTACCACCGCAGTTACACCCCTACCACCTGCGACAATAACACCAGCACCAGCCATCACAGCTGTTCCTGGTAAAACAGTGCCTTTAACTACCTTCCAAAATGCCGTCGTGCGGAATATGGTAGCTAGTCTATCTGTACCAGTCTTCCGCGTAGGTTACACAATTACCACCGATGGATTAGATCAACTTTACAAACAAATTAAATCCAAAGGAGTGACGATGACAGCGCTACTGGCGAAAGCCGTAGCGGTGACGTTACAAAAACATCAATTATTAAATGCCAGTTATTCAGAGTCAGGAATCGTCTATCATTCTGGCATCAACGTTGCTGTAGCCGTAGCTATGGATGACGGAGGATTAATTACACCAGTGTTGCAGAATGCAGACATGGTAGATATTTATTCTCTATCCCGCACTTGGAAATCTTTAGTAGAACGCGCGCGCGCCAAACAACTGCAACCCGAAGAATACAACAGTGGTACTTTTACCTTGTCGAACTTGGGAATGTTTGGTGTAGACAAATTTGATGCCATTTTGCCACCTGGGCAAGGTTCAATTTTAGCGATTGGTGCATCCCGCCCCCAAGTTGTAGCCACCAGCGACGGTTTATTTGGCGTGCGGCAGCAAATGCAGGTAAATATTACTTGTGATCACCGGATTATTTATGGTGCCCATGCTGCGGCATTCTTACAAGATTTAGCAAAATTGATTGAGACTAATCCTCAATCTTTAACAATGTAGTGGGAAATGGGGCATGGGGCATTGTTTTCGCGTCCCTACTCCCCACTCCCTACTCCCTCGGCTCGTTCCCGTGCCAAACTATCAATAGCATCACCCAAGGCGGTAGTTAAATTTTGTCGAGTTTGGGCATGATTGTCTTGCTCAGTTTTTAATGCTTGCAACAGGCGATCGCGTTCTTTCATAATTGCAATTAACTTGGCTTGCAAGTCTTCTATCGATTGGATTTGTTGAATTTCTTCCTGGGCATCTGTTTTGGCTTTGCCGTCAACGAGTATACCTGATTCCAGTCCCTTGAGTTGATGAATCTCGGCTTTGAGGGATGCGATCGCTTGCTGGGCTAAATGAGCATCTGTACGGCGTTGTTCTGCTTCTGTATTATAGAGTTTACGCCATTTTTCGGCACTTTCCCAAGCAGCATCGCGATCGCGCTGCTGTTCTATCAGCTGTTGTTTGAGTGTCTGAATCTCTGCCAACCACTGTTGTGTTAAGTCTTGACTCATAAAAAGTTCTTTTGTATCAATTTGACTTACCTGCTCTCAAATTTTATTGTGTATGACATTCGGCAACTTAGTATTTAATCAATTGAGTCGTATTAGCACTTAATCTATGTTTAGACACTGGTTTGCTAAAAACTTGGGAGTTGGTCAAGCGCGTAAAGAGCAAGTATATCTGGAAATATGCAGCTCACTCAGCCTTGACGATGTTAGCTATTGGATTCAAGTTTTGTTTGCGGCTGGTATTGCTACCCTCGGACTAGTCTTAAATAGTCCAGCTGTGATTATTGGTGCGATGCTCATTTCTCCCTTGATGGGAGGAATTCTTGCCAACGGATTGGCGCTGGCTGCGGGTGATGTGATCTTAGCGATGCGGGCACTTCTTAATCTTTTTTTAAGTTGCTTTGTGGCCATTTCTTTTGCTGTGATACTTGTGTCTTTGCTGCCATTTAAGGAAATGACTAGTGAAATTTTAGCCCGGACTCGACCCAATATCCTGGATTTGGTAGTGGCTCTATTTTCTGGTGCTGTGGGTTCAGTGGCAATTTGTAAAGAACCCAAAGGTGTGGCAACTTCAATTCCTGGTGTAGCGATCGCAGTAGCTTTAATGCCGCCATTATGCGTTGTCGGCTACGGTATTGGGGTAGCTATCAGCTTAAATTCTGTGAAAGGGCTACAGGTAGCTAGTGGTGGTGGCTTACTCTTTTTTACCAACTTGGTGGCGATTACATTCACTGCCATGTTGGTTTTTCTTAGTCTGCATATTGATAATTATCAGGTGAAAGAAAAAGTTAAAGAATGGCGAGCAACACATCAAGAAAGTATCTGGATGCAGAAAGTATTAGAGAAACTACCTGCTTACGGCAAACTCAGAAGAATTGGCTCGCTTCCTGGTCGGTTATTATTAATTTTTATTACCATTGGGGCAATTATTTTCCCACTCAATCGCTCTTTGAGCCAACTCGGACGAGAAATTTCCCTACAGCAACAAGAAAATCGTATCCGTAGTTCAGCTACAGATGTGTGGCAGAAAAATTTTGCTACCTTTGCTGATGGTGAACCACGTTCTTACATCAGTAATATCTCGACTTTAGAACAAAATAAGAAGTTGACAGTTCAACTCCAGGTTTTTACCAGTAGGCAATACACCCCAGAAGAACAGAATAGTTACATTCAACAATTAGCCTCTCGTCTGAGAAGACCGCCTGAATTATTAGCACTGAAACTGATTGAAATTCCCACCGCGTCCAGTGAACTTTTGCGCCCGGTTCCTGATGAAAAACCTCCTGAACCAGTAATTACAATCGCGCAGTTGCAATCAAGTTTTCTGCAAGAAGTTCAATCTGTCTTGGGTGATTTGCAACTACCCCAGCCAGCACAGATGATTAATTATGAGTTAATCACTAGTCCCGTTGCCCCCTTGAGCATCCGTTTGGTTTATTTGAGTGAACGTGACATTGATAGAGATGCCCAAACTTTGCTCGCTGATAACGTTAGGACTAGGCTAGATTTTCAGTCTGCTAGAGTCAGTATGCAAAGAATAGCCAGTTCTTTGGGAAATATTACTTTTGATAATGAGGAATCAGTAATTACGCCGGATGGTACGCAGCTCTTAGATAGTGCTGCTCAGATTTTACGACAACAGCCTAATTTAAGGCTGGAGATGATCGTTAACCAGCAAGAAAACGAGCCAGCAGAGATAATTCAAGAGCGATCGCAAGCTCTTACAGAATATCTACAATCAAAGTGGCAAATCGGCAGTGACCAAATAGCACTGCAAAGCGGCACAGAGTCTCAACCTAGCGCCATACTGCAACTTACAGTCAAGTCCCGTAGCAATCCACCAGTGGCAACTATGCCTGAATCACGGTAATTTGATACATAGTTAGCACAAATACCTGGCGAACAGAATAGAGCCTCCGGATGCCGCTAGGCTGTACGCGGCTACATAAACACAGCCTGTATAACCTCTGGGAAGCCAAGGGTCTACTGGTGCGGACTTAGTTTGTGAGCTCTATTCAGTCTTAGGGCATTTTGCTGGTTCTTTTAACAAACTGCGACTATGATTATGCCGAAGCCTCGTTTTGTCAGATTCTTTCGCCACTTGAATGGGCGCGCACTGAAAAAAACTTTTACAAGGACAACCGAAAGGCGACTTTTAGGACTAGCCTCAGAAATTGCTTTTAATGCTATGCTGTCGCTGTTTCCGGCGATTATTGCTATTCTCACTGCCATCGGTTTATTTGAAGAATCTTTACAAGAAACCTTTAAACAGCTAGCGGCTCAACTTAGTCAAATTGCACCAGAAGAAGCTTTAATTCTGATTCGTGATTTTGCTGCGGCAGAAATTACCAAATCCAGAAACAGTGGTTTATTTTCTCTCAGTTTTGCGATCGCTATTTGGACGGCTTCTGGGGCAATCAGTACGGCAATGACTGCTTTTGATCAAATTCATCAAATTTCTTCAGACAAGAAGCGCCCTTTTTGGAAAGCCAAAGCTGTCTCCCTAGGATTAACCATCGGTACGATCTTACTATTTGTTTTGGCTTCCTTTTTAGTGTTTATCAGCGACTTACTGTTAGCAATGGCGGTAAATGAAAATGGTTCTTTAATTTTCTTGTTACATCTTTGGCAACTGTTGCGCTGGCCTTTAGCTTTAGGTATTATTGCCACCGCGTTTAGTTTTGTTTATCGCTATGGACCCAGCGTGTGGAATTCAGGTACGCCGATGTTGCCAGGAGCAATTTTAGCAGCTGTTTCTTGGGCAATTCTCTCAGCCTTATTTCGGACTTATGTAGCGAATTTCGGCAACTATAATAAAGTCTACGGAGCGGTGGGGACTGTGATAGTTTTGATGCTGTGGCTGTGGATGAGTGCTGCGGTTCTGCTGGTAGGTGACCAATTAAACGTGACTGTTGGTGAAGAAATCCGGTCAAAAGCCGATAAAAACCAGCTTAACGAGCAAATAAGTTAAGTAAATTAATCAATAAATTAGTATAGTGTCTATCTATAATTTACCTCAAACAAGCGATCGCCTGAATGCCTGATTCTTCACGATTTTCTCGTATTGAGCCTGATGCTCAAGCAATCACATTGAAACGGCTGCGTCAGATTAGCCGCATCCTGGATAAAATCGTTACTATCCCCGGAACACCAATTCATATTGGTTTAGATCCAATTATCGGATTTATACCTATTGGTGGTGATTTTTTAGGATTCATGCTTTCTAGCTATATCATCATAGAAGCCGCAAGACTGGGTGTACCTAAAACTATTTTGGGTAGAATGCTTTTGAATGTGATTATCGATAGCTTGGTAGGTACAATACCCGCAATAGGAGACTTATTTGATTTTGCTTGGACAGCAAATGAGTATAATATCAAGCTACTAGAAGAAAATTTACACTTTCCCTGTAGAAAAAAAGTATAGGCGCTTTATTTGTCTAGAAATTTTAGTTAACTTGTTTTCAAATACCATTGTCTTAATAGCATTCCCATGATACTAATTAGAATGCTATAAAAAGCTTTAACTGGCGTTTAAACGAGTTCTTTACAAAAGAATGAAAGATTGGTGGCAGGCTACTTTCCCTCAAGGAAAGCAAAGTCTTATTATTACTGATGCAAATGGATATCCTGTACAAATTGCTTACGGCGAAAAAGGTACAGGTAAGCCGTTAGTTTTATTACATGGCATGGGTAGCTGGAGCTACAATTGGCGGCACAGCATTACCCCACTATCTAAATATTTTCGAGTAATTTGTTTTGATGCCAAGGGATACGGTTTTTCGGAAAAACCTTGGTTGCGTCGAGAACAAAACGGGCATCAAATTATTGAATTTGAACGAATTATTCAGGCATTATGTGATGAACCTGCCGTGGTTGTAGCTGAATCTTTAGGCGGATTAGTTGCTCTGGCACTTGCTCAAAAGAATCCTCAATTAATCGCGCGGTTAGTAGTTGTCAATACCCCTATTTTTACTGAACGCTTACCCCATTGGGCAATGTTGTTACTTGCCCAAATACCTTTAGAAATCATCCAAACAATTGATACCTTGCGCTTGGCATATCTGTTAGCACCTTTAGTGAGAGAAGTGATGGCAATAGAAAGGCGTGGGGTACTGTTCGATCCATCAATATTGACACAAGAAGATGTGTATTGGCTAACTTACCCATTTATTGAGCTTCCTGGGACACTTGTAAAAGTCGCAGAAGAGTTACAAATAGCAGCGCGGGAAATTGAAAATTGGCAAGTCAATCAACCAAATATGCTCAGTCAAATTCAAAATAATCTAGGTGCTATTAATTGTCCCACACTGATTTTATGGGGTGATCAAGATAATTGGTTTCCTGTTAGTCATGGAAAAAAGTTACATCAATATATTCCGAATTCCAGGTTACAAATCTTGGCTAATTGTTGTCATGATGCCTCAACTGGTTCTTCAGAGGTATTAAATAAAAGTATTCTGGAGTTTTTGCAGGATACCAATTTCTTTTAGTCTAATAACTAATTGTTACATTATTGTTGATTGGCTTCTCCCCTGCAAGGAGGAGCCACTGCGTTGCGCGGGTTCCCCTCATTGTAGCAAGTGGCGTTAGAGGCTTTGAAACGAAGGCAGGAGGCAGAGGGCAGTCCCAATGAAACGAGTTTCACAGCCAAGTATGAAAGAGGGACTAGGGACTGGGGAACTCGGTGCCCCCTCTGGGGATAAGGGGCAATGGGGACTGGGATTTTTACTCAGCACTCAGCACTTAGCACTCAGCACTTTCAAGTCAGAGGGCATTCGGGAAGAATTTGATGGGGGATTCAAACCCCCACCAAATAAGTGCCACTGAATCATCTCTCTCTAACAATGCTATTGGTCTTAATTTATTCCCACAACCTTCTACCAGCTTTCCCATTTAATCGTTCGTGAGTATCATCCAATAAAGCGGGAATATTTAAGTTTTCGGGACATCGAGGTAAACATTCACCGCATTCTGTACAACGGTTAGCTTTCATTCCAGGAAACCAGTGACCAGCATTTTCAAACATTCCGTAACGATATTTTCCATAGTCGGTCATATCGTAAGCTACAGCCAGATTTCTTAACCGCAATATTTCTGGAATATTGATATTTTCCGGACAAGGTAAACAAGCATAACACTGGCTACATTTATCAGTTTTCAAAGTAATTTCCTGATGTTTTTCTAATCTTTCAAAAGCTAAATTTTCCTCTAGCATTAACTCACAATTACTATCAGCAACTTGTAACGGTTCTATTAATTCATCTGGGATTGCTGCTCCTATACTCAAGGTAGTAATGCGATGATCACTCAGTAAAAATCGATAATTTAACTCTAAGGGTGAAAACGGCTGACACAAGTCTTTCAAGGTTTGGGGCGGCGTGTAGAGGCGTCCTCCCTTATCAGCCGGGGAAATGATAAAAACGCCCACGTCCTTTTCAGCTGCTAGCTGAATCGCTGGTGCGTTCCGTTGCCAGAAATAGTAATAATGCAGATTGACAAATTCAAAAAAATCTGTGTTGATTGCCGCCAGAATTATATCTAATGACCCGTGGGTGGAAAAACCAACATGCTGCACGCGACCATCGTCAACAGCTTCCCGAACAGCCTTCATGCAGCCACTGTTGGCTTGTACCCATCTGAGATGCTCCCAAGTATTTAAGCCATGAATGCCTAAGCAATCTAGATAATCCAGATTTAATCGTTCTAGGGATTCATCGATATACCGACGCATACTATCAGCATCAGCTGTAGGCGGAATTTTGGTGGTGATGTGAACCTGAGAACGGGGTACAGACAATCCACCTTTGATAGCCGCACCAAGATACTCCTCACTTTTACCGTAACCTCTGGCTGTTTCTAAATGATTAATTCCTAGCGCTAAGGCCTGAGAAATTGTCTGCTGGGCATTTTCGGCATCAGCTAGATAGCGCATTGTTCCCAACGAAAAAACCGAGAGGCGTAGGTTTGTTTTGCCAAAGCGTCGGTATTGCATAAGTTAAGTGCTGAGTGCTGAGTAATTTATTTTCCCCATCTCCCTACTCCCATACTCTTCGGAACGCTTCACGAACGGCTGACGCTTACGGCGAAGCCTACCCCCCACTCCCCACTCATCTAGCTGTCGCCATTACCAAAGCGCTTAATCAAATCCTCTGGGCGAAGATTGGAGATAAATTCCCGGAAGGCTTGTTGTTCTGCTTCATCAGCGTCGCGATCAACGGGGATTGAAGCATCTGCAACGACTTCTTCCATTACCCAGATGGGAGCATTAGTACGGAGAGCAACAGCGATCGCATCGCTGGGACGTGCGTCAATTTCTTTTTTGATTTCGCCTTGCTGAACAATTAAGGCTGCATAAAAAGTATCCTTCTGTAAGGAATGAATTATCACCTTTTCTAGAATCATCGAACATGACTCTAAAAGACTCACAATTAAGTCGTGGGTTAAAGGCCTGGGAGGCTTTTGATTCTCCAGCGCACCCATAATTGCCCTAGCCTGTTCCTGCCCAATATAAATGGGCAAAGCGCGCCGATCTGAGGCATCTTTCAACAGTACAATCGGGCTGCGGGTTATGGCATCTAATGCTATGCCAGCGACTTTCATTTCAATCATTGGCTAAGCCTCTACAATCCTTTGAACGATTGGGCGCTGTGTAACAAATAATACCCTGTGTCGGGTGAGATTGGGGGCGGAAATAAACATAAGCATTGTTCTCTATAATTGCTTCTATTAAACTCCGAACTTGTTGTGAACACCAGAGTAAGTCAAAGTGGTCTACCTAGACAATAACCTTCTTAACCAAGTATGCCTTGTGAAGGATGCGAATGTGTTAAGAACCTTATAATAAGAACAGTCAGAAATTATACTTAAATGATTCTGCATTATTGTGAGAATTACAGTAGATTTCTGACAAAATTAGGCAATAAATAGAGTTAGTTTTAGAAAAAAGCCGTGTTTACAGGATTAATTCAAGCCTTAGGAACGATAAAACCCTTAGGGGGTGATTCTTGGCAAATTACTTGTGTAAGTCAGTCGTCTGTTGTCATTATGCAGGATTTGGCTTACGGTGACAGCGTTGCTGTAGATGGAGTTTGCTTAACAGTAGAAGAAATTTCCCACAATGGGTTCATTGCCACCGCTTCACCGGAGACTTTAAAGCGTACCACCCTAGGAAATGAGCAAACACAACAAAGATACGTCAACTTAGAAGCTTCGTTGCGGGTAGGTGGCAAAGTCGGCGGTCATTTTGTCATGGGTCATGTAGACGGTATCGGTCAATTAGTAGTTGCCGAACAAACAGCTAGTTCTTGGGAAATGACTTTTACTGCACCCGAAGCGATCGCGCGGTATATTGTCCCCAAAGGTAGTATTGCTGTGAATGGTATCAGCCTCACAGTAGCCACATACGAACCAGAATTATCTCAATTTACGGTAGCAGTAATTCCCTTAACTTATGCCGAAACAAATCTCTGCCATCTTGTCTCTGGCAGTTGGGTAAATTTAGAAGGGGACATTCTTGGCAAATACGTAGAAAAGTTTCTTGTTCCCGGCAAACAACACCTGAAAACTGATATGGTTACACCTGCTTTTTTGGCAGAACATGGGTATCTGTGAGTGGGGAATGGGGAATGGGGAATGGGGAATGGGGAATATTTTTGCTGTTGTCCCCTTGTCCCCTTGTCCCCTTGTCCCCTTGTCCCCCGTCCTAACTACCTGGTTGCTGGGTTACTTGAGCTGTTTGTAAAGCTTCTACCAACTGACTGAGGGCGACCTGTAATTGTACACCTGAGTCAACAGCAACCCAACCTTCTGGCTTGAGGTGACGGACTTCAAAGTGCAGGTGAGGCCCTGTAGAGTTACCAGTGCTGCCAACTCGCCCAATGACGGTTCCTTGTTCTACCCATTGACCGGGTTGAACAAATAGTTCTGACATGTGACCATAGAGGGTTTGTTGAGCGGAAGCGTGGTTAACAATTACAGTTAAACCATAACCACCTAACCAGTTAGCAGTGTCTACTTGACCTCTAGCTGCTGCTACTACTGGTGTACCCATGGGTGCGCCTAAATCTGTACCAGAGTGGAAACGGCGATCGCCTGTGATAGGATGAGTCCGCCAACCAAATACGGAAGTAATGCGCGCGGGTATAGAAAGCGGGAAGATCATTCCCCCATCGCCACGATAGGCAAGTGTCCCAGTGAAGGGGATTTGTGGCAGTACTGATGCTAGTGGAAAGTCGTAAGCTACTGTGCTAGGACGTGGTGCAACATTGCCTGCTGCCATTGGTGGGGGTAGAGTTTCACCACTCGGCGCGATGGGAGTTGCATTCGTGGTGGTAGCGAAATTGCTGGGGTTAGGAATAAAACGATTAGGGCGAGATGCGCTCTTGGTGGCACTACTAGAAGCAGTTTGATTAGGACGCCATCCACTATTGTTACTAGTAGTTGCTGCCTGCCGAATTGATCGCACCTGGGGAACGTTTGCTACCTGAGTATTTTGGCTGGTTTTGAGCCAGTTTGGTGCTGCTTTGCTGTCAGAATTAGCTACTCGCTGATTGCGTTCCTGGGGTGCTTTGGCACAACTACTGCCTGAGACACTTTGCCCAGATGGTAAAACGGTTTGACAACCACTAGAGCGTTCTGTCAGCACCACAGAACTGGGCGCTTGATAAGTACCCGCAGTATTGGCATTGTAACGGGTAGGGTCAATATAAGCGTTATTATAATCCCTGGTGTTACCTGCCGTTGTACTAGCTGCGCTGTTCGAGTTATTTGATGGTTGGGCAACTTCTGGCAGTTTTTCAGGTAAGGTGCGAGGAGTAGCGGGTTTAGCTACCTCAACTTTGGGTTTTTCTGTCCTCACAGTTGCTGCTGGCTGGGAAACCTCAACTTTGGGTTTTTCTGTCCTCACAGTTGCTGTTGGCTGGGAAACCTCAACTTTGGGTTTTTCTGTCCTCACATTTGCTGTTGGCTGGGAAACCTCAACTTTGGGTTTTTCTGTCCTCACAGTTGCTGTTGGCTGGGAAACCTTGGGACTGCGTAGTTTCTGTATGAGTTGAGCTTGGCTGTCGTTAACTTCCGGTTTTGGTCGAGACGCTGCCGGAGAGACAGTATCTTTTTTTACTGATTTTGTTATGACTGGCGTTGGTGTTGGCTGGGAATTTTCAATAGTGGGAACAATGTTATCTATTGATGTTTCCGTTTGGGCAAGTGCCAAGCCGCCACTTAAGAAACTCAGGCTACTCAGCACAAAAAAGCTCTGTGCTGGTAGTGTAGATGTATAGATGTGAAACAGCTTTCCGTAAGGATAGCGTCTTGATAAATTATGTAAACGGTGATGGGCAGATTTATTGCGCTGCGTCATTTGTTCTCTCAGTTGTTTTAAATTAGCCTAAAGAGATGATGTCAGTGGTTTGTCTTGCCCAAAGAGCGAAATTTTGAACAAACCTAAGATGAAACAGAGGATTCACGGTAACCCAAACTGATTGTACCGGGTTCAACATAAATTTCTGGTGTTTTTATGTCATTTGTATCATAGGTTTCCAAAGATACATGGAGATTTCCCTGTGCATTTACGCCCACCACAGTGCCTAAGAGATTATTGATGTATACCTGCTCTCCCATATTTGACAACAAGTCTAAATAGCGAGACAAGAGTACACTTACTCCTTCTTGGCAGAGGCACTCCATACCGGATTCTATTCCCAGTAAAACTGTGGAGGCGAGCATTTCCAGACAAGAGATAGCCTTAATTGGCTGGGAAGCTTGCCAGGATTCTAGATTGATGCCAGTATCGGGTACTGGGTTAGCCCAGTTAATACCAACGCCAATCACTGCTTGTATGATCTGTCCGTTATGGACTTTTGTTTCCGTCAAGATGCCACCTAGTTTGCGACCATGCAACACTAAGTCATTAGGCCATTTAATCCCAACACTTACGCCGCACTGACGCAAAAGAGCAGCAATTCCCCAAGCACTAGCTAGGGTGAGCTGATAACTATCGCTAGCTTCTAGTTTAGGAACAATACCCATCGAAAGATATAGTCCCCCAGTGGGAGAAATCCACTGACGACCCCATTGTCCTCGTCCAGCAGTCTGCTGAGTTGCAATAACTACAGAATTTGGTTCAGCCCCTTGTTTGAGCAAGTCCCACAGGGTCTGATTAGTTGAAGGCAGACTTGCAAAAATATGCAGGGAAAATGGTAAATAAGTATACCTGCGCCCCGATGCCAGGGCAGTTTCTAAGAGTTGCCGATCAAATCCCACAGCAGTTAACCGAAATCCCGTTGTTCAAGTTAGCATTAATTGATTATTTTGATTTCTGTTTAGGTTTGGTTGAAGATGCACACTTGGCACTGGCACAATTGGCAAGGACTACCCTATCTTACTTGTAGTCTGCTCAAAGATTGGCATCACGGCTTTTTTACTCACCAGTTTTGGCCGCGATCGCCTCAAGATTTGACAAAAGTGCTGCACCCAGAAGCATCAGCTTATCGCTTGAAACAGGTACATGGCAATATCGTTCTGACTCCACAAGAAATCCACAGCAAGTTAAGCACGGGTGGAGATGATATTTCTGGGGAAGACGATGCAGCTTTAGCCTTAGGAGATGGTGTAGTGAGCGAACAGCCTTTACAAGCTGTTTGGGTAGCTAGCGCCGACTGTACACCCGTTTTAATTGGCGATGTGAGCACAGGACGAGTAGCAGCACTACATGCGGGTTGGCGGGGTACGGCCGCGAAGATTGTTCCCGGTGCGATCGCGCGACTGCGGGAACAAGGTAGCAAACTGGATGATTTACGGATTGCCATGGGGCCAGCGATCGCAGGTGAAGTTTATCAAGTTTCTGTGGAGGTGGCGGCGAAAATTGGCGCTAGCATTACACCCCATGAAGAGGAACAAAAGATTTTGGCTGCTTTGCATGAGTTACCCAATTCACCTTTACTAGAAGACCCCAATCCAGGCAAAGTGAGGTTGGATGTGCGGCGAGTGAATGTTCTACAACTAGAAAGTTTGGGAATTAGTGGCGAACAAATGGCGATCGCGCCTTACTGTACTTACCAAACTCCCGAACATTTCTTTTCTTACCGTCGGGAGAAAGAAAAAAAGGTACAGTGGTCAGGGATTGTCAGCGACTAAGGATTGTCAATATTAGCATTTATCCTAAATCCTCAACACAGGATAGTTAGGATGTTCAGGATTGGGAATAAGTCGCTGATGCCTACAATCTACCAGTAAATCTAGTGTCTCCAGTACCGTTTGTCCAATCAAGACTGTATCACCTGTAACTAGCGTTGCTTCAGTGGTTTCTCGTCCTGTCAATTCAATAATTACAGGTTCAGTCACGCCTATAGATTCTTCACTACCGTTGGTGTATTGGGCAACTTGCTGTCCCCGAATTCTCAGACCAAGTTGCTGCACAATAGGCATAGGTAGTACAGTACGCACTGCACCTGTGTCTATCAGTGCCTCGGTTTCATATACCCGTAGCATATTTGGATTAAGCATTCCTCGACTAACAAGCGCCTCATCAATGGCATTGGTGAGCTTGACTTTGACTCGCACTGCACCTATAGATTGATTATTGGCGGGATTGGCACGATTTAGGTTTACCATAGAGTTTACCTAGAAATGTTTACACCCAGACAGTTTTTATATTTAAAATAAACCCCGGTAAAATATCTTCACCTGATAATTCTGCTGGGGATTCTAATATTTCTACTGGTTTACCAAAAAGCTGGGTTTAACGTGAGTTCGACAAGTGGAAAAAACCCCTCTCCAAACCTCTCCCCTGCCAGGAGAGAGGCTTTGAAACCTTGATTTTTAGTTCAAAACTAGGGAGATTTTTGCCCCTCTCCGTGTCGGAGAGGGGTGGGGTGAGGTTCATCGAATTCATGTTGGGTTTAAAGCCTCGCCCTTCTAGGGCGACTTTTCTGCCTGTAGTCTATCAATCCAGTCTTCAATCAACTGGTCATCGTCTTGCGCTTCCGTTTAGCAATTCTTCTGAATTTTTCCAGCCTTTGAGGGTCAACTCGTATACTCAACCTATCTTTCATTTTGCTATCCAATGGCTACCCATTTATGGGATCATGGGGAATATGAAAACACTGAAGTTTAAACTGTACCAGCACAAAAGGAATAGACACCTCAAGCGAATGATTAATGCTTCTGGGGTGATTTATAACCATTGTATTGCTCTGCATCGTCGGTACTACCGGATGTGGGGCAAACACTTAAACTGTGCAAAACTACAGGCTCATATTGCCAAGCTAAGAAAGCGTAATCCATTCTGGCAATCAGTAGGTTCTCAAGCAGTGCAAGATATTTGTCAACGCATTGAGAAAGCCTACCAGTTGTTTTTCAAACACAACAAAAAAGGAGTTAGACCACCAGGATTCAAAAAGGTCAAGAAATACAAATCATTCACCCTTAAGCAAGCAGGTTATAAGTTTTTGGGTGGCAACAGAGTAAAAATTGGTAGCCGAGTTTATCAATTTTGGAAGTCCAGAGAGATTGAAGGAAAAGTCAAAACCTTAACTATAAAACGCACTCCATTAGGTGAATTGTTTATGGTTGTGGTTGTTGATGATGGTAGTAATCCAGAGGTGGAAGTTAAGACGGGTAAAATCGCTGGCTTTGATTTTGGGTTGAAAACATTCCTCACTGGCTCTGACGGTACAACTATTGAGTCTCCCCAGTTTTTCAAGCAATCTCTAAATTCCATCACAAAAGCCAGTAGACAGCATGCCAAAAAACTAAAAGGCTCATCTAACAGAGAACGAGCCAGGAAGAATCTAGTACGCAAATATGAGGATATTTCTCATCGTCGGCGTGACTGGTTTTGGAAGTTAGCGCATGAACTAACTGATAAATTTGATGTACTATGCTTTGAGACTTTAAACCTCAAAGGAATGCAAAGACTTTGGGGTAGGAAGATATCAGACTTAGCTTTTGGTGAATTTCTACAAATCCTAGAATGGGTTTCTAAAAAGAAGAATAAACTGGTGATTTTCATCGACCAGTGGTATCCCAGCAGTAAGACTTGTTCTAGTTGTGGACACGTTTTAGAAAGTCTTGATTTGTCTACTAGAGAATGGCGTTGTCCGTCCTGTCAATCAGTGAATGGGAGGGATGAAAATGCCAGTAAAAATATTTGTGCAGTCGGGGCATCGACTGTTGGGTTAGGCGATGTCAGACAGGCTGTGCCTGCAATTGCTGTTTGAGCCTAGAATCCCCATGCCTTTAGGCTGGGGAGTATGTCAAGTTTTCCAGTTTCTCCTCCCGTGGGTGACATTATCAGTAGTTCTCCTTTGGCATTTCGTTCAAATTTAACTTCAGGATTTTCCCGACATAGTTGATAAAATTGGTCGTCGGTAAGTTTGATGATGGGGTTTAAGTTGACGGTAATAGCTGTCATAGAAATCTTTTTGGGAATGATATCAATTTAGTATTTGAGAAATGACTAAAGTCCTTACTACTAACTTATGTTTTTAAGGCTGCATTCAAAATATCGCGGTGCATGAAAGCACGATCTACTAAAGATTGAATTTGCTCAGACGAAAGTGGATCACCATTGGCGTAATGTTCCATCCAAGTTGTACTAATTACATTGGGATCATCTGGTAAATTTACCAAATCCCACCCAGGTATTGCTAATTCTTCCATTAAACGATTTACCTTGGGATCGTAACTCAAAGCAAAACAGCGACAACCTTCAGATGCAGCCATAATTAAGCTGTGCAGGCGCATCCCAATTGCCATTTCTACGCCTTGATAAACACCTTTTAAAAGTTGCGGATCTTCTAAAATGAGAATTTTGCTGACATCTTTTAATTGGGGTTGAATTGCTTCAGCAATTGCTAAATCTTCACTTTTTTGAAATGGCAGCAGTAATATAAATGCTTGAGTAGCTTTTTGAAAGTCCACTAAGGCGCGAGTCAAGTTCGCCAAACGTGCTGCTGTGAGTTGGGGATGATTTCTGAAGGTGACAGCCACTCTCGGTGCTGGTAACTTCCCAAGTCCTGGTACTGGTTTACTCTCCAACGCCCAAACTGGATCAGGTGCAAGTAGACAAGGAATTTGCCAATCAGCTAATAAAGCCGCACTAGAGCGATCGCGGACACTAACTTTGGTACAACCAGTAAAATTTTGCCTTGCTAACCAACGAGTTGGCGATCGCTTTAATGGGCCGATACCTTGCGCCCAAGCAACAGTTTTTAAACCCATGATTTGGGCTAATGCCATCAGTCCCCCATAATAAAATGGACTTATGGTACTGGTAACATCCTGAATTAAACTCCCACCGCCCCAAATCAAAGCATCGCTAGAGCGCAAAGCCTGTAATACAGGTAAAATAGCCATGCGATGATAACTTTCCACCCCATAGCGATCGCGGGTTTCCTGGGGATTGCCAGAAAGCACCACAGGCGTGACATGAGGTGGTAGCATTTGCAAAAGCGTCGCCAATAAAGCCTCGTCACCACCATTACCTTTACCGTAATACCCAGACAATAACGCCCGCATCTTCCCCATTTTGAATTTTGAATTTTGAATTTTTAATTACTTATGCACGCTCTTTCGATTCCCACCTGGATTATTCACGTTTCTAGCGTTATTGAGTGGATTGTCGCCATTTGGTTAATCTGGACTTACGGCGAACTCACTGGTAACCGTAGTTGGTGGGGATTATCCCTGGCCATGTTACCAGCTTTGGTTAGTGCTATGTGTGCCTGTACTTGGCATTATTTCGACAATCCCGAATCTCTCGAATGGCTGGTAACGCTACAAGCTACCATGACATTAGTTGGTAATTTTACGCTTTGGGCTGCTGCGGTGTTGATTTGGCGTTCCACTAAGTCTGCCGATCCTGAAACTAATGTTGTTGCAGCCCCATCTATTAAAACAGAGTCATGATGTCTAAAGAAACCCTATTTGCGCTTTCGTTGTTTCCCTACTTGGGTTTCTTGTGGTTTATTAGCCGCAGTCAGCAAATGCCGCGTTTGGCACTATATGGATTTTATGGCACTCTTGTGTTTGTTGCCGTTACCATCCCGGCGGGAATTTATGCCCAACTACATTATGGCGAGTCTTTGGCTAATGTGGATTGGCTGCACGGCGGGGCAGAAGTTTTTTTAACGCTTTCTAACATCTTGATTGTGCTGGGTTTTGCACAAGCCGTTAGACAATTAAAAATTAAAAATTAGGCGTTGCTGATTGAAAATATGAATTTATCTCGCGCAAAGGCGCAAAGGCGCAAAGGTACAAAGAAAAATCAGGGTGATTTTAGCATTTCATATTCTGATTCAGCAACGCCAAAAATTAAAACCCAAGTATTGAGTATGAGGGACAGGTAAATGGATGTCATTCCAGCGATTGATTTACTAGACGGGCGCTGTGTGCGACTGTATCAGGGAGATTATCAGCGATCGCAGGTTTTTAGTGAAAATCCGGTTGATGTGGCTAAACAGTGGGTTGACCAGGGTGCGACTAGGTTACATATAGTTGATTTAGATGGGGCGAAAGCCGGTAAAGTTGTGAATCTGGTGGCAATTGAGGCGATCGCTCAAGCAATATCCATACCAATTGAAATCGGTGGGGGATTGCGCGATCGCGCTAGTGTGCAACAAGTGTTTAGTTTAGGTGTGCAGTGGGCAATCTTGGGAACCATCGCTGTAGAACAACCCCAGCTAGTCCAAGAACTCTGCCAAAATTTTCCTAACAAAATTATTATCGGCATTGATGCCCGCGATGGACTAGTAGCAACTCGTGGTTGGTTAGAAACTTCGCAAGTTTTAGCTACCCAATTGGCAGTGCAAATGCAAGAATTTGGTGCAGCCGCGATCATCTACACTGATATTCACCGTGATGGGACTCTTACAGGCCCTAATTTAGACGCTTTACGAGAACTCGCTAGTACTATTTCTATCCCTGTAATTGCTTCTGGCGGAGTTAGTTCTGTTACCGATTTGTTGAGTTTGCTGGCTTTAGAACCGCAAGGCGTCACAGGTGTAATTGTGGGTCGTGCTTTGTATACTGGCGATATTTCGTTGAGGGAAGCACTGCGAGCGATCGGCCCAGGGCGGATTCAGGATATCCCCCCAAATCTAGATTTTTCTACCTTTGCTTAACAGCAATTTGATATAAAAGTTAATATCTAGTACCGACAATCAGCCGACATCTTCTAGCTGTGCATCCTGCTGTTACAGTCCTTCCAGGAGTCTTCAGGCAGGATGTACTAGGTTAAAAGTCGGTTATTTTTTTTGATTTCCGGAACAGTAATTTATACTGTTGTAGTTTAAGTAGTAGAAATTAAGTAATAGTTAAGTATATTTCTATGACTCGTCAAGAACCTCCTAATAATGGCAAGCCTCGTAAAACTGAACCTGGTGCCATCCGCATCAAAAGCCAAAAAAATATCATTGATAAACAGCAGGACAAAAAACTCGATGGAAAAGAATAGATTCTAGTGTGTTAATTTTTACTAAATTTTAGTAAATTTCTTGAAGAAAAATTTAAAAAAGAATGGGTTTCCTCTGGGATAGAGACGTGAACATGATAACCGTCTCTATTTTTTTATGTAAATTTTTGGACTATTTGGACAATACGGTCAATTTTTTTTAACGAACCGCACAGGCGCAGAGAACACAGAGAGAAGGAATCAATCCGATCAATATCTTGAACTATTTGTACAAAGATCAGATTCAGGTTGGGGTGACACCTAAAGTAGAGATTTACCGGGAAGACAAGATTGTATTGTACCGTTTCCAGTCGGTTGTGAATTCGTTGAATATCCTATTCTTATCGTTTACGCTTTAGTCAACCGTCCCTATATTGTAGATTTACAGGAGGGGCGATCGCTAGTTGCTAATTTGCTCAAACTGGGGATGGATGTTTACTTAATTGATTGGGGATATCCCAGTCATGATGATTGTTGTTTGACGAATGAATTCTTTACAAGACTAAAACATGAGACTAGACTTTTAACTCATAATTCTATCTTTTGATTGAGTGACTCACCTAGATTATGAGTTAAATGAAAAGTATGAACTATGACTAACTAGTTGACTGGAAATAAGTAGGTGGGTGGGAAATTTTATCGCTAGGATAAGGCAGAAGGCAGTCCCAATGAAACGAGTTTCACAGCCAAGTATGAAAGAGAGACTAGAAGCTAGAGACTAGAATTTTTACTCAGCACTCAGCACTCAGCACTCAGCACTTTCAAGTCAGAAGGCAGAAGGCAGGAGGCAGAAGGGAAGAGGGTTTTAAGCTGATTCATATTTCTTTACATAGTTGATTTTCTTTGTGCCTACCTACTTAATTTATTGCTAATTAATAATTGGCAATTGTGTCATTCAAGATTTAAAACCTTTCCTTTCAAGGAGAAAAAAGAAAATAATTTTTTATTTATCAACAGTTCGGCTTCGCTCACTGTTAACCCTGAGCGAAGCCGAAGGGTCAATCCGCTTCCCTTTAAGGGAGAGGTAATTGTCAACTGTCCATTATTAATTTTCCATTGTTGAAGTTAGTTTAAAAACAACATAGCTTTCATGCTAATTCAGCTAATAGTTAACTAGGATAATTTCAAGATTCACACAAATCAGGAGTACAAAAGAATATGGAAAGCATTAACAGGGCAAAAATGACAGAACGTTACTGTGCTTTGATTCTCGGTATCATCTTTCTGTCATTAGGTTTAGCTGGGTTTGTACCAGCCTTAGTTTCATTACCAGGGACGAACGAATCTTATGTACCCCTGGATATATCTCCTAATGCCTATGCTGCCGGCTTTGGCTATTTATTTGGTGTATTACCTACCAACTTCTTACATAATTTTGTACGCTGTGCCGTAGGATTATTGGGTATTGCTTCCTATACCAATGCCAGCAGCGCCCGCCTATTCAATCGTAGTTTTGCGATCGCTTATACCTTGCTGGCAATCATGGGATTATTACCTTTTGCCAAGACATTTTTTGGCTTAATGCCACTCTTTGGTAATAATGTTTGGCTCAATGCCCTATCAGCGATCGCTGCGGCTTACTATGGCATTGTCATACCGTCCAAAGTCATGGGTGTTAATGTATCACAAAATCTTTAATATCTCAAACAAGGCAACAACAAATAAATTGTTGCACTTGATGTATGACAGTTTTCTTGTGGGATGGGCGTCTCGCCCGTCCACAATTATTATGTCTATCAAACAATTTTAGTCTTGCCACGCCACTACAGTAATTTCGTTTTTACTTGATAAAGAACCTTTCTATTCAGTCTTATTATTTATGTTGAATAAATTCTTCTACTTGTGATTTTATGTGGCGTTGTTTTCTTATTTAGCTAATTATGCAAATTGCCAATCAGCTAAACTTTGAACATGCATTTTGCATAGTAAAATAGCTTGTGTATCAACAGATACTAAACATTGCTGCTACTCAGCATTTAAACAGGCTTAAATCAGAATTTTTATGACAGTGTAAATGCTGTAAATAATAAACACATAACACTTAGTCACGACTGACTGAGAATAATTTTATTTTTCAGGCTTGGAATTTGTGTATGAAAAAATATGATTAATCGAATTCGTTGTTATCAAGACAGAATCGAATCTATTGAGGAATTTAAGAGGCTAGGTTGCTAAAAGTACTTTTGGTAGCTTGCAATTGCAATGATTTATGATGTATTGTCATATATACTACTTTTTGCCAAAGAATTCACTACGGTAGAAGCATAGATGCACTGAAGTTAGATAATTAATCTTATCAGCACAATTGATACAAGCACAAACCTAGATTTTTCTGTTATCAATGTATACCAGTGAATCAATCAAGTACTCTACCAGAGCGGAAATCGGACAGACGAGCCGCATTCTCGTAGTAGAAGATGAAGAATTAATTCAAGAGATGCTAGCTGTAGCATTGGAAGAAGAAGGTTTCGGGGTGATAACTGCTGCCGATGGGCGGTCAGCTGTAGAATATCTCAAAAGTTTTGAACTCAACTCAGGTGAGCCTCCTTTTGACCTAATTATTCTTGATTTGATGCTACCTCATATTAATGGGTTAGATATCTGCCGCTTGCTACGTCATCAAGGAAACCCAGTACCAATATTAATCCTCAGTGCTAAAGGTAGTGAAACAGATCGCGTTTTGGGTTTAGAAGTAGGGGCAGATGACTACCTGACTAAACCCTTTAGTATGAGGGAATTAGTAGCTCGTTGTCGTGCCTTACTCCGTCGCCAACGCTTAAGCACTTTGCCACAACTCCCAGTACTCAAACACAAGGATGTCACTTTGAATCCCCAAGAGTGCCGTGTGCTGGTTCGTGGTCAAGAAGTGAATCTTTCCCCGAAAGAGTTTCGCCTGCTGGAACTATTTATGAGTTATGCTCGCCGGGTATGGTCACGGGAGCAATTGCTAGATCAAGTTTGGGGGCCAGATTTTGTGGGAGATAGTAAAACTGTAGATGTTCATATCCGTTGGTTACGCGAAAAACTAGAGCAAGACCCTAGTCATCCAGAATACATTGTGACTGTCAGAGGTTTTGGCTATCGGTTCGGGTAATCTGTTGAGATAGTTGTTAGTTTTTATTAATTACACAGCAACTAGCAACTCACACACGAATGCTCTTATTGGGATTTTTTCTGGGTTTAGCGGTAGGTCTTGGGTTTTGGATTTGGCAACAGGTTCAACTAAACCATTACTTGGCGCGAGTACTCCAACCGTTAACCTCTGGTTCTTCCAAGGTGGCGCTGCCGCTAATTTCTAGTTTGCAGCAGAAAATAGTCAAGGTAAAGCAGGAACGACAAGATTTGCAGCAGTCGTTGCAAACCTACCAAGACCTGCTAGATTTTGCACCACTGGGATATTTGCAGGTGGATGAAGAAAATCAACTGCTGTGGTGCAATCAGCAAGCGCGAGAGATATTGTATCTGCAAAGATGGCAACCCGGACAAGTGCGCTTGCTGCTGGAGTTGGTGAGGTCTTATGAACTTGATCACTTAATTGAGCAAACTCGTGATTGGCAAAAATCACAGACTGTAGAGTGGTTGTTTCACCCCGCTTGTGATGATGTAGCACAAATGCCAAAGATAAAATCTTTGGCCTTGCGAGCTTCTAGTTTACCCTTACCTAACGGACAGGTGGGAGTTTTTCTGGAAAATCGCCAACCACTGCTGGACATGAATCAAGAACGCGATCGCTCATTTTCTGATTTAGCTCACGAGTTGAGAACCCCACTGACTTCAATTCGTCTGATTGTCGAAACTTTACAAAACCGCTTAGATCCACCTTTAAATCGCTGGGTTAACCGCCTGATGCAGGAAGTTGATCGGCTGATTAATTTAGTGCAAAGCTGGTTGGAACTCACCCAAATGGAAGCCAACCCCACCATGCAACTACATCTTGAAGTGGTGGAAGTGCGATCGCTGATTACATGTGTTTGGGAAACATTAGAACCATTAACACAAAGGCAGCATCTGTCTTTATCTTATTCTGGCCCAGAAAATCTCTGGATTAAGGCAGATCCAGCCCGCATTTACCAAGTTTTTCTCAATTTACTGGATAACAGCATCAAATACAGTCCTCCTGGTACCAGCATTCACGTCCAAGCGAATATCTTATCCACACAAGATACTCAGGGTAGTGATGGTGCTAGCCCAGTTTTAGAAATAAATCTTATTGATTCTGGAGTAGGTTTTTCAAAAACAGATTTGCCCCATATTTTTGAGCGATTTTACCGGGGAGATAAAGCAAGAACTCATTCCCCTCTGCCAGATCATAAGTCTACAGGGGCAATAGTCGGTAATGGTTTGGGTTTGGCGATCGTCCGGCAAATCATTGTTGCTCACGGTGGTTCAATCAAAGCCATGAACCATCCAGAAACTGGTGGTGCTTGGATGCAACTTCAACTACCTGAGGTTATGGCAAACTCCCAAAGCCAAGATTATAGTTAAGAATATCTTCACGTTTGAGACCACAAGTGTGAAAGCTGCCCTTGATGATCCCCATTTCCATCCCAAAAGTCCCCAGTTGGCACGCGCCATTAGGCGCTTAGAACGGGATGTCTTACGCATGGGAGCTTTGGTGGAACAATCTTTTCGCCTCAGCCACCAAGCGCTATTTGCCCGTAATTTGACAGCAGCTGAGGAACTTCCCCGATTAGATAAAAAAATTGATCGCTTTTATCGACAAATAGAATCAGACTGTACGGCAATCATGACACTGCAAGCACCTACGGCTCAAGATTTGCGCTGCTTGAGTGCTTTTATGCAGTTGGTGCGGGACTTAGAGCGTATTGGAGATTACGCTGAAGATTTAGCGGAAATTGCTATTAAAATATTTCCTTATCCGCCTCATACTTCTTTACCAGAAATTGAACACATGTCCCACCATGCACAAGCAATGTTAGCGACTAGCTTAAAAGCTTTGGCAGATTTGGATGAAATTGGTGGGCGAGGTCTAAAGCACCTAGATGATGTTGTAGATAGTGCCTACGATCGCGTTTATCAGACTTTAGCCCAACAACGCGATGTCCCTGGGGTAGTTGAACCAATTTTGTTGTTAGCACTAGTAATTCGTTGTCTGGAACGGATGGCAGATCATGCCACTAATATCGGTCAAAGAGTAGCATACATTGTCACCGGTCAACGTACTTAGTTAACTCTTAAGGATGAGGAATTGAGGATTGGTAATTTACCCACTTACCAATCCTCTTTTTTGTCTGTTTATTTTTTATATAAAAAAATCTCATTACTTATAGCAATTGCCACATAGCTGAGGACATAAACCAAGCATCAAACCCAGACACTAAAGGATTTCCAGAACTATCCCCTATCCCCTGCTATCAATATTGTTTGCCAAAATACAAAAATTAAAAATTTGTTAACTAACATACACTTCACTAAATGATTACCTTTTCTTAAACTTGCACGACTACAGTAATCACATACAGTATTTATACTGTTTTTTATTTTACAAATGATGATTCTCGTGTAATCAAATTAATGAGTATCGCACGCCGGGATTTCTTACTGTTGATTGGGGGTAGCACAAGTGCATTAGCACTGGGTTCTCTTACAAGTTGTGAGCAAAATACTACAACGCAGCAAGTAAGTACATCATCAATTGCGGAAATAAAATTTTCTTTTCAACCTATTAAAGGGCCAATTCCCTTAGAAACAGCAGGTTTTTTACCAGAACAACAGCAAGCAGAATACAGTACCTATGAAGTGGTAGATGATTTGGTACTACCAGCAGGCTTTCAATATCAAGTGATTGCGGCTTGGGGTGATCAAGTAGGTGATGCTCGTTTTGGTTATAACAACGATTACTTGTCTTTTGTGCCCACGACAGAGAACAATGCATATCTCTCAGTTAATTTTGAATATATCAGTGCCATCCCCTGGATGCAAACTTATGAGCAAGTAATGGGGAAATCACTGCCCTTTGCAGCCGTAAAAGCTGCCTTAAAAGCACAATCATCAGGGAAAGCAGAAATAAATGCTTATGCTTTGCCAGATAGCGACCCTATCAAAGCCCAAATTCGCGAAATTTGTGAACAAGCGCTGTTAGATCAAGGATTGGGTGTAATATCAATTCGCCAAACAGGTAATGGCAAGTGGGAGCGAACCAATTCCCCAAATGATCGGCGGATTAGTGGTATTTCTGGCTTGGAAGATGGACGGTATTTAAAAGCAACAGGCCCTGCTGTCGCCGTATTTCGCAAACAGCAGGGACAAGGATATATTGACCAGCTAGGCGATCGCATCATTGGTACTTTTGCTAACTGCGCTGGGGGAACAACACCTTGGGGTACAGTTCTGAGTGCAGAAGAAAACTTTCAAGCACAAGTCGCAGAACCTGTGTATGCTGATGGTACTTCTTTTGACCCCAGTCACCGGGCGTTTGCTTTGGATGACGAAGAATTTTATGGACAAGGGAATGTTTTTGGTTTAGCTGGTAATAAATATGGCTGGATTGTGGAAGTTGATCCAGCTAACCCCCAGGACTATGGTACAAAACATACCTGGATGGGACGTTATCGCCACGAAGCCGTAGGTGTGCGGGTAGAAACCGGGAAACCACTAGCATTTTATTCGGGATGCGATCGCCGGGGAGGTCATGTCTACAAATTTGTCAGCCGCGATCGGGTAACTGACCCCAAAGACAAAGCTAACTCCCAGCTATTGCAACAGGGGATGCTTTATGCTGCCAAATTTAACTCTGATGGTACTGGTCGCTGGATACCACTAAAAGCAGACACACCCATTGATCCAGATATTCCTAGCAATATTGCGGGGAATGTTATCAGGCTACCCATCGGCCCCAAAGTCCAACCATCAGAACCGATGAACAATGGTTATCTTTCCGTTACCAATGATCAGGAAATTACACAGTTTAAACAAAAATATCAACAGCTCGGTGAACTTTACATCGGCAATCCCGCAGAAAAACAAGGTGCAATTTTAATTGATGCACACTATGCCGCTAATACTGTTGGCGCCACCTGCACAGCACGTCCAGAAGACACAGTAATTGCTACTAATGGGGATCTCTACATTGCCTTTACCTCTGGTTTTCCTGATCAAGCAGGAGGCCCTGATCTGCGGGTATTTAAAAGTCCCCAAGGTGAAGCACCTTATGAGTATGGTTGGATCATGCGCTTAAGCGAAGATAATAATGATCCATCTGCGAGTACTTTTCGTTGGCAAATGCTAGCTACAGGAGGTGAACCAGCAGCAGGTGGTATGGGTTTTGCTAACCCAGATAATTTATTGCTAGATGCTCAAGCAAATTTATGGATGGTAACAGATATTTCTACGACAAAACTCAACAATTCCGTAAAAAATCGCACTAATGACCAAGGTAAAGCAGTAAATCTATCTGGATTATTTGGTAACAATGCCATTTGGTTTCTTCCCACCCGTGGCGCAGATGTAGGTAAAGCTTTTTTGTTTGGTATTGGGCCTATGGAATGTGAAACCACTGGCCCTTACTTGACCCCCGACCAAAAAACAATGTTTCTGTCGATACAACACCCAGGAGAAACCAATGGTATGAGGAAAAATCAAGCAACAGAAGTTAAAGAATTTTTAGTTACTAACACCTTAGGTGAAGAATTTTGGCAAATCCGTCAAGTCCCCATTGGTTCTAATTGGCCTAGTAAAACTCCCAATGCTCCACCTAAGCCAGGAGTGGTTGCTGTTATGAAACTTTGATTAAATTTAAACCTTAATAGACAAATTGAATATATATTCAAAATATTTTTTAAATGCAAAGTACCAAATTTATGGAAAAATGTATTATGTTGAAAACTATATATTATCAAGATAATTATGTAAATTTCTGTACTTAGTAAAGTCAAATTTAATGATTTTTACCTGAAATTTTCCATTGATCAATTAACCATAATTATTTTCGGTAACATCAAAAGAATCCAGCATTTCAAATCCTACAAACACTTGCATAATGTCTTCTACCAGTCTTACACCAAACTTGCCTGATATATCAAATCACTCCACATTGAGTGAACAATTACCTCAACATTTATTTACCCGTAGGGAAGTAATTCCGCTCCATAATGATATACTTTGGCGGATTGAGCGCGGAGCAGTTCGTACCTTAACCTGGAGTGAAGATGGGACTTTTATTACTCTGGGTTATTGGGGAATTGGTGATCTGATTGGGTATCCCTTATCCAAAGTTAAACCTTACCAAATTGAATGTCTTACAAGCGTGGAAGCAAGCATTATACCATCTCATTTATGGTATATAGATATTAATGCCTTTTTGTCTCATATTCAACATTCGGAAGAGCTGTTAAGCATTGTCCATCTTAAACCAATGTCACTACGTTTGGAGAAATTTTTGCTGTGGTTAAGCGAGAAATTCGGACGTGATGTAGAACAGGGTAAGTTGATTGATTTGAACATCACGCACCAGGAAATATCTGAAGTTTTAAATACAACTCGCGTGACAGTAACAAGGCTATTACAGCAATTTGAAGAACAAGGTTCTTTGTTGCGTTACAAACGTAGGATTATTCTGCGTTCACCAAATAAAATAACCAAAAATCTGGTTTAAAAAAATGTTCATTGACTTGTGCCAAGCAACATATATCTGGTATATTCATTACTGAGAATATGAGTAAATTCTCTTAACAAAGTGAGAATTTATCCAATTAGTTGGTGTGAGTGAAAGCAAAAAGTTATGACAAACCTACTCTGGAATGTGCTGAAAGTCAGCCCAGTTATTGCTGCAACATTCTTGACTGCTAACAGTGCCTTGGCTGCTGAAGTTAATGAACAAGTGACAAATGAGCCGGTAACAAACGTTTCTCAGTTGTCTCAAGAAACCAACAACATCGGTCAGGTAACATCTGTTTCTCAATTTTCTGATGTGCAGCCTACAGATTGGGCATTCCAAGCATTGCAATCTTTAGTTGAGCGTTACGGTTGTGTTGCAGGTTATCCCAACAGCACATATCGTGGTAACCGCGCTTTAACTCGCTATGAATTTGCCGCAGGTTTGAATGCTTGTTTAGACCGAGTTAATGAACTGATTGCCACAGCAACCGCCGATGTAATTACCAGACAAGACCTGGCTACATTGCAGCGCTTGCAAGAAGAATTTTCTGCTGAATTAGCAACCCTACGTGGTCGTGTAGATTCCCTAGAAGCTCGGACTGCGGAATTAGAAGCCAATCAATTCTCCACCACCACCAAGTTGAAGGGTGAGGCTATCTTTGCTCTAGCTAATGCTTTTGGTGATGAAAGAGCAGGCGGTGGCGACCTTGGAGACAACACTATTTTTGCTTACCGAGCGCGTCTGAATTTTGAAAGCAGCTTTACAGGCAAAGATAAATTGCAGATTCGTTTGCAAGACCGTAACATTACCCAGTTAGACGGCCCTATCACTGGTACTAGCATGACCCGGTTGGGCTTCGACGGTAGCAGCAGTAGAGGCGTTGAAGTTAGTAAAGTCAACTACGAATTTAATCTGAGTGACGCGCTCCGAGTTAAGGTTGATGCTTTTGGTGCTGAGATATGGAATAACACTAATGTGTTTAACCCAAACTTCAGTAGTAGTGGTTCAGGTGCTATCTCTCGCTACGGTCGTTTCAGCCCAATTTATCGGGCATCATCTCCTGGTGGTGCTGGTTTAACTGTGACATTGAATCCCGGAGGACCTATTAGCTTCACAGGGGCTTATATGGCTCCCAGAGCTAATAACCCCGAAGATGATAATGGTCTGTTTGATGGCGCCAACGCATTCTTCGGTCAAATAGACTTCAAACCTAGCCAAGCTTTAAACTTAGGTTTTACCTACTCTCGCACTTATCAGAACCCTGCCAACGGTGTAAACTTGTTCGGTAGTCAAGGTAGTGCTATTGCCAATAGACCTTTTGGTAACACTGCTACCACAGCTAATAATTACAGTATTCAAGCTAACTTCCGACCCAGTCCTAGGATTGGGATTGGCGGTTGGGTAGGTTATACTGACGCTAGCGCGGAAACTGGTGGTGGCGGAAATGCAGATATTTGGTACTGGGCCGCTAACCTAGGTATTAGAGATTTTGGTAGAGAGGGCAACTTACTAGGTGTAATCTTTGGACAACCACCAAGAGCAGCAGGTGGTAGTGGACTTGCTGCTGTTGATAGTGACACCTCTTATCACTTAGAAGGACTCTACAGGATGCGCCTAACTGATAATATAGCCATCACTCCTGGTTTGTTAGTGATTTTCAACCCTGAACACAACGATAATAACGACACCATCTACGTAGGTACACTACGTACTACTTTCAGTTTCTAAAACTGGTTTTGGGTTAGAGGTTAATTAGATAATTAAAAGCCCGCTTAAAAGCGGGCTTTTAATTTATGTGGGATGACAATCTCGCTGATTAGGGATATCTGCTGGTGGACGATCGCTACTCCACGCCCACCAAACATGACCACACTGACAATTGTAAAATTCCTGCCATTTGCGACGATGGTCTTCTGTAATTACAGGCGATCGCCGATTGATCCAAACTTGTAGAGCTTCGAGGCTACTGGCGTGACAACTAGGACAGCAAAACTTATAGGCATGAATTGCCTGATTCGTCCATTTAGGCGGGATGGGTGCAAAAGCGTCCATGTAATATTAATTCTTAGTTCGTAATTAAGAAGTTAAGGCTAATAACTAATGTTGTTTTATCTACCATCTCATGATAATGGAATATACTCAACGCTTGGGAGAAGTTGATTTGTGTTTTGAAACGCAAAGTTGCGCTAAGTCTGAGTACAGAATTTTCGGGATGATTTTATGGTTTTTATAGTTGATAACTGTATATTCTAATTACGAATTACGAATTATTCTCATGGAGCCAAGGGTTGAAATTCGCCGTTTGTTAGATATCATGCCTGCTTCTAGTCGCATGACAATAAAGATTGTGAGCAAGCCGGAGCAACCACAGGTGATTGACGCGGCTTTTCCTTTGCCTGGGAATCGGGATCGTCCTATATATATTAATTTCGATTTGTGGTTTCGTCTAACGAAGGCACAACGAGATTTATTATTATTGCAGAAAATCAGTTGGTTGATGGGGGTGAAGTGGTTTAAACCTAATATTTATCAAGGTGTGGTTTTGGCGGGGCTTTTGGGTGGATTAGTAGAATCAGCACAGTCTGATGTGGTGGGTGTGGCTGTGGCTGGGGGATTAAGTGCGATCGCTTTGGCTCGGATTTGGCGGACTCACAAATCCCCAGACTCAGAGTTAAATGCCGATGTAGCTGCAATTCGGGTTGCCTTACGACGGGGTTATTCAGAAACTGAAGCTGCTCAGCATTTATTATCTGCTATTGAGGCAATTACCAATATTGAAGGAAATTCTGTTAATTTTACTGACTTGATTCGTTGCCAAAATTTACGAGCGATCGCGGGGTTATCATCGGTAGGTGTGCCTCAAAGTTATAACAAGTAAGCTACCGACAATGATAAATTTTATACTCATAACCATCCACTGCTGGTAAAGCTTGGGTATCAGCAACGCATTTTTTGGCTGCTGCGGCTACAGGGGCATGAAAATTCACCAGCCATAAGTCAAACGGTCGTGGTAAAGACTTTAAGGTATTTTCTAGAGTCTTCGTGGCAGTATTAGGGTCTTGGTCTTGATGGGCGAGCAGAAACAGAGGAGATGGAGAGGGTAAATTTTGTACTTTAAACTCTCTTGCTACTCCCATCATTTCGCCGATATGTACATGAGTTATCTGTGTTGTGGCAATTAGAACCGGAACTGGGGATTTTTGTTGAATTAGTTGTACGAAAAGGTCAGGGCGGTAGTATTTTTGATAACCGAGATTACAAATAACAGTTACAGCACTGAAAAATGCCATCAGCCAAATGAGGATCACAGCTTTCTTGCCATTAATTCCCCATTTGCCTATATTGCCACCACGCCAACAAACTGCGAGACTCGCCCCGAATAAAACTATGACTGCGGGAAAATAAACAAAGTTGTAACGAGCGCCCCTTGTCAGGTCAATACCGAGAAAGTAGGTAAAGATAAAAAATAACGCGATCGCTCCTAAAACAACCCCGGTCAATACTTGAGTCATCAACCGATTCTCTGATTGCTGCATCTGCACCTGAAAACCACGAACTAAAATCGGTGCTACCCAAATCAAGAAAGTCAGCATGACTATCCCAGACGCAATCACAATTCCTAGCTGTGGTGCTTCCACTGGGAGTAAATAAAGCATGGTTACCCAGGCGGCGATCGCTTGAAAAATTGGGCTGATCCAAGCAAATCCTACTCGTGGTTGTTGAATCCATTCAGTTAATTTACTACCATAGCTATTCTGTAAAAATACAGGCAACCAAACTAGTCCAGCGACAAATGTACCAGCAGCAACGACATAGATACGCTGCCAGAGAGGGGAAAATATGAGAGAAAACTTTTTCCTGGGGTGTTGCTGCCAAGCCAGAAAAATTATCACCAAAGCTTCCGTAAAGAGGGTAAGAGCGAAGAAGTAATGAGTAGCAATACCCAAAGCATTAATTACTACCCAGGTAATGACTAAGGAAATCGGTAATTGAGTACGATTTTGCAGATGACGCGTGGCAATTACCAAACAAGCCAAGGAAGCAATCACCCACAAAATAGCCAAAGTGTAATGACGCGCTTCTTGTGCGAGAAAAATACCGAAGGGTGATACTGTCATCATGGCAGCAGCTAAATGACTGACCAAGCTTGAGCGAAAGGCCAACCAGGCCAAGGCATAAATAGCAGGGATGGATACCGCACCAAAAATAGCAGCCAGCGATCGCGCTCCCCATAATGAAACTAGACCGCCTTGTGTGGGAAATAACTGCACCCACCAGTGAGTGAGGAAAAAGTAAAGCGGGGGATGGTTAGTTTCTTGACTCAGGTGTATCCATACGTCTTGGATGTTGGCAGCTGCTTGTGGTTGCAGTGGCTGTAAGAGGATATCAGATGCGATCGCTTGATCTAGAGGTACTGTGAAAAAACTATTACCCAGGCTAAACACCAAAGTAGAAAACTCATCAGTCCAAGGAGGTTTTTCAGTTAAATTGGCTAAACGCAAGCTGATACCGATGATCAACCAAATCAGCAATAGCAGAGGATGAAACCAGCGAGCCGAGACGGTAGAATGCCAATTATTATACAAATACATTTTTTATTGGTCAGAGGTGTGGCCTGCTAACAGCACAAAATGGGTAGCACCTAAGAAAGGCTACTTAGCAGTGCTAGCAACAAGTCAATTTCTATATATTAGACCGCACATTGAGTCTGGAAGTTCGATTTGCTGCTATTCCCTCGTCTCTTGAAAGGCTATTTCACATCAGTTATGCGCCAACTCAGTTTAAAATTAATCCAGAAATTCCAGATGGTAGCAACTGCGATCGCAATCAAGTTAGCAATGTAACGATTAGGAATAATAAAATTAAATACCAAGTTCAATACCAGGACATTTAATCCTAACCCGGCAAGGCAAATTATATTGAATTTTAACAAGCGCTTCAAACGTTGATGCCATTGTTGCTGCTTCATGCTGACATCGGCGAACGTCCAAGCATCATTCCACAAGAAATTATTGAAAATAGCAATTTCACCGGCAATAATTTTACTGCGCGTCAGGGGCAAAGCCAAGGTAGTTGGGTCGCTAAGTAAATAAAGTATTGCCATATCCACAAATACCCCACTCAGCCCCACCAACCCAAAACGGAGGAATCGACCAATGGGAAACCCGATTTTTTGATTAACTCGTCCCAAAACTCCCGTGGATAATCGCAAGCGCACTAAGTGGTGTAAATATTCTACATATTGCTTCCATGTGACCTTACTTTCTCCCTGTTTGCGTTCGCAAAACACATAACCAACTTCAGCAATTGTGCCTACTTTTCCCCGCCCGATTACCTCTAGGAGAATTTTATATCCTACTGGATTGAGTGTTGCGCCTGCGATCGCGCTGCGACGTACCATAAAATAACCACTCATGGGGTCAGAAACTCTGCCCAACACTGCTGGTAGCAAAATCAATCCTAATACCTGGGCACCACGAGACAAAAAACGTCTGACAATACTCCAACTACTAACGCCGCCTCCTTCTATATGACGGCTAGCTACTGCCAAATCTGCTCCTTGTTCAATTGCACCCAGTAGTTGTGCCAATATTTCTGGTGGATGTTGTAAATCCCCATCAATTACTCCTAAGATATGGCCTCTGGCTGCCTGCCATCCCCGAATCACCGCAGAGGACAGACCTCGTTCATGTTGGCGTCGCATGACTCGCAACTGTGGATATTCTTCTATCAGCGATTGTGCTACTTCCCAAGTGCGGTCTGGACTATCATCATCTACCACAATCAGCTCGTAGTTATCTGGTATCAACTCATCCAGTAACTGGCTTAATATTTTGATAATGTTGCCAATATTATCACGTTCTTTATAAGTTGGTATTACAAGTGAAAAATAGACCGCTAGATCATCTGTATCTACACTGGCAGAGGGCAATTCAGGTATTTGTAATGTACCAGTTGGAACTTTTAATAGTGTCTCAGGTGACTTGTCATCCATAAAATCAATTGTAAATTATACGAATAATAGTATAAAAAACACCATTTTTGTTAGGAGAAAGCTGTGATTTTACGGTTAATAATTTCTGCTATTAATTAATTACCAAACCTTGTTTCTAAGTACTATAGCCACTAGTGCTAAATCCTTAAAATCAACATGGTAACAAGTTTTTTAAAATTACATAATGTTGCCAAAAAAGAAAACTCACAACAAATTAGCTGATTTATTGCGAAAATGAGATACGTAGTTTGCCTCTGAGAAACTGTGGCTACTGTAACTGTTGATAATATTCTTGATCGTGCCTTGATGGGGTGTGATATATCTCCGTCAGAGGGACTGGTATTGTTAAAACAAACTGACCCAGAAGTGATCGCTGCTATTCGTTCCACGGCTGACAAACTCCGCTACACTCAAGCAGGCGATACGGTTACCTACGTAATTAACCGCAACATTAACTTTACTAATATCTGTGAGCAACACTGTAGTTTTTGTGCTTTCCGCCGAGATGAGGGTGATGCTGGTGCTTACTGGTTAGATTGGGCGCAAATTTTGGAAAAATCTACAGATGCAGTACGGCGAGGTGCAACTGAAATTTGTATGCAGGGGGGATTGAATCCACAAGCGCAGCTCAACGGTAAATCTTTACATTATTACCTGAAGCTAGTAGAAACTATTAAACAGGAATTTCCCCAGATACATCTACACGCTTTCTCCCCTCAAGAAGTGCAATTTATCGCCAGAATTGACGGACTTGAATATGCTGATGTGATTTTGGCTTTGCAGAATGCTGGTGTTGGCTCAATGCCAGGAACAGCCGCCGAGGTGTTGGATGATGAAGTGAGGCGGATACTGTGTCCAGAGAAGATAGACACAGCCACTTGGCTAGAAATTGTCAGTACAGCTCATAAATTGGGTTTACCTACCACTAGCACCATATTATCTGGGCATATTGAAACGCCAGAACAACAAATCAGGCATTTAGAAAAATTGCGATCGCTCCAACAAACTGCCATCAATCAGGGATATCCGGCTCGTATTACTGAATTTATTCCTTTACCATTTGTTGGACAAGAAGCACCTAAATCATTACGCCGTCGTGTGGGACGCGATCAACCAGTGTTAACCGATGTACTTTTACTGACGGCTGTAGCGCGGATTTATTTAGGCAATTGGATTCCCAATCATCAACCAAGTTGGGTAAAGTTAGGGCTTGCAGGTGCGACAGAAGCTTTAGTTTGGGGTTGTAACGATATCGGTGGCACACTCATGGAAGAACACATTACCACAATGGCAGGAGCTTTAGGCGGTACTTGTATGGAAGTCGAAACCCTGCAAACAGCGATCGCTTCTGTAGGAAGACCCTACCAACAACGCGATACTTTGTATCACAGAGTTAAAAGTTTTTAACTCCCTAATCCCTGGTTAATGAGCGCAGTCGAAGTACACTACCTACTCCCCACTCTAAGATGATCCCCAGGATACCAATCCAGGATACGATGGACGTTGATTTACGTATTATTCACTTAATGCATATGAAGCGCTATTGGTCGCGTCTACTTGCCCTGCTGTTGGTTGTCACCATTGGTTTAATGGGTTGTTCTGGCAGTCCTGACAGTTTAACAGGGGATTATCGCCAAGACACCTTGGCTGTAGTCAATATTATGAAACAAGCTCTGGATTTACCAGAAGATTCACCAAACAAAGTAGCAATTCAAGCAGAAGCGCGTCAAAAAATTAACGATTTTTCAGCTCGCTACCAACGGGTTAAATCGGTTTCCGGACTTAGTTCCTTTACAACCATGCGAACAGCTCTCAACTCTTTAGCTGGACACTACAGTTCATACCCAAATCGTCCCGTACCCCAAAAGCTCAAAAATCGCCTAGAACAGGAGTTACAGCAGGTAGAGTCCGCGCTGAAGCGTGGTGCTTAACTTATTCTCTCTTGTTAAAAGTCACAAGTTCAACGAAGTCAGAAGTCAGAGGGAAGAAGGAAGAAGCATGATCCTCCTTCTTCCTCCAAACTTCTTCCTTCTTGTTCAAATTCCAAAATTCAAAAAAGTACTCAGAGAAAAATGGGAAGCAGAAGTGCAAAGGGGAAAGACAAAGCCCTTGTCCCCTTGTCTCCACTCCCAAAAATCGCACCTTGACCACAAAGCAAACAACCTAATTAATAGGGAATATACACAAGCATCTTCGGTAAATTAATTAATTGAAACTCCCCTAGCTTTTAGTTAGGGTATTTTTTGGCTTGACAAAATTTAAACAATCACAATAAAACTGGAATTCCCCAATCACTGGTCTTGGCCTGCTTGTCGTTCAGTGATTTTGTGCTGGAGATTAAAAATTCTTCAAAAAATCTGGCAACAGAAATAGAATTTTGGCAGTCTGGAACAGGTAAGCTACAAAACTTCTAGTTCTAAACTATAACATTTGATACATGTAGCTTTAAATTATTTGAATTAGGCTTAATTACTGATTTGTGCTTCTACTTTTTAGATATGTTTAACCGTCCCTTGAACCTTGCAAGACCAATGTTATTTTGGCAACGAAGCCTGTTTGCTGCTGTTGTTAGTAGTAGTTTCCTGATTCCTCAGGTTGGGAGTCAAGCAGCAAAGGCGCAAGTAACGGAGTATTGCCAATTATCGCCAGCAGCAGCAAAGGCTAAAGAAGACTTACGTTTGTCAGCACTAAAAGGCAATCAAGATGTTCAGAATCGCTATCAACAACTGGTGAAACAACATGCACAGGAATTGCAAGAGTGCCGCAAGCGTACTTGGCCTCAAATTCAAGCGGTCTGGTTACGCTTATATCCCTGTGATATTCAGCCAGGAGCAATTGACCAGGTGATGGATCGGATTGTTAACCGTGGCTATAACCAAGTTTATTTAGAAGTCTTCTACGATGGACAGGTATTATTACCAGCCATTAACAATCCTACGGTTTGGCCATCTGTAATTCGCACCCCAGGAGCCGAAAACATTGATTTACTCTCGGTAGCAATTCAAAAAGGGCGACAACGTGGTTTAAAAGTCTACGCCTGGATGTTCACCAACAACTTCGGCTATACCTACGCTCAACGTCGAGATAGAGAAGAGGCGATCGCTCGTAATGGCAAGGGTCAAACGAGCTTATATCTTGTAGATAATAGCTCTCAAGTATATATCGATCCCTATCACCCACAAGCGAAACGCGACTATTACCAAATGGTACAGGAAGTAGTACGCCGTCGCCCGGATGGAGTGTTATTTGACTATGTGCGTTATCCCAGACAGGCAGGAAGTGATTCTATTGCTACCAAAGTTTCAGATTTATGGCTATTCAGTCAAGCCACTCAACAAGCTTTATTTCGACGAGCGCAGAACCATAAAGGATTGGAGTTGATTAGGCGTTTTTTGAGTAAGGGATATGTAACCGCAGGAGATATCAAGGAAGTTGATCAACTTCATCCTCAAGAAGGTGAACCTATGTGGCAAGGCCGCATTCCCCAACCAGAACAAAAATCAATCCTGTCTGCAACTGATAGACAACCAGTGTTGCAGTCGCAGTTGTGGCAACTTGCCGTAGCCCACGCCATGCAAGGTATCCTAGACTTTGTTACCTTAGCTAGTCACCCAGCCAAGCAACAAGGAATTCCTTCTGGAGCGGTGTTTTTTCCTGATGGTAACCAAGCTGTAGGACAAGGGTATGATTCCCGCTTGCAACCTTGGGATCGGTTTCCTAATTCTTTAGAATGGCATCCTATGTCTTATGCGACTTGCGGTAATGCTAATTGCATAATGGAACAAGTGCAACGAGTTTTGAGTATGGCACAACCAGGTACACAAGTGATTCCGGCTTTAGCTGGCAAGTGGGGAGGATCAATCAGTAATCGTCCATCCCTGGAAGCACAAATGCAAGCACTGCGCCAATTTGCACCCCAACTAGCGGGAGTCAGCCATTTTGCTTATTCTTGGCAATACCCTGAACATGATAGCGATCGCAAGTTCTGTCGTGTCCAGTAAGCAATACAATTCCAGAGGAGAAAAACAGAAGGCGTAGAGGGAGATTTATTCTTCCTTCTTCCCCTGATCATTTCATGTAACTCTACTTACTTCGTCTCCATCCAATTATCACCTGCACGTACATCTACCACTAACGGCACACTCAAATCTACTGCATCTTCCATCACTGACTTAATTTCTGGTTTTAATTCTTCCCACTCTTGGGGAGGAACTTCAAATACTAATTCATCGTGAACTTGTAATAATAGCCGCGCCTGATATTTCTGCAAAACCTCATGTATTCGTACCATGGCAATTTTGATAATATCGGCACTGGAACCTTGAATTGGTGCATTAGCAGCAGCACGTAGTAAACCTGCATCGTAAGCACCTAAATTCTTTAATTTACTCAAGTCAATGTCTTCTGGGTTGCTGCCTTTTAATTTGCGTAGACTATTATTGGTAAATTCCAAATAGCGACGACGACCGAGAATAGTTTCCACATAACCTTGGGCGATCGCTTGTTTTTTTACCGCTTCCAAATATGTAAAAATATTGGGGTAGCGTTCGTTAAATCGCTTAATAAACTCGTTAGCAATGGCTTTATCTATTCCAGTTGAACGCGAAAACTTCAGCGAACCCATGCCATAAATCACACCAAAATTAATAGTTTTTGCTAACCTGCGTTCATCTGGTGTTATGTCATCTTTTTCAAATACCAACCGCGCTGTTACAGTGTGAATATCTTCATTTTGTTGGTATGCCTCTACTAATATTGGTTCTTGACTTAAATGAGCCAGAATTCGCAACTCGATTTGTGAGTAATCAGCAGCAACCATTAACCAGCTTGATTCTGGCAAAAATGCCTTACGAATTTGACGACTAAAAGCTGTACGAATAGGAATGTTTTGCAAATTCGGATTAGAGGAAGATAACCTACCAGTTGATGTTGCTGTTTGATTAAAATCAGTATGCACTCGCTGAGTATCTGAACGGACTAATGCTGGCAGCGCATCTACATAAGTAGACTTTAATTTAGATAGAGTACGGTACTCAATAATGGCATCAACAAACCCGGTTTGATCGACTTCTTGGAGTTTTTCTAACGTCGCTGCATCTGTAGAAAAACCAGTTTGAATTTTACGAGAATATTTGGTACTTAATCCCAACTTTTCAAACAGTATTTGGCTTAATTGTTTAGGAGAACCCAAGTTAAACTTTTCTCCAGCTATTGCAGTTGCTTTCTCCTCTAACTTGGCTAAATCTATTTCTAATTGCTGGGAAAGTTCTTGGAGATATGCTGAATTAATCCGGACACCTGTATATTCCATCTGTGCTAAAACTGCTTCTAGCGGTTGTTCTACTTCTGCCAATAACTTGTGCAAAGCTGGAAATTTCTCCAGTTCCTCACGTAATTTCGGCACAAGTTGAAATGTGGCGTAGACTTGCAAACAACAATAATTTGCTACAGCAGCAATATCTATATCAGCAATAGTTTTGCCTTTGGGAACTAAATCTAGATAATTCTGCACCATTAATCCCAAATATCGCAGCGCCAAATCACTCAAGTTGTGGCTAGTATCTGGATTTAGCACATAACTGGCTAGCATGGGATCAAATATTACTCCCGCCAAGTTGATTTTTTGACAACGGAAAACTAAGCGGTCAAATTTACCATTCTGGAATGTTTTGGGATAGTCAGCATTTTCCAGAATTGGACGTAGTGCTTCTAACACCATATCTTTAGGTAAATTTTCCCCAGTTTTATGATTAATTGGAATATAAGCTGATTCATCAGGTTTAATTCCCCAGCAGCAGCCAATTCCGACTAATTCCGCATCCCGTGGCTCTAAATCACTAGTTTCGGTGTCCCAAGCAACAGGCGTTTCTAAGTTGGTAAATTGTTGTAATAGGTTGACTAACTCGGTGAGTTTGGCTTCTGTATTAATGATACGTGGTTGAATTAATGATGTCGGTTGCTGTGGCGCTGCGGCTGTATCTTCAGCACTGAAGAACCACATATCATCGTCTTCATCAGTATTTGGTTGTGTGATTGTTTCAGTTGATGGATTATCTACAACTTCGCCACCAAAACGTTTCTGAAGTTCGTTGACTTTGCCTAAAAAAGTTTTGAATTCTAACTTTTCTAAAATTGGTATCAGAATACTGGTGTCGAACCCTGTTAATTTGCAATCTTCTAAATCAATTTCTAAAGGAACATCTACAACGATTTTTGCTAAGTAGTGAGACCTTTGAGCGTCTTCTCTACCTGTTGCTAATTTTTTCTGGGTTGAGCCTTTAATTTCATCTAGCGCCGCATAAATCTGATCAAGCGAGCCATAGGTGCTAAGTAGTTGCACGGCTGTTTTTTCGCCAATTCCCTTGACACCGGGAATATTATCTGATTTATCGCCACAGAGGGCTTTAAAATCGACAATTTGCGTAGGTAATACGCCCAATTTTTCTTTAACTTGTTCTGTACTAAATTCAGTGATGCTGTTTGTAGAGCGCTTCAGGGCATCTGGACTAAAATTTAAAACAGTAATTTCCTGATCAGGGTCAATTAATTGAAATAAATCGCGATCGCCTGTCAAAATTTTCACTTTATACCCAGCAGCAGTTGCTTTTTGTGCTAAGGTTCCCAATACATCGTCTGCCTCATAACCAGGCGCAGTCAAGATTGGCAAATTAAAGCCTTCCAGCAATTCGTGGAGATTTTTCAAATCAGGAACAAAATCCTCTGGCGTTCCTGGACGATCCGCTTTATATGTATCGTCAGCTTCGTGGCGAAAAGTTGGCAACCCTAAATCAAAAGCGATCGCCATTGCTTGTGGCTGTTGTGTAGCCATGACTTCCAAAAGGCACTTGAGAAAGCCAAAACATACACTGGTAGGAATCCCCGTCTTAGTACGCAGTCCGCCGTCTCGCCCTTTGGCGAAAGCAAAGTATGAACGAAAGGCCAGGGAGTGTCCATCTACAAGGATGAACGTGGGACGTGTTGCTGTTACAGAATCGGCAGTTTGAGACATAGCCCTATTTTAGCCAGAAGCTTTGGTCATAGAACTAGTGGGCCAGTTCTTTGTTCAATTTTGAAGACTGTGAAATAGTTTCAGCAGAGCAATTATTTCAACATCCGTATAAAAAGCATTAGATTTGTAGATTTAGTACGGAAGCAAATTTGAACTAGCTTTTAAAGTAGCAGTTATCAACTGCGTATACTCTTCAGGTGATTTCTTTCACTCCTTATCCACGTAGCGGATACACCAGAAGGAGTAAGCTCAATCATGACTTTGGTGAGTGCTTACCAGCATCAAAGTCTCTTTTCATTAACAAAACTTTATATATATGTTCTTAAAGATGTATCTGTCGAACTTATTTCATAATCAAAGCTTTACATAAATTTAAGTATATTTATCAAGCCTACAAGCGAAATTTCAGAGTTAGAAATAAGTTGTAATCATGCAATCGTTAGTTTGAGAAATCCATTTTCCATGACAACAAAACTACTCAATTCTTTAGCTGCTGCTACAACTTTGGCAGGAATCATGGCAACAGCCGGAGTTGCTAATGCAGCTTCCCTCTCATTCACCACTTCCACTGATTTCGAGCTGACAGACATTATTAACTCAGTTCTCAACATTCAAAAGTTTGATTCATCTCTCGGTACTCTCAATAGCGTTAAGCTAGATTTTGTCAGTGACTTAACTGGAAGTGCCGGATTTGAAAATAGAGGTGCTGGAGCGTCTACAATCACAGTTAGGTTAGGTGCTGATATTTCATTGCAGCAACCTGACTTACAACTAGAACCTCCCTTTCCAATTAGTCCAGAGAGTTCTCAAACATACCAAGTTAGTGCCTTTGATGGCACAGTTGATTTTGCTGGTACTTCCGGAAGAACTGTTCAAGGGCTAACGGCAACTCAATCCACCACTACAATGTTCACTGATGCCTCATCCTTACAGACATTTACTGGTGTTGGCAACCTAGACTTTTTATTCTCAGCTTTAGCTACCTCAGGGGTAACAGGCTCAGGCAATATCAGTTCTTTTGTTGATACATTTGCCAAAGCAAGTCTCAAAGTCACATATGACTATGATGAGTTGACGACTGTACCTGAACCTTCCGCCGCTCTGGGAATTGGTTTAATTGCCGGGCTTGGTTTGTTATCACAACGCAAAAAAAGCTGGTTCAAGATTACCAATTCATAGACTTTTGGGAAAGGGTGGTAAAAACCCACCCTTTCTCAGTTTCCAAATCATTTCTTGCCGTTGACATTTAACTATCATTGATAGTTCCTGGTATAATCAACAGCTGCGTAGTAATTTCCATGTTTTTCTCTAGGTGTTTAAATAGCTGCTTCTGTCAAGCTATGAAAATTAAATCTAAAAAACCCGGATACATGATCCGGGTTTTTTATTGTGAATATGAGACCCCATAAATCGCCATTGTGACCATAATTATGCAGCAAAATTCGGATATCGGGAGTTATATTATCTCACTTTGGACTGGCACCATTGCACAAACATCCTGGTATACTCCCTCTGCTTCCCTAAATGTATTGCACCTCTGTTATGATCACTTCCCACTGCCTCCTAGAGCCTGTTAACCTCATACTGGGAGTTTAACCTTGATGGGAAATTTATGCACAAAGCATCTGCCGTTGACTTGGCATCCACTGTTAATCTAGCCATAGCTGCAAAGGACATTAAATTACTGGTTTTAGATATAGATGGCACAATTTCTGGACAATCCAATACATTGAGCGAACCTGTAAAGCAAGCGATCGCATCGGTGCAAGCTCAAGGAATTCAAGTAGCGATCGCTACTGGTCGTATGTATTGTTCAGCCTTACGCTTTCATCAAGAAATTAACTCTACTCTACCGTTGATGGCCTATCAGGGAGCCTGGATTCAAGACCCAGCCAATCAGAAAATTCATCGGCATTTAGCTGTTTCCAGAGAAATTGCTCACCAGTTACTAGACTATTTTGAACAGCCGCACTTGCGATCGCTTTTATCTGTGCATTTTTATATCAATGACCAGCTTTATGTGCGGGAGTTAACCCCAGAAACCCAAATTTATGCAGCCCGGTCTGGTATTACGCCGATTCCTGTGGGTGATTTGCGCCAAGTCTTAACGAATGAACCCACAAAAGTCTTGGCTTTGTCCGATGACACAAATGTCATCAATGAGCTATTGGGGAATTTGCGTCGCCAATACACACCGGCTGAACTTTATCTGACAACATCTGTTGCTACCTTTTTTGAAGCAACTAATGCTTTTGTGAATAAAGGAACTGCTGTGCGCTACTTAGCAGAAGAATTGCTAGGATTACAAAGAACCAATGTCATGACCATTGGTGATAATTTCAACGACTTAGAAATGCTAGAATATGCTGGCATTGGTGTAGCTATGGGTAATGCACCAGCAGGTGTGCAAGCGATCGCCCAGTGGGTAGCTCCTAGCGTAGAGGAAGATGGCGCTGCACAGGCAATCAAAAAATTTTTACTGTCGTAAGGGTACTTTTTGTAGGTCTACCCTATACAAATCTATATGAAATCAGAAAGGACACCGACGACTGGCCGTGTTTCGTCTCGGTGTCCTTGCTGGTTCGCTCCTCACACACCTGCTAATATAGCCGAGGTGATTAAATGAGTCAATAGTTACCAGAAAAGTTCTGATTTTTTCCCTCAGAGACAGTACTGAACTACGGTACGCTCATTCAGCACAAAATTGCGTAGGCATTCTTTGAGAATCATGACAAAGCTTCATGTTAACATGCTTCCCTGAATCTTAACGGGGGCTTTACGCTTCCCGTCTCGTAAAATTTTTTTCATCCAAAATCCAAAATTGTTATGACTCATAACTCCCAAGGCGCAAAAACCCCCAGTATCTCTACCAGCAAAAACCTCAACACAGATTGAGTAGCCATCACCAATCCCAGTCTGGCTTGAGCTAGTTCTGGTGAGGAAGTTTTTACATCTCCCCAAATGTGGCAAATGCGCCAGAAGGACTCAAAAGCTTGACTTAAATCTAGCCCCACTTTTTCCCAGTTTACCGAAGCACTAAAATCAAGGCTCTCTAAATGATCTACTGCTTGTACTAACTCAGAAATTAGATGACCCTCAGCTGGGTGACTAAGGCGGAGCATGTCTTCACAATTAAGCCAAGGTATTTGTGCTGTGGAAATTACATGCCAAAAAGCTGATACAGAACTTGGGAAATTGGGCTTTTGCCATTGGGTATTTTCCCCAGGATCTGGCAGTGGTTCCCTGAGTTTAATTAATCCTTCTCGGTGAGCTAGCAGTACTAATGAGCAGCAGCGTGCATGGGCATATTGAATAGCAAACAAGCGTGCAGGATTTTCAGGGATAATTTCTCTTTTCCTCATTGCCCCCCAACCTGGAAGCGCCCCATCTCCCCATCTCTCTATTCCCTCATTTCCCCCTATATTCCTCACAGCAAGACGTTGCAACCAGGTTGCTAAAAATGGATGAGTTAATTCTAAATAAATCCAACCAGGAGGAACTATTTTGACGTTGAAAACGTCACCATCGGTTGCCAATAAGTGAAAGGCGATACTACTGGCGATCTCCATAGGTGTTTGATTATGAGATTTCGACAGCCGTAGGGCTACACCTGAGATATACAAAACTCGGTTATTATCTCTACCTTTATATAGAGGAATTTTATTATCTTTTATGCGTCGATATTCTTCGCTAAAAGTATAACTACTTAGTGAATGCAGTAAGTAGCTATATATTAACTGCTTAATTGATAGATAGTTGCTCACTAGTAGTTTTTGATGCACATAGTTCTGAGCAAAAAACTATTTCTTACTAATTCAGATATTTTCGTCATCCATCCTCAGATATAGACCTAATTTAGATGAAGAAAAATGAGAGTAGCATAAAATTTGATGAATATTCGATGAATAGTAAGTAAACTTTACTACCATCATTGTACAGTAGGAAGTATAACAAAAGAGTAGAGTGCAAATTGCCTTCTACTCTTTGGATGGCTGGCGCTGTTAGGCGTTAAGCCTACCCCGCCAACACAAAGACACTCCTTGCACCTTATTTATGACGTCTTTGTCTTCAGCCGAACGCTCTTTGTTACCTATGCAATCTCCATCCTCCTTTTCTGAGGCATCACGGCCTTTTCTGACTTGGCAACGGATTCTTGACTGGGCTCAAGAACACTACCGATGCCGCACCTTTAGCAAAGATGAACGCATTCCAGCCCGGCCTGGATTGCTGTATTTGGTGCAAAGGGGCGCAATCCGCATGGTAGGAACCGCTCAGGTTAGTGCCACTGCCAGTCAGCTAACGTCTCGACGAATCAACAGAACTCCAGAAGAAGCTTTCTTGGGTTTTGTCGGAGCGGGACAGCCGTTTGAAATTGTTGCTCAGTCACCATTCACGCTCCAAGCATACGCCCACGTTGACCAGACTGCGGTGCTGTGGATGTACTGGCACGACTTAGACAACTGGCCTCACTTCCGGCGCGAAGTGATGGATGCCTTTAGGTATCAGCACCAGCGTAAACTGCTGTGGCTGAGTGCCTTGGGACAACGGCGGACAATCGACCGACTCTTAGGATTTCTCACATTGTTAATTGAGGAATATGGAGAGCCAGCGATGAGCGAAACCGATCCCGATGTCATTCGTGGCTATTGTCTGCCCTTTCCTCTTACTCATGCTCAAATTGGTAGCGCGATTGGTTCGACTCGTGTCACCGTCACTCGCTTGATGGGTAAGTTGCGTCAACGCGGCTTAATCCTGACTCAGGGTGACAATCTCATTTGCTTACCAGCAGAGTCAATTAATAGAGTCAGCTAAAGCGCATTCAGATTTTTCACGAGAAGCCGCAGTAAGTTAGCGTCAGCAACACCTGCTTGCTGCTAGGCTTGACCAGTCTGTTTGACCACCACAAACAGACTGCACGTAATCAGTTAATGTGCTGATGGAAGAATCTCAATGTTCAATTTGTTTCGTTTACCAAGAGCATTTAGAAGGGAGAATAAATAGTTCTTGGTAGGAAGCAGTTTATTGCCCTTGCGTCCGCCCCAACGGCAAGGGCTAATAAAATTTTGAGGCTCTGCGCTTTGGGGCAAAAGCGTATTTTTTAGATGTCACCGAGACTGTCATCTCATTTTTATAAGACTTGGGTGGTTGTGGAAGTAAAGCCCACAAGGGAGACCACCCAAAATGTCTTGAAAAAATTAATTTCGTTATTAAAATAGCAAAGATAATAATTTATAAATAAGGCGAAATATTGCTGTAACTGAAATAGCTACTAAGCCTGCGGCAACTGCCAAAAGCACTACTTGCTGAATTAACACTCCGCCCCGTAAAAATGGGACAAAAAAAATAATCGCTAAGGTGATTCCCGGAATCATTAATAAATCAAACTTTTCAATCCACCGCCTGGTTTGAGCAAAAATCAGTATTCCTAAAATCAGGGCAGAAGCTGCAAAGGTAATTATTGGGGATGGTAATATACTCAAAAGGGTGATCGCAATTAATGCCCCTTCAAAACCACTAAAGGCCGCCCCACCCAACAATTCCCAAGTCGAAAAAGCTGGTTGAGAGTTTATTGGCTGCGGCTTTGGTGGGGCTGGTGGTTGTTGTTGAGGTTTTGGTAAAATTTTTGAGGGTGTTAATGGCTGAGCCAAGGCATCTAGAACCTCATCAGCTGACTGAAAGCGTTGATTAGCAGCAGGTAGGAGCATTTTGTCTAAAATCTCAGCTAAGCGAGAATTGACAGTGACTTGCGATCGCCATTGCCACTGGTTTCGATAGGCATCAAATAGTTGAGTTGCTTCTTGTCCTGTGAGCAAATTAAGTATAGTGACAGCTAAAGCGTATAAATCTGTAGATGGAAAGACTTGATTCCCCGCCATTTGCTCAGGTGGGGCAAATCCCATAGAGTAAATTCCGGTAGAAGCACCCACACCGCCTGATGGCGCATTTGTTACCTGCTTAACTGCACCAAAATCTAGCAGAAAGAGTTTGCCATCACGACGACGCATGATATTAGAAGGTTTGATATCCCTGTGAATAATACTTCTATCATGGACAAACTGTAATACCTTAAGGATTTCTTGCAGTACCTCCAAAACTTGTTGTTCAGAGAATTTCCCTATTTGAATTAATTCTTCTTCTAGGTTTTGCCCATCAATGTATTCTTGTACTAAGTAAAAAAACTGGTCTTCTTGTCCTGGCTGCAAACTATGTACTGTCACTGGAAAAAACGCAAACAAATCAGGTATCTGCTCGTGTTCGTTGCCTATTTGTGCTAAAACTTCTGCTTCTCTTTCAAACAGCTGTTGTGCTAGTTGCAGTTGAGTTGGGGTTAAATTTCCCGCAGGTTGAAACTGCTTAACTACGCATTGACGCATTCCTGGAATCCGGCGATCGCCTGCGAGAAAGGCTGCTCCAAAACCCCCTTTTCCTAGTAACTTGATTGGTACATACCGACCATCTAGTATTAATGGCATACCACAGGTAGTGCAGTATTTTTGCTGTGTTGTTTTCAGCGTTGTCATGTTATCTAAGTCCACAAAATAGTTTTGTGGACGTGGACAGCTGGGACGAGTGCAGTAAACTTCCATTTTAGTTTTTAGTCATTAGTCGGCGTAATTCGTAATTGTTCTGCCATCAATAAATCAATTTACTCGAAATCCTGAATAAATAAATTATGTTTTTCCTCCCACTAAATTAAGGAACTTGCATCCTTAACCTATTAATTACGAATTACGAACTACGAACTAACAATTATTTAGTCATTGGTCATTTGCAAACGACAAAAGACTAATGACTAGATATTAGCCTGCGTCAGAGGAGTTGGGTGTCGCCGCATCCAGTGTATTTACTACTATCTTTTTTTGTGATAATTTTAACATATCCTGATTCCATCCTGGGGTAGCAAACTGAGGCAAAATTTCCTGACTAAAGGCTTCTGCCGCCTTGGATCTATAGCGATTAGGATTAAAAATCAGCCATAGTGTCCGCTTGACGACGACACCTTCAATGGGGGTGCATTGTAGTACGCCCATTTGTAATTCCTTAGCGATCGCGGAAGTGGAGACAAAAGCAGCTCCTAAGCCTGATTGCACGGCATTTTTAATGGCTTCGATGGAATTCAGTTCCATTTCAAATTTAAACCGCCTAGTATCAATATCACAGCGTGCTAGTACCTGGTCAATTACCTTGCGGATAGTTGATTGGGAGTCAAGAGCAATGAATTGTAGCTTATATAGGTCTTCTTTTTGAATTGTGTCGAGTTTAGCAAAGGGATGGAATATCGGGAGAATTAGTGCTAGTTCATCTTCAGCGTAAGGAATAATTTCTAATGACTCCGCCAATTCAGTAGGAATTTCGCCACCGATGATAGCTAGATCAACCTGTCCATTAGCTACACTCCAAGCAGTCCGCCGGGTAGAGTGAACATGTAATTGCACTGCTACATCCGGATATTTTTGCCGGAACATACCGATCATTTTGGGTAATAGGTAAGTGCCAGTGGTTTGAGAAGCACCGACAATTAAAGTACCACCTTGGAGATTTTGTAAATCCTCAATGGCGCGGCAGGTTTCTTGACACAGACTGAGGATTTTTTCACCGTAGCTAAGAAGTAGATGTCCGGCTTCGGTTAATTGTGCGCGACGTCCTCCACGGTCAAATAAAGGCACATCCAGCTGCCGTTCGAGATTTTGGACTTGTAAGCTCACGGCAGGTTGGGAGACGTAAAGACTATCAGCGGCACGCTTGAAGCTCCCTTCTGTGGCGATCGCTTTCAGAATACGTAACTGATCTAAAGTGAAAGGAAGGTCAGACATAAGGCTCAACCCACAAACTTTGAAAGGAGCAGCTTGGGCAACAACTCAGGCTTTACAGCTTTCCAGCTAGGCCTGTTTTGTTGCATCTTAAACTTGGAGGCTTGACTCGAAAAAGACAGTACCACAACATCTTGACTAAAGTCCCCTTTTGAATACTTTGTGGTATTGGTTGTACTAAACTAAATTTTTGTTAAATTACTTCACCTATGTATCCGCTACTGAATCCTTGGGTTACTCCCAGTCATTTTGTCATGTTGGGGTTACAATTAGTTTTCGCGATCGCCCACAGTGGTGGCGCCGCCCTACGTCCTTGGGCAGAAAAGCACATAGGACCGAGGCTTTATCGCATTTTTTTTGCATTAGTCAGTTTACCGTTGGCTGTAATATTAATAATTTACTTTTTTAACCATCGCTATGACGGCTGGCAACTTTGGCAGGTACAAGGGGTGCCGGGAGTGAGGGCAGTCGTTTGGGTGTTATCAGCGATTTCGTTTTTGTTTTTGTATCCTGCCACCTTCAATCTACTAGAAATTGCCGCTATTCAAAAGCCCCAAGTCTACCTCTACGAAACGGGAATCATTCGTATTACCCGCCATCCTCAGATGGTGGGGCAAGTAATTTGGTGTATTGCCCATACTCTCTGGCTAGGAACCAGCTTTACCTTGATTACTTCCATTGGTTTGATATTGCACCACTTGTTTGGAGTTTGGCATGGCGATCGCCGACTGAGCGGTCGCTATGGAGAGTCCTTTGAAATTATCAAACAACGGACTTCAGTTATGCCTTTCCAAGCAATTATTGATGGTCGTCAATCTATCAAATGGCAGGAATTTGTCCGTCCTGCCTATTTAGGAGTAGCAATTTTTATAGCTTTGCTTTGGTGGGCACATCCCCTGTTACTTGTAGCAACTAGTAGGATAAGATGGTAATTTTAGATGATCCCCACTATCAAAAGAAAATACAAATTAATGAAAATTTCTGCTTATCAACTGCTACCAAATCAATGTAGGATAAATTCAAACAGCTGTCGGTGGGGGTGCGTTCAGTCAGTTTGATATTTTATAGTAGTATGTCACTGGTCAAATAACTGCCCTTGGGAATCGATGGCACGGCAGTCTGATCCCCTATCCCACAGCTACTCAGGAGTTGAAAAGCCAAAACAGCCACCGTGTAAGTCGCGCTGGCTTTTTTGTCAGATTTACATTCAACGCTGAAGTAGTTGCATGATCATCTTTATCCTGAGAGCATATGTAGGAACTGACTAGCTTGCCAATTCCTGCTGCTGATAGCTAGTTTAATATCAAAACCCTATAATTTTAGAGGCGTCATGGTGTTGTCGGTTAGTGAGCGGACATTTACTCAAGAAGTTTTAGAATCTCCAATTCCTGTTTTAGTTAATTTTGAAGCACCTTGGTGCGGCTTGTGTCGCATCATTCATCCTCTGTTGTTGCAATTTAGTACTCAATGTGGTGAGCACATTAAATTAGTCGGGGTTAATGCTGATGATAATTTTAAACTGGCTAATACTTATCGATTAAAATCACTGCCAACTTTATTGTTGGTGGAAAACGGCATTATCCGGTATCGCCTAGAAGGGTTTCGTGGTAGAGAAGATTTACGTCTGGCTTTAGAAGAAATTAAACTTACTTACAGCAATCGTTCTAAAACATACAGTAATTCCCTGACAGCAGACTGGGAATGCCGCTCAGCTTGATGAGATTACTGAGTAATAATTAGACCGAGAAATTAGGATTTAACAACTAGGTTATCATCCACAAATATAAAACCATGCTTAATTACCCCACCCAAAGCTCATTGGGTGGGGTATTTTATCCTCAAGGGTGTGTGTCACAATTATTAACAGTTCCGCCAAGTTAGTCAAGAATACTAAAAGTAAGCGTCAGTGATGGAAGTAATCTATGAATATGCCTGGCTAATTCCGGTATTGCCTCTTTTTGGGGCAATGCTGGTCGGTCTAGGGTTAATTTCTTTAAATCAGGTGACAAACCGCCTGCGGCAACTTAACGCTGTGGTGATTATCTCCCTGATGGGAGCAGCGATGGGGTTGTCGTTGGCCTTGCTGTGGAGTCAAATTCAAGGACACGCGCCTTATATCCGCACTCTGGAATGGGCAGCAGCAGGCAATTTTCACCTGAGTATGGGCTACACTATCGACCACTTGACAGCTCTGATGCTGGTGATTGTCACCACGGTAGCCTTATTAGTCATGGTCTACACCGATGGCTATATGGCTCATGACCCAGGATATGTGAGATTCTACGCCTATCTCAGCTTGTTTGGTTCCTCTATGTTGGGTCTAGTAGTTAGCCCCAACTTGGTGCAGATTTATATTTTCTGGGAACTGGTGGGGATGTGCTCCTACTTGCTGGTTGGCTTCTGGTACGATCGCAAAGCAGCAGCAGATGCTTGTCAAAAGGCATTTGTGACTAACCGCGTGGGTGACTTTGGTTTACTACTCGGCATCCTAGGGCTATTCTGGGCGACAGGCAGTTTTGATTTTGGTGTCATGGGCGATCGCCTCTCCCAACTGGTAGAAACAGGTTCTGTGAGCAATTTTCTCGCTATTCTCTTGGCGATTTTAGTGTTCTTAGGTCCAGTGGCGAAATCTGCCCAATTTCCTCTACATGTCTGGCTACCAGATGCAATGGAAGGCCCTACCCCCATTTCTGCCCTGATTCACGCGGCCACAATGGTGGCAGCCGGGGTGTTCCTGATTGCCAGGATGTACCCAGTCTTTGAACATGTGCCAGTTGCCATGAACGTCATTGCCTTTACTGGGGCATTTACGGCTTTTTTGGGGGCTAGCATTGCCATTACCCAAAATGACATCAAAAAGGGTCTAGCTTACTCCACCATCTCCCAATTGGGTTACATGGTGATGGCAATGGGACTAGGCTCATACAGTGCTGGATTGTTTCACCTGATGACTCACGCTTATTTCAAGGCGATGCTGTTCTTAGGTTCTGGTTCTGTGATTCATGGTATGGAAGGCGTTGTTGGTCATGACCCAGCTTTAGCGCAGGATATGCGGTTGATGGGGGGATTGCGAAAGTATATGCCAATTACTGGGATTACCTTTTTGATTGGTTGCTTAGCAATTTCTGGTGTTCCACCTTTTGCTGGTTTTTGGTCAAAAGATGAAATTCTCGGCAATGCTTTTGCAGCTAACCCACTGTTGTGGTTAATTGGCTGGCTCACTGCCGGCATCACTGCTTTCTATATGTTCAGAATGTACTTCATGACATTTGAAGGCAAATTCCGGGGTACTGACGAGAAAATCAAAGAAAAACTTAAACAAGCAGCCACTATTGTCCTAGAAATAGAGTCAGAAGAACCAGCCCCGGTTTTTGGACCTGGAGCAATGAAACATGGTGAATTAGCCGCACACGATACCCATGACTCCCACGGACATCACAGCGATACTCCCCACGAATCACCGTGGACGATGACTTTGCCATTAGCACTTTTGGCTGTACCTTCGATTTTGATTGGTTTGGTAGGGACGCCCTACGCGAACTACTTTGAGGAGTTTATTTTTCCGCCTAGTGAAGCCCTCACCGAAGTTCTGGAAAAAGCTGCTGAGTTCAACCCGACGGAATTTTACGTCATGGCGGGGGCTTCCGTGGGTATTTCCTTGATTGGCATTACCTTGGCTTCGCTGATGTATTTGCGGGGTAAAATTGACCCGGCGGCGATCGCGGCTAAAATCAAACCACTTTACGAGCTATCTTTCAACAAGTGGTACTTTGATGACATTTACCATCGCGTCTTTGTCCTTGGCTTACGTCGGATAGCTAGACAAGTGATGGAAGTTGACTTCCGCGTTGTTGATGGTGCTGTTAACCTCACAGGCTTTTTTACTCTCGTTAGTGGTGAAGGTCTGAAATACCTAGAAAACGGTCGCGCTCAATTCTACGCCTTAATTGTGTTTGGGGCAGTTTTGGGCTTAGTAATTTTATTTGGTGTCACCTAACTTCAGTGCTGAGTGCGCTGGCCCTGAGCGAAGTCGAAGGGGAGTGCTGAATTAAAAGAGTATTCAAAGTCAAGCACTGAGCAATGTTCTGCGGATGAAGGCAGGGTGTACCGTTACCCTCTTTCATCTTTCTTTGTTTTTATTAAATCAACCTAACAAGGCAGACTAAACAACCAAAAAGCTGTTAGTTAATAAATAGCCGTCATGAACTGTGTGTACACCAATAATCAATGAAAAAGGATCTGGAGCTAAGTACCAAAGACTAGTATTTTTGACTCAGCACTCAGCACTCAGCAAGAAGTTGCCAGGAGGGTTTCCCTCCAAGCAAACTGTCGGTGAGTCAGCACTTTTTCATAGCTAGTGACTATTTGCCCAACATGATTCTGATTGCAGACAAATTGCGATGAATACAGCTAATTTCCCGTGGCTGACGACGATTATTTTGTTACCGATAGCCGCGTCGCTACTGATTCCCATCATCCCAGATAAAGACGGCAAAACAGTGCGCTGGTATTCCCTGATTGTAGGGTTAATAGATTTTGCACTAATTGTTTACGCTTTTTATACTGGTTACGATTTTTCCAATCCAGATTTGCAGCTAGTGGAGAGTTACCCTTGGGTACCACAACTGGATTTGAATTGGTCGGTAGGGGCAGATGGCTTGTCTATGCCCCTGATTATTTTGACTGGATTTATTACCACGCTGGCGATTTTAGCAGCTTGGCCGGTGACGCTCAAACCCCGGCTATTTTATTTCTTGATTCTGGCAATGTATGGCGGTCAGATTGCCGTGTTTGCTGTCCAGGATATGCTGTTATTTTTCCTGGTGTGGGAACTGGAACTGGTACCGATATACTTTCTACTGTCGATTTGGGGAGGTAAAAAGCGGCAATACGCAGCAACCAAATTTATTTTATACACTGCTGGTGGGTCGCTGTTTATTTTGCTGTCTGCCCTGACCATGGGATTTTACGGCGATACGGTGACTTTCGATATGCGATCGCTCGCCCTGAAAGATTTCGCCTTAAACTTTCAACTTTTGCTTTATGCTGGGTTCTTGATCGCCTATGCCGTCAAATTGCCGATCATACCCTTGCATACTTGGCTACCTGATGCCCACGGTGAAGCTACAGCCCCTGTGCATATGTTACTAGCAGGCATTCTGCTGAAAATGGGCGGTTATGCCTTAATTCGCATGAATGCCCAAATGCTTCCCGATGCTCATGCTTATTTTGCACCTGTGTTGGTGGTTTTGGGGGTAGTTAATATCATCTACGCCGCCCTGACATCTTTTGCCCAGCGTAACCTCAAACGAAAAATTGCTTACTCCTCGATTTCCCACATGGGTTTTGTCACTATTGGGATTGCCTCGTTCACAGATTTGGGATTGAGTGGGGCAGTACTGCAAATGGTTTCCCACGGGTTAATTGGGGCGAGTTTATTCTTCCTTGTAGGCGCGACTTATGACCGGACACACACCCTGATGTTGGATGAAATGGGCGGTGTCGGCAAGAGGATGAAAAAGATTTTTGCTATGTTTACCGCTTGTTCAATGGCTTCTTTGGCATTGCCAGGTATGAGTGGTTTTGTAGCAGAGTTAATGGTGTTTGTTGGCTTTGCTACCAGCGATGCTTATAGCTCCACCTTTAAAGTTATTGTCGTGTTCTTAATGGCAGTTGGGGTAATTTTAACTCCGATTTATTTGCTGTCTATGTTGCGGGAAATCTTCTACGGTGAAGAAAACAAAGAATTAGTTTCCCATCAGGCCTTGATAGATGCAGAACCCCGTGAAGTTTTTATCATTGCTTGTTTGTTGGTGCCAATTATTGGTATTGGTTTCTATCCCAAGTTACTGACTCAAATGTATGACGCAACAACAGTGCAGTTAACGGCACGACTACGTGATTCTGTGCCGACTTTAGCACAGCAAAAAGAAGCACCAAAGGTTTCTTTTAGTGCCCCAGAAATTGCTAATTAGGTAGCGATTGATAGTTTAAATTAATATTACTTTTAGGGTGGGTTTTGTGCCCGCTCTTTTTTTGTAAATTTTACAAAATATCTCGTAACTTTCTTCTCTCTGCATCCTCAGCGTCTCTGCGGTTCGTTTCCAACCAATGGAGAATTTCACTAGATAGTTCCTGTTTCGTTCTACTACTCACATCAATACAAACGTGCCTAGTAATTGCCTTAGCAACCACCACATTAGCTATTATTATTTCATAAGTAATTTCAAACTTATTAATACTTAGTTGTTGGGGAATTAAACTAATCACCAAATTGTCCCCACAGAACATTGGCCGAAAAAAATCCACATTAGCATGAATAATAGGAAAAGCTACAGATGGATTAGTAAAAAAATCTTTGCGATTAATACCCGATGATGCTAGGGATTCTTCATAAGCTTCATGACAAATACCTAAAACATTAGCAAAATAAACTACTCCAGCAGCATCTGTATCTTGAAAATAAACAGTACGGTTATAAGTAAAAGACATTTATTAAAAAAATTAAAAAATAGACAATTGGGCAAATAGAATAAAGCCTCCAGCACGTTATGGCTAAAGCCACGCTTGATAACACACGCTTGATGAAACAGCTATGCTTATTGCTTATTGTCTGTGTAGCCGCGTACAGCCTAGCGGCATCCGGAGGCTCTTTTCTCATCGTCAGGGCTGAGTAAGATTTTACTTTACTAACTAATTTTATTTTAAAGGTTGGTATATATCCTCAGAACTGGGGTTGAGGTAGGGACGCTGCAAATCAATGAAATGACGTGCAAAGTGTTGGTCAATCACCCTCATCCGCTCTTCCATTGCATTCTTACCTTTTTGCCAAGCTTCCAACAAAGCATTAGCGACAATTTGGCAACGGTTCATGCCAAAACTTTCCTGTGCCGCAAATTTTTGGGTTGGTTCTTCGGCTAAACCTAGCCCTGGTGCTAAAAACTTGGTGAACAGAGGTATTTCTACTCGAAAATGAGATTGATGCTCATGATAAACAGCCTGAAGGATTTTGCGAATTGCTGGATAGTCCTGGCGTTCAAAGTAGAGTAATCCTGAGTCATAGCGTCCGTATGCAGCAGGATTGTAAAGAACCTGAAAAGTGAAAGGAATGTTAGCTGCATTTAGGTGCTGCGTCAGTCCATCCATGAGGGCGATCGCACCAGATGATGTGAAATTAAAATAGATTCTTCCTGTGCCCAAATCAGCATCTGGGTTACCCTGCTTTTCCTGTCCCACATTGCTTACTGCTAAGTAACAGCCTTTTTGCAGGCGATTTTTAGGCATCCAAATAGCTACTGATTCCCCTACTTTGGCAGATTTTTGACCAGGTTTAAGATGACATTCAGGCTCAATATACAATGTCAAACCACCTTTAGTTACTGCCATACTCCCATCTGGTTCTAGACGCAATACCTGCCAACTAGGGTCAAAATAACCTGTACCATAATTGCTAGCTTGTAGTTGTTCGTAAAATTCCCAATCGACATCCAAAACAGAATTATTTTCTACATTTTGGTATGGCGAGCAATTAGCAGTTTGGGTATTGACTGCTAAAACGCTTTGCAAAGAACCATTGTAATAGATACCGTAAAGGAAATTTCGCAGTAGTAAGGTGAGATATTTATGCTGTAGTGCCGCAGAATTTTGCTGAAATCTGTCTGCTACTTTAGTCGGCAGAGCAAAAGGTTGATAATTGGGATGGTAAATACAAAAGTTTGACTCGATCTGGATATTACCAGCAATGTCGAGCAGGGAAGTTAGCAGTGGATTGGTAGAAGAATCTAGCATTTATCAAAATTTACAATTAATCATTAGAATTAAACAAACACTGCGCCACAACTTTCCTGGCTTAACAACCCCGCAGACGAGTTTTTTCGTAGTATAGACGAATTAATTGCTGCTCTTTTTCTGGTTGTGGGAGTTTATGGATTTTTACCAAAGGGTTGAGAATTTCTGACTCAGAAACACCAAAGATACTTAATACAGATATTTCGGGTATAGTGAGTAGATTTTTAGCAATCTGAAGCATACAAATGTCAGCATTACTAAAATATTTGCGACAGGTAATCGTTTCTTGAATTTGATGAATCAGTGCTAGACCTGTAAACTGAATTACCCGCACCAGAAAGTCACTACGGTACTCCAAAATCATGGGAAAGGCATTGAGATAAGCCCGAATTAAAGCTAATAATGAAGGTTGAAGCAGCTCTAGGGGTGTCATTGCTAGACACAAAGATTCTTCTATCTCAATGGCGGGATCTACTACAAGGCTAGAAAGCCAAACCCCTAAATAACTTGCTATGAGAGTTCCCAAATCAAAAGCTGGATCTCCCCAAGCACATGCTTCCCAATCAATCAAACGCACCAAGCAATTGTCTAGTTGATGCCAACGAGAATGAATTAAAATGTTATTTAATTTCAGGTCGTTGTGAGTCAAGCAGCAAGGTTGCCATTCATATGCCAAATCAGCGATCGCAGATTCTAAACTCTCATAACGCTGATAAAGTACGTAGAATTTCAGCGCCTCAGTGGGAACTGTACCAAAAATCTCTGGGCTAATTGAGCCGATCCCTTGTGCCGGATTATAAAAGCTATAGCGAAACTGTCCTTGTGGCGCAGTTGCCATAAAGTTACGATATTCTCGGTGTTGGAAGGTGGCACGATGTAGTCCTGCTAAGGTACTGCCAATGGCTGTAGCAATCTCTGCTGGGAAAACATTGTTGTGGTGATAGAATCCACCCAAATCCAAATATTCGCTTAAATAGTTGCGGACAAGGATAGAATTTTCCTCGTCAAAATTTAGTACTAATGGTGCGATCGCCGAAATGTTGCCTAGAACTGGAAACTGCTGAAGCAATTGGTGAAACAGCCACTCATTAAAAAACTCATAAGGGGTTTCATTATTCTCAATATTACGTTTTTGTTTAACCAGCAGTTTGCGATTACCTGCTAGAGTCACCAGTAAATTGAAATTATTCTTGCTACTTTCCAGCAACTCATATTCGTGTGATGCTCCATCTTCTGAGCTACACAGACCTGTCTCTTGCAGATACTGGATAACGTTGTGAGAAGACAGTGGTAATAACATGTATTATGTCCTACTTCGTAAAATTGCTGAGAAAATCACCATTATTTGAGATTGATTTAGCTTTAGCAGTTTTGGTAGACAGCAACAAGTGGGCGAATGTCAATTACGTTTACTCCAATCTATTCATATCTCATTTGTCAGATAAAAACCTGCCAAGATGGCAAGATCAGTTTGATTTTTACTTTAAATTCTGCGGCTAATCACATCAAATCTTTAAACTTAATTTATTCACTTACTTCGAGATATTTGGAGTTTTTTAGTTGGGGCATTTTACAGATTGCTATCTCATATTTTTGAGTAATTAAGAATAGTTTATCTTTCTGTTAGGTTATATTTATAACTTAGGGTTATCAGTATCAAGTAAAAAGCTGAATGCATAACTATTGTTAGCAAATAAGCTGTATACAAGATAGTTTTACCTGGGAATCTAGGTTACTGTTAGTTATCCTTGATATAAATTTTGGTAGTTTACGCAACATTGTTTTTTATCTTGATCAAGAACAATTGAACTACAAAGTTTAACTGTTTTTTAGATTCAGCAAGCTTGCTTCATTAGCTAAATAAACAGCAAAAAACTACCTAGATATAACTGTTCTGGGATGCTAAATATTCGTTACTCTTGATAGAATGTTAATAAATGCAGTATGATTAACAATTCAGATCATTTTGAGTAAGGCTTCCCATTAGCCAAAGATATTCTCGACGAGTAGGGGAGAATTTCTGAAAGCCTCAACACCGTAAAAAATACACACAACCTTATTTTTATTTATCATCACAACTTCAAAAAAACCGGATGTTTTAGGCAAGAAAATATTAATTTTTTTTGATTAGATATTAATGATTTATACTTATAGCCTCGCTAGCATGTCACTGGGAATACCCACATTATGTAAGCAGGTTGTAGCCAGCAAATTACAGCTTTCCCTCAGGAGGCTTTAGCTGAGGACTTCCACATAAAAAACTTTCTGTTGCTGTGGAAGCAAGGGATGCAGAGCTAAATGAGTCACGAACAATAAAAATGCCCAACTTCTTGTAGACAACCCGTAGGGTAGAAGTCAGGTGTCTGAGCCTCTGGCTATTTGCCAATCACATAGGATTGCTATAGTAATTTGTGATACACAGGCTTCTTTCATCGCTTGTGATGTGACAAAGCTAACGCTATGGTAATATAAATGTACTATAAAAGTTCAGCAAAAACTGGGAGGGTGATCTATGAAATAACTGTAAGAGGATAATTGTGATCTTTTGGTAACTAGTTAATTCAGCATTAAAGTCAGTGCCAACATACCCAAAATCACCATCAATCCCGCAGGCATAAATTTACGTGTTTTAGCTAATCTAAACGTAAAGAAAAGGACTAAAATAGCCGTAACTAAAACTGCTAAAGTCAAAGCCCAGGCTTGACCTTGGAGTTGAAAGTAAGCGGCAAAAATTAGTAGTAAACCGCTAACCATACCACTTAGAAGCGAAACTTGACTCTTAGCCTGAATGTAGCCGATGATGCCACCAATAATCGCTAAAATACCGTAGGTAAGAGCAGCAGTAATACTTAAATTCATTGTTAAAACCTATGTAGATTTTGATTTTGCTACCAGGGTCAGCAGACAATTTACCATAGCTGTTTAGCTACATCACCCAGTTGATTGATGGATAATCAAGCGATGCCAACAGCAAGTAGTTCATCTTATAGCCATACCCAGATTCAATTTCTTCAGCGTCAAGCAGCCTCACTATTACTGTACCAATCCGTCCTCCAGAGTGAAGTGGGGATCGCATTTCTTGACCTGTTGCAAGCGATACGTTACACTGATGCCGATGCACGGGGTTGCCTCCAAGCCTATGGATATTACTTTTACGCCTTAGCTGCTAGAAATCAAAATTGGGAAGAGCACCTAATTACTCAAATTCTCGTCTCTGAGAATCCTTTTAGCAGGCTTGCTCAACAGCAAGATTTTGAGGATTTACCCCTGGCTTTATTAGCAGCCACTGAGCATGATTTACAGGTGTTGCAAAGTCTCTATGAATGTAGCAGTGCTTCTTTGAGTGAGTGGGTACAAACTGTAGCTCATTTGCCAGTTTCGCCTGTTGTGTGGTATGAAGAGCAAAATCTCAAGATAGAGACAAAGTTAATCATGTCTCTACAAAAGTTAGAAAATTGGGCTGATGCTGTAGAAGAGTTGGCAGCTTATTATCGGCAATTTGGCACAGGTTTATTTGCACAATATCATGCCTTGCGCTGGCAAGATGGGAAGTTTGTTGGCATCCGGTATCATGATCCAGTCAGGCTAGATACTCTAGTCGGTTACGAGTCTCAGCAAGATACTTTAATCAAAAATACAGAGTTTTTATTATCAGGAGAGGTGGCACTGCACATATTACTTTACGGTAGTCGGGGATCGGGAAAATCTTCTTTAGTCAAAGCTTTATTGAATGAGTATGGCGATCGCCACCTCCGCTTATTGGAAGTGACAAAATCTGACTTGCAGGATCTACCAAAAATTGTGGAACAGCTGCGAGGAGTACCACAAAAATTTATTATCTTCGTTGATGATCTTTCCTTTGAAGAAGATGATGATGCTTTTAAAGCCCTAAAAGTAGTTTTAGAAGGTAATTTAACGGCGCGGCCACACAACGTAGTCGTATACGCCACTTCCAATCGTCGCCACTTGATTCGCGAATTTTTTGCCGATAGACCCACTCCCAAAGATCACGAAGAAATCCATGCCTGGGATACGATGCAGGAGAAACTTTCGTTTAGCGATCGCTTTGGTCTTACCTTAACTTTTGAAGCAGCCGATCAGAAAACTTATTTAAAAATTGTCCGACATCTAGCAGCACAAGCCAAAATTAATATTAGCCAGGACGATTTAGAATATCAAGCATTACAGTGGGCAACTCGTCACAATGGTCGTTCCGGACGCACAGCCCAGCAGTTCGTGGATTTTCTCAAAGCAGATTTTGCATTTAATAATGCAAATAAAAAATCATCCCACACGTAGTTGTGAAATCAATTTACTAGTGATGTTTATTTTCGATTACTTACAGAAAACTATTATGTATAAATACTTACAACTGAATATTTCAGAACAACAGTGTGAGAATTAATGAACTTAAGAACTACTTATTTCGATAACTCAACTACGCTAAAAAAAACCAATATGCAATCAGCAATGGTCAGCAATCGATATATTTTAGGCATAGTTGCCTTTAGTGTAAGTTTTGGTATTAGTCTCGTCCCCAACTGGGATTTTAATCAAGCCTTGATCACAGGCATAATTACTACACTTGCTACTTACGCAGCAGCATTGTTTATAGATAAGCGTCGCAGAAACTATGAATTGCTTGTTTTAGGTTCACTCCGCAAGCGAATCAAAGATATGGAAGGATTAAAGTCTCGTATTGTCAAAGAAATCAACCAAATAGAAGAGCATCGCAATTTATTATACGCAGAAGCAAGAAAACTGGAAAATCAAATTTTAGAATGTCGTAATCAACGAGATATTCTCCATCGAGACTTAGGCACATTTGCTGGACAAAAAAAGCAGTTAGAAGCCGAAACCATTAGCCTGAATACCGAAATTGCTACGCTAGCACAAAGTAAAGCAGAACTGGATCATTCTTTCTCTCACCTCACAGGAGAGAAACGCCGTCTGGAGTTGCAGTGTAATGTATGCCGCTCGGAAATTGCTCAATTGCAAAATCAAATTTGTGAACTGCAACAAGAAAAACAAGAACTTGAAAGTAGTTTAACTCTGTTAGGTAGACTCAAACCTCAATTGGAAGAAAAAATGTATGAATTACGAATCAATATTCAAGAAATAGAAACCGAGGTCAATCAGCAAAATAAATTATTGGTATCCACGAAGTATGAAACAGAAAATTTAGCAGATAATCTCAAGAAATTACAAACTCAAATAACAGAAAAAGAATCAGAATTAAAACAGATAGAAAGTCAAGTTTCGTTGTTGCAAGATGAACGAGACTTGTTACAAAACCAAGTATGGGAATTACTTCAACAAACAGAAACACTCAATCCAGAACTGCTGCCTGAAAATTTGCACGAAGATGAAAACGAATCGTTTCCTTTTTCAGAATTAGTTGACCCCTTAGAATCAATAGGCACGACATCTAATATATCTAGTTTTTTACCTGAGGAATGGAATGAGTTTTTGGCAAAACTACCAAGGCATGAAATTCAGGTATTAAAAGCCATTGTAGAGCAAGATCATCCCCAGGCAATTATTAAACAAATTGCCGAAGCAAATATTACCATGCCAAATCTATTAATTGATTCTATAAATGAACGCGCCAATGATACTATTGGTGAATTAATTATTGCATCTAATTTGGAAATTCCAGAAGTATATCAAGAGCATGTAGTCAACGTCAGAAAAATGCTGGCTATGCATCAAGATATCATAATTAGACAAGCCTCATCAAATTAAAATTATTTAGTAATTAGGTGTATATCCAATCTACTGAATATATGCCTCTGCATTAAAAATCCAATGAAGTAAATTACATGCCTAAGCTCAAAATCTCGAAAAAAATTTCCACTGCTTTAATTAAATCCTTAGGCGCAGGAGTAGTACCGAGGATAGGAGTTGAGCATATTGCAGTTGGTCGAGAACAAGAACTTAAAAGCCTATTACAAAATCTTGATGAGATAGCAGAAGGTGTAGCAGCATTTCGCTTTATAATTGGTAACTATGGCTCAGGCAAAAGCTTCATTCTACAACTAGTCCGTAACCGAGCGATGGAGCAAGGTTTTGTTGTGGCTGATGCTGATTTATCTTCTGAACGCCGATTAGCCGGAACCAACAATGAAGGTTTAGCAACTTATCGAGAATTAATGAGCCACCTGGCTACAAAAACTCGCCCTGACGGTGGTGCTTTAGTTGCAATTTTGGAAGGTTGGATTAATAAAATTCAACAAGAAGTAGTGAAAGAAACAAACTTGCGCCCCAATGACGATGGTTTCGATGACCAAGTTGAAGCAAAAATTAGGGAAGTTGTTCAGTATATTGAAGATTTAGTGCATGGCTTTGATTTTGGCAGTGTTATCATTGCTTACTGGCGTGGCTATCGGTTGGATAATGATGATTTAAAAAATGCGGCTATGCGTTGGTTACGTGGAGAATTCAGCACTAAGATTGAGGCCAAAGCAGCATTAGGAGTACGCGTTATTATTGATGATGATAGTTGGTATGACTATATCAAGCTATTTGCTAAGTTTATAGCAGAGATTGGCTATAAAGGACTCTTAGTTTTAGTTGATGAAGCCGTAAATTTATATCAAATATCCACTACAGTAACGCGTGAAAAGAATTATAACAGATTACTAGCAATGTTTAATGACACCATGCAATGCAAAGCTGAACATCTTGGCATTTTCATCGGTGGAACAACCAAATTTTTAGAAGACCCCAACCGGGGACTGTTTGCAGATCAGGCGTGGCGAAGACGTACAAAAGAAAGCCGTTTTGTCACACAGTCTGGTCTTCAGGAATATTTGGGGCCAGTCATTAGGTTGAACCCGTTGAGTGAAGCAGAAATCCTCACACTGCTGCAAAACTTAACTGAAATTCATGCACTCAATTTCAGTTATGAAAAGACTTTAACGAATCGTGAGTTGCAACAATTTGTACAAGAAATCGTCAATCGCTTAGGTGCAGAAGCATTACTCACACCAGGGGAAATCGTTCGTGATTTTATTAGTGTGCTGAATATTCTCCAGCAAAATCCAGGAATTGCTTTTAGTGAACTAATTCATGATTCTCAATTTAAACCTACAGCTATGAGGAAGGATATAGATGAGGATGATAATGCAGCAGAATTTAGCTTGTGATTAAGTAGCATTAATAAACGAACCGCAAAGGACACAAAGATCACAAAGTAATAAGAAAAATTAAGAATGAGTTCAACTATCAAAATTAGATTGATTTTTTGTTTTTTAAGTAAGCTAATAGACTCAATATTTTAAGACAGTTTAATTAACAGCTTAAAAGCTAGCGTGTTTTCTCATATCAACATAGCGTCTTGCCGTTGTATTCATTTCAATAACCAACTCTGTACCTTGACCTAATTGGGAGTTACACTTAAGTTTACCTTGATGTTTTTCTACAATAATCTGCTGACTAATTGATAGACCTAATCCTTTGCCTTTTCCTACTGGTTTCGTAGTAAAGAAGGGTTCAAATATCCGTCTTTTAATATGAGGCAAAATACCTTTACCGTTATCAGATATGTGAATTAAAACTTTTTGTTTTTTTACCAGTTGTTTATCAACAGTATTGAGTTCGTTGCTAGTAACTAATGATAAATGACTGCCGATAAGTTCTGTACGAATCCAAATTTTGGGAATGAGGGAATAATCCTGTTTCATCCTTTCTTCTAAAGCATCAATGGCATTAGTCAAAATGTTCATAAATACCTGGTTTAGTTCCCCAGGATAACATTCGATTAAAGGTAATTCTCCGAAGTCCTTAATGACTTCAATTCCTGGTCTATCGTGCTTTTCTTTGAGGCGATGTTGCAAAAGCCTGAGAACACTATCCAGTCCCTCATGTATGTTAGATTTTTTCATTTTATCTGGATCAAAGCCAGAAAAATTCCGCAAGGCAGAAACAATCTCTTGAATACGTTCAGAGCCAGACCGCATTGACCATAGCAATTTGAGGAAGTCTGTTTTTATCAAATTGAGGTCGAACTGTTGCAGATATGAGGTAATTCCTACTTTGGGTTTTGGATAGTAGTATTGGTAAAGTTCGATTAGTTTAATTAATTCTTCGGCATACTGACTGATGGGATGAAGATTACTATTGATAAAGTTAACCGGATGATAAATTTCATTAGCCATATCCACTATTAGTTGACCGAGATTAGCCATTTTCTCGTTCTGCAATAGTTGATATTGCGTAATTTCCAATTGCTGTGAAGTTTCTCTTGCTTGTGCTTCTGCCAACTGGCTTTTGGTAATCTCTCTTTGGAGTTGTTCTAATAGTTGGTATTGCTGAATAGATACTGCTATTTCTTGACTGATTTGTCTGATAGCATCTATTTCCCATTTCTGCCACTGACGGTAACTGCAACAGTCATAGACAATTAATATTCCCCACAAGCGCTTTGAGCTTGAAGACTCTGAGTCTTCATGTTCTAGTGCTTTTAATAAAATAGGAACTACTAAATTGGCTTCGACCTTACACTGATTTAGAAAATTGATTTGACAGGGTAATTTAGGTACTGTGTCAGTTTTTTCGCTGATACTTGATTGGTATATTTCTAAATACTGAGCAGGGATTGAAACTTCTATATCTATATCTTTCAAAGATGCCAAGGGTGCTGCAAAAGATTCAAAAACTACTTCACCTCTACCTTGGGGTGGAACACGGTAAATGAATGTCTGGTCAATCTGCAAAAACTGCCGTAATTCTACTAATACATTTTGCAGTAATGCCCCCAGTTGAGAACAGGAATTGATGTGTTTTCGCACGGCGTTCAACAGTTGCTCTTGCTTTTGGTACTGTCGCCAAGCTTCCTGGGATAATTTTTCTTGAGTAATATCCCTATGTGTTCCTGACATCCAGACCGGCTGGCCGAATTCATCCCACTGAAATACTCTGCCACAACTGAGAATCCACTTCCACCCACCGGATTTAGACAACATTCTCAATTCAACTTCAAATACAGGTATATGACCTGCAAGATAGTCTTTCAACACCTGGCGAACTTTCGGCAAATCCTGTGGATGTATAAGTTGCTCAAAGGATTGATGGTTGGTAATTTCTTCTACTTCATAGCCTAAAATTTGTTGCCACTGAGGGTCATAATAGGTTTTATCGGTAGCCAGATGCCAATTCCACCAACTCAGACCACTGGCGGCTAATGCCATTTGTAAAGCGGCTTGTGAGTGCTGGTCAATCTCGGAGTCTTCTGGAGGTGGTTGCTGGTTATTGGGGAAACTTTGGGAGCTTGGCGCTGAAACTGGAGCTTCCATCTGATAGGTAGCGGGTTCTTCGATATGCATAGCTGCTGATACGATGAGGAAGATATCCTGAGCTTCTCTCTACGCTGTCTTAGCACCTGAGGGTTAAGGTATGAACAATGCCAACATATTCACTGTCGGTTAACTTAGCTATTACTCAGTCGATTTAATCAAAGTTCAAAGAAATATCCACAAGGTATGACTAATCTTGAATTAAATTTAGAAAAAGTTAAACGTAAAAGTGTAACCTCTCAAGCGATCGCCTACCCCAAGTTTTAGAAAAAATTAGCTACATTTTGTGTATCTATCATCTCCAGATGACAGTTTATGAGTATACAAAATTACAAATAGGTTGCTTTAATGCCCAAAAATTATTAGGGTAAAAATCCTATAATCATTTAATATCAGATGTTTCAGATAAAAGAAGTATTGTCAAGCCCTATTTGTAGCTTTTTTGTAAAAGGCTGGCTTTCATTCAAACCTGGGAGGCTACATCAAGTTTCATCCTCAAAACTTCAACTTTGACGTGGAACCAGAATTTGAGGAAATGTCATACAAAAGAAAAGTAAGGCCGATGACGAATGACTATAGATGAAGTCGTATTGCTACTCAAAGCCAGCCAGATCAATGGTTTGACGACACTCCAAGAGATGATACTGCGCTCTTCATGGGAGGGAAAAACTTATACAAGTATAGCGTTTGAGGCTCACTACGGTGGAGAACGGATCAGGAAAGTTGCTTCTCATCTATGGCAATTATTAAGCGATTTTTGGCAAGAACCTATCCATAAATCTAACTTCCGTAAGACTCTGGAACCTCGCCGTTTAAGTAAAGCTCATCAACAGTTAATTAAGGAATTCAACCGCGCAGCTACCGCCATATCCCTAGAATTTCCTAATGGGCCAGTATCTCTTAACTCTAGATTTTACATTCCTCGCCCACCAGTTGAGGAACTTGCCTACGCAGAAATAGCTGAACCAGGAAGTGTCATCTGCATCAAAGCTCCCAAAAAAATGGGAAAAAGCTCCCTAATTCTCAGAGTTCTCGCCCGCGCTACCAATCAAGGTTTTCGGACTGTGAGTCTGGACTTTCAGCAAGCGGATAAAGCCGTTTTTAGCAGCTTGGATAAGTTTTTACGCTGGTTATGTGCTAATGTCAGTCGGGAATTACAGCTAGAACCAAAACTCAATGATTATTGGCATGAGGATATGGGTAGCAAAGTCAGCTGCTCTATTTATTTCCAGAGGTATTTGCTGTCTGCGCTGAAAAGTCCTTTGGTTTTGGTATTAAACGAAGTAGATTGGGTATTTGAGTATCCAGAGATTGCTGGGGAATTTCTGCCATTAGTGCGTTCCTGGTACGAACAAGCAAAAATGGTGGAGATTTGGCAAAAACTCCGCCTAGTGTTGGTTTACTCGAAGGAAATTCTTGTTCCCCTCAAATTGACTCAATCGCCATTTAATATTGGTTTACCAATTAAGTTGCCAAACTTTACCCAAGAGCAGGTGCTGGATTTAGCACAACGTCACGGTTTAGATTGGGCAAATAGTAAGGATATTGAAAGTTTAATGGCGGTGGTAGGAGGACATCCTTATTTAGTCAGGTTGGCTTTGTATCACCTTGTGGGAAAAGGTGCGTTAGAAAGAAACCTACAGCAGTTGTTAGCAGAAGCAGTAACGACAGCTGGAATTTATCACGAATATTTAAGACAGTACGTATTAGCACTCCAAGAGGAGCCAGAATTGGCATCTGCTTTTTATGATGTAATTAATGCTACAGATTGTGTAAAATTAGAGCCAGTCTTAGCATATAAATTGCAGAGTATGGGGCTGGTGAATCTAGAAGGCGATCGCTGTACTCCTGCATGTGAGTTGTATCGTTTGTATTTCCGTGGACAACTCAATAGCATTGCGGATTTTACTGCTGTTCGTGTTGATCAGTTGCAAAAAGAAAACCAATACTTGCGCGCCCTCTCCAGCTTAGATGAACTGACTCAGTTAGCCAATCACCGCTACTTTCACACCTACTTACAAGTTGAGTGGCAAAGATCTACTCGCAATGGCACTCCTTTAGCACTAATTTTGTGCGACATTGATTATTTTAAAATTTATAATAAAACCTACGGCAGAGAAGCAGGAGATCATTGTTTGCGCCAAATTGCCAATGCAATCTTTAACTGTGTTCAGCATTCATTTAGTCATAGCAGTTTTTCCTACGCTAGCAACACTATTACTTATCAAGCTCATGGTGCTTGTGAAACTTCTCAGATTGCATATTCTCAGAATCAACCTAGTCCGGTGTTAGTCGCTCGTTACGGTGGTGAAGAATTTGCTGTTCTCACCCAGACGGATGCTAAGACTGCTGCATACATTGCTGAACAAATTCGCCAGCAAGTAAAAGCTTTGGCAATTAAGTGTGAATATCCCGGTATTGGTGGTCTTCCTGCTACTGTTTTAACTGTTAGTGCAGGCGTTGCTAGTATGATTCCCCAGTTAGAAATTGAGGCAATTACTTTAGTAAATGCTGCTGAGCAAGCACTTTCACAAGCAAAAAGAACAGGACGCGATCGCCTCGTTCTCGGTTAAGTGGCTACGGTGTTCACACAAGGGCGTAGGGGGGAGATCATCCCCCTCATCCCACAGTACTCTTAACGCAAAGTCACTATCGGCAAGCCTAACCATGCAGCAAAATTCTCTTTCTGCGCCGGATCGGGATTATGAATGGGAACGATCTGATACTTGCTAGACCGTGGTGCAGCCAAAGTTACAGCATAGGTACGCAGTTCATCTTGGTGGAAAACCGTGATTTCAATGGTGTCATTGGGCTGGTAATCTTTCAGGCGATCGCTCAGTTGATGGGCTGTCAGTCGTATTCCCTCAAGAGCTAATAATTCATCACCTGCATCAATTCCCGCTAGTTGTGCAGGTGATGCAGTTTCCACAGATTTAATTACCTCCCGGCCATTTTCGGTTTTCGCCCTGATGCCTAAATATGGTTCTTCCTCACGTTCCGCTAGTAGCTGCAAACCAAAAGGTTCCAAGTACTGATTAAAAGGTAATTCATCAGTGCTATCAATGTAGCGTTCAAAGAAATTCCCCAAATCCACACCCGCTACAGATTCAATGACTTCTTGCAACTGTTCAGGAGTATAGCCAATTTCTGCTTGCCCAAATTTCCACCACATTTGCCGCATTACATCATCTAGCGATCGCTGATTTCCGTGTCGCGCTCTAATCAACAAATCTAGCAACAAAGAAACCATTTCCCCCTTCAAGTAGTAGGACATTTGGGAATTGTTGCTATTGGCATCTGGACGATAAAGTTTAATCCAAGCATCAAAACTTGACTCGGAAAGTGGTTGCACTTTACGCCCTGGGGTTGTGAGGAATCTAGTAATTTCCTTACCCAAATGATTTAAATACGATTTAGCATCGTAAATGCCAGCCCGTAAAGGAATCAGCAAGTCATAATAACTTGTAGTCCCTTCACAGAACCACAGAGAAGGTGTATAGTTTTCCTGCTCGTAATCAAAAACTTCTAAACCTTTGGGGCGAATGCGTTTGACGTTCCACAAGTGAAAAAATTCATGTGCTACCAATTGCACAAAGCGTTCATATTTTTCCTGAGTGCGAAATCCAAAACGTTGGTAAATTAACGAGCAACAGTTTTTATGCTCCAAACCCCCATAAGCTTGGGCAAATAAATGCAGCAGAAAAATATATCGTTCATAGGGCAAACCCCCGAACATCTGCGCTTCTACCTGAATCACTTTTTGGATATCAGCAATCATTCGCTGTGGTTGTAAATTGCCCTGTCCCCAAATTGCCAGTTCATGTGGTTTTCCCAAAACCTCAAAGTGATATAACTGGTGATTACCAATCTCAAAGGGGCTATCTACAAGGGTGTCAAAATCGACAGCAGAGAAAGTATTAGCTTGCTCACCAACTAATGGTAAAGAAGTAGTGACCCGCCAGTCTGGGCGTGGCGGTACAATGGTGATGTTAATTGGTAGGCTCTCCCAACCTGGTAGTCTAAAAAACAGCGCTGCACCATTAAAATAGCCGTGGGTGGTATCTAAGTGATTCGTTCGTACCGATAGCTCATTGGCAAACATGCGGTAACGCACAGTTAATTCTGAAACACCATTTGTGTTGACCTGCCAGTGATTTTTACTGATTTTTCGCCAAGGCAAAGGCTCATCCCCTGCAAAAGCGGCAAAATCTTGTAGATTCTTGGCATATTCCCGCACTAAGTATGAGCCTGGTGTCCATACCGGCATTTTCAAGTCAAGAATTTTTGACGGGTGGTTGATTAGCTGCAATGTCACCTCAAACAGATGCGTTTCTGGTTGAGGCATTGCCACCAGGTAATGAATCGTCGGTACTGTTTCCTGGACGCCAATCTCGATACGAGGTGCTGTTGCTTCGGTCATCTGTAATTAGGAGTTATAAATTCTGAGTCAATAGTTAATAGTCAATAGTTAATGGTCAATAGTCAATAGTTAATAGCTAACAACTGTAGATTGAAGACTGAGTAAAGCCAATCCAACCCCACTAACTTTAACCGCAGTTTCTCCCATAATGTACTGCCTACTCATGGCACTCACTCCGCAAAATTCAGTTTTTAACTCGACTTTATTTAATTAAACAGCATAAATTGTCATAAATTTCAAGCACTCAAAGACAGAGTGCGGGTAGTATACTACATCTATTGGTCAATTTCTGAAAACATTTAACTAGCCTAAACCTGACCCCATAGGAGTAGTTTTCCATATCTAAATAAATGTTATCTCCAAACAATTACATTTATCATGATGCAGAAAGGGTAATTTCGTAAATATGTTTAGTGTTCTAATTCTGATATTTGGGACTGACAGCAAGCAAAAAAACAATTGATTGAGAACAGCCTCCAGAGCCAAGAAATTTAATAGAGGCTCCTGTTTAATTTTTGTTGGTGTAGCCTGAGCTATGCACTTAAAAATTCAGTAAACATCTCCAGAAATTAAATATGCGTCTTTCATAACCCTTGTAGAGATGTTGCATACAACGTCTCTACATTCTTTTTCCAAGATTATAGTACATATCGATTCCCTTCTTTCCTGTCACCTGTCTCCTATCACCTATTCCCTGTTACTTAGACCTTGCCTGCTAAGTTAATCAATTGTTTGAAGTTAATCAGATAAATAATACTGTTGGCGCTATCAATCATGATCCAACCTTTTTCATGTAGTTTTTCCATGATTTTGGTGGTTTCGTCAACACCGATTTCTGTCACCTCTGCCAAATCTTTAAAAGGAATATTCAAAATTTCCTTACCTTTGCCTGATTCCTGTCCATAACTTTCGCCTAAACTGACTAAGGTATGAGCAAGTTTGACAGCTGGTGGTGAAGAGCGGATTTGTAAGCGCTGGTTAATTTGCCGCAATCGCCGTACCATGAGTTGCAACATCCGGTGATGTAACTGCGGGTCTTTAAATAATATTTGAATAAAACGCTCTCTCGAGATGCTCAATAACTTCACTGGCGATAGGGCAATCACATCGGTTGAACGTGGAGATTCATCTAAAATCGCCATTTCTCCGAAAAAATCACCTCTACCTAAAATTGCCAAAGCTACAGAATCATCTCCGGAGGTGCGTCGGACTTTCACCCAGCCAGAAACCACGAAGTAAACTGCATTACCCCAGGCATCTTCCATCAACACAGCTCGTCCAACAGGGTATTCGTGTTCAATTGCAACGTTGAGTAGCCATTCCAAAGTCTGCGGGTTAGCTGTACTTAGTAAGGGGAAAAGTTGACTAAAAACTTCAGTCTGCATGTATTTTCAATAAATAAATTCAAGTGCGGAAAATTAAATTGACTACTATAAGTTTTCTAACCGCAACTTTGGTAATATTACGGTATAAATTTGTGATAAATTAAACTAAAAGTCCAAAGAAGCATTAGTCTAGGGTGCCATTACAACATAACAAGTGTGTATGCGATCGCAATCAGCGCTTCCACTGACAGAAATCTCTTTAGCTGTTTGTTGGTGGTTCGCTAGTTGCTGAGAGTATTTTTATCTGCTGGTCTAAATTTGTAACGAGCTGATTTAAAGTTACTACAGCCTCTAATTGCTCTGACTTCATGACGGGATTGAGTAGAAGTCGTTGTTGCAGTTCATGCAACTTAAAACTTAATTGTTGTGAAATTCCCAAAGCATCGCGGCTAAGACGTGTCAACTGTTGTTGCTGATAAAACTTTAAAGTCGCTCCCCGTAAAACTTGTAATGTTGCCTCTTCACCATAAATTCCTGGCATCACCCGCAGGCGTAATAATAAACGGTTTTGTTGATAGAGGCATTCTTTTTCTATCTGTTTTGGTTCTGCAAGTTTGCTCACAGGTAGGGAAGCAAATCGCTTCAGTTCATTAAGTACTCCTTGGAAAACAGACAGAGGGAGATTTTCTAATATGGACTGCAATACTCCATTGTCACTCCAGAGTATCCTGCCTTCGTAAGGTTGTCTTTCCAAATACAAGCGACCAATTCCCCCACCCAAAACTCGCCCTAGTAATTCTTGTAATAATTTTTTGGGTGGTAGTGTTGCCAATATTTCCATAGGACTAAATTGCTCTGGAACTTGGACTTGTAAAACGGTTAAGTTGTTTGGGAATGCTGCTTCAGAGATGTCTTCTGCTTGTTTCTCGTTGACGGTACTTGGAGATAAGCTATCTAGATTTGGAATATCTACCTGCTCAGAATATTCCAGCATTGATGTTGGTTGCTGATTAGATTCAAAGGAGATAGTTGCAGATTGAATCAATTGCTCATCAATAATCGTTTTGTTGTTTTCTAGATAAGAGTCCGCTCCTGGGTGATCCACTTGTTTGGTATTGGGGCGGAATGTATTTTTATAGTTGAGGTAAGCTGATAGTATGATGCGGTGCGTGTCGGTGGCCATCTCCTCAGTCACCGTTGTACAATTAATATAAGACACAATGCGATTTACGTAATCTAACGCTCCAGTGTCTTGTGGATGAACCATACCCAGTAAGAGTTTGTTATCTTCTAGTCCCAAGGGTAAAATTTGGTGATATAGGCAAGCTTCAAAGGATAAAAGACTATCAATTAATTGGAATACTTGCTCGCGTCCTTGCGCCCAGTTTGCTGGTGTGTCACCTAAAACTTGCTGCCCACTTGCTCCTGTATCAGTTGGTTTGCCCTTTGAAGACAACATAAGTTTGATTACTGAGTGTTTTCCTATATTTTATTTTGCTATAAATTAGTTGGCAGTAAATAAAGATACTTTGTGACCTTGTTAAAGGTTAAATTAATTACCAACAGGTTAAGGAATTATTCATGATTGGGGATTGGGTAGTTATTCCCAATCCACAATCAAAAGAGTTGAACTGGGTACACGGTTACCAACCAGCGTCGCGCGCGAAGCAAAGACGCTTGTTGCTAAACATCGCCATGCCTCAAATCCCTGAAACTCAGTGATAAATTTAATCATTCCTGAGTCCTTAAAGATTGAGCTGCAAGATAAACTTTAGTCCATTCGCCCATTACCTGATGGACTTTGAGCTTTAACTGTTGGGCTATTGCTTCTATAGAGTTGTCGGCTTTCCGCAAATCTAGGATCTGCCGCCCCAAAGGAGTTAATTTTCCATACAGTTGTTGCCATTGGTTTTGTGTTAGCCCCAAATTATTTTCTTGTAGGGAAATTGCCAGCCAGTTATCCACCAGTTCCGGTTTACCTTTGAGGGCAAAAACGCGTACTGCGTGGTAGCTAATTTTTTCTCGCAGTCGGTAAACTTCCTTAATCGGCTTTTGTAATTTACGGGCGATCTCATCTTGAGACTTGCCTTGTAGATACAGTCGCAGCCATTCTACTGCATCTGTTCCCAGATTTTCTTGTAAATAATTGGCAAATTCCGTTTTGACTGTCTGCCGCAGTACCTGTTGTTCCTCTAATTGTTGAGCTTCTTGATATTCTGCGATCGCTTGAGTATCAGCCAAATTGACTCGATTATCATTGTCATCTGTGAGAATTTCTTCTGACACCAGCCTTACCAAATCACTGTTTGGCACTTGGGTTAAACCACCACGTTGAGTGCGACGTAAGTAGTTGACAAATCTATATACGAGCAAAGGTTGATTGCGTATTGGTCGCATAGAATATTCTTCTACACTGGCAAATAACAAAGTATCCCGTAGTCGTCTATCGGTGGTAAATTCGGCGATACAAGCCATTTGCTGCTGCATATATTTGTCGTTCTGCAATAATTCTTGCAGGACTTCTTGCAACACATCCATAACACTGCGCTGGCGATCGCGACTTAGTGAAACCCAAGTCTGAATCTTATTCCGTAATGTGACTAAACTCCCTAGCCGAGTCAGCAGGTTGCGATAAGCACGTTCTCTCCCAATGCCCAAGTAGCGTTGATGTAAAATTTTCCAGCGATATTCCATCGCTTGTTTGGCGATGTCAAGTTCTTTAGAGTTGAGCAAATCAAACCGCTTTAAGTCAGTTCCTAACAGCCAGAGAATAATACTTTCTCTGGTGGCTATACTTTGTTCGGGACACTCCGCAGCTAGACGCTTGCCCCAATACTGCTTCAGTTTTTCTGCCTCCGTTGTCATAGCGAGATTGCGCTCCTCGAAACCCTGTTTTAAAGCTTGCATCACAACCCCCGTTTGTCGCACTGAAACTTATAATCTGGCAGTTGCCTATGAGTCTGTCTTGTCCATAAAGACATCTCAAATGTTCTATTCTTATTACGTCTGGATTGACTAAATTTATGCAATAATTTCCAAATTACTTTTTTTGCTGCTAATCTCCCATACCAGAAAAGATGGTATTGAGAGCATTTGCCTAAATTTATGGGAAATTTAAATTTTGTAAACTTATATTTGGGAAACAAAGATTTGAGCTTTTGCATCTCTTTTAGATGCGCGAATCTTATGCACCTCAATCCAGCCGTTATTGATATTTATAAGTTTCATCCTGCTATTTCTCTTCGGCAATGCGAAAAGTTCCAGAATTTTCACGTCGTTAAAATATTCACTTTTAGTTGTTTTACATCCCCTGGGGGTTAGAGGGAAGTAAAATAAGATGAATATTTTAATGCTTGATGGACTATTTGTGGATAGCAATTACGTTTATCAGCATCTTTGGCATTTTCTAGAAATAAAATTTGATGAAATATGATATTACGAAAGATACATAAAAAACTTAAAAGTACCCTTACGGGTACTAGCTTACACAAGGATGTCAAGTATAAGTTTAACTAAACAAACTGCTGTATTAGTTTCAAACTCAATTAATCACCGAGTTTTTTAGATAGACAACAAAATTACTGAGCTATCATTACTTGCTGACACCTATCAAATTTAATAGTTTTCAGTTCTCCACACCACAGTTTTTCCAAAAGTCAATAGTCAAAGGTCAAGAGTTAATAGTCAGTAATTAATTAACACTGGGACTTTCAACTTTTGACTAATAACTGATGAGTTTAACTGTATCACCTGTTAGATGACCGAACAATTGGGTTTTCTACAGATTCTCGATACTGCTGGACTTGTTCTGTGTAACCGATTGGCAAAACAGCTTCCACATTTTCATGAGGACGAGGAATAATCACCCAAGATTCTAGGGTACCACCATAAGCATTGGCTGCGGCTTCAACACCAGCAGCCATAGCTGTTTTGACTTCAGAAACATCTCCGCGAATATTTACTGTAAAACGAGCGCTACCCACTCTTATATAACCAACAAGGGTGACTCGACCAGCTTTAACCATAGCATCTGCTGCTGCTAATACAGCAGGAAAACCCTTAGTTTCCAGTGAGCCAACGGCCTGTAGTGACATTTAGTAATCTCCTGTATGAATAAACGTATGTGGTGTGACCAGTCAATTGTACGCAACTGCGCTACAAAGTTTGATGACAAATTGACCTAGAACATCCGGAATGGTTCTGATGCTGGAGTGAAGTGGATTGGTAGAATGGTCTCCACGTTTTCTGGGGGATTGGGAACAATGTAGTGGGTGATTACTTGACCACCATGAGCTTGTTCACCGGCGGCTATTCCTGCTTCTACTGCTGTTCTTACTTCAGCAACATGTCCCCGGACGGCGACTAACAAGCGAGCGCTTTCGGCTTGACCATAATAGACAATTGTGACTGCGGCAGATTTTACCATGGCATCGGCTGCTGCAAGTACAGCAGGGAAGCCTAAAGTTTCAATTACGCCAACCGCCATGGGCATGGCATTAGCTCCTGAGTCAAAAAATGAAGTGATATTAATTGTACGAGGCTTTAGTACCAATTTTGGCATTTGGGAAAACTTTCTGTAATTTCAGCAACCACTACACTAGATAGTGTTGTAGACACCTGCAAATTTTCTACATTACTTATGCTCAGACGCTTAAGCGGCCGTAAAATCCCTTTATTAGCCATATTTCTGTTGGTTATATGCCTTAATCTGGTAAGCGTGCGTTCATTTGGGCAAACAACTATGACATCGGTACCCCAACTGCTGACCGACCCATTTTTGCAACTACCAACGGCAACCTCAGTACGAGTAGTTTGGTTTACTGAGTTTCCTGGTAATAAACACATAGTTAATTTTGGGGAAAATCTTGACCAAAATACTCTGGCAAATACTACCAAACTCAGCCGCACACGCGAAGACCAGCAATCACGAGTAGCAAATCAAACCCAAAACGGACAAGTTTATCAACAACCTGTTAAACGTGACATTTGGCGACACGAAGCAGAGGTAACTGGGTTAACTGCTGGTGTGCGTGTTCCCTATCGCGTCACCAGTAGGCGCGAAGACGGTGAGAGCGTTAGCAGCGATGTTTTTACTCTTGCGCCTACCCCAAAACCAGGTACACCATTAAAAATTTTGCTGACTTCAGATCATCAGTTAAAGCCGATGACAGTGGCAAATCTGCAAAAGGTCGTAGAGACAGTGGGACAAGTGGATGGGGTATGGTTCGCCGGTGATTTAATCAACGTGAGCGATCGCGCCTCAGAATGGTTTGATGATCATCGGGGTAGTGCTTTGTTTCCCGGTTTGCAAGGTCGCGCCCAATATGAAGTGTCACACAATGGTGTGAAAACAACCTACACAGGAGGTCAAATAATTCAACATGCTCCCATGTTTACTGCCATTGGTAATCATGAAGTTATGGGACGCTTTGAGAGAACGGGAAGTTTAAATAATGAATTTAATGATCCGATTCCCCGTGCTGTTGCCCAAAGGTTATATAGTGGGAAATCTTTAATAGACAATTCTTTTAATACTCATACTTACGAGGAAATTTTCACCCTACCCCAAAGTCAAGCAGGTGGTAAAAGATATTATGCAGTTACCTTTGGTGATGTGCGTCTAGTGGTACTTTATGTTACTAATATGTGGCGGACTCCCAAGTTAGATGCAGGTACTAAAGGCAGATATCGGGAAGCAGAACAGGATTTCCATAATCCTGAGAATTGGGGTTATGGACAGCTAATTTTTGAACCAATTACTCAAGGTAGTCAGCAATACAACTGGCTAGAAGCAGAACTCAACAGCCCTGAGTTTCAAGCAGCCAAATACAAAGTTGTCATGTTTCATCATCCACCCCATACTCTGGGTGATAATATCGTCCCTGCTTATACCAATCCAGTGCAGATGATTGAACGGGATGAAAATGGCGAAATCAAGGCGGTGCGTTACGAATACCCTAAGGATGCAGACTATATTATCCGCGATGTTATCCCTTTATTAGAAGCAGCTGATGTGCAATTGGTATTTTATGGACATTCTCATTTATGGAATCGCTTCGTTAGTCCCAGTGGGATGCACTTTCTAGAAACATCCAACGTCGGTAACACTTATGGGGCTGCTTGGGGTGATAAAAAGCGCGAAGTGCCAATTGGCTACAAAGAAGATTACACGAAACTGGGTGATCCCAATGGCTTAGAACCAGTAATACCGACTATCTCGCCTTTGCTAGGGGATGATGGTCAACCAATGCCTTATATTGCCAGTAATGACATCACTGTTTTTAGTATCTTCGATACAGGAACGGGTACAGTCAGTAGTTATCGTTTTGACACCCGCAAGCCTGAGTCGGAAGTTGTGAAATTTGATGAATTTAAATTGAAATAGTTATTCTATATCCAGCCAACTTTTCAGAAAGCGATCGCCATTACTCACATACTGCTTCCGGTAGCCAGTCTTCATCTAAGACTAACTCTAAAGAATATGGGCATTCTTGGGGAAATACGGATATTAATATCCCTGTTTGCTTGGCTGCTTGACGACGCGCCCTTTGATAGCTTGCTTCAAGTTGTTCTGTAGGATAGTTTTTGAGACTGGGACTGTCTTGTAGAGCTAACTCAATTTGAGTGCGAGAATCAGTGATGGCATCAAGCCAACTATCTGAACGACGCTGAGGTTGATATTGCCACTTCAGTAGATGCAACAGCAGGCGAGTGAGTTGACTCGCAATACCCCGCCGTTCACTTTTGCCCAAGTCTTCAACCTCTGCAATCAGATGTTCCAAATCAATTTCCTGCCAACGATGCGATCGCAATAGTTGGGCTGTCTGTTCAATCCATAAGTAAAAATCTGCGCTATTAGTTGCGCTCATGAATCGTCTTTTACCCTTTCTGACACATTTATGGCATCAATTCTAGCCCAATCAGTTTTTGAGGTATGAGCGTTTTCATGCAAATTCTAATTTAATCAGATGTTCTTCTTTGCGCCTTTGCGTGAGAAAAACCTCCTAAAAATCCTCATCATCAACAAAAAACTCAGCATCCTCATCAAAGCGAGATTTACCCTGTCCAGATCCCGCAAGACCCCAGAGGGGTTGCAGTACTGCCATACCAATTAAACCAATCCCGGCACTGAAGGCCAACACTAAACCAACAGGTATTTGAATCGATTGAAATGTTAAGAATTTTAAAGATACAGGTGTGGCATTTTGGACTGAAAGAATCGCGATCGCTACTACCCAAATAGCCACAACTAGAGATATTAAAATAGGGGTCAAAGTTTTCATAATTTTTATTCCCCTCTCCGGCAACGAAGAGGGGTAGGGGGTTTTGTTAAACTGCGACTGCTTCTAGTTTAGCGATCGCACTTTCCATGTCTTGCGCGATTTTGCTCAGTTTCTCGGAAGAGTTGGTTTCCATGTAAACGCGCACCAGAGGTTCTGTACCAGAAGGACGCAGTAATATCCAGCTACCTTCTTCTAAATACAGCTTAATCCCGTCTTTACGCCCGACTTCTTTGACTTTAATTCCTGCTACCTCTGAAGGTGGGTTTTTGGTAAAGGAGTCGATAACGGCGGTTTTATGGGCTTCTGTGAGGTGCAAGTCTAAGCGGTCGTTATATAACGGGCCATCAGCTTCGGCGATCGCTTCCTTGACAAGTTGACTCAGGGGTTTACCTTCATAGGCGATCGCTTCTGCCACTAGCATATCGGCTAAAATACCGTCTTTTTCGGGAATATGCCCAATTACACTTAAACCGCCTGATTCTTCACCTCCAATCAGTACGGTAGTTTCCCGCATTTTTTCACCTATGTATTTAAAGCCGACTGCTGTTTCATAAATTGGCAAACCATATTTAGCCGCGAAATTATCCAGTAGGTGAGTTGTCGCCACAGTGCGCACTATAGCACCACTTTTACCTCTATTTTTGATTAAATGACGTGCTAACAACAGCAAAACGGTATTAGGAGTCAGGAAATTACCTAATTCATCAACAATACCAAAGCGATCGCCATCGCCATCTGTAGCCAAGCCCAAATCAGCTTTATCGGCACGTACTGCTTCCACTAACCCAACTAGTTGTTCGCCTTTGGGTTCTGGCATTCCACCGCCAAATAGCACATCACGTTTGGTGTTAAAGCTTTCTAACTGACAGCCACAATGTTGTAAAACTTCATCTAAGTAGCCGCGAGAGGTAGAGTAGAGGGCATCGTACTTGACCTTTAAATTCGCACTCTTAATCCGTTCTACATCCAGCAAGGTGTAGATAAATTGTAAATAGTCTGGTTTGGGATCAAAAATGGAGATTTTATTACCAGCAGAACTACTACTAGGCAGCGCATCCGATGCACCTTCAATATTTGCCACAATAGTATCAGTAATCTCTGGAGTGGCAGGCCCAGCATAATCAGGGATATATTTAATCCCACAGTAAGGTGCTGGATTATGGCTGGCGGTAAACATCAACGCCCCAGCAGAATTTAAGTGACGGGCGTTGTAGGCAATTACTGGTGTGGGGCAATCCCGATCAGTAATTTTCACAGTCCAACCCAAGTCTGCCAAAACTTCAGCTGCTGTACGGGCGAACTGGTCAGCTAAAAACCGAGTATCGTAGGCAATAAGAACTGGTCTATCTTTTGCATAGGCTGTTTCGAGGTAACTTGCGATCGCTCTAGTTACTTTCCGCACATTGGGGAAAGTAAAATCATCGGCTATAATTCCTCTCCAACCGTCAGTACCAAATTTTATCTTGCTGGAATTACTACTAGCGCTCATTGTTGCCACTGTCTCCCGTCCATCTTCAATACTATAGGAAGCTTCCCGCAAAGCGTGCGTAGCCGCAAGTATCCCCCAACGTATTTTTTCTCACTGCTATTGAGCAATGTCAACTCCTGATCGACCTTTTGCCAGTTATCACCTTTGGTCTTTAGTTGCCCCAGCTACAGGCCAAGAACGTTGGCATTGCCAGATGAGAAGGGGATTTATCAAAGCGCGTCAACATGAACCACAAGTTAAAGCACTCTTAGGTAAGGCCACTGCACCCCAGAGGATTGGTATACTCGCTCAAAAAGGTGTTTATGAATTCCATCATAATAGACATTTATTAAAGCAATCAGACGGTGTTGAACAAGTTGCACAGCTTCTAAAATTAGACAACTCCACCGAGCAAGTGCAACAACGTGTGCTGCAAATTTTACAAAAATATCATGATGCTCCATTACTATTAGATAAAAACATCTTGCAATTAACTCCAGGGGATGAAGGCTTTCCCAAACCAATTTTTATTGAACAAGAAGATTATCGCTTCCGCTTATATGCAGCGATGGACTGCGTTTTTATTGAGTCTGATCACACTTTGCATATTTTAGATTTCAAAACTGGTAAATCTGCTTTTGACCGACGACAGGCATTAGTTTATTTACTAGCTGCTCGTTATCTTTACCCTGGATTGCGCGCGGTGGCATCATTTTATAATCTAGAACTATGTAAAAAATCTGATTTAATTAGTATCAACAATAGCGAATTAGAATCTTTAAAATTTGACTTGGCAAATGTTGCCCACAAACACCAGTACGATTTGCAGAAATATCAAGAAAAAACTAGTAATTTCAGTAAAATATTTCCTCCTAATCCTGGGACTCACTGCCGTTTTTGTCCATTTAATTCAATTTGTGATTTTTCGGAAAAGGCATCTTATTCACACCCACTGCCTAGTTTAAAAAATCATGGGTGAGGGGAGTGAATCAAGCCCGGATAATTGCTGTTTCTAAGTGCTAATAAAACGTAATTTAGACGGTTATAAAAAGGCAAAAAGCTTGCTAGATATGAATTTTCTCAACTGGGAATTCCTAAGAAATCGTTACGATTGACCAAGAAGGAAGAAGTTTGGAGTCAGGAGTCAGAAGGATGAATTTGGATGGGGATTATCCTTCTTGCGTCTTCTCTCTGACTTCTGACTTCGTTGATTGAGAATCGGCAAAAAAGTCACCAAAAACGCCGAGACTAAGAATATCTCAGGATATTATCTTTAGACTGGGTAGTAAGGCGATTGCCAGAATAATTCGCTAGCAATTGCCTCTTCAAACTATTTGGTCTTAGGGTCGCCCATTTTTCTCCACTCCCGCAGAAGATACAGTGCAGCTACAAGCACTTGATGTAAGCGCTTGGCCAAGACAGTCAGCACCATAAGCGCAAGTAACCAATTAGGTTGATGTACTAAAGGCAATACAGGTGGAGAAAATTTTGATGTGGGTAGAGGAGAAACAGTTGGGTGATTGACCTCAGTGGAATAGTGCAAGATTGTAGAAGTTAAAATGGTTTGCATGGGGCAGTCTCCATTTGTTTTGAAACTGCTTTCATCATCAAATTTCTAAACAATTCAAAAGCCCCCTGTTGGTATAGGGAAGGTATAAAGTTGTTTTTTTTCTTTTGCAAGTCTAAGCTATGGAGTGGGTTGAGTTCCTTCGCAGTATTGCTATCAAACAGGAATTAAGTGACGACTTAATTGAGACTTTGGTGATTCGGTTCAACGCTCGAAGTTCAGATAAATCTGATGCTAACTTGGCGCAGGAACTCAATATATCTGAAGTTGCCTTCAAAAAGCGCATGGCTGAAATTTATGAAGCTTTCAAGCCAATTTGCCCAGAGTTAGCAGATTTCATCGCTCGTGGAAAACGAGAGAAATTACGAGCTTGCTTGTGGAAACAGTTTGAGGCGCAGGATAGTTTAAAAGGGGCTGCACCGCCTAGTAACCTCCAACGACGGGGTATCCAAAATCCGCAAAACTTCGTCGGGCGAGAGCAGGAATTAGAGCAGATACATAGCCAACTTAAACAAGGCAATCAACTAGCTATCTCCGCTATCGCTGGGATGGGAGGTATAGGTAAGACCGAGTTGGCAATTCAGTACGCTAGAAAGTATGAACAGCATTATTCTGGCGGGATTTGTTGGCTGTATGCCAGAAAAGATGACTATGTTAAAACTCAAGCTGATATTAGAACTCAAATTGTGCTTTATGCAGTGGTGCAGCTGGGATTGAAAATTCCCGATGAGTTGGAACTTCCAGAGCAGGTTGCTTTCTGTTGGCGGCATTGGCCAACAGGTGATGTTTTAGTTGTGCTGGATGACGTCACGAATTATGGTGATGTTCGTCCTTACTTGCCGCCTGCATCTCAAAGGTTCAAAGTCATAATGACAACTCGTTTAAAATTTGATTCCTCTGTTCAAACGATTTCTTTGAGTGTTTTGCAACCCCATCAATCATTGAAATTATTAGGGTTAATACTGGAGGAGCAGAAACGCTTAGAGGATGAACTCAGTATTGCATCGAGTTTGTGTGAATGGTTAGGAAATTTGCCTTTGGGGTTGGAACTGGTAGGGCATTATCTAGCGTTGGAGCGCGATTTTTCGTTAGCTGAAATTTTGTTTCGACTCCAGCAAAAAGCAAAGCAACGGCAAGTTCTAAAAGATAGAGCGCTGACTCGCACAGCAGAAGATGAAGGGACTTGGGTAATGACAGCAGAGCGAGGCGTTGAAGCGGCATTTGAATTGAGTTGGGAGGTTTTAGATTATAATAGTCAGCATTTGGCTAAGTTACTTAGTCTGTTTGCATTGGCTCCCATTCCTTGGGAATTAGTAGAGCAGGTTAAACAACAGCATTATGAGATGTATCCCGAAAATGGGGTTTTTAACTCCGAAGAGTTGAGAGAAGCCAAACGAAAGCTGCTACGGTTACATTTAGTTCAGCAGGAAAGCCGCACAACCTACCTTTTGCATTCACTGATTAGGGAATTTTTCAGGAGTAAGTTGGAGGGAACAGAGTATGACGGTGCGGGTTGAAGTTAAACAAAATACCGAGGCAGAGCAGCTAAAAATGGCTTTTTGTCGGGTGATGGGAACATTGGGGAAACAGATTGTTGCAACCACGCCTACTATCTCCATGTCGTTCTCCATACTTGAGCAAGTTAAGCCTGTGATTCCGCATCTGATAGAAGCAGCAACGACTTTGGAACCTTGGTTGACAACGGAAGACTTGATTGCATCCACCACAAGTATTGCTCGATTCTATCGAGGACAGATTGCTTATACCGAGGCAGAATGCTGGTATGAGCGTTGTTGGGAAATGACGAAAACTCGTTTAGGCGAAAAACATCCTTTTGTAGCAACTGCCCTCAACAATCTAGCAAGACTCTACCAATCGCAAGGACGCTACCGAGAAGCCGAATCTTTATTTTTGCAATCGGTAGACATTGGACAAGAACAGCTTGGGGACGATCATCCCGAAGTAGCAAGGTCTCTCAACAATCTGGGACAACTCTACAGTGACCAAGGGCGCGACAATGAGGCCGAACCACTCCTAGAGCGCTCATTGAAAATTTGGCGGCATTACTACGGTGATGACCATCCTCACGTGGCGACTGCCGTCCACAATTTGGCACAAGTTTATAAATCGCAAAGACGTTACAGCGAAGCTGAAACCCTCTATCAGTTATCTCTGGAAATAACCCGAAGAGAATTTGGTAGTAATCATCCTTTAGTGGCAAGTCTCCTCAGCTCTTTGGCAACGCTCTGCTATGCACAAAATCGCTATAGTGATGCGGAAACTTTCTATCAGTTATCCCTGAAAATTGATCAAGATCACTACGGAAACGATCATCCTGAAGTAGCAACTGACCTCAGTAACTTGGCATCGCTTTACTCTTCACAAGGACGTTACAGTGATGCTGAACCTCTCTTCCAGCAAGCATTAGATATTAAACGCCGAAAATTAGGAGATAATCATCCCCAAGTTGCGATAAGCTTTCATAATTTAGCAGCGCTTTACTCTTCACAGGGACGTTACAGTGATGCTGAAACTCTCTACCTACAAGCATTAGATATTCGGCGACAAACACTCGGAGACAAGCATCCCCAGGTGGTAATGAGCCTCCACGAACTGGCAATATTCTACCAATCTAAAGGACAAGGAATACTCGACTTTCAAAGACGAGCTATCCTTAACGATTTGGCAGCGCTTTGTAATTCACTAAACCTTTGTAGTGATGCGGAAATCTTCTATCAATTACTGCTGAAAATCTACCGAGACCATTACGGTGATGACCATCCTGAAGTAGCAGTTGACCTCTACAATTTAGGACTACTTTACCAATCACAAGAACGTTTCGGAGATGCTGAGGCTTTTTATCTGCAAGCATTAGAAATTTGGCAACAAAAACTAGACGATGATGATCCACGAATAGCAATCAGCCTGCACAACCTTGCAGTACTCTACTATCTTCAAGAGCGTTATGACGATGCTGAAGCTCTATTTAAGCAATCACTGAATATTTCAGAAGGAAAATTTAACAACAACTCCCTTAATTCACTGGAGTCCTAAGTAATATGACAGAACCCCACCATACACTAGAGCAGCAAAAGAGAGTAACAGAGCTTTGGATGCGTTCGCTAGAAAATCAACTCCGGCAGCAAAGTGTCGATGATGCGAGTATTATCCAGAAATTCAACGAAATGGCAGAAGCTTTCTGTTTACAAGGGAAAAACTTGCAAGCCGAAGCTTTATGGGTGCGCTCCCTTGATGTTGCTCAACGCTGTTATGAAGACAACAAGCTAGTGATCGGATTTACTCTCAAAAGGTTGGTGGCGTTTTACCGTTCGCAACAGCGTTACAGTGAGACTGAACCTCTTTTGAAACAATCATTGCAGATTTGGCAACATTTGTTTGGCAATGAGCATCCTTTAGTAGCAACCAACCTTAATGATTTAGCTGCGGTTTACCACCGACAGGGACGTTACAGCGAAGCTGAAAATTTTTATCTCCAAGCAATACCACTTCTATTGAACAAACTAAAAAACGAACATCCTGATACCCAAAACGCTTTGCAAAACTTTCGGCATCTCTTAAAGCAAGCCGTGCAAGAAAATAGAGTTGCCGAACTCTCTAATCATCCGTTCACGCAGTCGGCACTTGAGAAAGAATTATTAGACTTTCAAGAACGGCAACCCAACGAGAGACGTACCTTGGTTGTAACTGAACAAGATATTGAGGATCTCAGAAAGCTTACCCTGTCACAAGGAAAGAATACGGGAAATGCTCTCTTCTGGGTGCAACTGGTAGAAAAAAACCTTCGTCAACAGGGTGCTGACCATCTAAGCGTTGCTAAGGAGCTTAACAATGAGGCAAAAGTCTGCCGTTCCCAAGGAAAGAACCTGGAAGCCGAAGCCCTTTGGCAGCGATCGCTGGAAATTTACCAACAGCATCTTAACAATGCAGATCCCTATCTGGGAGTAATCCTCAATAATTTAGCATCATTTTACCTTTCACAAAAGCGCTACAGTGAAGCCGAATCGCTCTTTCTAGAAGCTATATCCATCCTAATAAAGACACTAGGAAACGATCACTCTACCACCGTATCCGTTTGGGAAAACTTCGCTGTACTGTTAGGACTAGTTCAGCATGAAAACCGAGTTGCTGAACTTTCCAACCACCCAATCACGCAGGCGTTACTTCCTCATTAGCGATCGCCAAAAAATCTGGCTTTTTTCACTATCGGTAGACATAGCCGACTAAATCACGTTAATAAACACATTATTTTAGCTTTTTGGGAAACGACCAAGGGTTGATTGTGAGCAGTTATCAGTATCCAGAAAACTGACTACTGATAACTGCATAATTACACCTCAGCAGGTTGCTGTTCTTGTTGTCGTTCCACAAACGCTTGAACACGGGAGCGATAGTTTCTCAAAGTCTCATCTACCCAGTCGCGATCGTTGCTATTAGCATACAAATGTACTAAAGGCTCACTGGCATCTGGTAAAACTAACAACCAACTATCATCGTAGGGTTGGCAAATTTTCACCCCATCGATTAACTCTAAGTTTTGGGCTGGGTGGGTTTCCACTAAGTAACGCATCAGCGCGCCCTTAGCTGTCCAAGGACAACGGACTGTATAAGCTTTATGAACCACACGGGGCAATTCTGAACGGGCTGTAGCCAGCGATCGCTCCTGAATAGTCAGCATCTCAATGAGCTTGGCAATACAGAACATAGAATCAAATCCCGGATGCAACTGCGGGAAAATAAAACCAGTTTCGCCACTACCTCCTAAAACTACATTGGGATTTTTCTGAGAAGCTTCCATCAAGGCTGTAGGATTGGCTTTAGTACGAATTACCCTACCATCGTGGCGGCGAGCAACTTGTTCCACTGCACTGGAAGCGTGAACTGGGACAACTACCGTACCTCTGGGGTTGGATGTCAATATCATGTCTACCATCAGTGCTGTTAAGGTTTCTCCCCGGATAGGGTAGCCTGATTCATCAACTAAGATTAGCTGTTCCCCATTAGCTGATACTTGCACACCAAAGTTAGCTTTTAACGCCTCCACTACATGACCTAGTTGAGTTAGCAGTCCTTCGCGGTCAGTGGTGGACATAGCAGTTTTATTTACACTGGCATTCAACACCACCGCATCAGCACCAAATTTATCTAACATGAGCGGTAGAACTGCCCCAGACACAGCATAAACATAGTCAATTACCACTTTTGCCCGGCTGTTGCGCAGAGTATCAACATTTAACAGCTTTTCAAAGGCAGTGCAGTAACGGTCAATTACTTGGCTAGGGTAAGAAACATCGCCAACTTCATGAATTTGCGATCGCCGCATATCTTCTTTAAAGTAAGCACCCTCAATTTTCTTTTCTAGGGCTTTGGTGATGTTAATACCCTTGGCATCCATAAATTCAATCAGGATATAGTCAGGGCGATCTGGGTGTACCCGCACATGGATGCCGCCAGCTACTGACATTGTGGGTATCACTGTCCGCGCTATGGGAATAGCTGTTGCATCCAGGTTTTGAATATCAACACCTACTGACATCAAACCAGCAATTAATGACCGGGTAACCATACGAGAAATATTACGCTGGTCACGGGAGACAGTTACCTTAGAACCGGGTTTCAAAGTAGAACCATAAGCGGCTCCCAATTTCACAGCAAACTCTGGGGTAATGTCAATATTGGCTAAACCTTGGACACCACGTTGCCCAAATAAATTTCTTTGGGCAGTGTTACCCCAAATCAAATTAATGTTTAAAATTGCACCAGACTCAATTTTCTTACTAGGCCAAACGCGGACGTTGGGGCTAATTTGGGCTTCTTCTCCCACAGTGGAAAGCGAACCAACTACAGATGCTTCTAATACATGAGCGCGACGATCTACACGGGTACCACGAGAAATCACGCAAGCACTTAAATGGGCTTCATCCCCAATAATTGACCCATTCCACAAAATCGGCCGCTTCAAGTTAGCATCAGCGCCAATAGTGACATTATCCCCAATAACAGTTCCCCCCTCAATCTGCACTCTTGCCCCAATGCGGCAATTGTCACCAATAACTGCTGGAGTTTCAATAGTAGCTGTGGGGTCAATAAAAGTATTTTGGCCTATCCATAACCCATTAGCAACTTCTTTATAAGCAAAGTCAAGTTTTACTTTACGATCCAAAGCATCATATTGAGCTTCACGATAAGCATCTAAGTGACCAACATCGCACCAGTAACCTTGGGCAATGTAACCGTACATTGGTTCACCTTTTGCCAGTAATAAGGGAAATAAGTCTTTAGAAAAGTCGCTTTCAGTGTTAGATGGCAAATATTCCAAAACTTCTGGTTCGAGAATATAAATGCCAGTGTTGACGGTATCGGAAAAAATTTCACTAGTGGAAGGTTTTTCTAAAAAGCGATTAATATTTCCTTGTTCGTCGGTAATCACCACTCCAAATTCAACCGGGTTGGGAACCCTAGTTAACACCAAAGTAGCTTTTGATTGTTTTTGTTTGTGAAATTCGATTGCAGCTTTCAGGTCGAAATCTGTGATACTATCGCCGCTAATCACTAAAAACGTTTCGTCAAGGAGTTCGGCAATATTTTTCACACAGCCTGCCGTGCCTAACGGCTGGTCTTCTTCGACCGCATAGGTCATCTGGATGCCAAAATCGCTACCATCTTGAAAGTAATCTCGCAGGACATCTGGTAAATAATGCAATGTCGCAATAATTTCTGTAATTTGATGTCGTTTGAGCAGATTGATGATATGTTCGGCAATTGGTCTATTTAAAATGGGAACCATCGGTTTGGGCAGATCACAAGTTAATGGGCGAAGTCGCGTTCCCGAACCGCCTGCCATCAGTACTGCACGCATAAATCCTCCTTAGCTATTTGCAGCATTTGCTGCTTTCAAACCCATGAGAGTATGTTGTGTATTCTTTCTTTAGTCTCCTATGGATATTGATATTTAAGGAACTTCCATAAGAAGCATCTGGGGAGACATAAGCAGATTTACTCATTATGCTTATGCTAGCCATCTGTTCAGGGATACTTGAGCAAGTGCTGTCAAGGCCTGTGGGTGTAGTTGCGCTTCAAGCTTAGCGGGGTTGCTGAGTTATTCTAACAACACTTTACAGACGATAGTGCCTGAAAGTCTTGAGGCAACAAGGAACATGCCGCGAAAGAACACTCTTGTGACTTTTTGTCTCTTAACTTAGTCAGGACTTACACACAGGTAATGGGAAAACGTTCGCATAGCGTGCGCGTAGCGCATACCATGAAGACGCGTAAAGCCTTCGGCATAGCTTCGCTTACCGCACAGCATCTCGAAGAGAAGTACACGAAGAAATAAGAGTTTGAGAGAGTTTTTGCGTAAGTCCTATTAGTTTTACTTTGCCTATATTCTATTGTGACAATAGGTACTTAACTTTGGTAAATATTAACTAGCTGCAATACCTGGGTCTAATTTACACTGGAATTAGAGAATGTATGATTAAGTGACTCAGATGTTGAATACAGAGGAATTTAGTCCTAAATTCTCAGTGTAGGCTACGCAGTACCTACATGATGTGATCATAACTTAACTCAAATTCTGTCAGTTACTAAGGGAGTCGATGGGAATGAGTAACTTAATTGTTTTTGGTTTGATTGTGGTTTATGTAGCCGGTATTTGGAAGTTCTGGAGTGGGTTTACACGGACTAATTTTAGTCAAACTTTACCTAATCGCCTTGGTTTATCATTACTATGGCCGGCTTTATTTATTGCTAATAAATCATATCGACGTAATTTTAGAAAGGCTTTAAAAGGCTAGTGCCACTACGCGGGAGTTAAAAATCAAAAGTCAAAAATTTTTATTATGGGCTTTTGAACTCTTTGGGATAATTTTCCCTCAGCACGATGGGTTACGTCCTTGCAGGCGATCGCACCTAAGTTACCGAAATTGATGCTCACCAGGATGTAATAATCCATATCAGACCTGGGAGACTTGAATGATGTTTCGTCCTGCAATAGCGATCGCCAGTTTCATTTGTGTAATTTCTCTGCCCTCCTTAGCTCAAGGAAAACATTGAAATATCCATCTTAATGTCGGAGAAAATGTTAGCTTACCTAGTTGATTTTTAATGCCTATTTTGATTCTTTTTAACCTATTTCTCAGTTCCCTTTGTCCAAGGTTATAAACTAACAAGCACAATGTATTTGTTTTTTAAACTCTACTAATATTTGACCAAATACGGCTTTATCCGCACTTTGAAAAGTCTCTGAAGATGTTATCACGGGTGAGACGCAAAAGCTTTTATCTTTCAACATCCGGTAAGCGATCGCCGCGCCGCAAAATATAAGTGTAGTTCATCAAGATTCAGGTACTATCGGCATACCATCTTTAAGAGTTAACAGTCCTGAGATGACTATTTTATCTCCTGGCTGTAATCCTTCGAGAACTTGGGAATTATCCTCTCTGATATTGCCTAACTTTACCCGCCTTTGCCGAGCTACTAGTTGAGATATCCCTTGTGAGGACTCTTCAGTTGCCATTACATAGACAAAAGTTTCCCCAGTTACACGAGACACTGCTTTAGTAGGAATTAACACCCCAGAACGCTGATTCCAAATTACTCTAGCCCGCACTAATTGATTTGGTTTTAGTTTACCTTGGGAATTATTAAAAAGTACTTTGATTAAAATTGATTGCCGCTCCTTATTGGCATTGGGAGCAATTAAAGATACTTGACTAGTATCCAAAACTTGACTTTGCATATTCAAAATCTTGACAGGCATACCCTCACGTAATTGTGAGCCTTGTTCTGGTGGAACAGAAATATTGACTTCTAAAGGTTGGTTTTGAGAGACAGTAACCAGTGGTGTGAAAGTATCCACTAAATCCCCTACTTTCACTGGCATATCACTGACTGTACCGCTAAAGGGTGCTGTTATTCTATAACTCTGGGGCTGGAGTTGTTGTTTTTTAATATTTGCCTCGGCTTGTTGCAAGGCTTTTTCAGCTTGCATTATAGTGGCTTGCTGCCCTTGAATTTGGGAATTGATTGCACCAAGATTAGCTTTAGCTGTGGCGAGCCTGCTGGCATACTGATCCCTGGTTTGTCGAGACACAGCTCCTTGAGCTGCTAGGTCAGCATACCTTTGGTAGTCCTTTTGCTTCAATTGCAAATCAACAACTTGGGATTGCTGTGCTGCTACCAAAGATTGGAGTTTAGCACGCGCATTTTCCCGTTGTGCCACAGTTGCCTGATTAGCTGCTTTAATTTCACCGATTGTTGCTGGTCTAGAATCTACTTGGATAATTGCTGTTCTTGCTGCAACTTGCTCTCCCGCTTTCACAAATATTTGGGTAACTAGACCGGGAATTTTTGACTGCATCTGCACTGAACGCTGGGACTCTAGGTTAACAACAAAGTCTGAACTTTCCTCAACTGTGCCGAGTTGCACTGGCGAGACCTTGACTCTTACCCCTGGAGTTTGAACCTTAGCAGATGGTGCTTGATGTGTAGGAGTGAATACACGCCAAATTATCGCTGTTCCACCCCCGATGATTAGTGTGAAAGCTAATAATAATCGCGGCCACCGTCGTTGTTTTGGGGATGAATCAAATGAGGTTTGGGGAAGATTATCTTCAAAATCAGTTTGAGGCTCAGGGGATGTCATAGCTTACAGGGAACCTAACAACAAATGAACTGGAACTAAATCAGGATTTGGTCTTTTGAAACGAAAATTACTGATTTAGCACGAGGCTTCATGACCAATGATGTGTTAACTCATCCCAATATACTGGCTGATAGATTTTGTCTAAATCTACCCAAAGGTGAATGATAAAATTTAGGACACAGGGAATGGGAAAACTTTTGTTGAGCATTGCTATACTTCCCAAGCCTGCGCTGGAGCAGCTTAATCAAAATAATTCGTAATTCGTAGTTAAAAACACATTAATAAATCCCGTGAATGGAAATATTATTTATATTTCTCTTTTCACCATTGATAAATTGAGAAAACTGTATCCTGTATCATTAATTACGAATTACGAATTACGAATTACGAATTAATCAAAGGCTACCAATTGCTTCAGCAAATAGCTGAGAAACAAAAGGTAAAATCTCCCGGTTTTTAGCGTTGGCTTTGCCTTCAGTAAATGCTACTAAAATGTAGGGACGTTGATTTGGTAACTCAATATACCCTGCATCATGACGAACTTGACTTGTCCAACCTGCTTTTGACCAAAGTTGAGCATTTTGGGGAAGTCCACCACCTAAGAAACCTGTTACCTGGTCTTCTTCTACATCAGTAGGTAAATCATCTCTTTTGAGACTACGTTTGAGCAAAGCCATCATCGCTTGCGATCGCCCGCTCGAAACTGCCACCCCACCTACAATACTATGAAGTAACCTGGCGATCGCATTGGTTGTGACCATATTACGATTGTCTAACATCTCTCCATAAAATGCCCGCTCTCTGCCATAAGGGCCATCACCCCAAGTTTTTTGACAAACGTTAATTGTCTGTATTTCTTCCCAGCCCAAAGATTGGTAATAGCGGTTGACAATGTTACGCTGATACTTCCAGGTTTCAAATGGCCCTGTGGGTAACTCTGGTCCGGAGGTCGTACCACTGAGAATATCGACAATTAAGCTGGTAGCGTCATTGCTAGAATCAACAATCATATCGCGCAAGGCTCGTTCCAACTCCTTGGAGTTTGAACTCATGCCTTTTTCTAGCCATTCGTTGACCGCCACCAAATAAAATAGTTTAACTACACTCGCGGGATAAATCCGCTCAACCCCACGATACGTAAAACCACGTACTTGATGGTTCCAAAAAGCATCAGGAGTCAAAGCGCCACCAGTATTTACAGGTACTGGCGGATCGTACACAATCCAAGTTAAAGCAACTTGGTTACGGGCTAACGTCGGAAATGCTGCCCAAGTTGCCTCTAAAATGCCATTACCAAGATTTTCGAGTTGTTCGTCTTTTCTGAAGAAAATCATTGAAGAATGCTCTCTAATCCAGAATCCCAAATCCTAAATTTGACATCGGCAGAATACCAGTGTCTCGCTGACCTGAATTTATATGATTCTCCTGAATGTACGCGCTTGGCAACTCAAGCCGCTTCTGAGCGACATTTGCGGGTAACATCAAATCATCAGGTGTCAGGAGTCGAGGTATGTTTGTGTGAGGATGACTATCCAGGATGGGTATCCTTTGCCGATTTGGGTTTGTTACAACCTGCTACTGTACTTTATCAGGCTAAATCATTTTCTGAGTCTGATATTAAAAAACTGCTACCAGAGGTCATCGCTTTTACGCAAGCGGCGATGCAACAGTCTAACTATTACCTTTGGGGTGGTACGGTGGGGCCTAATTACGACTGTTCGGGGTTAATGCAGGCGGCGTTTGTCTCTGTGGGTATTTGGTTACCTAGAGATGCTTATCAGCAGGAAGCTTTTACTCAGGCAATTGCTGTGGCTGATTTAGCACCTGGGGATTTGGTGTTTTTTGGTACTCCCCAAAAGGCTACTCATGTGGGGCTGTATTTGGGTAATAATTATTACATTCATAGTTCTGGGAAAGCCCAGGGACGCAATGGTATTGGGATTGACATGCTCTCGGAACAGGGAGATGCGGTAAGTCAGTCATACTATCAGCAGCTACGAGGTGCTGGCAGAGTTGTTAAAAGTTACAAACCACAGAGACACTGAGGACGCAGAGGAATATGAGGGGTGGATTAATTTCCGACATGATCACGGAGGAGAATGGGGCAATTTCTGCAAATATCCCCGATGTTTCGGTGGTGGTGCCGGTACGTGATGAGGTGGAAAGTTTACCAATTTTATGGGAGGCGATCGCTTCTAGTATTAGTAATAGTAATTTGAGTTATGAAATCATTTGTGTAGATGATGGTTCTACAGATGGTTCTGCTGAGTTACTTAAAGAACAAGCACAAATCCGCACTGATTTAAAGGCGGTGATTTTGCGACGAAACTACGGTCAAACTGCGGCTATGGCAGCTGGGTTTAATTATGCTAACGGTAAAGCGATCGTGACTTTGGATGCTGACCTGCAAAATGACCCGGCTGATATCCCGTTGTTATTAGCTAAACTGGAGGAAGGTTACGATTTGGTCAGTGGTTGGCGGCATAAACGCCAAGATGCTTTGGTATCAAGATTAATTCCTTCTAAAATTGCTAACTGGTTGATTGGCAAGGTGACTGAAGTGAAGTTGCATGATTACGGTTGTTCCCTGAAAGCTTATCGTGCGGAAGTAGTAGCAGATATGAATCTCTACGGGGAACTGCACCGATTTCTCCCAGCTTTGGCTTATATTGAAGGCGCAAGAATCACCGAAATACCTGTGCGTCATCATGCCCGACGTTTTGGATACAGTAAGTATGGCATTGGGCGGACGTTTCGCGTCATGATGGATTTGCTCACTATTTACTTTATGAAAAAATTCCTCACACGCCCGATGCACGTTTTTGGGCTGTTGGGTTTAAGCTCGATAGTTACAGGAACGCTAATTGGTATTTACTTGACTTTTATTAAATTGGCTTTAGGCGAATCGATTGGTAATCGTCCTTTGCTGATTTTGGCAGTACTTTTGCTAGTTACTGGGGTGCAGCTGTTTTGCTTTGGTCTGTTGGCAGAGTTACTCATGCGTACTTACCATGAATCTCAAGGTCGCCCTATCTATCGAGTACGGGAAATAGTAGCAAAAAACATTAAGTAAAGTAACAATATATGGAGTGCCTTTCTGAGTGCTGAGTGCTGAGTGCTGAGTGCTGAGTGCTGAGTAAAAAATACTAACCTCTAGCCTCTAGCTTCTAGCCTCTATTAATAATGGAATAGTTACTTTGAAAGTTCTTTATACATTAGATGCCGAACTACGACGTAACCTGCTAGTTTTGTTTACAGCAGGTTTATTATTCTGGTCTAGTATCGCCTCGTTATTACCAACTCTTCCCCTGTATATCGAAGATATCGGCGCAACCAGTCAACAAATTGGCATTGTGATGGGCAGTTTTGCCATTGGGATGTTGCTGTTTCGCCCTTGGTGTAGCAATTTAGCAGATCGGCGGGGTCGTAAGATTGTGTTGCTCATTGGGATGACAGCAGCTGCGATCGCACCTCTGGGCTATTTGCTAGCAACTTCTATTGTGCCGTTGATTGTGCTGCGTGCCTTTCACGGTATTAGTATTGCGGCTTTTGGCACGGCCTACATGGCGTTGGTGGGAGATTTAGCACCAGCGAAGAACCGTGGTGAAGTCATTGGCTATATGAGTTTGGTGAATCCTTTGGGTGTGGCCATTGGGCCCGCTTTGGGGGGATATTTACAAGCGGCGGCTGGTTACACCCCATTATTTGCGTTATCTGCGGCTTTGGGTTGTTTAGGGCTGTTGTGTGTTGTGCCAATCGTCAATCCCACCGTGGATGAGCAGTCGCACACCAGCGCCACTGATAACTTATTTTGGGGACTACTATTTAGCCCTCGTGTGCGTGTTCCGGCAATCGTGATGTTATTGATTGGTATGGTTTTAGGTACTTTGCATACCTTTGTGCCTTTGTTCATCAAATCAACTAATGTAGATTTGAATCCAGGCTTGTTTTACACAGCCGCCGCGATCGCTAGTTTTAATGTCAGGTTGTTTATCGGTCGGGCTTCTGATCGCTATGGACGGGGTTTGTTTATCACCTTTAGCTTGATTGCTTTCACTTTAGCGATGGTAGGCATTTGGCAAGCTAACAGCGCCTCTGTTTTCTTACTATCAGCCTTTGTTGAGGGTGCTGCTTCTGGGACAGCAATTCCCATGATGGCCGCGATGATGACAGATCGAGCCATGCCCCACGAACGAGGGCGGATTTTTGGAGTATCTTTGGTGGGACTGGATATTGGAATTGCGATCGCAGGGCCTGTTCTCGGTGCTATTGCCGAACAAGTAGGCTACCGCAATATGTTCGGTTATGGTGCTGGTTTAACTTTTCTGGCCTTAATCATATTTCTTACCCAGTCCAGCCATGATTTACGCCATTCATTACGTTTTGCTTTAGGTCGCGCTGAAGATACTTATGCTTTAGATAATGCCAAATAAAAGCTTAAAAAAGGCAAAATAGAATCAACTCTACCTTGCCTTTTACTTTTTTAAACGGGCGAGGAGGGATTCGAACCCCCGACACCGTGGTCCGTAGCCACGTGCTCTAGTCCACTGAGCTACACGCCCTTACAAGAAAATTATAATAACACGTTCTCGCAAAATAATGCAAGACAATTTTTCATTGAATCCTATCGACTTAACTCACTTGGATGCTCAGGGAGAAGCGCAGATGGTAGATGTATCTGAGAAAGTACCAACTATCCGCCAGGCGATCGCCGCAGCCAAGGTGCGGATGTTACCAGCAACCTTTGCGGCAATTCAAGCCGGCAATGCCCCAAAAGGTGATGTGTTGGCAACTGCTAGGTTAGCGGGGATTATGGCAGCTAAACAAACGGCCGCTTTAATTCCTTTGTGTCATCCATTGCCACTGCAAAAAATATCAATTGAGGTCATACCCGACCCCCAATTACCTGGTTATCAAATTCAATCTACAGTCAAAACCAAAGCTGAAACTGGTGTAGAAATGGAAGCTTTAACTGCTGTTTCTATTGCAGCTTTAACTTTATATGATATGGCAAAAGCTTTAGAAAAATCGATTCAAATTGAATCAATTCAACTAATAAGTAAAACTGGCGGGAAAGCAGGAGAATATTACCCGCCAGAAGCATAACTTAGACAATATTGCCTATGGCTTTGTTTAGGTCTGTGGGGCTTTCATATTCTTCATTTTCGGGTAATTGCTCTAATATTGAGATTACATCCCGATCAGCTCCTTGACTTTGAGCATGTTGAATCAATTCTTGCTTATTCGCAGGATAATCAACACCTTTCAAGTGTTTTTGGATTTCTACTGGATTGGCTTTAGCCATTTTTATCCACCTCTAACGGTTGTTATTTATATCTTCACGATTGCTTGTATTAACTCCCTCTATCAAAAAGATGAATCATTTTTAACACATATAAATTAAAAGTTCACCCAATTGATTGATGAATATTTTGTGATTTTTGATTCTTTTCTCAAAATTAACCCTTATTAATCGATAGTTTTTTATCAAAAAAGTTATAGGTATTTTATGAGGATTAGGATTTGAGGAGGAGAGTGATCCCTTGTTATACATCTAAGAAGATATTTGTAAAGTATTCAGTGGTATCAAGATACCCCTACTGTTTCCATCACCCGGTTTTTTCTTGGAGACAATACTTGATTTTTTTAAACCCATTTTGGGTTTATCCTATATGAGGTTTTATGATGAAACAGAGTTAGACAAAAAATACTAACTGTCATTGAGAGCGAATATACTATCGCCTACAAAAAGCTAAATCAAGTTGCCTAAATCAGTTTATAGCGAGGAATATAATCGGTTTCGTCAGATGCTTATTGAAGTTCGTAAAGCAGCAAATTTCACTCAAGCTGAGTTGTCAGCTAAGTTAAAGCGTCCGCAATCTTATGTATCAAAGTATGAACGTGGAGAGCGTCGTCTTGACTTAATTGAATTCTTGGAAGTAGCCCTAGTGTTGAAAATAGATCCACTTGCTTTTATTGAAGAACTGCTGAAAAAGCAAAAGGAGACTTAACAATTATTATTCAATATATTGACTTCAATGCAGCAGACATAATTATTAATACCCAATACAAAAATGAATGGCATGAGGTTAGTACTGTCTTGACTTCAATGCCTCTACATCTCAAAGCTTCAGATCAAGCAGGAATTCAGGGTAATCCAATCTTCGATCCAGTAGGTACCAACGAATACATTAAAGCTGCTTTTATGAGTTGTGGCTGGCAATCCAATATACCTATTCCAGTATCCTATAGATTTTTGGGTACAGATATTGATTTTGCTAAAGCTGGCATCGTCATTGAAATCCAGTTCTCTAACTATCCTTTTCTACTCAATAATACCTTACGTTCAGAATTGTTCTTTAAATCTCAAACTGAATTTGCTGGCTACCCAACTCATCTGGTAATTTTAGTGACAAAAGCTCTCATGTTTCCTGCTTCAAACAGCACTCTTTATTATGAGCAAGCTGTTAACCAATTAACAGCTTTAATGCAAAAGCAAGTTTTTGATGTACCAATTAGACTGGTAGGATTATTTGAACAATCAAATACAACAGTACCTGTCATTTGGACTGAGTATTTATCAAAAAGATACTCTAGAAATATAAATACTAGAGTTAGTCGCCAATGCCAAATACTTGCAGGAAAATCAACCCGTAGTCGTTGTTTATTTCGCTTATTGTAAACATAAATCAATTAACTCCACAATTTCAATTCAATTTGTTCTCCTTGTTCAATTTGTTTGACTGTTTTATTTGGCAGGGATGTCTTCTCGCCATTCCCATTTAGTTTGGGATCTACAGGAATATTTTCACCTCGCAAACTAGCGCTAAAAGCAGCTTCTTCATAAACTAATCTCTCTTCCATTTCTTGCAAGTGATACTCTTCTGGATAAATTTTAGCTTTACTACGTTCTGAAGCTCGATTTCCTATTTGCAAATCAAACTTAAATTTCTCGATAGATTGACCAGTTTTATCAACGTAATCACGCAATGTTTTTAAATTTGGAAAATACCCGTTTTCATCAGGTTCACCACTGAGACGACGTAGCGCAACTTGATGATATTTTGATTCAATTTCTGTTCCTATAAAATGGCGTTTATAATCTTTAGCAACGACTGCTACAGTACCAGTACCCATATAAGGATCTAACACAAGATCATTTTTTTCAGTTGTAGCTAAGATAATTCTGGCTACTAAATCTTCTGGAAACTGACAAGGGTGTATAGTTTGTTCCTCATGATTATGCTTTACATTCCGAAACATCCAAATATCACCAGGATTTTTACCATCTGGATTACAAGACAGTTCACCCTTACGATTTCCCCGAAAATGTTTTTTATTTTGATATTTTTGTGGAACTCTAATAGCATCTAAATTAAATTTATAATTATCAGATTTAGTAAACCAGAGAATAGTTTCATGTCTACAAGAGAACTTTTTTTGAGCATGAAGACCATGCTGTCTAGCCCACACAATTCTATTACGAGGTATTAATCCACAAGATTCAAGAATAGGAAAAAAGCGAATATCTAGAGGAATTAGCATCCCTTTATCAGAAAAAGCTCCAATCTGCCAAAATAGCGAGCCTGTTTTTTTGAGAATGCGGCTACATTCACGTAATACGGCTGTTTGTTCTTGTAAATAAATATCAAGAGCTTGCCTAGACTCGTACTCTTTACCCAAATTATAGGGTGGTGAAGATACGATTAAATCGACACAATCATTTGGCAATTTATGAAGCAGTTGTAAGCAATTTTCTAAAATAATTTGGTCTACAGGTATATTCTCGTGTTTAATCTTCACTTTTGTATTTACCTCAAAATTAAGGCTAAAATTACATAATAACCTATAATAGGTTATTAAACCTAATAATTTAAGTTAATTAAACGTGATCGCCTCTGGATACTGCTTTTTGGGTGATCGCTGACGGGATTTCCCAGTCTTGTGACAACAGACCCCCAAAGACCTTAGAATGATTTAAGTACACGGTAAACAGCCGTGTTACTAAAATAAATGTATTCAAGTCTGTAATAAATCTTTATGCCTCCTCGTTGGCCTCGCAAACCTGATCGCAAAGACCCAGATTTCCGTAAGTTAGATGATCGGATGAATTTTGCTGTGCATGTAGCTGCTGCCTCGGCAATTAACTCTGGTTTATGGTTTGTTCACACCTTGAAAGCAACTACCTGGGAGTGGTTACCTTGGTTGACGGCCAGTTGGATCATAGTATTGTTGGTGCATCTGATTTATATTACGGCGATCGCCAACTACTCCGATACTCCACCCAAATCCACCTGAAGATGGACTGCTAAAGTTAGGGTGATTGTAACCTGTGGTGGTAGATTCAGCTTGATTAATTGCGCGATAATGTCAAATATCCTGAGAGTTTGCGCTCTTTCTTGATATAGGATAATTTTTATGGCTCAAACTAACACCACAGAATTACTGGAAGCTTTAGCTGCTGAAATTGGTGAAGCAGTTTATATGGATATCGCCAAGTGGCATCTTTATTTATCTGATGCCAAATTGCATACTGTTGTCGCCGAACAGATGTACCCTTTGGTGACTGCCAAAAGTGTCAATGAAGACCGAGTAATAACAGTATTGTCATCTATTCCCGTAAAAATTGGCGGTGGGAGAAGAGAACTACCTTTAATCGATTTACTCCCACTGCAATGCCAAGTCAACCTGGTAGATATTTTAGAAAAATTTCAGCGCGAAATTTAATTTTGGCGTTTTGAATGTCCATAATTTGCTTTTTAGGCAACCCTCTTTGAGGAGGTTTTCGGACATGAATACATATCCATTTCACGATGAATACACTCTAGCAGAAACAGCAGAAAAACTTGGGAAACAAGCTTTGAGCTTGGGTTTAATTCCTAGTTTTTTAGTGCGTCATTTTCCTGATAGCAGGCAATACTACATTCCCAATGAAGAAGCATCGGAACCGTTGACACCAGAACAAGCATATCTGCGGTTCAAAAAATTACTTGAAGAATCTACTTAAGTAAATACTTAGTAGTTAACACGTCAGCAAGTTTTTCTTGATGCTTGAGTGAAATATTCAGATAAATTTAGTGAGGCTAGTCGTATGCTTTTACAACTCAAAGATACTGGGGATATAGTAAAAATTCTTGATATTCAAGAATTAATTGACCCAAATAATCATATCGTCCATGCACAGGATCAAGTAGGTGAAGAAGAACAAGAACCTGATGCTTTTCACAAAGAGAATCTCATTTTTCCTTCTGGTGAAACTTTACCACGCTGTTGGTTAGATGCCAACTATAGGAAAAAATAAAAATAAATAAATTCTCCTAGCCAAAATTAGGCGGCGATCGCTCTCAATTTAATGAGAAACTGGTGGTTTAAGAACGCTGGGAATGGCGTCCATGATTCTGTCGGCAATTTCTTCGGGTGTTTCACCCTCGCTCACGGTGATTTTGAGATCAGCTTGGGAGTAAAGTGGTGTTCTTTGTGTGAGCAGCGATCGCAGTTTACCTTGAGGATCAACATCTTTTAATAATGGTCTTGTGGTATCCTCTAGCAAGCGGGTGTAAAGTAGCTCAATTGGCACATCTAGCCAAACGACTAAACCGTGGTGCAGATAACTCCAGTTTTCTCGCCGCAATACGATACCCCCGCCTGTAGCAATAGTCAAATTAGTATAAGCACATACTTGAGCTAGTACATCACTTTCCAATTGGCGAAACGCTGCTTCCCCTTCTTCGGCAAACAGCTGATTGATAGATTTTCCTGCTGATTGGGCAATTACATTATCTGTATCTAAAAACCTATAACCGAGATGCTTTGCTAGTAATTGTCCGACAGTGGTCTTACCAGCGCCCATCATACCAATTAGGTACAGGTTGACTCCTTGCAATAAGCTACTCACTAGTTGCTGCGCTCCAATTATAAGTTGTCTTGACTTTTATCCTAACGTCTCAAGTTGTCTTAAATCTCCGCATTGAGACTACTTTTTGTTAGGAATAATACTGTTACTTATGTATTGAATTTGACCAAGGTAATATCCTCACGATTCTTCGGTGAAATCAAAATAAATTGCAGATAAATTTGATAAATTTCTTGAGGCTTAATGGGAATTTTACGAAGCTTGTTTGAAACTTTATGCGAACAAATTCTGTCAATACAAACCAGCAGGACTCTCTCTGGTGGGGAAATTTTAGTTGTACTTAATACTATGTTTCTAACAGCACAGTAGCGAAACCTCTAAAATTTAGTCACAGCAAGCTCAAATCAAAAATTGTGACAATTTAAGGTGTAAAAAGTAACTTAATTTTTGACATTTGACAAATCAACTTCATCAACTTGAAGGTTTTAGCACAAAATCCACTGCATATCCCACCGGAGTAAGACCAAATAAATCAATGTGGTATGTATGAGGCATCAACCATGACTCGAATTCGTGAAGTAGTGCAACAAGCTTTAGCAACTGGCTATTTGACGGTTGAAGCAGAAAATCAACTACGGCATCTATTGACTACTCGATATGACTTGGAAGATTTTAATGCTTTCATGGCCTTGCAGGAGGCTGCCATGAACGGCAAAGTCAAGCAGGAGTCACGTGAACAGTGTAGTATCTAAATTATTTATTCTTCTCTTTATTAAAGCTCACTTACGTGAGCTATCATCTTCATCCTCAAAATCATCGTCGTTAAAAAATTCCCAATCGTCATCATCATCACTTTGATTATTTGTCGGTGGTTGATAAGGAGGGATGATGACTCGGTAATCAGCATCGTAAATGGATTCCGTTTTTCCTACCGCAGTATTTTTTGGCTCACGGTAGTTGTAGGAGTAAACTGAACCAGACTGAGAACTGCTTTTGGGTTCTTGTTGGCGTTCGTAGGTTTGAGAGTCTCGCACTGATGAAGTTGTAGAACTAGGGGTAGGCGCTTCTCGCGGCTTTTGCTCAAAATCCCAATCATCATTAGTACTGTCATTTGTTTCCCAATCATCAAATGAGTTACTGGTAGCAGTTTCTGTTTGATTAGCTGTCGATGGTGGTCTAGAAGGTGGAGGTGTAGGTTCTTCCCTTGTTGTTGCTTTAGTTCGAGGCGGGGTTGTGGCTGGTCTAAACTGAGTTTGGCCTTGTGGTCCCCCAAAATAATTAGCTAATTTAAACAAGATAGTGATAAGTAGGGATGTGCAAGCGCCAGCCGCAGTGCTAAACAAGATCCATATTGCCAGTGGTAATGGTTGAGTTCGCATCCCCAAAAATACTAGTGATAGAACAGGCGACCAATTTTGCACTAACAACAGCGTTAGCATTCCCAGAACCGCCACCAACAAAATTAAGCGAATTACAGCCATAGCAAAGGCAAAAATAAAAAGTTACTCAATGAAAATGCCAGAAAAAAAGCAAAAGGCAAAAGTTACTCTATCTTTACTTTTACCTTTTTTCTTTTAACTTTTTACTGCCTTCCTTGCCAACGCTGAATGGGGATGCAATCAATATCTAGTTGATCTAAAGCACGGGCAACTACAAAATCAACTAAGTCCTCAATACTTTGCGGATTGTGATACCAAGCAGGAATAGCAGGTACAACTCTGACTCCAGCTTCTGCCAAAGTCGTTAAGTTACGTAGGTGAATCAAGCTAAAAGGAGTTTCACGGGGGACAATGACTAGTTTTCGCCCTTCTTTGAGTTGGACATCGGCTGCTCGTTCTAGTAAGTCAGAACTCAAGCCAACTGCTAGCTTTGCCACTGTACTCATACTGCATGGCATGATCATCATCCCCAAGGTGCGAAAAGAACCACTAGCGATCCCGGCGCCCACATCACTCCAAGGATGACAGCGTAGTTTACCCCCAACAGTAACTCCAGCTTGTTCTCGCCAGAATTGCTCTTGTCCGGTTGGTTCTGCTGGCATCCGGGTGTCCTGTTCTGCTTGCCAGACTATGTAAGTTGATTTAGAGGCAACTAGTTCAATTTCATAATCGGCTGCGAGCAAATACTTGAGAGCACGAACAGCGTAAATCAGACCAGATGCACCTGATACGCCTAAGATCAGGGGTTTAGAGATATTGGACACGGTGGTTATTTAAAGGGGGATGGGGGGATAGGGGGGAATAACTTAATATTAGTAATCTCTCCTTGTCCCCTTGTCCCCTTCCTTGTCCCCATTCAAATTTATTCATCCTCAGCATAAGTTTCTAAATCATCCGACTCCATATCGTTGGGAAAGTAGATATCTGATACATCACCGTTGGCATTACGCTCATCCAAATCTTTACCGATAACATCGCTACTGACAGTGACTAAATCAATTTGCTGGCGATAGTAATCGACACTTTTAACTTGCACAGCTACGCGATCGCCTAGTCTGTAAGAAGCACGATTTTTGCGCCCAAATAATGCCTGTTGTCTGGCACGGTATTCATACCAATCGTCTTTGAGTGAACTGACGTGTACCAGTCCTTCTACTCGTAGAGGTACGCTGGGATCTTCACCAGGTGCAGATTCGGCGGCTGGCACTTCAATTTCGACAAAAAAGCCGTAGGATTGCACGCCAGTAATTACGCCCTGGAATACCTGACCGATGCGCTGTTTCATCAGTTGGGCTTTTTGTAGTCCAGCTAAATCGGCTTCGGCTTCTTGGACTTCTTTTTCCCTATCGTTGATTTGGATGATTACCCGATTTAAATCACTTTGGAGTTCTTGTTGTAATTCTGGGGGTAAGACGTTCCAGTTAATTTCTTCATGGGAGGAAGAGTGGCGCAGGTTAACGCGTTCTTTCACGCGGGTGTTGCGGCGATCGCGACCGTGTTCAATCAGCCGATAGTACACTCTTTGCATGAGCAAATCTGGGTAACGTCGCAAGGGGGCAGTACAGTGAGTATATTGCTGTAGTGCTAGACCAAAGTGTACTCCTTTAGTGGTGCTGTAGGCAGCAGGCTTGAGTGTATCTTGTAACAGATATGTTAAAACTTGCTCCGATGGAGATTCGGCAAAAGCCCTAGTCAAATGTTGATAATCTAAGGGTTGGATATCTACTTCTGGTTCTAATGCCAGTTCCACACCTAAATTAATCGCCAATTTCAGCATTTCTTGGACATCTTCGGGATCGGGCGTACCTTGGACTCGCCAGATGGCAGGAATACCTAGGGCACTAAGATGTTTTGCCATCAGTTCATTTACTAGTAGCACCAACTCAGTCAACAGCGATCGCACAGGTAAATCATTGACTAATACTGCCCCTAAAATCCCCTCATCATAGTAAGGGTTTTGGTTGGGTGGTAAATTTAACTGCAAGCTACCCCTAGATAAGCGCGCCTGTTTGACTGCTGTCTGCAATGCTTCTAGGTCTTGCAGTACCTCTATGACCTCTTGAGTGTGTTGAGTAGATTCACCTAGGAGAATTGCTTCGGCTTCTTGCCGACTCAGTGCGATGTCTACATTGATGACGCTGGGTTGAATTTGCCACTCTAAAGCTTCTCCGGAATTTGGGTCAATGGCAATTAAAAAAGAAAGGGCCAGGCGATCACTTCCGGGGACTAATGAACAGCGTTCTGCTACAGCTTCAGGTAACATTGGCAGGACTAATTCTCCCAGATACACCGACCTACCGCGCTTCACGGATTCTCTATCTAGGGGTTCATCAGGTTGGACGTAGCGGGAAACATCGGCAATATGAAAACCCAAAAGCCAATGTCCTTCTCCGGTTTTTTCCAAACTTAAGGCATTCTCTACAAATTTGGTTGTACCATTTACACCCGCGATAGTTACGGTAAATAAATTGCGTAAATCCAGTTTGTTTTTCAGGTCTGCTTTCAGCAGTCTTTTGGGCAACTTGGCTGCTGCTTCCAGGACTGCATCTGGAAAATTCCGGGACAGGTCGTGTTTACAAGTTACTAAATCTATATCAGCCGCCGCTTCGGCATCGCTACCCAGAATTTGCACCACTCGACCCAATGGGGGATATTGTGCTAAAGGGTAACGCAGCACTTCTACATGAGCTAAGTGATCGATCGCTTCCTCCAACTTCATGCCGTTGGTTTGTAGTTTGAGTTCAAACAGTAGTCGATCATCTAATGGTACAGCACGGAAACCGCTATCTACTGGTTTAATTCGTGCCAGTAGGGTGTGGTTGGAACGTTCTAGAATCAGCTTGACTTCACCCTCAGGAGAACGGCGGCGACTACCTTCTTTGAGAACTCTTACCAAAACGCGATCGCCATTCCAAGCATTACTCAGATGACTTTCACGGATATAAATATCCTCGGCTCCCTCTACATCTTGAATGGCAAAGCAAAAGCCTTTACTAGAACAACGGAGTTTTGCTTCGATCATTCCCTCTTCTGTCACCCGGCGATATTTGCCGCGTTCTTTGACTAAAATTCCAATTTTCTCCAGTACTTCTAAGGCAATGTGAAGTTTTTGTAAACTAATCTCATCCTCGCAACCCAGTTTCTTTTCCAAAACTTTACGAGCTACCAATTTATCATCAGTGAAATTGGCCAGGAGTGTAGCGATAGAAAATTCCATGCAGTGAACCGACCTTTGGTCAAAACATCATTTTTCATTTAATCTGGTTCTTTCCTGTATACCCTCACGGCTTACAGATACTAGTGCTATTACGCAGAAGTCAAAAGTCAAAAGACTCATTATGTCTGTAGCTTTCGACTCGTTGTCAGATGGCCGGTTACTTCTGCTCAATTGCACTAGCTGGAAACGAATTGCCTTGAGGCAGGGTTCTTGTTCCGGGGAAGGAAGCCGACTCACCCTTACGGGAAGCAGCTTTGCATCTACGAACTTCTCACTGGAAAATCATCTCAGAGTTCGCCTGGGTTTAAGTTCCTTCAATTCACCCAACTTAAATACAATACACCTGATTGGAATTTTGCCCCGCTAGGTAATTACGCGACGGGTTTTTGAGAGGCTGGGTTGGGATGACTCTCTACACTGCCCAAAAGCGCTATCAGGGGAAACCACAGGTGTTAGATTGTCCAGATTGAAAGTACTTTCACACCATTAGACTCTGATTTTTGATCAGGAAAAACTGCCGATCAACCTAATTTTCCCATATGTAGAATCGGTAACAATCAGGTAAGCAGCTTAACCAGCAGTGAGGATGAACCTTATCTCCATTATTGTAGATTTAGAGCGTACTTCTAGGAAATATTTCCGGATATAGAATTGGGTAACCAGTATAGCAGCATTTCAGGCGTGACCACCTAGAGTAATTCCGCATTAACTAAAAATTGGCGCAACCAACGGCTACTGCTACAATCGGGAAACAGTTGAGTGCTGAGTAAGGAAGAAACTTCTGTATTTCTCTTTTTGGAAACACAGGAAAAAGTAGTCCAAGATTTGGTACAGAGCAGAGTTTAGATTGGTGGCAGTATTATGTTGGCTCAATTTCGGAGCTTGTATCCTAGCGGCAGTATTATTACTGAATTAGTCCAAATTTTTCAAGGAAAGTATATTGTTCGGGCTAGCGTGCAAATTGAACACGTCACCCGTGCAACTGGCATGGCAGGGGCAGAAACCATAGAAGCAGCAGAAGATCAAGCCAGAACTAGGGCACTAATGGTTTTGGGCATAACCAGTTCTCCGCAGGCACCCGTGGCATTTTCTCCCCAACCAACATCCCTAGTGCAGCTAAATTCTGCCTTGAGCACTACAAAGGTGGGATTAAATGAGCCTACCTATTCCCCTGTCATAGATGAGGACTTTGGCAGTAGTCAGTGGTCAGCACCCAGTGGCCAAGAAATATCTCCACCACCGGCTAGTGAACAAAACCTAAAATCAGATTCTGTCACAATTGACACGCAAAGCACTAGTAAAAGCGATACTTACAGCCCAGATTTCAATCAAAGCTTTCCCGCGAGTGACAACCGGGAACCAGAATTTGATACCCCAGTCGAAAACTGGGGAATGATGTCTGGTAAACAGCTGGAAAATCAAACTTCAGAAAATTTCGCCAGTAATGTTACACCATTTACACCCCGCAGTTATAGTCCACCAGAGAATGTGGGCACTCAAACAGGAGTAGGAAAGAGAAAGAAGAAAAGTGAACCAGTTGATTTGTCTGATGTCATTGCCAAAACCGATGTCGAACTGCAACGCTTAGGCTGGACACCAGAACAGGGTCGAGAGCATTTAATTAAAACCTACGGTAAGCGGGGGCGTACTTTACTAACCGAAGAAGAATTGCACGGATTTCTCAAATACTTGGAATCTCAGCCAGACCCAGTGGCGGGGTTTTAGGTGGGACAAAGGAACAAGGGGACAAGGAGAGATTACTAATATTAAGTTTTTCCCCCCCATCTCCCCATCTCCCCATCCCCCAATCTCCCCAGGGCTGTTTCATTCCCTAAAAGGGTTAAAATTGCAAGGGCAAATCCACAATTAAGACCGAAAATTTTGGCATCTTCAGTCCGAAATACCTGATTTTTCTTTGCGTCTTTGCGCCTTTGCGTGAGATTATCCTCTTGACAAATCTCCAACACAAGCGAATGAAACAGCCCTGCCCATCTCCCTACTCCCACTTAATTAATGATTAAGAACAGCAACCGGGCGACTACCAGCAGCGTGACGGTCAATCACTTGATCAATTAAGCCATATTCCTTAGCTTCCTCTGGGGACATAAAGAAGTCGCGTTCGGTATCTTCAGCAATGCGTTCAATCGGTTGACCAGTATGGTCAGCTAAATATTCGTTTAGCCGCCGCTTGTGGTATAAAATCTCCCGCGCTTGAATTTCAATATCAGTCGCTTGTCCTTGAGCGCCACCTAAGGGTTGATGAATCATAATCCGAGAATGAGGCAGACTCATCCGCTTACCCTTAGCACCTGCACTGAGGAGGAAAGCGCCCATACTTGCCGCTAATCCAGTACAAATGGTACAGACATCCGGGCGGATGTGCTTCATGGTGTCAAAAATACCCATGCCAGCCATTACCGAACCACCGGGAGAATTAATGTACAAATAAATGTCTTTCTCCGAGTCTTCAGCATCCAAAAACAGTAGTTGGGCAACAATCAAGTTTGCAATGTTGCTATCAACCTGTTGTCCCAAAAAGATAATGCGCTCACGTAACAGTCGTGAGTAAATATCAAAGGCGCGTTCGCCTCGACCCGATTGTTCAACAACGATAGGAATCATGCAGCGTGCTTGTAGCTATTTTACGTCTATTTTATCGATGTCAGAGGCTGATTGTTGTCCTCAGCCAAAAGTCAGTTAATTTTTCTTCTACTTGGCAGATGCCAAAAATCCCATTGGGCACTTTTCATAGAGGATAAACGTCTAAATAAATATCTCCACCTGAGCGGAGAGGAAAAATTAAAAACCTTTAGTGACGGCTACGACAAGACTTTTTCTTCGAGTCTACACCAAGCCCTAGAATGAGGATTTATACCAATTCTCTGTGAAGTTGCACATTATTTATACCCCTCCCCACCTCCCCTTGCCAAAGGGAGGTGCCGCAGGCGGTGGGGTTCATTCCCTGCTTCTTCATCTAGAAATTGTATTACTAAATAATTTTGGTGGCGTGGTGAGCAGACCACTGGAAAAATCATTTTTGTCAACTATTGGTAACTTTTTCAACATTTATTTAGCTTATTGTTGTGTAATTGTCCGGTTAATCTTGTCAAGTCCGGTAAACCAATAACACGGCGTGTATTTACAGTAACTAATCCTACTTGAAATGCTATCAACCGAGGAGAACTGCTATGCCAGAAAAACTTGTGCAAGCTGCCATCATTACCTTTTTACTCCACCTGATAGCAGGTCTTAGTCCCCAGACAAGAATGCAGACAAGGGCAATATCGCCTGCGCCAGAAACGCCAGTAACAATTGTCAGTTTGCTATTACGCTCTTTCAAGTAATAATTTAGCTAGTGGCAAAAGTATACTGAATTTTTTCAAAAATTAAATAGAACTTTTTTGAGTTGACCAACTGCTCTCAAACTCTAGGGATAATTCTCTGGTTGAATTTTTTTGCTGATCTAGGTGGGTCTAGGCTAACACCTCTAGGAACAGGGTAGACTGAGCAAAGAAGGCAACTATCTGCATTTGAATCATGACTAATCGCCTTGCTGAAGCTAAGAGTCTCTACCTCCGCAAACACGCCGAAAACCCTATCGATTGGTGGTCTTGGTGTGACGAAGCTCTCGCAACTGCAAGGGCACAAAATAAACCTATTTTTCTCTCCATTGGTTATTCCAGTTGCCACTGGTGTACCGTCATGGAAGGTGAGGCTTTTTCTGATCCAGCTATTGCTGAGTACATGAATGCCAATTTCTTGCCCATCAAAGTAGATAGAGAAGAAAGACCTGACCTAGATAGCATCTATATGCAGGCTTTGCAAATGATGAGTGGTCAAGGAGGTTGGCCTTTAAATGTCTTTTTATCCCCAGAAGATTTAGTACCGTTTTACGCTGGAACTTACTTTCCCTTGGAGCCGCGTTATGGTCGTCCTGGCTTTTTGCAAGTACTACAAGCCCTGCGCCGCTACTACGATACGGAAAAAGCAGATTTGAGCCAGCGTAAAGCAGTAATTGTGGAGTCGCTTCTCACCTCTGCGGTGTTGCAAAATGGGGCTAAGAATGAAGTTTCAGAAGCTGAATTACTCCGGCAAGGTTGGGAAACTAGCACGGGTATAATTACTCCCAATCAATCTGGTAATAGTTTTCCAATGATCCCCTATGCAGAATTAGCGTTGCGGGGAACGAGATTTTTGTTTCCATCCCAGTATGATGGCCAGCAAGTTTGTACTCAATGGGGACTAGATTTAGCTTTAGGAGGTATTTATGATCATGTGGGTGGAGGCTTTCATCGCTACACGGTTGATCCCACGTGGACAGTGCCTCATTTTGAAAAGATGCTTTATGACAATGGTCAAATTGTTGAGTATCTAGCAAATTTGTGGAGCTATGGAGTCAAAGAACCAGCATTTGCCCGGTCGGTGGCTGGGACTGTGGAATGGTTACGCCGGGAAATGACTGCTCCGGAAGGTTACTTTTATGCGGCTCAAGATGCTGATAGCTTCAGTAGCATCACGGATGTAGAACCTGAGGAAGGAGCCTTTTATGTCTGGAGTTACAGCGAACTGGAACAACTGTTAACACCAGAAGAACTAACGGAATTACAACAACAGTTTACAGTAACTCCTAACGGTAACTTTGAAGGCAAGAATGTTTTACAACGGCGCCATTCGGGAGAACTAAGGGCAACAACAGAAATTGCCTTGGCTAAGTTGTTTGCTGCTCGTTATGGTGACAAGCCAGAGTCGCTGATAATTTTTCCCCCTGCTGCTAATAACCAGGAAGCAAAAACTGGTGGTTGGCCTGGTCGCATTCCTCCGGTGACAGATACGAAAATGATTGTAGCCTGGAATAGTTTGATGATTTCCGGTTTGGCCAGGGCGGCTGGGGTGTTCCAACAACCGTTATATTTAGAAATAGCAGCACGGGCAGTGAAGTTTATTCTGGAGCATCAGTTTGTGGATGGGCGTTTCCACAGACTTAACTATCAAGGACAACCTGCTGTATTAGCGCAGTCTGAAGATTACGCCTTTTTTATTAAAGCACTGCTGGATTTACAAGGTTGTTACCCTGACCAAAGATTCTGGTTAGAAAAAGCGATCGCACTGCAAGCAGAATTTGACGAGTTTCTCTGGAGTGTAGAATTAGGTGGTTATTACAATACTGCCAGTGATGCTAGCCAAGATTTGATTGTCCGGGAGCGCAGTTATGCAGATAATGCTACACCATCAGCGAATGGAGTAGCGATCGCTAACTTAGTCCGTCTGTCGCTGCTTACCGATAATCTACATTATTTTGATTTAGCTGAACAAGGCTTAAAAGCTTTTGGTAGTGTGATGCGTAGCGCTCCCCAAGCTTGTCCTAGTTTGTTTACTGGTTTAGATTGGTATCGTAACGCCACCTTAATTCGCAGCACTACTGAGCAGATAATTCCTCTGATTTCCCAGTATTTACCTGTTTCTGTATTTTCTGTCATCTCAAATTTACCAGCAGGTAGCGTTGGGTTAGTTTGCCAAGGACTACAATGTCTGGAACCAGCAGAAAGTAGTGAGCAGTTGTTACAGCAAGTGCAGCAGAGTCAGACTAGGGGGTGAGTGAGGAGACAAGGGGATGAGGGAGATGGGGGGATGAGAAAGATGGGGATAAATGATAATTCCTTACTCAGCACTCAAGAAGCACTCTTAAGCGCTATTGTATTGGCAGGTGGAAAGAGTTCTCGCATGGGTACGGATAAAGCTTTGATTCATATTCAAGGGGTGCCTTTGTTGCAACGGGTTTGTCACATTGCATCATGTTGTGCAGATACTGTATATATAGTCACCCCTTGGCCAGCACGTTATCAACACTTAGTTTTACCTCGTTGCCAATTTGTCAAAGAAGTACCTTTGTCTCTAGTCGATCAAGATCAAGCAAATTCTCCCCCTTCCCACGGACCACTTGTAGGATTTGCCCAAGGATTGGCACAAGTACAAACAAATTGGGTGTTGCTATTAGCTTGTGATTTACCTCGGTTACAGGTTGAGGTGTTGCAAGCATGGGCGACTGAACTTAATAGTGTCGAGGATCAAGCGATCGCGGCTTTGACTTATCATCCTAAAGGCTGGGAACCTTTATGTGGTTTCTATCGCCGACGCTGTTTGCCACCACTTTTAGAGTTTATCAATCAAGGGGGGCGATCGTTTCAGCAGTGGTTAAATCAGCATCATGTACAAGTTTTACCATCACCAGCATCAGAAATGCTGTTTAACTGTAATACGCCAGAGGATTGGGCTTTGATCTCATCAAAATAGCATTTTAATTACCAATAGACTAAAAGTGATGTTAGTACGAAATTTTTCAGGTAATTACCTGGAAAAACCAAACATTTGTGATCTATCCAACAATAGATTTTTAGGCTATTACTATATAGTAATTAAAGCTTTTCTAAATAAACCTTGTATAGATTCAAGACGAGTAGCGTGGCTATATGTTCCTTGCGGAATTTTGGCTTATTTCTCTACTCGTCTTTTTCCATTTCACTATAATCATACAGCAAGTGACATCATAAATATATAATATATTTGCTAATTTGAAATATGATTGTCTACTTCCAAGGAAGATTTATATGTATCATCGATGGATTTCATCTATTTTACTCTTGTTTTTGAGTATAGTTTTAACTGCTTGTACCACTGCAACTACTCAGCAACCACAGGTACAAATTACGACGAACTCTCAACAATTTCCACAAGAATCTTTTACACGAATTGTGACTCTTTCATCTCTTTCTACAGATATTATTTATAATCTCGATCAAACAAAGCTTGTAGGAATTACTGGGAGTAAATTATTTAATGATGATCCACGATTCAATGATATTCCTCGCGTCAGTGAAGGGCAAACTCCTCCAAATTTAGAAAAAATTGTTGCCCTTAAACCAGATTTAGTCATTGGTGCAGAAGGTTTTTCTACCCAAGCAATTCAAAGACTCCAGCAGTTAGGAATTACCACATTGCTCACCCAAGTTAATACCTGGGAATCTTTAGAAGAACTGACTAAAAAATTAGCTCAATTCATTGATGCTGACCCCCAGCCTTTGTTAAATCGTTATCAAAGTTTTATACCAGATAAGTTCACTCAAAGTCCTTCTACTTTAGTGCTGGTTAGTCGTCAACCGATTTTAGCACCAAATAAAAACAGTTGGGCTGGGGATTTGTTGACAAAATTTCAAGCAAAAAATGTGGCGGCAGAATTACAAGGTCAAAGTCCCGTTGGTGGCTATGTAACTTTATCGGCAGAAAAAGTTTTAGAGGCAAATCCAGAGGTAATTATTGTAGTTAACCCTCCACAGGGTGGTTCCGAAACAGCAGTTTTAGATTCCTTTAAAAAAGAACCTTTTTGGCAGCAACTACAAGCTACTCAAAATAATCGAGTTTACATGTTTGACTATTACGGATTGGTAAATCCTGGTAGTATTAATGCCATCGAAAAAGCTTGTCAACAGCTTAAGCAAGACTTATTAATGATGAAATAGATTCAAGAATAATATTTCATGCGGCGAGACTCGATTTTTTATAAACTGTTTCAACAATCTCCAACACTTTTATTTGAACTATTGACAAATCCTCCAAGCAATGCAGATGCTTATAGATTTGATTCTGTAGCTTCTTCAGTTTCTGTTTTACCTTTGTCTGATTTGGAAGATTTGAGTGAAGCACTCTTAGATTTTACTAGCTTGGCCGATTTACAGGCTTGGTTAGACAAATGAATTGTGGCGTCAGTCCTATAGTTTCTTGCCCTTAATCATTCGTAGTGGTCACGGGTTTTTGAGTTACTGAATTATTTTTATTAGCTTGAATAGCGCCAGTAGTTAAACTGCGGAAATATAGCCCTCCAACAGTTGCTAAAAAGGCAACATAGCCGATCGCTTGTATGAGATACAAATGTTCTCTGTAGCCAAACAAAGATTTGAGAATAATGCCGGGGAATTGTTGATCTGGCAAGATTTTTTCGGTATTCCAAACCATTGGCCCCAAAATGCAAGAGTGGGTTTTAGTAAAATGTTCGTAATAAAAACAAAGACTTTCTGAGGCGCGACTACTCAGGGCTAGGTTAGCTAAACCTTCATCAAAATGCTTCAAGGCGGAAACTACCAATCCAGCAACAATCAACACCAACAGAACGCCCATCACCTGAAAAAATTGCCGGATGTTGATTTTAACACCCCATTTAAATAGTAAGACTCCAATAGTAGCTGCCCCCGCTAAACCAGCAATTGCACCTAAAGCTGGTACTAATCCCTGTTGAAAATTAGCCGCAATAAATAAAACTGTTTCAAAACCTTCACGGACAACAGCAATCAAAATTAAACTAAATACGCCCCAGCCAGCATTTGAGTTTTGCGTGAGTGCTTCTGTTACTGCTCCTTCAACTTGCGCTTTCATGAATCTGGCTTGTTTCGTCATCCAGATGAGCATCCAGCTGAGCATGGCGATCGCGAGTACGCTAAATACACCTTCTAGCATGGGTTCAACGACTGAGGTGTATTGAGGATTGACTGTACCCAGTGCTTGAATTACCCAAGTGAATAACACACCTATCAAAGCACTGATGACAATACCAACACCGACACCAGCATATACCCAAGAATTCAGTCGGGATTGGTTGGCTTTTTTCAGCAAGGCCAGCACAATACCCACAACGAGGGCAGCTTCTACTCCTTCTCGGAGTGTAATGAAAAAAGTAGGTAGAGCAGTTGTCAAATTCATGATGAGAGAGATTAAGGGGATGATGGGGATAAGGGAGATGAAGAGGGAAGAAACTTCCCAATTTGAGTCACCATTCCTCACTTCTTACTCCCTACTCCCCCTAAATTATTAGCTGAAATCTCGTAGCATTTTTTTCAGTTCGAGATTATGCATCTCTTCTTGTCCTATCATGCCACGGGCGAATTCTTCTAAGTAAATGCTGGCATCGGTTACAGTTTCCAGCAGATTTTTGTACAGTTCTAGCGCTTTCTTTTCATGGGATAAGCTTTCTGCCAAGATATCTTTGACTGTGTGCTGGTAAGTTTCTTCCATTGGCGCAATTTTTAGGGAGGGATGCCCATCTAAGCCTGTCAAAATTTCTCCCACTTGTTGGGCATGAAGTAAAGACTCACTAGCCTGTGCTTTGAAGAAATCGACAATCGGAATGCGATTAGGGCCAGTTACCATCAAGGAATAATGTGTGTAGCGCACTACTCCCGCTAGTTCAAATTCCATGATGGCGTTCAGTAGGTCGATGGTCTTTTGGTTGTCAAGTTCTTGCATTAGTTGTTAGTTTAAGTTGCGAATGGAATTTGAGGAGAATCTAGATATGAGAATTCAGAAGATTCAGCAAGGAAAACTGAATTCTTTTTTGGTATAAGAGTTAGGAGTTATACTCCTTGCAGGTCTTCAAAGCCCAAGCTACACTCTTAACCCTTTCATTTTAAACTTCTCTCTCTGCACGACCAATTAAGTCAATGCGATCGCGAAGCGTGCGTTTACGCGATCGCCTAGGTTGCGGTTTTGCTGAACACTTGACTCAGAGGCTGGATTTTTTCATGATTTCTTGAGAGTTTTGCTCAATATTTGTCACTAGCTTGGTAACATCTTCTGGTGTCTTCGCTGCTTTAGCTGGTGGAATAACACTAGGCCAAGCTGCTTTTAGTTCAGTGAAACTCACCTCAATTGCTTTGTGTGCTTTGGGATTTTCTGGGGCGATTTGGCTAGAAATCCCTTGATACAGTTCATTGGCATAAGCTACAAAGCCACGAGAGTCTTGATATTCAATTGGTGCAGCTATTTTGCCATTTGCGATCGCTGCTGTATATTCGGCGTTAGCTGCATCTAGTAATTCGTTAATCACCTGGAGGACAAATCCTGGTTTTGAGCGTTGTTCTGGGGGTAAAGTGGCGATCGCTCCATCAACTGCTTGCATGGAGGCGGCTAAATTAGTTTTCACTTTGGCATCTTTGGGATTAGATTTGACAAAATTTTGCAAACTCACCAAAGTTGTCTTAAATTCTTTAACTTGACGCTCATTTAATTGCTCTTCTACATCAACATATATCTCTTCAACTGGATGTCCAATATGAGGTTCCGCTTGTTTTGGCTGATTCTGCTCTAGCAGTTCTTTTGCTACTAAAAGATGTCCTTTCATTAAACTCAATTTAGTCATGTAGTCAACATCTTTAGCTTCACCCGTGAGTACCACTTCCTCAACAGTCACCGAGTCTTTAATTTGGTCAAACTGTGCTTGTGTAATCACTTTTTTGGTAACTAAATCTTCAGGACTACCATAAGGACGGTTAGCTTGAATTTTGTTTGATAATGCTGGAATGCCCAACTTGGCTTCAAACTTATCCAACTCTGACAAGATAGCAGTATTGATATTGATTTGAGGTTTACCACCGTGACCACTGTGGCTGACAACTTCTGTGCTTTGGGGACTGGATGGACTTTCTGCGGTTGGTGTACTGTTACAAGCACTGAGAGTAACTATCGCCGCAGTAGCGACAGTTAAGCTGACATAACGCAATTTGATCATTTTTGCTCCTGGCAAAATTTTAAAGGTAGTCACTGAAACAGTTCACACTACTAACAGCAGTTGGTTTGATGCCTTGTCATAGATTTTACTGTTCTATATAATGATATTTTTTGTCAACTAATTGCTGATTAATTAAAGAGAATTTAATAATATCTTTCAATTCTCAGAACGAGCGATCACGTCAAATTGACCCATGCAACCTTTTTCGGCGATCGCGTCCTGATGAGGGTGAAACATATACTTACCCGGATAGCGAAAAGCAAATTCTAAAATGTGCCTTTCTGCTACACCCATCGTGATCACATCAGTTTTTTCGCTAGGAGTCAGAGTCATCCCAGACCGATAAACATCAAAGAAGTTGGCGTGTAAGTGAAATGTCACAGCTGGGTCAAATTCAATAATATTGAGGACATACAGCCGAATCAACTGATCTTGGTAAATGGGGATGGGATAATGCATGTAGTGATCAGGCAGACCGTTGAAGGCGTAGTATTCGTTACGGCTATCGTCATTTACGTCATACCCAGCCATAACTAAAACTATCTCATCAGCCGGGGGACGCGGCGTAGGGGGATCAATAATAAACATCCCGTATAGCCCCTTGGCAATGTGACGGGTAACTGGTTCAATATGGCAATGGTACAAGTGAACGCCGTAGGGTTCAGCATCAAATTCGTAAATCGTGGCACTGCCATGTTTGACTGGGCGAATACCATCCATTTCTGCTGGGTGAGTGCCATGAAAATGCAGAGAGTGAGCATGTCCCGCTTGGTTGAGAAACAACACCCGTACGCGATCGCCTTGTTTTGCCCTTAGTGTTGGCCCCGGTATCCGACCGTTTAAATCCCAAATATTGTAGGAGACAGCACTGTTCAGTTGAATTGTAGAAGTACCCGCAGTTAACTGAAATTCGCGAATAGTCCGCCCATTTTCTTGCTTGAGTGTCCCATAATTAAACTCTCTCAGCATCTTCATCGGGTTAGCAACGCCTGCAGTTGCTTCCATCTGCAAAGGTGGCACTCTTACTTTTAACTGAGTTTGTAAATTCAGTAAATGCCAGAGTGCTGCTGCACTCGTCACACCAACACCTGTTAACCCTAGCTTTAGCAGTTGACGACGGCTCCAAAGTTTTTCTTGACCCAGAGCGAAGTTGTTGGGCATGACATGACATTATTAGCACAAACAGTAAAGTTGCTAAAAAGATAGTATGGGATTCAAACTTTATTGTCAATAATTCTCAACTATCTGCAAAATCGGCTTGAGCAGACAATTCCCACCAAAGAAAGTTGTATGATTCACTTTTACTGTAATCAGACTTTGGTATGGAGAATTTTTAATTTTTAATTTTTAATTGCTGATCAAGGTATCTGTTGATTTAAACTCAGGACTTACGCAGAAGTAACGGCGAACCACAGAGGACACAGAGTACACGGAGGAATGAGAGTTTGAGAGGTTTTTTGCGTAAGTCCCAAAACTAAGTCGTTAAAATACATCTATTTATGAGGTATGAAGATTGTTAAATATTATTTTTAAATCAAAGCTGGTATCACTAATCCTGATAGGGTTTCTCAGCTTTTACATAATCGTGGGAGCATCTACACCAGCTTATGCGATGCACATTATGGAAGGTTACTTACCAGCCAGTTGGGCAATTTTTTGGTGGGTGGTAGCGTTACCATTTTTTGCTTTAGGATTGCGATCGCTCACTCGCATCACTAAAGCCAACCCAGAACTAAAATTACTTCTAGCCTTAGCCGGAGCATTTGCTTTTGTTTTGTCAGCACTGAAACTACCTTCTGTTACAGGTAGTTCTTCCCATCCTACTGGTACAGGATTAGGCGCAGTGCTATTTGGCCCTTTAGCCATGTCGGTGTTAGGTACTCTGGTTTTGCTGTTTCAAGCGTTGCTGCTAGCGCATGGCGGTTTGACAACACTGGGAGCTAATGCTTTTTCAATGGCGATCGCTGGCCCATTTGCTGCCTACTGGATATATCATCTGACAAAGCGGTTAACTGGTAAGCAAAGAATCGCCATTTTTTTAGCCGCCGCCTTAGCTAATTTACTCACTTACATCATTACCTCTGTACAACTGGCCTTAGCTTTTCCTGCGCCTGTGGGTGGGTTTGCAGCCTCATTCGCTAAGTTTGTCGGCATTTTTGCCATTACTCAAGTGCCTTTGGCAATTAGTGAAGGATTGCTAACTGTATTAGTGTGGAACTGGTTACAATCCTACACTCCTCAAGAACTCGAATTATTAAAATTAATTACAGGGGAAGCTCAAAGCAATGAATCAGTCTAAACCAGGATTGAGTAACTGGCTATTGATATTAGCCGTGATCACTTTAGCAGTTGCACCCTTAATATTTATTCGGGGTGCAGAATTTGCTGGTGCAGATGGACAAGCTGAAGCAGCAATTGGGGAAGTGCAGCCTGAATACAAACCTTGGTTTAAACCTGTTTTTGAACCACCTAGCGGTGAAGTAGAAAGCTTATTATTCACCTCACAAGCTGCTTTGGGTGCTGGAGTAATTGGTTATGTGATCGGATTATATAAGGAGCGTGAACGCCAGCAAAGGAATAAGGAATGACTCTGCAAATAGATGCTCTGGCTTATACTAATCGGTTGCGATGGTTAGCGCCAGAGCAAAAAATATTATTGGCGATCGCCTTATTAATTCTCACTGCTTTTACCCATCCCCCAATACAGATTTTAATTGCCATCTGGATGAGTACTTGGACGGTCATTTATGCCAGGATTCCCCTAAAAATATATTTAAAACTAGTTTATATTGCTACTTTTTTCTGGTTAACAAGTTTACTAGCTTTAGTAATTAATGGTATACATCTTGATCACCTGAAGATTATTGAAAATGATGCCATAATCGGGTTAAATTTTGGCTCTTATTATATATACATCAGTAATCAGGGAATCGAGCAAGGATGGACAATTCTAACACGAGCGATCGCTTCACTTGCTTGCTTGTATTTTGTCATGTTAACTATCCCATTCACTGAACTTTTACAAACCTTGAGACGCTTTGGTTTTCCCGTGCTATTAACAGATATTTTATTATTAATGTACCGTTTTATTTTCGTTTTATTAAACACAGCTTCCGAAATCTGGATTGCTCAACAGTCTCGTGGTGGCTACTGCACCTTTAGAATTGGGATAAAAAGTTTATCGCTGTTAATTGGACAACTACTCAAGCGCACCTTAGAAAACTATCGTCAAGTCTCTTTAAGTTTAGCCTCACGTGGCTTTAATGGCGAATTTAAAGTTTGGCATCCTTATCGCTATCATCTCTCCAAACGCTATGCCATAGAAGCAATTGTTGGATATTTAATTTTACTAGGATTAGAATTAAAAATTTAATTGACCTCATTCAGTGCTGAGTGCTGAGTCAAAAGCAGAAGAAGGAAGGACTTTCGCACTCGGTACAAGCCCCGCCCCTTGTGGTCACTGAGCCTTGCCGAAATGTGGGCGGAACTTATTACTGTCAGAAGATTGATACCACGCGAATTGTGGTCACTGAGCCTTGCCGAAGTGTGGGCGGTTTTTTAACTCAGCGCTCTTCACATATCATATAATTTTTAAGATAACCTAAAACTTATCTTTATTCTTTCTTGGCTAGCTTGATGGTTATTTTAAAATGCATATTTCCTAAATAATTAGCCTGTAAGCCTTGATAAAAATAGCATAATCATGCAGCAATCATTACTAGAATTTGAGCAAGTACAATACACCTATCCAGGTACACAACAATTAGCCTTAAATAACTTAACACTAAAAATTCCAGCCAAAAAAAAATGTGCATTAATAGGTCAAAATGGTTGTGGTAAAACCACACTATTTTTATTAGCTAATGGTTTATACATACCCCAAAAAGGAAATATCAAATGGCAAAGTCAGCCGCTAAAATATGACCGACAATCATTAATACAATTACGTCAAAAAGTTGGGCTAATTTTTCAAGATCCAGAGCAACAATTGGTAGCCTCAACTGTAGAAGAAGATATATCTTACGGTTTATGTAATTTGGGATTACCAATAGCAGAAATTCAACAGCGCATTGAACAAGCCTTAGTTGAGTTTGGACTAACTGAACTAGCCCAAAGACCTGTACATCATCTCAGTTTGGGTCAAAAAAAACGAGTTTCTATTGCTGATGTCATGGTGCTAAAACCAGAACTGTTATTACTAGATGAACCGACAGCATATCTAGATAGGTTGCATACTCGTAACCTGATGTCAACCCTAAAAAATATTCATACATCTGGTACAACGATATTAATGGCAACCCATGACCTAGATTTAGTTTATCGTTGGGCAGATTGGGTATTTGTCATGGATAGAGGACAACTTATTTTAGAAGGAAATCCCCAAGAGGTGTTTAACCAACGAAATATTCTTGAAGAATTACAGTTAGGAGTACCACTGCTATATGAAGTGTTATCTGCTGAAGAATTAGCCACAGACAAAACAGATGGAAAACAATTACGGCAAAAGATATTGAATTTATTTCCTTACTTTTAGTCTGACCATATTCACTTCCAGGATATGAAATTTTATGATGTGAATAATTTATTTGAATAATGCCCTAAAATTTCAAGATTTAACCAACTTTTAACGCTAAACTAAAAATAAACTTAACATAATTTAATAACTTAATAAATAAGTATATTATTTGACGTAGATTTTATTGTTCACTTTCCCTGGTGAACACTATAAAATCCCCCAATAGGGCATTGAAAAAGAGACAGGAATTCTGTTTTCTATTAATTTAATGCCGTAATTACATTGTTTAAATTGTGTGAATCTACACATTCAATACAGGACACATTATGCATATTCCTGATGGGTTTATTTCTGCTCCCGTGGCTGGAGTGACTGGTTTAGCAAGTGCGATCGCACTTGTAATTGCCTGTGGGCGATCGCAAGAAGCCTTTGGTATCCGTCGTGCCCCCATACTCGGTTTAACCACTGCTTTTATTTTTGCTGCTCAGATGGTCAATTTTCCGGTGGCAGGTGGCACTAGTGGTCACTTGTTGGGGGGAACCTTAGCAGCGATCGTTTTGGGCAGTCCCTGGGCGGGAATGCTATGTATTGCCACAGTTTTCATTATTCAAGCTGTGCTATTTGCCGATGGTGGCATCACAGCCTTGGGCGCGAATATTTTGAATGCGGGAGTAATTGCCGTTTGGGTGGGCTGGGTGTTAACCCAAACCTTACAACGGCTATTTGGCGGATCTCAAGGGCGTTTACCTCTGGCAGCTGGCATTGCTGCTGGTGTCAGCGTAGTTGTGGCATCTGTAGCCTGTGCTATTGAGTTAGTTCTTTCTGGAACTGCATCCGCAGCCATAGTTTTACCAGCTATGACTGGAGTACATATTCTGATTGGCGTTGGCGAAGGATTAATTACTGGAGGCGTGCTAGCTTACTTGGCTACAGCCAGACCGGATTTGCTACCAGGGGAGCAGCAGCAATTTCAAGGATGGTTAGTACCTGTCGTCAGTATTTTATTAGTTGCCGGTGTGTTCTCTTTGGCGGCTTCAGGGTGGCCTGACGGTTTGGAAAGAGTTGCCGAAGACGTAGGTTTTATAGATTTAGCCGAGCAAGTGCGAATAGAAGTGCCAACGCCTTTAGCTGACTATGGGATCGAAGGTTTAGAGCAAATTGGCACGAGTATTGCCGGATTAGTGGGATCGGCGGTTTGCTTTGCTGTGGCCTTTGGAATTGCCAAAGTCATGAAACCGAAAAATGCTTAAAATTGCCTTGCCGTTACGTTTGCAGCTGTCTTTAGTAATTGTAGTAGGGGCAGCTTTACTAAAACAAGGTGCCTGGCCTTGGCTGGCTGTATATGGGGCGATCGCTCTTTTTTGGGCAGGAGTCTTGCGCGTACCAATTCTCCAGTTGGGAGGACTACTGGGTACAGAACTGATTTTCCTCTCATTCATGGCATTACCCTTGGGATGGGAGCGAGCTAGTTTTTTGTTGGTGCGTTCCCTTGTTTGTTTAATCACTATGAACAGTTTTTTGTTAACTTTGCCGCCGCATAGTTTCGGTATTGCCCTCAAAAGCTTGCCTGTACCCGTACCCATCAAAGTAAATTTACTGTTGGCTGGACAATACCTAGAAATTTTGTTAGCAGAAGTAACACGAATGCAGCGCAGCGCTCAATTACGAGGTTTAAATGGTACGGTGGGATGGTTACGCTACACTAGTGCTGCCATGATTGGAGCCTTGTATCTCCGCACTCTAGACAGGGCAGAGCGAGTTTATGCAGCCATGATAATTCGGGGTTACAACGGGCAATTACCTGTAGATTCGCCATTTAGACCAAAAGAGCGTTTTGCCTTATTAGTAGCTTGGGCGATCGCTGCTTGTTTGACCATAACTTCTTACAGAATTTAGTGCAGGTATCTTGAAATTTTTGACTTTTGATCCCCAAATTTCCCCAGGTAATCCAGTAGTTGAAGTACAAAATCTGGTGTATGCCTATACTAATCAGGAACCAGTATTGCAAGAACTTTCATTTACCTTGAATGTAGGCGATCGCGTAGCATTGATGGGCGCAACTGGTTCTGGTAAAAGTACCTTATTAGAAAATTTAATTGGCTTAAAACAACCGCGATCGGGCAAAATTTTCATTAATGGCATTCCAGTAGCACCAAAAACTCTTCCCCAAGTGCGCCGTTACATCGGTTTTGGTTTTCAAGATGCCAACGACCAACTATTTATGCCTACCATCTTGGAAGATATTACCTTTGGTCCCCGTAATTACGGTGTGCCACCAACCGTGGCTATTGATCGGGCCAGGCAGTTGTTAGCAGATTTTGGTCTAGAAGCCTACGCTAATCGTTCCGCCCACGAACTATCTGGAGGACAAAGAAGACTTGCTGCTTTAGCGGCAATTTTAGCCCTAGAGCCGACAATTTTGATTTTAGATGAACCGACTAACGGTCTTGATCCGTCATGGCGGAGGCATTTGGCGCAAGTATTGTTAAAGTTGCCAGTACAAGTAATGTTAATTGCTTCCCATGAATTACATTGGTTGGGGAAAGTTACTCAACGTGCTTTGGTACTATCTGGTGGTCGCATTCAAGTAGACACGGATATTCAACCACTTTTACAAGAGAAAGATACTTTAGACCAGTTGGGTCTACCCGTAGATTGGTAAAGTGATTACTAAAAAACTGAATTATTTGCTAATATAGCAGTCGCCACTTAGCTTAGGACGTAAACTAATTAGCAAACCCTTATGTAAACCAACTTTCAAGCCTTTTCTCTATCCCCTGTCCCCTGCTATATTTCGGGTATGAATGTCTGTGTGGCGTAAATATATTGTTATTGCTCCTGTTAGTCTGAGTATTGCTTTACTAGGTAGTAGTTGTGAGGATCAAGTCTCTCAATGTCAGCGACTGATTCAGGTAGTGAATGAAGGAAACGCTCTAATTGACCAAAACAAAGGACAGCAGGTAGTAACAAGTTTGCAACTATCTAAAGATTTGGTAGCCATTACTAGATCCTTAGAAGAACTGAACTTGTCAGATCCTAATTTACAAGCATTTCAAAGCAGTTTTACAAGCGTGTTTGAGAATCTCAGTCAAGCGATCGCTAAGGCGGCTAAAGCTTTGGGTACAGCTAAAAATGCAGAAGCATCACCAGCAGGTAGGGAAAAACTACAAAAAGCTAGAACAGAAATTGATACAGCACTGACATCAGCCGCTAAAACTGCTGGCAAAAAATCAGATGCATTAGTCGATGATCTGAATAAATACTGCGGTCAGACTGATTGATGTCACTCAGTACACAAATGCAGAGTGCTTACTAGTTTACTCAGCACTGAATTAAATATCCTTCTTCAGAAATTTGCCATTGGGAAATTGATGTTATAAATTGGTGCTCACAAGTTTGAATGGCAAATTTATTACCCATGACAACCACACAGATTAATTCCCAGACACAAGAAAAAAAATCCACTAAGAAGAAACAAGCATTTCCTCGCATGGATATTGGTACTCCAAAAGTCCCACTCCGCACTCCCAACCAGACGAAACAACAGCATGAATTACTCAGTGACTGGGATCACGCGAGTTAATTTGTTACTTTAAATTCCACTCACACAATTGAGAAGGAGGTGTCATGCGAGGACGATTATATTGATAAAATCCCTCAATATTCAATGAAGCCTTACGGTATAAAATTCTTTTAACAGCATCCTCATCATTATTGGCGCTATGCGTGATATTTCCTTGACTGAGTGTCAAGCGCCCTTCTGAATCCCACTTAAATGCAGATTGAGGTATTTTATGTTGGTGATTTCCACCCCATAATATCTCTAGAGCTTCACCAGCAATCTGATTTTTATCTACTGTCCCCTGAATACAAATAAAGTTATCTGAGTGAGGATAGCCATAATATCCATCAACGTGATTCCCAGCTTTCTGAAAATTTAAACACACTCCTGCCCCATCTCGCCAGTCTTGGGGATCAGGTTGACTACAAAACTGGTAGTTACCATCTGTTAAATCAGCAATGTTTACTGATTGGGCTGCAAGCCAAAAGTTTTCATTGGGAAAAAATAGAATTTGTTGACCTTTAACTTGGCTGTAAGAAATTAGGGAACCTACTAATAAGGCTATGAATACTCCACCCCACTGCAAAAAATTTCCTCTAATGTGCATTATTTCACCTCCAAAGATTGGGGAGGTTGGCATTATTGGGATATGGAGAATAATTGGCTAATTTTTAAACAGCTGGTGCAGCAGAAACTACCAACAATACTAGCATTACCAAAATTAATATACTGATTTTGACAATTAGATAATTGGTAGGGTCAGATAATGAAAAATTGTAAATCATCTTACACCTCCATTTGTTGATATCTCTACTTTCATTGTCCCTCAAAAATCGCTACACCATTAATTAGATAGCATTTATCAAGTAAATCTTAACGGTGTAGGGTGTAGGTACTTTAATGGTGTTCCCTCTCATCTTTAGATGACTTTTGTTATGCAGCCCGATGTTTCTCACTTATGACGGTTTTTAATGCTGGTGCTAGATATAACTTAATTATTGCCACCAATTAAGTATACATAAGAACCCAAATTTTCATCGTCTGTACCAACAATTACACCACCTGCGGCACCTGTTACAAGTTCCATACCTTCAATTTTATGGTAGTTAGAACGATAGAGGGGAACAAGTTGAGTATTCTGCTGCCATGCTAATTTGTTACCGCGAAATCCTAAGTAACCAGCGACATACACAGCCGACTGGAATGGGCCATTATCTCCAGCATCACTGGCTGAGGTAATATACACAATTCCAACCGAGTCTACTTTCAAATCAGAAATATGACGCACACTTGCCGATGGAAATGGTACTTTCAAACTCACTGAACCTGCCAGATTAATTTGATATTTAGTTAAATCAAGTATTCCCCAATAAATAGTAGCAGGCTGTTCTCCAGCACCTCGATGCGCCCAGATAGCAGCTAATTTACCATCTATTTCTTGCAAACCAAATGCCTCAAAATTGCTACCCTGTGGAACTTCTGGTAAATCAAATTTTTTAATAACTGAAATATTTTTGTTAGCAGCATTTAATTTAATTTCATAAGCTCTTCCGGAACTACTTAAGGCTAAAAAAGTTTTTTTCCTAGGAACGGATGTTAAACCCTCTAAATCAATAGGTAATTCTGTATTTTGTTGCCATTTCACACGGGAATATTCAGGCTGCTGCTTTCCTTTAATACTAACAATCGCTAGACGGTCTTCATCTTGCTTTTTGTTGTCATGGACAATCAAAAAATCTAAATTATTACCTTGTTGCTCTACCAAAGCCATCCCGCTAATCCCAAAAGGAATACCACCACGCACTGGTAGCCAATCTTGCGCCCAAGTTCTCTGGGATATAAGTAAAAATGCACCCAAGACAACTATACTAATGATTAATCTAAGAAACCGAGGCATATTTTAAGTATTGGGAAGAAAGAGTGTATTATCTGATGCTCAATCATATCAAATCCCAGCGATCGCTCCAGAATTCTCAAATTTTTGATTGGCTAATTTCGTTCAACATCTTTAGCAAGATGACATTGCAAAACACAGATGATCAAATACCACAACTAAAAGCGCTGACTCAAGAAAGCCTAACCTGTGGTTTGCAGGTGCTGGCCAATCTTGACAGTGATTTAGCTCGCATTTTAGACACACTGGGGCCTCCAGCAATGTGGGAAAGAGAGGCGGGTTTTCCCACATTACTCCGGATAATTTTGGAACAGCAAGTTTCTTTAGCGGCTGCGAAAGCCGTATTTACTCGGCTATGTGCAGTTGTTGTATCACTAACGCCAGAAAATTTTTTGCAGCTTGACAATGTGCAATTAAAAGGTATTGGATTTAGTCGGCAAAAGATGCTTTATTGTCAGAGACTGGCAGATGCAATAGTAAATAATCAGCTTGATTTAACCAAGTTAGGAAAAATGGATGAAACTGCTATTAGAACTGAGCTAAAACGCATCAAAGGTATCGGAGATTGGACGGTCGATATTTATTTATTAATGGCGCTACAACGTCCTGATGTTTTTCCCAAAGGCGATTTAGGAGTAGCGATCGCCATCCAGAATATCAAAGGATTGGCAACACGTCCCACACCAGCACAACTGGAAGTAATTGCTGAGAAATGGCGACCGTGGCGTGCAGTCGCGACGAGAATTTTATGGCATTACTACTTAAGTAATGCCAATAATAAATCGGTTACAGTTTACCTGTAAACACCTTTTCAGCCGGGCCAGTCATGTAAACTCGTTGGTCTAATTCTGACCATTCAATTTGCAAAGAACCACCAGGTAATTCTACAGTTGCGGCGCGATCGCATTTTCCAGTCAGCACACCAGCCACCAAGGCAGCACACGCACCAGTACCACAAGCTAATGTGATACCCGCGCCTCGTTCCCATACCCGCATTTTCAAGTAGTCTCGACTAACTAATTGAATAAATTCAGTATTTGTGCGTTGGGGAAAAACCGGGTGATGCTCAAACTGAGGGCCGACACTTTCCAGAGGAATCGCCGCTACATCTTCCACAAAGGTAATACAGTGAGGATTACCCATACTCACACAGGTAACATCCCAAGTTTGTCCCGCCACCGCTAAAGGCTGATTAATCACTTTTGCATCAGGTGAACCAAGGGTAGTCGGAATTTCCCCAGCCAGTAACCTAGGTAAACCCATATCCACCTTTACTTGACCATCGGGCATGATCTGAGGGGTCATCACACCAGCCAAAGTATGAATGCGATAGGTAATTAAAGGTTGAGAAGATTCTTGATTAGTCTCCAGTTTCTCTAAATCTGCCAAAAAACCAGCTAAACAACGAATGCCATTACCACACATTTCCGGTTCTGAGCCATCGGAGTTGAAAATCCGCATAGTGTAGTCAGTACCGTTTTCTCCGGGTAAGGCAAAAATCACACCATCAGCACCGATGCCAAAATGGCGATCGCACAACTTGACTGCTTGCTCTGGAGTCAGCACAGGTAATGATGACAAGCGATTGTCAATTAAAATGAAGTCATTTCCCAGACCGTGATACTTAGTAAATTCGATTGCCATTTTCCCTACGATGAATTATTAATGATTAGGTATTGGGTATCGGGTATTAGGTCTTAAATATCTCCCAGTCCCCAGTCCCTACTCCCCTAATACATCATTAACTAAAAATGCCTACAACTGAATTTGATACATCACTACCTAGCATCAGGCAACTGCAAGACCTGATTAAACAAACAGCAGTAGTAGAATTCAAACTGGTAACAGGTGATCTGCTAACAGGTAAAGTTTCTTGGCAAGATCCTAATTGCGTGTGTATTGTCGATGATCATAGTCAGCAAACCACAATTTGGAAACATGCGATCGCCTACTTTAAAAAGTGCTGAGTGCCAAGTGGGGAGTGAAATTCTCTCCCTGACTTTAATCCTTAGGCAACCACAAAATTCACCAACTTCCCAGGAACCACAATCACTTTTTTAATCTCTTTACCCTCAATGTGGCGCTGGACAACTTCTGATTCACGGGCGTACTTTTCCAACTCGGCTTTATCTGCTTGTGCAGGAACTGGAATATCTGCACGCTTCTTGCCGTTAACCTGAATTACTAAAGTAATTTCATCAGCTACTAAGGCAGCAGAATCAAATGATGGCCAAGTTTGAGTATGGACTGAATTACTGTTGCCCAATAAATGCCACAATTCATCAGCAATATGTGGTGCAAAGGGAGCCAACATCATCACTAAAATCTGAATACCTTCGGCATAAATTGGTGAATTTTTGCAGTCGGCATCAGTTATGGCATTACTCAACTTCATCAATTCTGAAACAGCTGTATTAAATTGATATTCGTCCTCTAAGTCTTCTGTAACTGCTTGAATAGCAGTGTGAATCGCCCGGCGTAATTCCTTTTCTGGCTTACTTAAATCAGCAAGTTGGGCTTTTTTTCGGGATACTCCAGCCGCAACATAATCTGTTACCAAGCGCCATACCCGATTTAAAAAGCGGAACTGTCCTTCCACATCTGCTTCATCCCATTCCAGGTCTTTTTCTGGTGGTGCTTTGAACAAGATGAACATCCGTGCTGTATCTACACCATATTTGCTAATTACGTCTTCTGGTGCGACACCATTCCCTTTTGACTTGGACATGGTGGCATAAAGGCGTTGTAGTGGTTCACCTGTTTCGGGATCGCGGGGGTCGGAGGGATTAACTAGATTCGAGGGAACCCACTTATCTTTACCGCCCTTATTGGGATTCATGTAAGTTAGACCCTGTACCATGCCTTGAGTCAACAAACGCAGGAAGGGTTCATCAAAGTTCAATAAGCCTCTATCTCGCAAGACTTTAGTAAAGAATCGCGAATACAATAAGTGTAAAATGGCGTGTTCAATTCCACCCACATACTGGTCTACTGGCATCCAGTCATTAGTTTTCGCTGGGTCGAACACTTGTTGCTCATTCTTGGCATCAGGATATCGCAAGAAATACCACGAAGAGTCAATAAAGGTATCCATTGTATCGGTTTCCCGTTTAGCAGGAGTGCCGCAAGTTGGACAAGGTACATTCACCCAGCTTTCTAACTGAGATAACGGTGAACCACCACGTCCACTAAGTTCCACCTCCTCTGGTAACTCTACAGGTAAATCTTCGTCAGGAACTGGCACTATGCCACAATTAGGACAATGAATTACTGGTATCGGTGCGCCCCAGTAACGTTGTCGGGAAATCAACCAATCCCGCAGGCGATATTGTATCCGCAATTTACCAAAATTTTGCTCCTCGGCATATTTAACTATAGCTTCCTTGGCATCTGTGGAAGTCATGCCAGTAAAAGACCCAGAATTAATTAAAATACCTGGTTCAGTATATGCCTCGTTGTAGTCAACTTTGATTAGTTTTGTGACTTCATCAATTTCTGATGTTGGCGTTAAGTCAAAATCTGCGACATCTTCTGGAGACGCGATCACAAACTCAATTGGTAAATCATAAACCTGAGCAAATTTAAAATCTCGCACATCATGAGCAGGTACACCCATGACTGCCCCAGTACCATATTCATACAGTACATAATCGGCAATCCAGATGGGTACTTCTTCCCCAGTAAACGGGTTGATTACTTTACCACCAGTGGGAATGCCACGCTTAAGTTTATCTTCAGCAGTACGTTCCAACTCACTTTGTTGGGAAACTTCTCGAATAAAGGCTTCGACTGCTGTTTTTTGTTCTTTGGTGGTAACTAGCTTGGTTAGGGGGTGTTCTGGTGCTAATACTACATAGCTGACACCATAAACTGTATCGGGGCGTGTAGTATAAACAGCAATTTTTTCATCCATCCCCACAATGGGAAATTCTAAATACGCGCCTGTGGATTTGCCAATCCAATTAGCCTGCATCAACTTGACGCGTTCCGGCCAACCTGTTAATTTATCCAGGTCATTCAGCAATTCTTCGGCGTAGTCGGTAATCTTCAAAAACCACTGCCGCAACAGCTTGCGCTCAACTTTTGCCCCACTGCGCCAAGAACGTCCTTCGTTATCAACTTGCTCGTTGGCTAGTACAGTTTGGTCAATGGGGTCCCAGTTGACTGCTGCTTCTTTTTGATAAGCTAATCCAGCTTGCCAGAACTGTAAGAAAATCCATTGCGTCCACTTGTAATAATCTGGTGAACAGGTGGCAACTTCACTTTCCCAGTCAATGGATAAACCTAGACGCTGCAACTGCTGCCGCATTTGGGCAATATTTTGATAAGTCCACTTAGCTGGCGGTACTCCTCGGTCAATGGCGGCGTTTTCTGCTGGCAAGCCAAAGGCATCCCAACCCATCGGGTGCAGTACCCTATACCCTTGCATGCGCTTGAGGCGGGCAATCACATCAGTAATTGTGTAATTACGGACGTGACCCATGTGCAGGCTGCCCGATGGATAAGGGAACATGGAAAGAGCATAGAATTTTGGCTGATTGCTATCTCTTGGTGTCTGATCTAAGCCAATTTCTGACCATGTTTTTTGCCATTTTTCCTCAGTTGCTTCTGGGTTATATCGGGAATCCACCGAAAATGCTCCTACTGGACTGTAATCGTGTCTGCCTTCATATTGTAGATGCTAGGCACTATAATTAGGTTGGTTAAAAATCGAGATGACTAAATTAATAAAAGCAAAATTTCCTGGTTTGGTGCGAGTTTTTGTGTACGGTACGCTCAAACCAGGTGAAGCTAATTATCAAAAATATTGTGCCGGCAAGGTAAGGAATGCCAAAAGAGCAGTTGTGCTTGGCAGACTCTTTACTTTGCCCATGGGTTACCCAGCGATGACACCTGGAGAAGACTCTGTTCACGGATATTTGCTTTCCTTTGCCGACTTAGGGATTTTGGATGCCCTGGACGAGTTGGAAGATTACCAACCTGCTAGACAAATGTCAGAAAATCTTTACTATCGTCAGCAGGTGGAAATATATAATTTACAAGGACTATCTCTCGGTGACGCTTGGGCTTATTTAATGGCTCCAGAGCAAGTTTACCAACTACAAGGTTTACCCCAATTAGATGGCTGGTGGAGCAGATGAGTGGTAATTAATTGATGTTCGGTTCGATTTCCCCTGGTAGAGGCTGATCCAGATTAACTGAGTTTTCTGGAGCGGCTATTGCTGCTTTGGGAATTTCGATTACCGGGTTATTTAAGGCCACCATGAGGGGAGATGTTGAAACTACAGGCATTTTTGTACCTTGGGTAGGCTCTACTGGTTGCTGGGCTAGTTGCGGTGTTCTTAATTCACCACCTGGTAGCAAGCCAGATACAGCACCGATCACACAAGCAGCTATGGCGGCTCCTCCAAACGCCCACATGGGACGAGAACGGCGGCGTACACGCTTTAATACTTGCTGGGCTGTTACTTCTGGCGGATGTTGGGCTGCTGGTACTGGGAAAGTCCGCAAGCCTTGCCTTAGCTTTAATAGTCTGGTATACAGGCATTGAACTGAGGCATCGTTTGCCAACCATTCTTCTACTTGCCTGCGTTCGGCGGCTGTGACCTCTCCATCGAGGTAAGCACTTAATAACTCGAAGCGATCGCGCTTCACCATATCCATAGCACCCGTTGATTCATTGGTATGCTGGCCCATCCCTGCTGATAAATCTTGAGAATTTTGCCAAGGGTAACGGTCATAAAACGGAGAATCAGTAGTCATCTTAGCATTATTACCAATTCATATGCGGGTAAACACAGCGAGAAATCCTGATAAATTTACCAATTTTTCTCTTGATGGCAGCAGAACTCTTCAGTAACATTACAATTCTTAAACAGTCTTTAAATTCTGCCTTGAGGTAAAGGCAAGATTTTGTAAATTAGGCATCTAGATAATTTTGCAACTGAGTTTGCAATCTGGATCTAGCTCTGGCGATTCTGGACTTGACTGTTCCCAAGGAAACACCGGTGATTTCGGCAATTTCTTCATATGCCATCCCCTCGATTTCTCTGAGAACAATTGTAGTGCGAAACACCTCTGGTAAATCCGCGATCGCCTCCCGCAGCTGCTCGTAAAACTCTCTAGTTGTCAATTCTTCTTCTGGGCCTGGAGTATCTCCAGCAATTTCCCAATCCATCTCGCCGTCGTCTACTGAGCGGGGAGCATCCAGTGATAAAGGACTGGCAACCCGTTTGCGTTTGCGTAACTCGTCGTAAAACAAGTTGGTAGCAATCCGGCTTAACCAACCCCGAAACTTGGCTGGTTCTTGTAATCGGTTAATATTCCGATACACACGAATCCAAACTTCTTGAGCCAAATCGGCTCTGTCAGGCCAATCTGGAGCTAGGTGGTATAAGACTCGATCAACTTGAGTCTGATAACGGCGCAGTAGCTCTGCAAACGCAGCACGATCTGGACGCAGTCCTGTTTGACAGCGCAAAATTAAATCGTGATTAGAGAGTTTGTCAACTTGCACCGATGCTTCTGGATACCTTGCATCAACCGTTGACCAGGATACAGTAATCGATTGGCTCATAGATCGTACTGAACTTTAAACATCCCTATCTATTAGACCTGCTAATTGGTACGATGTTCCTGGTGCAGTGACGGATTTATGACTGGTACATTCAAGTATATAAAGTTAGCGACATTACTAGCTATAGTCACAGTCATTTTTGCCCACTAGTAGTTGCATAGTTAACTTTATAGCCATTATTTATCCCTCAACAAGGCATAGAGATTTTACGTATAACTGTGCAAACAAAATTATCTGACCACCTACAATTGACCAATAACATTATATGTGCTTATAAAAATAAGAGAGCAGCTAGAAAAGCATGTATAGCAGGGGACAGGTTTGCAAGTCTCTTGGGGTCAGGGTTTGATAATTAGTTTATGTCCTAATCTATGTAGCAACGGCTAGAACAAGAGGCGCTTTGCGCCTCTTGTTCTAAAACACCAATTCATCAAACTGAGAAACTGGCTTATTTGCGGTTGCATGAACACAATTTCAGGTTTCTGGCAGACAAAAACCCGATTTTTTAGCCTGAATATTGAGATTTTTAATTGGTTTGGTGTTTTAGAAGTCGCCAGAGTTTTGTAGATGCTTAGCGGACTCTTCAAAGGTAGGGTAAAATTTCACTGTTGCTAAAATGGGCAGATGTAGCGACTAAAGAGGTTATTTTTCCGGTTTTTTTACCAGAATTGTGATTGATGGTTCTGTGTTTTGCGGATCATGAATACCAGTATTAGTTGAATGAGGTACGCGGACTTGAAGAAACAAATTCAGGGAAAATGTAATTGTGACTGCTAGCAATAGTTTTTCAAACATGGTTTTTCTCACACCCACACCATTAATGATTGATTGCTGCACTTGGAGTGTTCCTGGAAATGAAATTTCTTGCCAAGATGTCCTGATAATTTTAGTTTGCCCAGGAGCATCAGCAGAGTTATAAGAGAACAGATAAGTAATTATAAATTCTTGATAATCTTGGATGTACTCATCATCCAAATTAATCCACTGGATATGTCAGGGATAAACAATAGGCGATGGCAATGATAAGAAATGAATCTGTAGCGCGCATAGTCATGTTTCTCTGTTTTGGCACAGCCCTCTTATCGCTAGCTGTCCATTGGCGGATTAAGGCAACCCAAGGGCAGTTTGAGCAACCAGCTACCGCCGCAGGAAAACGCCCTGAGGAGATTTATGGAGTTTTGGGGGAAACCGCTCTTGGCGCGTCTACACCTGCGGGCGAATTCACTCCCCAGAAAGCTGCCCGGAGGACTGCTTTACCAACTTTTTCGGGTATAGTCAGCCAAATTCCAGCTGGGTCTACTGAATTGTCCCAAAAGATGCGGTCAGTATTTCCCAGACAAGCAGAGAATTCCAAGGCTTTAACTCAACAAAAATTAACTAAGACAGAAGTTGTAGTGAATTTAAGCGATCGCCGCACCTATGTTTACATGGGAGATGAGGTCATAGCCAGTTACCCTATTGCTGTAGGTAAGAAGGGTTGGGAAACACCCACAGGTTCATTCCGCGTGACGCACATGCAACACGATCCCATTTGGCGCCACCCAATTACTGGCAAAGTTTTTCCATCTGGTGCTGATAGTCCTTTAGGAGAGCGATGGATTGGTTTTTGGTCAGATGGACGCAATGAAATTGGTTTTCACGGCACGCCAGATACCCACTTATTGGGAGCTGCTATCTCTCACGGCTGCTTAAGAATGCGTAATGATGATGTACGTTTATTGTACGAGCAGGTAAAAGTTGGCACTCTGGTGACAGTGCGTGATTAATTAGTAAATAATCAATAGTCAAGATATAAAATCTTGACTATTGATTATTTAAAATTGAGATTTTTGCTCAAAACTCGGTGCGTAGACCTGGAGTAAGTTACTGACTTGGCGCAGAACTTCATTACCAGTATTTTTAGCTAAGACTGGCGTTCTATTGTCGTTGGGTTGGTCGAGGTTACGGCCTATGGACTCGCTAATTTGCTGGGAAATTAATTCTTGCAGTTCTGCCTTTGCTCGTAGACGCTGATAGTTAGCACCTTCTTCTGTAGTGGCATATAAGGGTGGCAGGCGGTTGAGGGCGTAAGCAGCTATATCACCCACATCCAAAGAACTTTCGCTGGTAGCTTCAATTTCTGCTACTCTAGCGATCGCCTCAGTCAGGACTAATTCTTCCATGACGTTAATGAATTGTTTACGAGGTACCGCCACCACCTCACCAGTCAATAGCGCTCCCATCAGTCTATCCAGTGCCATATACTCTTCAATTGAGAGTTCCGACGCGTTATCACAGATTCGTCCAACTTCTGCTTCCATTACTGGTGTGAGATAACCATCCTGGAGAGCTTGATCTACAATTTTTTCAATACTCATAACGCTCATCTTCTTTACGCTAGCCAAGCAAGGTAGGGACGGTATCAATCCAATTCATTTTGCCTGATTATCGGCAAAAATATTCAAATTATGCACAGACGTCATCAATTCCGTCTCTACTAATCAACTCCATCAAATCTCCAGGGTACTGGATCAATAGATTGCCCATTGACATATAAACCCCAGTGCAAATGCGGCCCTGTAGAAGCGCCTGTAGAACCTACTGTGCCAACTAATTGACCAGCTTTAACGAAATCACCTTCTTTGACTTTGATGTCTCTGAGGTGCAGTAAAATACTAGTCACTCCTTGGCCGTGGTCAATGCCAACTGTATTTCCGTGAACCCGGAAGCCGTCGGATACCCTACCAACCAAAGCAACTATACCAGCAGCTGGGGCAACTACGGATGAACCCGCAGCACCAGCGTAGTCAATGCCACGATGGTAGTAATCATTTGCAAATTTACCATTATAGTAGCGACGTATACCATAAATTGTCGTAATCCGCCCGGCATTTGGTTTGAGGAGTGCCCCATTCCAATGCTTTTGCGGCGTTTGTAACGCTTTAAAGGCTGCTACGCGCTGGAGTTCATGTTCTGTAGCTTTTACTCCGGCTTTTCCTGGTGGCAAATTAATGCGTTGTGTGGGAAAGGTACGATTACGCACACTTACTGCCAAGTTTCTCACCTGACCATTTCCCGAAACCTTTAGTGTTCTAGTTCCAGCTTTATCCAGTGGTGTTGTAGGAATTAAAGCTCGATACTTGTTCGGGGCAATTGCAAATGCTGGATAAGCATTTTCACCAACAGTCACTGTAGGTTTGCTAGCATTTTCGGGATTATCTACATTAATTACCACAGACAACGTATCACCTAATTGAGGATTACTTGGAGTTACCTGTACTTGCAAAGCAGCTACTGGCAAAGACAAGGTGACAATGGGGACAGATGCCAAGATACCGATGAACCAGTTTTTTTGATGGCGATTGGGTTTGTAGCCTTTGAAACCAAAAGCGGGCAAATTTTTAGTGTCATTCTCAATAGTCATAAATCTACAAACAATCTCTTACTTCTGTTGACAAACAGACTAGCTTATGGGCATTAGTGTTTCCTAACCGAAGCAGATTTTTGGGAATACAGTATTATGATACTCAGCAGTGTCACGAAATGTCCTGGGAACTAAACTATACTAAATGTAATGTATAGCAATACCTGCGCCAAAATATAGAGGTAGTCTAGCTTTTTCTAAAATAGCCCAACACAAGAGCTATTAGGCATATCCGCAAGTTAACAACAATTCTGTAAACCGCGCTTCCTCTTGAACCCTTATCGTTCTCAATCTACCAGCAACTTTTAGATGAAACTCGCAAAGAACTTGCCTTAAAGCATTTGCAAAATCCCCATACTCCGATTCACGATATCGCTTTTGTGTTGGGGTTCTCTGAAGCTAGTGCTTTTCACCGCGCTTTTAAAAGATGGACAGGACAAACTCCACGCAATTACCGCTTCTAAGTTAAGTGCTGAGTGCTGTAAAGCCCTGCGGGCATGGCTGCGCTTAGAGCGGTAGCGGGGCGTTTAGCCCGTGCTGAGTGCTGTAGACGCTGCTGCGGCTTCCCTCAGGGTGGAGCCAGTGCGTTGGGCAGCTTTGCTGACTTGTAGCATCTGGCGTTGCTGAGTAAAATACTAATCCTCAATCCCCTTTTTCGTGTGTTTTGGTGTATGCAGTTCATCAGGGCTACTTATTAGCGCCAAGATGACAGGCGATCGCGCAAAATTCCCTGAATTGCCTGTTGCACAGATCCTTGACTTAAACTACCGTCCACCCGCACAATTCGAGATGGATAAGCTGCGGCTAACTCTGCATATCCTTGCTGAACACGCCGATGAAAAGTGATTGTCTCTTGCTCAATGCGGTCTAATCCGGCTTGGTCACCTTTTTTACGGGCTAGTCCCACTTCTACATCTACATCTAACCAGATAGTTAAGTCGCTTTCCAATCCACCAGTGGCAATATAGTTAAGTTGATTAATTAAACTTATGTTCAAACCCCGACCATAACCTTGGTAGGCAGTGGTAGAGTCAGTGTAGCGATCGCACAATATATATTTTCCCTCTGCTAAATTTGGTTTGAGCTCTTGTTCCACATGTTGCGATCGGTCAGCAGCATACAACAATAATTCTGTTACCTCAGCAATTGGTTTATTCTCTACTTTTTCTAGTAACAGGTGGCGAAGATGCAATCCTAGTTCTGTTCCCCCTGGTTCACGAGTGACAACCACAGAGATACCCAGACTTTGCAACCATTGACAACAAAGCTGCATTTGGCTAGTTTTGCCGCAGCCTTCTACCCCTTCAAATACAATTAATTTACCACCCATGCTTTTTAAGTTGTTTTTAATATACTCATTTGCTGACGTTTGAATTATATTTGACCTCCTCCTCTTTGAGCATCTGTTTAGTATCCTGTCGCATTAACTAACTTTTGAGGCTGGTGTTTTTAGAGCAAAGTGCTGAGTGCTAAGTATAAATCAGTTGCTTCAACAAGAAAGGCAGAGGGCATTCGTTTTAAGCCTTTGAGTAATCAAAACTGTCCTAACCTGTGTGACTCCGGCTATATCTTGCGTCAAAATACTGCTTAAAGCAATAAATTTCTCAGCAATGTCTAAATTTTATTAATTTTATATACACAAAAAAGCGCTTGAGATTTTTGCCTACTCAAGCACCCTTTTGTACGGATTTATACCAATTCATTAGTTTGATGCAACATTTAAAATCAGCAATGCTGCTTTAACGAAACGCATTGCCAGAATAACTTGTAACAAGCATTTGGTGAATTAGTAACACTCCTTGCACTATTTCAATGGTAGCTCTTCTGGAATAAAATTGAACAATTTATTCGTGACAGTTTGTCAACTGACCTTAGTTAAAAATGATTCACTATGAACATTGCCAAACAGGACAAGGTTAAATAGTAATAATCTTATGTTAAAGTGTAAAATTATACGTTAACTTTTTAGTGATTTACGTAAAATTTAAGTAATATTAATTACCATACTAGATGTTGCTTCATTTGTGAATGAAAGTACACTAATTACATAAAAATAGTGGGTTTTATAGAAAGTGTCTAAAATGTTAATCAAAGTTAAATAAAAGTATTTCTAGCAGGGAATAAATTTATTTTTCAGGTAAAAGCAAAAGTTTTTGGTCAATTTTACAGGATTATTGTGCTCATGAATAATTAGGCACAACTGCACTAAAGACAATTTTTCTGGCGATACGTTCTATTTAATGGATAATTCTACAAACAGTTTGCATTGTAAAATTAGTCCTTTAGTATAGAGGAGGGCAAGATAGATGACTCGCGTCATCATTGTGCGCCACGGACAAAGCAGCTATAACACCGAGCGGCGAATCCAGGGACGCACCGATGTGTCAAAATTAACAGAAAAAGGTTGTACTGATGCCAGTAAAGTAGGCAAAGCCCTCAGCAATATTTTATTTAGTGCGATTTATAGTAGTCCCCTCCAACGAGCAAAAAAAACAGCAGATATTATCTGTAGTGAGTTGGCAGTTCATTCTCCACAGTCTGCTGTTCCTCAAATTTCCGATAAACTCATAGAAATTGATCTGCCGTTGTGGGCAGAAATGCTCAGTGCTGATGTCAAGCAGAAGTTTTTTGAAGACTACCGCACTTGGAAAGAACGTCCTCATGAACTGCGGATGCTAGTGAACGATGCCGAGGGGACAAGAGAACATTTTCCTGTCCTCGCTTTATACAAGCAGGCGCAGCAATTTTGGCAAGAAGTCTTGTCACGTCATCAAGGTGAAACCATCCTCATAGTAGGGCATAACGGCATTAATCGTGCCCTCATCAGCACGGCGTTGGGCATTCCTCCAAGTCGCTATCATTGCCTACAACAATCTAACTGCGGCATCACTGTTTTGAATTTTGCTGGAGGCTTGGGAGAACCAGTTCAACTAGAATCGATGAATCAGACGCAACACATGGGAGAAATATTTCCCTCTTTGCGACCGAATCATCAGGGCGTGCGATTATTGTTGGTACGTCACGGAGAAACCGAGTGGAATCGCCAAACCAGATTTCAAGGTCAAATTGACGTTCCCCTCAATGATCATGGTAGGCAACAGGCGCAAAAAGCTGGTGAATTTCTGCAAGAGGTAGCAATTGACTTTGCTGTTAGTAGCTCAATGCTGCGTCCTAAAGAAACAGCAGAACTGATATTGCGTCACCATCCTAGTGTAAATTTGGAATTACAAGATGGTTTAAGAGAAATCAGTCACGGACTTTGGGAAGGAAAATTAGAAAGAGAAATAGAGCAAGAATTTCCAGGAGAATTACAACGTTGGCGGACAGAACCTGCGGCAGTACAAATGCCTGAAGGAGAAAACTTGCAGCAGGTATGGGAGCGTAGCGTCGCAGCTTGGCAGGAGATTGTGCAAGCAGCATTAACAAATCAACTCAAAACTGGATTGGTAGTAGCTCATGATGCTACTAATAAAACCTTGCTGTGTCATGTTCTGGGTTTATCAACAGAAAATTTCTGGCATTTCCGCCAAGGCAATGGAGCAGTCAGTGTGATTGACTATCCTTCTGGATTAAATGGCTTGCCAGTACTGCAAGCAATGAACATTACCACTCACTTGGGTGGAGGCGTACTGGATAAAACCGCAGCTGGAGCACTGTAGAAAAGTTAGGAGTGAAAAAGCAAACGTAAATAACTTAAAACCTTTAATTCATTGACTTTCAACTCTTAACTCATTAAACCTCATGCAAAAGTCAATTTGATGGCAATAAAACCACAGATAAGTTTAGCGTTTATCTGTGGTTCTAAATAAAAATTTTAAACTTTTATGATTGAACTGCTACAACAAGTACGAATAATTGATCCAGGTTCGGGAATTGACCAAATAGCTGATGTGCTAATTGTTAATGGTGAAATTCAAGCCGTTGCTACACAAATTTCTGAGATTAGTTCTGATACTCAAATTAAAGATTGTCGGGGTTTAGTTTTAGGAAATGGTTTAGTAGATTTGTATAGTCATTCCGGCGAACCAGGATTTGAAGGACGGGAAACTTTGTTGTCTCTATTACAAGCTGCTGCGGTTGGTGGCTTTACTAGAATTAGCATTTTACCGGATACATCACCTGCTATTGATCATCCGGCACTTGTAGTACAGTTGCAGAAGAAGGTAGAGGCGCAGAGGCGCAGAGGCGCAGAGAAGAGTTGGCATTTTTCTTTTCCCCATCTGTATGTTTGGGGTGCAATTACTTTGGATGTGGCGGGAAAGCAACTGACAGAATTAGCAGATTTGGCGACTGCGAGAGTTGTTGGTTTTACCGATGGGAAACCTTGGGAAAATTTAGGGTTAGTGCGGCGTGTGTTGGAATATCTGCAACCTGTAGGTAAACCCGTAGCCTTTTGGCCAAGCGATCGCCTATTATCTGCCAATGGAGTTATGCGCGAAGGTGCAGAAGCGCTGCGTCTCGGTTTACCCCCCATACCCGCCAGCGCCGAAACCACTGCGATCGCCTCTTTGATAGAATTGGTAGCTTCCACAGGTACACCAGTACATATCATGCGGGTATCTACAGCCCGGAGTGTAGAACTCATCGCCTCAGCTAAAGCGGCTGGTTTACCCATCACCGCCAGTGCTACTTGGATGCATTTGTTACTAGATACCAAAGCCATTAAAAGTTACAACACCAGCTTGCATTTAGAACCACCCTTGGGTAATGCTAGTGATGTAGTGGCGTTACGTGCTGGGGTCAAACAGGGAATTATCGATGCGATCGCCATTGACCATGCACCCCACACCTACGAAGAAAAAGTCCAAGCCTTTGCCGAATCATTACCAGGAGCGATCGGTTTAGAATTAGCATTACCTTTACTGTGGCAAAACCTTGTTGAAACTGGGGAATTTACAGCTTTGGAATTATGGCAGGCTTTAAGCACCAACCCAGCCAAATGTTTAGGGCAGAAATTGAGTACAATTACTCCTAATCAACCAGCAGAATTAGCTTTATTTAATCCCCAAGAAACCTGGAAAATTGCACAGAAAAACCTGCATACACTTTCTAGTAATACACCCTGGCTAGGACAAGAAATCAAAGGTCGTGTATTACAAACTTGGTGTTAGTTGCCAAAAAACAAATTAAACCTTTAAATATTTATGCCGTCCTACTTACAGGGAAGTTAGATAATGACAATTCTCAACGCTAGTAATTTATCTCTAGAAGATGTTCAGCGTCTGTTTGGCTTTCAAGAACAGTACAGTGAATCATTTTCTCCTCTGTTAGCCCTGGAACCTCTCACAGAAGTAGAACAACATGAACTTCTGCAAATTAGAGATGACTTTCGACGCTATCTTAAATCTGGCAAAGTTTCGGAAGGACAGGTCAAATTTCTTGTACTTGCACCCTTAATGAGATTAGCTGGATTTTATCGCTATCCTATCGAGATTCGCCTAGAAGAAGATATTGCTGAGATTGAAGTTGAAGATGAAGATACTACAATTAAAGGCAGGATGGATATTTTAGCTGTTAGTAAAGCTAAACATACCCAATCTCAAGTATATTTTTGGATACTTTTAATTGAATCAAAAAATAGTCAAATTGATATATTGACAGGCTTACCTCAATTACTCACCTACGCTTATAAAAGTTTAAATAATCAAAAATCTGTTTGGGGTCTAACCACTAACGGTAGAGCTTATCAGTTTGTTTATATTGAACAAGGTAATCCTCCTATTTATCACTTGATGCCATTATTAAATTTTATGGAACCTCCCCGTGCAGTTGAATTATTACAAGTTTTCAAATCTATTTGTCAGATATAGCAATCCTAAATAAGTTACGAATAAAAAGATCCCCGGCTTCTTTAAGAAGCCGGGGATCTGGGACTCTGAAAGTTTATAAATAAAATAGTATTTTAGCAATAAATAGTAGAGGATTTTGTAAAAAATATCGCCCGAACTCCTCTCCGCGCGTCTGCGCCTCTGCGTGCAATAAACACCTCTTTCCCCTCAGTAACCCTAAAACTTTAAACCATCCAATAACTCCCCCATTTCCTGCAAATTGACCAAACTATTAGCACACAAAATCCCAGAAGCAGCTACCGCAGGTACTCCAATTCCCGGCATAGTACTATCACCCACACGATACAAACCTTTTATTGGCGTTTGTGTACTAGGAAACATCCCCTTACCAGCAGCTATGGCAGGGCCATAAGTTCCCTGATATCTTCTGAGATAATGGGCATGAGTTAGAGGTGTGCCAATAAGTTCTAATTCCACACGCTCCCGAATATCGGGAATCACTTTTTCTAAAGCACGATATAAAGTTTGCGCTTTCTCTTGTTTCTTTTCTTCATACCCATCATTTCGTTCCCACCCAGCAAAAGTTTCCAGAGTGTAAGCATGAACCACATGATGTCCCTCTGGTGCTAAAGTCGCATCCCACACACTGGGAATGGAAATCATGCAAGTATTACCTGGTACGGTGATATCTTGACTAGAATCATGAACTACTACATGATGTCCCGTTAAATTCTCTAACCCTGTTGCCCGGATACCTAAGTGTAAATGCATAAAACTTTCTATTGCTGGCATATCTAATGCAGCTTGACGGTAAGATGCAGGTAAATCTTCAGGGCGTAACAAATGATTGTAGGTATCCCAAATTGACGCGTTGGAAATTACGATGGGTGCTGGGATAATTTCACCTGTTTGTAACCGTACTCCTACAGCCTTACCCGATTCCACCAAAATCTGCTCAACATGACACCCCAAACGTAACTTACCACCCCAACGTTCTAAACCCCGCACCAAGGCTTTCACCAGCGCCCCACTGCCTCCCACAGGATATTCAACTCCAGCACGGGAGCGTTCACCTAACATAAAAGCTACCTCTGGGGCGATTGTCCCGTGTGCCTTTAAACCAGAGAGTAAAAAGCATTCTAAGTCAATTAGCCGACGTACCCAAGCATCTTTTACTGTAGTATCCATCACATCCCCAACAGAAGCCTGAACAAGCGGCAAATAAGGCAGCATTTTGACTAGATATGGGAAGTAACGTTTCATCAACATCAACATTACCTGCCAATCTGCTCTCAAAGCCAAAGTAGGAATACCTTTCATCGCCTCATATAGCCCTAACAAACGTTCTTCAAATTGCTGGAGTTCCTCAGCACCTTGGGGCGTAAGTCCTAGTACCTCATGACGGTACTTTTCAGTATTGCTATAAACTGCAAAAATGGCTTCAGGAAAGTGGTAGTGTCCTAATGGATCATAGGGTATAACTTGGAGGGACTCACCTAAAACATCAAGAACTTGTTTTACAGGATTCAAGCTCTGGGTTGCTGTCAAACCACAATAAAATGAGGGGCCAGAATCAAATTCAAATCCCCGTCGTCTAAAACTGTGGGCTGCACCGCCGGGAATTGTATGACTTTCACAAACAATCACCCGCTTACCATAACGAGCCAGTAAACCAGCAGCACATAATCCGCCAATACCGCTACCAATAACGATGACATCACTTTGAGAGTGCTGAGTGCTGAGTGTTGAGTTCATATTTTATTGACCAATGACCAATGACCAATGACTAATGACTAATGACTGAACCATTAATTGAACTGAAAGGCATTTCTAAGTCCTTTGGTAGCAATCAAGTTTTAGATAACGTGGACTTGACAATTTACCGGGGAGAAGCAGTAGGAATTATTGGGCCTTCAGGGACTGGTAAATCGACAATTTTAAGGATTATTGCCGGCTTAATGACTCCCGATACAGGAGAAATTTATGTCCAAGGACAACGGCGAGACGGGTTGATTGAGGATAATGCTGATCCCATAGGCATTGGTATGGTATTTCAGCAGGCAGCATTATTTGATTCGTTGACAGTAGATGAAAATGTAGGTTTTTTACTGTATCAACATTCCAAGATACCGCGATCGCGCATTCGTGAACTAGTCAAAGAAAAATTAGAAATGGTTGGTTTGTCGGGAATCGGCCATCTCTACCCATCTGAACTTTCGGGAGGAATGCGAAAACGGGTAAGTTTTGCCCGTGCAATTATTTCTAATCCTGATAGTCCCACAGAAGGCCCGGAAGTTTTACTATACGATGAACCAACAGCCGGACTTGACCCCATCGCCTCAACAGTGATAGAAGATTTAATTCGTCAATTGCAAATCACACAGGGAGTCTGTAGTACGTATGCCATTGTTACGCACCAAGATAGTACCATTCGGCGCACAGCTGATAGACTTGTGTTTCTCTATCAAGGTAAAGTGCAGTGGCAAGGTACAGTTAGTGACATAGATAGTACAGAGCATCCCTTGATTAGACAATTTATCAGTGGAAGTGTGGAAGGCCCAATTCAGGTAGCTGGCTAGGTGGCTGGAGGAAAAACATGCGAGATATCATTACAAACCGCTTTGCATCTAGACGTACATTAAGAGAAGGTTCAGTGGGGTTGTTGATCCTACTGGGATTGGGCGCATTTGTCATGATTGTTCTGTGGTTGAATAGATTTACTACTGCTAGCAGTTCATACAAATTTATTGTGGAATTTTCTAACGCTGGCGGTATGCAAAAAGGCGCACCAGTTCGTTATCGTGGCGTCAAAGTAGGCAATATTTCTAGAGTACAACCGAGGCCAAATGCCATAGAGGTGGAAATCGAAATTGCTCCAGCTGACTTGATCATCCCCCGTGATGTGGTAATTGAAGCCAATCAGAGTGGATTAATTAGCGAAAGTATCATTGACATTACACCAAAAAGGTCTTTACCTACTGGGGTTACTGTTGCTAAACCTTTAGAAAATAATTGTGATAATAGCCTCGTTGTTTGTAATGGTTCTCGATTAAAAGGTCAGATTGGTATCAGCATTGATGAACTGATTCGTAGTTCAACTAATTTTGCCAATGCATATAATGACCCAAAATTTTATCAAAGACTAAATCAACTTTTGGAAAGCTCAACAGAGGCAGCTTCTAGTGTTGCTTCTCTTAGCCAAGATGTACAAAGTTTGAGCAAAAGCTTCCAAAAACAACTAGGCACATTTTCCGCCACTGCTAATTCAGTGCAACGAGCCACAAATCAACTAACTGCATCCACCACTAAAACAGTAGATCAATTAGGTGTAACTGCGGGTGAATTTAGTTCCACAGCCAGTAAAGCTAATCGTCTTTTGAATAACCTAGATGATTTGGTAACAACCAATCGTTCTATGCTAGTTGGGGCTTTGAACAACATCACCGAAACTAGCAACCAATTACGCGTTACAGTTAGCAGCCTATCACCTACTGTCAATCGTTTAACCCAAGGCGAATTACTCAACAATTTAGAAGCACTTTCGGCAAACGCAGCGCAAGCCTCAGCTAATTTACGTGACGCCTCGAAAACCCTAAATGATCCTCAGAACCTAGTGCTAATGCAACAAACTTTAGATTCAGCACGGGTGACATTTGAAAATACCCAAAAAATTACATCTGATTTGGATGAATTGACAGGAGATCCTGCTTTCCGACAAAATCTGCGACAGTTGGTAAATGGTTTAAGTGGTTTGGTGTCTTCTACAGAACAGATGCAGGAACAAGTGAAGGTGGCTGCTACTTTAGACTCAGTAAAAGCTGCTGTTAGCAATCCTATTGTTAACAAACCCACTGTTAATCGACCTATTGCCAAAAAAACTGATAATGTGATTACAACTCCAAACCCAAAGCAACAGGCTTTAACCATTAAACCCTCACCTACTGCTGTGAATATATTTGAACCAAATCCTCAACCAAAAGCTATTCCAGCAATTACCGAATCATCTCAAGAAAAGCTATTAAAGCAGCTGCGGGAGTATGGGGAAGAGCGGAAGGTGAATGAAGGTGAAGAGTAGGGATATGAAGGGGAATTTCTACCTAGTTCCCAATCCCCAATCCCTAATTCCAATCTTGTTCTTCTTTTTTGCCGCGACTTTTATAAATTCCCCCAATATCGTGCATCTGGCGAGTTTTCTCAAAAAGTTCGGCTTCCGTCAAACCCCACTGCTGCAAGACTTTATCTAGGTCTTTTTGGATGTCTCTCGCTCCGGGAAAACCTTGATAACGAATTCGCAATCTAGCCAATTCTGCCAAATTGTACTCCGTTGCCTCTTGAGCGAGTAAAATATCAATAGAGGGGCGATCGCGGTTGTAAAGCGGATGTTGTTGGTCCTTACTTCCGTGTAATTCAGACATAATTTATACCTTGAGTCGGATTACTAATTCATCCAAAATCTAGAGTGCAGAGCCTTGCCGTTGCGCCATAATTAACGGAGACGGCAACCACACCTGAGCTCATACGGCTCTCACCACTGCCATTCAACTTTAAATAAAGATACATTGTCTTTAAGAAAATACAAAAAAGTTTAAACAAGGGTGAAATTTTAATTCATCCAAAGTCCAAGCAGCAAGGGAGCAAGAACCCGCTATGTTTGAACACTTCACTTCCGAAGCCATCAAAGTAATTATGCTAGCTCAGGAGGAAGCCCGTCGCCTGGGACACAATTTCGTAGGAACTGAACAAATTCTCCTGGGTTTGATTGGAGAAGGAACTGGGGTTGCTGCTAAAGTGCTGGCCGAATTGGGCGTTACTCTTAAAGAAGCACGTCGCGAAGTAGAAAAAATTATCGGTAGAGGTTCTGGTTTTGTACCACCGGAAATTCCTTTTACCCCCAAGGTGAAAAGCTTATTTGAGCAATCGTTTAGAGAAGCCAATAGTCTTGGACATAACTACATCAACACTGAACACTTACTCTTGGGATTGACCGAGGCTGGTGAAGGTGTCGCCGCCAAAGTGCTACAAAATCTAGGGGTTGACCTCAAGAGTGTCCGGACAGCAGTAATTCGGCGTTTAGGTGAAGGTGCATCTGTTTTCGCGAGTACTGGTAGTAGCTCAAAACGCACCCAAAACCTCAGTCTCGAAGAATTTGGCAGGAATCTGACAAAACTAGCTCAAGAAGGTAAACTCGACCCTGTAGTCGGTCGGCAAAAAGAAATTGAGCGCACCATCCAAATTCTCGGTCGCCGCACAAAGAATAATCCAGTGTTGATTGGAGAACCAGGAGTTGGTAAAACTGCGATCGCTGAAGGTCTAGCGCAACGTATTGTGAATCAAGATGCGCCGGAAATTTTGCTAGACAAGCAAGTTATCAGCCTGGATATGGGGCTAATAGTCTCTGGAACTCGCTTCCGTGGAGACTTTGAAGAACGCCTCAAGAAAATTGTCGATGAAGTCCGTTCTGCTGGCAATATCATTTTGGTGATTGACGAAGTTCACACCTTAGTTGGTGCTGGTGGTACAGAAGGCGGCTTAGATGCAGCCAACATCCTCAAACCTGCCTTAGCACGGGGAGAACTTCAGTGCATTGGTGCAACCACCCTGAATGAGTATCGTCAGCATATTGAGCGTGATGCAGCCTTAGAGCGGCGTTTTCAATCGATTCTGGTAGGGGAACCTTCAGTAGAAGAAACCATTGATATACTCTACGGCTTGCGCGGAGCTTACGAGCAGCACCACAAAGTACACATTTCTGATGCAGCTGTTGTCGCCGCCGCAAACTTGTCAGATCGTTATATTAGCGATCGCTTTTTGCCAGATAAAGCCATTGACTTAATTGATGAAGCTGGTTCCCGCGTGCGGCTGCGAAACTCTCGGATTTCTACTAACAAAGAACTCAAGCAGCAACTAATCGGTGTGACTAAAGCTAAAGAGGAAGCAGTGAGAATCCAGAATTATGACAAAGCTGGAGAATTGCGGGACGAAGAAATAAAACTCGCAGCTGAACTACAAACCGATAAATCTTTCCCCTCCCCCGTTGTAGACGAAGAAGACATTGCTCAAATCGTCGCTTCGTGGACAGGTGTACCAGTCAACAAACTCACCGAATCTGAGTCAGAGTTGCTATTACATCTAGAAGACACACTCCATGAGCGGTTAATTGGTCAAGAACAAGCAGTTACAGCCGTATCTCGTGCCATTCGTCGCGCCAGAGTAGGGTTAAAGAACCCCAATCGTCCAATCGCCAGTTTTATCTTCTCCGGGCCTACTGGAGTTGGTAAAACAGAATTAGCCAAATCCTTAGCATCGTACTTCTTCGGTGCGGAAGAAGCAATGATTCGCTTAGATATGTCCGAATATATGGAAGGACATACCGTCTCCAAGCTAATAGGTTCACCTCCTGGTTACGTAGGATATGACGAAGGCGGACAACTGACCGAAGCCGTGCGCCGCAGACCATACACAGTGCTACTGTTCGACGAAATCGAAAAAGCGCACCCCGATGTATTCAACATGCTGCTGCAAATTCTAGATGACGGTCACCTCACCGATGCCAAAGGTCGGAAAGTAGACTTCAAGAATACACTAATTATTTTGACTTCCAACATTGGTTCTAAGGTAATTGAAAAAGGTGGCGGCGGCTTAGGCTTTGAGTTCGATACTGAAGCCAATGCTAGCTACAATCGCATTCGTACCTTAGTGAATGAGGAACTAAAAGCTTACTTCCGTCCGGAATTCCTCAATCGTGTAGATGATATTATCGTCTTCACGCAACTGTCCAAGGATGAAGTTAAGCAAATTGCTGACATCATGCTACGTGAGGTTGCTAGCCGCTTAACTGAAAAGGGAATTGTCCTCAAAGTTACAGAGCGCTTCAAAGAGCGTGTAGTCGAAGAAGGCTATAACCCCAGTTACGGCGCTAGACCGTTACGCCGAGCCATTATGCGGCTGTTAGAAGATTCTTTGGCTGAAGCAATGCTGTCTGGTGAAATCACCGATGGAGACACAGCCATTGTTGATATTGATGATGACAATCAGGTGAAAATTCAAGGGTCAGAAAAACGAGAGTTACTCTTGGCAAATGCTGGCTAAGATTTAAACCAAGTCATTCTATTAGATATCTTTACCCCTGGTCTTTTTTACCAGGGATTTTTTTTACTCAGGATTTTTAATTCAAGTTTTAGTGTGTTTAATCAACTAGCATTTTTCCTTGGCGTTCTCTGCGTCTTGGCAGTTTGTTAACAAGAGCGATCGCCTAAACACCAGACCAATCAGATATAGTTAAATCCCACCTTCCGCACCCTAACTGTCACACATCAACAAAAAGCTGACGGAGTAGTACATAAGAACTAAGTTAGATTCAAGATTCCAGAGACTTAATGAGAATAAGTAGTATTAAGTCTCTTGATTTGGC
>JAHHIM010000056.1:0-18999 GCA_019358915.1 Trichormus sp. ATA11-4-KO1
GGCTTATCCCTCAAATGTTTGATGGAATTAAGTTTGAAGTATCTCAATTATATCTTTCTTTCTTCCGACTTCTGCCCTCTGCCTTCTGCCTTCCCCCAACCGAGATCACCAAAAGTTGCCAAGACCCCACAATAATTGCAAATGAAACTGCAAACATAATTTTCAAACTGCAAACAAGGGTTTTCAAACCACATTAACTGCAAATAAATTCTATTTTCTGGAAGTCCCTAAAAGCTCAAGCTTTTCGAGTTTGTTAGCAGTTTCTTCCAAGACTGGTGTATAAGCAATTAATCGCAGGTACGGTAAGTCTGTGACTTGAAAAGTCACAGACTTACCGTACCAGTCTGCCAACAATAGGATGAGCAAGTTCTTGGTGGCATTTGCCACTACTTATCACATTGTGGCAAGACCACCATTCCTGAAACTCTGAGCTAAGTTCTTGCAGAGCTTCAGTAAGCTCTCTACTCTGATATTCGTCCTCATAGTAACCATACGCAGAGCGATACTGTGCTAGTAAGCATTGGGCAAAATCCTCCCAATCCACGAACAGTTGGCGTATCGTAGTATCGGTAAATGCTAACCACATTAGATTGCGCTCCTTCAAAGGCATTTGTTCAAAGTCACCCAGAAGTGCACAAGCTGACCGATTCCAAGCCAAGATGTCCCATCGGTGATTTGTAATATAGGCAGGAGTTATTCGCAGGGCGTCAAGAATATGTTGCATTGATTTGCTCACCATCGGTGTGTCGGGAGCTGAACTAAGAAATAAGGGTTGTTTTGTCAGTAAGAATAGATGTTTTTTCTCATGCTCATCGAGCCTAAGGGCAGCAGCAATTCTTTCTACTGTCTTCAGCGACACTTTGATGTCACGTCCCTGTTCAAGCCACGTGTACCATGTCACTCCAATTTCTGCAAGTTCAGCTACCTCTTCACGCCGTAAGCCAGGGATACGACGGCGAGATCCATTAGGTAGATTAACCTGAGCAGGTTTGAGTTTAGCACGGCGTGTTTGAAGAAAATGAGCTAACTCTTCTCGGCGCTTCTGTTCATTCATTTACATTATCCTTCTTTTAAGTTTTAAGGTATTAGTCTTTATACTAGTATTTCTAAAAACTGGTACTAAAATAAATAATCTGACAAACTCTTTTTTGGTTGAGTTTTTAATACAGGAAGTTCATGGCTCATGTTTTACACATTGACTCTAGCCCTCGTAAAGAGCGCTCTCATTCTCGAACTCTTTCTAGCAAATTCATTGATATTTGGAAAACTACACATTCCACAGATATTGTGACTTATCGGGATTTGGGTCATGAACCAGTTCCTTATGTTGATGAGCAATTGTTTGCAGCAATGTTTACTACAGAACAAGACCGTTCTCCGGAACTAGCTGAAGCCATTAAGTTTTCTGATATGTTAGTCGATGAATTTATTGCCGCAGATTACTACGTCTTTGCGATTCCTATGTTCAATTTCAATGTGCCTGCTAGATTTAAGGCTTACATTGATTTGATTGTACGAGTGAATCGCACATTTGCTATAGTCTCTGAAGGCTATAAAGGCTTAGTTGAGGGAAAAAAGATGCTCATTATCACATCTCGTGGCGACAACTACCGACTCGGAAGCTCAATGGCAGGCTATGACTTCCAAGAACCATACTTACGGGCTATTTTTGGATTCATTGGAATTACAAACATCACCTTTATTCATGCTGATGATCTCATGAGGGACGAAAATACTCGTCTTAAATCTCTAGCAGCAGCACAGGCTGCTATTGAGCATACAGCTTCTAATTGGTAATGTCGGTGGAAGGATAATATTGCCAAAACTGGAACCATAATACTGCCGCAACTGAGGCTGTAATGTTCATTCTTTCATTGTGCGATCGCAACCCTAATTAAACAATCGGAACCATAATATTGCCGGGAACTAAAAATGGAACGATAAACTTGCCAAAACAGAGGACTTCAAAACTTCATTTTTAAGTTGATGCATTTCAAGGCCTTGAACTCGAATATAGAGCCTGCAAGGATTTAAGACATTGGAAGCGTAATGTTGCCGAAGCCAATTTGAAGCATAAGCGTACCAAAACGGCAATCTTATGGTTCCACCGACAATCGCCTTGTTTGCAGTTTTATCGCTGGATGTTTGCAGTTCGCTACACTTACCTAAGTCAGTTTATTTTATTGATTTGTTGGTGAAGCTTGACACTTCTGTTCAATCAATTGATTTTGATTAATCGATTGATGCTGGCGTTGTTCATGGCGGACGACACCATAAACAGAACCAGCACCAAGCACAAAACTGAGCATGGCAATGACAGCTGCTTGAGGAATTGCAAGATCAGCTGATATGGAAAATCTTGATTTTTTCATCCTGAATTAAAGAGTAAAAACCGACTTGATTGAACGCCTCATTTTGATTGCAGTCAGAATTTGGGAAAACATCTGAGCATACGTACTGGGAATACGTGCTTACTCAGACTTGATTGTTCAATCGAGCCTTATCTTAAGATAATCTGTCTGAAAGATTTTTTAAGCTAATTATTTAAATTTCAGTATTTGTCTTAGATTAAATAATTTATCTTAGACAAATGAGTCATTATGAGTCACTATAAAATTAGCGCAGCCTCAAAACTGACGTGAAAAGATAAAAACCCACTTGATTGAACGTTTCATTCTGATTGCAGTCAGAATTTGAGAGAACCTCTGAGCATACGTACTGGGAATACGTGTTTGCTTAGAGGCTCTATCTTTAATATTGCATTTCTATGACTGCTATTTCTACTGTTAAAGTGCGGTATTTCGTATTTATAAGAACAATTTTCATTTTTCAATGACAAAACTCTTAGCTGTCATATTGTTAAGTTTTGTAAAAAGCCATCGCCCTAAAACATTTGCCATACAGTATATACTCAATGCAGTAATTGATGCAGTAATGCAGTATGTCAGTAATTGCCCTTGTTAATCAAAAAGGGGGATGTTCAAAATCTACATCTGCCGTCCATCTATCATGCTGGCTATCCCGTAAAGGCCACAAAGTTCATTTATTAGATGCTGATGCTCAACGTAGCAGTTCAATTTGGCTGACTGCAATGGAGTCTAATTCAATTCAAACTACCGTGCTGCAATCACCAGATGAACTTTTAGAGCAAATCCCAGAATTAGCGCAGGAGTGTGACTATCTTATTGTGGATGGGCCGGCTGGTTTATCTGAAGCTAGTAGGGCAATATTATTCAGGACTGACTTAGCTGTAGTTCCTTGTCAACCAACAGGGTTAGACCTACAATCTGCCAGTGATGCTGTTCGCCTCATCAAACAAGCTCAGTCTGTGCGCGGTGGTGCGCCCAAAGCAGCAGTATTTATCAGCCGTGCGGTTAAAGGTACAAAGTTGCTCGATGAAGCGATCGCACTCCTCAGTAAAACTAAAGAAGTGACGGTACTCAAGACGGTAATTCACCAAAAGCAAGCGATCGCGGACACCTTTGGACAAGCTGCAACAATTTGGGATTTATCGGGACGACCTGCGGCTGAATCAGGGCGGGAATATGAGCGACTATTTAAAGAAATTGTGGGAATGCTCAAATGACTAGCAAAAAACGAAAGCCTCTTGATGATGCCCTGGCGCGTGAATTTGTCTATGGTCAACAGGAGCAGCCAGTAAGCGAAACTCAGCCCGAACCTCCCGAAGAACCACAACCAGAACCTCAGCCAACTAAAAAATCTACATCTACCCAAAAATTAACTAAGCCTAATATCATGTCTCAACTTCAACAGACCAATTCTAAAGAACCGACAATTAGATTAACTGTTGATTTATCTGAATCAATGCACCGTAAGTTATCTGTGCTGGCAGCCAAGACTAATAGAAAAAAGGCTGAAATTGTCAGGTTTTTGCTAGATGAAGCACTTAAGGATATAGATGATTAATGCAGTAATGCAGTAATGCAGTAATTAAGTAAACATCGGTGATAGCGGTTTAGTAAAAAAAAACTAGACCGCTTATTTTATGCCGCCAATTTGTGCCTAGCTAGGAAATCTAAAAGTAGCCACTCACTAACAAAGACATGGGCAATTTAGGTTAGCCAACTGGTTACTCAATGCTGGGAATAACAGCTACAGATTTCAGGTTGACAAAGTTACTACAGGAGGTGTTTATACAGGTGTTAAAAAAAATGCCCACTTTTTACATCATTTTCTCCACATTATCAAAGTTAACAGGGTTAATTACACAGGTGGTTATTTTTGCCTACCAAGTGCTAGTTACACCCTGTTATATCAGTTAAAGCTGGCAGGGAGTTTCACAAACTCCCAAACCAGCAATAAATTACAAAATTTTTTTATGGAAATATTTTAATGAACACTAAACCATCTAATAATATTCTCGCTCGGTTACTGGCAACAGTAGATGTGAAAATCACAACTGGAGTAATAACTGGAGTAATAGTAGTAATGTTTGGTTATTTACCAAATGAAATTTAAACTTTTTCATCTAGTCACTTCTTAAACTGATTTGTCTGTTTGTAAGGTCAAAAAGTAGCTCGTAACTACTTTTTGACCAGTTAACTTAATTCAACTCCATTTCAGAATTTGGCCTTCACCAGAATAAATGCCCACCTTAACATCCTCTGAAAAGAATTTTTCATATCTTGGATGTTGACATTCAACTAAAAAGGAGGTATTTATCTTTGCCCATTAAACGCAGGCTCAACACTGTTACATCATTTACATCATTAAAAGCTGGTCTGACGGCCTCAGAAACTATCAAACCAGCATCAAGTAAACTTTATTTGTCGAGTTTTTCTAATGTTACATTCAAATAATAAACCAAACTATAGGTTCAATCCTCCCCCTCGCATCCGCTTACTGGGTGTAATGTTTTCGGTAGGAGTAGCATTGAGTTCTGGTCTGTACTATGGTTTTCATCAAGCTGCTAATTCTACCAGGCAGCATGAATCTGCTCAAACTGAACTCTATCACTTTAGCCGCGTAGAGTACGAACAGTTAAAACCGGGAATGTCGTTAATAGAGGTGCGGTCAATCTTATATCGAGGTATCGAGGTTAACCGTTCTGCAACCATAGCAACCTTTGTCTGGGAAAATCCTGATGGTTCTAAAATCACTGCTGTTTTTGAAAATGACAAGCTGAAGAGTAAAGAACAGTCTGGGTTGAAGTAAGGAAATAAAGGTAAGCGATCCCCGCCTACCTACCTAATAAGGTTGCTGTTTCACTAAATAAGTCGCCCTGGGAGCAACGCGAAAATGTGAGATCGGATTTGATATCTCAATTACCAGGGCTTATTCCTAATAAACCGAGGTCGAAGTTCCCTATTTTTACCTTTTCTAGGTAGCGAACGCTCACCATCCACGTAACTTATGTTACAAATTTTTCGCACCTCACAAAATCGCGTTGCTCCCGTCGCCCTATCTGGCGGAATCCGCCAGATAGCTCAACGAGTTGATTCGTGGCAGTGGCAGACACCGCAAACTTTGAGCAAAGCGGTTAAGAGTTGCGCCACCAACTAGCGGGAAATACCTTTACTAAAGGAGAGTTTTTGTTGCTGTTCAGATTCTATTAATTCTTGCAATAGCTGGTCGCAAGAGTGCCAAAGCTGAATGTCTCTTGTCTCTAATTCTCCTACATTAATTGGTGAATACTCAAGCTCACCTAACTGGTTTCGGTTAACTTTCACGCGAAAAATTTCTCCGCGTTCATCATGGGTAAATACTAATTCTTTTCCTTGTTTTGACAGTGTTGCACGTTTAAACCTAAAGCTATGCTCACCTTTTTCTTTTAACTGCCAGTTGATTAATTTCACTGCAACAGGCACAGCTATAGCTAAATATTCCGACTGTAACTGCTGTTTTTCAGAAAGTAGCTGTTCTGATTGGGGCTGTCTGGATGCCAGTTTATTTTGAGCGATTATCACTAATGCTTTAGCTTCATCATGAGTCCATCCGGCGGTGCTGGCTAGGATAATTTCTTCTACCTCTTGGGCTGGCTTATTATCTAATAATGCTCTAATAGCAATTTCTTTATCTCGGTCAGTCACTAATAATTTCTGCAAGTTGGTACTGTAATATTTGTATAACTCGGCTCTTATATTTGGGTTTATCTGGGGATTAATTTCAGATATATCTGGAGAATTAGCAGCAGATATTGTCGATATTACCTGCTGATTATTAGGCTTATTATTTACAAATTCTGAGAAATTATTTAAGCGTTTAATCTCGTTATCGTCCCTTTTGGGGTCGTAGCTTATCCCTAATTCTGTCTGGAGTTTGGCGAAAGAACACTTATATTTATTGAGATTACCTCCCTGTTTCCAGAGCAAGCGAGGGCTACCATCTTCATTAACTGAACCTATATCAATCCCAAATTTGATACCCCTTACGCCGCCGTTGCTATAATAACTAACGATGGCTTTGATTTGATGCTCTGACCATAATCGCTCAATAAACTGAGGCATTGTCGGTTTATTTACTGCCACTTTTTCAATCGCTCGGCGCATGATTTCTTCACCTGGAAGTCCATCACGCTCTACCCGTTCCAGTTGATTACGAGTCATAGCTTTACGTTTACTTTCCCAGCTACTCTGTACTGGCGTGAGTTGAAATTCTCGCTCTAACAGTCGGGCTGAGTGTTCTGAGTAAGCGTAATTATTCCAGGTGCGGATGGATTTACCATCTAGGTTATTGACCCTGGATGCAACGATGTGGGTGTGGTCATGTTTTTTATCTGAGTGTCGGGCTATAAAGAAGTCATAGGCTGGTAATTCTGTTTCTATAAATTCATCAACTAGCTGGTTTAGTTTGGTGTCAGCTATCCTTTTATCAGGTTGTTTGACTTGGGCTTCTTCTCCTTTTAGCCGTGATAGCACAATGACATTTGCAAAATGACGTTGGGAGAGATTAGCTAATTCTTCATCATTTAAGCTCCTATCAGTTTTTGGTACTGACAGCATGAGGTGATAGCATGGGTCTTTTAGTTGGGGGTTGAGGTGGGCTGACAGGGTGAACTGCTCTACTAATTTATCGGTGGTAGAGCCGTATATATTCCCGCCAATAATCTGGGCTTTCTCTTTCTCTAGTACGTATTTAGTAGTGCCACGAAATGATTTATTAGCTTTAATTTTGGTAATCATTTTGCTAACCCTCGTCTGGTATTGGTTGAGATAAGCTGGCGTGAGTTTGTTCTATGAGGGCTGTTAGTTCTTTGATTGTTTGCAGATATTCTTTGACGTTACTAGTCAGAGGTTGGCTACCAATTTTTACAGCTTCGTTAATGGCTCTAGTTTGCTGATTTAGGTTATTACCAATCTTTTTTAGTTCGTATATGGTTTTTCTGTTAACTTCGGGGATAGTCAGTTTTGGTTGGGGTAAAGGGTAATCAAATAATCTGGCTCTAATATAGTCACTTTGCACCACTCCATTGCACCGTTGTTCTAGCCTAGTTTTTTCGGCAGTGCTTACCCTAAAGGTAATGGTTATTTCTCGCTTTGTATCTGGCTCTATTGTCTGGTTACTTAGTGCGTCAGCTAGTTGATTACTCAGGTTGGTGCGGGGGTCTGGTTGCATAACTGGGAGCTTAGTTATCTGAATTTTTCTTTTTTCACCGGGTTATTCGCTGTAGCTGCAATGGCACGAAGTGCCGAGCAGGTAGGCGAATAACCCGGAAATTTTTGATTGATTCGCCCCTGAAAAAGACTTATTTAAAGGGGGTTTGGGGGACACCCCCAACAAGCAATGAACGCCTCTTTTGCGGAGCAAAAGCAGCGCCGCAGGCGCGTTAAGGCGTATTGCTTGTCTATGTCCCCGCGCGAAGTCAATGGGTGGCATGAACCACGGGGCATCACGAGGATATGGGCGAATGCAAGACTCAGCCTCATCACGAGTTTCCCTCTGTCATCCCCTCGGTTACACCGAGGGCTGGGTCTATTCTGCAATGCTGCTCATACTGGTGGTACTAAGGGTGTGATTTACGCCGTTACTACTTTTTTCAACTAGTCTACCTCACGAGGCTACAAACCCGATTTGGCTGATATTTGTCACATTTACACAAAAAACTTAAAGTTTCTGTGACCGTAACTTTTTTACAATGGACTAATTTGTTGATACTCCTATCTATGCCTCGTAAACCTAAGACAGTTCCATTATCCAAAGTTGAAGATATTCAAACTAGTCTCAAACAAAAGGCGGCAACTCCTAAAACTATTAGTCTGGACGAATTAGTCAAAACTTTAGCTAAACCTATTCAGGATATGTTGGATGCTGGCTATGATTATTCGGATGTTGCTGAGGTCTTTCAGGGACACGGTGTTGAACTAGCCGCTAGTGGAATTAAGAGTTTTTATAAAAAGGCAATATCTACAACTGCTAATCAACATATTAGTAACGAAGCATCAGTGGTAGCTGAATCAGAATCTACAGATTCAGCTACCACATCTGGTGATGATATCTCACCAGTAGAGCCAGAAGCTTCTTCACCGAATACTAATAAAGAATCATCTCCACCACTAGCGACTGCAACTACTGCAAAGGGAGGGAAATCAGCGGCTAAAACTAATTCCCAATTCAATGTCACTAATAGGAGTGAATTATGAAACGTATAGTGATGATTCTAGGGGGTAAGGGTGGTACTGGTAAGACTGCTTTTACTCGCTTGCTTCTGGATGTCATGCACTCCAAGGGAATTAATTATCTCGCTTATGATGCCGATACAGAGAATCCAGAACTGTATGAGTATTATCAAAATTTTGGTAACGGTGTCAGACTGTTGAATTTCATTGAGGTGGCTGAGGCGAAACGCTTTTTTACTGAGATTAAGGCGGAATCACCAGATTCAGTAATAGTAGATATGCCAGGGGCATCAAGCAATAAAACTAGGGAAATTATTAGTAAGTTTGGGTTATTTAAAATTGCGGGTGATTTGGGTTATCGGGTGACGCTGGTGACTGTATTAAACCTTGGGTATTCGGTCATCACTAGTTTAAAAACTATGGTGGATTTTTGTGGCGCTCAAGCTGATTATGTGGTGGTGAAGAATCTCTGCTGGGATAAGGGTTCTGGTTTTCAGCGTTGGGAGAATAGCAAAACTTCGGCAACGATTTCTGAGTTAAAGGGTTTAGAAATAGAAATGCCAGAGTTGGAATACTCGACTTTTGACACGTTAATAGAAAAGGGTTTGCCTTATTCGGCGGCGACGGAGGAGAATGGTTTTCCTTTTGGGGATTACCTGTTGGTGAGTGGGTTTTTAGACCAGGCTAAACCGGAGTTGGAAAAGGCTGGGGTTTATTTGGGGTTAGAGCAACCAGAGGGGAATCAAGCTAAGAGAACGAGTGCAACTAATCAGTCAGCAGTAACTGTGTCTACTTCTCGCCGGGGGCGCAAAAAAGTAAATGAATAATGACTCTAATGTCAACGGCAATCCTCACAATTCCCATCCTTCAACTGCCAATTCAGTAGAACTCAGTGAACTAGGGGAGGTGAAGACGGCGCTGGGCAGGTTGTATAAGGAATTTGAAAGTTTTAAGCAATTACAAAAAACTGAACGTGAACGGGATAGGGCGGAGTTACAAGCATGGGCGCAAACGAATTTAATTCAGAATCAACTCCTCAGCAAGGCGATGGTGACTATCGAGATGCTGACGGGGGAATTGAAGAATCAGAATCTCTCTTGGAACGAGTACGAGCAGAACAACGAAAATTTGAGGCAAGAATTGACTCTCTTGCTGAGTCAATCACAGAGTATCAGCGAATCCTCAACGACATTGGAGAGCTTAGAGTTCAAAGGGCTAAAGAGCGAAATCTCCGAGTTAAAGTCGAACTGGAACGAGTTAGTTCTTCACACGAACAGGTTGACTACGGTTATTCAGGAGTTGAAGCAGAATCCCCCTCAAAATCCCACGAGAGAAAAAGAGGTTTTGCACGTTGAACCACTAGGAAGTGGTTGCTTTATGGCTTTGGGTACTGGTTTCGCTTTTTTAGTTTTATTCTTTTTAGTTAATCTATTAATCCCGGTAAGAATCTCTAACGATATCGACACTTATTTGAGAGCGATTTGGCAGCGTACTCGTTGGAGTAATACCAAGTTGGAGCGGGTGGAAAAGCATCTTGGTACTGACCCTAATCAAAAAAAATAAGTGGGCTATAGGGGGATTTCGGCGGCTAACCAATAGCGGCGACTATTGACAATTTTCGCCGTGATTTTTAACTGGATAAGTTGTTTTAGCAGCGCTAATTATTTTAGTACTGCTGTTTATCGTTTTCAGTCATCAGTAGATTTAACTCAGTTTTGGGCTGAAGGGTTTACTTGATTTTTGGTCGATTTCATGTAGCAAATCTGGGTGAAGGTAGTATCCTTGATTGCGAATAATTAGGGTTTTCTGGTCAATCAAAGATTGCAAAACTCTATCAAACTGCTCTGTGGTAAACAGGTATTTAATTGGATTAAACCCCCTGTTAATGAACTGCAAACTCCCCATAAACAATCCTTTGTAGTCGTGGATATTTTCCAGCTGTACACCCCAGACGATAGCAGGTGGTAAAGTTTCATCTTTGGGTTGTATTGCTCCCGCCATCTTGATTGTTTCTTCAGTAATGTTGTCACCACTCCTGGCAGCTTGTTTACGCCGTTGTGCTTTACCCATATTTAAATCCTCACTGCAATACAATCAACCAACTCAAGTAACATTCCACTTGTCGTAGACGCGGTTCCAGAGTATCGTCATCCAGCCAAACAATGAATTTGGTCAAGATATTACCATCATGATTCTCAGTTTTCACGCGAATGACAACGCCCTCTTTACCATCACGCAAACTTCCTAAAGTATGGGGACGAATTTTTACTCGTGTTCCTTTAGTAATGGTAGGCGTTGGCTCTGTGTGGATTTGGGAATGGGTAGTGTCATTTTTCGCAGTTTCATTCTCAACAAGTGTGGTTTGCACCGCAATAAGGGTGTCTGGCACCCCAGTTTCCACCCCAGTTTCCACCCCAAGAATGCTTGATTTATCGGCATCGCACCCCACCCACCCCAATGTGGCGGGGTTGCTCTCTAGATTTTGATTTTCTGCTGCATTTACTGGCAGCTGTTCAGGTAATGGGGTAGGGGGGTTGATTTCTCTATGGGGTTTTTCTACGACATCCCCAGGTAATTGCTCGGTTGATGGGGTGGCGGGGTGTGTTTCTGAAAGAATTAATTTTTCAGCTACTGTTTGGGCTGGTTGGGGCATTTCAGTATGGTCATTGGTCACTTCACATTGATGATTAATATTTTTTTCTGCAATGGTGTGGGGAAAATTGGGGTGGGTGGGGTGGAGGTCTTGATTTAACGTGGTTTTTTGGGGTGGGGCTTGGGGTGGAATTGGGGTGCTAGGGGTGCTTATTGCGGTGCGAACTGGGCTTGTTGACAATGAACTTGCATCATCTGGGGGTGAACCGGAGTTAAAGCCAATGCCTTGGATTGCCAAAACTGTTTTCTTGCCACTGGTGTGGGGGATGGTGATTTTTTTGGCTTTGGGGAATAGCTGTAGAAAGCGGGGGATAACTTGATTAGGAGCTTTGATATTTTTATCGCTGGGTTTGGCTTGGTCTACCCAAATCGCTTTAAATTTGCCGTTGCTGGTTTCTTCATAGTCCAGGGTGCCGTTATCCCGATACCACTGTTCCAAAACTGTCCAAATTTCGTTCGCGGTTAAAATGCTGTTGGGTTTGTAGTCTAAGCTCACGTCTTGACAGAATTGGAATAAGTGACAGTTTTCGGTTTGGATAGCGGTTAGGGCTGCTTCTGTGGAATTGTAGTCAATGCCATCCCGCATCAAGTCTACTAGGGCTTGTAGGACGCGGTTTAAAAATGCCGGGACGACCATTGTTTGTATAAAGATGGGGTCGTATTTAAAGCGGGGATCTGCTTCAATTTCGCCTTTAGTGGGGTTGGCGTTGATGACAAAGGTTTTGTTGAAGGAAAGCACGGCGTAGCGGCTCTTAATCGCTTCTAGAGTCCCCTGTAAGTTGGGGGTGTCGTTGACGTTAAATAAGGTGATCGCCGTTGGGGTAAATTCTTCACTGTCTACGCCTTTACGTTCTGAATCGAGTGGTTCGCCGGTAATGAAGGCTTTTAAGCTTTGGATTTTATCCAAGCGATCGCTGTTGGTGTTTTCTGTGGCCCAGTTGACTCGGCTATGGACTAATTTCGCTAGGGAGAATTTGCGTCCCTCGTCATAAGCAGCAAAGTCGGCTAAGGTGCAGCCGGTGATGCCGCGTTTGCCATACATGAGGCTGACGACTTCCCGCAGAGTGTCTTTGCCGTTGTTACCGTCGCCCCGGCATAACAGACCTTTGATTAAGCGACCTTTGTGTTTTCGCACTGTGGGTAGGTCGAGGGAGGCGGCGATGGTTCGCAAGAAGATTTCTGCTTGGGCAGGGTCTAGGCACGACAACAGGCGATCGCAATGAGTGCTGTCAGCATCTGGGTCATAAATGGCAATGGGTTTGTAGGTGTAGTAAAGGTCTGGGGTATGTTTAATTAGCTGCCAACTGGGAATCTTATTCTCCCAAATAATTTGTAAAACGCCGTTGACGCAATTGATCCCCGGTGGGTTGAGTGCGTCTGGTCTGACACCAACTCGGATTTTCACCCAGCGTAAAATCTTTTCCACAGCTGCGGGGTTGGCGTAGGGGAAACAAATTTGATTACCTCTGAGTACGGGGAAATTATTGCAGAAGTTGGCAATCCGCTTTAACTCGACGACATCGGGGCTATGTTCGTAGTAAGTGTCATCCCAACAGTACAATTTGTCGGCAGCGCAAATCCAAGGTTGATCACCGTAGAGGATTTCAAATGCTTTTTGGGTAATTTCGGTTAACGGCTGGAAGTTGTCTGGGATGTCTGCCAGAAAGTTATTGGCTTGTTCAACTCGTTGGTCAAATTCAGTTTGTCCGTCCACAGCAGCGTGAATCTCCTGTTCTATTTTGCGGATAAAATCTGGCACTTCCATCTGCGCCAATATCTGTTCGATGTCGCTGCCATCATGGGGTAAATTTTGGCAAATTTGTTTGGGGTTAATTAGAACGCAGGGCAAGCCTACATCAATGCAGCATTTCTGAAAGATTTCGGCTTTCTTCATGCCAGTTGAGTCTGGGTCATACAAGAACACCATGACTGCCATGAGCAATTCTGTTTTAACTTGGGTGAGGATGCGCTTAATTTCTGCCTCACTCCAGTTACTGCCTTGCAAGGTGGAGCTAGCAATTTGAATTGTTCTGGCGATTTCCACGCATTTTTCACCTTCCTGCCATAGCACTGCTGGTGTACCGGGGGTGTTTTTAGCGGCGGAGATCGCCTCATCAAGTCGGTATGCACTCCAAGAAGCATCGCCTTTAGTCCATTGCCATGAGCCATCAGCAGCGATGTGGCACTGTACAAAGGTTTTGTCGCTGCCTTTTGCAATGCTTGTGTCTGGCCAATCAAAACGGGATACCTGTTGGTGAGGAGAATATTTATAAACTGTTTCGACAACGCTGGTTAAATTGGCTTTTGCAGCTGCAACTTGTCTTTTAACTCGTTTGGGAATGAATGAGGGTTGTTGTGGTTGGGGGCAGTCTTTTGCTGGAGCATCCAGTCTGACTAATGTTGCATCTGCTGGAACGGGTACTGGCTCTTTTTTAGGCAACGGGTGCGGTTTTGGAAAAGCTGCTCCCCTGCCCCTCTGCTCCCCTGCCCCTCTGCTCCCCTGCCCCCTGCTTTCTTCCCACGGTGAAACAGCTTCCCTAATATCCCGGCACTCACAGCCGTTCCAGCATTGATATTTGCCTGTTTCCTGGTCGATAGTCAGGTTATTACCGTCGCACACGGGGCAGATATAACGATTTTTCTCCTTGGTAGGAGTCAGCTTTTCTGTAAAATTCCGAATGTCAAAAGTCTTGAGGCTGTTGTTTGGTAGTAACCCTGTAATCGTCATAGTAAACTCCAATTCCTGGATGGGGTGGACATTGGAGCGGGTTCTGCGTCATAAATACTCGTTATCTATCAAGAATGCTGCTTATGCTTTTGATTTCGCTCATTTGTTAACTGTGATGACAGAATTTGATGAAGTCAAAAGATGTGCAAAAAATCTTTAACGTTCAACTGGCATTTTTCCAGCAGAAAGTAACAAGATTTGGTCAACAATCTTGTAATATAGATTTACGGGCGCACTTGTAAGGGCGCGCATCGCAGACTAGTCCCCCTGTAACTAAATCAGTTTTTGGTTTCCGAGGCCGCCACTGATAGAAGTTGTAGGAGATTAGCTAATCCCGCTTCTAGGTTGTAAAAAAATCATACCAGCCAAATGCCGCTCTTGAAACAGAGGGGCTGTTTTGGCTTTAATTTTTTTTTGCACTTCATGCTATTCACCTTTTGAATTAAGTTGATTTGAAAACTGAAAGACAGCACCAAGGGTACTGTGGAGCGCATTATTCCTTTTACCTCGCATCACCCCCTTGTTGCCGTAGTAAGTAGTCCAAAACTCTGTCAATTCGTTCCAAAGCCGCACCAGTAGTGCGTTGAAACTCCCGAAACTCGGATTTTTGCTCTTCGTAATTTCGGTCAAGTCGAGTGATAATGACTTCTAATCTTTCGGAACGTCCATCCGCACGTTCTAAAACTGTCGCCTGTTGGTTAAATATTCGCTGCGTGTGAAAGATAAACTCATCTAACCTGCTGGACAGTTGATCAAGTTGTGTTTGAGTTCGATTCTGAGCCACAGTTAAGTGGTCAACCCGCTCAGTCAGCTGATCTAGTTTGGCATCGGTAGCTGTTTGCGCTGACAGTAGTTGACCTATTCGGGCATCGGTAGCTGTTTGTGCTGTCAGTAATTGGGCTATTTGGCCATCGGTAGCTGTTTGTGCTGTCAGTAGTTGGGCTATTTGGGCATCAGTGGCATCTTGTCTACTAACTGCCTGGTCTAGTTTTTCTCCAACGCGGTCAAGCCGACGATTTGCTGATTCACCATAGGTAGCGGCTGATGCTAGCAGTTGTCTTACTACTGTTAGGTCATCCTCAACACGGTCTAGTCGTTGTTCTGTGGTCATGCTGTTTCTTTTTGTTATCTATTCACAGTGTCGCTCTGGGTTTGTTTAATAATTCTATGCTGCTCCATCCTGTTGTTGTTGAGAATCTTTCCAGTCAAAATACTCCTTTAATAAATCCTCTAAGCCTTGACTGTTATCAATTTCACGTTCAAGGCAAAACAATTTAAATTTTTTAAATAGCTCCTTTGGTATATGACCCCGAAGTGCAGCATAATCAAGGTCATCTTTCTTAGCAGCCATAGTAATTAAATATAAATTTCGCAACTTCTGTCTTTATTGAAGCATAAGAGTTTATTTTTCAAGAAAATATTTTTAGCACCGTGGCTTGCTCTGAACAGATTGCTATGTCCATGCTTCCATCAGTAAGCAAGGGATTACAAAGGGACTAATCATCGATGATTACATCACTTCGTCCCTTCTTGATTAGATTGCTTTTTTTCCTTATTTGCAATCGCATCCTCAATAAAAATTTTTACTAAATTATTAACTGTTCGGCGTTCCTCCTCAGCCCATGCTTTGAGTTTATCCAGTGTTTCCTCATCTAAATAAACAACTACTCTGGGCTTGGTGCTAGGCATTGCTTCATATATACTCATCTGTTTTATTATCACCTCCTAGTTACACTTTCGTCTTGGGGTTGACACCTATGACTACCTGTTGCTAGATTAACAGGCAAGACAGAAAAACAGCAAGCACCGTCAACTGATGTTTGTCCACCGAGTAAGGAAAAGCTTATAAATCAAACCTTTTAGCGTGTGGGCATGACAAAGCAACGGTGACTACTAAATCACTGCCTGACCACTGCCAGTAATGATCACTGGCTGTTAATCACTATTTGCCCATTAATCAATAGATGCTCTATGAAAGCGTCAAATTCCTCACGGGGACTTGATTTAGACTCCCCTGGCTTGTTTTGCTCAAGTTATGTTACAAAATCTGAACTTGCAAGAATTCTTAACGTTGCCCGTTCAACTTTAGTCAGTTGGGACAGCATTGCACTGTACCGCATAGATAGTTATCGCCAAGCCTACCCAGTCAAAGCAGATGGCACTACAGACCGTTCTTGCCCGTTGTCACCCTACCAAAGCTGGGTGCTTTCTCGTGTTGGTCGGGTAATGCAAAATCTCAAATCGGCTGAACGAGTCAAGAACTACATCAAAAAGTATCCCCAAGAATTTAGCCCAGCCAAGTTTCAAGCACAGTTCACCCAAGTAACCAGAGGTAATGCAGCATGAAAAAGAAAGACATGATTGCTATTAAAGAAGTTTGTGAACTCCTGGAGATGCCAGAGGAAATTATTAGATTCTCCCTGCAAGAATCCCATCCAGATAATTTTGACAGTCTCAAAGAAATTAGTTGGGCTGAATTTGAAACATTAACTCAAGTCCTCAAACAAAAAGCTGAACAAGAACAAACTGGAGAAGTAACCGCCATTACTCCATCAGTTGATAACACTCTCCCAGTTCAAGAGCAACAAAAAATAATTAATGGGGCATTGAATGCTCTGAATGAGTTTGCCGGGAACTACACATTTACCATTGATAAAATCACTTCTACTTTAGCATTTATCAGTGGTCAATCAGTTGTTAACAATTTCGTTCACATCCACTCCAACACAATCAGAAACGGTTTAGAAGATTACTTAGATGAGTTAGCAAATGAATTAACTACGGCGGCTCACTCCATCAAAGGAATCGATGCTAATGATTTTTTAGCTCAACGGGGAATTGCCCCGAAACCACGAACTGCTCAGAAATCTCTAGAAGAAATCATCAATTTGGCAGCAAATATCTAGACATTGCTTACAGATTAGCACTATCTGATAGTCGTTTCTTATTGTTGTTGTTGAGTGTTGGTAGAGAAAGAAAAATGCACCTAATTACCGAGACTTGTTTTTATTCCGGTGTGGCTACCCTATCTCTAATTGGTGGGATAGCAGCAGTTATTTCACCAGTAGGGGTAGGTTTATTTGCAGTAGGTTTAGCAATGTATGTCAGCCAAAATCGACGCTAACAGGGACAGGCTAGAAGCAGCTTATCATTGGCAAGCATTTAAGGTTCGTCCAGTGATTTTAATTGGTTGTATTGTGGTTCCTGCATTTATTGGTAGTTATGTATATACCAGTTGGCAGCAAACAAAAAATAGCAAAATATCTCCAAACGTTGAGATGAAAGACTTACACCTTTGTAGCGGCGAACGCTTTAAATAAAGACTGAGATTTTCCAAGTATTTGAGGTGAAGAATGAACACTCAGCCACTGCCAGAATTAATTTCACAGGCACAGCAATTACTTACTCAAATTCGGCAGCATCCACAATATCAAGGATTACAAATTGATTGTGATGTAACTGTTGGTGATGTCAGCCAATATTGGAAATTAATTCATTTAGGGTTACAAGCCCCTCAATTTATTGATGAAAAAAAATGGTAATAATTGCGACTTGCGACTTGGTAATTGCGAATTGGAGATGACCACCAACTTACTCAACGCAGAAGTTGCAACCAAGGGCAGTATGCCAGCTAATCAGGAAGTGGACGCGATCGCCAGCACAATTCAATCAATAAATCAGCGTTTAACCATTGGTGAACATCTTGGTTTAGCAGATGCAATTGTCAACCAATTGAAACATCACAGGGGATGAGAAATGAATAATCAGCCCTTCAGTCAAGACCGGAGCGATAAAGAACATCCCCACTATACATTCACTCCACCAAGCAACTACACACCCCAAGAAATAGAAGCAGGTAACAAACTCGTAGAAATTTTAAATGACCAAAACCTCACCGAATCCGAGAAGAAAAAAGCCTGTTGGGAGATTTTGAATAATGTCTAGAAATTACGGAACTGCCAAGTTAAAAAACCATATTCCCAGCACCGCCCCCGGTACACTGGGCGCAATGGGTAAACTGTTCGGCGTGAGTGCAGAAGATTTCGCCAAAGCAGTGCAAGGTGACCAAACTACTATCGAGCAAATTGCCAACATGGCACGGCTGTCTGACACAGCCAAAGCCAACCTACCCAAAGCATTAGAAGCCTACCGCAAAATCATTGAAACCACAGGCGATATCAACCAAGCTTACGCCGAACTGGTGCAACTCACCCAGAAACATGGCACGGCTACTATGAAGGCGATTAACACCAGTAAAACAGGAGAGCAACGGTTTAAGAATGAATTGGTGGAAATGCAAGCCGAACACGTCAACGCCACCACAGCAGAAGCAACCCGACACGCACACCGCACATCCCTAATTCAAATCTCTGGTGCTACGGCTGACCTCATGGCAGTAGCTAAATACGAAGTGGATTTATTGAAGGCATCAAACAAGCTACCAGATGCCCAAGATGCGGCTGACTTAGCTTATGAAAATGCCGTCACCTCTGCGTTGTGGTCAAAGGGCAGTGAAGCCAAGGCCGACCGCATACCCAAACCGAACTACAGCCGCACTGCTGGACTGAGTAAAGTTTGGCATGGATTTAAGAATTTCATGGGCATTTAGCCATTAGACAAAAGGCCAGGGGAGAGGAGAGCAGAGGGAGCTCTTGTGGCTAGGGGGGCAGGGGAAGCAAATACAACAAACGCAGAATTAAAAGATAGCAACGCTCCAAAGTGAGGTGGCAAGGCTCTTGAGGCTGGGGGGGAAGAAGTGTTATTGAACAATATTCTTACTCCCCCCGCTTCCCCAGCTTTCTTTCCCTCTGGCTTTTGTTGTGATTACCCAGTGTGGAGGGCATTTCAATGAATGATATCGAATCCTTACTAACACAATTTCAGCCTGACAATCAACAATCCGCACCTCCGCTATGTGTTGCGGCTCGCAAACATAAACGCTCCGGCTTGCAAACAAGAAAATTGTTGGCTCACATTAATTGCAAACAGAAAAAGACTTCGGCTCACATTAATTGCAAACAGACTCATTATTATTTACAAGGG
>JAHHIM010000057.1:0-17076 GCA_019358915.1 Trichormus sp. ATA11-4-KO1
CAGTCATGCGCTTAAATTTTCTCGCAGTAAGCTGTTTAGCTTTCTCTATTTTCACTGTTCCTCAAATTCCTAATCGAAAATTGCCAAACTTTATACTATACCACAAAAAACTTTTGCAAGAGTTCTCTTGAAACACCAGAACTTCCGCCACCATGTCTACAGACCATTCGCCTTTTCTTAGTTTCTTAGGTTCACTAAGCAAACTAATTTTTAGAATAGACTGAGTAGAACCATTAAAAACATCTGGAGGAGTCAGATTACCTATTTCGTGGAGAAAGGAAGCGCGAAAGTCTTCAGACAGAGCAAATCCTGTAGCCCAGACTCTCGTAGTAATTTTGTTACTACCTGCTTGCACACCAGAATCTAATTTTAGTTTTTTAGTAGGATCTGCACTGTCATTATAATCATTACTTATTTGAGGTACTGTATTCCAACTCAGTAAGCCGAGCATGGTTTGCCCTACAAAATACTTGATTGCTTGAGGTGAGCGCTCATCATTACTTATAGAAGATACTCTGATAGATTCACCATCATTTAATTCTACTAGTGTCGGTGCTTTGGAATTAGCAATCGCTCCTATACGAGAAAAGTTCATTATTTCTATTAACAGCAAAAGAGTAAGTAAGACTGCGTTACCCATTAAAAATATTGGGGTAAGATTTAGCTCTTTTTTTTCAAGTAATCGCATTATCTTCTTAACCCTACAGCAAATTTAACACTACTAGAGAAAGCCGTAAATACAGCCATTCCAGTCCCAGTACCTATTGCTACAGCAAGCAAAGGTGAAAGAATAGCTTGTATTAATTGCATTAACAAGGGATTAGTTGAAGGTGCATTAACAATTGCGCTTGCAGCCACCCCAACAATGATTGAATATGAAACTAATATTAATGTTAATCCTAGCCATCCTGATATCCAAGCGTAGATGGGTTTTGCACCTACTGGTAATAAGCTAAGTACCAGAAATATTGGAGCTACATAGGCTGTTAACAAGAATGATAACTGGACTATGTATTGAAACCCTGCTGACAACCCACTAAAAACGAGAAAAGAAAACCCTTGTACCACATTGTTAATTAATTCTCCAACTATCTCCTGGGGCTTCCAACTTCCAGACCCTGAACCTAAACCTTTTTTTTGTCTGATTTCTTGAGCTTCTTTTCTAGCTTGCTGAATTGTTTCATCAATACATTCTTGACGCGGTTTGGTTGGATTTCCTTGAGTGTCAAATCCTGATATTTCCAATTTATCGCACTTAGTAATAGCGGTTCGTGTAGCAAGTACAAACCCTTGATCTAAATTCACAATCCGAATCGCATCCTTTAAATTAACTCCATTTCTAGTAATGGATAAAATTCGGCTATTTAAATCAACCGTCACATTCCTAAGACCCAATGTTGTATTGGACAGCATAATGCCATTATTGGAAAGCATTAAAATTACCAAAAGCGGAAAAATCATTTCATTTGCAACACCAGATGAAAAACCTTCTTCGCTAAATTGTGAATACCAACCCAAAGACCAAAAGCTTACTAGAACTACTGCAATTAGCATGGCAACTGATACGACTGCTAGATAAACAGGACTTTGCCCAGTTGCTAAATCTTGCCAGTCTTGCTCAAAAGATTTGACAATCATGTCAGAGCCATTTATAGCAGCTTCTACGATTTCACCAGAAATTGTTGTTCCTGTATTTTGCCCCGGTTGTTGACCACTGGATTGAGCCAAAATCAGAGATATAATCATAATAAGTATGGGTAATGGGTAATGGGTAATGGGTAATGGGAAAGGTGATTATTTGAGAGATTGATTTATTGACTGGATTTGATTGGCTAGCATACGACTTAGCTCTACAGCCTGGTTATAAAGTTGCGTATAAATTGGTTGCTCTAAATAGCCAACTTCTAATGCAACTCTTAAAAGACTACGAAGTTCTCCTGCTGAACCTTTAGGAATGTTGAGAAAGTGTACGTATTCTTTTCGAGAAGCTCTTTCAAATCCTTCTGCAATATTGCTTGGAACTGAAACTGAAGCGCGTTGCAATTGATCTCGTAAACCAAAATCTCTACTTAGTTTTCCATCTTTAGTTAACAGATATATTTGTTTAACTAATTCAATTCCTTTCTGCCATACTCTTAAATCTTCAAAAGTCTCAATTTTCTTTTTTTCCATACCTTTCCCCTTTCCCCTTTCCCCTTTCCCCTTATTTATTGATTTTCCCAAAATGCATCTAAAGCAGCAGCCGACCTTAATATCTGTCTAGCTGTTGCTACTGCTTCAGCCTGCTCTTTTCTTGCTTGCTGATCCATGCGGCTGGAAATATCAGCTAAATTTATGTTTGCAGCAGCTAAAGCACGAGATTGTTTTTGTGCTTCAGCATGTATGGATTTTGTAATTATTGATCCTTGTAAATTTTGAAGAGCAATTTTTTTGAGGATATCTTGAGTAATGATATCATTTTGAGCAGCTACAGCATTATCTGAGGAAGTCGCTAAAGCTTCATTAGAAATTTCAGCTTCTTGAGCTTGGATTTTCTGACCTTCAACGCCTAAAGTTGATTGAGATTGACCACGAGTATACTTTTGATTCCAATCCCTTACAGCGTTTTCAGCATGAGTCTGAGGATCTATTTCTAATAGGTCGCCTTCTTGTTTTGCAAACACTTCTTCAATTTTTTTGCCCGCTTTTAAAGGGTCTGGTATTCCCAAATCTCCTACAGTAGATTGAATTGCTTTGTTTATTTCGTTGTTAAGGTCACCCCAAGCTTGGCTGAATTCATCCTTATAACCGTTTATGTACACCTGCAAACTATTGTACATTTGCTCAAACTGAGTCAAGAAGGATTTAATTGTTCCATTAGTTTGAGCGTTAGCTGGTAAACTAGCTAAAGTCATATAAAACGCCAAGCTAGAAATCAATATTGATTGTTTGAAAAGTTTCATACAAAGTTTCCCAGGATACTACAAAAGCTTTAAATGAACAGTAAGAAGATACTAAACTAGAAGAACTTTATGAAAAAAGTGAAGGTTTAAAACCAAGTGGAATTGTGGGCGAAACAGTCCTTGTTTTCCCAGGTAGGTAGAAACCCCAACCCTAGTGTCGGGCTGTATTTAATTTTGAATTTTGAATTTTGAATTTTGAATTTTGAATTTTGAATTTTGAATTTTGAATTTTGAATTGATTCATAGTGGTTTACCTTGCCGAATACATTCGACATAATGCTTAGAAAATTCTGCTACCCATGTAAATTTATCGCTGTGAATTTTCTTAAATTTATCTCGTGTGGCTTGTTCTTCTCGGCTATTGGCAACTAAGGCAAGAAGGGGATAAGCCGGGTAATAACGACACCTAATGTATTTGTTGTTATAGTCCAGCAACCACAATGTATATAACTGTTGAATGTTTGGGGTAAAAGTTTCGTTTTTGTCGATAATTTCTCTAGGGATGCCGAGTAAATCAGAAAAGCTTTTCGCAGCTCCTGGGACAATCCGACCAATCAAGCGTAAAGGCATATTCTGTAATATCTGCTCTCCTGCCTCTGATTTGGCAATAGAAATAACATCTTGAGCCGCTAGAATAATGCGACAACCGGATTTACGAGCAGTGGCGCACTTTCGACCCACTAGCCGAGATAAAGCCGGAAAGCGTAACAAAACACTGGCCTCATCCATAAAGAACACACTATTAGGTGAGGATAACGATTGCCGTGATGCTGCAATATAGGCAGACATCCCAAATACCTCGGCATCTTTACCTGATTGCAAGTTAGTTAATGCAAATGTGATTAACTTACTGTCTGTTTCAAAGGTAGAAGGTTTGCAAATGGCATCACCTATCGAACTGGCTTTCCAGTACTGGAGTCGCAAGCGAATATAATTCAATGCTCTATCAACGTTTTCATCTTCATAGCCTAAATCAATGCAGTCTGCGGAAAAGAACTGCTCCATATCAACTAGAGTAGGAGTGTTCGCCCAAGCCGCAGACCCCAGCCCCTCTTTTTTAGCCGACTCAAATCGTCGTTGAATGTCGGGATCTTCATAAAAAGCTTTTGTCCCCAAAGGTATAAGAGACTCGATTGTTTGAGCCAAAAAGCCATCAAATGATTGTGAACCCAAAACCAACTGCAAGACTATGAGGTTTACATCGTTGCGATGCGCTTTTACTCTATCTTCTCTTTGCTCTAACGGGATTTTTGTCAAGTCTAATGGTTGTACAAGGTTGTTCGATTGCTTGGAAATATCAAAGTAGAAACCATTGTAGTAGGGCGTGAAATCTCCAAACGTACCTGAACCATCATCGTTAGGCAAGTCAATCATCAAAATTGACATACCCAAAGCCAAGCACTCAGCAATAATAGATGAGACTAAAACTGATTTGCCACTGCCAGTAGTACCAATAACCATCATGTTTTTGGTTTTGGTCAAATCAATATTGACTGGCGAGTGTCCCTCGTCTGCTATGAGTTCAAACCCTTGTACATCTGCTCTGGCATTTTGTACAGCAGATGTTAAACCAATTACTTCACTGGCAAAAAATGTTACTCGTCGGTTGTAAGGGCTAGTTAGTTGTGGTTTTTGTTTTAGTAGCAACGTTTCTAGCCAAATCAACCAAGCATATTGAGTTTCACGGGTTAATTCTGCTGGTTGGTTGATATATCCAGAAATCAGTCTGCAAGCATCGTCAATTTCTTCTGGTGTATTGCGGTAAATTAAGACAACTAGCGCTACATTTTCCGGCACATCACCTGTGTAAAGTTGCTTTTGAGCATTTACAGACCATTCAGTGTTAATCTGCGATGCTACGTCAATGGTTTTTTTGCTAGCACTGATCTCAGCGTTGCGCGATCGCCTGGTAATCATTTGCTGTGTTAGTCTCGTCAGCTTTTGATCCGCAGGGCTAATCTCTGTGATTATCTCGATATCGTGAATCGTGTCACGGGCGAATATGTTCCACAAAAAACGGACTTGATTCGCTGTGCCAGCAAAAGCTTCTGGCTTTTGAGTCAGTGTCATTACCCCTACGTACTTTTTACCGTTGTTTGGAGTCGGCAGACATACCCACTGCCGATCTGCGTAGGGTATGCCATTGTTCAAAAGTACAGAGGTTGCATGAACCTGATCAATATGTTGCGAATCTTTTGGTTCAGTTTCGTTAAACTCTTCTCTCAAACCAGATTCATCAAAAACCAAAGTGTGAGGGAGTTTCACTAATTTGGCTCCCACGTTGTAAGTCAAGTCTTTCCAAAGTTGTTTTTCCGATTTGGGCGATGGGAATAAACCCATTTCTGATAATATCTGTTGATGTCTGAGCGAAATGTTGATAGCTTTTTCTAGAATTTGAATAATCGCTTTTCTTGTTAGTTCAGTTGCACCTGTAGGCGTAAATCTACGTTGTAAGAAATTGGACAGCTTAACTATAGCCCTGTCAACTGAATCGCCTGCCTCCGTTCCTCCTGGTCTAATGGTAAAAGTAGTATAAATATTGAGAGTGATATTTTTTCGTTGTTTTTCTCTCGTTAACTCTTGAATTCGGGCTAGTTGCCCCCAGTCTAGAAACTCGCTTTCATCATTAACAGGATTGTTTAAACGATGGCGAAAACGTTCAACAGCTTCCTCTTCATCACAGAGGGAACTCCACCGAAATGTGAATTTTTCACCAGGTGGTATTTCTTTGCATCCATTTTCAAAAGCACGAGATATTGCTTCTACTTGTTCGTCTGAATTGAATAAAGGGTGGAAGCCTGTACAGGCGTAGCCGAAAACCAATTGCAAGGTATTATTAGTATCGCCTACTTGCTTTTTACTGAGTAAATAAGCCCCAATGGTGTATCCTCCTTTTCTTAGCCTGACAAGCGTTGTCAGGTCTAATACATCCTCAAAAGGACTGAGTTTTTTACTTCTGTTTTTAGATGCTGTTTTCACCATGATTTAGGAAGTTTTTTCAAACCTGCTTTTTTCTTCTCTTGTGGCGAAGAATACCGGACGTATCCACGTGTCCACGTGGGAACACCTGGGAAAATTTTTGACCAGAATAGATAGGGCTTGTTTCCAGATAAAATTATCGTCGTCGCACTAAACCAAAGACCAATTAGTATGCTCCATATCATGCCTAAGCCAAACACAAAGGCAATGAAAAAACCTACTCCAAATGATACGAGAGAAACAGCAAATTGAAATCCTGTGAAAATTCCAATTGATGCACTTTTACCTAGAGATTGGTTGACTGGTTTGATTGATTGTTTATCTTTCATATGAAGAAGGTAGAAGGCAAGAGAAAGAGAGCAGAGAGCAGAAGGAGGGAAGTGTTTATAAAACTTTAGCTGTGGGTATAAAACCTACTAAAAGTGGCATAGAACAAAGGTTTATTTGTTGCAGTCCCACGCTTTTAAGTGTGGCTTTCTCCTACTTTCTGCCTTTTCTGAGTACTTCTGCCTTTGTTAACAAGCCGATGTGATACCAGCAAACAGAATATTTTGGGCAATGAACAGTACAAGAGTCACAAAAAATATTCCTACTGGTTGTTGCACCATTTGTGTAACTTCTTGTCCTTCACCTAGAGCGTTAGCGACTTTCACACCAGATGCTACGAAATAAATAAATAGCATGACCGTGATTGCAGCATTGATGACTCCAGGTAGTGCATTGATCGCAGCATTACCCAAAGCTCCAGTAGTACCAAACATACATGTCAATGCTTGTTGGGCGGGGTCGAACAAACCAAATGCATGGGCTGGCATCATTGTCTGACCAGAGATAATCAAAGTCGTGCCAACAGCATAAATTTGATGCTGGTATTTACGACCATACTTGGCTAAAATCTTAGCAACTTTCTGGCTATTAGATTTACGTTGTCTTGGTAAGCGTTCGTTGGAATTAATCAAAACAATGGCTCCTTTTTTCATCGTTCTTTATAGATAAGAATCAACTTTTTGACGCTCTTTCTTGAAATACACTCTCTATATCAGCTAGTGTATGTTCCCTAGCTAGTGAGCGAATTTCTTGGAGTACTGGGATGTGACACTCGTATAGCTTTGCCATGCCTTTTAAACGTCCTGTCCTGGGATCGTTAAATTTTCGGAACTCTGGCACATACTTACGAGCAATATTCAAATATTCCTGTAGTTGCCTTGCTGAAACCTTTGGCCTCATCATTGCTGCAACTTGTGGTCTTGTTAATTCTCTGACTACCTCCATCTCATCCTCAGAACTTCTGATTTTCCTTGACTTGGCAATTAACCAAACAAATGATAAATAATTCCAATACTTTTCTCCGCCGACGCGGGCAAGCAAAAGTGTATTCATCCCTCTCTAAAGAGGGAAAGTGGGGGAATTATGGTAATATGTCTCTGAAATCTTAAATCTTTGTTTGATCAACAACCAAAGTTAGTGACTGCACATACTTTTGGCGGTTATCTCAAGATTTACAGTTGCTCTCCAAACAGTTACTAAATGCTTTGTAGCATGACTCTAAACTAAATCTGCAAATGAAGGCAATACCAATTCAATAGAACTTGATGTTTCTATGTATAAATTTACATTTAACCCCTATCTTTACGTAGTTGACTATTTAAATGCTTTATGCATTACTAACAATTTACACCTCTTTTCTCTACCCTCAGCCGTAGTTTACGGTGGTAAACGGCGGTAAACCGTGGTTTACCACGGATGCTATAAGCTTTCTCTATCTCTAATCAGATTGAGCGAAATATTATCTATAGTTTGGTCGTTGTATACTCCGGTTTTTTGTTGCATACTGCTCTCATCGCGTTGGTAATTTCCATGAGAGGCAACGACGGAAAATTTACTAGTCAACCCGACAGTTTAGACCCGAAACCTGTTTGCGTTAAGCTGCCGACAGAAGTTCGCAAATGGCTCAGGGGTAAGGGCGCTGATTTTCATCGAGAATTATTAATCCAAGCTTGGGAGGAGGAATCACAGTCTTCCCCAAAACTTGTAGCCTGAGAGAAGCATCGGTAACCGAACCTTCCCAACCTTCTCCACACACTCAGGCTCAAATTGAAATAGATACGCTCTCTTCTATCACTTGTCCTAAGTGTACTTGCAATAAACTTAAGCTTTTTAAGAACAATGAATTATCAAAGCTCCAGTTGCAGTGTACTTTTTGCAATCACGTTTTCTTTGCGTGAACCATCAATTTCTCACTTATAAGCTAGTTAGATGCGGCAACCAACCAATCACAAGCAATTGATTTACAACCATTGGCAAAGTTAACGGGGATCATCCACTGGCTAAGATATTGATTCCAAATTGGTTCAGAATCAGCAGTACCAACTGCATCCCCTATTTTTGATACTAGCTCTTGGTAGAAGCTCCCCACACCTTCTAATCCTTGGCGTAACTTGAGTTTCAATCCTTTCCAGCCTGAAACAACACTTTCCCCACCCTTAAATAATGTTTGGGGGATAGCTTCTGGTGTCGTGTCACTTAGTTGAGTGATCATTTCTTTATTACTAGTGGGTGACACCAAATGAGAATTTGATACCTTTTGCTCATCGAACCTATGGACTGATTCATCTTGCTCTAGCCATTGACGGAAAATTAAATCGCGCTGATCATCGGGGGGAATGAACTCGTAAACTTGCTCACGATTTTCTCTAGAACCCAACCGACCTACATAGGTTAAACTTAGCCCCATCTTGCCTAATAACTTTTGGGCGATCGCAATTGGGGTCTGTTTTTCGGAAATCGTAATCCCCAAGTAGTTTTGAATGGTATGCCGATGCTGGACTGCTATTGCTTTTAAGTCCTGCAATTCGGGAAGAGAACCCCGGAGTTTCACCCCTGGGGTAAGAAGCTCAATGATTTTGAGGTCTTCTATAAGCATCACCGCAGGCATCAGCTGCCGACGATTAAAATCAGGTTTCCAAATAGCATTATCACCCACCTCGGCTTGTGCCTTAGCTCGTTTGGCATCACGAGTTGTAAGAAACTCTCGCCCCAGTGTCAGATAATAGTGCATCCGTAGTTGGGGATACCAGCCGTCATCATCTTTCTGGATTAAGTCAACTGTGACCTCAATACCGTAACGATTGGCTAAATCAGCTTTGCGCTCTTGCTGGCGTTCGGTACGAGTTTTTGCACGTTTCTCTTTAATTTTCTTGAGTTCGGTATCTGTGGGGATTTCCACAGCAGTAGTTGACTCACATTCGGTTGTGTAGATACTAAGAGATACTTCCTTGACCGATTCGAGAATTTGCTTACCTTCATCGGCATCTATATCTGTGGCATCTAAAATCTTGTAGCCATCAGCTAGCAAACCTTGAAGCACAGCATCACGATAACATTTCATGTCGGCATTGATGACACAAGCACGTTTTCCCCAAGTCTGTAAAGACTCTGGCTGAAAATTCTGGTCAATGTAGCTGTAATCCTCATTGTCGGCTGCGGACAACAGCGCGATATTAGCGCGAGTGGCTGTGTGTTGGCTTCGCAATAATGCCCCGATTGCCGTTGAGCCGTTACCAATCCTGCCGATACCATGCTTCTTCACCCAAATATGACGGTCAGCAGTTTCTCGTAATCTGGCTAGCATTTGCCGCACCGAGTTAGTTGGTTGCACCCCTTGAAAAATTCCCCAGACTGTAGAAAAGTAGCCAACGATATCGATAGAAACCCCGGTTTCTAAACTGGGTGAGGCAATCACTAAATCATATTGCACCAAAATCTCATTGAGATGCCCAATACAGCCGTAAGCCGGATGTGTCGGGTCTGCTACTGACTCACTATCAATCCGCAGAATTCGTAGGTGTGGAAATTTCCGGCGAAACCGTTCTTCTAATGTCCTCGTCCCCCATCGTGATTTGGCTTTTTGAGCAGAGCAACAAAGTATGTGATGTCCTCCCTTGGCTAAGGCTTTATCCATTGCCGCAACTAAAGAACGTGGGTCATTGCCAGTGTAGTTGTAACATCTGCCAGAATCAGGGCGATAGTTATTGACAATCACAAAGGGATTCACACGGTATTCACCAGCTAAAGACAGTATATAATTAACGTCTGTATCTGAGACATCTGCACTAGACAGGTAAATTTTACCATGCTGGCTACTGAGAACGTTTTGAACTAATTGCTTGAGGTTATTGAGTACTGCCACACGGCGTTTAGCTACCTCGGTTTTAGAGTTGAGCAGATGCCAGAACACCTGGTCGCATTCATCAATGATAATCACATCATTAGACCAGTCATTGGGGTTAAATTTGGCTTGACTTTCAGAATGCAGTGAATCAATACACACGCCATAACCGAGTAAATCACCTGTTTCTGAGCCATAAATTTCCGTAACATAGTTGACACCAAAACGATTACATAACGCTTCTCCTAATTGAATGCGATGAGTGACAATCAGCACTCTCCGCCCTTGGTCGTGTGCTTTCGCCACCTCACTAGCCAGCCATTCGGTTTTTCCTGTGCCTTTAGGGGCCTTCAAAACAATCAGCTTTTCGCCATCAGGTACAAGAATTTGACCTAGAAAACGCTGGTTAAGTGCGATCGCCGGCGGGTAAGTGAGGATGGTAAACAGCTTGATTTCCCACATCTGCAAGACTTCGGCGGTATTGTAAAGAGCATGAAACGCCTCTCTACCTTGAGCCACGATAAAATCGTCAACGCCCTTCTCTCCTCCTGGGGGCAATTCAATGACTTTGACTTCACAGCCCTCAGTCATGAGTAAACGCCCCATGCGATTGATAGCGGTTCTGACTCGTTGCACTGTTTCTGGCTTAGAATCTTGGTCAAAGCAAATGTTAATCTGTCTATCCGCAGTGGCGAAATGCTTCAGGTCAGGGATGAGGAAAGGTTTACCAATAGCATTGCTGTATTCATCTTGGGGAGTCCGATAGCCAGCGTTCACCCCAGGTAACGCAATTGCCGTATAACCAGCCGACAATAATGCAGCTGCTTTCTTGACCCCCTCAACAATCGTCACAGGGACATTATGTAGCCAAACCCAATGCCAGAAACCGCCAGGATGCTGCAAATCTTCTTCTGTAATGGGAATGCCGCATCGGTCAGAGATTTTCGCCCAATGCTGTTTGGTAATTTGTAGGAAGAATGCTCGTGTCTGTTCCTTGGGGGGATGCTCGTACTTAAGAAATTTATGAATTTTTTTCTGGTCGCGCCTGGGTTTGTCGGGCTTGAAGCAGCCCCAAATCATTAACTTGTAATCATTGAGGGGGTCAATGCCATTACACCACCACCCCCCATACTCCAAGTGGCTATATCTTCTCATGTCACCTTCTCTGAGCCGTCCATCGTTGCGGCGTGAGATGTTGTCACTGTAGATGAGAAAATCGTAAGGTGCTGTGCCTGAGAGTGATTTTACATTGAGAGCGAAGATTTCTTGATCTATTCCGCTATTGAGCCATTCTTGAAGGTGTTGAGCTTCAAATAAATTCCCATCGAACTCAACTGTATTATTCTGTAACATTTTTGTAGCTTCCAATGATGATTGTATTCATCGGAGCTACCCACAGTTAAGGCGAAACTAGTAGTCAGCCAACCCAAAATTGCTGGGTGGTAGTTGGGGCAAGGTGAAAGGGAAAAGGGTTCCCACCTTTCTGCTTACCCTGTACCTTGCCAAGTTTCCTTGGCGAACCACTAGTGGTGTTGAAACCAATTTTCCATCACAGCTAAAAATTATTAACTGGGTGCATGAAGTGTTTTTTTCTGAAATGCTCATATTGTCTGGCTTTCCAACAATTTATGCTACTTGGTTTCAACTAAACTAATTTCACCATAATGGTGCAGACATTGTTAAAGTAAAATTACGTTTTTGACGGTTGGTTGCTGGGCAGCGGTCTGTGAGTAGTATGCTTTAACAATTTGTAGTATGCTTCTACAATCTGTGAGTAGTATGCCTTTACAATCTGTTTGTAGGATGCTTTAACAATGTCTGGTCTGTGAGTAGCTAACCGATTTCCTATTTTTTGGTACATTCTTTAAAAAAATCGGTCATCAGCTGGTGTCTGTTTACTGGTGGCGGATTTGCTGCGTTGTCAGAGATTTCAGCTTGAAGTCTGACACACCATGCTGGAAACTCTCTGGACTTTAGTTGTAGTAGTTCTGATGCGCTTTTTAGCTCATTGATGAGGCTAGTAGCTTGTAGATAGCTTTGCCAGCAGAATTTAGTAATTGAAGAAGGCAGAAGGCAGGAGGCAGAGGGCAGAAGGAACAAGTCAGAAGGTAATTCAACTCCTCCTGATTTAGATCCACTAAACTCTTGTACCCTGCGGTCAGATGACGCAACAGTGGGGGTCTTAAACCCTTGCTCCTTGTGGTTGCAGCACAGAATAGAGGAGACAATGCGGTTTTGTGGTTTCTCCAGGTGGAGCAATTTTTGTGACAGTGTTCCTTCTGCCTCCTGCCCTCTGGCCTCTGCCTTTCTTGATAAAAATTTATTAACTTGAAAAATGGAAGTAATCACGAAGTTATCCTCATTTATGAGGTATCTAGTCGTGAAATTCCTCCTTTAGATAGTTGTAACTGTGAAACTCGACCTCAGCCTAAGTTTCTGTCTATTTAGGGTCGGGAGAAATTGTAGCGCTAGATACCTTCCAGAATTTTTCTGAAAAAAAAAGGCATACCATACCCGCCCTTGTGTGCTAATATTGCCACAAGGGTTGAGTCGTGAGTCCCGGTTAGCTTGTAAGATTTAGGTGTTTTGACCTTCCCCAAAGTCTGTGGACACCAATCTGTCGTCTAACGGCTCACCTCTGATATTTCTGTTTTCTTAATATACTGCTTCGTGGCTTTTCCTCCTGTAGATGCAAGGGTGGTTTGGGCTTGATTGACAATAGCTGTAGTTAGAATAACATTCCTCATTCCTCTCTTAAAGATAAATTTTAATAACTTGCGGCCTCATCGTGGCTAAGTCAGTGGTTTCACCGCCTGAAAAATCTGTTCGGCGGTTAGATTCAATTCGGGAAAAGTTGGTGATTGAATGCGATCGCCATCCCTGAACTGACTAACTTGATATTCGCCTTCCACTAAGTAGTAGATGGAAATAGTTGGTTTTTTGGGGTTGCCAATAAACTTACGTCCACCGAGGGTAAGATAATCGACAATCCAATATTCCGGGATTCCCACCTCTTCATATTTACCTAGTTTCGTGAAATAGTCGTCTCTCCAGTTGGTACTGACTACTTCAACGACCAATGGAACTGACGCTGCAAGGCTTACAGTAGATTCTTGTTTCCACAGAGGTTCATTGGCTAAATTAGGACTATTTAGTAACAGCACATCTGGCGAATAAGCTGATTCGCTTTCAGTCGGCTTAATGAATGCTGTTTTGGGGATAAAATAAGGCAGTTTTAAACGTTTATATTCTGTAACTATTTCTCCAACTAAAAATCCAATAATCTCTTCATGGTCGCCTGTTGGGGGTGGCATTTCAACGATTACTCCGTCGTGTAGCTCATAGCGTTTCTGTGGGCTTTCTGGATACCAAAGGATAAATTCATCGAATGTTACTGGTTTGCGTAAGGCTTGAGTCATATCCCCGAACCTCCATTGCGATCGCGCAAAATGCGGAGAATTTCACCTACGTCAGAGGACAAAGCATCTAACCGATTATCCACCTCGTTGAATCGGGCGGTGGTGTCTGTCTGAAGTCGCTCCAGTCGTCCCTCAATGCGGTCGAATCGCTGGGTGACTTGGACGAAATTGCTATTGGTGGCTTCCACAAATGTGTCCAACCTGGTGTAAATTTGCGCGATCGCTGCTTGGCTTGTGCCGACTGTGCCAGTAATCAGCTTGATGTTGCTGACTTCTTGCTCTAATGTGCCTAGTCTGCGGTAAATTTCTTGGATTTGGGCTTCGCTCATAATCCACTACCTCCATTGCGATCGCGCAAAATGCGGAGAATTTCATTCACATTGATTTGTAAATTATCTAATTGATTGCTGTGTCGGGCTTGTGTGGTTTCGACTCGTTCTAATCGGTCGAGAATTTGCACAACAGCGTATTGTGTTGTACCTACAACGCCAATCTGTGTTTTTAGTGAATTTACTTCTTGGGTAAGGGCTGTAAGCCTGCGATCTAAGTCTTGGATTTGTGTTTCGCTCATTATTTAAGCTCCTGTTCATCGCTTGTAGGGATTAGGAAACTCTTCGGGGTAACATTCCCTTATGTATTGCTCTACTACAAAAGCGGCAAGATTAGCTGTAGCCCTCCCCTCCATATCTGCTCTTTGCTCTAATAATTCATAAACCTTAGCTGGCAGCACAATAGTAGTTCTTTTAGTCGCTGGTAACTGTTTATCGGGCATTTCTATAGTCAGTGTTTGCATATTTCATCACCTTATTATGTGCTGTCAGCGATACTTCTTTTAGAAATAACATAATATTATATGTTTTTAACATAATATATGCACTAACTATATGTTTATTCTTGGCTCATAAGTTATCTTCATAGATATTATGTTGTTAGCATAGAATATTATGTTAATCTATGAATGTCATGAGCAGATCCCTATATTCGTAGGCTGCTAAAGATTGGCATGGAGGAATTTTGACTCAAATTCTAACTATAGAGCAGATTCTGATTATCCTGCGAGGCATCGAAGAAATGCTGAGAATGCTGCAAGCCAAATCAGAGTACAGAGATATAGAAGCTACTGAAGAATTTACCAGATCAAACGACTTCAATCTGATTGATGTAATTCATGCACTAGGCGAAGTTCAAGAAGGCATTGAAAATTTTCAATCTGCTCGAAGTGCAGATAGCAACGGTATTTGATTAATGTCATTTGAGGAGAATAATGAATCTTTCACTAGTCAATGATGCCACCTTGCTGACTCAATCAAAAGTCTATCAAATTGACAGAACACTGTATCAATATAGTCACAAAAGCGGCACAATTAACGCCCCTAAATACACTTTTAGACCTCTGGCTGGACAGCGAAAAAAGAAAGATTCGACCATCAACAGAAACAGCTTATTGACTCGTTGTTATGAAGTGCAAGGGATGTCTACTAATGCTTCTGTATTCAGTCAATCATCATTGCAACTGTCAATTCTTTAAGGTGAAAAGATGTCAAAGCCAACACTACCAGACTTAATCAATAAAACCCAAAAGCTACTTGCACAAATCCGTAAGCACCCAGACTACAAGTCATTAGAATATCACCCCGATGTGACTCTAGGGGATGCCGAACAAGCTTTAATCGAACTTCGGTGCCAAACTCTACCGCCTTCTGAACCAATCAGAATTCTCTCACTCGAAGATTTCACAGCCTGAAAAAAGAGCGATTGCACCAGTCGTCAAACAAGTGTAATCGCCCAAATTATCCATATAACAGCTAAATCATACCAACATGAACAAGCCATTAGAATATTACACGTCTGTAACTCCTGGAGATGGGAGTTTACTGGATAAACTCCAAAACGAGTATGGAAGTACTTTTGAGAAGTTAAGCAGGCTAGAGAAACTGTACATTGTGGGGCTTTTAATTACTAATCTGGTAATGAATGAAGCAGATGCAATAACAGCAGATCGTGAAGCAGCAAATCAAGCCAAAGTACATGCTGCTATAACTGCCACAAAATTTCGTAATTTGCCTATTAAGGAACATCTTGGACTAGTAGATGCGATTGTCAACCAGCTTAAGTATCACGGGTATAAAAACTGAATAGCCTTCTTTCAGTTAAGCCCAGAGAAACAAAGGTAATCCCCGCCAGACATGCGCTTTTAAGAGGGTAAAAACTGATTTTCTACTCTCCCTTAAAGCGTACTTCCCTTATCTGGCAAGTGTTACAGCCACTAATACGTAGAAAAATGCAATATTACCAATTTCAGGGTAACAGTTTTTCAACCTTCGTTGCTATAGCAATTTGCTTGAATCAAGCTATCTGGCTATAGCAAGTAACTTAAATCAGGTGAAATGTGCTTTTTCTACTCAGTAGCTCGGTTTTTTCTTGAGAGAAAGTAAAGAAATTAACAATGGTAAGCAAAAAGTACAGCCAAAAATATAGGCAACTAAAAACAAAATATGAAAATATCTGCAAAAAACAGATATCAGATATTAGCTGGTATCGATTGATTTCCCAATTGAGGAATTACCTTGATTTTGATATTGAATCACCGAAGTCCAGCAAAATAATTCACCATATAGCGACCCTAAAGCGCACACATAGAAACTTCCGAATTAATTCAGAAAACTTTGCTGAATCTTGGCAATTATTTCAGCATTACTACCAGCAGAAAACAGAACTTACTTGTGCTGAATTTTTAGCAGAATTGGCGCAAAAACTTGATTTAAACCAGGTTTCTAAAACATCCATATATAACTGGTTTACGAATGCTGGCATTCCTTACAAAGCCGAAAAGAAGTATAAATCATCTGATTTAGCATTGGTAGCCTTCCAAGCGGCAAAATGCCTTAATTCACGAGAATTAAAACGCGTTGAAAACGCTGTAATAACTATTGATTCACTTGCAGTAAGTAAATAGGAGTTAAATCAATGTCCAAGTTCTACAACAATGTAAAAGTTCGCCTGAATCGCAAAGGTATTAAAGGCATTCCCAAAACCGAATATTTAGCAGCAGCAGAACATTTTGGTATCAATGACTTAAATAACGTAACGTCTGAACAAATTATTGCTGGAGTAGATTATCTAATGAACAAGTCATCAACTGAATTAGCAACTGTACCTGCCAACGATTTAGGTATTACACAAGTTGAAGTAGTAGAGCAACCAGAAGAAACAGAACACTCCGCGGCCACTTCAGAAGCAATAACACTAGACGATGAAGAGGATTTAGAAGACCTCGCCCACGAAACCACTGAACCCCAACGACAACAAAGCATAGAAAAAGCTGATTTACCAACATTCACCTATGAAGAGGATTCAGAAGCCACCGCGCTTGCATTCCTAGAAAAATCTGAATTAGTTGCCAGCACCGCCCACAACATGGGCATTGTACTAGACACACAAGCTGACTTTTCCCGTTAAGTCTCAAAAAGCTTGCTCAGAAGGGATTGTAGAAAAAGCACAGCATACACGGTACACTAATTGAAATTCTGTGCTAAAGGTGACAAGCAATGTTGGATTGGTGGGAGAA
>JAHHIM010000058.1:0-16426 GCA_019358915.1 Trichormus sp. ATA11-4-KO1
TTTGGCTCTCGGTAGTCTTTAAAACATGCCGCTAGTCGTGATGTTATTTGTCTTTTTCTGTCGAGTTCCGCAATTAGTGTCAATCCTGCATCCGATGTTACAGGCTCACCCTTGAAATTAACTACAAAAGCTTTACCAAAAGGGAGCCTTCCTGTTGGTTCCCGACCATTGTTTACTGCCTTGAGAATACCCCATCCCCCTTCTACTTCCTGGTATTTACCGGAAATCCACTGCTTACCTTCGAGTAAACTGCGATCGCTACGACCTGCATTTTCTAAATCATCTAGTTCTAAGTAAGCGCAGTCTTTTTGAGTACAAGGCACAGAAAAGCCTTGCACGTCTGAGCCGGAAATTGTCTGGTTACGCCGATTTTCGGCTCGCCCATAGACTGCATCAATCCGCATTACCAAGTTACCAATTTTAGTGATGGGATTGGGCATCAATGCTAACGGTACTGCCCCCAAACCAGGAATATTTTTGACAAAACTGTTCATCCAATTGCTAAACTCTTTGATTTGGACTGCATCTACATTAGGAATGGAAGTGATAGGGAACTGTGATAAATCAATTTCTCCCAATTTCCTTTGTCCAACTTCATACTGTGTTAATACTTGAGCTAGTGTTAAATTAGATGCAGCAATTCCTTGAGACTGTAGTAACCTGGCAACAGGTGTAATGTCTTTAACTGGTGTCTGCGCTAATTCTGGAACAAATTCAGCTAAATGGCTCAATGTCTGCTCACCGATTAGGGGAAATTCACTCAAGGGTATTTTGTTTAAATCTATACTCTTTAAGTTCTCAGTGGTCATTGGCAAAGCGCGAAGGGCGATCGCTTGCAAAGAAAACTCCTCTGCCTGGAAAGCTTCACTGATATCTCCCAACTTCAAATACTGGTCAGGAGTCATACCCACATTCCAAGTGCGACTTAGATTATAACCCAGAGCTTGGCTGTAGGGACTGCCATCAATTGCACCGGATTGACCAATCCCCGGCAATTGGCTGAGAGAAATGCGGTTCCAGTCTGGCAGCAAAACGAGATGACAAATGGAGCAAATAAATTTCATCCCGTCAGAAGTTATGGCAGAAATCAGTAATGGTAATAGTGCCAAACTGCCAACCAATACCTTAAAATTGCTGCAAATTTTGGCAACCTTAGGCACATCTAAAGAAGTATTGGCGTGCCTTTTAGAAATAGCTGAATTTTCCCGGCATCATGTTCGCTACCTTGCAGGTCCATTAGTAATTCATCGCAGTCCTTGGAGTGATATGATTCCCCAATGGCTGAAGTTTGCTTGTATTCAAGAGCGTTTAGAACTGATTTGCACTGAATGCGAAAAAAACCAAGTTAGTGAATATGCTACATCCGCAGAAATTCTCACTTACATGATGCCTGCAACTTACGAAGCACCTTTACATAGGGACTATGCTGACCTATATATTTGGCTAGGAAATGAGGTGTTAACCAAACACGATAAATTACCGAAAAATTGCCAGAGTTTTTATGAATCTCTAGGTGATTCTGTGACGAACAATCTTAACAGTTATCCCACTATTCATTTTAATCGTGTAAAAAATGAATTCAACTATCTGAGTAGGTCAATTCGCCGTAGCGTTGTTAAACACGCAACACAAGATGGATGGGGTAAGCGTTTTGGCAAGTCTAACTTAAACTCAACTGAAAATCCGCCTACTCCTAAAACTTTCGCCAATTCAACTGTGCAAATTAGCTTGTTTTGAATTGGCGATAGCTGATGAGGAAGGCTCTTCCGTAGGTGTTATGCTAAATTTTAAACTAAAATTAGGGATTTGCCTTTAAAATCAAGGCTTTCAGGCAGTTTCAACCTAGATTTTATCCCAAAAGCTCAAACGTCATGATTAAAAGCTGTCTTTCTTGCCTAGCAAGGGATATGAGCTAATTTATAGACGTTTTAGCATAACAAGTAATGAAGAACCATGAGGAATTGGGTATTGGCAAACAATTTTGGATTGGTGTTAGCGAAGCAGTGTAGTGAGTATTTTGGATGAAAGTGCAATCAGGTAGTACTGATTGATTTACCAGCTATTCCTCAAAACCATCGCTCACTTTTAAAACAACTCCTTGGTAACTCGGCGCTCAAAATTGCCCATAATGCTAAGTTTGACTGGCAATTTCTCACCCAAGCCGGACTTAAACCTTGTGGGCATTTCTTCGATACTCAACTTGCTTATCAAGTTTTGAATGCCGGAATCAAAACCAGCGCATCTTTACAAAATGTAGCTGCTAAACTGTTGCATGTTCAACTAGACAAAACACAACAAATTAGTAATTGGCATCAACCCTTTACCCAAGCGCAATTGCGGTATGCTGCCTTGGATGCCTCCATATTGTTGGAACTTTACTCCATTTTGGTAAAAAAATTAAAGCAAGCGAAATTACTCAAAATTGCCCAACTAGAATTTCGCTGTATGCCCGTTGTGGCTCAAATGGAACTGAATGGAATGTTGTTTGACTTGTCCCAATTGCAGATATTGGGTGCCAAGTTAGAGGCTAAAAAAACCACAGCACTCAAACAGCTTCAACAACTGCGTCTGGCTGGTAATGCTCAAATGTCCCTGCTGCCAGAACTCACGGATACTATCAATCCTAATTCACCCCAGCAAGTTTTAGCTGCTCTCCAAGCTATGGGCATTGGCCTCAAATCAACTAACCAAAAAGATTTAGTTCCTTTAGCCCACGAATATCCTGTAATTCAGGCACTTTTGGATTATCGACGCCTCTCCAAAATCACAACTACACTTACTGATAGCCTCCCTAAACACATTCACCCAAAAACAGGCAGAATTCACCCAAAAACAGGCAGAATTCACCCAAAAACAGGCAGAATTCACCCAAACTACTACCAATTAGGAGCTAGGTCTGGTAGATTCTCCTGTCGTAACCCACCTCTGCAAACTATTCCGCGTGATGCTGCTGCTCGAAATTGCTTTATTGCTGCACCAGGCTACCAAATTTTAACAGCTGATTATTCACAAATTGAGTTAAGGATTGTTGCTCGTCTTAGCGGTGATCCTAGAATGCGGCAAGCCTATCGTCAAGGTTCTGACTTGCATCGACTCACAGCCGCCCTGGTGAGTGGTAAGCCTATCAGCCAAGTTAGTGAAGAGGATCGCCGATTGGCTAAAGCTGTTAACTTCGGATTAATCTACGGTATGGGTGCTGCCAAACTTCGCATCTATGCCGAAATTAAGTATGGGGTAACGATGACACTGGAAGAAGCAAAAGCTTTTAGAAAGCGGTTTTTTCATGCTTATTCTGGAGTGGCTGAATGGCATGAAACTATCAAACGAGCTTATATCAAAAGGACTAAGGAAAGCCGTACCCTAGCTGGTAGAAGGCGGAAATGGGCAAATCAGCCCAGGTTAGCAGAAATGCTTAATCATCCTGTGCAAGGTCTGAATGCTGATATTAACAAATTGGCTATGGCTAAACTTTTAAAACCATTGGCTCAAACTAACGCCAAGCTGATTTGCATTGTCCATGATGAAATTATACTGGAATGTCCAGCTACTGTGATTGACCAAGTTAGCCGTATATTACACAATTGTATGATTGCTGCTGCCCAAAAGTTTCTCAACCCTATTCCAGTTATTATCGATATTAAAACATCAAATACTTGGTAATTAAAAAGCTCCTGTTACATTATGTACTTGGAGCTTACTTTACTATTTTAACCATATCTGCTTACGCAGATTTAGAGTAAATCAAGAGAGTTTAAAACCCAGTGTAAGTGGGTTTTATTTGCGTGTCTATAAACTCGGTAAATTCTTAATATCTTATCTAAGAAATTAATTCAATACTTTACCTATTTGAGATGTCTAATGTCTAATATCCGTATTTTAGGGGCAAGAGAAATTCATCTGATTTCACTCTACAGTCACTGGGAATTTGGTATGCAACCAGAAGATTTTTATGCGAAATGGGATGTAAGTTATGAACAAATTGCCCTAATATGCTGTCGTTCTGATTCTACAGTTCGAGGTTGGTTTAAGCTAGGTAAATCTAAACGCTATCCTCAGCGTAATGATTTACGACATTTGGCATTTATGGACTTTTTGCTGGAACATTTTGAAGAAGTTCCCGAACAACTTTGGCAACTGCTATGTCTGACTCATTAGCCTTGATCTCAATAATATTTCTATTCTACATACATAGCCCTCCTGTTTAATGATTTGTAAGAATTTACAGAGATAAAAAGCCTGTTTTTGCAAGCATTATATACAGATTATAGGCTTTATTCGTTCTCACGCATAATATTAGAACTGCTATAGCAACTAGTTGTGATTACTGAAAGCTTTTTAGTATAAAAAGTTTTTAACTAAATAGAACACACATACAATTAGAATTGTCAATATCAATTTGACCTGTCTTTGAGTATATCTCCTCGTTTAAGGTAAATCTTGGCGATTTCAAAGCAGATAACATAGGAACTTTACAGCATTTTAAGGAGTATAATATGACTTATTTTGAGCAATTAAAACCGTGGTGTATTGTCCGTGATATTCCTAATCAAGAAAATATTATTGTGACAAGATTCCGCCGACGTGATGATGCTGTTGCTTATCTGCAAGTGTTGAAGCAGTCAGGCAGAGATATTGCTTTGAAAATCATTTTTCAAGCTCAAAACGTCAAGATGCCACAGGAAAATGAAGCTGCCTTATTCAAGCGTGAACCCAAAATTGTTGCGGACTAAATAAATGTGCTCCATCATTTAATAGGGTGAAAGAGTCCATCGTCACCAAAGCGCCACCCAACAGAACCAGGGTCTTTCGACCTGCACCATCTTTCAAAATCTTTAGAACTCTGATTGTTTCGTTCTCGCTCTAAAGTAGCCAAATCGACACCCAATCTTTTAGCTAGATTTTCTCCCTGATAAGCTTGCAGTTCTACCTGCGGTGGATGATATTGGTAGGACTGCCTTCTATGAGAAGTTGAAGAACGCTGCCCAAGTAAAGAGATAGCCCCTTCAATTTGTGCCAGTTTCAAAGTGATAGCTTCAGTCTTTTGCTCCAACAGTAAAAGTCTTTGTTTTGAACTATCTTCTACACGAGCATCTTGTCCATTGGCGATTTGATGAAATTGGGCTTCGAGTTGGTGTAGACGAGATTCTACACTCATTTCTGTACCAGGAACTTGCCCTAGGATATAATGCAAACCTTGAATAACTAAATCAGTAGCAGTAGTTTTACGTTCTCGTGCAGCGGTGCGGAGTGCATTGGTGATGGTTTTGGGGAGTTTGAAATTAATTGATTCGCGTTCTGTGTGAGCCATATCTACACCATGTATATACCCTGGTACAGACAGTTTACCTTATTGACAAGGTGACGAATTTGCAGTGAAGTAAAAAAATTGGGTAGGGTAAACTCCAGCAGTCCAGGTTTCACCTCTGGTAACGTATAACGTAGGAATTTGCATTTCTAGGGTAGTGGCGCAATATTGATTATCGTCGATATCGTTTGAGATTTAGAGAACTAGCCTCATCTTCACCTGCGTGTAGATAGTTATCTATCGTAATTTTCCCGGATGAGTGTCCCAGCGTTTTGGTGATGACGTGAATAGGCGTGTTTTTAGCAGCATGGGTGGCGTGGCTGTGCCGCAACCAATGTGGGGAGGGGATGCGACTTAATCCTGCTACTTCGGCAATGGATTTGATGATGCGGCGGATGTGACGTTCGCCAATGGGTTCACTCGTTTTTTGGCTGGTGAAAAGTGGCTCGGTTTTGTTGTTGGCATTTTGCCGATTAGCTAGAAGGTATTGGTAAAGTTCTGTAGGTATAGGAATATCGCGCTCCTTATCTCCTTTGCCTATCACTTTGATATATGGTAGCCCGGACTGATTAAAATGTATGCTAGCCCAAGTTAAACCACTTTCTCCTACCCGAATAGCACCGTAGTAAAAAAGCTCCAGAATTAGTTGATTGCGTTGCGCCTGTATTTTTTTGTGGGGAGTGGGGGCTTGTGCTACAACTTGTGCTGCTGCATCGAATAGCATTTCTATTTCAGTTTCAGTTAAGGTGCGCTCCTTAATCTTTTTGCGCTCCGGAGGTACTTTTAATAACATTGCAGGATTGGCTCGCAAGTAGCCTACATCGCAAGCGTAACGCAGAAAGCTTTTCAAGGAAGCCAAGCGACGACGGACGGAAGCACGAGCAATTTCCCCGGTTTTTTCTTTTTTAAGTAGGTGGGCTTTATAAATGTCCACATCTTCTTTAGTGGTAGTGTGCAGGTTTAAATTATCTAAATCTGGATAGTCAATACCTAGTCGCCACTGAACGAAATGCATCACGTCATTTCGGTATGCCCGCACAGTTTGCTCTGACTCTCTACTGGTGAGCCAACTAGAAAACAGTTCACTGGTAGTTTCTGCCCCAGTGATTTTGGGTGTACCTGTTGCCTGTACCACCGCTGCAACCGTTGCTTTGATCACCGCTAGTTGTGTTGGTGATAATTGAGCGATGACAACCCCTAAATCTTCCGTATCTACGTTTGTGTCTGTACGTGATAACGCCATTACACAGCCTCAAAATAATACGCGGGACAAACCCGCTCTTATCTGCCCAAAAGAAATGTCCGATAACGTTGCTTCCCAGACATTTTTGATTTTATTCTACTCCCCTTCGCTTCCCCTTCGCTACTGTCTACACTCACGCCCAACAGGATTTGCTCAAATTCATCTAAATGTTAATTTCTGTAAAGCGAAAGGTCTGTTTTTTGATACTCCTATGAGAGAGTGTTCATCAAGCTAAGTATCTAAAACTACTCTTGGGATGGCATGGGCTGGAGTTCTACCGCACCATCAGCCTTGTTTTTACCCAGTGTAATTTACAGCTAAGCAATTTGACACTCCCTACGGCTGAAGCCGAGGGATTCTTGGTTCACAGTCCAATCGTAACCCCACAGGATTGCTCCAATGGAGCTAGAGGATCAAACTCCCCAAGCTTATAAGATTCGGTGTGCCCACCGTACTCAGTCCCTTTTGCAAGATGTTGATAGCTGCATTGATATCTCTTTCCGCTATGTATTCACCCCCCACACTCCCCACCCTATGAGTGAGAAATTCGGCATTTTGATATCTAAGAGGATACGGACAAAGGCGGCTTGTTGTAGGCTGAGGGGGCGATCGCCTCAGTTAACGCCTGACACTGTCTCCGTGTTTGAGGGATTCATAAATTTCTTCAAGCGTTGCATCAATGACTTCTTCCACAATGCCAGTTTCTTTGCACACTCGTTGGGACACACGGCGTACCAGTTCCTTCTTGTCGATAGACATCTTTACACTAATTCACTCTTTAAAATCACCAATAACGCTGATTAGATATTACAGCTTAAGAACAAATTATAATTATTATGGTTGTAAAAACAGATAAAATATTATTAATTATTTCCAATCAATTCCCAATAAATCAAATTGAATGACTCGATTTATTCATGACCAATTCGCCAAGGATTATCTGGAAGAATTACTAAAACCTTATGGAGAAGTACAAGCCCCCAGTCGTGTAGCAGGAGAAGTGCGAGAAATTGATGTTTTATTTTCTCCAGCAGCACAACAAACTACCAATTTAGCGACATTAGGTTTATTAGGAAAGTTGGCGACCAATCCTGCTATCTTTGAGCCATTCCGCAATGCGGCATCTAAAGAAGAAATTTGTGATTGTCTGTTGAAATTATTAGAAGTTAGGGGTGCATTACAACGAGAAGCTAATAAAAATAAAGCTCCGATTCAAGAATTAGAAATTCCCAAATTATGGATTCTCACCCCAACAGCATCCACGACGCTGCTGTCAGGGTTTCGTGCAGTTCAAGGTGAAGATTGGTTGCCTGGAGTACATTTTATGGCAGACTATTTACGGACAGCCATTGTAGCCATCCATCAGTTACCACAAACTCCAGAAACACTATGGCTGAGAATCCTGGGTAGAGGAAGGGTACAAGAGCAGGCAATTAATGAGTTAAAAGCACTACCATCAAATCATCCATTCCAGAAAGCGACGCTAGAATTAGTTTACAACCTGCGCCAGAATTTGAGAGTAAATCAAAATTTAGAAGAAGATGATAGGGAGTTAATTATGCGGCTAGAACCACTTTACCAGCAAGACCGGGAACAAGCCAAACAAGAAGGGATTCAACAAGGTGAACGTCTTGTAGTGGAAAACTTACTACAAGTTCGTTTTGGTTCATTAGATAAAGAAATAAGCGCAATTATTGAATCAGTATTAGGATTATCACCTGAAGAATTTACCCCATTACTCATGCAATTATCACGGGAGGAATTGATTGCTAGATTTGGCAGACAATCTTGATATTTTATTTATCAGTTATATCCCATTGTCAATTCATAATAATAACTATATCGGGGATAATATCTCCGGCTTTTTATGCTAGAAATTCAAGGTGAATTCAACTCCAGCTACATGATGATAGGGAGTTAATTATGCGGCTAGAACCACTGTATCAACAAGACGGTTAATCTCACTTTTTAAATTCAGGATTACCGCACCTAAAATTTGACTAAATAAAAGGTAGTAACAATACGAATTTATTGGGTACGGTTTCCCCTAAAATGTCTAGCTCAAAAAGTGGGGTGATGCGCGGAGCGTGCTAGCGATCGCCTAAAGACAACTGGTACGTTGTAGACTTAAAATCCCACAAAGGTACGAAGATTTATCACAACTGTCGTCTACTCAATCTCCATATACCTCCAAATCTGAGACAATAACAGTACAATATCCCGCAACTATGTCCAACAATTGAGAAGATTCTCAATCACTAGCTGGCAGTATTAATTATTTTGGATGAGTATAGGTAACGCCTAATGATTACCATGACCGATTCTGAGGCTGATAACCAAAAACTACAAACCCAACTCGCCCAAGCATACCGTCAGCTACCACCACTAGAAGAAAAGATTGTCCAATTGTTCTCGGTAATTTACGAACCGATCAACAGAACTTCGTTCTTGGAATGTTTCAATTACATCGGTGCGCGTGATAAAAATCACAAATCTTTCACTAACCCTACATTAAAGCCCTATATCGATGGATTGCTAGCAGCAGGCTTGCTGGTTCAAGAACACGGTCAAGGGCCTCAGTGCCATCCTTTACTGGTAGAGATTGCTACTCGCTCGGCAGTAAAAGCCGGCTGTTTTGAATACATGGTCAAAGCAGTGCATGACAAGTTAGGAGTAAAAGCTCGTTGGCAAGATGGGCCACTGTATTTCCAGAGCAATCGCCAATTTATCAGAGAAGTCCGCATTGGTCTTTACAGCCAGAACCTGAGTTTTATTAACAAACAGATTGAAGATTACAACAGATACAACAGCAAAGACAAGATATCCATAGAAAATATCTTCGAGCAGATTTGCACTAACCCATTCGATGCCGATTGGTTTCGCACCCTGCCACCAGAATTGTATGACAACTGCATATCTATCATCCTAATCAACGCCGCGCTCTTATGTTCTCCCGCAGATGAAGCCTTTGCCCTACTGCAAGAAGAATGCACTACAGGAGGCGAACATTCCTCAGATTACTTGCACATCATTTTGACCGAACAACTGTTGCTGAGGGGTTGTATCCAAGAAGCACAAGAGAGTTTGGAGTGCATATCCGAAGATTATCGAGATAACGCGTTTGTATACAAGGGTTGGTTGAGTTTTTTACTCGGTGATAATCAGCAAGCGATCGCAGATTACACTACTGGTCTCAAAGCCCTCAAAAAAGCCACAGGCAAGCGTCAAGTGTATTTTAGCACTATGGGCGGCTTGTTTTTTATCTTGGCACTAATCAAAGATGGTTCGCGGGACAGTCTCCAAGAAGCACTCGATTACACCAGTCTGCTTGCACGTCAGTCAGACCATTGGCTGAGGTCGATTTATGCACAGTTGAAAATCTTGCTGCAAGTTCAATTAGGCGACATCGCTCAAAAAGAATTCATCATCAGCAACCGCATTCTATTCCCAGAAGAACACAACAGCCTAGAAACCCTGTTTTTCGCTCTGTGCCATTACTGGGTAGATGCCGACAGAGCCAAAAAGCACCTGCCCAGGTTGTTAGAGGAATTCTACCAACAAGCTGTAGCATCTGGTTATCACTGGTTGGCGATGGAGAGTGCAGAACTCTTGTCCCGACTCAAACCGAATAGTAGCTATGAAACCCAAGCAGAAATCCTGGGCGAAGATATCGGTATAGACAGCATCGTTGACGTGATGCAGCCACAAGAACCTTGGGAGATGTGCTTAAACGCACTCTCCAATCTCCAGAAGGAACCCCAAGCAGCTGTAAAAGCTGAAGCAGAACTGCGCTTGGCATGGTTTATTACTTTCTACCCCAGCAAATGTGTCTTACAACCCCGCGAGCAAAAAGTTAACGCCAAAGGCGAGTGGAGTAAAGGTCGCCCGATAGCTATCAAGCGTTTAAGCGGAAATCTGGGTGAGTTTGATTATCTCACACCCCAGGATATCCGGGTATGTGGCTGCATTGAAACATTTACGAACTACGACTACGGTTATCACGGCAAAACCGAGTATACCTTCAGCGCCAAGGCAATCTCTGCATTAATTGGACACCCCTTGGTATTTTGGGAAGATGCACCAACCACCCGCGTAGAAATTGTCAAGGGAGAACCAGAACTAATTGTTAAAAAAGGCAGACGAGATCGCTTAATTTTGGAATTTTCTCCCAAACTAGAACCATCACAGAATATCCTCGCTGTCAAAGAAACCCCAACCCGCATCAAGGTAATTGAAATTACTGCCCAACACCGACGCATCGCGGAGATTATCGGTAAGGAAAATCGACTCAACGTACCCGCAACTGCCGAGAAACAAGTCTTGGCAGCCATCAATGCTGTCTCTGGCATTGTCACAGTGCATTCTGATATTGGTGGCGGACTGGAAGGAGCAGAAGAAGTACCAGCCCAGACTATACCCCATATTCACCTGTTGCCTGCCAATGCTGGATTGAAAATATCTGTGCTATCTCGTCCCTTTGCCCAAGGTGGCCCCTACTACCGTCCTGGCACAGGGGGTGAGACTGTGATTGCAGAGATAGACGGTAAGCGTCTGCAAACTAGACGTAATTTGCATGAAGAAAAGCAACTTGCCAATGCCGCTATAGCAGCCTGTCCTACCTTAACTCGGGCTGAAGAACAAGATAGGGAATGGCTCCTAGAAGACCCAGAAGACTGTTTAGAACTGCTGCTAGAACTGCAAGCATTAGGGGACACAGTGGTGCTGGAATGGCCGGAAGGAGAAAAACTGCGTGTCAAGCACCAAGCCGACTTGAAAGATTTTCAGATGTCCATTCAACGCCAGCAAGATTGGTTTGCAGCTACTGGCGAGTTGAAACTGGATAAAGACCTCGTGCTGGATATGCAGCAACTATTAGAACTCTTGGATAAAACCCCCAGTCGTTTTATCCCCCTGGGAGATGGTCAATTTTTGGCTTTAACCCAAGCTTTTCGCAAACGTCTTGATGAATTGCGATCGTTTTCAGAAAAGCACAGTAAAGGTATCCGCTTTCATCCCTTAGCAACATTAGGCTTAGAGGATTTTGTCGATGAGGTAGGCAAGGTAAAAGCAGACAAACACTGGAAAGCACATATCCAGCGTCTGAAGGAAGTGCAAAGCCTGCAACCGGAACTCCCTTCGACGTTTCAAGCAGAACTGCGCGACTACCAAAGGTCAGGATTCAATTGGCTAGCGAGGCTAGCACATTGGGGTGTGGGAGCTTGTTTAGCAGACCAAATGGGACTCGGTAAGACCGTGCAGGCATTGGCTGTTATCCTGATGCGTGCCCATGAGGGGCCAACCCTAATTATTGCCCCAACTTCCGTGTGCATGAATTGGGTGAGTGAAGCCCAGAAGTTCGCTCCTACTCTTAATATCGTGCAATTTGGTGGGAGCGTTCGCGAAGCGTCGCCTACGGCGAGTCGCCAAAAATTACTATCTGCCTTACAACCCTTTGATATGCTGGTGTGCAGCTATGGTTTATTACAGCAAGAAGAAGTATCGCAAATGCTTTCCCAGGTACAGTGGCAAACGATTGTGCTGGATGAAGCCCAAGCAATCAAAAATATGACCACTAAACGTTCCCAAGCAGCGATGAACCTCAAAGGTGGTTTCAAGCTGATTACTACCGGCACGCCGATTGAAAACCACCTCGGCGAATTGTGGAATTTGTTCCGCTTTATCAATCCTGGGCTACTGGGTTCATATGAAAGCTTCAATCAACGCTTTGCTATCCCCATTGAGAAATTTCAGGATAAACAAGTACGCAGTAAACTGAAAAAACTCATTCAACCATTTCTGTTGCGTCGCCTGAAAAATCAGGTGCTAGAAGAGTTACCCTCCCGCACCGAAATTCTGTTGCACGTAGAGTTGAGTCGGGAGGAAATGGCATTCTATGAAGCGTTGCGCCGTGAGGCAATATCTAAACTGACTGACAGTGAGGCAACTGCTGGTCAGAAACATCTGCAAGTGCTGGCAGAAATTATGAGACTGCGGCGGGCTTGCTGTAATCCTAGTCTGGTGATGCCTGACACTGAACTATCCAGCGCGAAGCTGCAACTTTTTGCTGAGGTGCTGGGAGATTTACTAGAGAATCGTCATAAGGCTTTGGTGTTTAGTCAGTTTGTTGACCATCTGCACATCATCCGTAATTATCTGGATAAGCAAGGTATTAATTATCAATATTTAGATGGCAGTACCCCCGCTCCAGAACGGAAAAAACGGGTGGATGCTTTTCAGGCTGGTTCAGGTGATGTATTTTTGATTAGCCTCAAGGCGGGGGGTACGGGACTCAATCTCACCGCCGCCGATTACGTCATCCACATGGACCCCTGGTGGAATCCCGCCGTTGAAGACCAAGCCTCCGATCGCGCCCATCGCATCGGTCAACAACGCCCGGTGACTATTTATCGCTTAGTCGCGAAAGATACTATTGAAGATAAGATTGTGGATTTGCATCACCACAAGCGAGATTTGGCAGACAGCCTGCTGGAAGGTACTGATATTAGTGGCAAGATATCTACAAAGGCGTTACTGGAGTTGATTGGCGTATAACTGAGAATTGGTTGTAGGAGAAGACAATAGAGAATTTTATCAAGTGCGACGATGCTCCGCCCCGCCTAATAGAGCGATGGCGTAACCGCCCGCCGGAGGCAATCGCTTTTTCCCCCTTCAAACTAAAAACAGTACCGGGGTTGAAAATTTTAAGCAAAAACGAACAACATCATACTCGAGATCACTTGCCTCATCATATTTTTCCAGCCTTTGTTATCATCCCACCAGGGATGCTGGGTTAATTTTGATGCAGATGTTGGAGGAGAAGGTTGCATTTGTTCAGAGTGAAGACTAACCATTAAGTAGGCACTACAAACAATCTCCCACCAACGTTCAATATCTTGATAGCGAGTAAAACGATAATCTGCCCAACCTAATTCATCTTTACATCGCTGTAGCAGTCAAACAAACAAGACGTTCTGCGGGTCGTGGGAGTATAATTTCTTTACCAGTGCTATCATCTGCTTTATACATTTGAGATTTATTTAGCCAAAAATCATCTTGTGACCGAAAAAAATTCACTTATAGCCGAGCATTTTATCAGGATAAATTAACAATCTAGGCTTAGGTAAAAAATCATGGTTTGGAAGTATGGTATTGGGATTACTGGTTTCATCTCTTGCACCCAATCAAAGTGTCGCTCCCCTACTTACAATTTTGGTATTAGTGCCGCAGGTAGTCTTTGGTGGAGGCATACTCCCAGTCAGCGAATTCAAAGATAGTGGGAAAACTCTCAATCAGCTGATGATGATGAGTTGGCTGCAAATGACTTTCCTGATTGGGGCGGTAAGCGGAGCCATGCCGTCAGGCTTATCGCTATACTATTATATGACTTACGCAAAATTTGCCAAAAAGCTTAATTTATCGTTCGCGTAGCGTGCGCGCAGCGATGCCCGCAAGGGCTGTAGAACGCCTTCTCTACGAGAGACTACGTGTAGCTTGCTTCCTGAAGGGTACGCGAAGCGTCTCGTAAAGCCCTGACGGGCATAGCTACGCTTACCGCGTTAGCGTCTCCGAAGGAGAAGAGAAGAATTCATAGAGTGTGCGTAAGTCCTATATTATTTCTGTGTCAGTCAGCCAAAGGATGAAAATGCGTCTGGTTGATTCCAGAAGCATCGTGTTTTGTACTTGTCTTTGAACGAGTTCAACATTTACTAGAACGATTGTACTATAATCACCAATCCTATCAAAGACATGCCGCAGCGCTAATATTAAATTTTGCTTCTACCAAACAATAACCTATGTCAAAAATCTGGATTCTCAAGATAGACAATTATTTTAATGCCAACCCGCACTGCATTATTGCTACTGCCCACATTGACAAATTCCCTACTGATTTACCCTTAGAACCCAACATCCGCGAACCTAACAAGAGAAGTGCGACGTACCGACAAATTTTTGATTCGTTGACGACTCAACCCGAAAAATTCTTTGAGCGCCATAGTGGTATCGTCCTCTGTGCAAATAAAGTTAAGCCCAACAAAAAAACTGAACTAGAACTAGAGATACTGGAAGCTTCTGAGGGTGGCAGCGATGGCATTATCAATGGCGGCCACACAGTTTTAGCCTTTGAACAAGCTAGGAATTATAACTACGACCTCAGCTTTGCTAGAGTCAAAGTCACCATTCATATTGGTTTAAATGAAGCAGAAGCCAAAGATATCGCTCTTGCTTCTAATACCACTTCCCCTGTGGATTCTCGCTCTAAAGTCAATGCCAAGGGTGATTACGATTTTATTAAACAGTATTTAGCTAAGTTAGAACGCAAAGAAGATAGGAAATTCCGCATCGCTTACTATCAGAACCAAAGCGGCGCTCCTAGAAATGCCCAGTGTAATGTGACTCACCTGTTCAAGTTGATTAATTGCTTGGATAGAAATCGGTATAACCCGGACGGAAACAAAAGAACCAAACATCCTACAGGTACAAATACACCCAGCCACATTACAGATGCTGAAAGGGAAAGATTGACAAAGTTACTTCCTCTACTGAGTAATGCCCTGTGGATTGAGCAACGACTCTACGAAATCGTCCAAGAGCATATCAGTAACCCCAGAAGAAAGGGTGTAAATGACCTCGCATCAATCGATACTCGCAAAAACACTCTGCTGCCCGATAGCAAGTACTCGTTTGGCTTCGGTGCGCCAACTGATTTAGCATTGCCCATCATTGCATCTTATCGGGTGTTCTTGGATGAACAGTATAACTGGATTATCCCTTTTAATGAGTTTGCTGAAAACTTTCTTCAACATCTATGGGGGAATTATTACCGGAAGTATCTCGTATCGGAGAAATTGGCAGGGAATACAGTGGGAACTAAAATCTGCCGCAATCAAGAAATTTGGGAAAGCTTGTACATTTCTGCTCAGAGTTATCTCAATCAGCATTTAATGAAAATGGTTAATTCCAGTAAACCCCAAGAATTAACACTTAGCTCCTAGCTTAATGATTTAACAGAAGAAGAAATAGAATCGATGTTAAATACACAAGCGATCGCACTTTGCCATCTTTCTACATCTTCATCACTTGCCAAGTTCCGGACATCCTCACCTGCGGCATTCGGGTTAATTACAGGTAAATTTTTTTGCTCGGCGGCAATTGGTTGTTCCTGCTTCTTCATAGGTTTTGACGAGAGCGATTGCGTCATTTTTGTGTAAGGATGTACCATGACTGGGTGAGTCCAATAAATCTAATCTCTCAAACGGGATAGTAACAGTCGTTACTTCACCAATTATTTCTGCCAAAATCACCCAGAACCAGGCTCAAATTCGGGCGAATAATGCACCATTGCTTGTTTAGGCGATCGCTAATTTCAAAAACCGCTTTTATTTGCTTTTGTAACCAGAAACATGAATTGAGAATTACTATCGTAAATATACGAAGTATTCAAATTTGAATACTTCGTATTCGTAGCCGATTCTAAGTCATGAGTCATGTTATTTTGTATAAACCAGAACGCAACAGCTCTTGTTCGTATCCGGGAAGAACAAATGCGCCAGTATCAAGAACAAATTCGTCTTACCCGTCGTTCTGCCGCTATCATGATGCTGATGAGGCGCGGTTGCCCGCAATCACCAGAATCGTTAAGTGTTATCACTGGCATTGAGGCGATCGCCACCACATTGGATAATATTCGTACTGGACTTACCAACTTCGACGGACAGTACATTGCGCCACCTAGTTGCGAACTCCACATCTACAATAGACTCGTCCGGAATATGATTTAGGTACAAAAAAGTGGTAGAAAGTAAAATTGACCCTCTACCACTACTTAATTAAATGATTAGTATCTTTGATTATATACAAAAGTACCCCTCGCGTGCAAA
>JAHHIM010000059.1:0-15071 GCA_019358915.1 Trichormus sp. ATA11-4-KO1
CCATTGCAAATAATAATGAGTCTGTTTGCAATTAATGTGAGCCAACAATTTTCTTGTTTGCAATTAATGTGAGCCAACAATTTTCTTGTTTGCAAGCCGGAGCGTTTATGTTTGCGAGCCGCAACAGGTATACAGCGAGTTGATTGAAACAGTTCTATCTAGAACATGAAACTATAGCTCTCTACACACAAGGATATGGCGATGCGTAGACTCGTGAGTTCACCAGATGCCGTTGGCAACTTCACCTTTCCATTTTGGCGTGAGATGACAATCCGCTTCTATCGCAGACGGAATTCAGCGGTAATTCTACCCTGGTTGGTAATTGGATTCAATATTGTTTGGATCATCTGGGAGGTTCAGAGTCAGAACTGGACGATGGAAGCCATTTTACAAGCGTTTTCGCGGCTAATAGTTGTCTTACTGTTTGCAGAAATCATTGTGACTACATGGAAAGTGAATTCTGAACATTAGTGTCTAAATCGGAATTTGACAAATCATTGTAAGAATTTGGAAGAAGTTGAGTGTTGGAACTCATTACACTCAACTTGGAGTTGGCAAGCTGTCTAAGCAACGCGAGAGATCGTCAAATGTACTTCACCAAAGAACACCATGAATAAGCCAGAGTTTTTTGTCACCCCCGGTTATGGGGAATACATGCTGAATAACTTGTACTACTCGCAAGCGGTAAAAATCGACAATCGAGTAGAGATATCAGGTCAAGGTGGCTGGGATGACAATCTGCAAATTCCCGAATCGCTCGCAGACGAAATTGCTCAAGCGTTTCGGAACGTCGAGCGCACCTTAGCGCCGGTGGGTGCGGGTTGGGAACATGTGGTTCACGTTAATTCTTACCATGTTGGCGGGTTCCCCCCGGAGGTTAACGAAGTGATGTCCAAGCTATTTCGTCATTATATGCCCAACCACGCTCCAATCTGGACACAGGTAGGAGTCGCGGCGCTTGGACTACCCACGATGCGGATTGAAATTCGCGTGACTGCAATTGTTCCGTGAGTTTTGTAAGCGTTAATAACACAATTTATGCTGCTCGAAAACTGGTCTATCACTTAAAAGGAGAACTCAAGAGTGTGAATTCACAAACAGCTCAAACCACCACTAATGCTGACGAGTCGGCAATCCGTGCTTTCCTTCACCAGATGATTGATGCTTGGAATCGAGGTAGCGGGGAAGGCTTTGCTGCCCCGTTCAGCAAAACTGCCGATTTCCTCACGTTCGAGGGCACGCATCTCAAGGGTCGAAAAGAAATCGCTGCATTTCATCAGCAAGCGTTCGACACGGTTGTCAAAGGAACACGCTTGGAGGGTGAGGTGAATTTTGTCCGCTTCGTGAACTCGCAACTCGCGCTCATGCACGTAGTTATCAGGGTAATACTACCCGGACAAACTGAAACTTCACCTTCACGAGATTCGCTGCCGCTATACGTCGTAACGAAATGCGACGAAGGTTGGCAGATCGAAGGGTTGCTCAATACCCGGAAGTTAACGCTAGAACGTCAATTCTTCTTAGACGACCTTGACTCCCTGAGTGCAGAGGCTCAACGTCAAGTAACCGACCTCGTTGCAGGTCTCAAAGCTAGTGGAGTAATCACTCCGACGCAAATTGATGCGAAATAAAACCAATCTCCATCAGGAGGACAATCATGAAACCTCAACTCATTTTCGGAGTACTAACGATCGCAACAGGATTGCTCGGAGGTTCATTCACTCATCCCGCGATCGCACAGCGCATTCCTCCACAACAAACCTCCTCCATTCTGATCGCCACTGCCTACACTGATTTAACCTTACCTACCTTGCGCCAAGGCGATCGCGGCAGAAACGTGCAATTGTTACAGCGCATTCTTCAAGACAATGGCTTTTTAGGAGCCGCAGGTGTGAGGTTAGGCAATCCAAGAGGGGCGATCGTCGATGGCATCTTTGGTGCGGTCACAACGTCTGCGGTACGCGATCTCCAGAGACGATACAAAATCCCAGTTACAGGGCGAGTCAATCCAACCACCTGGGAAGTCCTGGATATGCACGAAAACCCCTATCGATCGCCGCTTCCCTGGAAACAATAGAACATTACACAACCACAAGCCACAGGAAATTTCTCATGAACCGAAAGATTCTTTCAACCAAAATCACAACTACAATCGCAATCACAATTCTGTTTGGCATACTCCTACTGTTCAATTTTCCATCCCTGGCTCAAGTCAGTTCACAAGTGATTCCCAGAATCGAAGTGATCGAAGGTTCTGAAGGGATTCCACCCAGCTATCGTTTGGTCATCAGCTTGTCGCAGGACAATGTTTATGTCTTCTGTCCGACTGGCTTCGAGCCACAGTTGAACTATCTGCGAAATGTGAAGGCGATTCAATGTAAGCCGTTTACCAGTCCCTAGAAGTAAACCAGTGAGGGGCAACAGCATAACAACTCACACCACTTTTTTGCTTTGAACAGAGGAGAGATTCAGATGTCAGAGAACAATAAAGCAATTTTAGAAGCGGCAAACGCGGCGATCGCCAACATTCGCGGCGGCTCCGAATATGGCAAGGCAAGGCACGAAGCAGGTCGTCGTCAGAACAAGCAGAACGTCTTCGACGATTTCATCGCAGCAGGCGAGTACCTGAAGGCGCAGGGAATCACGCCACAAGACGGCTTGGCGATTCAGGGTGAATCGAATGGCGGACTCCTGATCGGCGCAGTGGTCAATCAGCGACCGGATCTGTTCGCCGCCGCGCTGCCCCACCCCAGGTCGGGGTCATGGACATGCTCCGCTTCGATCAATTCACGAGCGGGAAAATATGGGTAGACGAGTTTGGGTCTCCGGCACAGGAAGCGTATTTCCGTAACTTCTTGAACTATTCGCCCTATCACAATATTGGATCTGGCAAGGCATATCCCGCGATTCTCGCCACCACTGCCGAGGTTGGCTTCTGGGTGTGGGGAATTAAGAAGATGTTGAACTCCTTCGCGCAATCCAAATTAAATTGTCTTAAACACTACACCCTACCCCCTACACCCTGCCCTGACGACATTTCATCTTTTGTTAGTGCCATTCCGCACTAAGTCCATCTCGCAACAGCTTACGCCATAAGCTATTTAGAGCATTCTGCAATTCATCATTCCCAATAACTCAAATTTAGGATCAATAACTCATGTCTACATTCAAGTACAATCGGTTAGACAAAAATAATGCTGCGGTGCTGCTGGTCGATCACCAAACTGGACTGTTCTCACTTGTGCGTGATATTGGTACAGCCGACTTCAAAAATAATGTGTTAGCACTGGCAAGTGCAGCCAAGTTTTTTAACCTGCCTACAGTTTTGACAACTAGCTTTGAGGATGGCCCCAATGGTGTCATCATCCCTGAACTGAAAGAGAAGTTTCCCGATGCTCCCTTTATTCCCCGCCCCGGACAGATCAACGCTTGGGACAACGAGGACTTTGTGAAAGCAGTAGAAGCCACAGGCAAAAAGCAATTAATCATTGCCGGGATTGTCACCGATGTATGTGTTACTTTTTGTGCGCTTTCGGCATTGGAGGCAGGTTATGACGTTTTTGTTGTCACCGATGCCTCTGGAACCTTTGATGAAGCCTGTCGCTATGCAGCTTGGGATCGAATGTCTCGTGCTGGAGTTCAATTGGTCAATTGGTTTAGCGTTGTGGGTGAATTGCACCGTGACTGGCGTAACGATATTGAAGGGCTAGGTAGTCTTTTAGCAGGGTTTATTCCTGACTACAAAAACCTGATGACCAGCTATGCAGCAAACTCAAGTGCTGGATCTCCCAGTAAATAATGAGAAAGTGTCTATTTTAGCTCGTGTGTAACTGAGTTGGTATTGTCATCGCTAGGTTATCAACTTTACTTGAAACATAGCGGTGACAACTACTTCTTGGTAAAAAATTGCCGAACAATCTGGTGTCTCTAAGGTGGTTGTTCTCAATGAAACTTTTTTCTCAATTAATTCTCTCGTCATCTCTGATCTTTGGAGTATGCCTTACTCAGCAATGCCTTTCTAGGTCTGCTACTGCCGAAGATACGTTGCCCGAGCAAGTCACATCTGTGAATCAGCTTACTGATGTGCAGCCTACAGATTGGGCATTTCAAGCATTACAAGCATTAGTTGATCGCTACGACTGCATTGTTGGTTATCCCGATCAAAAATTTCAAGGCAATCGCTCAATCACTCGCTATGAATTTGCTGTCGGGTTGAATGCTTGTCTCGCTCGGCTCAATCAGCTACTAGAAAGTACGACAGCAGATGTGATTAAGAGAGAAGATTTACAAACTTTGCAAAGACTTCAAAAGGAATTTACAGCAGAACTCTCAATATTGCGTGGACGGGTAGATTCCTTAGCAACACGCACAGATCAATTCGAGTCTCAGCAATTCTCGACGACGACAAAATTTACTGGAGAAGTAGTTTTTGCGGTGAGTGGTGCATTTGGCGATGATAAAGCTGTACCAGCAGGAGAAACACCTGGCTCCAGGGGTAAGGTCGGTGATAATATCATTTTTAGCGATCGCGTGCGGTTGATATTTAACACCAGTTTTACGGGGCAAGATTTACTGAGAATTCGATTTCAGGCTGGCAATATTCCCAACTTTAGGGACGCCACAGGCACGAATATGGCTCGTCTCAGTTTTGATAGTGATACAGGCAATCAGTTAATTCTCAATCAACTCTATTATCAATTTCCCATCGGGTCTGCTGCTAAAGTGACTGCGATCGCTCAAGGTACGTTATTTGATGTGGTCGATACCATTAACCCTCTATTGGGAAGTGATGGTAGAGGTTCTATCTCCGCATTGGGGATTCGCAGCCCCATCTACCGTGAAGAAACAGGTGGGACAGGCATTGGTATTAGTTATAACTTCAACTCAGCCATCAATTTGGCAATGGTTTATCTTGCTAGTGAAGCCAACAACCCTACTGCGGGTTCTGGATTATTTGATGGTTCTTACTCTGCCCTAGCACAACTGACGTTAAAACCCACGAAATCCTTAAGTTTTGGCTTAACCTATGCTCGTTCTTTGAATGCGATCGATATCAGTACAAGTAGTACCATTACCAATGACCCCTTCAATGGAGCCAGTCAAAACATTGTTGGGAATAGCTATAGTCTTGCAGCTTCCTGGCTCGTCAACCCTACTTTCAGATTAGGGGGCTGGGTAGGATATCTCCAAGCATCGGCAAAAGATATCCCCAATGATCCCAGCGCTGAGATTTTTTACTATGCTGTTAATTTTGGATTCCCAGATTTGGGCAAGGAAGGCAACCTATTGGGCTTTGTCTTTGGACAACCCCCCAAAGTGATCAGCAATGAGTTTGGGGTAGTAGATCGCAACACTTCATTGCATTTTGAAGCCTTATATCGATTGCAAGTGAACGATAATTTCTCAATTACTCCTGGTGCGATCGTCATTATTAACCCTGATCACAACAGCAATAATGACACAATTTTTGTTGGCACAATTCGGACGACGTTTCAGTTTTAGGGCCCGTACAGGCAAGGTAAGAGCCGTTTTTCTTTTTTAAACATCAAATTACTCATAACGTTAAATTTTATGTTGGATGAACCATCGGCGATTAACACCAGTGAAGAAAATTATTTAGTCACAGCTGTGATCTGTCATGTAGTAAGACCGGGGAGAGAGCAAGGGGTCATCGTGCCAAAACGGGAAAATTGTACGCTAAGGAATTAATCAAGTTATTGAAAAGCTTATCAAGACTAGCTTACAGCCTGTGAGATTTTTCAAAAATGATTTATGTCGTGGGTGGGAAGCAATGTCGGGCGAAGATGTTTAACATTGCCAAAAACAACCATTAATGGGCAAGTTGATAACGCCTAATAGTGTGGGGAGTTGATTCTAACGTACCTAACTTCATTGCGCCCAAACATTATTTATGGGCAAGTTGGTAATTATGGTCAGGACTGCTCCACCAAAAAAAGTGAAGAACCTGGAGAAACGCACGCGAGAACATTTGCTGCCCAATGAAGTCCAAGCAATGATCAAAGCGGCTCATCAGGTAGGTCGGCACTATTTACGAGATGCAACTCTCATATTACTGGCATACCGTCATGGTCTGCGGATATCAGAATTGGTAGCACTGCGATGGTCACAAGTTGATTTTGGCAGTGGCACTATCTATATTAATCGACTCAAAAACGGTGTCAGTGCCACGCATCCATTACATGGGCCGGAATTAAGGGCATTACGACAATTGCAAAGAGAGTATCCAGACTCGCCTTATCTGTTCGTGTCAGAACGCAAAACAGTCATGACAGCTGCAACAGCCAGAGGCATCATCTCACGAGCGGGTACTAGAGCGGGACTAACCTTGAGTGTACATCCACATATGTTACGTCATGCTTGCGGATTTTACTTAGCTTCTCAAGGCTATGACACCAGAGCAATTCAGTCTTATCTAGGGCATAAAAACATTCAGCACACAGTTCATTACACAGAATTATCTCCAGAACGCTTCTCTCATTTTTGGCAGGATTGACCAAAAACATAGGGTGAGAATTGCTTAAAAATGAAATTTAAAAACTTGTTTCATAGCACCATAAAGTATTAGTATAATCTGACGTGCGTTTGGCGTAGATAAAACGACAGGGAGTAAAACTCTCACTAAATATTTTGAATATATAGGTTACTAAATTTGACCACTCGCTCTCTTTTGTCGGCTACACAAAGATTACAATTTACATCCATCCCATCCGACATTAGCCCTAACTCCTGACTCCATGTGGACTGACTTACGGTCGAAGTATTGCTTTGCTTGCAGTACAGCTTTACGGAATTGTTGTATTAGTTGCAATGAACCAATTATGTCGCTGAAATTCAAATTTTGTCCTGACTGCGGTACTTCTTACAAACAAAATAAAACTACTTTTTAAAAACAAAATATACAGGTATTTAATTGGCAACGCGCGAACTTTTATCTCCAGCACAGCGACTACAATTTACTGAAATTCCTGATTCTATTACCACAAGAGATATAGCTCGGTACTATACTTTTAGTAATTTAGTAGTGTTGCCGAAGCTGAAAAGCTAGCCAGACCCGTAGATTTTGATTATCTTGAATTGCTTGATAACCGTTATTCACAGTTGCGACGTTACACACCTAAGTTGTTGGAGACGTTTGAATTTAAAGCTACATCTGCCAGTTTCCCAGTGATAAAAGCTTTGGAGGTAATTAAAGAATTAAATATATCAGGCGGTCGAAAAATGCCGGAATCTGCGGACACTAGTTTAGTTAAACCTCGTTGGTCAAAACACGTATTTAAAGGCGATACTATTGACCGTCACTACTATGAGATGTGTGCTTTAACTGAGTTACGCAATGGTTTGCGTTCTGGGGATATTTGGGTAGCAGGATCGAAGCAGTTTCAGGATTTTGAGGATTATTTGTTGGCAGATAGCGCATGGCAGTCAATGCGTTCTTCTCAAACGATACCTGTGGCAATAACGACGGATTTTAATACCTATATTCAACAACGCTCATTTGAATTAACGTCACAATTATCACTGGTTTCTTCTTTAATTGCAGAGAATAAACTGGTAGATGTCAGGTTAGAAAATGAGCAGTTAATTATCACTCCTCTCACCAATGCTGTCCCGAAGGAGGTTGATAGATTCAGTAGAAAGGTTCATAGTTTACTACCCAGAATTAAGTTGACTGATTTGTTAGTAGAAGTGGATTCCTGGACACAATTTACTAAGCATTTTACGCATTTACATTCCGGCGAACAAGTATCCGATAAAGTTGTTTTGTTAAGTGCCTTGCTTGCTGATGGTATTAATTTAGGTTTAACGCGGATGGCTGACGCAATTCAAGGAATGTCCTTTGAGCGTTTAGCATGGGTAGCAGATTGGTATATTCGAGATGAAACTTATTCCAAGGCTTTAGCAGAGGTCGTGAATTTTCACGCACAGATACCGTTTGCTGCTTATTGGGGCGATGGGACAACATCTTCTTCTGATGGTCAACGGTTTAAAGCAGGTGGACATCGCAGTTTCAATGAAGAGATCAATGCCAAGTATGGTAAAGATAGAAGCGTGATTTTTTACACGCACATTTCTGACCAGTATGCTCCATTTCACGTTAAGGTAATTAACGCCACAATTAGGGATGCAACTTACGTTTTGGATGGTTTGTTATATCACGAGAGTGATTTACAGATTCAAGAGCATTATACTGATACAAGCGGCTACACTGAGCATGTGTTTGCGATGTGCCATTTATTAGGGTTTAGATTTGCACCCCGAATGCGAGATTTACCTGATAAAAAATTGTCTACTTTTGAACCTATTTCCTCTGATTCGGTTTTAACACCCCTGCTAGGTGACAAGATTAATGTGAAGTTGATTCAGGAGTCTTGGGATGAGATTCTACGCCTTGCTAGTTCAATTCGGACGGGGACAGTGACAGCTTCTTTGATGTTGAGAAAATTGGCTTCCTATCCTCGGCAGAATCGTTTAGCTTTAGCTTTGCGGGAGTTGGGAAAAATTGAGCGGACTTTGTTTACTCTCTCCTGGTTGCAGAGTCCAGAACTCCGGCGACGGGCGACGGCGGGCTTAAACAAGGGGGAGGCGAAACATACCCTCAAAAGAGCGGTATTTTTTAATCGTTTGGGGGAAGTACGCGATCGCTCTTACGAAGATCAGTTTTATCGGGCTAGTGGGTTGAATTTGATCATTGCGGCTATTGTTCTTTGGAATACCGTGTACTTAGAAAAAGCTGTGGATTATTTGAAGGAACAGGGAATGGATATTCCTGAAGAACACCTACAACATTTGTCACCGTTGGGGTGGGAGCATATCAATCTCACTGGCGATTATGTCTGGAATTTGAAACAGGCGACCAGTTTTGACAAATTGCGTCCTTTGCGGGTTAAGGAAAATAAGTATCGCTGAAATCCCTACTGGATACGCTTTTCAGTCTTAGCGTACAATTTTCCCGTTTTGGCACGGTGATGCCTTTCTCCTCTACCCAGAATTCTCAGCCACAATGTTTCTGCTGTAACAGGTAGCTCATTAACTGCTATGATTGCTCCTCTGAAACCCTGTTGGAAAAAGTAAACTCCACCTGGCCAATTCTCTAAGTCTAGTTTAAACTCGAAATCGACTAATAGCGTTTCTGAGACACTAGGCGATATGAGCCAAAGCCGCGCCAAGCCATCTTCTGCTAATCTTCTTCTTTCTCGTTTAGCTTTGCGTTGTGCATTGGCTATGGCGGCAAACAGCTTGAGAAAGCAGTTACGTATTTCTGTTGCAGTAGGTTGATTGCGAAACGGCTCTAACAAAGCAGTGTTCATCAAGGCAATTCTGCCCAACAATCCTAAGTTTGGGTCTTGAGCTTGCGATGCTGGTGTAAATAGTACATCGACAAACCTTGTTTCATCCCTGACTTCCTGATTAGTTCGTACCTCTCCCAACGGAGCAAGTAACTCCTCCAAAAACTGTTTTGCAAATTGATCGTGCGGTTTTGTTGTCATATTTTAAATGCTAACCGTGTTGGATTATACTGCTCTGCTCTACTTATCTGTTTTTGTGGCATGATTCTTAAGGATTACAGTTTGGAGGCGATTGCACCTACGAGCAGCAATCGCCTCTCCTTAACTACGCCGCCACCAACTCCCGGCTTTCTGACAGAACAATTCGCAATTCGCAGTTCGCAATTGAAAATGCGAATTGGAATTAATTGATTAATTGCCTAAAAGTGGGTACAAGCTCCCACTGATTTAATTGCGAATTGCGTTCGCGGAGCGTGCCGTAGGCTCTATTCACAATTGCGAATTGGGTTGACACTGGCTCGTACTCCCACAGCCTTTGCCATTCTTCATCAGTTAATTGGTCAAACGGTCTGTCTAACAAGTCCTCGCAAGATACAGCTTCATCTATCGACAGTGACAACACCGCATCAAACGCCGAATTACACGGGACTTTCTGTTGATGTACTGACGAAGCCCTCTTGACCCACCACTGACCATTAGTACATCCGACTTGACCGAGGTTTCGGTCGCGGTGGTATATGCCGTCGCCTAGCAGGTCAAACCCGAACTTTTCGCATTCGTTGGCTATGTCTGCCTTAATTTCGTTGCCTGTGGTGCTTGGGGCTTTTGGCTGTTGCACTGGTAAAGTACCTTGTGCATAGTGCCATGTGATGTAGCTGTGGCACTTTGCCCAGGTGTTGGCGCGGTGGATTTCCTCACCGTTCACCACCACCAACCAGGGCTGCGTTACGAAGTCATCGTGATCATAAGTGATGCTGGCAATCAGTTCTTTGCCACAGTAAATCTCGTGATCGTAAAAGCTGATTTCGACAACTGTTAATTCTTCAACTTCTTTGGCGGGGGTTACAGTTGCTGTAGCGTATGTCATAATTGTAATCTCCATTATGTGATTATGTGGAATAAAGGCGATCGCAAACTTTCTCAGGGCTAGCGATCGCCTTTTGATTTACACGAAACAACGTTGTGGTTGACCACAACGCACTCACAAAGCTTTGGCGTAGCCATACATTGAATGCCCCTAGCCAGTGACTGGAGCTACCAAACAAGAGACATAAGTCAGGCGACGGCTTTCGTCCTGTTGGTAATTCTTATTAAGAACTCCCGCAACCCTTATCTACCTTCAGCAGCTTTGACTATCCACTACTTCTGTTACCTGGGGGTATTGTTCTGTCCCGTTTTTGTCAAGGTTCTGTGAATGCAAACTCTTTTGACGTTTAGATGCAGTGGGTTTGCTTTCTTTCTATATAGTAGTACCTCTAATGGTAGTAGTCAATATAGTAGTAGTTACTTTTTGATAGAGATTTGTAATACTACTATTGGTTGCTTATAAGCAACTTTAATACCAATAGATGTAAATGCACAGGATTTACATCTATTGGTAGTACTACTATAATGGGAGCATTATTTGGAGAGAATGATTGTGTTTATCGCATTAAAAAAATTGAGAGAGGGTGCGGGACTTTCTCAAAATGATTTAGCTAGAAAGACTGGATATAGTCCTCAGTTCATTCAAAAAATTGAACAACATAAAGTTAAGTCACTCACATTAGAAGCAGCTGCAAGATTTTGTGAGGCCCTCAATTGCAAGCCTGGAGATTTGCTTGAAGAAGGTGAGCCACCGAAAAGATCAAATTTAGACAAAGGTGTTACCTTTAATTCCCAAACAAGAACAGAAATTTTAGGAAATAGAAGAAAAATGTCCGACGAAAGCGCTGAAGTTGATCTACTAAGAGCAGCATAAACACTAAAGGCGACCGCCGCCGACCAAAGCAATGCGATCGCTTACTCAATCCGTTGACCAGAAAGTGAGCTAATTATAATGCTGGCATACTTTTGATGAAATCGAAAGATCAGTTAGATACTCACTTTGGTTAAATTGCGTCCCTGACTGTTTTTGTGCATTTACCATAGTGGGCAAGAAATATGCTGACACTAGAAGCCGAACCAACACCAGTCCTTGACTACAGCAATCTCAACACCAGCATCAAAGAAACATTCGCCGCCATTGACCGATTCGAGTGGCAAGCAGTAGACGAAATTCTCCAAATGCGGGAACAACAGCTTTACCATGAAGCTGGTTACAAAACCTTCGAGCAATACTGCCAGCATGAACTATCTGCCTGGGGTGGCTACCGGAGAATCAACCAACTGCTGGCAGCTAAGAAAGTCATTGACGCATCCGGTGAGTTGGGCGGACACATCAAAAATGAACGCCAAGCTCGTCCCCTATTGCGTCTAGTCAAGGAACCAGACAAACTCAAACAAGCGGTTGCGATCGCACTGCAAGAAAATCCTTACCCTAGCGAATCAGATTTTGCTGCTGCGGCTCGAAAAGTGGTTCCTCAACTTCCACGCAAAAAGCAATCTGCTCAGGAACCAATGGTTCCCAAAATTCAAGAACCAATGGTTCCTGAAATTGCTAAAGTCACAGTTTCATCACAATCACATCCTCGCTATGGGGAATCGGGAACCATTGAGGCAGACGCACCGAACCATTGGCAGCAGATTGTCACTTTCGCTGATGGTGAGAGAGTGCTGGTTAACAATGATAATTTGACTAATTTGAGTAATGACACAATTGAGTCATTCAGTAATGAGCGCACGTACCCTCCAGAATATTCCGAAGCCATTGCTGCACTTGAAGAACAGCACAAACAAGAGTTAGAGCGACTGGAACAAGAGTTGAGGATTGGCATACAAACAGAAGCCAATGCCAGAGCTGAGGCACAAATCAAGGAGCAACTGGAGGCCTATCAAAAGTTACTCCAGCAGCAGAAGGAACAAAACATCCAGTTACAGCAACGGCTGGACGAAATGGAAAACCTACGTCAACTAGAGTTTGAGAACCAACAACTCAAGCAGCGTATCCAGGAGTTGGAACACGCCGTAGAGGAACATCCTAGCCAACAGTGGGGCAATACTCTGACCAAACAGGCGACCAAAGCATTAAACAAAGAAGTTAAGCAATCGCTAGAGAAAACCATTGATTTGCGATCGCTGGCCACCGAACCACCCAAAGAGAATGCCACCGAATGCTTACGGCTGATGGGCATGGCTTTGAGCAATCTTGCCAGTGCTATGAATAACACCCAAGCACTCCAGGCAGCTGCAATCATCCTCGGTAGTGAACCGACACCCTCTGCGATCGCATTTCGTGCTGAACAATTGCAGTTGCTGCCTGTGGCGGTTAGTGAGATTCGGCGGGTGCTGTCAAAGCCTGGGTGTACTTGGCAGGACTTTTGGGCAGTGGCTCAAGAGTATGAGGTTATCAAGCAAGATTATTGGGCGGAGTTAACACCCCAGGAAATAGACTTAATCACTACTTTGGAGAAAGCCGAATCCTGCAAGATTGAAAAAGGCAGAAGGCAGGAGGCAGAGGGCAGAAGGAACAAAACAGAAAGGGATTCTGACCCCTCCTGTTTTGGGGCCACTGAATCAGAGATTTCAGTAGGGGACTCAAACCCTTGCTCCCTTCGGTCGCGGCAGAAGACGGAGGACAGTATTCCTTCTGCCTCCTGCCCTCTGCCCTCTGCCTTTCTTGTTAAGGAACCAATGGTTCTTCACGAAACCCCTGCCGAGTCCGGTTCTTCTAATTGCGAATTGCGAACTGCGTTCGCGCCAGCGTGCCGGAGGCTCTATTGCGAATTGATTATCGGGCTTGGTTCTATCGTCTCTCACGCTGACCCCTACCGCACCTTGTATGTGGAACGGGGCGAAGTCGTAGAAGATTTGGGCGAAGAGTTGGTGGTGGCGTGGGATTGCTGGAAAGGGCAATCGAAGAAAACTGACAGGTATTCCAGAGATGAGTTGCGGCTTTGGAAAGGCGAATAACCAGTAGGTAGAATTTCGCACCCAGTCCCTGAATGCAGCATGTTTGCAGTGCTGCTGATATTGTCCTGCATAAAAACTTGGAGTCAATTATGAATGCAATCACAAATACTGACAAATTTTCTGTACTGGTCATACTGCGCCGGGAGTATCTGGATATTACAGGTAACTTCTGCGCGGCCAAGTTAATCGAATACTTCAGACATTGGACAAACTGGAAGATTAAGAATCACCGTACCTCTTGGATTTACCAGCCACTCAAGCGAATTTACGCTGACCTAATGGGTGAACACAGTCTCCATGTGATCCGAAGTGCGATCGCTTTGCTTGAAGATATGGGCATCATCTCTAAGCAGAAGAACCCAGGCAACGGTCAGGATAGAACTTGGCAGTATAAATTGCACTTTGATGTACTGAATCGGCTGTTAGAACATGGCAAGTGCAAAACTGAACATTCCAAATTCAATGCAGAACAATACCACAGAAACCATACTCAAGCTTCAAAGCCACAACAACACTCTGCTGTTGCGACTCAAAAAACTGAGGAACTGGGAACCGAAATTTCTGACTGTGAGGAAGAACCAATTTGCCCCACCACAGAACCAGAGCTACCCCAGACTACTTGCTTTGTTGCTGAACCAGAACAAGATAACTCGACTGGCGAGACAGATACTCATGAAGACCATTCTTCCGCCGCCCCTGCCGCTTTAAATTTTCAGTTAGGAGACTCTGGCGATGATTACGCTTGTGAGCCTGTAGAAAAAACCAGCCAACCAACCCAGGAGGAAGTTCAACAAGTATTGCAGCAGCTACGAGAAATACCCTGTACGCCCCGATTGCGACTGAATTCAGAAATTCAACGTACAGTCAAACGCTTTTGGGAAAATGTACCAGGAGCGATCGCTTACCTGAAAGAGGCACTGCGGACTTGGAAAGGGATCAAATCACCCGAAGCTGTATTTGTTGCTGCTTGTAAGGAAGGGCGAAAACCGGAGGCACAACAGGCCAAATCTACTACAATTACCTGGTTTGAATGGGCGCGTAGCCAGAGAATTGCACTTGCCATGTCTGGAGATGTGGTTTATACGCCGGATGGGGAGGCTGTGGAGTTGGCAGAGATGATGCGGCGGTTTCCGGTTGAATCATGTCTGCTAGCACCCTAAAAAATTGGGTGTGATTTCTTCCACTACACACATAAAAACCCCGTCCCATGAGGAAACGAGGCTAATAAATCTAGCAAATGTAATGAATTTAGTGTTACTTTATGACAAATATCAGCCTGAAAGATGAGTCTTTAGAGAGAGAAAACATCAACGCAATGTAAATTTAAGTAGCAAATCATACCTAAAACAATGTATCGTGTCGGCATCTGGGTTTGCTTTTTCTTATACTTTACATTCTCCAGAGTGTGCGCCTGTCCTTTTTCTACAGTGGACAGAACTGAACCTTGGCTGAGGTTATTCAAATTTATTAGGGTCTAAATCAGGAGGAAATATAATAAGTTCTCGCGCTGAAGATAGCAATGCTTGATAGTAAAGAGAAATTGCTTTTGATAAATAACAGTATTTAATTGGTACCCATTGGTTGTCACCTTTTTTAAATTCAAAATTCAAAATTCAAAATAGCAGCCCAAGGCACGCTACCGCGAACAAAATGAAGAATAAGAAAAATTTTGGAATTGATTCATTCGCTCGTTCAAGCCCCCGTCACAATCTC
>JAHHIM010000060.1:0-14562 GCA_019358915.1 Trichormus sp. ATA11-4-KO1
TTTGGCTCTCGGTAGTCTTTAAAACATGCCGCTAGTCGTGATGTTATTTGTCTTTTTCTGTCGAGTTCCGCAATTAGTGTCAATCCTGCATCCGATGTTACAGGCTCACCCTTGAAATTAACTACAACTGGACATGACTCTACTTGTCCAAATACGAACTGTTCCGGGATACAATGATTTTTATTTGGGGTCATGCTTTAAACTGCTGGGATTGTTTTGCAATATACATTTTGGCAGTTTTTGACCTTTCTTTTCTAAAGCCTTGTGAGAAATCCGGGATAAATGGTGTGTGTTGGAAGAGAGGGTATTAATCGGAGTTTTTGTCGTACAAAAGATAAGGATATGTTCGAGATTAGCCCATCTAACTGCCCAGGGCGACCTTGTCCATATTAGATTCAAGAGAACTTATTTAGGATAACTTATGCTTCCATTTATAGACAAGTTATCGTCCCACTGACATAAAGGCATATGAAAATTACCTAAAATTGGACAAAATTTTAGGCTTTCTACCTTTGTGCTTTTGTGGTTCAAAAGTCATTTTTTTTAACCACCAAAACACCAAGAAAAGTATATTACACCTCGAAAGGGCTAGCACAGGCAAAATACCTGTGCTTATGTCTCAAGCATAATTCCGGAGCAATGATTTAGCTACCGATATTCATGCGTTCAACTAGAGGAGGTGAGCTGGAACCATCACCAGCTATTGGTCGGGTTTGGGGTGTACCGTGCAATTTCGGTTCAGGCTGTGGTGGTTGCGGTTTGGGTCCCAGAGGTTGGGGATTTTCAACATACTGGAATTCTCCTTTGCCATCCATTGAACGCCCTTTTGCCCAACGACCCTCGGCGCTTTCTTTACCTTCTGAATGATTCCAGAATTGATAGGCAAATTCGCGTTTTTCTAATTCTAGAGGGAAGGAACTGGGAACCGGAGTACCTTCCAATCCAGATTGTTGTAAATCTTCAATGGCTGCTTGCCATTGATTTTGATGCATGGTGTCACGGGCAATCATAAAGCTCAAGGTATCTTTCACCCCAGGATCGTCGGACATTTCATACATTCGCACTGCTTGCAAACGTCCCTGACTTTCGGCGTGGAGATTAGAGCGAAAATCTGCCATGAGGTTGCCACTGGCAACGATGAAGCGACCATTCCAGGGAAAACCAACACTGTCAGCTGGCATAGCACCTAAACCAGAAACAATAGCGTGTTGAGGGTTCATGGCTGCTGCCATAATCACATCTCGAGTGTTATTACCGCCCATAACTGCACCCACTACCGCATCTCTTGCCCCTTCTTCTTGGACTTTGACCGGGGCTTTATCTAGGAGATGAGCAATCATTGTCGCTAGCATCTCAATGTGACCGATTTCTTCTGTGCCGATGTCTAGCAACATATCCCGATACTTGGCAGGGCCTCGGCAGTTCCAACCTTGAAACAGGTACTGCATCATTACGGTCATTTCACCAAAAGTTCCGCCGATGAGTTCTTGAATTTTCATCGCGTAGACTGGATCTGGCTTCTCTGGTGGCTTGAAGTACTGTAACTTCTTAGTGTGATAAAACATTTGGGTTCCTAATTGATGGTATCCGGCGATTACACAAATTCAGATTTCTCTTGAACTTCTTAATTGATATTTGTGTTGCTTACGCCTTCTAGGAAACTAGCCAAATCTTATGTCTACATCAATCTTCAGATAGATAAAAAAATGACTAAATCTACAAAGATTTATAACTACAGATGCATAAACAAAACACAGATAATTCATTGATGAATTACCTGTGTTTATCTGTAATTTAATTTTCATCTCGCCCATGAATTTGAGCAGGCGGACTAGTTGCCTCAACTGCGGTAAATGGTTCGATGATTTTGTAAGTATGGGTGGCTCCTTTTGGCACTACCCAGGAACTTCCAGGTTCCAACAAAATCTTTTGTCCTTCAATGTGCAACTCGGCACGTCCATTAATTGCATAACCAACAGTTTCATACTCGCGCGAAGTTGGTTGTTTATCTTCGCTTGGTTGTTCGTTTTCCCAAAGCCGCATGGAAACAGATTTGCCAGATGCAAGATATTTCTGGCCGAGTTGACCTTTGGGAGAATGGGTAGAATCTATTTTTTTAACACTTGTGTCAGGCATATTTTTCTGGTGATTTTCTAGTTTATCTTTTATTGGTTTCTGGTATCTTCTCTTGGTAGTATCCGCGTTTAGTACCAGTAATTGGCTCAACGGTTTCTTCTACTTGATTTTGTACTGATTCTAAAAAATCTTTTGTTGCTTTAGGCGTTGGTTCGTCAAGGTTGAGTTTTTCTCTAATATTATCAGTAGTTTCTTTAAGGCTTTTCTGGGCATTATCAACTTGCTGGTTGGTTCTGATTGGGGCATTATTATTAGGAGTACCTTTATAATAAATACCCTCTGGAGTTTTTACGGTGTCAGCTTTTGCTAACAGCATGTCATTACCGTAGTTAAAAACCTGAAATAAGAAAAACGCAGACCCTATCAGAAAAACTATGAGAATCTGGCGTAGAAGGATATTTTGTAACCAAGAAAATACACGTTTCATAACTATCCTCAATTGCATGTTGATATGTGCTAGCCGTAAAACTACTTTTGTTTAATTGATTGGTTTTAGGTTGTGGCCATGCTTTTCGTTGGATCGCCTAAAATAAGTTTGAAAGCGCGGCTGAGTGCTGAGTAACGTGAATTCGATAAACCTCACCCCAACCCCTCTCCAACGCAAAGAGGGGCAAAAATATCCTGGTTTTGAACGAAGTTAGAAGTCAGAGGGAAGACGGAAGAAGTGATATTAAATACCCATCACCTTCTCCTATCTCCTGACTCCAAACTTCGTTCTTCTTGTTGAAGGTTTTAAAGCCTCTACGCCACTTGCTACAACGCGGGAAACCCGCGCGTCGCAGTGGCTCCTCCTTGCAGGGGAGAGGTTTGGAGAGGGGTTTTTGATATTTGTCGAACTCCTAAGAAATAGGGCTGAGTGCTGAGTGCGCTCGCCCTGAGCGAAGTCGAAGGGGAGTGCTGAGTTACGAGTCAAAAGTACAAAGGAATAAAAAGTCCGGAGGATTCTGTTTCTTTCGCCCTTCCCGCAGGTGCGCCTTCCTTGGAGACTCACGTTAACTCAGCACTGTTCATTTCTACACAGCTGCCCCTGTAGTTGGTTTGGGAGGCTTCACTGCCGTAGCTGTCCGCGCCCGATATAGGTCTACCAATCGCTGTTCATATTTCAGTAAATCATGGTAAATTTCTTTGAAAATGGCGGTTGCTACAGGATCTGTGTACATTGCACACAAATTCCCAATGTCGCCAATACCTGTTTGCACATCCCCCAAGGCGCAACGTAACTGATAGATGTCATCACTACCAGTGAAAGCACTTTTTACTTTGGCATATTGATTGGCGATATTGGCAGCTAGAGAAGGTTTTTCACCTAGTCTGTCCAGATAGGTTTCCAGTTTCTCAATGTGGTGCTGTTTATTAGCAATCATCTCTTGAAAAAGCGATCGCACTTCCGTATCTGATTCTTTTTCGGCATATTGTTCCAAGGCTTCTAGTGAATAACGCTCCCCACTCAGTGCTGTGTTTAAGCCTTTAGTGATTTCACCTTTGGTAGAACCACCCCAAGCATCAGCTATTTTCCACCACTCAGCTCTTGTGTCTTTCTCATCGGGGAGTGCTGCATCTTTGCCACCGTAACCTAGACGACTCAGCAGCGCTGTGGTAAAAATTGCCAAATCTCCAGGTTCACGGGAAGTAATTAAATTTCCATCAATTACCAACGGCTCATCTAGATAATTTGCCCCCGCATTGATCATGTCTTTGCGAATAGCACTAAAGCCAGTAGCTTGTTTACCTTGGAGTAAATCGCCTTCGATTAAAACTTGTGGCCCGTGACAAACAGCAGCTACCCATTTTCCTTGTTGCATCGCTTCTTGTACAAAGCGGATTGTGTTGGGGTTCCGCCGCATTTTGTCGGGAGCCATACCACCAGGAATCACCACTGCATCAAATTCAAATGCCATTGCTTCAGTTGTTGTAGCATCTGCTTGTATGGAAATTTTGCCTCGTTTACCTTTATATCTTTCGTTCATGCGTGAACCGAGGACAACTACCTCCATTCCAGCTTGTTTTAATCCATTACAAGGAATTGTAAATTCTATATCCTCGACTCCATTTTCAATAAGGATAGCAACTTTTTTCTTCCGGGAATGATTGTTATGGTTTGTCATATATTTTCCTGATTTCTCGAATTTAACTCACTAAAATAGCCATTGATTTCGACAATTATTCAGATGTTTGACTAATTAAGGGAATTGCTGAATTGCGTAAGCTACAATGATGCGTCGCTTTGCGGCTGATGCCAAAACTCTTTTTTTCATTTTTTAATCGCCGTTTACGCTGCTGGCACCTCACTCGTCGGTGACGTTGTAAAGAGTTCTTCATAATCGTGAGAGAAATGAGCGTGAAATTTAGCAAATTTCTCAGGATTGATGGCGTTTTGTAAAACTGCGAAAACAGCCCGAACATGAATTGCGGTTGTTGTTGGCTCTATATCTTCTCTCTGACTGACTCGCATAATAAATTCTTGTAGACCAAAAGATTCACTACTTTCTGCTTCTCGGCCTAATAAACATTCGCCTAATTCCTGTGGTAATTGTGCTGCTAATTCTTTTGCCTCATTGGCTGGAATACGCTCAACCAAAGTTTCTAGAGTAGCGCGGGTAGCACGTTCTGCCTCTTCACGAGAACTGGATTGAGCTAGGCTTTGCACATGTGTAATAAACTCGTTGTATTCCATTTTCTACCTCCGCTAATCTAAATCAATGCTTGCTGTTGATTAATCAGGTATTTAACAACTTGCAAAATAGTAGGATTTAAATTTTTTGATTATAAAAAAAATAGTTATGAGCAGAAATTACTAATTGAATATTTATGTGGCTTGATAACTCCTAACTCATAACTACAAAGATTCAACTACTACAAGTGGCTTGACCTTGAATTCACTCTTACAAGGTTATGCTTTAATTACTATCTCAACTTCGTTCCGAGGGGATAGATTTTTTTATTACTAAAGTAATACATCTTTAGTCATACAGGCTTTTGTGGTAAAAACGTTATTGTGAGAATGCAGATAATTTTAATATTATTTATGCTAGAAAAAAATAAGAGTGAAGAAATTAATCCTGATAATTTACCGCAGGAAGTTACCGAATCTTACGGCACTGGTGTGAAGGATCTGCCAGGGTACAATATTGGTGGGCGATCGCTACAGCAAAGAAAACGCCAATATACGCATACCAGTCCCGCAATCACGGGTGGTGATGTTGATGCTTATTGGGAAGAAGAAGATACGGTAGGAGATGAAGCTGTGGGTGGTACTGCTCCTACTCCCGATCAAGATGTGACTGAGGAAATAGCAGCTGCGGTGGGAATAGAAATGAAAGATGATGAGCCTCTCCATACCAACGAAATTTTAGAGGAACGTGACGATGCACGCTGGGAATTAGATCCCATGTCTTCTGATGATTATGAAGAGCATGAGTTGATGTAGAAGGTGGGTTATATACGAACAACAAGATCCCCGACTTCTATTCTCCGGGAAGCCACTCTAAGGGGTGTGTCTACAAGAAGTCGGGGATTTTTGCTTCTGATGTCTGTCAAGAAATTGATTTATCTAATTAAATATTAGCCTGATGCAATAGATGAGCCTTATAAGGGTTATCAAATGTATTTTTTTAGAGTTAGTTTCTGTCTAAAAATTTGATTAAGTATATTTACATTAAGTCTTTGTTCTTATGGCGATGGATTATAGCACAATAAAGTAATAACCTTCTGTACAAAATTCCGTTGCTGGCAACTCAAAAAATAGTCATTGGTGTGGTTTGGGTAGAGTGCAACTGACAACTCGACTTGCTTACCTTTAGACATTGCGAGGTGACAATTATGGATGCTAATAAACTGCTGGATCTTTATGCAGCAGGAGAACGCAAATTTAATGGAGCAAATTTACATCAGGTAAATTTTTCTGGTGCTGACTTGAGTGGGGCAAATTTTGCTGAAGCTGACCTGAGTGGAGCCAACTTTACTCAAGCTAACTTGAGTAAATGTAATTTTAGTCGGGCAAATCTGACTGATGCTGATCTGAGTGGAGCTAAACTCAAAGGTGCAAATTTGAGTGAAGTTAACCTGATTGGCGCTGACCTAATGAAAGTCAACCTAGAAGAAACTAACCTCAGTCGTGCAGATTTGCGGGGTGCAAATTTAGTTATGGCAGACCTGGTTGGTGCAAATCTTAGTGAAGCAGAAATGAGCGGCGCAGATTTAAGAGATGCCAATCTCAAGCAAGCCAACTTAATTGGTTGCAACATCAATGAAGCCGAACTTAGTGGCGCAGATTTAACAGGCGCAATTGTGACTGAACAAGAGATGAATGGAGGCATATTGCATATAGGCTTATCTCATAAATGGGTGACCTGGGCTGGCAGTTACTCATATTCCTAGATGCTCATACATCATGATCTCTGTTGAATACAAAATGCAGTGAGGGGCACAACAGCCGTTGTGCCCCTTGTTAGAAACTCCTAATAAACTAATGGTGCTACGCCACGCATTTTACGCAAAGAATTTATACAAGCGGGACAGTCGCATTGAAATAAGTCAACAGCCATATTACTTTCTTCGACATTAAATCCTAGCAAGGGAACTTCATCGTTAGAAAATTCTACTTCCGGCTGATATTCAGGAATTTGAGCCAATACAGAAACTCTGGCACAAACTAAACCCACTACATGTTTATTGCGGATACAGGATAGGGGATCTGTATTTTTTACTTGTGGCTCGATCGCCTGTGCTTGATTAACCATTACTCCCATAGAAAGCCAAGAACTAGCTAAAACAGGCGTAGAAAGTAAACTAAGTATAAGTTTGTTCATTAGATTAGGTTTCCTGTTAAAACAATCCTGAATGTTCAGATTATCCGATTAAATCTTACGGTTCAAGTAAATGCTCATCAGGAATACTAATGAGGGAATAGGGGATGGGGGGCAGGGGAGCAGGGGAGCAGGCAGGGCTGATTCGTTCCCTAAAAGGGTTAAAATTGCAAGGGCAAATCCACAATTAAGACCGAAAATTTTGGCATCTTCAGTCCGAAATACCTGATTCTTCTTTGCGTCTTTGCGCCTTTGCGTGAGATTATCCTCTTGACAAATCTCCAACACAAGCGAATGAAACAGCCCTGGGGGAGCAGGGGAGCAGGGGAGCAGGGGGGACAAAGGTGAATTCTTAACTCAGTACTCCCCTTCGACTTCGCTCAGGGCGAGCGCACTCAGCACTTAGAAAAGCACTTTTTCAAGCTAAATGCAACAATATAGAAGATGCAAATATGTAACTTTTGTAGTATATATAATAATTTTCCCTCTTCCTCTCAATTTCAATATAAATATGTGGTCTGAACTGACAAAAGCGATCGCTACTCTTGATATTCCTGCTGATTGGGTTGGTATTAGAGCCGTCAAAACAAATTCCTCTACGCGTCATGTCCGTGATGGCTTACCCCAAGTCAACGGCAAATCCTCCACTATGGGGGCGATGCTAGAAGTTTTGGTCAATGGCACTCTAGGTTATGCAGCTACCAACTCCTTAGAAATGTCCTCCCTACAAGCTGCTGCTCAAACAGCTTATAAACAGGCACTGGCGGCTAGTAAATGGTGGATATATCCCTTTCGGGAGAGTGAACGCCCCAAAGTCGTGGGTGAATATAATTCTCCGTTCCTAGAGCCATTGGATGCTCTCAGTCCTGGAGAAATTAATGATTTACTGGTTCGTATATGCCAGACACTGAAAGTTGACGACAAGATTGTGCAAACCACAGCCAACGCCAGCACTACCGAGAGAGAAACTTGGTTTGTTAGCAGCAACGGCTCCCAAGTGTATCAAAAAATCCTATCTTTGGGTACACATTATGGCGCGATCGCCCAAGATGGAACAAGAGTCCAGCAACGCACCAACAACGGTTGGCAAGCACACTGTTACCAAGGTGGATGGGAATTATTAAGACAAGAAACCCTCTGGCAGACAGTGCAGCAAGTTGGTGAACAAGCTATAGAACTATTAACAGCAGAAGAATGCCCGAACACCCGCACCAACTTAGTTTTAGCGCCAGACCAAATGATGCTGCAAATCCATGAAAGTGTCGGGCATCCCCTAGAAATTGACCGAATTTTAGGAGATGAGCGCAACTACGCCGGGGGCAGCTTTGTGACTAAAAGTGATTTTGGTAACCTAATATATGGTTCGCCCCTGATGAACATCACTTTTGATCCCACAGTACCTGGTGAATTTGCCAGCTATGGTTTTGATGACACAGGCGCTGTAGCCACACGAGAATATGTAATTAAAGAAGGCTTACTCCAAAGAGGTTTAGGCTCACTAGAGAGCCAAGCAAGAGCAGGTGTACCGGGAGTAGCTTGTGCGCGTGCGTCCTCATGGAATCGACCTGCAATTGATCGCATGGCAAACTTGAATTTAGAGCCAGGAAACGCCACCTTTGCAGAAATCATTGGCGGGATAGAAAACGGCGTTTACATGGAATCTAACCGTTCTTGGTCAATAGACGATCGCCGTTATAAATTTCAGTTTGGTTGTGAGTACGCCAAATTAATTGAAAACGGCAAACTCACCAAAACCCTCCGAAATCCCAACTATCGCGCCACAACACCAGAATTTTGGCACAGCTTAATTCAAGTAGGAGATGCCGAGCATTGGCAAATGTACGGTACACCTTACTGTGGCAAAGGCGAACCAAATCAAGCCATTTGGGTAGGACACGGTTCCCCTATGTGTGTATTTGCTAACGTCGAAGTTTTTGGCGGAGGGGGTTAGTGAGTGCTTTTCTAAGTGCTGAGTGCTGAGTGCTGAGTGCTGAGTCAAGAATTCGCCTTTGTCCCCCCTGCTCCCCATCTCCCCATTCCCCATGAAATAACTATGAACATTGGTGAACTATCTAATTTAGAAGTCAGTTTTAATCAACTCATTGAAACTCTGCTCACCAAAAAAACTGCAACTGAACAATTCACTGTGAAACTTAGCAGTGAGCAAAGTCAATTTACTCGTTTCAATCATGCCAAAGTGCGACAAACAGGTTGTGTCACTGATGGTTGGATCGAATTGACTTTAATGGAAGATCAGCGCAGCAGTTTTCAACATTTTCCCTTCACTGGTAACTGGGATACAGATTGGCAATCGGCATACAAAGCCTTACAAGAATTAAGAGCAGAACTGCCCTTATTACCCGTCGATCCTTATTTAGTTTTACCATCAGGAAATAATACCAGTCGAGAGGTAAATTCTGGGCAATTATTAGCAGCAGAATTAGTAGCACCAACGGTGTTAGAATTGGTTGCTGAATTAGATTTTACTGGGCTATATGCTGGGGGTATAGTAATTAAAGCTTATGGTGATTCTAGTGGACAAAAACACTGGTTTGCCACTGATTGTTTTACCTTAGATTATTCTCTATTTGACACCTGCGGGCAAGCTGTTAAAGGCATATTCGCGGGTAGTATTTGGGATGAAAATGCTTATATAGCCAAGATTAAAGAAGCTAAAGCACAACTAGAATTACTGTCTCGTCCAACTAAAAAATTGACACGGGGACAGTACAAAACTTATTTTGCTCCGGCGGCTGTGGCTGATTTACTTAATATGCTTTCTTGGGCAGCAATGAGCGAAGCTGATTTACAACAAGGAAACAGTGCTTTAGCTATCCTCTCGCGCCAAGAAAAACAACTTTCTTCTAAATTTAGTTTGCAAGAAAACTTTCAGCTAGGATTAGTACCCCGATTTAATGAATTGGGAGAAATGGCAGCATCAGAGTTACCTTTAATAGAAAAAGGAATTTTAGTAAATACTTTGGTGAATTCTCGCACTGCCAAGGAATATGGCAAAATTACCAATGGTGCTAATAGTGCTGAAACTTTACGCGCACCAGAAGTGAGTCCGGGTAATTTAGGATTGGGGCAGATACTTTCGAGTTTAAATACAGGATTGTATGTATCGAATTTACATTACTTGAACTGGAGCGATCGCCCCACTGGTAGAATTACAGGTATGACTCGTTATGCTTGTTTTTGGGTAGAAAATGGAGAAATCATCGCTCCCATTGAGAATCTACGTTTTGATGAAAGTCTTTATCGCTTCTGGGGAGATAATCTCGTAGATTTCACCAATTTTCAGGAATTTATTCCCGAAGTGGGAACTTATGAAAGTCGCCAACTTGGCGGTAGTTTGGTTCCTGGGATGTTAGTGAATGATTTTACTTATACCTTGTAGTCAGCTAATGAATTGCGTCAATCGGTAGGTGTTGGGGAGAGAGATGGCAAAATTTTGGCTGTATTGCTTGCTGCACAAATATTTGGGCGCAAAATTGGCTAAAATAGGTTGACGCAATCTCTGTAACTCTTGCTATAAGGTAATTTCTGCCAAAATCTTACCCACCCTCTTGACGACACCTAATCTTGAAGTGCTAATATGACTACACATCGACGTAACCGAACCTTAAAAACTAAATACAGAGAGCCTTTGAGAACTGGGCTGTTGAAAAACCCTAAAATCCCTATCAGGGATTGAAACCGAGAAGCCGAGGCCTCTGCATTAAGGGACAAACGTTGAAAAACCCTAAAATCCCTATCAGGGATTGAAACTATTTCATCCCACAAAAGCCATGGGCTAGCCGTATCAAGCACGTTGAAAAACCCTAAAATCCCTATCAGGGATTGAAACCTCGTGCCTCCTGTGATAACCTTTAGCGCTGGTTGGTTGAAAAACCCTAAAATCCCTATCAGGGATTGAAACAGGCGATCGCTGACATCTAATCTTTGCTCTTGCGTTGAAAAACCCTAAAATCCCTATCAGGGATTGAAACTCGCCTGATCTAATACACCAGGTAATAAGTAATCACGTTGAAAAACCCTAAAATCCCTATCAGGGATTGAAACATTGAAGACATCTATCTTATCAATGGCTATCTCGAGTTGAAAAACCCTAAAATCCCTATCAGGGATTGAAACATTTACTGAGGTATTAAATCTCAGTAAATATTTGAGTTGAAAAACCCTAAAATCCCTATCAGGGATTGAAACTTACTGAACTCCCACAGACAATCGTATCTGAAGGGTTGAAAAACCCTAAAATCCCTATCAGGGATTGAAACGTAAATCAGGCGATCGCCTTTGTAGATACAAGATTGGTTGAAAAACCCTAAAATCCCTATCAGGGATTGAAACCAATTGGCGCGGCTAGTTCCAGGTTGCTCACGCCGTTGAAAAACCCTAAAATCCCTATCAGGGATTGAAACCAGCCTCACGATAATGAGAGCGAATGACGACATAGTTGAAAAACCCTAAAATCCCTATCAGGGATTGAAACGGAGCAATAGCTTGTTCTGGAATTACCTGATGGTTTGTTGAAAAACCCTAAAATCCCTATCAGGGATTGAAACCAACCAACATCATCAGAAACTGTTGTGACTAATACAAGGTTGAAAAACCCTAAAATCCCTATCAGGGATTGAAACTCTCAGATATATGCCGATTCTGTACCCATCGTTGCCCCGCAGTTGAAAAACCCTAAAATCCCTATCAGGGATTGAAACCTCATTTTATGGGATGTCAGCAGGATTATCTCCAAGTTGAAAAACCCTAAAATCCCTATTAGGATAAGTTGATATCAGCATTTAAATAACTTTCTCACCATTTTGCTCGGTTTCTACAAGTTGAGCTTGAGTACACCGCAATTCCTCTAATGCCAACTCTAAGCTGAGATTTTTTTCATTTAACTCCCGTGTGCGTTCGCGTACTTTTTCTTCCAGTACCTGACTATATACTTCTAGCTGTTCGTTAGTATCATTTTGGACTTTAATTAATTGCTGAACTTCCAGAATTAAACGATTGAGGGAAGCAGCCAAGATACCAACTTCATCATTAGTCGTTACAGGTGCTTGTAAATCAAAATTAGATTGCTCTGTCACCTGTTGAGCAACATGAGTGACTGCTTGAATGGGACGAGCGATGGTGCGACTGGTGTAAATTGCTAGTAATGTGGCGATCGCAATTGATAGTGACAGGCTACCTATAATGATATACCAGCGTAATTTCTCAGACCTTTGCAATTCCCAATTGGCTTGCTGATACTCCTCGGCTATCACTTCCACAAGGTTAGCGATGTCATCGAGAAAATCATCAATCATGAAAACTGATGAGCCATGCATGAAATTGAACAATTGCGTTTGTGCTATTTTAATCTCGTTTGATGATAATTTACTGGGATCGTTACTCCGAAACAGAGCCTCTGTGCGCTGTAAGTAAGTATCAAAGCCTTTGTGAGTCTGCAACAAGCGATGAACTGCTTCTTTTTCAATTACAGAGTTATAGATGATACTGTTCTCAGTGTTGTAGTTAGCTTTGAACTCAAACCAAATTTGTCTAGCTTGCTCAACATAATCAAGTAACAACATATATTGTTCTTGCCATCGTTGTGGTTGTTCCATAACTGTAGAAGGTAACACTTCACTTCAACAAAATCCCTATCCTCCTCATTCTTTACCTTGGGCTACTTGGATCATGCAAGGGCTTGGTGGTTGGTCTGGTTACAAGTCTCAAAAACCTCCCGGAATTACTACTTTGATTCGTGGTCAATATCTTGTACTCTTATTTCTGATACTGATAATTTCATTCATCAAAAATACCATTTATCTCCTCCCTTACCTGCGGAATGTAGGTTACATAGGTAGGAATTGGTAATAAAAAAAGCCCTTGTTATTACACAAGGGCAGAAAAAGTATTTGATTGTCAGTGATGAAAGAAAACTTTAAGCCTAGTCAAGGTCATTCATAAACATAACTGGTTCGGTTTCGCGGTTGATTCCTTTCTCAAAACCACCAGCAGCTGCGCGGGCGCGACCTGCGTGCCATAGGTGACCAATGAGGAAAAAGAAACCTAATACGAAGTGAGATGTCGCCAACCAAGCACGAGGAGATACGTAGTTGAAGGAGTTAATCTCGGTAGCTACACCACCCACAGAGTTCAGAGAACCCAAAGGAGCGTGGGTCATGTATTCAGCAGCACGACGTGCTTGCCAAGGCTGAATGTCGTTCTTAACTTTATCTAGGTCAAGACCGTTAGGTCCACGTAGAGGCTCTAACCAAGGGCCTTGGAAGTCCCAGAAGCGCATGGTTTCACCACCGAAGATGATTTCACCAGTGGGAGAACGCATCAGGTATTTACCTAGACCTGTAGGGCCTTGGGCAGAACCGACGTTAGCACCTAAGCGTTGGTCACGAATTAAGAAGGTTAGAGCTTGAGCTTGAGAAGCTTCAGCACCCGTAGGTCCATAAAATTCGCTGGGGTAAACGGTGTTGTTGAACCAAACCATTGTGGAGGCGATAAAGCCCATTAAGGACAACGCGCCTAAGCTGTAGGAAAGGTAAGCTTCACCAGACCAGATGAAGGCACGACGCGCCCATGCAAAAGGCTTGGTGAAAATGTGCCAAATACCACCAGCAATACAAATCAAGGCAACCCAGATGTGACCACCGATCACATCTTCCATGTTATTGACGCTGACAATCCAGCCGTCGCCGCCGAAGGGAGACTTGATCAAATAACCGAAGATGACTGCTGGATTCAATGTTGGGTTAGTAATAACACGCACATCACCACCACCAGGTGCCCAGGTGTCGTACACACCACCAAAGAACATTGCCTTCAGCACCAACAGCAGCGCACCACATCCCAGGATGATTAGGTGGAAGCCGATGATGTTGGTCATCTTGTTCTTGTCTTTCCAGTCGTAACCAAAGAAAGAGGAATACTCTTCTAAGGTTTCTGGGCCACGAACGGCATGATAGATACCGCCAAAACCCAGCACAGCTGAAGAAATAAGGTGGAGTACACCAACAACAAAGTAGGGGAAGGTATCGATGACTTCACCACCAGCACCAACACCCCATCCTAAGGTAGCGAGGTGAGGTAGCAGGATCAAGCCTTGCTCATACATAGGCTTTTCCGGAATGAAGTGAGCGACTTCAAATAAAGTCATCGCTCCAGCCCAGAATACGATCAAACCAGCATGGGCAACGTGAGCACCAAGCAGTTTACCAGATAAGTTGATGAGACGAGCGTTACCAGACCACCAGGCAAAACCTGTGGATTCTTGGTCACGTCCGCCGCCTAAAACATTGGGTCTATTAGAGAGCGTTACCACGAGGTAGAACCTCCTCAGGGAATACAAATTGTTCGTGAGGCTGATCTTGAGGAGCCATCCAAGCGCGGATACCCTCGTTCAGCAAAATGTTTTTGGTATAGAAGGTTTCAAATTCTGGGTCTTCAGCCGCCCGCAATTCCTGGGATACGAAATCGTAAGCCCGGAGGTTGAGTGCTAAACCGACAATCCCAATTGATGCCATCCACAAGCCTGTGACTGGCACAAACAGCATGAAGAAGTGTAACCAACGTTTGTTAGAGAAGGCAATACCGAAAATCTGTGACCAGAAAC
>JAHHIM010000061.1:0-14502 GCA_019358915.1 Trichormus sp. ATA11-4-KO1
GGACAAAGGTCTAAGATTTTAGCTTCAATTTGTGCTGCTGTTACTTCAGCAATGCCTTTGGCTTTGAGAGTGCGGCGAATCGAATCTACTTTATTCTTAAGTTCTTTCATTTGTCATGCTCCTATTTGTTGCGAGTAATCGCTGTGAAAAAGACGATTTTGCAAGCTTGAGAATAGCTGTATACAGAGTGTTTGCCAAACTGTAATCCTGCTTTATACCAAGAATTTATTAACATTCTTTCTGTTACATTTGGCTTGATTTCACGCAGGATTGAAAGTATGAACTCTCCTGTAAACTCCTGATAACTTGAATACTTGTTTTGAAAGTTTTCATAAATCTTGATTGCCTGCTTAGTAATTGGTGTCCTGGGAAATTGTGTTTTGAACCTTGCATACATTCGCAAAGTTTTGACTGTAACAACCATTCCCGAATGCTCTAACTCACTACGCAGATTTCGCCACCTACGATTAGAAACCTCGCCAGCTACCGATTCATAAGTTTGTCGGTAGTAAGTTTCTGTTGTTTGTTGCATAGGCATACAAGTACAGATGAATTACTATTGGACTTATTGTACACTCTCTGTAGACAGTTAGCAACTATATGTAGACAAAATACAATAGAATTACCCATTGGGTAATGGCTATGATTTAGATGCAAGTAAAACGAACAATTACAGTAGTTAAAGACTTCCCTGGCTTAGGGGAACGTATCAAAAAAATTAGAGAGGGAGATTCGCGTTCTTTATCCCAGATATGTAGAGATTCAGGGATATCGCGCTCATACTGGCATCAGATTGAGAATGAAGACTTACGCGCAGCCGTGACGGAAGATATTATCAGAAAAATAGAAGCGATACTGAATACCGACTTAGGGGTGAGTTTTGATTAGTTTGAAATATTTCGGTATGAAGAGTGAATGCCTGAGCGCTAACGCTGACAACGATAGAATCAGCATTTCAGGCTGGCGAACGCTTACAGAACACTAAAAATTCTGTCGCCAATTGGTAAAACCTACATTTGCAGATACGTTTCAAACACCATTGCGACATCTACCATACATAGAATGAAACATTTCTGCCAGTGGCAAATTACCTCAAAATCCCCGGTATTTTTTTAGTCCTTTGACATTTTCAATGTTATTTGGTGATAAATGCCGTTTCGAGCATTACCATCAAATGACTAAACCTAAGCAGGATAATCGTTAAAAGCCTTAATTTCCGACTATGCAGCTATATCGGCTCAATTCTCAATAGTTTATACTGCGATCGCACTATCTAATCCTGGGTTATGATTACCCGAAATAGGCTTATTTTGCCTCATTTTCTTCCATTTACGTCCAATCGCTAAGAAAGCTGCTTCCATTTCTTCCTCATCAGCAGCTTCAATCAATTTTATCAAGCTTTGACTGCTATTTTCCGTATCTCCTAGTTGTTCCCCAGCTAAAAGTTCACAGAAATAGTGCTTAGAACCAGGCGCAAGCTGATCCATTCCTTCCAATAAAGCTGTGAAAGTCTCCTGGCTAACCCATTTTTTCCCATTGCGGAATTCTGATAAGTGAGTAGGACTAATTCCTACGATACCAGCCAACTCCTTGCCTTGAACACCGTAGCGATCCATTGCTTTTTTAAATAGCTGGTAAATCTGGGACATAAAGTTTGTTACTTATTGATTTAGCTGTGAGTATATTTTATATGCTAATTTAGCTATGAGTTAAATAGAATCGAGCTAAGAGTTTGATTCAAATCTTATCCAAAACAAACAGCCCCGACAAGTAACTTGTCAGGGCCATTCAAACCTACAAACATAATATGGCAATTCAGCGACTTTCACAAACGCCAAAAGACGGAATTTTGGCGACTCAACATGTTGCAGTTGTAACCAGAAGGGGGCAACTGTGAAAATTGACGGTAAATTTTACCCATTACAAAATTCCGAATGGGTCACAATCTGCAAAAGCCTTACAAAGTCTCAAATAAGCGTTCTTTATTACTTGCGCTCGCTTGATCCGTATGGCAATGGCATAAGAATAAAAGCCTCCAAAATTGCCGAGGACTTAGGAATTACTAAACGAGCCGTCAACGCAGCGATCACAGTTTTAGAAGAAAAAGGTTACATCAACCTAGAAGATATTGACTACTCAGTAAAAGTCTCTGCAAGAGGGTGTTTGTGTGACACTTCATCAACTGTCACAAAAGTGGGAAGAGAATTTCTCACTCAGGAAGAGAATTTCTCACCTAAGAACGGAATTTCCCACCTGGGAACAGAAATTCCCACTCAGGAAGAGAATTTCCCACCTGAGAACGGAATTTCCCACTTGCAGTCTGAAACCCTTGTCAAACAAGAATCTCAGGATTCTAATATTAATAAGACTTATTCAGACTTTATAGACTCTCTCTCAGAAAAAGAGAGAGAGAGTTTTTTAGATTTCGGTAAGAAGAAAGCAGCCCAGTTACCCAAAACGCCTGAACTTCCTCTCAAGTGGATTGAGAAGAACTTTGAAGAGTTGCGATCGCAGTGGGAAAAACTTCGGGGTGTGGTTCGCGGCTCCAAAAATTGGGAAAGTGACCCCCGCCGTCAGGAGTGGCTAGATAAAATTCGCTCCCTTGGGTTCGCGGCATTCATTTATGAAAACGGCAGTTTAGATAAACAGCGAAAGGAATTTTACGAGTGGGCTAACTCTCACAACTTAATTTGGGGGGATAAGTCATGAAATTACCTGAACTCTCAAGAGAACCAATCCGCGATGAAGACCAGCCGGGATATCAAAAAGAAATTTGGCAACCGTCCTGGCGCTGCTTCTGCTGCGAAGACACGGGAATTGTCAGATCCAGACTGGCGGGTATGGTAATTCGTGGCTATAACTTCGACCGCGATCGCTTGCCAATTTGTCAGGCTCCTGGTTGTAAAGCTGGTTTCAACTGGCTACACCTAGAGGGAAATATAGACATGAGGCTGACGGCGGCAATTTGTCAGGAATTAGACCGGATCAGCCGTGAGGACTGGCGACAGTCCACACAGCAAAAGTTCATCAACCTCAAGGCGATATCTCAAAAAATGGCGATGCCTGGAAGCGGTGAGCGCACAGAGCAAGATAACTGGGAAGTGCAGCAGCGAAAGGCAGAAATTGAAGCAATCAGCCCTGAGCAATGGGCAGCTATGAGCAGTGCATATTTGGGAGTTGATAAATAATGGATGATTTGGTGTCGGTTCAACAGAACAATTAACTAAACCCCCAAGATTTTATTTAGCTAAGGAAGCAAATTAAATCTGACTGATGTATTCAATGAGAGAAGCCTCAGCCTGAAACCACTCCCCATTCAGTCTAATTTCCTGAAACTGTTGATGTAGTGATTGCTCTAATTCAATAGCTTTTTCAGCCCCGTCTACCTGTACTGACTTGATGAGCTTTAAATGGGCTGGGCTAGATGTTTGTAATGACTTCATCCTTTGTTCTACATCTTTAGCCCGACCTATTTTAATCGCTTTGCTATCCAAGTTGAGGATAAAGTAAACAAAATGAGCCGTTTTAGCCAACTTCTCACCATTAATAGAAAGTAATCTATTGCCAGGAGTAACAAATTTAGTCTCAGGATTTGCCCAAGTCCTGAGCCATGCAGACACCGCATTAATAGTTAAAGACTTTTGAGCTTTGATAGTAATCAATTCTCCATTGATATTGAGGGTAAATTTCTTGCCAGCTGCCCTACCTCTAGATGGGACATTGAGATAGTCAGTGTATGTATTGGTATAAGTCTCAGTGTAAGGAACAGAATCTTTGTATCGTGTGACTGTAATTTCCTTGTGCTTTGTTACCCACCTGCCCACAGGAAGTTGATGAGGAACATTGAAACGTTTAACGTCTTCACTTAAAACCTCTACCCATCCCCACCCTTCATCTGGATTATCTGGATTTCTATCGATATAGATAACTTGCCAGTTTTTCCTTGCCATGAACCCAAAAAGTAACAGAGTCTTGAAATTATGTTTTCACTATTCCTGTTTTGGTCTAATTTTACACTAAAGACTAAACTGTAATTTCAATGTATAGCAATTGAAGTAAAGGTTAGGACATCAATTGCTCAGAAAACCTAGACAGCAAAAGTCTTTCATATCAATTCACGGAAAATCTGATATGGATTTAACCATTGAAAGTTTTGCTAAATCTCAGTTTTTAATTGCGTAAAGCCCTGACGGGCATGGCTGCGCTTAGCGCGGAAGTGTGCCGGAGGCTCTATTGGAAATTGCGAATTGGTTTGACAGCTTTGTGGAAAGTGGAGTTTTAAAGCCATTCATCATCATCATCCTCATCCTCCTCACCAACCAAAGTAGAAACACCAGAATAAGAAACACCAATATCAATAGTGAGACTCAAAGAATGGTCAAAAGCACCAAAAGCACCCTCACCATAAGTTTGTTTCACGAGTGCAACCAGTTCTTGAACATCAGAGAACTCTTGAAACTCACCCCTATCACCAAAAGCAGCCACCAAATAAAAAGTACGCAGAGCTTTTAAAATCATGTGCTTGCGTTGAGTGGAATTAAAACTGAGCAGATAGCGCAGTAAAACACCATCAGGACTATCAGCCGCCGGACGATAGCGAAAGAAAAAATCAACCGATTCTTTATGATTCATAATCAAACTCCAGTAAATCGATAGAGTTATAGACCTTTACCTGTTTTTCATTCTCAAGTATTCCTAATAAGCTTTTTGAAAAAGGATAAAAATCAGGCAGAAAAGTAAAAATCATTAAAAAGGCTAAAAGCACTGTGCTGTATACATTTGAGATAAAACTCTAAAAAACTGAAAAAACTGTAAGAGTGAAAAAAACCGAAAAAAACAGTAAATGTCAGAAATCAACAAAATAGTGACAATGCAAGTCAATAAATAGAAAAAAAATGACAACTCATGTCACAAACCACATAAAAATTTGGCAATTTACATAGCATCAGAGCCAAAAAAACCAAGCCCAAAACGGCTTATTGCATAGCTTTCTCAACAAAAAAAATCATGTCAAAAAAGTACCATGATTGTGCCATCCTATGTCAAAATAATGTAAAAAATTGACATAAAACCCCCTCATTCTCCCAAAAAGCGAGTGAAAAATTCCGAGTAGGGTGTTGTGAGACAATCTACTAAAAAAGGGTAATTCATCAAGTACCATTAACTAGTGTACCCACTACACCTTTTTGCCCTGCGGGTGCCTACGGCATCTCTCCCTGCGGTCGAGACAAAAAGGCTTGTGGGGTCTGCGACGCTGTGATTGTTTCACACAACCTTGGGGGGATAGCATGGCTTACGCTATAGCCCGAATAAAAAAATTAAAGCGGTCAAGTTTGGGAGGAAGTGAAGCGCACACTGCAAGACAGAGAGAAACTCCTAACGCTGACCGAAGCAAACACAACATTAGATTCATTGGTAATCAAAATGCTGATGAGACTTTAGATAATTTAGTAATCCAAAAAATTGGGGAACAGAAACGGAAGATTCGCCCTGATGCAGTGTATGCCGTAGAGATTTTACTTACTGCCAGCCCGGAGTATTTCAGACCAGACTGCCCAACACAAGCCGGATATTACGAAGTTGAAAAAGTACAATCATGGCTAACTGCATCTCAAAAATGGTTAGAGGAGAATTACACAGATCGTATTGTCCGAGCCGAACTGCACTTAGATGAAGCTACGCCCCATATTCATGCTTACTTTGTCCCCTTGGATGAGCAACGACAACTGAGAGCCAAACACTTCTTCGACGGTCGGCAGAAAATGAGGCAGTTTCAAGATTCTTATTCTGCCGCTACAGAACATCTAGGGTTAGAACGTGGCATCAAGGGAAGTAAAGCCCAACACCAGGACATCAAAGACTTTTACAGCATAGTCAATGCTGGCATAGAACCCAACAGCAAACTCACCCAGTCCCAAATGCAAGCCAAAGCCGCCGACCGGGATAGAGCGCAAACCAGGAAACAAGAACTAGAACGCACAGCCAAAGCTTTGGCACAAGAGAATGAGCGATTACAACAGCGAATTCAAGAATTAGAAGCCTCAAAAAATCAGTGGTTACAGCAGGCTAATTTACTGCGAGAGTTGGCATTAGAAGATGTGGCATGGGAATTAGGGTTAGACCGTGACCACAGCCAAGCAAATAGATGGAAGGGTCACGGTCACATCATTAATATAGATAAATCAAAATTTTACGACTTTGCCCCTGGTTATCAAAAAGGCGGCGGCGGCGCGATTGATTTGGTAATGCACGTCAATGACTGCGATTTTAAGAAAGCGATCGCTTGGCTGCATGACCGGTTTGGAGAATCGGGAGTGATGAGGGCAGCCATAGCCAAAACTCAGACAGAAGTAATTGAGATTGCCCAACAACAACCAAGACCCCAATTTACACCCCCAGTAGCAGATGATAATCAATGGCTCTCAGTACACAACTACCTAACTAAAAAGAGAGGACTGCCTGAGTATCTGGTGTCAGCCTTATTTGAGTCAGAATTACTGTATGCTGACGAGCGAAAAAATGCTGTGTTTGGGATGCGTACTCTGACTGGGGAAGTTATGGGTGCATTTGTGCGCGGCACAGTGGGAGAGGAAAATACTTTCATGGGTTATGCCAAAGGAACAAAACGGGCTGAAAGCTGGTTTTATCTCCGGCTGGGTGGAGAAGCCAGTGATGAAATTGAGAGAGTGATTTTGTGCAAATCTCCCATTGATACCCTGTCAGTGGCGGCATTGGATATGGAAATAAACAACGGAGAACCTGCGGAGAGAACCATGTATATGGCAGTGGATAGTCCTCAGTCCTTACCGTTAGAGTTTCTGAGAACAATCAACACAATTGGAGTGACTTTTGATAATGATGAGTTGGGGAATGAAGCGGCTATTGCTGTCAAGGAGTTGCTGCCACAGGCGCAAATAATTATGCCTGATGAATTTGATTGGAATCAGCAGCTTTTAGCCAGACTGGAACGGGAGGAATTGGAACACGAACCACGTTCTAGGGGGTTGAGGCGTTGATTTAAACGCAGCTGCACGAACTCGTTGCCGCTTCGCTCGAATAAGCGGTGGCTCTTACGGGCAGGAAGATATTGGTAGGGCCAACTAGATCCACAAGCCCGCAAGAGCCACTCCGCTTCGCCGCTTATTCGCAACGAGTTCTTCAACTCTCACTCAGACCCTGTTAGAATAACTTCACTTCAAAAAATTCATTTTTTCGTCCCAAATGCCGTGTAAAAATGGCTGAAAAGAGAAATATGCAAAATAACCGTAGTGGGTAGGACACAAGGTACTCTTATCAAAATTCTCATGAAAGACTTTGCTATTTCTAAGGCGAGTGTCTATCGTTACCTCAAAAAATCCGCCGCCTCTTAGTTATAAAATCCCTAATCCCCCTTTTCGAGGGTTTGTACAAAAAACCCCAAATTTTTGCCTCAGAAGATGCGGGGATAAGATTTGAATGATTATTAGCTTGGGCGATCGCAAACGCATCTATTAAATTTTGTCCCGGCTCTTCTGTCTTTCCACCAATGCGGATATCAAAGCCCCACGGTCAGAGTTGACCTCTTCTAATAACCGTACTAACGCTTCCTCTACAATCACCTCTTTATAAGGAGCATTGGTTTTACCCAGTTCTAATTGGAGTGTTAGGTGCAGTTTGTCTAGCAGATGCAACACCTCTGAGTCAATTTGAAACGTAGATTTACGACAGGTTGCTTTTTCAGATTTAACTTGTTGACTTGCTGGAAAGTCAACTTGCTTTTTGGATGGGTTGCTATCTTGCTTGCTGGTTGAATTGTTGTCTTGTGGACTTGCTATCTGGTCAGCTTCCTGACTTGTTGACTTTTTAAGGTTGTTGAAATCGGCTATATCTGGTTGACTTGTTGGCTTGTCAGCTTCCTGAATGGTTGAATTGTTAACGTCCTGGCTTGATTTTATGTTGTCTGCCTGAATGGTTGACAATTTATCTTCCTGACTTGTTAACTTTTCATCTGGTTGACTGGTTGACTTGCTAACTTGCTCAAAACCAGCCAAGACTTTATCGGTTGAAGAGAGCGGGTCATTTTCGTCATTTAATCTAACACGTCGTTTTGCCATAGGTTTTTACTAATTAGATTGCTGAATTAAGTTTGCGATCGCCCGATAGGGATGCACTAATTTTTTGTCGTTGCTATATATATGGATGGGTTCCCCAGCTAAGTTGGACTCGGAAAACTTGATGGACTTGGGAACTGGGTCAAATATGCGAATATCTTGCAGTCGTTTTTTTAGAGAATCCAAGACATCTTGAGTCATCACAGTGTTTTCAGCCATTGTTGGCAGTACCCCCAATATTCGTAGTTGGGGATTGAGGCGTTTTTGCACGCTGGCTACTGTTTCCAATAGTGCCGCTAGTCCTTTGAGGGCAAAAAATTGACACTGCACTGGAATTAAGACTGCATCCGCAGCTGCTAAGGCATTGACCGTTAACAGTCCCAAAGAAGGGGGACAATCAATCAAGATGTGCTGGTATTGGTTGAGTACGGGAGCCAGTTTCTCTTTGAGGATGTAAAAGTTACCTACCTTGATGAGAATTTCGGTTTCTCCCTTCGCAAGGTTAATGTCAGCAGGTAATAGGCTAAGTCCAAATTTAGTATCAACTACAGCATCAATGACTTCTGCTTGTTCTGTAATTACGTCGTAGCAGCTGATCTGGTCGTCAGCCACTTCTATCCCTAAACCCGTGGTCAGGTTGCCTTGGGGGTCAAGGTCAATTGCGAGGACAGTACTCTTATGAGCTAGGATTCCCCCTAGACAGATGGTGGAGGTAGTTTTTGCTACGCCTCCTTTTTGGTTTGCCAAGGCGATGATCATTGAATTTTCAAGTAGCCTTTTGCACATTAGCTTACTGGCAAGTTGTAAATATGGCAATATAGCAAGTCAGGTTGACAACCAGTTAACTGTCTGGCAAGCTGTAAAGTCAACAAGTTGGGAAGTTACAGTTATTTTGCTGTTACTTTGGTAGGCGATCGCATCTACAGACTTAACAGTGCTGTGCCTTTTGGTTTCAATGAGTAGAGGAACAAACGTTTCTCTACTCATCCTCTTAAAAAAATCTCTAAACGTTGAGTGTACGGTATAAAAAGATAGTTACTGCTCCCTACCAACATAGGAGATAGCAGCTTATTATCGAAACACAAGCAAACACGCGAGATAGCTGATGGTAGAGCAACTGATTGGAAAAAGGATTCAAATTCCAGGACAGTTTACTGGTGCTGTAACTGTTGAGCGGTTTGATGTTGTTGATGACACATTACTGCTGACGGTTCGTACCCAAGAAGGGGAGTTACGGGAAGCAATTTTGAGTAATTTGGAACTGTCGGAAATTCTCGCCGCACAACAGCAAACATCAGTTGCAACGGTTGACGGTAATGGATTTTTCTTGTTTATTGAGTCAGCACGGATCAAAACGGCCTTTGCTTATGATCCGCATTTTGCTGTTAGTCTCAGTGGTGTACGTCCTCTACCCCACCAGATAGAAGCAGTCTACGAGAGAATTTTACCCCAGGTGCGGCTGCGGTTTTTGCTTGCTGATGACCCAGGCGCGGGTAAAACTATTATGGCGGGGTTATTGTTAAAGGAATTAAAATTACGAAATGCCATTGACCGGGTGTTAATTCTCGCACCAGCACCGTTAACGATACAATGGCAGGATGAATTACGTAGTAAGTTTTCGGAAACTTTTGAAGTTGTTAATTCAAATCTGGCAAAAAATCAGTTAGCTGGTAATCCTTGGGACAGGTTTCGTCAGTGTATTGCTTCCATTGATTTTGCTAAACGCGAGGATGTTATTCCTGGTATTTTACAAGTTGATTGGGATTTAGTAATTATTGATGAGGCGCATAAGTGTTCCGCACGTACCCAAGGAGATGATTTACGCCGGACTGGACGCTATAAATTAGCAGAAGAATTATCAAAAATTACCGAGAGAATTTTACTATTAACGGCTACGCCCCACCAAGGGGATGTCAATCAGTTTCATAATTTTTTACGCCTACTTGACCCAGAACAATTTATTTCAGATGAAATAAATCCCCAGTTACTAAAATTAGATGATAGCCCTTGGTTTTTGCGACGCATTAAAGAGGAATTAAGAGATTTTCAAGGGCGGAAATTATTTAAAGAGAGAATTGCTAGAACTATACCATTTACTCTCTCTGCTGCCGAGCATCATTTGTATGAGGAAATTACTAAGTATATTAATAAATATTTAGGTCAAACTAAAGGACGCAAGCAAGCTGCTGTGGCATTAGCTAGAACGGTTTTGCAACGGCGTTTGGCTAGTAGTTTGAAAGCAATTTTTAATTCTTTGGAGAGACGTAAGGTGCGATTTGCACAACTTGTAGAAGAGTTGGATAAACTATCACCTCAAGAACAAAGACAGCGTTTAATAAATTTGGGTAAAGTTGTTGACCCAGAGGTGGAAAGCGATGATTGCGAAGAAGAACAATTAGAAGAATTAGCAATTGAATCTACAGTTGCAGAACAAGTAGACCAACTACGGGAAGAGTTACGGGAATTAAACAGATTAGTTAAACTGACTGACCAAGTAATTCAAATTGGCACAGAGACTAAGTTGTATCGACTCAAAGAATGTTTGTCAAGGGCGGAATTTGACGAATTACAAGATGGTCGAGGTAAGTTATTAATTTTTACTGAGCATAGAGATACTTTGGAATATCTCAAGAAAAATTTAACCGAATGGGGTTATAGTACCTGCGAAATTCATGGGGGAATGAATGTTTTAGCGAGAAAAAATGCTCAGAAAGATTTTCAATTTCATCGACAAATTTGTTTGGCGACGGAAGCAGCAGGTGAAGGAATTAATTTGCAATTCTGTCGGCTGATGATTAATTATGACCTCCCCTGGAACCCCAACCGTTTAGAACAACGCATGGGAAGAATCCACCGCATTGGTCAAGAAAATAATGTTTATATTTTTAATTTTGTGGCACTGAACACTGTCGAAGGTCGAGTGTTAGATAAGTTGTTTACCAAGTTAGAAGAAATCCGTAATGCAATGGGCGATCGCGTCTTTGATGTCATTGGTCAATTATTACAATTAAATGATATCCGGTTTGAGGAATTGGTCAGAGAAGCAACTTATACTAAAGCCAATGAAGATGAGGTTTTAGAACAAATAGAACGTCTTGACCCTAAACTTTTAGAAAAATTAGAACAAGCTACAGGTGTGGCTTTAGCAACTTCCCATGTGGATTTAACGCAGATTCGCCGCACCCAAAGTCAAGATTATGTATCTGAAGAACAGCGTTTGATGCCCCGTTATGTAGAAGAATTCTTTAAACGCACCTGTGAATTTATGCGTGTCAATTTAGATAACCGTGCGGATGGTTTGTGGCGGGTAAGTTATGTCAAAGAAGAATTTCGCTCGAATAATTTAGAAGCAGTACGCAGATTAGGAACACCAGAGAAAGAATATCTCAAACTGACATTTTATAAAGAACATTTAGCAGCAGCAGTTCATCAAGATGCGGATTTATTATCACCAGGACATCCATTGTTTGCCGCAATTATTGAACGTTTGGATATGCAATTGTGGGAGAAAATAGCCCAAAATTCCGCCGTATTTATCGATGCTGATACCCAACAACCCTACCGGATTCACTTTTTTGAAGTCCAGGTAGCTGGTGTGGGGCGACAAGCAAAGGATACCGTTCTCAAAGCACGGTTATGTGCTGTTGCTGAAAAATCTACAGGGGAACTGGCGTTGATTTCGCCCGATTGTCTCCATGATTTAGCCCCTGCCCAATCATACCCTGACTTGGCAATTTATCCCCCTACTCCCCAGGAACAACAAAAAGTTGAAAACTGGTTGAAGGTGAAGGTGCAACGACCTTTAATGGACACAGAAAGGACGCAACGCCAAAGAGAATTACAAATCCGCCAAGATTATTTACAAAAGGCGATGGAATCTGCCATTAAAGAAGCCCAACGCACCCAGATGAAGTTAGCAGCCAAGGTAGCTGGGGGTGACGAAACCTACCGCGTAGCCAGGGACAATGCCCATAACAAGGTACGAGATTTGCAGGAACGATATAAAAATAAACAAAATGAGTTGGATTATCTGAAAATTATCCGTCCTGGACGTGTAGCATATTTAGGAACTGCCCTAGTACATCCCGCACCTGTAGAAGTATCCAACTATCCGGGGATGCAAAACGACCCAGAGGTGGAAGCCTTTGCTATGCAGTATGTGATGGACTACGAACGCCAGCGTGGTTGGGAACCGGAGGATGTGAGCAAAAAACAGGATGGTAGTGGTTTTGACATTCGTAGTGTGGGACAAGTAGATGAGAAGACGGAAATAGCACCCGTGCGGCGAATTGAGGTGAAAGGACGATCGCAGTCCAACCTGGAAGTTTCCTTGACAGTTAACGAGTGGCGAAAAGCACAGCAGCTTGGGGAATCTTACTGGCTGTATGTGGTTTGGGGATGTAAGACGGATAATCCGCAGTTGTTGACGATCCAAAATCCAGCTAAGGTATTGGCGGGGGATGCGAAGGAAATTAAGCAAGTAACGCGGTATATTGTGGGGGCTGCGGCCTTGCAGCAAAATGCAGTAAGTTAATATGTTATCCCTTTTTATTGGGGTATGAAAATGGATATAGGTTTGCAGACTTTGGTAAAAGTTCTGTGGACTTCAGTCCTCATATACTTATAAAAAAGATAAAAACTTTAGTCCTAAATACAAAAATTTACTCAATAGCAATAAACTAATGACAGACCGCCGCCTAATTGAAGATTTTATTCCCATACGTGAAATTTCTATTGAATCTGCCCGCGAAAAATCTATTAGAAAAGGACATATTTCAACGCTACATTTATGGTGGGCGAGACGACCTTTAGTAGCAGCAAGGGCGGCGGTTTTTGCGTCATTAGTAGCAGCACCAGAAACATCTCAAAAACGCACAGCTTTAAGTAAAGCGATGATTGACCTGTGCAAGTGGGAAGCTGGGGAAGCTACTATTAATAAAGCTAGAAGGCAGATATTAGAAGCACAAAAATAAAGGTTGAATTTACCAGCAGATACGCCATTAAATCAAGTACCACCACCGAAGGTTTTAGATATGTTTTCTGGGGGTGGGGCTATTCCTTTGGAAGCGTTGCGTTTGGGTTGTGAAACCTATGCTGTTGAGCTTAACCCTGTAGCGCATATTATTGAACTTTGTACTCTCGTTTATCCCCAAAAGTACGGTAGAAAATTAGCGGATGATGTGGAGAAATGGGGTAATTGGGTAATCGAAAAGGTAAGGGAAGAAATTGGTGATTTATATCCAAAAATAGAGAATGGGGAATTAGGAAATGGGGCTGAGGATAAAGCAGAACGAAGCGACGTACAATTAGATTTATTTTCTCAAAATCAATCCAAAAACCAAAATCTAAAATCAAAAATTGGACTTACACCAGTAGCATATTTATGGACGCGCACGGTGAAATGTCCTAACCCTGGTTGTGGTGCTGCGGTTCCTTTGGTGCGTCAAACTTGGTTGTGTAAGAAGCCTAAAAAATATGTAGCTTTAAAGGTTATTCCCAACCACGAGACAAAACAAGTTGAGTTTGAAGTGGTGGAAGCTGCGACAGAAAAAGCGTTAGGTTTTGACCCTGCTGCTGGTAGTTCTCGCGGTACTTCTACTTGTCGTCATTGTGGGACAACTGTTAAAAGTGATTATATAAAAGAACAGGGTAAAGCTGATAAAATTGGTCAGCAATTAATGGCTATTGTCTGCACTACGCTGGGAGCTAAAGGTAAAACTTATTTATCTGCAACTACATATAAAAATTATCTTCATAATGAAATTGATATTAAAAATAGACTTGATAACCTTTGTGCAGAAAATAACTTAACAATTCCTAATGAACCTATTCCTTCTGATGATAGTAGATCATTTTTCACTCATCTTTATGGTTTAGATAACTTTGGTAAACTATTCACGCCACGTCAATTGCTGTCACTGATGACATTTGTTAAGTGGGTAAGACTAGCGCATCAAGAGATGTTAAAGCAGGAATATGAAGAAAAGTTTGCAAAGGGAATATCCACCTATCTTGGATTAATGATAAATAGAATTGCTGATAGAGCTAGTACACTTTGTAGATACGATCCAACACCTACTCAAAGTGGTATAAATAATACTTTTAGTAGACAAGCTTTACCAATGGTATGGGATTTTGGTGAAGGTTGTCCTATTGGTGAGTCTTCTGGAAGTGCTAGTAATTCGCTACCTTGGATTATAAACTTTATCAGACAAGAAGCAAACAGTGGATCGCTTGCCAATCTACAACGCTGTTCCGCAATGTCTATGTCGATTGAATCAGCATCATTAGATGTTGCGGCTCGCAAACATAAACGCTCCGGCTTGCAAACAAGAAAATTGTTGGCTCACATTAATTGCAAACAGAAAAAGACTTCGGCTCACATTAATTGCAAACAGACTCATTATTATTT
>JAHHIM010000062.1:0-14474 GCA_019358915.1 Trichormus sp. ATA11-4-KO1
ATGCTAGCTGCGATTGTTGAAGGTAGCGCTAGTCCTGAACTAATGGCGGACTTGGCAAAAGGAACCATGCGAAAAAAGCATGATTTACTGATTCAAGCACTCGCAGGTAGAGTTCGTCCTCATCAACGATTTATTCTCGCACAGCTACTGTGTCAAATTGATAGCATAGACGAAACAATTAAATGTTTTGATCAACAAATTGAGGAATACTGCCGTCCTTTTGAGCAAGCCGTAGAGTTAATTGATACTATACCAGGTATCGCACGTCGAACTGCGGAAATTATTGTATCTGAAATTGGCATCGATATGAGCCGTTTCCCAAGTGCCCAGCATTTGGCTGCTTGGGCTGGAGTTGCTCCTGGTAACTACGAAAGTGGTGGGAAAACGCTTTCAACTAGTACCCGTAAAGGCAATCGCTCCTTACGAACAATTCTGGTTCAAGCCGCTCACGCTCTAGCCCATACCAAAACTTACCTTGCTGCTCAGTTTCGTCGTATTAGTGGGCGAAGAGGCAAAAAACGCGCAGTTGTTGCTGTTGCACATTCTATTTTAACGATCGCTTACCATCTCTTATCACGTCAAGAACCTTATAAAGATTTAGGAGCTGATTATTTTGACAAACATCGACATGTAAGTGTCAAGAAACGCTTGGTTAAGCGCTTAGAAAAGCTTGGTTATCAAGTTAATCTTGAGCCTGTTCCAGTTGCAAGTTAGACCCACAATTAATGTTTCAGTTTAGGCTGTCGTCATTGAACGACTTCAGCCACATATCCTTCTTGGTTTTTAGCCAAAGTTTGATTTTCCAGTCAGAGGACAGTATTCCTTCTGCCTCCTGCCCTCTGCCCTCTGCCTTTATTGATAAATTTACCTAAACTTAATAATATTCATGATTTGATGGGAGTTATTGTAATTATTTCTTGAGTGCTGAAAATAGCGCTTATCCTGAAGACTTAGGCACAGGAAAGAAAACTGGATTGTGCTTTTGGGTCTCCTGTTTATTAATATAAGCGACAAGTATAATTTGTTACTTTGCACCAAAATCAAGTAATGTATGGCTAGACTATCTAACGAATTACAGCGCTATTTTTTTGAGGAAGAGCGACCTGGACAAGTCACTTTAGCAGAGATTCTGCTACTAGCAAAGGAAAGAATTTTTGGGTTTTTACTGGTTATTCTGTCTTTACCTTCAGCTTTACCAGTTCCTGCACCCGGTTATTCAATTCCTTTCGGGATTCTGATTTTTTTGCTGGCTGTACAGCTAATTATTGGTGCAAAAATCCCTTGGCTACCCCAGCGAATGATGAACCATCCCATTAAATTGGAAACAGTACAAAAGTTTTTAAAGGCAGGGATTCCTTGGTTACGCAGAATTGAAGCGATCGCCCGCCCTCGTTTAACTTATATTTGTACTACTTTACCAGGTAGAGTGATCATTGGTAGTGCGATCGCCTTAATGGCAATTTCCATGATGATTCCCATTCCAGGGACTAATACTTTACCCGCCATTGGAGTTTTCGTCACTAGCTTTGGCTTGCTAGAAGATGATGGTGCTATTAGCTTAAGTGGTTTAGTTCTGTGTTTAATGGGGGCGATTTTGAGTACTTCAATTATCATTGCCGTGATTTGGGGTGGTTCCAGTCTCCTTGATATAATCAAGGCTTGGCTGAGTCGTTAATTGACCAAAAATACTACTAGAGGTGTATGGCACCAGAACGTTAGAGGTTGATAATACTGCCATGATTGCCTTCAACATTAACCTCTACTTATTTCTGGAAAATTTCCTGTTTTTCCTCTGTGCTACCTCTTTTTTTGTCGTTGTGGGTTGGGCGTGGAAACACACAAAACTTTTTAGTATTCCCAAACTACTCCCTGGATGGTTTGCACTTTGGTTTGGCTCAGTGCAAATACTGGGAGGATTACTACCTTTAGTAGTAATGCTGTTATGGGGTGTATTGTGGGGCTACGCATCTGTTTTAAGTATACTTAGTTGGTACTTTGTGATGTTAGCGTTACAAATCCTCTCGGAAACTATTTCGGTGAGATTATTTCACAACGTTGCTTGGGTGATGATTCCTTACTTATACGTGCCTTACCGTGTCTGGCAAATGTATGAAGGTTTGACACTATTGGGTTCTGCAAGCGAACTGTTTTGGGTAAAAAATTTATTTTTTTTAGAAATACTACTGTGGATTGTTAACTATGCCCTAGATTTATCACAGCTACCAAGATTGTTTCGTTGGGAAATTAACCAAAGTTCTGATATTAGTATCAATTAGATGAAAGTACGATGTTTAACAATTAAAGAAGGAAGAAGTTTGGAGTCAGAAGGCTTGTACTGAGCGTGGCCGAAGTGAAGAAGGAGAATTGGTGGTGGTCACTGAGCAGCTCGAGTGACTTGTACTGAGCCTTGTCGAAGTAGCCTTCGCCGAACTCCTGTCGAAGTGGGGATTTAAACCCGTTTGGCAAGAAGAAAGAAGACTTCTTCCTTCTGACTTGAAAGTGCTGAGTGCTAAGTGCTGAGTGCTGAGTAAAAATCCCAGTCCCCATTGCCCCTTATCCCCAGAGGGGGCACCGAGTTCCCCAGTCCCTAGTCCCTCTTTCATACTTGGCTGTGAAACTCGTTTCATTGGGACTTCCCTCTTCCTTCGTTAAGAATTTATCTCCATATCATGATCATTGAAAATTCTCATGATCATCATAGTTAAGTATTGCCTGAACTTAACCTACTTCTGAGGAGTCAATAACTTTAATAAACTTCATAAATCTTATTTAATTCTTGCATTTCTTATTGACTTCAGTTACAGTTAAGCTATTAGTCCAAATAGTCTCTGAATCTCACTTTCAGCCATTTAAGTCAGGTGCAAAGCCAAGATCAGCTTAACAAATAAGACTAAAAATTTTCCTGGTTTACTGGCAAATATTCTCATAAAACCCCATTCAAAAGGCTAAAATGCATGATTAATTATCATTAACCTCAAGAATCCGACTTTTTTTTTGAATTTTAATTGAAAATCATTTGCAATATGGATTTTTCGTTTGATATACTAAAAGCAAATAGTGTCACTGAATTCCTCAAATACTCTTTACATGAGTCTCCAACGGAGGCGAAGTTGGGGGAAGAGCTAAAGAAACATAATCCTCCATACTTTTTATCCTCACTCAGCACTCAGCACTCAGCACTCAGCACTATTTCTTAGGAGGTAATAGGATGCAAAATATTTTGTGATAGTGCTGATACTAAGTTTCAGACAAACTTAGACTGAGCAAGTAAAATTTTGGCTCTACTATAGCAGTCCTAAATGAGTCACGAACCAAAAGATCCCGACTTCTTGTAGACACCCGTAGAGTGGCTTCCCGGAGGGTAGAAGTCGGGGATCTAAGCCTCTCGCTGTTTGCAAATCAAATATGATTGCTATAGATAAAAACGATACAAAAATATCTGGAAGTTGCAGAAATATCTCTTCTGAGGTTAGTTGATTCTATTATGGAGATTTTATTAACCAGAGAGACGTTTATGGAAATTGATGTTATAAAGTGGCTACCTGCTGTCCACCAGTAAATGCAGATTATTCTCGTTTACTTTTATGAGTTAGAAATATTGTATTCACGATGACAATATCCCTTTTCTCATAACCTGTTCTCGATAAAATTCACTGATGAGTAAGTTTCGATGAATAATTTTTTTTGTTCTGATTATGCGCGACAAGTAGAAGAAGACATCATTGGTAGTGCAACAAATTACCAAACTTATATTCTTGTTGAGTGCCCTCAACCCTGGACATCAGATGCTTTTAATTCTAAATGGGTACCAAATAACTTACAGATTTTAGTAGAAGAAGTACGACGTAATAAATTACCAATTAGATTCCTCTTAATTGCTAATGATTTTTCGCATAAAGCAGATTATACAACTCTTTTGATTTATCAAAAATCAGCAGGGTTAAGTCATGGATATCAAAAACATGAATTTAAGCTACCACACATTGAGCAAGTAGCAACGGTGGTAAAAAAATGCCTATGGGACAAAATACCTGATTCTGAAATAGAAACAAATATCACCAGAGATATTTTAGTTTGTACTCATGGTAGCCATGATCAGTGTTGTGCCAGATATGGCAGTCCTTTTTATTTTCACGCTAACGCTACTATTGCTAATTTGGAATTAGATAATGTCCGGATTTGGAAATCCAGTCACTTTGGTGGACATCGATTTGCACCAACAGCGATAGATTTACCAGATGGCAGATATTATGGTGTTCTCAATCAAGAATCATTTCGGTCAATTTTAACCCGTACAGGCGATATTCAATGTCTAAATAAAGTTTATAGAGGCTGGGGAATTCTGCCGACGCCAATTCAGATATTAGAAAGAGAACTAATGTTTTGTCATGGATGGAATTGGTTTGATTACAAAGTATCTGGCAAAATCATTGAACAGAGTTTAGACAACAATACAATATTAGCCGAGTTAACTTTTGAAGAAACCTCTGGTTCTCTATCCACTTACCAAGCAAAACTTGTCAAAGATAAAACCAAGACACTACAGACGAAGAGTTCTTGTCATGCTAAAGAAAATTCTGTAATTGTTAAATATATTGTAGATAGTATCGGACTAGTCTGTAAGAAAGTTGTAACTTACAGTACTTAAAAAGCTAATTTATAGAACTCATAAAAAGGGTTGCTATCTACCAAAAATTAGCTAAAAAACTGCAAAAGAAGCCTTGAATAACTCAAGACTTGACACCTATATTCATAAAATACAAAATTACATAAAAAACCTTCGCATCATTCTGCGTTTAAAAATCTCTACCTAACTTCCCAACATTTGCAAATTATGCAAAGTGGCATATAGTCCCCCTTGTTCTAACAATTCTTCATGACTTCCCTGTTCGATTAATTCACCTCGCTTCAACACCAGAATTCGATCCACATTGCGAATTGTAGACAAACGGTGAGCAATAATAATTGCAGTACGTTTCACCAAAAGTTGATTCAATGCCTCTTGCACTAAAGCTTCTGTACTCACATCCAAACTAGCAGTGGCTTCATCTAAAACTAAAATTTGTGGATTGCGAATAGCAGCACGAGCAAAAGCTAAAAGTTGCTTTTGACCACTAGAAATATTTGTCCCGCGTTGTCGCAGTTGAGTATTATAGCCTTGGGGTAATTGTTCAATAAACTCAGCAATATTTGTTTTACTGGCAGCTTGTTGAATTTCCTCAAAGGTGTAATGATCACCTAAAGTGATATTACTTTTAACATCGCCAGCAAACAAAAAGCCTTCTTGTAAAATTACCGCCATGTAACGCCGTAAATCGGACTGTGGTAACTCCCGGATGTCTACGCCATCCACTAAAATGCGTCCTTGGGTAGGTTCGTAGAGACGACACAAAAGCCGAATAATCGAACTTTTACCTGCACCAGTGGGGCCAACTAATGCGACTTTTTCCCCAGGATGAATCACAAAGTCTAAATCTTTAATCACATAATCATCATCTTTGTAGGCAAACCAGACGTGTTCAAAGCGGATTTCTCCCAATTCTGGGGTGGGATGGAAATTTTGAGATTCTAGATTAGCGACTATCTCGTCTATGTAGCCGAGTCGAGAATCAAATATGGAAAAGCGGGGATTGCTACTATCGCGGATTTCTATGGGTTCATCTAAAACGTCGGTGATGCGTTCGATCGCAGTAAAACCGGCTTGAATGACTGTAAATTTTTCGGCAAAATCCCTCAAAGGATCAAATAATCGTTGAGCATATAAAATAAATGCCGATAAAACCCCAAAGGTGAGGGCTTCGTCTAACAGCAACCAACCGCCTAGCCATAAAACCCCAGCGATCGCTACTAATCCGATCCATTCCAAGGTCGCCGAAACAGCTGAATCATAAAAGATGGTTTGATCTACTTGCTGGGCGTAACGTTGGTTGATATGGCGAAACAAATCAGCATTGAATCTTTCGCGTCGGAACAACTGTACTACATTAATGCCAACTACATTTTCCTGTAGCTGGGAGTTCAAAACAGAAAGTTCTTCCCGTGCTTTGTAATTGGCTTTGCGGTACTGTTGCTGAAAGTAAATAATTAACCAAGTAATTGGCAACAGCATCACCAGCAATAAGCAAGCGAGTTTCCACTCGATAGACAACATGATACCGATGATCACCAACATGGTAAACACATTGGAGACAATACCGATCGCCCCAGTGGAAAAAACATCCCCCAAGACTTCGACATCGCTGGTCAGGCGAGTAATTAATTTACCGATGGGCGTCCGGTCAAAAAAACGTACTGCCAGAGATGTTACATGATGAAATAAATCCTCGCGAATAGCCGCCGTGATTTTTTGCCCTAGTTTTTGTAAGATATAACCTTGAACACCAGTCAATAGCAGTCGCACAGCGATCGCTATCAATATCAGCACTTGCAGGATGTTTAGTCCTTGCCACAAAGGGCGATTCTGGAGAAATTCATAAGTGCTTGGTTCATTGCGAATCAGAGAGATTACCTGGCCAATTAGCAGTGGTTGTACAGCGTTAGCTACTGCGATCGGTACAAGTAGCAAAATTGCCAGTGTCAGCAGTAGTCCACTGCGACGGGCATAAGGCACTAGACGTAAAAACAACCGCCAGTCACTGTTACTTTGACGGTTCTCTCTATAAGATTTTTTTAAGGATTGATAGATGCTCATAGTAAGAGCATTATATTAATTATTTCATAGGACTTACGCATTGCTATGAGAATTCTTTCCAGCATGTAAATCAAAGGATATCTCTTGAAGTAGCAATTGGCAGTAGAGCCTCTGGACGCTGGCGCGTTAGCAAAAAGGACTAAAGTCCTGACCCTACGGGTAATGCCTCCGGCACGCTGCGCGGTAAGCGCAGCTATGCCCGTCAGGGCTTTACGTTAGTCCCTCATGGGGGAAACCCCCAAGACCGCGCTAACTCACTACAAACCTTCTTTAAAAATCTCATCAAATTTGCCTTGGGCTTGCACTCTACCTGCTTTCATGACAATAATCTGGTCAGCACGACGCAATACAGCAGGGCGATGAGAAACCACAAGACAGGTTGGTGTCCAATGATTTTGCTCTTGTTCTGTGCTGTTAACAAAGATCCGTGACCATAAGGCCAATTCTGTCTCCACATCTAGGGCGCTAGAAAGGTCATCAAACACCAGCAATTCCGGTTGACGCACAAACATTCGTGCTGCTGCTACCCGTTGTATTTGTCCACCAGAAAGCCGCACACCTTTGGAACCAACTAACGTTTCTAGACTTTCGTTCATAGTTGCCAAATCTTGCTCAAACACAGCCATGTTTAAAGCTGTAGCGATATCATCATCATTTTTAGATAAACCGAGGAGAATATTTTCTCGCAGGGTATAGCTAAAAAGTTGCGGAATCTGGGGAGTATAAGCGCTACGAGAAGGAACAAAGAAACTGGCGGGTTTTTCCACAATCTTCCCATTCCAGTAAATTTCCCCTGCTTGCTTGGGTAATAATCCTAATAACACCCGTAGCAATGTAGTCTTTCCCGAACCAATTTGACCAGTAATCACAGTCAAACTACCGCGCTGAATTTCAAAGCTGATATCTGTAATTCCTTGATGAGTACCAGGATAAATATAAGTTAGATTAGATACTTTCAACGATTGGAGATGATCTCTCTCATTCCTCAAAGGCTGTTCTACTGTTGGTAAATCTTTCTGGCGACCATTCAGGTCATTCATATAAAGTTGATTGGGGGCTACCAATATATCCGCCGATACGCCAGATAGTAAACCAACCATACGATCAAAAGATACTTCTGTATGCTTAGATAACGCTATGAAACTGCCAATGGCGGTAAAAAAGCTAGTCACAAAAGAGAGATTATAAACAAATAAAGCAAAGTCACCTACTGTTAACTTACCAACCCCACTCTGCATTAATTGAGAAGCCAGCAGCAAAATTATCCCTGTCCCCAGATTTACCATATTTTGAAAGGCAGAATTGAGAATAGCGTTAAACAGGCTATCCTTAATCATTGTCTGGCGGCGTTGGTCATTTAAAGTGCGAAAATAATCCAGCACATTTTTTTCGGCACCAGCTACTTTAATCGCTTGTACTGAACCAAATATTTCACCTAAAATTCCTGTAACTTGTTCAGTGGCTTTGCGGCTGGCTTTTCTATACTTTTTAATCCGCGTTTCTGCTCGTTGAATAATTGCTACCATTCCTACTAAGGGCAGAAATACAAACAGCGTCATTTGTACATTGATACTTAATAAAATCACTAGACAAAGAACAGCAAATATTCCTTGTCCTGAGACTTCAGATATCCATGCAATGTTGTTTTCTACTTGTTCAGTATCATCACGAAAATAGCTAATTATTTCACCTTGAGATACAGTTGTTTCTGCCTCTTGATTAACAACCATTAACTGTGCTGTGGGATTTTTAAACAGGCGATCTAATAAATTATGTCGTAGTAACGAGCGCATAATAAAACGGTGTTGAGTTTTGGTAACTCGCCCCGCAAATATAACTGCGATATGTCCTGCATTCAGTGCTAGCAATAATGCAATTAAAGCTAAAGGTGATAATCCCAATTGTGCCTGGTCTGTCAAACTATTGAAAAATTCCCGGATGATTAACCCAGGTAGGGCAGGCAACCCCATAATTAAAATCCAGTAGATGCTATCAAGGATGTATAGTTTTGGTTTGTAGCGAATTAGTTGCCATAATAATTCCCAATGTTTACGCTTTTTTGTTGATGTCATGATAATTCGTAATTCGTAATTTTAGGAATGCTTTTATGTTAATAAATCGGTTAATCCAGTCTGTAGTAACTGGGCAAAACGTGAGTGAGGATTTTTAATTAATTCTGATCGTTGACCATATTCACTAATTTGACCTTGTTCTAAAATTAAAATTTGATTTGCTCTTTGTACAGTCGTCAAACGATGGGCAATAATAATGCCGGTACGTCCAGTCAATAACTTGTCTATAGCTTTTTCAATTAGTTTTTCTGTTATGGGGTCGAGGCGAGAGGAGGCTTCGTCTAGAATTACTAAACCAGGGTCTTTGAGAAACACGCGAGTAAATGCGAGTAACTGTGCTTGTCCCGCAGATAAGCCACTACTATCTGGCCCCAAATTTGTATCTAAGCCTTGGGGTAATGAATGCAACCATGCTGATAATCCCAATATTTCTAAGGTTTCATATATGCGTTCGTCGCTAATGCTCTGGTTAAAAAAGGTGAGATTATTGCGGACTGTGGTTTGGAATAGTTGTACATCTTGAGTAACTAATCCCACTTGTTGAGGTAAATCTGTTAAGGGAGTTTGGTTAATCTGCACACCTCCCAAACGAATTGAGCCTGATTGAGGGTCATATAACCTGAGTAATAACCGTGCTAGGGAAGACTTACCGCTACCTGTACGCCCCAGTAAACCCAGTAGATGACCAGCAGGTAAATCAAAGGATATATTTTGTAATACGAAATCTTTACTCTCCACTTCTTGGTCATTGTAACTAAATGAAACGTTTTCAAAAGTGACGGAGAGTGCGCCGTGAGGAAGTCGCTCTTGACCTCCTTGGCTGAGTTGCGATTTAACTTGGAGTAAATCTTGAATGCGATAAATACTGGCTTCGGCTTGTTGGAGTTCTTCAAATTGGTTGCGGATTTGCTCAATTGGTTCGTTGAGTAAGTTGGTGTAGTAGTATAGTAAATATACTGTACCGATAGTAATAACATTTTGACTCCAAAAGTATGCACCCACACTTAAAGCGATCGCAGTACCTAAAGTAAACAGACCAGTAGTTGTCGCCCAAAGAATAGTACTGGCAAAGCGTGCTTTGTGAAAGATGGGCAACCAACCGTGCAAAATTTTGTGGAAGCGGTGCATGACATAGCTTGTGGCTCCATTAGCTCGCACGTCTTCCATCCCAGCAAGTTGTTCACCCACGAACCCAAAAAAATCAGCACTAATTTGGCGATAAATTTGCCAATGGGGAACAGCGATAGAACGCAGGCGAATTAAAGTCGATAATGCTGTCAGAGCAAAAAATGCAATAGCTAAACCTGCGCGCCAATCTTCGGCAAATAGAACTACAATCACACCCAACATCAGCAGCAAATTGCCTAAGATATAAACGGTGAATCTGGAGAAGAATTGCGAAAGAGTCTGAACATCACCATCTACTCTCTCCAGCAATTCACCGGGTGTAGAGTATTTATGAAAGGATAAATCTAGTCTCAAACAATGCTCAACCAAGTCAGCCCGTAAGGCGTTGGTGGCTCTCCAAGCAACGTTTTCACCGTAGTAAGTAGCAGCTATTGTGATGGCTTGAGTGATTAAAGCTACACCCATAAATAGTAAGGCTGCCAAGAATAAATTCTGTCCAGAACCACCAGCTACGGCTGTATCAATGAAATAACGCAGAATTTGCGGGTTGATTAATTGTAGTCCTATGCTGGCGAGGAGGGCGATCGCAAATTTGGCAACTCTGCCTTTTTGTGGTTTGAGATAATCTACCAATAAATTCCAGTATTGCTGTACTCCAATTTTCATATAGTTTTACCTATCACCAAGCCATATTCAGGCGATCACTCTCAATGTATAAATCATGATAAAATTTTTTATCAATAATCAGTAGATCAATTTCTCGTAACTGCATCCAACGACGATATCCTCTACCGAAATTCTCTAGATAGTAATTAATACAATCAGCAGTATTAGATGCTTCTGGATACTGTGTGTTGTGGTTAACCTGTTGCCAGATTCGTTGATACTCTGTTTGAGATATGATATTTACCATAAATAGGAAATATTCCCATTAATTTCTACTCTATAGACTACCATGAAGAGCGATACTTAGCAGTATGCTTACTGTATTGACAAGAAATTCCTATACAGAAAGCTTTTATACTGTTGGATTTGTGTCTAACCAGTTCAGTAAATCCTCAATGGTTATGAAGAGTGCTGAGTTAAAAGTGCGGCTCGAATGACTTGTACTGAGCCTTGTCGAAGTAGCTTCGCCGAACGTCTGAGTGCTGAGTTAAAAAACCGCATTTTTGTGAGTACTTGTTCCTAGATTACCATCAACTACTTACTGAGGTACGGGGGGAATTTGAGCAACTCCAGATGATTGCAGAACTTCAGGAAACTGCTTCCAAATTACATTACCATCGTCGCTGTCAAGGTAAAGTTCACTAAACTCAAGGAGAGCATTAGCACTCTCAACAAGAGATAAGTCAGTAAATAAATAAGTGGATTTATTCGTACCAGATAAGGCAACAACACAGGGATGACTACAAACCCACAAGCAACCCACAGCTTGAATTTCTAACTCAGATTTTCTTGACCAATTTTGATGTAAGGCAAGTAGTTTATCTAGTAAAGTAGAACCATCCGATTGCTTTTTATCTTGTTTTTGTTCGGAAGTTGCATTACAAGATTTGCAGACAAATAAGATGTGTTTAGTCATAAATTTTGTTCTTTTGATACTAAATATTTGCATAAGTCATCATTCGGCAATCCTGTTTCACCCGCCACTGTCACGCGGATAGTATTGGCATCAAAAATGGCTACGTTTACCGCTCATTTTCTAATTCATAATCAAAACTCACGAATTACAAATTACAGAAGGAATCTGGGCAAAAAACTTAGACTGCAATAGTTTAGGTACTTTTTCCCAAATAAATACTCCTTTGTCATTATTAATGTACAGTTGCATGAGGTCTAATAATGCTGCTGCACTTTCGTCAGGTGGTAAATCAACAATAAGATAGGTAAGTTTTTCTGGGCAGGAAATAGCTGCAACACAGCCACGACTACACGCCCATAAACATCCTACAGGTTTAATTTCTAGTTCTGCTGATGAAAATTTTTCATTAGCTAAATTATTTAGTTGCTCTAATAAACGATTACCATCTCTGTATTGTTTTTCTGGTATTTTTTCAGATGAACAATGGCAAGATTGGCAAATAAATAGGGTGTGTTTAGTCATAACTTTAGGGTGTATTAATTAGGTATTTGAATAAATCATCGAGTACGACATTAGCTGCCACAATTCCTTGTCCATAAATCCAAGCATCAGCGTCTACTAGGTATACCCGGCCTTCTTGAACTGCCTTTAATTGCAACCACAAGGGATGATTCAATAGTTTTTCAATCGATGGATCGTTAGATGAATCCTTACCTCCGATAGCCAAGAAAATTACATCTCCGGCCATTTTGGGAATAAGTTCTAATGAGATATCTTCGTTAACACTATCTTTATTTTGTAGAGGTGGACGTGGTAGGCCAATATCATTCAAGATTTGACCACCAAAGGATCGCTTCATGTAATTGCGATAGCCCAGACCTCCCCGAGACATGACTAAAGATACGTGAGTTTTAGATAGCTTCTCACCTATTTGCTGGCGAAATTCTTCAATTCGTCTGTTATATTTTTCTATCATTGACTCAGCTTCTCGCTGTTTTCCTAGTGCCTCACCATAAGTTTTTAGCCACGCCTTCCAATCGATGCTTTTTCCATCTCCAGCAGCAACTACAGGCGCAATTTGCGAGAGTTGTTTGTAGTTAGATTGCCCCCAATATACATCTAAAATTAAGTCGGGTTTTAATTTTAAGATACTCTCTATGTTAGGTTGATATATTAAACCGACTGATGTAATATCTTGACTTTGCTCTGCTGGCAAAAAGGTAAGAAGATTACCACTATGCCAAACGGTAGTGCCAACAGGTTTGATGCCCAATGCTAAAACATTATCTAGGAGATTTAGCGCTAGAACTCTTTGGGGATTAGTAGGAACGCAAGATTCTCCTAGAATATGCTTAATTACTCGGCAATCAGTAGATGGTGTTCGCTGAAAGTTGGGCGAAGCCCATTGCACATTATCCAAATTTTGGCTGTTGAAAAAACCATTTTGACAAGCCGTAATTAAGATAACTGTGACAATGAGCAAACCAATGTATTGATGCAGGGAACGTCTCATCTGGTGGCAAACTCTAGGAAACATTGTGAACGTTCTTAATCAGAACTCGATAGAAAATGAACCAATGACAGTGAAAGGTGCGCCAGGATAAATGATGTTCCTGCCTTGAGAAGTTTCATAATAGGTTACATTGAAAAGATTGCGGAAATTGAGTCCTAATCTCCAGTTATCCCGCTTGTAATAGATAGCGGAATCAGTTCGGAAATAGTTTACCATAGTTGATGTATTTTCGTTATCAGCAAAGCGATCGCCTACGTAATAAAGTCCTAATCCCAAGCCTAAACCTTGTAAACTACCTTGTTGAATTTCGTAAGTTGTCCAAAGACTAGCAGAGTGTTCGGGAACGTTAAAGATGCGATTGCCCACGGTCAACCTATTATCCCTTGAGATAATCGCATCGGTGTACGCATAAGATGTAATAATTCTCCAACCTGGAAGAATTTCGCCTGTCATATCCAACTCAATTCCTCGACTTCTCTGTTCCCCTACCTGAATAGAGAAATTAGAATCTTCAGGATCGGGTGTCAGAACGTTTGATTTAGTAATCTGGAAAGCTGCTAATGTTGCAGAAATTTGTTCTGTGATATCTGCCTTAATCCCAACTTCATACTGCGTACCTCTTTCAGGCTCAAAGGGAGTATTGGTTCTTGAACGACCAAAGGTAACAGGGAGAAAAGACTGGCTGTAGGTGGCGTAAAGAGAAATCGGTTCTATGGGTTGGTAGACGATACCAACACGGGGACTAAAGGCGTTATCGGCTCTGTCGGTAGTTCCGTCATCTTGATACCTAGTAGTGTCAAAACGACCACCAATCAAAACTTTCAAATTATCTGTGAAAGTGATTTGATCCTGAATATAGATTCCCAGTGCGCTCGTGCGAGAAGGAAAAATAAACTCTAACTCAGGGACGGGAGGAAGAGGGACATTATAGTTGGGATTAAAAATGTCGAGAGGAGGCGCTGGTTGTGCCGTGCCAACAGCAACGGTTTCAGTAAATCGAGATAGTTCTAGACCAAACAGCAGTTGATGACCAATTGAACCAGTCTTCAATTTTCCTGTAAGTTCTGTTTGCAGGGTGTAGTTTTCTGAAACAAAGTCAAGATTACTTACGTTGATTCGACGAAATCGATTGTCTACAAGTTCAGTCTGGCCAAAGGCCGCAGCGCCTCTTTCTCTTGCAGATGAAATTGAAAATGCATTGCGAAACTCCCAATTTTCGCTAAATTGATGTTGAAATCTGTAGCCAGCACGAATAGAACGAATAGTACGGGTATCTCCGTCGAAAGGATAGCCGAGAAAGCGACTAATGGGTATGGGTGTGGGTCTGTCACCTGTGGAAGGAAGTCCGCGATCAAAGCGAAAATCATTGTTGAGGTATTCAAAGTCAAAGGTCACCGAAGTGCGATCGCTAATATTCCAGGTCACAACAGGCGCAACAAACACACGCTCTGTAAAGTTAAAATCTCGAAAACTCCCAGCATTTTGATA
>JAHHIM010000063.1:0-14412 GCA_019358915.1 Trichormus sp. ATA11-4-KO1
CGCCACCAATAGAATTAAATTACATTTCAAAAAGTAATCGCCAAGTTCGTACAAGCCATACTCCAGATTTTTTTGTAATCGAAGTCAACTGGGTAGGATGGGAAGAATTTAAACCAATTAGTGAATTAATCAAAAAAGCACAACAACAACCAAACCGCTACGTCCAAAATGAAGCAGGAAATTGGCTTTGTCCACCTGGAGAAGAATATGCTCAAAAATACGGACTTAACTATCGGCTGAGGACAGATATCGAACAAAATGTAATTCGGTTGAGAAATTATCAATGGTTGGAGCCATATTTTCAAGACGAAGAGTTAGATAAAAATCAGAGTAATAATCAAAGAATAGTATCTATAGTCAAAGGGAGTCCTGGAATAACTTGTAGTGAATTGCTATTAGCCATAACTGTAATTAGCCCTGATGAAATCAATAGTTTAATTGCCCAAGAAAAGTTGTTTATCAATTTTAATACTGCCCCATTAGCCGAACCCGACCTTGTTCATATTTTCCCCACATTAGAACAAGCCGAATTTTATGAGAAAGAAGAATTATCAGGTCTAACGAAAGATACCTCAAGTCAGGGCAACAAAGAAGTTCAACAACTACTGCTCAAAGCACGTTCTGAAGATTTAGAAACCGCTAATGCTCGATATGAAGCCATAAAGCCATACTTAGAAGAAAATTCTCCACCTATTACCAAAGCCAGTCGCAGTATTCGTCGTTGGCGTCAACAATATCAGCAAGCACAAAAGCTATATGGAGAAAATCATGGTTATGTAGGCTTACTCCCTAAACATTTAGATAAAGGGCATCATCAAAAACTAGAACCAGCACTCTTAGATTTTATGGCAGAATTCATTAAAAAACATTACTTTACTGCCAAAAATAGACGAGTGAGTGGAGTTTATCGGGAATTTCAATTAGCCTGTAGTCAACAAGAACCTGTTTTTAAACCCCCCTCAGAAAAAACATTTCGTGAACAGATTAAAAAACAAAAAAATTACCAACTCACTCTAGCCCGCCAAGGCTCAAAAATAGCTAAACAAACTAAACCATTTCACTCAAACAGTGAAATACCCAAAGACGGAGAGTTACCCTGGGAAAATGCTCATATTGACCACACTTGCTTAGATATTAACCTAGTGAGTTCCTTAATTTCTCTAGCAACTTGCAATATTAGTAGTGCTATTGACAGCGAAAAAATGAGCTTAGGTCGCTGTTGGGCAACTTTTCTAGTAGATGGTTATAGTAAAAGAATTTTAGCAGTGTATCTTTCCTTTGAGCCACCCAGTTACCGTAGTTGTTTAATGGTAATTCGGATTTGTGTCAAAAGATTTAGTCGATTACCTCTTTACGCCAACGCAAAAAACATAAAGGTCAGGTGATGGTTTTATCTAATACTGAATTGATGGAGCATTTACAAGGGGTTTATCAAGTCGAGGAAAAACTGCTTAAACAACGCTTACAAGCATTAGAAAATAAAACGGTACTTAATTTGATTGAGCGGAAGCTTATTGGCTAATTGATGCGATCGCTTCATATCAAACTCAAAAGTTTCTCTCCAATTCCCAGCTACAAGATTTCCAAATTTGGCACTTGTTAGTAGAGAATCAATCAGGCACGTTAATTTGTGAGTGGGATACAGATCAGGAAGTAATACGCCAAGAAATTGAATATGCAGAAAAAATGAACATTATCGCACCACGGAAAACACAGAATTTAGCAGTGTGTCGCCAAAAATTGGAGTCAGTACGACCAGAAATAATAACTGACATCAATTCACCAGAATTACGAGAATTAGCAGATAGGGAAGCTCTTTGGCAGGAAGAACAAGCTTATTACCATGACAAATTTCTTTATGATGACAGATTTTAGTCTTCATTTGCCGAATGGCTGACTTAATTTGGTGTTCAAACGCCAGACAATCCGTACTTATCGCTAACGCGATTAAAGGAATTGATATTGATGATTTGGATCAAAAAATATGGCAAAAACAATTGAATTTAGCGCAACTTCGTTTCCTTCTATCGTGCTGCGAGAAGACTTGACTCATACCTGGAACGATATTGGCATCTCTCAACTTTCAAATGCTGAACAAGTTGCTTTGCTGGATTTTCTCGAACACCTTGGGACAGAGTTATTGCGGGATTTCGACGTTGAGCGAGTGCTGTTGGTAAAAGCAGCTAATGGTGTCCCTCAAGGTGTGTATGGCCCGGCTATCTTTCGGGATGATGATTCTATAGTCCTGAAGCTGGGAGCTAATCTCTTTGGGGTTCAACAGATGGGCGATCGCCTGATACTGGGAAACTTAAAAGGCAAAGTCACGGTGACGGAGGAGAAAGATACCGCCGGAGTAACCTATCCTAAAGCTTTCTGCTCTTTTGTTGCTCCCTCTAGAGATGTCTTTAAAATTAATATCTCACTAGCAACAAAGGAATTAAACCTCACATCGGCAGACCTGAATGCAACCTTAATTAACGAAGAATCCCTACTCCCCTTCTTACGTCAAGTTCCCTGTGGCTCTTGCATGAAAATGCAGGAATTGGGCTTGGGCGAATTCCAGGTTCAAGGTATCACGGAAAGTGAGGGAGAGTACGGCACAAGTTACAAACTGCACCTTGCTGATGGTCGGTCTGTATGGGCTAGGGGTAACGCTGCGTTACTACTAGATTCTGGCTGGCGACCTGCTCCTGGGGAAGCTCTGTGTCTGGTGATTTCTCATATTGAGGAAACGGGAGATAAGTACAGTGTAGATTGCGCTTTAAGATTGCGGCTTCCTAGCTTACCTAATCAAAGTAGCAGCAATCATCACTATCACAATACAGCGATCACTGTAGAAGCTTCACCTGTAATCAACAACGAACTAGAAGACAATATACCCTTTTAGCAGGTTTATCTCTGTTCGCCTTCAGTGTTCGTTTCACAACTAGCCCAGAACAAATCACTCCGTTAAGGGCAATAACGGAGTGATTTGGTTTGGCGGTGCTTACGCACCAAAGATGAGAGAAAATTCTCCTTTCCAGTTAAAAAGTGAGCAATGAACTATAGCAGTCCTAAATGATTTGTGAAATTTCGCATACAGGCTGTTGAATGTTGATTGTCAACCGCCATTACTGATATTTTTCACAACTGAAATAGGATGGCTATAACAACACATATGCGCTCACTTTTTGGGGGAATTTTGCTGACTAATTTACAAAAATCAGAACGATGACACAAGTAATAACCTCCCCCAAATTACCCGAAACTTCATCCAGTTTACTAAATGTTGCTACTGTCAGAAACCATGACCTGAGAACCTTAAATAAAACCAAGGTGCGATTCAAAATTAGCTTGAAAAATGCCACCAAGAAAAAAGCACCATCCTGGCATCAGGTACTTTCTGGTAAAAGTTTCTTCCAAGCAGATTCTACTGTTACTACTGACCAAAATACACAATACCTGGAATCAGACCTCGAAAAAGTTACACGCAGTGAAGTAGGTTTGCGTGGTATTCCAGTATTCAGAGCTTTAGAAGATGCTGCTGCGGTTTTGCGAACAGAAATTGAATCTGTCAAAGAATGGACTACCCCAGATGGCTCTGTCATGGTTTGTGCTATTGAATTGGCGCAAATTGTGTGGACTCAACTGCTACGTATTCGTGACGAACTAGCTCCAGCACTTCGCACTGAATTACATACAAAATACGAGCAAGGATTAGCAGAATATACTGGGCGACTTGATAAGTTCCTTCAGTTACAAGCATGGAGTTTAAGTGCTGAAGATTATGAATTAGCACGCAACGAAATGCTGTCAGCTTATCCATCCAAAGAAGAAATTGATGATTATCTTCAAGTTAACATTGCTAGACCGGAAATAGTTAAACCACTAGCAACGCAACTATCAGAAGAACAGGCTCGTATTTTAGGAGAAATTAATCGTTATATCGAGCAGTACGACCAAAATCTGGAAAGAAGTTTAGCAACAGCAGCAATCTCATCTGGTGAGCAACTAGCTGGAGAACTGATTGAGGCATTAGCAGCATGGGAACCGGGAAGAAAGCCAGTGCGGTTTCGCAAGTTCATTGAAAAACAACTTAAGAAAGCAAGAGTATTACTGCTCAATGCTGATAACAGTGCTGTGCCTTCATTAACTGTCTTAATGAACAATATTGAACAGATAGTTGAGGACACGAATATCTCAGCAAAAGAGCAAGTATCAAGACGGTCAGAACTGGAAAATAAAATTGCTGAAATTTCAGCTTCGATGCTGCTAGAACAACAAAAACTGAGAGAAATTGCAATTGCTGAAAGTTCCCTAGATGACCGTTCTGATTGGGTAGTATTCGCCGCATCTGAAGATTAGGGATTGGGTATTGGGTATTGAGTATGAGGAAGAGATTTCGCCAGTCCATAGTTATTCTCCCTCATCTCCCCAGTCCCTAGTCCCCAGTCTAGGGAGTAAAAACAACATAACGAATAAATCACCAAATGTAAGGATGGAAATAATTTATGAGCCATTTTTCGAGCATAAAAACAACACTAATAGACAAGCAAGCTCTTGTCGAAGGACTAAAGTCACTATTGGCATATCATCAGATAGATATTCCAGTTGAAATCTATGAATCTCCAATGCAACTATTCAATGATTACGACAGGCTGAATACAGATGAGGCAGAAATCATCATCCGTCGCACTTACTTAAAGACTCGCAATCGTGATGCTTTAGTTGATGTTGGATTTGCCAAAAATTCAACATCAAATGCCTACGAAATTAAAGTAGATGCTTGGGATTTCAACCAAAATCTATTGGGTAGGGTCTTTGGCAATGTGCGAAATTTCCAAGAAGAAGTGCAACTTGCTCATAACCAAGCTTACATCAACATCCACTATCCTCCAGAAATTTGGGATTACCAACAATCCACTCTCGATGATGGCAGCTTACAAACAACTCTTACTAAGAAAGTAAGTTTAACTGTCTCAAATTCAAATAGCAACGATTGGAACAATTGGCAGTAATAGGAGTGAAAAATGTCACAAACTCAAATTATTATCAAACAGAAAAAGGGGCAACCTTTACAGGTAGAAGTGGTAGGTGTACCTGACTCTAGTTGCCGAAACCTCACAGAACCTTTAGAAGCACTCGGACAAGTTGACGTGACACCAAAACCACAGATGTACGTTGAACCTACAATCACCACATTCTCAACCGTTGAAATCGAAGGGTAAGTAGAAGCTAAGAGGAAGCGACTACCTAAGAACGCTTCCTCTTAGCTCAATGATGTTTTGAAACCAAACCAAATATATGACATTTAACACACAAGAAGTCATCACTTCGTTTCACGCTGGTTGTGCCACAGTTGCAATCAATTCTCCGACAGCCAGCGAAATCAACATCACTAATCAGCTAATTGTTGATATTGCTCTCCGGCTTGGTATGGAAAGTTACATTTGGGATATAGCTAAGTCTTTGCAGAAAGTAGAACCAAAAATGCGTTCTGGCAAAGTTACGGGACTTCCTAAAACACCAGCTCCTAATTTTGATACCAAGGGACATCCTATAGAAACACTCCTGAAACACATTGAGGCTGAGTGTGCTAACAACACAACTGTCCGAAAACTTTTCATCCTCAAAGATATCTACCCTTTTATTACTGGAATCAACCCCAATCCAGTATTTGTGCGTCTTGCGATCGATACTTTCAATGCAGCCAAGCGTAGCTCCCATCGGCTGGTTATCCTGCATGACAATTTGAGGACACCCAAAGTCTTTCAAGACTTGATTGCAGATATGCACAATCCTAACCCCACACAGCAGGAAACGGAACACATATTTGACACACGAGTAGAAGCATTGAGAAAAAGTGCGATCGCTCAAGGTGCAGAACTGCCCATAGACATTAGTCCATCAGATAAGAAACGCCTCATCCGCGCTTTGCAGGGGATGTCTTATGAAGCAATAGAAGATGCCATTTCTCTATGTGCCACATCCTTAAGAAAGGTTGATGTCGGGGCCATTGAATTTCTGTCCAAACACAAGCAAAAGAAATTCGCCGCTAAGGGCATTAGGTATGCAGAATCTCCTGATGTGGCTGTACAAGGATTGCCAGCAGTTACAGAATGGGCAGAAACGATGGCTGCACTACTAGAACCAGAGGCTCAAGAGAAATATAACATCCCCTTTCCTTCTGGGGCGTTGTGGGTTGGTGTGGGAGGTACTGGTAAGACTTTGTGCGTCAAAACCATTTCGCAACTTTGGGGTTTGCCTAGTTTAATTATGGACACTGGCAGTTTGATGAGTCGAGAACTGGGTGCAAGTGAAGAACGATTGCGGGAATACATTCAAGCCGCAGAAGACCTTGCACCTAGTATTCTGTTCATTGATGAGTTTGACAAGCTCATGCCGGGCGGGAACGCCGTAGAATCTGACAGTGGTACAAGTGCGAGAATGTTTGGCTATTTCCTCACATGGTTTGAGGAAAAGAAAAGTAGTGTATTTGTAGCAGCAACCTGCAATAGACCTTGGGGAATTAAAGACGAAACTCTCAGGCGATTCACCAAAATATTCTATGTTGATTTGCCGAATTTGTCAGCCAGAAAAGATATCTGGAATGTACAGCTAAATTACTGCAAAGTTGCAATTAAGAAACCTGAAATTGAGAGATTAGCTGCTGTGAGCGCGGATTATACGGGTGCAGAAATTAGGAAGATAGTTCAACAATGCGCTAGTTACTCCTATGCCAAAACCCGAAAAGTCAATGTGTCTGTTGAAGACTTGTTAGAGGAACTTCATAGGACTCCGGCACAATTTAAAGCTAATACCAGAGAGCTGGAAGAACTGCGAAAATGGGCGCGTTCTGGTGGCGCAACATGGGCTGCACCTGAAACCGAAGCTTGCGAGAGAAGTCGCGATCGCTCTGTCACCTTTCATTCAACCAGTGAAAATTTGCACAGCGACATCATCGATTTTTCTGATTTCAACTAAGTGATTATACCCCGCTCAACATCCGACGAAAGGATTGAGCGGGAAACAACTTTATTAGGTGTTTAATTATGGCAGATAAAACTCAAGCACTCAAAGTCCAAAAACTCATCTGTGTCCGCCCTGGAACAAACAATAATAAATATTGGTGCGCTTATGTAATGCCCAATGGGGAATTACTGGTAGAGTACGGACGGGTAGGAAATACACCCCGAACTCATGTTTATGCTTGCGGTTCTAGCAATGCAGCTAATAACAAGCTAGCCACTTTAGTTTGGGAAAAAACTACTCAAAAAGGCTACACTTTTGCAACAGTAGATACTGACACGAATCCTCAGCTTGATTGGAGTCAATTTCCAGTTGATGCAGTAAATCAACTCCAACAAAAATTATCTCAAATTCAAGCTATAGGAGATAAAATTTCCAGAGATACGCTGATTAAATTTGACTGCGTTCACGGCTTGTTTATCACTGATTTAGGAGCTATAAATCAATCCACAATCAATAGAGCTACTCTGGCATTAAACGCAGTTGAAAGAAGCTATAACCAGGATAATAGCAGCTTTAATGATGCTGTAGGTGATTATCTGCGTTGTATCCCGTTACCAGTTGGCAGAAAACTAGATGCTAGAGCAATACTGGGAACAAGACAATTGATTACTCAGCAGCGACAAATCCTGTCTTTACTACAAAATGGATTAGAAGCAATAGAGAGTTTACGCTTGGAAATGCTCTCCATACAAACGCAGTCTTCATCAGATTTATTAAATGACCGTTCTTGGTGGGTAAGGTGGGGAATTGACTCAGTAAGTCCATCATTATCCACCGAAAACTTAGACAATCGTTCTTACTATGTCCAATTTCATTAAAGAAAGAGAGAGGTTAAACGTAAATCGATACTTTCTGTATCAATTTATTATACTACTGCTTTAGTGATTAATCAGGAGTTGGCATAAGAATATGTTTCAACTCCTGATTCCTTGAGGGTGGTTTACTTCATGAGAGAATTACTCTAACTTGCACTCTGCTAAAAGCCTTACGGCTACAGAATTTCAAACAATTTCAGTAGAAATTTTTATGGCAGAAGTGCTAGTTAACCCACAATTTCAAGTAGTCACTCATCTACAAACTGGGGCTAAAACGGGAAGGATTTATTTTCCAGCATTATTTCTAGCTGAGTTTCACAGTAGTGTTATTAAATGGTTACAACGCCAAGAAATCCACTTTAGTGAACAAGACATTAAAAAATATGGTGATGGTTCTTTTCGCCTCTATTTTAAAACATCAAAAGACCCAGAAATAGAATATTTTGAGCTAATGGCAATAGTAAAAAATCTAAACAATAGCTATTGCTATTAGTCTCGTTATTTTTCCTCATCTCACACAATATAGAGAAGAGTAGTGAATTTTATTTAAACAATTTCTACGAAGTGAGATGAGGAAATTTCTTGTTAGCAGATGTGGCGTTTAGTGCCTGTACAACTCATTGGTGAAATACCAGTGCCTTGCTTTTTTACGCTTACGCGCTGCTGAGGAATGAAGTTTAAATAGCCATTGATCGATAAAATGTGCAATATCACCACAGACATCGACCGTGAAATTGACTTTTTGATGCAGGAACGCGATAGGTTAACACTATATTGGTTTGAGTTAGGCGAGGCTGACCGTACCAGTAATTTACCACCATCGTATTCAGAAAATTACTGGTATCTGCTTGGCTGGCATGACAGAGATTACCAGATAGAAATCGCCTTTCAACCAGAATCCTCAACTTTTGAGCATTTTTAGAATCAGTAACACCTCTAGCCTGTAGCTAGGGGTGTTGAAAAATGTGCAATCCCTCACGGGGAAAGAACTATAAAAAGCCAGCACACACTTCACGCAATTTTACTGGAGACACGGAAAATGCAAGATATTCAAGACTTTTTGAAAAATGCGATTTTGGCGATCGCCACCGTATATGCAATCTTGATGATTGTTGATTTCTTTGCAGGTTTAGTAAAGCTATGGAATGCTTGCACTCAGCAACAGAACAACGAAGCATACTCGGTTAACGACAAGCAAGTAACAGACAAAACTACTTCACCAGCTTCTTTAGAACCTGTAAATAATCTAGAATCCCTATCAATTCCAATAGCAGACAGCACCACACCAAGCACAACAGATAATATTGACACTGAATCTCTAACGCTTTTAATAGAAAAACTGCCCCAGCCTCGCATTCGTACCGCAGCCCGACGTTTAGGAATTGCAGACAAGGTGAATGGTCATTACCAGCGATTGGCAATTCTGCGAACACAGATGAAAGCCAAGTTAACATCCCAGCCAACGGAAGTGGCACGGGTACTGAGTGAAATGACGCTACAAACTTCGACAACACGATTTGCAAATAAAAATCAAAAATTATCTTCTGGCTTGAGCAAAGTAGTTTAAAACTGTGCGTTCAAAAATCGCCGAAAGCGAGCGTAGTAAGGTTGAGTAGTTATTTGTGGAACAGTCGGGATGACAGAAGAATCTTCAGTATTGTCTATCCCGACAATAATTGATCGCCCTGTTGTTAGCAACCTTCAAGTGTCTACGATTTTCGCTTGAACCTAAATGTCATAGCTCCTTTACCTCCAGCTTTACCACCAATCCCAAATAGGCTGATTTGTCCTTCTCCATTTATTTCCACTGATACCTCGACTTCATCAAGCTGTATCTTAGAATCAGGTTGGTCAGCTTCATCAAGCATTTCCCGCATTGCTTGTAAAAACCCTTGCATTTCCTGCTTTAGCTTGCCTACCTCAATGGCTTTTCGTCTGGTAATCACTACTTCTGTAGTTTCAGTGATTTCCGCGCCAAGTCGTCCTCCAATATCACTGCTGCTTCTTGCGCCTGTAGTAGTTGTAGTTGCAGCTTCAGTTTCTTCGGTAATAATCCAAATTGTTTCTGGAGTAGAAATTCCTGCTGACATAAGATGATTTTTGAAATTGTTTTCGATTTAATTGGTTTGTATTTGTTGAGCTTTTTTAGTCGGTGTGGTCAAATTATGACGACAATTTGAGGTTTGGCCATAGTAGAGAAACATTTTAATTTTAGTATTATTAACTGGATAATGTAGCATTACTATATACCAGTATTAGCACGTAATCCTGAAAAAAAGAAAACCCAACAAGTTTGCAGATGATGGCAAAGTCAAAAACAAAAAGTTACGATCTGTAAGTGACAGCGAAGAAATGGCTAAGAATTGGGCGATCGCGATCGGCATTAATAACTACAACAATCTTCAGGCACTAAACTTTGCTAAACAAGATGCTGAGGTAATGGGAGCTTGGTTCACAGATGAAGCTAAGTTTCATAAAGTTTTTTTATTTACTGAAGACTCTCCTTCCATCCCAGCCAATCCACCAATACCAACTCAACCTACATACGGTAATGTACGACGTTTTTTACGAGTAAACTTTGAAAAACCACTGTTGGAACCTGGAGATAATCTCTGGTTTTTCTTTGCTGGTCATGGTTGTCGTGAAGGAGACCGAGACCATCTCATGCTTTTGGATAGTGATCCAGGAGATGTAGAACATACAGCAATTCCTGTAGATTTTGTTACCCAAAGACTGCGCCGCAGTGGAGCTGATAACGTAGTACTATTTTTAGATGCCTGCCGAAATGAGGATAGTAGAAGTGGTTTAGGAATTGGAAGGGAACATCCAGGGGTTGTTACCTTTTACTCTTGCAGTCCGAAAGAGAAAGCCTACGAAATCGAACACTTACAGCAAGGATCATTCACTCATGTATTGCTACAGGCATTGCGAATTCAAGGAGAAGGTAACTGTGCCACCGTTGAGCGACTTTACCAACACTTGCGTTATCAGGTTCCAGAATTAAATATTCGCTACAAAAAGCCTAGACAAACTCCGTATACTGTTGCTGAACCTGCGACGAAGTTGCATTTAATTCTGCTGCCTCAGCAAGCAACTCTAACAGATATAACTACCCTAAAAAACAATGCCTTAGAAGCTGAGGCAGAGAAAAACTTAGAGTTAGCTGAACAACTTTGGATTAGAGTTTTAGCAGTTTCACCAGCAGATCGTCAGGCTATTAAAGCGATTAAACGTCTAGCATTAGGATTAGCTTCTAATTCGGAACCTTCAGTTACAAGTCAATCAACAGTAGATACTGTATCCGATTCCAGCAGGGATGCAGGAGATTATAAACGCATATCAGAGCAGAAATTAATTGAATTTAAAAGTAGTGAGAATAAACATAAACAGGAGCGCCTTAAATTTGAACTAGAAAGTCAGATTCTGGAAGCAGAATATCAAGGATTTTTGAGTGCGTTTCAACAACAAGATAATGTTTCTCCCGCCGAAAAAACAGCACCATTATCCACAAATCCAGTCTTAGACTTTGAAGTAGTAACAGTTGATGTTCGAGGCAATGAGAGTAGCAGATATAAAGGACAAGCCCAATATTTCATTGAAGACCTTGGCAATGGGGTGATGTTAGAAATGGTATACATTCCTGGGGGAAAGTTTTTGATGGGTGCGCCGGAAAGTGAGGAAAGGCGACTTCCAAATGAAGCACCACAACACTTAGTGAATATCAAACCATTTCTTATAAGCAAATACCCAGTAACTCAGGCACAGTGGAAAGTTATTGCCTCTTTTCCTAAAGTGCATCAAATTCTTGAAACAGACCCTTCACATTTTAAAGGTGAAAATCTTCCTGTTGAACAAGTTTCTTGGCATGATGCAGTTGAGTATTGTAGTCGCCTTGCCAATAAAACGGGACGTGAATATCGGCTACCAACAGAAGCTGAATGGGAATATGCCTGTCGTGCTGGAACCACAACCCCATTTCACTTTGGAGAAACCATAACTCCCCAGTTGGCAAATTATGACTGCAACTTTAGCTATCGATCTCGCCTCAAAGGAAGCTCTAGAAATCAAACAACTCCAGTTGGTTATTTTTCCTTTGCTAATCCGTTCGGACTGTTTGATATGCACGGAAATGTCTGCGAGTGGTGCTTAGACGATTGGCATGAAAGTTACAATGATGCACCCACAAATGGTAGTGCTTGGTTAATGGAAAGCAAGAATGATTTGCGGGTATTACGGGGTGGTTCTTGGTTTCATGATCCGAGAGACTGTCGGTCAGCTTTTCGTCACAAACGAGATTCCAACGACAAACTCAACCGCAATGGTTTTCGTATTGTCTGTGCGCTTACGTAAACTATACATTTATTTGTCTATCTTACTCGTCTTCTTCGTCAAAATCGTCCTCGTCCCATGAGGGTGTATAAGTTGATTCTAGAGGTTGAGCTTCACCACTTTCTATAGCTAAAGTTTTACGATACTGTTCTGCTTCAGCAATCTTTGTAAATTTAATCTCAGCCTTGTTTACATTTCTTGTGTCTTCAGCAATATTAGCTAATGCCGATGCGATTTCATCTAAAGAAACTTTAAAAAATTCTTTACGCTCATTTACTTTATTGACACTCTTATCTATAAAATATTGGTGTAGTAAATTTTCTGTTTCTGGTGCATTTTCAGAAAAAATAATTGCATGAACATCAAAGGGAAAAGGAACTGCTGCCCCACTTAGTTCTCTGACACGCTCATAGGGATCAAGCCGCCGTGTCATGCCAATTTTATAGATATTCTCGCCAAAAGAACCAATGTTTGAAATGACATATATATGTCCCGATTTTGTCATTTGAGCGCGAGATATTGCTCTTTGTTCATTAGCACGAGCTTCTTCAAGCTGTTGCATTAAATGTTGTATCTTCAGTTCTAATTTCTGTTTTTGCTTACCTACAACTTGTTCAACTTCTTTGCGAGCTTGTTCTAATGCCTGTTCACGGCGTTTGACTTCTTTTTCAGCATCTTCCTTTGCTTTTTCTATTTCTCGTAAAGCTCGTTGTTCTTCACGCATTTGCTCTTGTATTCTTCTTTGTTCTTCTCTTTCTTCCTGTTTCTTTTCTTGAAATTCATGTGTAAGATATAGTTCTTGTAGCTTTAAATTAAGATATTCACGAGTAATTTCACAGCGATTTACTTCTGACAATTTATTTAAAACTTCAAAAGTCTTATTAATTCTTTTTTCTAAAGATTGAACATTATCATATTTGACCTTAGTCACAGCAACGTCACACTCACCATTAAAAGCTCTTAGTAAGAGTTTGAGAAAGTCATTTGTCATTTTTTCGCCTTTTTTCTTGCTGCCTTCTACTTCCCACGGCACATGGCATATAGCAGCTGTATGACTTTTGATCATGACCTTTTGTCTTTCTCTAATATGGTTAAGCCTAAGCTTATATTCCTCAGAGTTGTCAAAGTTATATTTCGCTTTATAGAATCCGAATGATCGAATATACTCAGATTCTTCTACCTCACGTAATTTCTGTTGGAGTTTTCTAATTTGAAACCTGAGTTCTTCTTCTGTTTTTGCTAACTTATCAATTTCACTTTGTTTTGATTTGATACTTAAGTTTAATTGCTTTTCAAAATCTTCTTTATTAATAAGCCCGTCATATTTATGCAATCGCTTTTTTAATTTAGATTCTTCAATCTTTCCCTGTATAAATACAACCAGTAATGTTACTATTACTATTAAAAAGACTATAGTTAATATAAAATTAGACATTGATAACTCTAGAGTGGTTACTAAGTGTTATTTGTTAGTTTAAAAAGTATTACTATTAACATTATAATCACGTAAGTTGCCAACAGAAAAGAAAAAATCAGCCAAACTGATACAGTTATATAAGTCCATACTCTTGTTCTACATCAGCCAGCAATTTTTCCTGCAACGGCGACAGGTACGGCTTGAGTTGTTTCCCTAACCCTAAACAAAGCCAATCTACTGCATTATCTCGATTTTCAATTTCTTGCAGCCGCCGCAGTCTCAGGCATAGTTGTTGCATAAATTGGCAGTCATTGTCCGACAGTTCTAGGGACTTGAGATGTTCTATTTTCACGGCATACTCAGCATCCCAAGTCTCAAGAGTGCAACTATAGTCCCCAAGGTGAGTGATGACACCCCAACAACCACTTTTGCCTTTAAGTTCTGGGTTATCTTTGGGCAGTAGAGTACATATTTCCCCAAGGCGGTAAGGATTAGGCACTTTGGTTCTGTCTCGAATTTTGTCCACAATATCCTGAACAATCCGACCGGAGGGAATTTTACCACCAGCTTGCTCTATTGCCTGTTGCCAAGCAAGACGTTGTTGTTCTGGTTCTAAGGGAACTAATGGTCTAACTTGGCGTTCGCTCGTTGGTAAGATTTGGGAACCAATGGTTCCCATTTCATCTAGGTTTTCAATTTGGGAACCATTGGTTCTGTGACTTGAAGAAGATTTTGGACAGGTTGTCCAACTTTACCTTCCAAAACTAGATGTCCAACTTTACCTTCCAAAAACATGAAAAAGATAACATCTAGAAAAATTAAAGAAAAAGTTGACGAGGA
>JAHHIM010000064.1:0-13432 GCA_019358915.1 Trichormus sp. ATA11-4-KO1
GTAATGTTCCAGATTGCATTGTGCTGTGGACGGTTTGCTGATTTTTCTGATTGTCCGATACCTATTCATTGGATGATACTTTTTATCAATCCACTCTTTTGCCACTTTGTCAATGCGTAAGTCCTACATTTAAATACCTTCAGCTTCCGATACTCCCCAAGTTTGCCCAATATGAAAGTATGTGCGGTATTCTCTCCAATATTCCCATGTCATCAACAACTGGTCTTCCAAGCTCAGTTTACCTGGCCTTCCTGTTTTTTGTTTTGTTCCCTGTTGCGATCGCACTATCTCTAGCATCTGATAAAAGTCTCTGGGCGTATACCACACAAGCGTTTAAAGTCTTCCGGCTTCAGCTTCTTTACTTGTTCGTAGGTCATCAATGCTACCCAACTCTCATCTACTTGTCCCATACCTCTGGGACTTTTGCAAGAGGTCTATTTTTTATGCAGTTTGATTAACCGGACATGATATTAATGCGACGAGTTAAACCGCAGATTTTGCCAATTTACTCATAAAATAGCCATATATTTGATGGCATCAGACATGATAATCCAGCTTTTGTTTGCTTGTTTCCTCAAAAAACCAGCATTTACGGATTTTTTAACTAAAAATCAACTATAAAATTTGATATGCTTGAAGTTTTTATGAATGTGTTATGATAGATAAAGACTATCACTGTTGAGCAAGTGAAATATAGCAATATATCTTCACTTTAGCTAATAAAACTTATTGATTAAGTTGAGTATTAATTGAAAATTAAAGCATTAGATATCAAGGCAGGCGATCGCATTATTGCCTACTGTAAAAACAAAATGCAAATCTGCAAAGTGAAACGCATTTTAGAACCTGAGCAAACCCATATCACACTATCAGTATTCACGTCTGAGCATTATCGCGGTTGCTTAGTTTCATGTGTAGTCCGCTTCCAGTGCGACACGTTAGTTGATTTAGTAACTTAAAAAATTACTTTTAACTTGGCATTTCCCAATAGCCACCACCACCTCATCTGGCGGAAAGTACTATATCTTTAACTAAATATTAAGTTGTACAACGCTTAACCATTAAAATATGAAGCATCCAGAACACTGAATACTTTATCATGCTACATTACTAAAGCTTGGGTTGGGAAACTCCGGTGAGATTCTGGGACTGTGCCGCAGCTGTGATGGCAAGGCAAAAGGAAAAAATGCATTTTTTCTTTTACTTTCCAAGTCAGAATGCCAACTCCAGCAGTGTCTTCAAGACACATTTACTATCTACTTTCTGCGTCGCACAGGGAAGGAGTTGTGATTTTACTGTCCGGTTTTGCCACTTGTCCTGGCTTGTTTTATGCCACACCCGCCCAAGATGGGATATTATCTCGCATCAGAATACCTGGTGGGATTCTAGATAGTAAACAATGTCACGTGATCGCAGACATAGCAGATCAGTATGGGGGTGGCTATGTGGATGTAACTAATCGAGCCAACCTCCAAGTCAGGGAAATCCGCACAGGCATAAATGCAACAATCTTAAAAAATTTACAGGATGTGGGATTAGGTGCGCGCAATCCTGCTGTAGACCACATCCGCAATATCATGACCAGCCCCACTGCTGGTATTGACCCACAAGAATTAATTGATACTCGTCCCTTGATTCAAAGTTGGGATAACTACATCACTGAACATCCTGCCTTATCGGGACTTTCGGCAAAATTTAGCGTTGGCTTTGATGGTGGTGGGACAGTTTCGGTATGCGATCGCCTCAACGATATCATGTTTGCTGCTGTCTTAGTTGACAACAGAGTTTACTTCCGTCTCTGTCTCAGCATCGGCGCACAAGGTGAACCACCCATTGATACAGGAATTTTGTTACTGCCAGAGCAATGTTTACCAGTTTTGGCGGCTTTGGCAGCAGTTTATCTCAATCATAGTGATCCTGGCAGTAGGCGTAAACTGCGACTGAGAGAGTTGCTTAATAGTTTAGGTTGTGACACTTATCTTCAGCAAGTTACACAACATCTAACTTTTCCTCTGTTCAGAAGCAACCTCACTTCTGTGCAAACAGAAAATAAGTATCAGCATATTGGCATTCATCCCCAATCTCAGCCAGGTTTATTCTATATTGGTGTGGTGTTGCCGCTTGGCAGACTCGAATGTCAGCAAATTCGGGGTCTAGCTGATTTAGCAGCAAAATATGGTAGCGGCACACTCAGACTAACTCCTTGGCAAAATTTGCTGTTAACTGACATTCCCCAGCAATTAGTTGGGGATGTCGAGAGTAAAATAGCTTCTATAGGATTAGATTTCTCAACCACAAATATTAACAGTGCATTAGTTGCCTGTGCTGGTAACAGGGGTTGTGCTGCTTCTGCCACAGATACCAAAGGTGATGCGTTGACATTAGTAAAATATCTCGCCACTCGTGTTAGTCTCAATCACCCAATTAATATTCACTTTAGCGGCTGCAAAAAATCTTGCGCCCAGCACAGCAAAAGTGACATCACCTTACTCGGTGTCAGCCAGGAATCAGACAATGGAAATCTGCCAGCCTATGACATTTATGTTGGTAAAGGTAATAGTAACCAGAAACTCGGTGATGAAATTTATCAACATGTGAATATTGCCCAACTCCCTACACTCGTGGGGCAGATGCTACAAGTGTATAAAATTCACAGCAAAAACCCTGATGAAACCTTTAGGGAATTTGTCAATCGCCATGATATTGCTCAACTAAAGCAGTTATTCTCACCAAATTGCCGCGAGAAAATTTTGTTTTAATCCCTATGGGCTTCACCGTCCCCACTCCCTAGTCCCCAATGTCTAATTACATCCGAGACGCTAACGAAATCTATAATCATTCCTTTGCAATTATCCGGTCAGAAGCCAACTTAGATGTGCTGCCATCGGATGTAGCAAAAGTTGCGGTTCGTCTGATTCATGCCTGTGGAATGACAGATATAGTCACCGACTTAGGATATTCACCATCAGCAGTGCCATCTGGACGGGTAGCATTAGCAGAGGGTGCACCAATTCTGTGTGATTGCCGCATGGTTGCCGAAGGTATTACTAGGCGACGGCTACCAGCAAACAACCAAGTTATTTGTACCCTTTATGATCCGCAAGTACCAGAAATGGCTCAACATTTTGGGAATACTAGGTCTGCGGCTGCCTTGGAATTATGGCAAAAGCATCTAGAAGGGGCAGTAGTAGCCATTGGTAATGCACCCACAGCTCTATTTAGGTTACTAGAAATGTTAGATGAGGGTGCGCCTAAACCTGCGGTGATTTTAGGCTTTCCCGTGGGATTTGTGGGTGCAGCCGAGTCTAAAGTGGCACTAGCGGCAGATAGCAGAGGAGTGCCATTTTTAACATTACATGGTCGGCGTGGTGGTAGTGCGATCGCCGCCGCCGCAGTTAACGCCTTGGCAACGGAGGAAGAATGAACATAAAAACCAAAGGCCGTCTCTATGGAGTTGGTGTCGGGCCAGGTGATCCAGAATTATTGACATTGAAAGCATTACGGCTGTTACAATCCGCACCTGTACTTGCTTATCAATCAGCCACAGATAAAGAAAGTATAGCGCGGGCGATCGTGTCTCAATACCTAACTGGCAATCAAATTGAGGTACTATTTCACCTCCCTCGCGCCTTGGAACCAGAAACAGCAAATTCCATTTATGACAAAGAAGTTGCACCAATTGCCGAACATCTAGCTACTGGACGAGATGTAGTAGTACTGTGTGAGGGCGACCCGTTTTTCTACGGCTCATTTATGTATGTTTTCACACGTTTATCTGAGCAGTATGAAACCGAAGTTGTACCGGGAGTTTCCTCACTCATGGCTTGTCCCGTATCCTTGGGTGTACCTTTTACCTACTACAACGACATTCTCACAGTTTTACCTGCCCCTCTACCAGCAGAACAGTTAATTACACACCTACTAGCAACAGATGCGGCGGCAATTATGAAGCTAGGTCGCCACTTTACCAAAGTGCGAGATATCCTGCATCAATTAGGGTTAGCATCACGAGCATTATATATTGAGCGGGCGACCATGGCACAGCAGAGAATTATACCCTTGGATGAAGTTGATCCAGATCAAGTACCTTATTTCTCAATGATTGTGGTACCGACAAAGAATCGGCTATAGCAGTCTGCCCGCAGGGTTTGACAAGAAGCACTGAGTATGGTGCCCCTATTCCCTTACAAGCTTGCCAGTTACCAGTAGTATTAATCAATCCCCGTCAGGGAAGAGATTTTGCCAAAGCTACAGGTAAGTTGGCAAAAACTGAACTTCACAACTCACTTATCCTCTCGCACAGGCAAAGGCATATCCAGAATCTCCATCAGCAAATCTAGACGAGAGGGACGCGTCAGGAGGGGGACGAGGTTGGGCAAGCTGTAGTAGTCACCCGCAAAGGTGAAAGTTTCCACTGGTGCTTGCTGCTGCTTCAGTTGAGTCTCTACCCAGTTGTAGTAACCACCTACACGGACAATCACTACATTGGGTATTACCGCTAATTCCCGGCAGTATGTCTTGTAAACCTCACCGAAGTAAGGATTAGCATTTTCGCCCTCATCCGTCACCAAGATAATCTGGTCAACCACCTGCTGTTTCCGCCGCATTACTTCCAATGCACAGCCGATGCTAGTACTACCGCCTGCTTTGATGTGCTGGAAGGCACGCTCCCAATCCGTTAATTCCTTGCCCTTTGCCGTGACAGGATACGGGATAGTATCGAAGGCGTAGACAAACAATTCTGCTTGAGTAATACCAGAAATTAGGGCGGCGAGTTGCTTACCGATCGCGATCGCATTTTCCATTGAGCCGGACTTATCTACCAGTAAAGCGGTTGGACGCGTAATTGTACCACGCCGTTTCACTTGCTTGTTGGTCACCTTTTCCAGTCGGGCAACGGTATCTGCATCGAAATCTGCGGCATCTGTTGCAATCTGTGCTTTGAATGCTGAGACACGTGTACTCTTAGACGCTGACTCTAGCTTAGAGTCAATTAGCTTTTTGATGTCTGGGTGATCCATTGCACCCCTAGCCTGAAGTGACTTGAGGTTATTAATCACTTCCTGGGGAGTCATGCTGTTGATTAACGCCACCAACACCACTGGTGTGAGTTGCTTGATGGCACCGATGGCGATCGCATGGGGAATATTGAACTCCACAATCAGCCGTGCTTGTTCGGCGGCGCTTTTTGCCTTAGCAAGCTGCTTCAGCACATTTGCCAACGAACCCTCTGGGGGAGTATCGAGGAAGAGAATCGCATTTGCTCGCTCATTTGGCTTGATGTGCAAGGAAGCATACAAATGTTTCATCGCCTTACGACCCCGCAAAGCAGCGCGATCAAACAAAGCCGGATTACTTTCCCGCACCTTTAGGTAACGCCGCACCGCAGTCCGAGCCGAACGAGGCAGTTTATTTTGGTGCTGCTTCATGAAGTCCACCACACGAGCCACCTGATAAGGGGGAAACTCTTGCAGCATCATAAATCCAGCATCCCGGTGTTCAGTCAAATTGCTGGTTAGCAAGTGAGCTAAGAAAACCTCTTTATGGTCGCGGACATCTCCATGACGTTGATACCAAACTGCTAGATGACCATAAAAGATGGGATCGAGTTCAACAATTAACTGATGAATTTCTGCGACTTGCTCAAGTTTGCGGTGAGGAGTTGTCAGCAAACTGTTGAGCATTTCCAAGCGCAGGTCGCGTTCTGCAATGTTCATAAGAACCTCCTCTAGTTGTGATGAATGAGGAGACAGATGTTGCACGCGGGGTGAAAAGCCACCGCGCAAGTTGTAGAAGCATTGGTTTAACTTTTGCAGAGTTATGTAAGCTTCTATGATCAGGGCGCGGCAACAACTGCCAGTTGATAAATTTGATTGATGAAATTCTCTGTTTCTTTTCTTCTCTACGAGATGCTTCGCAAACGTTAAAAAAAATCACGCAGAGACGCAGAGGCGCAGAGAAGAGAGGTTGGAGAAAATGAAATAAAATCACCTCGTGCAAGTCGAAAAAGCTGTTGTGTCACACACGGGATTTGAACCCGTAATTGCTTGATCTTCAATCAAGTGCCTGTACCATTTGGCTAGTATGTAAGCTTCTTCAGTTAGGGCACGAAGTGAAAATTTTTAATTTTGAGAAAGTTGATTTAAAATCAAGCGAATTTCTTTCTTATTACACTGTTTTTTACTGACAGCGTAAATTTTTTGACCTTTATACATGACAGCAGAACGGTGAATTAGACCTTTGAAAACATCCGTTACATAATCAGTGGGTGGCGGTGGAAAATCTGCAAAGGTAATTAGATACCAAATATCTTTCAGTTTGCGGTATTGATGATAATTATCAACGATGATGACATCTGCCTGCCTTGGTTTTTGCTTCTGCTTGCGAGGTACTTTCTCGACAACACACAGAATTCCCGTTTCCGGATGAATATAGAAGCGATCGCGGTAATTTCCATCTAACCGACTTCGATATCCCCGGTAAGGCTTGCTACAAAGCTTACCATCTCTGATTTCTACATGCCTTTCAACGTAGTCCCACACATGATCGAGGACGTGTTGTCCTGCCATTGTGCTGGTATCTAATCGTTGACACAGTTGGCTGTAAACTTGATTCCACGGCTGTCCGACTTGCGATCGCAAGAACCGACGCAGGGGGCCAAGATGATCTGAAAGATACTTGGATTTTTTTGTGGCTTTAATCAGGTAGGGATTCAATAAACCATCCTGACTTGCTTCCTCGGTGAGTTTGTCTAATTGCTTTTTATAGCCTGTGAGCTTTTTTAGGCTAATTTTCATCCCACCGCGAGGACGCTCAATTACAATCTCGCTCAAACGATGTTCGCTCATATCTTACGTTGTTTATATCTAGTCGTAGCAATTGAGTTGTTATTGCAAACGAGTTAGCGAACATCATTGACTCACCTCCAGACAATTTAAATAATTGAAATTCCGCGCAAGTTAGCAAAGCCGTTATCACAGGATTTTTATTTGGTGTGTGTATGCTTCACAATTTAGGGCGCGGAAAACTCAGCTTTTTAACCATAGACAGCTTCAGGACGAATAATCAAATCACCACTGGGACGGCGATCAATTACGTAAGCAGACAGGCGATCGCTTTTCACATCTAAATGCCGAGCAACTTGCTCTTTCACTGCTACATCATTCATCCCTGACGCAATTCCTAGTTGTGTTTCTGTAACATCAACAGAACGCCCTTCAAATCGAATATGCACCATGACAATCACCTCTTCTTTATGCAGTGGATCTGATCGGAATTGAACCGATACCCTCCCTGTGAGAGTTGCACTCACACCTCGTGCAAGTTGAAAAAGCTGTGGTAACACACGCAGGAATCGCACCTGCAACTGATCGTTTCATAAACGAGCGCTCTACTATTGAGCTAGTATGTAAGCTTTTTCTGTCAGGGCACAAGTGAAATCTGGGAGCTCTACCGTTAGAGCTACAGACCCAAGTTTGAGAGGTTTTAGTTTTGCCTCTTGGAAAGGCTTTTGTGTTTATATTACAAATGTAATACACAAATTACAGGATGTCAACAGGCATACTACAATTTTTTGAGGGAGAGAGGAATTTTAAAATTAGCCAACATGACAAAGCCTTCAACGCGACAGCCTAAGTCTTTTAGCCACACAACTAACTCATGATTGCTGTTGTGATACAAGGTGTAGTCTAGGTCGTCTTGAACGAAGTGCATTTGATTATGTGGATTGAATATTTGTGTTTCAATCAGAGTATTGAAACGTTTCTCTAATAATTTTCTTAACCGTGTGACTTTGGCTGACGTCACTGTAAAATTCAGAAGCTGACTATTGGCATTTATACTCTGCTTCAACTGAGCGATGTTGTTATATTTTCGCCTGCCGAGGGTTCCCTGAGTGGGAATTAGCAATGCTGCAACCGCACTACCCAAATCTTGTTGGTTCAGCGCAAAATAACGCCAATCACCATAGGCATACTGAATCAAGCCGCCATCACCATCAGGCAGAACTAATCGGGAATGTAAGCCTGTGTCAATTACGTAGACGATGACCGGATTAATCGGATCAGCTGGGGGTATGATGACTGGACGAGAGGAAATCAAGGCTAGTGCGATCGCAGCCAGTACCGCCAGCATGAATAAGGTGATCCGGCGTAAAATACTCACTATTTCGTTTGAATGCACGTTGGTTAGGACTAGGACGGCTTTACCTAAACAAGATTAAAGTGTTCCATGTGAATGTTAGTGATGGGAACCTCAAGTTATAGATAGGGGCGTTCATCTTTACGTTCAGCTTGGATGAAAAGCATACTAATCAACTGTGCATTAACAAACTTTTCATCGTCGCTTTCCTCCTAACTAGCTAGCTGCAATGAAACTTGCGATCGCCTGTTGATTTCTGGCCAGTTCACCACATTCCACCAATTATTCAAATACTCACCCCGGCGGTTACGATATCTCAGGTAATAGGCGTGTTCCCACACGTCGTTACCCATGATGGGATATGCACCATCCATAATTGGGTTATCTTGATTTGCTGTGGTGACGATTTGTAGTTGACCTGCGGGATTACGTACTAACCACACCCAACCACTACCGAAGCGATCGCCTCCAGCTTGGTTAAACTGTTTTTTAAATTCATCAAAACTGCCAAAAGTACGGTTAATTTCTTGGGCAATTTCTCCTGTTGGTTCTCCACCACCTTCGGGACTCATGATTTGCCAGAAAATTGTATGGTTAAGATGCCCACCGCCATTGTTGCGGACTTTTGTGCGAATATTTTCCGGAACACTGTTTAAATCTCGCAGCAAAGCTTCAACACTGCTTTTTTGCAAATCTGGCTCTTGTTTCAAGGCATCATTCAGGTTGTTAACATAGCCCGCATGGTGTCCATCATGATGTAATTTCATGGTTTCCGCATCAATAGCTTTTCCCAGCGCCGTGTAATCATAAGGCAATGGTGGTAGCTTTGCCGGAGCAGCACTGAGTTCCCCATCAGGAGAAGCTACGGGGGGGAATGTGGCCGCAGTGGGAGTTGCTTTAGGAGATTGTGATTCAGCTACGGGTACTGGTTGACAAGAAATTAGCAGAACCGCCAGCATAACTCCAGTGAGTAAAAAGGCAATTTTGTCTCGTAAAAATTTGGTCATAAATATTCACACTTTTGTCGTTTTAATTTGGGAAAATTAGCTGGAGCTTAACACATAAATAATTTTTTATACTGCCGTTCTCACGATACTCAAGAGAATGGAAATAACAATTGCTAAAGTAAGAGAGCCAACTAAAGCACTCCAAAAGCCCCATCTCAGAGTAAAACCTGGAACCAAAGCAGCAGCCAAAGCAAAAATAATCGCATTCAGCACAAAGAAAAATAATCCGAAGCTCAGAATAATAATTGGAAATGTGAAAATGCTGAGAATTGGCAGCAAAATTGCATTCAAGATGCCGAAAACAGCCGCAGCTATTGCTGCTTTACCAAAGTTATCAATTTCAATTCCCAATGGCAATCTGGAAATGATTAAAAAACTGACGGTTGTCACTAACCAAGTAAGGATAATTTCACCCATGATTGATACCTCTTTTTCGATATTTTTTTAGAAAAAATTACTTTACTTTTGTCTTAATAAACAGATTCAAAGATTAGGCATTCTCTCTTTTAAACTACTACAAATAATACGGTTTTTTCCTGATTAATTGTATCTTAAAACATTTTAATTTGTCAGTCTTATTCTTAACAAATTCTAATATATTCCTTTAGGTATATAATTCAAAATCACGAACAAAACTATCGACAGATATAGGATAAATTTTCTTTTGCTAAACATATAATTAAAACAGTATGCAAGATTTAATTGTGAACAGCTTACTGAAAAATTGATAATAACTGTGTTTTCCTATTTTCAGCAATTACAAATTTCTCCGAAATATACTACAAACAAAATTTTATGCTGAAATTATTTTGTACACATTGTAGTTTGGCATCTCCTAATTTTCATCTGGCAAAAAGCTAATTTCAATAGGAAGTTTTTATTCTGAAAGCTCATGGCAGTCATCGATTATCAATTAAATTTGGCTCAAAAATCAACATATTAAAGTTATATAGCTGAGGTTAAATAATATGTCTGTTGAACCACTTCTGTCAAAACAAATAGCCGAAAATAGAAATGTTAGCCAGGTAACTCAAAATGAAGTTAAACAAGAGCAAATACAACAAGATAGCTTAAATATCCCCGATATAGCTCTAACTTTATCTCCAGTCGCTTTAATTTTCAGTTGGGTAATTTTTTTTCTGATATTACAAAAAATTCGGACGATGTTAGACAATAAGATTGTTTTTACTGTCAAGGGGTTACATCAAGTCCCGTGTAGGAACTGTCGCTTTTATTCCAACAACCATTATCTCAAGTGTGCTGTACAACCCTCCATTGTGCTTACTGAAGAAGCCAAGGATTGCCCGGAATATTCACCTAAAAATGGCAAATTTTCTCCAAAAAACCTTTTTAAATAAATTACTGATCACTTTCATATCTATACTTTATTTTGAGCGCAAAAAACTGTTTTTAAGAAAAAATTAAGCAATTTGACCCAAATCTCGCTGTCGCTGCAACCAGTTAGCGACATCATGGGCAGTAATTATGCCCCTGAGTAAGCCATTCTGAATTACCAGAACACGGCGGATTTCTGAATCTTGCATTTTTTGTAATACATTAGACATTTGCTCTTCTGGACGGGCAGTAACTCCGTTGTTTGCGGCAGACATTGTGTCTTTCACAGTACGATATGTCCATTCTTCTCGTGGAATATCCTTGACTTGATTTAAAGTAATAATACCTACTGGGTGATTGTCTTGTGTCACTGGAAAAGACTGATAGCGACGACTGAGGAAATATTTATCCACTAACTCTTGGAGTGTCACATCAGCACTGACGGTTTCTGGATAAGGAGTCATGATTTCCCGCGCCCTTACCCCTTGTAGACTTGTACGTAGTAAAAGTTCCTCATAGCTAGCCTCGGCGGCGTTGTACAAGAACCAACCAATGAGAATTAACCAAAGTCCACTCAAAATGGCGTAGCTAAACATCTGCCAAACACCGAGGGCGATCAGCAAATAACCTAGCCATTTACCACCAGTGGTAGCAATTTGTGTGGCTTTTTTAAGATTGCCAGTGTACTTCCAGATCATAGAACGGAAGACGCGACCCCCATCTAAAGGAAATCCAGGCAGCATATTGAAGATAGCGAGAGCGAGGTTAATTGAGGCGAGGTAGGCAGCAACCCCCGTCACCACTACACTCAAAGCAGCATTTCTACTGATATACCAAATCACGCCAAAAAGGGCAGCTAGCATGAGACTGACAAGGGGCCCCACTCCAGCTATTTGGAATTCATCACCGGGAGTTTCTGCATCCATGCGAGTTCGTGAAACTCCACCAAAAATAAATAGCGTAATTCCTTCGACAGGAATTCCTTTTGCCCTGGCTACGAAGGAGTGAGAAAGCTCATGAGCAAGCAGCGATGCGAAAAAAAGTAAAGTTGCTACTATACCCATGCCAAAATAAGTGCCATTGGTAAGTCCTGGATAGTTAGTTGGGAATATACCTGCGCTTAAAGTCCACAGGACAAGAAAGAAAATTAACAGCCAGGACAAATCCACTCGGATTTCAAATCCAAAAATAGAACCTAAGCGAAAACCTTGCATAAGTTTCTCTGTTTTTCCAGCAATTCCCGTGTATGCAGCAATTTTCACTTGGTAGCAGGCGTAAGGACTTGCACCTTGGTCGTGTGATAGAAACAACCGATAATTGCTAGCAATGAGGAATAGCTAATGAGTGGTAAATATCACCAAAAGCATAGAAAAAAGTAATTACTTCTGCCTCTAGCAAATGATAGAGAGATGAGATGTAACTTTTGAGTGTTGATTTTGTAAATTAAGTAGGCGGTTTTGCAGGTAAGGCTTCTGGTTGGACGGCGATCGCCTGTCGGCTACCATTACGATTGATGATAATTTGGATGGTCTCGCCAATATTGGTAGCTTCTACTTGTTTTTGCACTTGTTGAGTGTTTTGAATAGTTTCGTCATTGATGCTTTCAATGATGTCACCGGGACGTAAACCGGCACGGAAGGCAGGTGAATTGCGGGCAACCCCGAGAATAATTACACCTGTATCCTGATTAATTTTAATACCAGCATCACTCTGATTAATTTTTGCTCGCAATTCTGGATTCAATTGCGCCATTTGAATCCCGATATATGGGTGATCTACTCTTCCTTGAGTGATCAGTTGTGCTGTAATTCGTTGAGCCGTGTTGATGGGAATGGCAAAGCCTAACCCTTGCGCTCCTTGGATGATGGCGGTGTTCATCCCAATCACTTCTCCTTGGGCATTTAGTAAAGGGCCGCCAGAGTTACCTGGATTAATTGCCGCATCAGTTTGAATAAAGTCAACTCGTTCTGTAGGCACACCTAGATCAGCAACAGAACGCTGTGTAGCGCTGATAATTCCTTGAGTAACAGTATTGTCGAGTCCTAAGGGGTTACCAATAGCGATCGCCCATTCTCCTGGCCTTAAATTATCTGAGTTACCCAGCTTGGCTGTTGGCAATCCAGTTGCTTTGATTCTTACAACAGCAACATCGGTTACAGGATCAGCACCTACCACATTGCCCTGAAAACGGCGACCATCTTTTAAGACAACTGTGACATTATCCGCACCTGCTACCACATGGGCATTAGTATATATTAATCCATCGGCAGTGGTTATAAACCCTGAGCCGACACCCCGTTGTACTTGTTCTTGACTAGGTAACTGTCCCCTAAAAAACCTATCTAAAAGTGGGTCTGGGGATATTTCAACAGTGCGAGTAGAGTCGATGCGTACCACGGCAGGGCCTACCTGCTGGACAACCCGAGTCACATAATTGATATCAGTATTTGTGGTTGTTTGAGCTAGTAGGTTTGGGACTAGTGGTTGTTGAGGATTCCTCACATCTCTGGCGGGGATGCATCCAGTCGCTAGCAAAACTAGGTAAAGTACAGGTTGCGAGAAAAGTCTTTTCATAAGCTAATGCGATCGCCAAACTTGGTAAAATCGCTGCTTTGGTACTGGGGATTGGGGAACTCAAGGAATCCCATCGTCAACTGCCCTTGTGTTTTACCATACTCAGTGCTGAGTAATAACAAGAGGAAGGAAACACTTTCGCACTTGGTACAAGCAACGCGAATTGTGGTCACTGAGCCTTGCCGAAGTGTGGGCGGTCTTTTAACTCAGCACTTTTCATATTCTATTTTAGTCATCACGGTTCAAGCAATGGTAGTAATGCATAGTAATGATAAAATAAGGAAGTGTTGTTCAATACTGGAACCATGCTTTGCCCTGAATGCAACTCAAACAACATTGTGAAAAATGGACACACTCACTACGGGAAACAACGGTTC
>JAHHIM010000065.1:0-369452 GCA_019358915.1 Trichormus sp. ATA11-4-KO1
GAACCGTTGTTTCCCGTAGTGAGTGTGTCCATTTTTCACAATGTTGTTTGAGTTGCATTCAGGGCAAAGCATGGTTCCAGTATTGAACAACACTTCCTTATTTTATCATTACTATGCATTACTACCAGAGATGCTTAATTCTTAGTGTCTTCGTGTCTTGGTGGTTGAGAAAGACTTTTTTGATCACAATGATCACAAAGACACAAAGTTGTACCTTTTGAAGTAACCTTAAACTACTTTTAAATTTGTATAGATATCTAGATGAAAATAGATTAACTCAATTCTAGTAAGTTGACAATGTAAATATTGATAATTAATTCATGAACCAGGAAGTGATGCCCATATATGCCAAGATTGCTGCTCAGTTGCGGCAAAACATTCACCAGGGAGTTTATCAAGTTGGAGACCAATTACCGACGGAAGCTAAGTTAGCAGAACAATTTGCCGTCAATCGCCATACTCTCAGACAGGCGATCGCACTACTAAAAAACGAGGGATTGCTGAGAGTTGATCGGGGACGCGGGACTTTTGTCGCCGCTAAGACTATCCGCTATCCCATTGGTAAGCGTGTGCGTTATAACCAAACCCTCAAAGTCCAAGGTTGGCAAGCTAAATTCCAAATAATTCGTACCTTGGAAGTACCTGCGGACATTACTGTTGCTAAAGGAATGGAGATTAATCTTGGTGAACCCGTGGCTTTAATTGAACGTTTGAGTTTCGCGGACGAGGAACCGATTAGTATGAGTACAGGATACTTCCCCCTCAATAGGTTTCCAGATTTCTTAGAGCTAAAAAACATTAAGATTTTACAAGAACTGCAATCAATATCTCGATATTTACAACAGGTATATGCATGTGATCATATACGCCGGAGTACCTGTGTTTCTGCCCGTTCAGTTCAGCCGCGTGATGCACAGTGGCTGCAACTTCCGCTTAATCAACCCATTCTTTTAGCCGAATCGGTGAACGTCGATCAAAAGGGTAATGTAATTGAATATGGCGTAACTCGATTCCGGGGCGATCGCATGGAGTTGTTTTTTGAAAATGACTTGACAATCTAAAAGTAGTTCCGTTAATACTAATTCCCTCGATTTTGACTACAAAATTTCTTGTAATTCCTCTAGAGAATTTGCCACAACAATATTACGTAAAATCTCTTTCAATCTTGCTAAATCAGAAACTTGGGCAATTTGGGACATCAAATTTAACCCGTCACTGCCAAATTTCGCTTCTAAACTAGTCTCGATGCTAGAAATTATTCCTTGTCTTTGTCCCCGTGCTTCACCGCGTGCTTCACCGCGTGCTTCACCGCGTGCTTCACCTAATGCTTCTCCCCGTGCTTGTCCCTCGCGTAATATTTCTTGATACCAAGGCGATTCGCGTAACACAGCCATATCCCACCTCATGATTTCTTGAACTAAGGCCGTCTCTAGTACAAACGTAGCAAAAAAGGCTAAAACCGTCTCAAGTTGGTTTAACTGTTCATTGCTACGTAAAATTTGCAAGGCTTCTCGAATTGTAGACTCATCCTCTCCACCTTTGAGAATTGGGACAAAGGGAAGCAACGAAGGTAACGGTTGTTGGAAAGCTATATTTACATCTACTTCCCATAAATTAATTACTCGGTAGTCTTGACGCACTTGTAAACCCCCAATATTTGATGTGTATGTTGTAGGAATTTCTGCGTCTGTAGACTTTAAGATGTTAATTAACACAGGGTAAGTTGGTAGATTGTACTTCTCTTCTGCAAGTCCTGCATAAGCACGCATTCGACGCGGCATTTTGGCACTGTAGCGTAACTGTAGCTCGTTGAGTACGAGAAATTCTTCATCATTTTCAGGACTTTGAACGCGGATTAAAACATCACTTTCTTGACTAATCCATTGGAACTCGGAATTAAGAATTTCCCTGGTTACAATGTCAGGCATCTGTGTTACCCATCTCACCCAGTTGTTGGGTGCAAGGCTAATTAACTTTTTGGTGCTAATATCTGCGGATTTGGTCATTGTCGATGTTGGAGAGTGGAAGCGATCGCAGTTACAAATTTAGACTAGCCACTGTCTCACCTTTGCTGATAGTAAGTCAATGGTGGCAGTGGCAACGATTAAAATAATCAGAATTGCACAGACTTTTTGATATTCAAAAGCTCCAAAACTCTGATACAAAGAAACCCCAATTCCACCCGCACCGACAATTCCTAATACAGAGGCAGAACGGACATTTGACTCAAATCTATAAAGAGTAAAAGAAGTCCATAAGAGTGTAGATTTTCCCGAACCTGATGCACCAACGAGAGCAACCATTTCTCCTGCGTTAATACTACAGGATATTTGATTTAGTGCTAACTTCCCTTTGAAACTTTTTGATAGGTTACTAACTTCGATAGTCACAGTAGTTACCATTAGATGACATTTAGATGTCTAGACTAACTCTAGAATTGCTTAGTTAAGGAATAATTAAGTAAAGGATAACTTGTGATTTAGGTGGCACTTTCTCCGAGTGCATTTTTTTGGTAACTTATAAAATATATTTTCTTTGTACCCTTGATGCTTTTGTGGTTTAAAGGTATTAACTTTAACTAATACATGCGTAAATTGCAGAGAAAAATCTGTAGCTGGCTTCCCGTCGGCTCGTATGATCGCGATTTGGGAAAATGGAGCAAGTCGAGAAGCTACAGCAAAGTACTGAGTATCATGCATCAATACCCATAATCTTCTGAGTCAGCTGCCAAAGCTTGGGGTACTATGCCTTGTATCCCTTTTGAACTCAATGTATTTGCAACTATTTTCTGATAGCGATCGCACATCAATCAATACTTTTTGACATTTCGCTTGTGACTACAAGCGGTAATATATACTCACTCACTACTTTGTAGACTACATTTTTTACCTAATTTTGCTGCTTTATTCCAGTTTAGAATTATAATAAATAGATAAAGATAGCGATAGCGTACGCATAATAGGCTAACTAATGCTAGCTAGCTGGTTATTGCTGCTGGTACATACAGCAGTTTAGGGCTAGCAGCAAAATGCCAGCTTTGGTGAAAAGCTAGTCGAAAATTAGGCAAGTGTAATTCATCACTGCTATTTAGCCACCCACTTCAGCAAGACTGGGGTGAGGTTACAAACTTTATTTGTTTGTACATTCAAATTTGGATCAATAACTTTTGGGGTCTAGATATATCTAAACTGCCCCTAATCTTGTAGTTTCATCTATTAAGTGACCTAATTAACTTTGTTTGGTTCAAGGATTTGTACTCAAATTCATTTTTTCTTTCTGCATCCCATGATTTGGATGTGAAATTCATAGGTTACAAATTTAAATTTGTAACCTCATTGCTTACATTGAGGTTAAATTAAGTATCATGAATGATTGTGACTTTATATTAAATATTTGCATTCTTTCAATAGCCTATCTATCCAGCATTTACTTGTGGATAGCCTTTTCTCAGCACTCAAATGAGTGACTGATGACTGCAATACTAAATTGCGATCGTTGACTAAGCCTCTGATAGAAGCGCATCTGTTAAGAGGTAGTCAGCGTAAATTCCTATGAGCATTTGTACAAAGAAAAAATTGTATCATTAATCTGAGATGAGATTAAATGTTAGTTTTTCACCAGAAACTATTACAAGTAGAGAGATTCAAATCGGCTTACTGGGAATTGTCATTGGAGCTTTAGTCTTTGTGGGTTTTCGTTTAGTTGTTGTATGGATAAAGTTACTTTTGAAACAGTTAAAGATTTTCCAAATTAGTGATATTTATCAAAAGTTAATTAAGCCGAATGAAAGCTTAATTATTGCTGCGTCTGTTATTGCTATTCTTGAGCTAACTACATTCATACTACCTAGAAATAGCTGGACTAATTCATTAGAAATTATCATTAGCTTAACTCTAGCGATCGCCACGAGTTGGTTGGCTTCTAAATTATTTAAAAATTTCTTTGATTTTTATTTATTAAACGCTGCTTTCCAAACCGGACAAAAAATCAGCAGTGAGTTACTTATTCTCTTCAAATGGTTAGCTAATCTTGTCATTATATTTTTAGCTATTCTTATCTATGCTCAAACTCATCAAATTAATCTTTTAGGATTACTAGCCAGTTTAGGAATTGGTGGTTTAGCAGTAGCCTTTGCTGCTCAAAAAACTCTAGAGCAAGTTTTGGGTGGTATTGTTCTGTATCTTGATCGTCCCTTCGTCATTGATGATTATATTGGTCTACCCGATGGTGTGTTTGGGCGAGTTGAATCTATTGGATTAAGATCAACTCGCATTCGTACCTCTGGTAAAGGAACTTTAGTCATAGTCCCTAATAGTTCCCTAACTCAAGTAAATATTGAAAACTTTACTGGTGCGAAGAAAGTCATGTCGATTCTTTATTTGACCTTCTATCGGACGCTGAGTAATGAAGAACGAGCGTTAATTCGTCAGATCATTTTAGAAAGTACCAATGGGATTTTTGGGATTGATGCACGCAATACAGCCGTGACTTTTAAAAATGCTAATAGTACGGTAGAGCCAGATAAAACTCAAGCACAAGTTTCCTTTTTTATCTTGGGTTCTGGAGATGTTTCAATGGAATTACGCCGTCAACTTCTAGATTTGGCAACTCAAAGCATGACTCAGTGTTTAAAAGAATATGGTATTGCCTTTGATATAGAAGAACCAACCATTTATGTTGACTCACCGATTACGATTTAGAAATAATGAGGAACATTTCACAGATTATTCTGGAATTTCTCCAGCGAGATGCCACAATATTAGCTCTATCTAAATTTGGAATATTTCTACTTTTTATCCTGCTGTCTTTACTAATTGGACGATATACTCCTACATTTGTACGAATTGTCATTCAACGTTTTGCACCGCAGCAAGTCGCTAGTATTTACAACAATTTAATTGAACCCATTAGAAACTTATTTAGAATAGCTGGTACTTTAATTCTTATTTCTCTATCTTTAGCATGGATTATTGAATATCAATCTATCTATAGACTTGTTTCACCTATTGTAGATTTAGCAGTTATTAGCAGTCTAGCTTGGCTAGCTTCTCGTTTATTTCGTCAATTCATTCGAGCCTATGGCATTGAACTAGTGCGTAAATTAGGACGGGAAGTAGACGAATTACTTTTAGTATTTGAGACTCTAGCAAATGTAATTATTGGATTTATTGCAATTATTGCTTTTGCTCAAAGTCAACAATTTAATTTAGTTGGTTTATTAACTGGCTTAGGAATTGGTGGTTTAGCCGTTGCTTTTGCTGCTCAAAAAACCCTAGAACAGTTACTAGGGACAATAGTTTTATATTTGGATCGACCCTTTATTCCTGGAGAATATATTAGGTTACAAAAATCTCCACAAATCCCCGAAGGATTATTTGGACGAGTTGAGTCAATTGGTATTCGTTCTACTAAAATTCGTACTGCTGCTAAAAGTACGTTGTTTATTATTCCTAATTCGATATTAGCAAACTTAGAAATTGAAAATATTACGCGAGGGAAGAAAGTGATGGTTTTAATCTACCTCGATTTCTTCAACCTTTTGCAAGATCGAGAACAAGCCTTGGTGCAACAGGTAATAGCCGAAAGCACTAACTCACTGTTTGGTATAGATCCAGGAAGCACCAGTATTACTTTTTTAAATCACAATTCTACAAAACAGACAACTCGAACTAGAGTGACATTCTTTATTTTGGGTTCCAGTGATAACTCTCTGCAATTGCGTAAGCGCTTATTGGAGTTAGCAAATGAAAAAATCTCCAAAAAACTAGCTAATTCGGGAATTGAGTTTACTATGCAAGAACCGACAATTTATGTAGATTCACCAATCACCATTTGAGAATCCAAATTAACTTCCCCTTTGCGCGTGACTATTTGCGTATTCCATGCAGCAATATGAGCAGCTAGTAAGGTAGTATATCTGGGTTCATCAGATAACCTCTGTAAAGCTGCTGCTATGGGAATTTCTGTATCTTGTGAAGTAAATAAAGTGACAATCTTTTCTACAGCCACCGTTTTTCCTGGAAAGGACTGAAAGGTAGTTACCAGACTGGGTGAACCAGAAGTATTTTCTACTCTCATCGATGCAGTATCTTCACCTTCTACCACCAACTTAGCAGCCATCCCTAGTTGAATACCTGAGTGGATGGTTCGACTTTGCAGCCAGATAATGTGCTCGACACCACCTTGGTTTAAGGTTCGCCAATGTTGCACACCTTGGGTTTTTGGTTGAGCGTCAAATCCAACTTCAACTGTGATATCACCTTCAAAGTCTATGGATGTGATTTGACAACGAATGGCGACAACATGTTGATCTGCCAAACTGGTAAAACGCTCAAAGTGTAAATCCAGTGTGTGACCGGCTGGACTACGCCACCGCACATCACGACTAACTAAACCCAAATGCAGATCTAACTGACGTTCATATTTGAGAATTTTACCACTGTCCATGTGAAAACGTTCACCTGCCACTGTCACCACTAACGGCAACCAGTTGGGACAGTTTACAAGTTCGGTATGGGCTATGGCCACATCGTCATAAATACCATAAATCATTGTGGCTGGACAATCCTGAGGATACCCTTCCTCAAAAGTCCCCCGTGTTCCCAGATAACCGTTACCAAGAGTAAAAACAGTTTCTTGCTCATGTAGCTGTGTAGCGTTAAATTCCGTTTCAATAACCTTCCAGGCAGTAGAGTTAATTAGTGGCTGATTTTGTAGAGAATTTTCAATGAATACATCAAGCATGGTCAAAAAAGCCTATATTTTGCAACAAAATAAAATCCAATTTGTATCAGTTCCATAATTACTTTGTTCCTTGTCTTCATTGCTGATACTTGGATGTAGTCCAAATAAAAAACATTGATGTTCCCAATAGCAAGATTTTTGCTGGATTCATCTCTCTCTAGTTAGGTTCTATATATAACTCATGTTGGAACCTATAAATGCAAAAAACGATACAAATTTATATATTTATATGAAATGAAAGACTCAAAAGATTTTTATTAATTCTGTTTTGCTTATAATTCAATGCCTTTCAGTTAAGAAAAATGCATAGGGATTCCCACCTAACTAAACTGTATAGATTTATGAGTGTTAGAACATGATTAATTGCATGACAAACCAGATTTGATGCTTATAAACGCTAGACTTAAATCAACAATGTAAAATCAAGCTATTTGCAGCACAGATAATTTATCAGTAGATAAGTGCCTAAACAAAATTAATTACACACATTGTTTTTTTGTTACCTGTCTCCACGAATAAATTCAATTTTGCCCAATTACTTATATGTGTTTTGTTTCGATAAATTTGACTTCTGCCAGAGAGACAGATGAACTATAGGTGACAAAAAAAGATGAAAAATTGTTAATCATTACTCAGGATTTAGCACTTTTCTATACTTTTAGATTCCTTGGGAAAAAAGTTAAATATTCTGTTTCTTGAGTTTATGCGTCGCCAACTGACTTATTTTTTGATTGTGTTTGTTTCTTTGAGCCTGATTACACTGTGGTGGCCGATAAATGAGTTTGAATGCAACTCAGAAGCTTTTCTGGCATCAGGAACCCAAAAATTTCAAGTAAAAGCTACCAAGGTTGTTGTGCAGCCGTGGCTTGGTGGACACCAAGTATATGGAATATTTATGGTTCCCAACGAATACAAGCGATCGCCATTTTTTGTTTTCACATTTAAAGGCATTGGTAGTAACTGTTCCAGACCATTTGGCTACAGTCAAAACTATGATGATATCTTTGCTGACCCTGGAACTCATCTAGTGCGGAACTACATGAGAACTCGCATCGCTTTACGGTTTATACTTCAAGGTTTGTACTTCCAGATGAATAATCCACAGAATTGGACGCTGACATATCCTCAACTCAATGCTGATCAAGGTTGAGTTGCCATGATCTCCTTATTCCCTAACAAAGTAGTTGACATTTAAGCAAAATCTTAACTATCATCAAATTAGTTAAGGTTTCGCTTAAGTATTTGGTTTACACCAATGAGTAGACCTACTGCTAGTGACAACGTATTTCAAGCGATCGCAGATCCGACCCGTCGGGCTTTATTAGACCGATTATGTCATGGTGAGCAACCAGTCAAACAGCTGGCTGAACCGTTTGCCATGAGCTTACCAGCCATATCTCAGCACTTGCAGATTCTTTGTGAAGCGGGCTTAGTACAAATGCGGAAAGCAGGGCGACAGCGCCTGTATCGACTGAATCCAGAGCCATTAAAGTCGGTATCTGACTGGATTGCCCATTACGAGGATTTCTGGCAAGAAAAACTAGATGCCCTTGGCAACTTATTGGAGGAAGATTCATGCTCCGAAACTTGAACATGGAAATTTTCTATGCCTATCCGCCAGAACGGGTTTGGCAGGTACTCACCAATCGTCAAGCACTGGCGGCGTGGTTGATGGAAAACGACTTTGAGCCGCGTGTTGGACATAAATTCCAATTTCAGCAACGCCAGTTTGCGGGAGGAATCAATCCCCCACAGACAGTTTCCTCAACACCACCAGGACTAAGTGGAAGCATTGACTGTCAAGTAATTGAACTGGATGAGCCAAGGAGGCTTTCCTACACATGGCAGGACAGTATGATGTGTCAGCCTTCAATTGTTACTTGGACTCTAGAGCCTGTTAATGGTGGTACTCGACTGCAACTAGAACATAAAGGATTCCAGTATGAAGTTATCAAAGTAGGTGAACCAATGCGTCTTTTCCCACAGTGGCAAAGTCATTTAAGACATCAGCCAAATGCAGTGAGTCGAACTTTAGAGACTGTTACTAAAAGCACGCATTTACAACCAGTCAGTACAGGATTTGAGGCTTTAGATAGCATTATTCTGAGTTCTTTTCTCAGTGGTGGTTGGAACCATCTACTTAAAAATAAATTACAGCAAGCTTTAGCTCATACTGCTGTTGACTAATAATTCCAGGACATGAATCAAAATAGAGCGTTGCTGAATACGAGTATAAATTCAAAATGCAAGATTTTAAACTTTTACTCTCTGCGCGGCAGTCGCTACAAGTCGGGAAACCCGCCCAAAGCGCTGCCTTGCCTTTGCGTCTCTGCGTGAGACTAATTCGCCCCAAATAGCAACATTCTGGGTTACACCTGCTAATGCTAGGAATAACTCCCACAAAGCAATTACTCAAATTTTGGAGAAAGTAGATATGAACTATCCTCAAAGTAACCTCCCAATTATTATTCAACCAACAGACACAGGCGAGCGAGTATTTGATATTTATTCCCGCTTACTTGCAGAGCGAATTATTTTCTTGAAAGGTGAACTTACCGAAGAAATAGCCAACCTAATCGTTGCACAAATGCTGTTTCTAGATCATGAAGATGCAGACAAAGACATCACCTTATATATCAACAGTTCTGAGGGTTCAGTGACGGCGGCAATGGCTGTTTATGATGCCATCAACCAACTTCGTCCAGAAGTATGCACCATATGTATAGGCGCTGCTGCTGCCATGGGAGCATTCTTACTTTCCTCAGGAACCAAAGGCAAAAGATTAGCTGTGCCAAATGCTCGAATTACCATCCGTCAATCGTCAGGAGTGACTGAGGGAAAAGCTAGTGACATTGAGGTGGTAGCTAAAGAAATTTTATATCTTCGAGAATCAATAAATAGAATACTTGCAATTAATACTGGTCAACCAAAAGAACGGATTGAACTTGATTCAGAAAGAGATTTTTTCATGAGTGCTGAAGAAGCAAAAGCCTACGGTTTAATTGACAGCATTATCCAGAAAACAACTGCATAGGCGGCAAAATTTCAAGTATATCAAAATGTTGAGTGCTGAGTATAAAACCAGTGGCTTCAGTGCTTTGAGCAATCAATAATGTCCTAATCTATGTGACTACGGCTATACTTTCATCCATCAAAAAAAGCAACCATGAAAATTTTAGTTATTGGTGGAACTAACTTTATTGGACCTCATGTAGTCCGTCACCTGAGCAATATGGGTCATCAGGTAACTATATTTCATCGGGGCAAAACAACAGCTAAATTACCGCCAGACGTGCAGCAAATTATAGGCGATCGCACTCACCTGGCTAATTTTAAAACTGAGTTTGAGCAGATTTCGCCTCAGGTAGTACTCGATATGATTGCATACACTGAGCAAGATGCACTAACACTCATGGACACGTTTAAAGGCATTGCCCAACGTGTTGTCGCCATTAGCAGTATAGATGTATACCGTGCCTATGATGTACTTTTGGGTAAAGCATCTAGTGTTGTACCAGTACCACTAACTGAAAATTCGCCTCTACGCCAGCAATTCTATCCATTCCGGGAGAATGCTTCTAGACCTATCAACGTACCAGTTGATTATGAAAAGATTTTAGTTGAACGGGTGGTAATGGCAGACCGTGACTTGCCAGGAACAATTGTCAGACTGCCTATGGTTTATGGTGCAAACGACCCACTACATCGCCTGTTTCCTTACTTGCAGCGAATGGATGAGCATCGTCCTGTGATTGTATTAGCAGAGAGTGTGGCTAGATGGCGTGGTGCTTATGGCTATGTAGAGAATGTCGCCTATGCGATCGCTCTAGCAGTGACCAATCAACGAGCAAGCGATCGCATATATCATATAGCTGACACAGAAATACTTTCTGAAGTCCAAAGACTTACGAGGGTTGCCCAAATTGCAGGATGGGAGGGAAAAATTATGACTGCAAACAAAGAGCAACTACCAGCACAGTGGAAGTTGATGCTTAACACAGAGCAAGACTGGTTTGTAGATACAACACGCATCCGTCAAGAGTTAGGATACAGCGAAGTTGTATCTCTAGAAGCAGCACTGCGACGAACCATTGATTGGCAGCGCGCTTATCCACCTCAAGAACCTGAGGAATTTACTGCACCGTGGTTACTAGATTACACCATTGAAGATGCAATTTTGGCCAAGGAGCTAGTGTGAATCCTTGATGTTGTTCTTTTCTCACAAAGTGGTAGGGGTTGCCAGCCGAATTTTCCTAATTCAGTTGTCATACAAGTGCGCGTCCGCGATCACTCTGTTGTCGTGTAGCGCTGAAAATTTAACTGTTGAATGTGCCAAATCCATTTTTTGGCGTTGCTGATTGAAAATATGAATTTATCTCGCGCAAAGGCGCAAAGGCGCAAAGGTACAAAGAAAAATCAGGGTGATTTTAGCATTTCATATTCTGATTCAGCAACGCCCATTTTTTCATCCCTTTGCGTACCCTCTGCGTTGAACTTTGCGCCCCTCTGCGTTTAAAAAAACTGTACTTAGAATAACGCGATCGCTAAGTTTGACAACTCGTCTTTTGACAAAACCAAAAACTTAGCTTAAATTTTCGCACTAGAACAGTGCCTCAGGAATTTATGTATGCTAGATTTGTCACTCATTACCATCCTGGGGTTCCTGGGCAGTTTTGGACATTGCTTTGGGATGTGTGGCCCTCTTACAGTGGCATTTTCCCTTTCTCAGCAGCAGAACACTCCACAAACAGTCACCAAAGCGTGGCGACAGCAATTAAAATTTCATATTCTCCTGAACCTAGGGCGAATGTTGAGCTATGCTCTAGTCGGTGCTGGTATAGGCGCACTGGGTTCAGTATTACTGCAAGGTGGTCAATTCGCGGGTGTGGGTAGCGATTTCCGCCGTTGGATGGCAATTATTACTGGCATAATGCTGATTTGGTTTGGATTAGGGCAAGTAAAACCCGACTTCCTGCCAAGAATTCCCATATTACACCCCCTACTAAAAAGTAATTTACACGATCGCCTGAGTGCAGGGATGGTTAAACTTTCCTTTCAAAGCAGATGGTGGACACCCATGCTTTTAGGAATGACTTGGGGTTTAATGCCTTGTGGTTTTTTGTATGCAGCCCAGATTAAAGCTGCGGAAACTGGCAATTTATGGATGGGTACAGCAACCATGCTGGCTTTTGGTTTGGGAACCATACCCACGATGTTGGGCGTAGGTGTTTCCACATCTTTAGTAAGTAAAGATAGGCGGAGTCAATTATTTCGCTTAGGCGGTTGGGTAACACTCACCATCGGCGCACTTACCTTGCTGCGGACTGGTGACACAATGGTAGATTACACCGGACACGCCGCTTTAATTTGTCTGATATTAGCACTAATTGCCCGTCCCATTAGTGGCTTATGGGCTTCACCCCTGCGTTACCGTCGGGCATTAGGAGTGGGTGCATTTGTGTTAGCTGTAGTTCACACTACCCACATGATCGAACATTCATTGCAATGGAATTTTGTGGCATTCTTCTTCTTACCGCCAGATTTTCAGTGGGGTATGGCTGCGGGTGCTGTAGCATTAGTATTAATCACCCCCGCAGCTGTCACAAGTTTTGAATCACTGCAAAAATCTTTAGGCAAGCGTTGGCGACAGATTCATCTATTGGGTGTACCAGCTTTGCTCTTGAGTGCCATTCATGCTGTGTTGATTGGTTCCCATTATTTGGGTTCCTTGCAATCAACATGGGGGAATAAATTAGCCACAGTGCTAATGGGAATCATCACACTTAGCGTTTTATTAGTGCGTTCACGTTTATTTTGGTCAAAATTAGCCCTAGAAAAATTTTATGTTCCCCCAAGCAAATCGCAGTAAAAGGTATTATCAGGTCAAAGAAATCATCTATTGTTTATTATTTTTGAGTGGCTTAGTCATATCAATAACTACTACTCATCCTGTTTTTGCTCATCAGGTGCAAATATCAGCAGATGTCGGTGCTACCGTCCACATTGAACCGAATGATAATCCTCGTGCTGGAGAACCCACCCAAGCCTGGTTTGCCCTCACCCGTAAAGGTGGTAAAGCGATTCCCTTGACACAGTGTGATTGTCAATTACTCATTTTTGCCCAACCCCATATACCTGGAGAACCTGCCCTATTAGAGCCATCCTTAAAACCTGTATCAGCTGAACGTTATCAAGGTATTCCCGGTGCAGAAATTACTTTCCCTAAGCCGGGGCTGTATCAGCTACAGCTAAGTGGTAAACCAGCAACTGAAGCCAGTTTTAAACCTTTTGAATTCAAGTTTGAAGTCACCGTAGCAGCAGGAACTGCAAGAAATATCCAAAATGTGCAAGATGGCAATAATGCACCAACTCAAGATATAGCTACAGGATTAGGGCTGACTGTGACAGTGCTGGCGATTTTTCTTACCCTAGGTATTGTGTTTTTTCTACTGCAAGTACTGAGAAAGAGCTAGGGAGTGGGGATGGGGGGATGAGGGAGCATTTTCGTTCTTGTCCCCCTGTCCCCTCACTCAGCACTCAGCACTCAGCACTCAGCACTCAGCACTTGGAAAAGCACTCCTAATCTGATGCCACTGCCAGGCATGAGTAACAATATCTTTAATGCCTGGGTACTGGGGTTGCCAGCCTAAGATTTTTCTGGCTTTCTCGCCACTGCCAATCAGAGATGGTGGATCGCCAGGGCGGCGATCGCATTCTTGAACTGGTATTGTTAGTCCAGTTACTTCTTGGGCAGCTGCAATCACTTCTCTGACAGAAAAGCCATTGCCATTACCTAAATTGAAAACTTCGCTGTCGCCATCTTTTAAGAGATATTCCAAGCCCAAAACATGGGCATCTGCTAAGTCGTTAACGTGAATATAATCGCGAATGCAAGTACCATCAGGCGTGGGATAATCTGTGCCAAAAATTGAAATAAATTTTCTTTTGCCTAAAGCTGTGAGCAGCACTAAGGGAATTAAATGGGTTTCTGGATTGTGATCTTCGCCCAGTAAGCCACTGGGATTAGCACCAGCTGCATTGAAGTAGCGAAAACGCACTGATTTTAAACCGTAAGCCACATCAAAATCAGCCAGAATCCGCTCTACCATCAGCTTACTAGCACCATAGGGATTAATGGGATTTTGGGGATGGTTTTCTGGGATGGGGATGATTTCTGGCACTCCGTAGGTGGCACAAGTGGAAGAAAAGACAAATTTCTTAATGGATGCAGCCAGCATAGCTTCTAACAGCGTCAGTGTACCAACAACGTTGTTACGGTAGTATTTAGCCGGGTCAGTCACCGATTCACCTACGTAGGCATAGGCGGAAAAGTGCATGACGGCGCTAATATTACGGGTTTTAAATAAGTCATCCAGCAGGGCGCGATCGCCTGTATCGCCTACTACCAGTTCTACCTGCAAAACTTTTTCTACTAAGTCTCGATGTCCATAAACCAGATTATCGAGTATAACCACTTCATAACCTGCTTGCTGGAGAGCAAGTACAGTATGGGAACCAATATATCCAGCGCCCCCTGTGACTAAGATGCTGGGCTTTGCAGAAGACATAGTTTTTCCTTTGGAGTTGACAACTACTCAATTAATTTAGTTTACTGGTGCCACATTACTCAGCTAGAAAATTACAAATAATAGACGCAGTGTGAAAAAATTGCACTAAAATCACTACGACGGTAGTCTTTGGTATTGAACTGGAGGTATTTGCTCTCAAGTAACAGTGCGATTACAATTTGACGAGAAAATACATCCCCGATTCTATACCTCTAGACTGATCTCACGGGTATGTCTACAGATTATCTGTAACATTTACCCTTGGTGTGCGCTTTGCGCTTACGCCAGTTGTTCATAGAAGGTTTCTACTTGATGAGCTACTGGTTCACCAAACAAGTGCTGAGTAAAAAGCGCTGAGTCACTGTTCGCCTTTGGCACCTTCTCTTGAGAAAAGTTTGCCAGGGAGGAAAACCCTCCTTTAGTGTTGGACTCACCGGACTGCTTCTGGCTGACTCAAAAAAAGCACTCAGCACTACTGAACGCACCAGAAAATTTAGAGAGTTAATTTATGTTTATATTGCTAACTCGCGTACTTGTGTGGCTGCTGATTGGCACTGTTGTCTACTCTCTGTTCCAGAGATTTTATCCTTCCGGGACTTTTATCGGGCGATTAGTCTTGGTCATTGTGTTGATTGTCATCGCTTTGTCGTTTATTAACCCGAATGAACCAGCTGTGGCCTCTTTGTGGAGGGTGGTATCCTTTCCACTCAAGCCACTGGGAGCCTCTGTTTTGTTGATGATGTTTGCTGCTCAAAGAATTAAGGGAGGCGGGATAGATAAACCTGGTGGATATTTAGTTGGTTGGTCGCTGACAATTTTACTGTTAGCTAGTACACCCGCGATCGCTTACTTTCTTGTGAGAGCACCCATCGCCATGACAGGTGATACCAATCTCGCAAATCAGGAAATTGTGCAGAATTATCGGCTAGTGTCGTCTAGTAGACCTGATACTACCTCACGGGAAGCACTTGTGGCATTGGGGCCAGCAACTACCCCAATGATAATTTCCGATCTGGTGGGTGATACTATCCTGCTGAATCAAGAACAGGGTCGTGCAACTATAGCATTCAATTCTTTGGGTGTGACCGTTCCACCTTACCTGTCGCAAGTTCCTCAAGCAATCGGCGATCGCGGGTTGCGGATTGAAGATTTTGTACCTAGTGCCGAAACACTACAACTCACAACCCAAGTATGGGAAAGTTATCTCAACCAAATTTACTCTTTCTTGCGTGGTAACCAAATACCTCGCTAAAAAAGTCACATTAAAAAGACCACAACGCTGCGCCCTAATAAAAGCTTGAGTAAATTTACTGATAGCAACTTGTTGTATTATTTCTTGATGAAGATACACCTAATTAGCCTGTGAATGCAGGCTTTATTTGTGGTCTGCGGGTAAATGAATCAATTCAAAATTCAAAATTAAATACAGCCACCCACAAGGGGGATGTGGCTTGTAACTAAATTTTTGGTATTTTTCCGGCATTGCCTCCCCTTGTGAGCATCACAAATCCAAAACCACAAATCTAAAATCGAATAAAGTTGCAAAATCGCTTTAATGGCAGAATCTCGACGACTTGCTAAACTCGGTGCTTACCTCCGTCCCCATTGGCGGGACGCAACATTAGGTATTCTCGCTTTATTATCTGTCAATGGGCTGGGCGTTTATATTCCCTGGTTGATTCGTTCAGCAGTTGACCAGCTTTCTGTGAGTTTTAGTTTCAACCAAATAATCCGTTATGTAGTACCGATTATCTTGCTGAGTTCAGCAATGTGGCTGATCCGCATGGCTTCACGCATCTGGCTGTTCGGGGTGGGTCGTCAGGTAGAATTTGACCTGAAACAACGGATTTTTGAACACTTACTCAAGCTAGAGCCTGCTTATTTTGCCACTAACACTGCTGGAGATTTAATTAATCGGGCTACCAGTGATGTGGATAATATCCGGCGGTTGTTGGGTTTTGCGGTACTCAGTTTGGCAAATACGGTGTTTGCCTATGTCCTGACACTACCAGTGATGCTAGCAATTAGTGTGGATCTGACATTAGCTTCCTTGGTTGTGTATCCCTTCATGTTTTGGTTAGTGCATTTATTTAGCGATCGCCTCCGTAAACAGCAAGCTGTGGTTCAGGAGGAACTATCCGATATCAGTGAACTGATTCAAGAAGATGTTAGCGGTATTGCCCTAATTAAAATCTACGCTCAAGAAGACAATGAGCGGCGAGCTTTTGCCCAAAAAAATCAGCAGCTATTGGCTGCTAACCTACAACTGGCAAAAAGCCGCAATATACTGTTTCCCTTAATCGGCGGTTTAGCTAATCTCAGTTCCTTAGTCATCATCTGGCTAGGAGCAACACGGATATCTGCTGGAACTCTCGCTGTAGGAGACTTTTTGGCACTACTGATTTATGTAGAACGTCTGGTTTTCCCCACTGCCTTATTAGGATTCACAATTACTGCCTACCAACGCGGTGAAGTTAGTATTGACCGCCTGGAATCAATTCTGTCTGTGACCCCGAAAATTCAAGATGCAGCCGATACTGTACATTTGCCCTTGGCTGATGTGAAAGGGAAACTCACAGCAAACAATCTCAGCTACACTTACCCTGGTGCCACCACCCCCGCTTTAGAAGATATCAGCTTTACCATTAACCCCGGAGAAACAGTAGCCATTGTTGGGGCAATTGGTTCCGGAAAATCAACTTTGGCCAATGCCTTGCCGCGTTTGTTGGATATTGCACCAGGTCAGTTATTTTTGGATAGGTGGGATATTACCAAAATAGCCTTGGCTGATTTACGCAATGCGATCGCCTATGTTCCTCAAGATAGCTTTTTGTTTAGTACCACCATTAAAAACAATATCCGCTACGGTGACCCAGTTAGTGAACAAAAAGATGTAGAATCCGTTGCCAAACTGGCGCAAATAGATGCAGAAATTTACAATTTTCCCCAGCAATATGAAACCGTTGTGGGTGAACGTGGAATTACGCTCTCTGGTGGTCAAAGACAACGTACAGCCTTGGCTAGAGCCATGCTGGTCAATGCCCCAGTCTTAATTTTGGATGATGCCCTATCGAGTGTGGATAATCAAACTGCCACACAAATTCTCAACAATCTTTCCAGTGGTACGGGGCTAAAAACCGTAATCTTTATTACACATCAATTATCTGCGGCGGCTGCGGCTGACCGAATTTTCGTCATGGATAAGGGTAGAATTGTCCAGATAGGCAATCACTTAGAACTTTTGCAACAACAAGGGCTTTATCGAACTTTGTGGAGTCAGCATCAAGTAGAGGAATTGCTGCGTTAAGAACTGACAAATCAAAAAATATCCAAAAACTTCTTCCTTTCAAGGTGTAATGTATTTTTCTTGGTGTCTTAGTGGTAAAAAAATGACTTTTGAACCACTAAGGCACAAAGACACATTTGCTATAGCTTAAAAAAGAATACCTCTAGAATTGCCTTTACAGCATACTAGAGGTGATATTTATTATTTTTGAGCATCTTCTATAAATTTAAGTAAATAATGATTTTACTACTTACTTAAATTTAAAAAGCGCCAATTCGACCAAAGATGACGACAAAAGTTTTCCCAATCAACATTAAGTCGTACAGTGGATGCCAATTTTTTTGATATCGCAGGTCTAAATCAACTATTTGTTCAAAATCCTTCACGTGAGAACGACCATTAACTTGCCATTCACCAGTTATTCCCGGTTTGACATTTAGACGTTGCCAGTGGCGCTGGGTATATTTCATAACTTCGTCACCAGTAGGTGGGCGAGTTCCTACTAAACTCATTTCACCTACCAGGACATTCCAAAACTGAGGTAGTTCATCTAAACTTGTACTTCGCAAAAAACGTCCCACCTTTGTGACTCGGAAGTCATTTTTGTTTTTAAAGATGAGTCCGTTAGCTTCGTTATTTACCAAAGATTTCAGTTGTTCCGCATCACTAACCATGGAACGGAATTTCCGAATTTTAAAGGGACTTCCTTGGAGTCCATATCGTTCTTGAGTGAAGAAAATTGGACCTGGACTATCAATCTTAATAGCGATCGCTATTGGTACAAACACTATAGCTAGGATGAACAACCCCACCAAGCTCCCCACAATGTCCAAAATGCGTTTAAATTTGGACGTTACAGAGCAGTGAGGCGTAAGTTCTAACTCCCAAGCCTTATAAGTAGTACCTTGCAAGACGCTTTTTAAGGGTGTATGGTACATTTTCTAGCCGAATACTAAAGAACTAGAGTAGAATTACTGAGCTTCAATTAGACTATAAACTTTGCTTTACTAAAGTCAGTAGATGTTTACGGTATATTTACTTGATCTTCATCAAAACTCTGGGGATCATGAATTTTTATAAATTTAAGATAAAGGTAGCTAAATCTAGCTTACGGAAGATGGCTAATTAAAAATAATATGTATGAAAATGCTAAAATTTATCACCAATAGATTACTTAGACTCTAAAATTACCCAAATAGCAAGCGCACTACATTCTTAACAGACAAAGTTTCTGGAAACAAACACAGAATGGCCGTCTTGCAGGATACAGGTAGCAGAGTTAGATTGCCAAATTTGCCAAAATATCAATCGGGTAAAAATGCTCCTATCCTTAGACAGAAGCATGGAGCAATAAAATCACAAATAGTATGGGAACAACAACGGTTATTTGAAGCCACATCTATTCAATTATTCCAGGATCATTAGCGACATTAGATTTAGGGGGATAGTAAAGACATGATTTCAGCTGGCGTCGAAGTGAAGATTAGTCGCTTAGAATCCATTGTTGAACAAATCGGGGAAGCAGTACTCTCCACTACTGAGACCATTGAACATCTTGCGGAAAGATTAGAGCATCTCAGCATGCAAGTAGAAGCACAAGGAAAGCAGGTGCAGCAACAAGGCTATCAAATTTTTGCATTGTGTGATGCTGTCCAGAGTCTTGCTGAATCTCAGGACGATTCACTGCAAAGACTAACCCAACTCACACAAACTCTAGATAGATTGACATCCTTGATACAAGGGTCAGATAAAAAGGTATAAAATTTATACCTTGTGGTAGTCAAAATAATTTGCAATTGCTAATTTAAGATTCATATAAAACAAAACCAGGTATAACTGCACTTCTCTAATATTTTGAGAATTTTTCCGAAATTGCTCACGCCCAAGTGGTAAGTAGGTGGGTGGGAAAATTTATCGCTAGGATAAGGCAGAAGGCAGAAGGCAGGAGGCAGAAGGGAAGAGGGTTTTAAGCTGATTCATTTTTCTTTACATAGTTGATTTTATTTGTGCCTACCTACTTAGTTCTGATGAGAGCAGTAAATTATACGTAACTTCTATAACTAAACCTTTGAGGAATATCCTCCAAAAAACCCGATCTCACGACCGGGTTTTTTTGGTATTGCTCTCCAAATTCAAGTTGGGAGCTTATCGCACCTAAACGTTCATGTAACCTCCATCAACCACCAGATCCATTGCTGTCATGTAAGATGATTCGTCACTAGCAAGGAAAACAACAGCAGAGGCAATTTCTTCTGGTTTTCCAAAACGTCTCAACGGTGCAGCTTGCTTGATAGTCTCTGCAAAATCTTCAATGGTTTCTGGTGGTAGTCCCATCTTGTCTTGAAAATTAGTTGGTACAAAACCAGGACTGACAGCATTTACCCGAATTTGTCGAGATCCTAGCTCGGCAGCTAGAGTGCGAGCAAAGGAGCGCACAGCCGCTTTAGTAGCAAAGTATATACTGCCCATGGCTGCGCCTTTTTCATTCACGGCTGAAGCATTCAAGATGACGCTGGCTCCTTCATTCAGTAATCCAGCCAGCTTCTGCACAGTAAAAAAGACACCTTTAACATTGACATTAAATTGATTGTCATAAAATGTTTCATCAATTGCTTCTAAGGGGGCAAAAAATCCAATCCCTGCATTAGCAAATAGAATATCAAGACCACCAAATTCTGATTTCACTCGTTCTGCTAAAGCTTCAAGGTCACTGAGCGATCGCACATCTGCCTGTACTGGAATGACTTTTGATCCAAGTTCTTGAGCTGCGGTTTGCAAACGGGCTTCATTCTGTCCAGTGATTATAATCCGCGCACCTTCTGCCACAAACTGTTTAGCAGTTTCAAAACCAATTCCTGTAGTGCCCCCTGTAATTACAGCAGTTCTGCCATTTAAGCGTGCCACCGCGATACCTCTTTGTTAATGGTTGGTAGAAACAAATTTCAGTCAATCAGTTTAAGGACAAAAAAATTAACTTGTCTTAAGCTGTCACATTGATGCTTTGTCAAAGCAGTATCCTCAGAAATCTCAGGAAAAGTCAAGTCTAATGAGCAGGGTGCGATCGCTTGCTTCTTTAATCCCAACAAAAAACCCCGGCGAAACTCACCGAGGCTGATAGGAGAAGTCCAAATGACGATGGGAGATACCGATACCGAAATCTGCAAATATTAGCTAACGCCTAAGGCCACCAAAATTAAACTGGTGACGAGTAACACAGCGATCGCACCCTGCAAAGCATATTTTTGTTGCTGTTCTTGGTTGGGGTAGGTAGCGTAATATATTTGGGGTTCGTTGGCGTAGTTATTCAGGACACCGTTTTCGTTAATTGTGGTATACATAGTTTTTTCTTTGCTTTGTTACTTTATGTTAACTAAAGTAACAAGTTTGTTACAAACAGTCAATAAGACTTGACAAGAAATCATAAATAGATGTAATAAGAGTTACTTATCTTAGAGCATTTAAAAGGAGGCACAAAGTAAATCTTGTGCCTCCTAACCTTTCTTGTGAATGCATCCCACTGTTTTTGCTGAAAACAGTGGAATACAAGAGTCATTAGTTAATGACCCAGGACTCATAACTCAGCTTAAGCCTCGTCTAAAGCCGCGATTCCAGGTAATGTCTTACCTTCAAGCAACTCCAAGCTAGCGCCGCCACCAGTAGAGATGTGGCTCATTTGATCGGCTAAACCAACCTTTTCCACAGCCGCCACCGAGTCGCCACCGCCGATGATAGTAGTTGTACCAGTTTTGCTAATTTCGGCTAGGGTATGCGCGATCGCTTCTGTACCTGCCGCAAATTTATCAAACTCAAATACACCCATCGGCCCGTTCCAAATTACGGTTTTGCAATCAGCCAAAGCTGCTTGGAAAACTTTTACGGAGTCGGGGCCAATATCCAAACCCATACCATCAGCAGGGATGTTGTCAATGCTGACCGTTGTGGCGTTGGCATCGGGAGCAAACTTATCTGCCGATACGATATCTGTGGGTAACAACAAAGCTACGCCACGTTCTTTAGCTTTAGCTTCCAAAGTCTTGGCTAGTTCTAGCTTGTCTTCTTCGACCAGAGACTTACCAACATCTAAACCACGAGCTTTGTAAAAGGTGAAAATCATCCCACCGCCAATGATGAGCTTGTCGCACTTCTCAAGTAAAGTTTCAATCACACCAATTTTGCTGGAAACTTTGGAACCACCGATAATCGCAGCCAAAGGACGCTGGGGATTTTCAATCGCGCTTTGCAAATACTGCAATTCTTTTTCGATCAAATAGCCACCAATAGAGGGACTCAAGTAGTGAGTTACGCCTTCAGTGGAAGCATGGGCACGGTGTGCTGTCCCAAAAGCATCATTTACATAAAAATCAGCATTAGCTGCCAATTTTTTGGCAAATTCTGGGTCGTTTTTCTCTTCTTCTTTGTAAAAGCGGACATTTTCCAATAACAGAACTTGTCCATTTTGTAACTCCCCAACTTTGGCAGCAACTGCATCGCCGATGCAGTCGTCAGTCTTAATCACTTCTTGACCTAGTAACTCCGAGAGACGCTTGGCAACCGGGGTCAGGCGCAGTTTGTCATCTACACCCTTGGGACGACCAAAATGGCTTGCTAAAATTACTTTAGCTCCCTTCTGCGTCAAATCTTTGATAGTTGGCAAAGCGGCACGAATCCGAGTATCGTCTGTGATGTTACCTTGGTCATCCAAAGGCACATTAAAGTCAACCCGTACTAAGGCACGTTTCCCAGCAATATCACTTGCAGATAAATTTGCTAAAGTTTTTTTGGACACAGATAGACCCTCCTGATTGCCTTTTTGTTATTGTTTTGAAAGTAGAACCATCCAGATTTTACCGGAGTCAGGGGTGCTAGGTGAGAGAGATGTTCAAGACAGTACTATTTCCAATTGATCAAAGTCGGGAAGCGCGGGAAGCTGCTGAAGTAGTAACAAATGTTGTCCAAAAGTATGGCAGCCGCCTAGTGCTGCTGTCTGTGGTGGAAGAACCACCTACAGATACACCTACTGCTGATCCAATGGTGTCATCAGAGGCTGTTGCTAAATTGCTGGAAAATGCCCAAGCTTTATTTTCTCAGCAAGGAATTTCATCTGAGATTCTGGAAAGGCAAGGCAAACCAGCATTTACTATTTGTGATGTTGCCGACGATATTGGGGCAGATTTAATTATTATGGGATGTAGAGGTCTAGGTTTAACGGAAGAGGGCGCAAGTGATAGCGTCACTACGCGTGTGATTAACCTTTCCCCTTGTCCAGTGCTAATTGTGCCTTAATTGAGTGCTGAGTGCTGAGTGTTGAGTGCTGAGTGCTGAGTGCTGAGTGCTGAGTGGGGAGTGCTGAGTGGGGAGTGCTGAGTGCTGAGTGCTGAGTGCTGAGTGTTGAGGTTCTCCTCTTGGTAGCAAGTGGCGTTGCTGAGGACTCTATAACTAAAGCTAGGGGATTGATTTGATAGGTCTGAGTTAAATTGGGGATGAGTTGATAAACATCCCCAATTTTATAGTTTCGTAACAACCCTCCATCTTCACAGCCGACAAAGTTCGGTTATCTCGCTACTCATAGGCAACTGAGGAGGGGGTTTTAGCGTCACTATAGATATAGTCAACGCTCTCAAGGTAACGCAATTTTTTTTACAAAACGATTTTGCATTATAATTGTAAGATTTGTCCAAGTCACTTTACTATCCGCCTAATTTGTCTTAATATAAAGTAAGTGGAACTCATACCGACTTCATATTTTACAGTTGCAGGTCGCGACTGAGGATAAAAAAGAATTATCGCCAACAACCCAGCGTGCTTCTAAGAGATTCAAAAATTTAGGGAAGGTAGAGGAACCTATATCAGGGATGCATCTTCTTGATACTTCATACAGGATGTATGAATTGACTTCTTTTGGTAGCGCCCTATGTTCCGTGATATGTGTACTACCTTTCCCAACCCGTTTTAGTTATTACAGATCCGTTGTGTTTACGGAGTAGAGGACAACGCACCAATGCCTACTGTTAACACCCAAAATGAAAACCTAAACACCAAATTCACGGCTGATATGGTGCGAACCTATCTGCGTGAAATTGGTCGTGTACCATTGCTTACCCGTGAAGAAGAGATTATTTTTGGGAAGCAGGTACAACAGATGATGACGCTTCTGGATGCCAAAGAGTCTTTGGCGAAGAAACTGCATCATGAACCGAGTTTACCAGAATGGGCAGCCCACGTTCACCAATCTGAAACCGAGGTGAAACAGACTGTAGCTCAAGGTAAACGAGCAAAAAAAAAGATGATCGAAGCGAATCTGCGCTTGGTAGTTGCTATTGCTAAGAAGTACCAGAAGCGCAACATGGAGTTTTTGGATCTGATCCAGGAAGGAACTCTAGGTTTAGAGAGGGGTGTAGAGAAATTCGACCCAACAAGGGGTTATAAATTCTCGACCTATGCTTACTGGTGGATTCGCCAAGCAATTACCCGCGCGATCGCTCAACAAGGTCGCACAATTCGCTTACCAATTCACATCACTGAAAAACTGAACAAAATCAAAAAAGTGCAACGGGAACTGGCGCAAAAGTTAGGGCGATCGCCTACTCCTGCGGAAATTGCCAAAGAACTGGAGCTAGAGCCTACCCAGATTCGTGAATATCTGAATATGGCGCGTCAACCAGTTTCTTTAGATGTCCGAGTTGGCGATAACCAGGATACCGAGTTGCAAGAAATGCTGGAGGATGATGGCCCATCACCAGAATATTACACCACCCAAGAATTCTTGCGCCAAGACCTCAATAACCTGCTGGCAGAATTAACCCCCCAACAGCGAGAAGTTTTGTCCTTGCGCTTTGGTTTAGAAGATGGTAATGAAATGTCGTTGGCGAAAGTGGGTGAACGCTTAAATCTCAGCCGTGAGCGCGTCCGCCAGTTAGAGCATCAGGCTCTTGCTCATTTGCGTCGTCGTCGTGCAAATGTCAAAGAGTACGTTGCTAGCTAAAAGCAGATCGCTTGCGGTGACGCGCCTCCTGAAATCAGGGGGCGATTTTTTTGTCATCTCATATCTTTTCAGTCAAATCTCTGGGCGAATTCGACGTGAATTCGATGAACCTCACCCCAACCCCTCTCCGACACGGAGAGGGGCAAAAATATCCCTGGGGTTGCACTAAAAATCAAGGTTTCAAAGCCTCTAACGCCACTTGCTACAACTTTGGGAACCAAAGCAACGCAGTGGCTCCCCCTTGTGGGTGGCTGTATTTAATTTTGAATTTTGAATTTTGAATTGATTCATTTTCATCACCCCATCAGGTGAATCTGTTGGGTGATGCATGAATTGATTAAATTAAGGTATTGTGCAATTACAGTCCAAAATTAAATAAAAACTTCAGTTTTCGGACGTTTTTTATTTTAGACAATATAAATATAAATAAAACCTTTGACAGATCCTTGAGCAATATATTTTTAGTTATGGTTTAAGTAAGTTGACAGATCCTTGAGCAATATATTTTTAGTTATGGTTTAAGTAAGTTGCAGAAGAAATAGTTAATTTTTTGACAGGAGGAATCGGGTGCTTAACAACATTGCCAAATTTTTTCTTGCGCGTCAGTTGAGACTTCCCATTCTTGGCTTACTTCTCACACTTGGCTTTGTGGGTGAACAAACTAAACTAGCACTGAGTAACCAAATACCAACAGCGTCTACTTCCACAACCTTGGCTACCAATTTTGCAGGCTCAGTGAATGAAAGTCAAACTCCTCTTTTGTCTCGTTTGAGACAAGTTCGAGAACAAAGAAGTTTACTGCGAAGAATTGCTGTTGACAGTCAGATCCGAGACAACACTCAGCAGCAGCAATTTACAACATTGAATACTGTTCCCTCTCAAGGACGGTCTAAACTAGTATCTTCTGCAAACTTATCGAAGAATGTGAAAACATCACCCAAAACTACTGCATTAGTAACTGGTAGTCAAGGGTCTACAAACTCAACCAGAGTTGGTCCCAGAGCAAATTTCCCTACAAAAGATGGAATTTATCTTTATGGCCAATCTCCAAAAGCTAATCAGATTGGACAAGGGTATGTTGTATTTCAAAAGCAGCAGGGTAGGGTAACAGGTGCGCTGTATATGCCTCAATCGGAGTTTAGCTGCTTTCAAGGCACAATTGACCAATCAGGGGAGTTAGCAATGACGGTTGCTGGTTCACCAGGTGAAACTGGTACAAATCAAATAGCTACAGCTAATCAACTACCTAATTTTAGTGATGATCAGATGATGAGCTATGCTTACTCAGTTGCATTGCAAGACTATCATCAGCTAAAAACAATTAGCACGAACGATAAACGCATTTTGCAAATGTGTAATGAATCTGCAACAGCTGTTTACTCAAAGCTAGCCAAATAAAGATGAATTCAAAGTATTGATGATGAATCATGAAGTAATTCATGATTCATCATGATTAATACTCAATTCCCGGTTGCGCCTTAACACCTTGATCTCGAAAAGGATGTTTAACCAAAGTCATTTCGGTAACTAAATCTGCTCGCTCAATTAAAGCAGCAGGTGCGCCTCTACCTGTGAGAATCACGTGTTTGTTAGGTGGTTTTTCTGCCAAACCAACTAAAACTTCGTCTATTTGTAAATAAGCCATTTTCAAAGCAATATTGATTTCATCCAACAGCACTAGCTGGAAATCTGGATTGCGAATATATTCTAATGATTTTTCCCAAGCAGCGCTGGCTTTGTCAAGGTCGCGATCGCGGTCTTGTGTCTCCCATGTGAAGCCTTCGCCCATAGCGTGAAATTCTATCTGGTCTTCCCAAAGGCTGAAAACCTTTTTTTCTGAAGGTTCCCAGGCTCCTTTGATGTATTGGATGATCGCTACTTTATAACCATGACCTAGCGATCGCAACACCATCCCTAATGCCGCAGTAGTTTTACCTTTACCATTGCCAGTATTAACAATAATTAACCCTTTTTCTGGTACAGCCTGTGCTATGCGCCGATCCTGTACTTCTTTACGGCGCTGCATCTTTTTGCGGTACTGTTCATCAGTTAAGTCAGTTAGGGTTGAGGACATCACTTCGTCTATTAAGCGTTCAATCTCTTTATCTGAGTTTAACTCTTCTGGTGTATCACTTTTCATCAACCTTGCCTAAAAATAACTGCTGCAATCGATATAATTACCTGTCCTTACTTAGATAATTTGATTAATTGTATCTATTTAAACTACAATGAAAATTGTTAATACATTTTCAGCTTAAGTAAGTTGACATCAGTAATTAAAGGTTTGTAGAGAAGGATTTAGCCCCAATTAAAAGCCAATTTAAATATTTTTACAAAAAAATTAATCTGATTTGAGTTGTGAAAACTACTTTTTTTGAAATGATTAAGTTGTGACACGAGCATAACTCGCTAAAGTTAGGTAATTTGCTTTGGTTTTGGGTAAAGCATCTAAGTACAACATTTCATGAATTTGTAGCAAATTATTTGCGTACCTCTGCGCATCCCTCTGCACACGACAGTCGCTACAAGTCGGCAAAGCCGCAGGGCGCGCTGTCTCCCCTTTGCGTTTAAATTTCCACCCTCAATTCGCCACGATTTTACGCAAATCTGTACTAAGATTCGTACCTATGGGTAATGTAAGAATTTGCTCAAAGCCAGATAACATTAGATTCGGCGTGTTTACTATTCAAGAGTGCCACAATGTCAAAACAGCTGGGTCAAAAAATCGCACCCATACCAATGTCAGCTGACATTGGTGTAGTGGATTTGATTGATAATTACTTCACTGCTTACAACTCAGCGCGGTTACGCGAAATCTGTCAGCTTCTGAGTCGTGATGTACTAACCGATGGTGTCACTGTGGGAGTTAGCCTTTCCGGTGCAATGACACCAGCCGGATTTGGAGTTTCAGCACTTGCACCTTTAATTCGCAACGGTTTTATTGACTGGATGATCAGCACTGGTGCCAATCTATATCATGATATGCACTACGGTTTAGGTTTTGAACTTTTTGCAGGTAATCCATTTTTAGATGATGTGAAGCTACGCCAAGACGGTACTATCCGCATTTATGACATTATCTTTGGCTACGATGTGCTACTAGAGACCGATGCTTTCATTCGTAAAATTTTACAAGCAGAACCATTTCAAAAGCGGATGGGAACTGCTGAGTTTCACCATTTGCTAGGTAAGTATGTCCGAGAAGTAGAAAAGCAGTTGGGAGTTAAGCATTCTTGTTTGTTAGCTACAGCTTATGAGTGCGGCGTACCCATTTACACATCTTCCCCTGGAGATAGTTCTATTGGGATGAACGTAGCGGCTTTAGCTTTGGAAGGTTCACAGTTAATTCTAGATCCGTCAATTGATGTGAACGAGACAGCAGCGATCGCCTACTGGGCGCGAGAATCAGCAGGGAAAAGTGCAGCTGTGATTTTTGGTGGTGGTAGTCCGAAAAACTTTTTACTACAAACCCAACCGCAGATTCACGAAGTCTTAGGACTCGAAGAACGGGGACATGATTACTTTGTCCAGTTTACCGATGCTCGGCCAGATACCGGCGGGTTGTCAGGAGCAACCCCCTCGGAAGCCGTTAGTTGGGGTAAAATTGACCCGGAAGAGTTACCCAGCACGATTGTTTGTTACACCGACAGCACAATTGCTCTACCATTAGTCACAGCATACGTTCTCAAGCAATGTCAGCCTCGTCCTCTGAGGCGGTTATACAACAGGCGAGAAGCAATGTTCAAAAAATTGCAAACAGACTATCTAGCCGCTCAGAAACAGCCATCTGATCAAGTCCCGGCTGCTGTAGCTGATATGGCGTCCCAAGAAGTGGCCACTTATCCTTGCGGTAGAGTCATACCCCATAATCCTTAAAGAAATTTTTGCCAGAATTTTCTCAACATCATCTTGGAAGAATTAGAATTCATTTAATTTGATTGAGATGATTTAAATCTCTTGTGGGGTGGGCATCTTTTGCCTGCCCTAATTTATGTAATTCTTGAGTTTTGACTGTGAGAGGATGTTTGTCAAGTCTAATTGGTCACCAGCAAGGAATTTACTGTACTGTTCACCTGTAGTAATATATTTATTATTAATTCTATTTTATACAAAAAAAATATTTAATTAAGTGATTTTACTAAGTATCATTTTGGAATTATTATTTTGATGTCCTGAATAATCAAGAGTTGAGCGCATTTTATAGTTACTCTGAATCAGGACAAAAATTCCGCAAATATACCATGTATAATCTTACGTATTTAATTTTATTCTGATTGGTTAAGCAAGCATTAAAATGAAAGTCCGTGACCGAAAAAACTCAGTTGCCTAACCTGATTTTCGAGTGGACAAACAAGCTAAAACTCCTACTGAAAAGCAACTGGCTCTTAGTTTATAGCTGGGTCACCTCCTCATCGATCCAAAGCTTTTCCCAGAAACGGGGACTAAAGGTTAGGACTGATTTGAGCAGTGTTTTTCAAAAAAAGTCCCAAGACATGAAAATTTGAGGAACAGTAATGCCAGGAAATGAGTGGGAAAAAATACGCCACCTGTTGGTTGTCCAAGACTTGCAAGGGTCGCGAACCATCCCCCTACACGAGGCTACTTATTCTCTGGGACGGCATCGTGAAAACTCCATCGTTCTTCGTTCACCATCAGTATCTAGACAACATGCAATTTTATTGCGGGTAACTCTTCCAGAGACTGAGCAATATGGCTTTCGGATTATTGATGGCAACTTTACAGGAAAAGGCAGTACTAATGGCTTATTAGTAAATGGAAATAAACGCTTATCTCATAACCTCAATCATGGAGATGTGATTGTATTTGGCGATCATCAAGCTCAGGCTAAATATTATGCTATTTCCAACCTTTCGGAAAAAGCATTTTCTGAATTTTGTAAAGCTGAAGATTTGTCTGATTTTCTGTTAGAGCAAGCCAATTCCGTTAATCCTTTTCAAACTTTAGTTGTCGATCCTGACTTTGAGGGAGCTAGTGATGCTGCCCTAGCTCGCCTAGCATCTTTTCCAGAAATGCTTCCCAATCCCATTATCGAGATAGATTTTCAGGGAACAATCACTTATCTCAATCCAGCCGCAGCGCGCAAGTTTCCCGATCTCAAAAAGGTAGGCAATAAGCATCCTATCCTGATAGGACTACTAAATGAAGTTAAGAATCGAAAAATCAATCCTTTTGAGCGAGAAGTAAAAGTTGATCAAGAATATTTTGAACAATCCGTCCACTGTCTTCCTGAAAGTGATTTAATTAGGACTTCTATTATTAGAGACATTACAGCCCAAAAGCAAGTCGAAGAAGAACTACACCAACGCGATCGCTTGCTTTTGGCAGTTGCAGAAGCAGCCAATTATTTACTAGTAGAAATGAACTACGAAATCGGCATTGACAAAGCACTGGCTGTGCTAGGGGAAGCCGCCAGGGTGGATCGTGCCTATCTTTTCAGTAACCATACCCATTCAATCACAGGAGAAATGGCAGTTAGCCTCCAGTTTGAATGGACACGCTCCCATATTGAGCCTTCCCGCCACCACTGGCAAAATCAGCCTGATCAGTGTGCTAAATTAGCACGTTGGCACACTGCCCTTGCTCAAGGACAATCCATTAGCGGACTTACCCGTGAATTTCCCGCATCTGAGCGAGAATTGCTTTCTCAAAATGGTATACAATCTCTACTTTTAGTACCCCTGAGACTAGAGGACAAGTTTTGGGGTTACTTAGGTTTAGCAGACTGTTCAACAGAGCGCCATTGGTCAAAGCACGAAGAATCCACACTGTTGACGATGGCCGCCAGTATCAGTGGCGCTCGGCAGCGTCAGCAGGTGGAGGAAAAAATCCGCTTCCAGGCTCTTCATGATTTACTAACGGGATTACCTAATCGGCTGTTATTTGATGAGCTGCTTGACAAAGCTTTACCTAACGCGATTCGCAACCAAGACAGTTTAGCTGTGATGTTTCTTGACCTGGATCGCTTCAAGATTATCAATGACACTCTAGGGCACACATTAGGAGACAGATTGTTACAAGAGGTGGCTGAAAGATTAAAAGAATCCCTCAGAGGTGGGGATACTGTTGCCCGTTGGGGGGGTGATGAATTTACCATCTTACTGCCCCGTGTGAAATATCTCGAAGAAGTGGCTCAAGTGGCACAGAGAATTTTACATGCCTTAGAAGATGTTTTTTATCTGGATGGACACGAACTTTATGTGAGTGCTAGTCTCGGTATTGCCCTTCTGGATGAACACAGTGCTGATGCCGAAACTTTAATCCAACATGCAGATGCGGCTTTGTATTATGCCAAAGATGAGGGCAGAAATAATTACCAGTTTTACACCACTACCCTATGTACCAAAAATCCTGAACTGCTGACTTTAGAGAAGAGCTTGCGCTATGCCCTAGAAAGGGAAGAATTAATAGTGTATTACCAGCCTCGGGTCAACATCAATACAGGACAAATTACTGGTATGGAGGCACTGTTGCGCTGGCAACATCCTGACATGGGACTAGTAGCACCTAGTGTCTTCATTCCCCTTGCGGAGGAATGTGGATTAATTATCCCTATTGGCGAATGGGTATTACGAACAGCTTGTACTCAAAATAAAACTTGGCAAAACGCGGGATTGCCTCCCCTGACGATCGCGGTTAATCTTTCTCCCAAGCAATTCCGCCAACCTAGACTGGTGGCAACTGTAGCCGAAATCTTAGCAGAGACAGGGTTAAATCCGAACTGTTTAGAATTAGAAATTACAGAAACTACCGCCATTGAGGATTTAGAGTTTACCAGAACTGTTTTGCAGTATTTGGAGCAGATGGGTGTTCATCTTTCCATTGATGACTTTGGTACAGGCCATTCTTCACTCTCACGCCTACAACTTTTACCACTTCATAATCTGAAAATTGACAAGTCGTTCATCCAAGAATTGACAAAGGATGCCAAAGTGGCTCATATTGTCAAGGCGATCGTGACTTTGGCGAGGAGTTTGGGGTTGAGGCTAACCGCCGAAGGGGTAGAAAAGCAAGAGGAACTGGATTTTTTGAAATCTATTCACTGCGAGGATGTACAGGGTTTCTTGTTCTACAGACCAGTGTCTGCCGAGAAGGCGACGGAAATTCTCCAAAATGAACAAATAACGTTTTAGATTTTAAGTTTAAGGGGAGAACAGCAAGAAAACAATTTGTCTTTATAGCCGTAGGCGTAGGTTCCGTACTTTTTATTCCTCACTCAGCACTTTTCACTTGTGCATCACCGCAGACTAAGGTATGTGTGGGAATATTTTTAGTTTGGTAGGTATTTTTGACAGCAGCCCAGTTACTGGCAATTGGCATTCGCCAACCAGTACCAAAAGCGCGATCAGTAATTTTTAATCCGGGGGGTGCTTGTCGCCGCTTAAATTCAGCACGCGCCACCATCTGAATTACTCGGTCTACAATTACTGGATCATGACCTGCGGCGACGATTTGTGCTGTTGATTGGTGGTTGTGAATCAGGCGTTGCAAGATGTCGTCTAAAATTTCATAGGAAGGTAGAGAATCTTGATCCACTTGACCGGGTTTGAGTTCAGCGCTGGGTGCTTTGGTGAGGATATTTTGGGGAATAATTTCGCTGTGGCGATTTAACCATTCACAAAGTGAATAAACGCGGGTTTTAGGAACATCCGCAATTACTGCTAACCCACCATTCATGTCGCCGTAGAGGGTGCAGTAACCCACTGCCATTTCTGACTTGTTGCCAGTAGACAACAGCAGATAACCAAATTTGTTAGCGATCGCCATTAATAAATTACCGCGAATTCGCGACTGGATATTTTCCTCAGCGATGCCAAACTCAGTACCAGCAAACAAGTCAGCCAAGGTGTGATCAAAGCCTTGCATTAATTCCCCTATCTTTAAGATAGTGGTTTGGATACCCAGATTTTCGCCTAATGCCAAGGCATCGCTGACGGAATGTGACGAACTGTAGGGGGAAGGCATCAAGACACCGAGGACATTTTCTTTACCCAGTGCAGCAGATGCGATCGCAGCTACTAATGCTGAATCAATGCCTCCACTTAACCCCAACACGACTTGAGAAAAATGACATTTGCGAGCATAGTCTTGGACTCCCAAAACTAAAGCTTGCCAAATTTCTTCATTTTCTGACTCATACACAGGAGCAACAGAACTTAACTGTAAATCTCGCTGTGTTTCGTCCAATTCAACTATTACCAAATCAGTTGCAAAACCACGGGCGCGACACATAATTTCACCTTGACGATTCAAGGCAAAGCTGCGACCATCAAATATTAAATCGTCATTTCCTCCTACTTGGTTAGTATAAATCATCGGTTGTTGGAAACGTACCGCGCTATGCTTGAGCATTGCTTCTCGATATTGCTGTTTCCCAACACTGTAGGGTGAAGCAGACAAATTCACAATTACATCTACACGCAATATAGCTAAGTCAGCAATCGGATTTACTGCATAACTACGTTTACCTAAAAATTCCTCATCATTCCATAAATCTTCGCAAATAGTAACACCAATATCAATATTATCTAAAGTGAAATAATTAGCTTGTAAACCTGGTTCAAAATAACGATTTTCATCAAATACATCATAAGTAGGTAAAAGCCGCTTATGAAAAACTTGCTTGACCTTACAATTTTCTAACAAAGCGATGCTATTAAATAAACTTTTACCGCCAGTAGTAGATGCTTGTAAATTCGGGGAAACAGTTCCTACCAACACAGCTAAATTGGGCGGTAATTCTTTGGCTAGCTGTTGTAATGTCATGCCCATAGCTACCACAAAACTAGGATTTAATAATAAATCCCTTGGGGGATAGCCACACAAAGAAAGTTCTGGTGTTAACAACAAACGCGCACCTGCTGCTACTGCTTGTTGCGCTGCTTCCAGAATTTTTTGAGCATTTGTGGGCAAGTCACCAATGGTCGGATTAAGTTGAGCGATCGCAATTTTCATAATTCGTAATTTTTAGTTCATAATTCGTAGTTAATCTCTATTTTATCTGAGATAATCTTTTTGTCTTGGTCTATCTACATAATTCATTTACGCTTGATTTTATATGTAATTTAACTATTAAATAAAAACTAAAGGTTTATCTTTGAAGGGTGCAAAAGCCTCAGCATCAAACTTATATAAACTAGCCGGACGACCAGCCCCCCGTGATACTTTAATTCCGGTATCGCATAAAAAACCTAATTTGAGGAGACGCGCTCGAAAATTAGAATAATCGGCAAAATTTTCTCCTAAAACTGTGGTGTATAACTGATACAAATCATTCAAAGTAAACATTGGTGGTAAGACTTCAAAAGCCACGGGACTATATTCCAATTTATTTCGCAAACGCCTATGTCCATAAGCCAAAACTTCATTATGGTCAAAAGCTAATTGAGGCACTTGTTTGACTGGATACCAAGCGATACCAGTGACTTTATCAGCAATTAATTCTGCCTCTTCAAATCTCACAAGGGCAAAATAACTAACCGATAGATAACGCACACCATAACTATCAGTAGCTTCCCGTGGATCGCGATTGGGTCCCCCAAAGGTATATAACTGTTCTAAATAGAGATTATTCACCCTAATTTTCTCTGCCATGATGCGATAAGCAGCATCTTCTAAAGACTCTCCTTGACGTACCAAAGTACCAGGAAGACTCCAAGAATTTAAAAATGGTTCTTGCTGTCGCATGACTAAGAGAACTAGTAGCCGATTTTGGGCTGTGTCTACCGAAAAAATTACATTATCAACACCAACCTTAAAATCGGCCAAAGGTTGTTGATTTAGCGGAGTTGGTATCTTTTTGTAGTGTCGTCCTGGCATTTGTACAAATGCTCTTGATGAATATAGGCAACAATAGGGGGAGTAAGGGCTTGGGTATCTCCATGTTCACGATATGCTGTTGAGGAAACATCTATCCCCGTTAAGCTAGCGATCGCAATTTTTCCTCCCAGATTTTGCACCGCCTCCAAGCTAGGCTCATTGATGGCATATCCCGGTCGTGGTACGATTAACAGCTGCACGTGCTGTAACAAATCTGCAACACGATACCACTGGGGCAATTGATTGAGCAAATCAGAACCAATTACCAACGTAAACTCAGTATCCTCACCCCAACGAGATTTGGCTTTTTCCAATGTTTCCAGGGTTCTAAAGCTACTCAAATCCTGTTCCAAAGCAATATTATGCCGCGCTGCATCAATATCTGTAATCAATAATCGCAGCATAGTTGCCCGATGTGCCAAAGGCGTTTGATGAGACTTAAACGGATTATCAGCCGCCCAAACTGCCACCCAATCATAATGCTCAGATAACCACCTAAGAATCTTCTGATGTCCAGCCGTCGGCGGATCTGCACTAGTACCAAACAAAGCAACTCTCATCATCTTACTTCGCACCCTTTGCGTCCTTTGCGGTATGCGCTGCGCGCACGCTACGCGAACGTTCCTGAGTCTCTTCCGTCAACTTTTGCAACCCAGCAGAAATCTCCACCAACATCGTCGCAGGATGATCCAAACGCCGGATCTCCTGAGGCAAACTAGCCACCGCCGCCGCAGTCCGTTGCCGAATCTCCTGTAAACTTGCAGTTGGTTGCACCCGTTCCCCTGCCTTAACTACCAACTGCAACAAAGGCTTACCTGTAAGATTACTTTCATCTACCAATGCCAACTTGTCGGCTTGTACCTTACGCCCCACCGTAGGTGAACGCCAAATTTGCTTGCGTCCGGGATAAGTCACTTTACCACTAGACTGTTTCATCACAGGAATTCCATCAATTTCCACAAGTTTATAGACTCCATTGACAGGCGCACCGGTAACTAGTCGCGTTCCCAATCCATAGCCATCAATTGCCGCACCCGCCGCCTTGAGTCTGGCAATTTCCCACTCATCTAAATCACCACTAGCAAAAATCGACACACCGGGAAGAAGCGATCGCACTTGTTTGGACAAAGTAATTAAATCTCCAGAATCCAACCTCACCCCAGTTAATTCCATTTCTCCAGAATTGACTTTTGCCGCTAACTGCTGGGCAGCTGCGATCGTATCGTAAGTATCAATTAACAATGGCGCACCCGGAAAATATCGATGAAAGGCAGTAAAAGCCTGCTCTTCACTGCCTGCCATTGCTGACAGTGCCATAACTAAAGCGTGAGCCATCGTACCACTTGGCTGTTGACCCAGTTGTAACGCTGCTAACACATTTGAGGTAGAGTCCAAGCCACCAGCCAAACTGGCTCGCGCCGCCCACAAAGCAGCTTGGGGACTAAATGCTCGTCTTGTACCAAATTCCAAAAGTGTTGCTTGCTCCCCCGCAACATCGCGGAGGCGTGCAGCCCTTGTGGCAATTAAAGTTTGGTAATTAATCGTATTGAGTAAGTACGTTTCTACTAACTGTGCTTGCCAAAGTGGTGCTTCCACCCGTAACAATGGCTCATTGGCAAATACAGCTGTTCCTTCCGGTACTGCCCAAACATCACCAGTAAAACACCCCTCTTTTAACAACGACCAAAAACTTTCGCTTGCATGAGCAAAAATTCCCGTCGCCTGTAAAGCCGCTATATGAGAGGAACTAAAGCGAAATTTTGCTAAATAATCCAGTACCTGCGCCAGCCCCATAGCTATTAAATAGCCAAAATCCTCTGGCAACCTCCTGACAAATAATTCAAAGCTAGCCCGCCGTTGTTCTACACCTTCACCTGTATAACAAGCTGCCATTGTCAACTGGTAAAGGTCTGTTAGCAGGCTGTAATCAGCCGCAGAGAGGTTTAGTTCTTGTTTCTCTATGCTGTCCAAGTCTGGAAAAGTTGCCATGCAAGAGCGTCCTTAAAAGAATGCTGCTTTTATTATGGTAAAATCTACCATAAATAATGTCAACTCTCAGACAAATCAAGTCGTTGAACAAGAAGGAAGAAGTTTGAAGTCAGGAGGCTTGTACTGAGCGTGGCCGAAGTGAAGAAGGATGAAACAATTCGCAATAGAGCCTCCGGATGCCGCCAGGCTGTACGCAATTCGCAATTGAATAAATTTGGATGGATTCAGACCCTTGCTTCCTTTGGTCGTGAGAAGGAAGAGGATCATCCTTCTTTCGTCTTCCTTCTGATTTCGTTGACTGCATGAATGCAGGACAAACAAACCAAATTAATCTTAAAATATGCAATTAATTAATATATTTTAATAGTTATATAGCTAATATTTCTAGCTAAAAAAACCCTTTCCTGTCTCAGATTAAGGGGGAATAGATAATTTTGTTTTAATTAAAATTAAAGATAAAAGCTAAATTTTGGCATCAGCTAAAGTATTGCAAAGATATCCGAAAATTTATTGAGAATTAAACCTAGGCGAGAATATCAGAACTAGAGTAGAGAAATCACAATTAATCACGACTCAAAACAAGGAGTCTAATATTATGGCTATTTCCAGAATGCTTGATAGCATCACCCAATATATTTCTGAGGCTGTAATGCGGATTTTTGGTCCCAGTGATGATGCTTATCCGGTGATTGGTACACAACCATTTACAGGTGAACCCTATAAACGAGGCACTGCGGACAGTTGGTAACCATAGCAGGGGACAGAGGACAGGGAACAGTTTAATGATTAGTTTGTGTCCTCAGCTAAGTAGCGACTACTATAAATTCCTATTTCATAATATTAAGGCGTGAGGATAAACCTTACGCCTTTATGTTTATTCATCATGGTGTAGCTGATGCTTAGTAAGTCGGCTCAAAGAAAGTTCTTTTTTCCAACCAATCTTTGCCCACCTGGATACTGATATCAGAGTCCAGAATACCAGTGCTTTCCACTCGCACTTCACCAAATCCTAAGGCATCGCGAATTGATTCGGCACTATCACCATCTCCTTGCTGGGCAATAATATTAGTTACCTCTAGAGGTTGAGTCCAAGGTATGGATACGCGGATGTTGCGATATCCGAATTTTTCTAAGGTATTAATCAAAGGTCGAAGATCAGCGCGATCGCTACCTGTGCTATCTTGAATTACCACTCGCAAAGAACTTGAGTTAATCGCCCTGAATTCGCGCGTTGTTTCTAAACCAAAGTGTTGAGACATCATTCTCGCGATACCATTTTGGTTTGGTAGCCAATAGCTAGCAATATACTCTTCCTTTTGGCTAAAGCGACCCGGTAACATGAACATATGCATATTGGCACGATTTGTCCGCACGCCAAAACCTACTAACGCTACTAATTCTTCAACAGTTAAATTAGTGTCAATATTTTCTTTAACTACATTGAGAATTTTGGGTAGTTGAGCTACAGTTACAGGGTTAAGAGCTTGATCCATCAAAGCACGGATCACCATCTGTTGTCGTTGAATTCGACCGATGTCTCCCAGTTCATCATGGCGAAAGCGCAGGAGTTGCAAAGCTTGATCACCGTTGAGATGCTGTTTACCTGCCTTCAAGTTGATGTATAGACGCTGGGAATCATCTTGATATTTCATATCTTTGGGGACATATACAGTCACTCCACCCAAGGCATCAATGAGCTTACCAACTCCCAAAACGTTAATGCGGATATAGCGATCAATTCCCACGCCGCCTAAGAGGTTACTGACAGTTTTGGCAGTTAAAGCTGGCCCACCATCAATATTGGCCGCATTAATTTTTTTTACTCCATAACCAATGACTTCTGTACGAGTATCTCTGGGAATCGAGAGCATGGCTACTCTTTTTTGCGCTGGATCAAATTTGATCAAGAGCATCACATCAGCAAGACCGTCAAACGAGTTTACCTGTGGCTCGTAGCCCAGATTTTGGAGTTCGGTGGGGGGATTTTGGATATCTGATGGGAGGACGCTCATCCCCATAACTAAGAGATTGACGGGGCGAGTTAACTCGGAAAATCGTAACCCCCCTCCAGAGATGCGATCGCCATCAAATACCGCTTCATCTTGGGGACTTAGCTGTGCTTGCTGCAACGGCGTACTGGTCAAAGAAACCGCTAACAGCGCCCCCGCCGTTGCTGACACCATTGCTATCCCAGTCATTCCTACCCAAAACCACAGCCAACGTCCAGACTTATGGTTATGGGAATGTTTATCCTTTGAGTTGGGGGCTTTTGCTGACTGGTTTTCTTCCGCCGAAGTTCTTTGACTGGTCACAGACTTCCTCACACTTACTGATCAAATTCGGTAAATTTACAGACTAAATTAATATGCAAACAAATTAACTGTGCTGACTTTTTTACTACTGCTTTAACCACACCACTTATAGCAGGATTCTCCTTCTTTATGGCAAATCCGGAGATGATTTATTGAAGTATGACAACAATAAGTCGGTTTGACCAGATCTGGTAGGAGATAATCTGTAATTTGGGAAAATTTAGGTAAAAATACTAGTAAAGTCATCATGTACTGACAGGAATTAAGACAAATACTTGCCCAACACTTGCTCGGCCAAGTTACTTAAACCTGATAATCGGGGAGATTTCCCTTGGATAAGTCGAAAAATCAGCCAAACACTTACCAAAAAGTAGCCAGATGTTAAAAAACTGTTAAGGATTAATATCCGCAGTGTGAAAAATTCTGAAGTTGCTGCCCCAGTAGCTAACAAGAAGTATCCCAAAAGCCAGGTAAATGCCAGAGTGATAGACAGACGACTCACAGCTAGTTGTTCCCGGCTACCCTGGCGGCGATAAACAGTCCACAGGGATGGAAAAAAGCCAATAACGGGAATTAAGTATACGAGTAACTGTCTTTTAGTGGTAGCTATGTCTTGACGAGGGATTGGTAATTGGCAAGAGTCTTTCCCACTCCCTACGGCCGATGAATTATCGATTGGTTCAAGATTGTCCATTAGGGTGAGTCTAATCCTAAACTAGAGAGATGAAATACGGTGATGTAGTTAGAGATAATAGGTTGTAACAGCAGATTTATTCAGTTCTATCCCGCAATCGGCTAAAGATGCAGACACGCAAGCTACTCAACTGGTGGCAGACACTTACACCCATAGCACGAATCGGGGCGATCGCATTATTCGCCCCACTGTTAGTTCTCAATGGTTGGGCAATTTCGGCAATTTTTCACTATTTTCACTCCCTGATAGTCATTTTAGTCGGAGCCTCAGTACTAGCATTTCTGCTCAACTATCCCGTTAGCTGGATGGAGCGTCAAGGCGCGAGGCGAGAACAAGTTGCCATTTTAGTATTTTTATTAGCTTTGTCGGTGCTGTTGGCGCTAGGTGTGACTTTGTTTCCGCTAGCCTTGACTCAAGCTCAACAATTGGTAGCGCGATTGCCAGAGTTGATTGATTCTGGGCGTTCTCAGTTAATGATGTTAAATGAGAAAGCCGAAACTCTCGGTTTGCCGATCAACTTAGATGCGCTTGTGGTGCAAATCAACGATCGCGTCAAGGGACAATTGCAGGCGATCGCTGGACAAGTTTTAAATCTAGCTGTGGTCACATTCACTAGCCTGTTAGATTTTCTCTTGACTATGGTTTTGACTTTCTATCTTTTGCAGCATGGCGGTGAACTCTGGCAAAGTTTAGTCGAGTGGCTACCTACCAAATTTCGTGAACCTTTCTCTAAAACAGTACGCCTCAGTTTTCAAAACTTTTTCATCACCCAACTGATTTTATCTACCTGTATGGCATCAGCCCTAATTCCCATCTTTTTATGGCTGAAAGTGCCATTTGGGCTATTATTTGGTTTGACTATTGGCATCATGGCTCTTGTCCCCTTTGGTGGTTCGGTGGGTATCGCTCTCACTACCTCGCTCGTAGCACTGCAAGATTTTTGGATGGGGATCAGGGTTTTAATCGCCGCAGTGATTGTCCAGCAAATTTTAGAAAACTTAATTGCCCCCCGCATTTTAGGTAGCTTTACTGGATTAAACCCAGTTTGGATACTAATTTCCGTCCTCACAGGAGCAAGAATTGGTGGGCTTTTAGGCGTGATTGTAGCAGTCCCCACTGCTGTAATTATCAAGACTGCGATAACCGCCTTGCGTCCTCCTGGATTAAACAACGAAACAGAAGAAATAGCTGCACCCGTTGCACCAGAAGCATCACCAAAAGCTGAAGCCAACAATCCCCTGAGCATTTCGGAACCTACATTACCTTAGTAGGGGAATGGGGAGTGGAAAAAGATTTTTTTAGTCCAAAATTTCTATTGTGGCTGGGCAATTGAACCCATAAATAAAATGCTTCCTGTTTGATTATCGCGAATGGCAGAGAAAAAGGGACGGTCAACAATCATGCGGAAAGGTTCGGGTTTTTCTCTGAAAGATGTTCGCATTATTCCTACTGATGTGGCGGCGGCGGCTTCTGTACCTTCTTCATTCACTTCAATAAAGGTTTTGTGCTTAACCTGACTAATTTTTAAATTTTGACCCATACCGGAAAAATTGGCTTGATTGCTAAAAGCTTCTTCCATACCTAAAGCTATTAAAGCATCATTGAGTGTGACATCGTAGTCTGTTTTAAAGCGGGGTAAGCGAATAAATCCTTCCCGCCTGCTGAACTGAGATATCCATTTTTCCCAGTTCTCAGAATTCAAGTTTTGATAAAAGCTTTTGAGGTTAGATTCCTGTTTAGGCAAAAAGATATAAAAGCTGACTTTGCCATTTTCGCCGTAAGGTAAACTTACTGCCTGAAATTGGTCATTTTCATAGTATTTGTATTCACCGTTTTGCGACATCATTGGGTGTTCTCTCGGTGCGCCAGATGAAGAGTAAAAGGGATGGTCAGCAGTTTTTGATTTATCAAACTCGTTGCTCCATTGCCCTTTAAAATATATGGCGTTAATCAGAAATAACACCTGATCAGGTTCAATTTGTTCAACTATTTTGTTAATTTTACCCTGCGTATTTTCTTGAACCCAATTATTAATGGTATTGGGAGATGCAGCATCTTGAAAGTCTAAATTTGTAACCTTGGCTTTGTAGAAATCTTGAGTTCGTTGGAGAAATTCTGGCTGCAAGCTAGCATTTTTGTTTGCCCATAGCGAGTTGGCAATAGTCAATTGCACTTGCGGGTCAGGATTTTCTAGCAGCCCTTTTAATGTAGCGTAAGCAGAGTTGATATCTGCTAGGCTCATCCCTTGTAATTCCAGGGTTTTAGCCATTGCCTGTTGAGTCGAACCACTCGCACCATTGTAAGCCATGCCCAGGGCGATCGCTACACTCGCAGGTGAAACAAAAATGTTGTTTTCACTCCCGTCATTTTGCAGAATTTCTGAAAACAGCTTGAAGCCAAATTTATTGTTAGCATCAACGAGTTTTGTATCAGAAATCAATGTTTTTTTTGGTAATGGAGTCGCTGATTGAGGTAGACCAGATTGGGCAAGGGCATTTGTACTGCTATTGACCTGAGAACACCCTAAGACACCCAACAAAACAACGCTAGCTGCTGCCAAAACATAACGTCTTCCCAGACTAACACCGTAACGTCTTTGCAGGAAATTGTTTTTCACACCACTCAATTTCTGCCGATTCATTCTGCTACCTCGCTTGCCAAATGTTTTTAGCTGTCTATGCAAATTGACGCTAAATGATGTTTCAATTGTTTACTATTGCATTTGCAACAACAGAAATATTAAGCGGTTACAGTTTTGGTAACAGCAAGTTGATGTGAGAGATTAAATATAACTTATGAAAGTTAATAATTAAGACGGTAATCCGCATTCGGTAATCCGCATTAATTTTGAAACAACTTAATCATTAGTGATATATACTTTTTAGATAAATGTATTCTATACTACTTAATTATCCCATAATTACTTTGCTTTGGTGAGCAATGATAAATAAATCTAATGATTTGACTTTGCATTCGTTAAGTAAATATTTTATTCATAATTGCAATCTCCTATACATTTTACATCAAATCAGGTATGTATGATTTTTTGATAGCAGCAATATTTCCTAGAACAATCCGAGCATAAAACAATTAATTAAAGTAACTTAAGACAACAATTTATGAAAAATATTTTTGTTTTAACTTACTGTATATCGACTGGATACGTAATCTAGCTACACGTCTGTTCGACAAACCATTAATATTAGGTGGAAATTTGATTCTGTGATCAAAAAATACATTTAATTCAGCCAAAATTACTTGAAACCGCTTGAGAATATTTTCAGTTCGATACTCTGCAAAAAAGCTTTCAGGTAAAATTATCTGTTCGGGAAATTCCAGTACTCTCAAAATACGTTGCACATCATATTCTTTTGAATATCCGGCAATTTTATAACAATTAAACCCAGGATCTAAGTAATCTGATAGCCCGCCATTGATACTGGAAAAAACCTGGCAGCCACAAGCCAAAGCTTCCATTGGTTGTAAACCAAATCCTTCGCTTACATGCTGTTGCGCCCAATATTCGGCTGAGTCATATAGGTAAATTTTCGCCCGATTAAATAGCCCAGGTAAATCTTCTACATAAGAATCTACTAATTTTACTCGACATTTTTGCTGCAAAGCTGGAATCAATTCTTGAAGCAAATACTCAGAAGATTTTCGGGCTTGAACTAAAACATCAATATCTCGTTGAAGATGTAAATTTTGAAATTCTTCAGAAATTTGGTTAGGTAAATAATAAATTAGAGAATTAGGAGATTTTTGCCCCCAATATCCCATTGTATTGCGGCTAACAGTGATAATGGGAATACTTGCAGGTAGGTAGAATTTGTAACCTGCGCTATGGGCATGGTAAACAACATTATATTGCTTGAGTTTGTGAGCTAATTGAGCTACATCAAATCCCCAGCTAATCACAAAAATTACATCATCTAAATTCTTTTTTTGGAGCAAATCATTGATAAACAGTTGACCTGTTTCTCTTTGGCGATAAGTTACAACCTCAGCGCTACAGATTTGCTGAGCCAAATTAACCGTTTTTAACTCTGCCCAAAGACCACCGCAGGCAAATTTTCCGTATGTCCCTGGAACTAAGAAGTAAAGCTTTCTCATGACACAACTCTCTTAAATGTACTGACAAGTAGGTTAGCCTATATGGTGTACCTAGTCCCAGGTTTTGGTTAACTGAGATATTAATTTATTCTCAACCAGACCAGATAAATTGGGTTGCTAGATGAAAAATTTAGCTTTAATCATCCTTGACTTAGAGTTCCCATGAGCAATCTGGCAATTATCGAACGCCTCTATACCGCATTTAAAGAGCGAGATACCAAGACTATCCAAGAAATTTTTGACCCTCAGATTGAGTGGATACAGAATGAAGGTTTTCCAGATGGTGGCAGACGTATTGGCATAGAGGCGGTATTGAACGATGTATTTGCCAAATTCCGGTTAGACTGGGATACTTGGCAAGCTGTTGTAGAGGAATGGCTGGACGCTTGAGACACTATCATTGCCTTGGGTGAATACCGTGGCACTTATAAAACTACAGGCAAATCAACAACAGCAGCTTTTGCCCATGTTTACAAGCTGAGAAACGGGCGAATATTTAAATTTCAGCAGTACACCGACACTTTAAAGGTGGCTGAAGCAATGCGTTGAAAACCTGTTATGGTATCAATCCTGCCAGCTTACCTTGACAAAATGCGATTCACGCCCCCAAACGTCGCGAGTCAAAGTAATATTTTCAATTGCCAGATTAAAAGGAATGGCAGTTGTTATGTATCGCTGTGCCATAAAACCTAAATCGGGTGAGAGTTCAGCCGCCGTTGTCGCAGCTAATCCCAAGCCGATTAATTGCTCAATTGGTCGGAATGGTAGCAGCAGATTTACACCTACAACTAAACTCGCTGTTAACAGCATTGCCACTGATAAATTTGTGCCGCAACGAGGATGCACAGCCAAATCCCATTCACCACTGGTGAGACGATGTAAACCTAATGTGACTGCACGTCGCAAATCACTGATATTCACTTCACCATAAAGATAAAATCCTTGTTCCGTAGACAATCCGCCTAATAATTTGTTATCAACTTGAGCGTTGGCGGGTCTGATTTTGGGGGTGTGGGCAGGTTTTGCTTCACTAAGTACCCAAACAGTAGCATGTTCTAGGGCGTGAACCTGCCGCAACATGATCATTTCTTTCAACCCTGGGATGAAAGATAGCTGTCGGAGTAAATCAGCATCTTGTGTGGGCTGAGGTGTCGTAAAATCAAAACTAAAAAAATCAAAAGGAGATGAGCTACCTGGAAAAGAGGCAGAAGTATTCATAAAAACACTGCTCCCCAAGCCGATGGAGCAATAGAGATTTCTTACAAATGTAACGCTTGAGGCAGGGGTTTGTTGCTAATTTTTGTTGTGAGAATAGTTAATTACCAGAAAAAATACTTGTGGTCATCAATCCCAGCCTAGATGTAGTTTAAGAGCAGCATCTACTAAGTGCATTAATTCTTCACTCAAACTATTGATCACATCTCCTACAATCCTTTGCTTAGAAATTGTTCGCACCTGCTGCGCCTGTATTTTAGAAGCTTTAGGTAAACCACTCTCTTCTGGATTGAGTAAGACCTCAAACGGATAAACACGGTTGACATTAGATGTGATTGGTAAAATTGTTACGGTATTAGCCGCACTATTATTCGCATTATTACTGACTATGATTACTGGACGGCGTTTATTTATCTCGGAACCTACAGTAGGACTGAGATTCGCATAATAAATATCACCACGCTTCATCTGTCAATCCATCTGTAATTGTGATATCCCAATCTTTGTTAATTTCAGCAGATGCCTCTCGGTAAGCCTCTTCTAATTCCTGTTTTCGCAACAATTGCAACGCCATTTCAATAACTTGGGAGCGAGATTTACATCCTTTAGTTACTTTGTAACTTTCAACAAATTGAACCAAGGACGCTGACAAGGAAATGGATAACTTTTCAACTTGCATAATCTTACCAAATGGTAGTAATAATTTTCTTACTGAATGGTAGTATATAAAGTAATTACGAATTGGTATTATACCAATTCGCCATGAAGATGCATTTAATAGCTAAGACGCAAAAGGAAAGAAGGATACTCGTGTATTTAACCCCTAGTACAGTTGTGGCACAACTGTACTAGAGGAAAAACAGCCTCGCACGATAACCAAAGGTCGAGTAATTTATCTGCTTGATCTGGACACCAAAGAGAACTTACGCTAGAGGTTCACATGAAAACAAAGGCGTGAGGAGGAGAACATGAGTAAACCGTCAAAATTGGCTTGGCTATGTACCAGACGAAGTTTATTGTCATCCTAGACGCTATCGATGTCGTCTGCCACACGCCATCGATAACAAATTGTCTAATCAGTTTGGTTGGGTAGAAGACAGCAATTGACGTCATTCAAGCAGACTTTACCCCACTGTAAAGCCCAACGGACGAGAGCCACTCGGTTTTCCGTTTGGGTTTTCGTGAGAATATTGCTGATATGGTTATCAACTGTTCGTTTGCTAATTTCCAGTTTTCCTGCAATTTCTTGGTTAGTTAAGCCAGCGGCCACTAAGTCGATAATTTGCAGTTCTCTGTCTGATAGACTAACAGGGGTCAGAGACTCGCCACCAGCCATGACTTATTTTATCCTCCCTTGGTATATGTACTTAATCGCCTCTTCTAATTCTAGAAGATTCTTTTGTGGGAAGGTGTTTCCAGTGGTAGCAGTAATCCAATTGACAATATTTTCTTTATATTTCCACTTGATGGCAACATACATAAAATAATTAGTATTTATTATTAATTTTGTATTAAAAAAATAACGTTAAATTACTGAAATAGTCAAGGAGATTAGTCAAGACATATAGCTCATGGAAGTAGCAAAATTTGCTATTTTATTCTTTGGAGAACTGGCGACAGATGAGTCAAGAGTGTTGTAGATTTTATACTGGAATTACTAACTCAAAAATCGAAAATCCCAGATTCTGAAATGAAATGAGCAATCCCCGTGTTTTGTGCCTTGGTGAAATTTTATTCGATTGTTTAGCTGACCAATTGGGACTAGAGCTAGAAGAAGTGAAGTCCTGGACTCCCTATCCAGGGGGTGCGCCAGCTAACGTAGCCTGTGCTTTGGTAAAGCTGGGAACTCCCGCAGGATTTATCGGGGCTGTAGGTGAAGATGAACCAGGGAATACACTGGTTAAGCTATTACAAGAAGTAGGTGTAGATACAACAGGGGTGCAGCGCCATCCTACAGCACCAACGCGGCAAGTTTATGTGGTGCGGGATCTGGCAGGCGATCGCAATTTTGCCGGATTTGGTGAGTATGACACTTCTGAATTTGCCGATACCCGCTTGCAAGCCAAGCAATTGCCACATTCGCTGTTTCAAGAGGCGGATTTTCTGGTTTTGGGTACTTTGGAATTAGCCTACCCTGAAAGTGAGGAGGCAATTTACCGCGCCTTAGAACTAGCAGAACAGTACGACCTGAAAATTATCTTGGATGTCAACTGGCGGCCGGTATTTTGGGAAGATGCAAACATCGCTCGGCAAAAAATCCCAGAAATATTAAAGCGCGTTGATTTTCTCAAACTTTCCAAAGAAGAAGCTGAATGGCTATTTGACACCACAGATCCAGGAGCTATTACTTACCGCCTGGCTTCAATTGATGGGGTGTTAGTCACAGATGGAGAACATGGTTGCGCCTATTGTCTGGGTGAAAACGAAGGCAAATTACCTTCCTTTCCGGTTTCGGTTGTGGATACAACTGGTGCAGGAGATAGCTTTTTAGCAGGATTTATCCACCAATTGAGTCAACATGGCATCCACGGCTTACAAGATGCAGAAACAGCAAAACACATTGTTGCTTATGCTAATGCCGTGGGAGCGCTAACTACCATTAAACCAGGTGCGATCGCTTCTCAACCTACCTCTGCTGAAATAGAAGCTTTTCTAGCCTCACATCAATTCTAGAGGAGTATTATATCCAGCTGGGATATCCGCCACCATCGGCTGATATTCCTGGCTATAAATTTAGCAATTTATTTACTAGTAAATACTTAGAGAAAATTTGTGCATTCAGCTATTAAAAAGGATCAGCGTTAAAGTTGGTTTTAATAGATGATTTAATTAGCACAAATAAATACTTAATTTAACGTGAGTTCGACAAGTGGAAAAAACCCCTCTCCAAACCTCTCCCCTGCCAGGAGCTACCGTGTACACACAAGTATAAGCCGCAAGGGTTTCAACTCTTTTAGCCCCATAAATACCCTAATTTTGGGCAACTGGAAACTCCATTTATCCCGCTAATTTTGGCGCTAGGGCAACGAAACCAAGTTTCAGGTGGGATTTTAAGACTTGTGTGTACACCGTAGCCTGCCAGGAGAGAGGCTTTGAAACCTTGATTTTTAGTTGAAAATCAGGGAGATTTTTGCCCCTCTCCGACACGGAGAGGGGTTGGGTAGAGGTTCATCGAATTCACGTTAATTTAATGCCGAATTTTGCTAAAAATTCGACCTTTAAAAATGAACACAATTTTGTCACACTAATGGAAAAAAGTTGACGCATGGTCTAGCTATTCGAGCGTTTTTTTGGCAAAGTACTCTTAGGCAAGAATTTTTGCATGATTAGACCACGGACTGACTCTCTTAATAGGAGAGACTTTGTATTTCCCTTTTTCTGGGTGGAGAAGGGGATAAGAGTTTAGGTTTGAATGTACGTAGTCTATTTATATAAAAACTGCTGTAGTTAACCTGAGAAAGCTAACAGGATATTAACAACATGAAAGCCCCCGTGTCAATGTGGATACTCGCAGCCAAAACTGATGTTCCGTATATGCTGCGAACAATTCCACACTTGGTTAGAGCCTGTAACTATCCTTTCGTTGAGCGGGTTTTAGCAATAGATACCGCAAATTTAACTGGAAGTATGCGCGTCAGATACAATCCAGGTAGTCAAGAAGAATTAGAGTCAGCCTGCAAAACTCTAGTTGACCAAGGATTCATTGATAAAATCGTCAAAATTGATTATGAACCAGCGCAAATAAACCGAATTTATCAAAAGTATTTTGGTGATCAGCAAGCCCAACAAATGCTCAACCACACGCACAATTGGAAGGGTTCGACAATCTATGGATCTTTATATTGTATTGAGGCATCAGCGACCGATTACTATCTCCATTTTGATGCTGACATGTTGTTACACCAAGACCCAGATTATAACTGGATTACTAATGCCATAGACTTGATGGTATCAACACCCTCAATTGTGACTGCACGTCCCCTTTGTGGCCCTCCTCACCCAGAAGGTAAAGCTTTTCAACCACGTCAATTCGTAAAAGATCCAAGAGGATTTTCTGCTCAGAAATTTTTTAGTATGAGAGCATATCTCATTAACCGACAAACTTTCTCCTTGCTTTCCCCTATTCCTTTGATTTGGAAATCGCCTCCCCTACTTTCGAGAAAGTTACCACAACCCTTGCAACCATTATTCGCCAAAATCGAACGCAGGTTACGCCGCACCAGTGGTTCAATTCAAGGAGCGCTGGCATCTTTTGAGGTTATGGCCAGCGAAAAATTGCAAAATAGCAGTTTTGTCAGAGCAGATTTGTCCTCAACGAAAGCATGGACTATACATCCCCGCCAGCATGATCCTGAGTTTATCCAGGCTTTACCAAATTTAATTAAGCTGATTGAGGAAGGAGAGTATCCATTAGCACAGGCTGGTCACTACGACCTTCAGTTAGAAGCGTGGTTGGAACTTCTAAAATCTCCCGTGTAACAAAAATTAGAATAATATTGTGTAACTACTAACCAGCTAATTGCGTTGTGATGGCATTCCCCAAATGTTAACTCTGCCATCAAATCCACCACTGGCGAGAGTTTGCCCATCAGGACTAAAAGCGATCGCACTTACCCAGTCAGTATGTCCCAGCAGTGTATTGACTAACTCACCTGTAGTTAAATTCCACAATTTAATTCCATCTCGTCCAGCACTCGCGAGGGTTTGTCCATCGGGGTTGATGGCGATCGCATTCACCCAATTGTTGTGTCCTGTGAGGGTGCGGACTGGTTCATCAGAATTTAAATCCCAAAGTTTAATTGTGCGATCGCGACTAGCACTGACTAAATTTGCTCCGTCTGGTGTAAAAGTTATAGTAGTGAGTGCTTGAGAATGTGCCGCAAATTCACGGATTAATTGACCAGTACTCAAGTTCCACAGCTTAATCACACCTTTGTTGTCACCACTAGCTAAAGTCTGACCATCAGGACTCATTGATAGTGTATGAATGGAGTTATCAAAACGGACTAAAGTAGCTAGTGGGCGTTGCTGCAATAAATCCCACAAACGAATACCATCTAAAGCACCACTAACAAGAATTCTACTATCGGGAGATACAGCTAAAGATAGGACATTACTAGTATGTCCCACAAAGGAACGGCTAAACCGATTATTTTTGAGATTCCAAAGGTTGATTGTGTTGTCACTGCTACAGCTAGCTAAGGTTTGACCATCTGGCGAAATTACCAAAGATGCTACCCCTGTTTTGTGCGCTTTTCTAATATCCCCTAACTTTTTGCCAGTGAGGGGATTCCATAACCGGATTATGCCCTCATTTTCAGCACCACCACTGGCCAGCATTTGGTTATTGGGACTAAAGGCTAAGGATTTAACGGTTCCTCTGTGTCCGGTGAGGGTATACAGTAATTGGGGATTAGTCACGCTGCTTCTGGCTGGAGAGTTTGGTGTTATCTCAACAGCAGCATGAGCAGCATGAAGATGAAATCCTTGCCAGAGACTTACTGGAATAGCGATCGCTGCCATAAATGCCAGAATAATCCCTGGGCGCAGTAGAGAATCTTTTCCACTTCTTTGCTCACTCCTCACCACTTTTCCTCACTTGTAGAATAGTTAAGCCAATCAATTTCATCTTCTTCGCTCAGTACTCAGCACTCAGCACTCCTTATCGAGGTGGTTTTTTCTTAGAAACAGTCAGCATTGGCAGACTAGGACTAGATGATTGAGATGGCAAGTAATGTTGCACTACAGGCTCATCTGGAGTGGGACGGCGTTGCTGGATACGCCACAACTTAAAGGCGAGGCTAATTCCAGCTGTCCCCAACCCCACAGCAAATAATGACCAACTATCATCCAGCCCACCAATCAGCGCATCTACCACGCCCATAGTCATCAATATACTGACTATGGGGTCTTTTCTGTAGGCTGATTTCAAAAAACGAGGTAATACAGCATTCATCACAGCTTGGTTTGTCCAGATTACCTTATGTGTAACTTCACCGAGAATATCTCACAAAGTCAACTGCCCTTCTGACAATAGGCATCTAAGAAATATGAGAATTTTCTCCAATCCAGTGAAAGTATAGTAACTTAACCCCCTTGCATGTGTTATTGCAAGTTTAAGATCATACCCATACTTTCTTGTCTGCCTGATGGTCATAGACGGCAACTCGTGTAAGAGAATTCACTATCTATATTGATATGGTCAAAACCAGCCAGTGTTCCCAGCTGGTTCCCACACTTCTAATTACTAGCTTACAACTTGAAGACTTGAGCTTTCTGGCAGGACTATTTCAGACCGAGCCATGATAGCACACCTTGATCGGTGACGTATTCAATCAGCACCATCAATAAAAAGCCAATCATGGCAGCCCGACCGTTTAAACGCTCAGCATATTCATTAAAGCCAAATTTAGGCTCCTCTAATTTGGGCGTAATGGTTGTTTGTGTTTGTGTCATGACGAAGAAACCTCTTTGCGGCAAACGAGACTGAAAACAGTGAACAGTTATCAAGATTTCAAACGGTATTGCAACTCAGATTGAAACTTGAGAGATCCAGCAGTAGATCCCTAGAAGGAGTTATGCTAGTTTTTTAATTTTGTAATTATTCTTTATATATTGTAGAAATACTGGGGTAATAGTCAAGGGTAAGAGTTTGATAGCTGGCGTGGTGTGGCTATGGCTTTGCTAGTGGAGTTAAGAAAGTTAGGTTAGTAGTTAGCTATCCCTAATACGGAAGTGCGAGCCTGATGCTGGCAGGCTAAAGTTGAACAAAAAAAATTCATTAGAGGCGGTACATGGAAATCGGCGTTCCTAAGGAGAATAAGGATCAGGAGTTTCGGGTAGGGTTAAGTCCTTCTAGTGTGCGGGTACTGCGGGAAAATGGTCATGCCATCTTTGTTCAGACTCAAGCAGGTAGTGGTGCGGGATTTACAAACAATGACTATCAAGATGCGGGAGCAGAGATTGTCTTTACGCCAGAAGCAGCTTGGAATCGAGAGTTAGTTGTCAAAGTCAAAGAGCCTTTAGCAAGCGAATATAAATTTTTGCAAAAAGGGCAGATATTGTTTACTTATCTGCATCTAGCGGCCGATCGCAATTTAACCGAGCATTTAATTGATTGTGGCACTTGTGCGATCGCTTACGAAACTGTAGAACAACCCGGTGTGAACAAATTACCACTGCTCACTCCTATGAGCATTATTGCTGGTCGGCTAGCAGTACAATTTGGGGCGAGATTCCTAGAACGTCAGCAAGGAGGTAGAGGCGTTCTTTTGGGTGGTGTCCCCGGAGTCAAAGCAGGTAAGGTAGTAATTTTAGGTGGCGGCGTTGTTGGTACAGAAGCCGCTAAAATTGCTGTAGGCATGGGTGCTGCCGTGCAAATTTTAGATGTGAATGTCGAGCGTTTATCCTACCTAGAAACCCTATTTGGCTCCAGAGTTGAATTGCTTTACAGTAACTCTGCCCACATTGAAGCCGCCATCAAAGAAGCCGACTTGCTCATCGGTGCAGTTTTAGTCTTAGGACGTAGGGCACCAACACTAGTATCCCGCGAATTGGTCAAACAAATGCATCCGGGTTCCGTAATTGTCGATGTAGCTGTTGACCAAGGCGGTTGTGTGGAAACTCTACACACTACATCCCACACTAATCCAGTATACATAGAAGAAGGTGTAGTACATTACGGCGTTCCCAATATGCCTGGAGCAGTACCTTGGACAGCCACCCAGGCACTCAATAACAGTACATTACCTTATGTTGTGCAGTTGGCGAATTTAGGAATTAAGGCACTAGAAGTGAATCCAGCATTAGCTAAAGGCTTGAATGTGCAGAATCGTCGCTTGATTCATCCGGCTGTGCAAGAGGTTTTTCCTGATTTAGTAAATTAGTATTACCTGGATATGAGATGAGAAAAAGTTAATACATCAACGCTTGTAGTAAGTGCTTTAGTTTTAAAGTACTTACTACAGAAAATAAATTTATTTAACCTAGTAATTGCCGATGTTAATTAAACCTTCATTAAGAAGCACAACAATTTTTTAGATAGTTATAAAACTCACGAAATAAAGGGCATTTTGGTTGGACTGTATCAGGATTTATATGGCTTAATAGCTCTGGTGTATGTAACCCTTTAGAAAATGGTTTGGAATTGCTATTAAATTCAGGTATGACACTAGAATCGACGAGCGCTTGTGATAGCTTTTCTTGACAACAATCTTTTTCTTTATCGTACTCACTAAATGATTCTGGATTATCAAAAGGAATATTTTTTTCTGTACTCAACCAGTGACACATACTTTGCTGCCTGCGTTTAAAATCAGGATGTCTAGCTACTGAATTAGTCCAGTCTGCAATAATCCAAGCTTCTAATTCAGGTGCAGCAAATCCCACAAATTTTTTGATATTGATAGATTCTGGTATTGTTAATATTGCTGATAATATTTTTTCTTGTTGCTCAACAGGATTACGACAGTCTAAATCGTCAAAAACTAAAATTAAATCACACTTATCTGGTTCAGATTTTAAAGCAATCGGTAACTCTCTCTTAATTTGTTCAATTAAGCTTTTACCTGTTTTTCCATAACTATTGACTCTGTTAGGTTTCGGCCCTGGTTTTTGCCGAACTGGGGTTTTTCTTTCAAATTTACACCCAGGAAAATTTTTTTCTAAAAATGGAATCAGCCCTCTAACTTCAGCTTCCCCACCACCAGCAAAAACCCATACTACCACGGCCATCCTCCAATACTGGGATCGCCAACTCGGTATAAATCACCTAATTGCCATCCTTCTGCTAGTTTTTCACTGAGCATTTCTGGAGAAAGCGTTTTTATAGAGAAATGCATTTTATCTTCTGAATAAAAACAAAAGACATTTTCTAAACAATCTGTGAAATTATCTAAAAGGTCAGGACTGTGTGTGGTAATGATTATTTGGGTTTTTGTGGCAGCTTGTTTAATCCATTCTGCTAAAATTGGCATCCATGACACATGCAACCCTAATTCTGGCTCATCAATTACTAGTAATGAAGGTAGAATAGGTGAATATAAGATAGTTGCCCAACACAACATTCTTACAGTTCCATCTGATAATTCATTTAGATAGAAAGCATCTTTAACATCTTCAAAATACAATTCTAAAGTTAGAGATAATCTTCCAGAGCGTATAGGTCGAAGACGACGACTTTTTGGTAAAATTGTCTTCACTGCTCGGTTAATATTTTCCTCAAAATCGATATCTTGTTGAATTAAATTATCCAATACTAGAGGTAAATTATCTCCAGATGCAGATAAATAAATATCACTTGCCCCAATTTTCGGTTCTGACATTCTAATTTTATGCAAATCCATGTTATTGGCATTGTAAAATTGCCAATGGGAAATAAATGCTATTAAGTCTCGCCTAATTTTATAAACTGGTGTATTTATCAAACTAGTTTCAAGTAACCTTGGAATTATAGACAGACCTAACGAATTAACAGGTATATTTTTTAATTCTTCAAATTGGTTTATCAATGTTTTTTCATTAATATTTCTACTATAAACTGATATATCACCTTTACCTACTTCTTGATCATGAAATTTATAATAATAGAAAGGTAAAGATGAAGGTATCTCGCCAAAAATACTTACATTTAAATTAGTATATAAACATTCTTGATAAATACCAACTCTACTAAGTTTATCTTTACTTACATAAAGAACTAAATCGAGAATGACACTATCTGTATTACCTATTTGTTCATGTTCATTAATTTTGGAAAAACAATATGCAAATCCTACTCTAGCAGGGCTTTCTACACTAACATCTAAAATTCTGTTACCGCCAATTTGAGCGATCGCATCTTCAAAACTACTGACACCGCGACTTTCATCAGGAGTTGTAGTTAAATTATCTTTTAAAAATTTCAAGCAGCTAATAAAGTTACTTTTACCTGAACCATTCGCACCTATAAAGATATTGAGTTTCTGTAGTTCGATTACCTTATCTAAAGACAAATTCTTATAATTTTTAGTAGACAAAAAGCGCAGCAGTGGTTGATTCATAAAACTAAAAATAAATTTATGTCAGTTTCTAACTAGAAAATAATATTTTTCAATTTTACACATTGATGACTAATAGCAAACAAGAAAATCTCTATTGAGACAATTTGCAACAAAACTGATTTAGAAGCCACCTTTAGATATATTTGCGCCATATCCAAAACGTTTATCCTAAAGAGGACGGTTAACTATAGGAAATTCTATGGAGACGCTTAAGTATTTTCTTCCCCAGGTATGGTTTGTAATTTTAGCTCTCTTTCTCTTCCTCTACGTGATGCTAGATGGATTTGACTTAGGGGTGGGGATATTATCTCTCACCTCCTCTGATGAGGAACGTCGGGGCATTTTGATGACCAGCTTGAGTAATATTTGGGATGCCAATGAAACCTGGTTAGTACTCATGGCAGGGGGTTTATTTGGTGCATTTCCTCTAGCTTATGGCACGATTTTGAATGCCCTCTACATTCCTATTATTGTGATGGTGTTTGGCTTCATTTTTCGGGCTGTAGCATTTGAGTTTCGCGAATTAGCAAACCGCAAATTCTTTTGGAACTTTGCTTTTGGTGCTGGGAGTTTTACCGCCGCACTCGGTCAAGGTTTCGCCCTTGGTGCGGTGCTGAAGGGTATTAATGTTGATGAGGCGGGACACTTTATTGGTACAACTTGGGATTGGTTGAGTATTCCATCAGTGTTAGTGGCTTTGACGTTAATTCAAGCATACGTGCTAATTGGCTCCACTTATCTGGTGTGGAAAACTACAGGGGAATTACAGACTACTCACTTTAAGACTGCCAAAATTGCGGCTTGGACAACTTTAATCGGTGCAATTTTCATCACAATTACAACACCAATAATTTATGAAAGTGCTAGGTCTCGCTTATTTCAACAACCTCTAGTTTATATATTTGCGGTGATTCCCGTGTTGGGAGTGCTATTAATTTGGCAACTCATCAACAGTCTCAATCGCGAAGAAGAAAGAGCGCCTTTTGTTTGGACAATTCTGCTGTTCGTGTTAACATTTCTGGGATTAGGATTGATTGTTTTTCCCTACATTATTCCTAGGCAGATTACTATTTATGAGGCAGCTGCTGATCCGAGTTCATTGGTGATTATGATTATTTTTATTGGTTTCCTTATTCCCGTGATGTTGTTTTATAACCTTTACCAGTACATTGTTTTCCGGGGTAAGGTAACTGGCGGTCAATATGGGGAGTAGATCCCACCCTGCAAGCACAGTTAGTCACATAAAATCAGCTTGTGTTTTCGTGAAAAATATTCAGTAAGTTTCTGTATTATGAGGGTTTTGAGTTATGAAAGTAGCTGATTTACCCACATCGGTAATTGAAGAATTAATTACCAGCGAATATTGGCGAATTGATATTGACCCTGGTCTTGATGCAAAACATGAGTTTTTCATACGCTGGGAATATTTACTACCAAACCCGCATACTGCAAATTATGAACCAGGGGAGCTAGCAGAGTTTGTCAACTTTAACGGCTATGATATACTCCTGCCAATTGGACAGAACCACCACCCGCACCTGAATTTGCTGCGGTTAAATGTTAGTGCAGATGAGACTTCATTGACGCTATTTCTCTTTGATACTTATCACGGTAGTTGGTTTGACGATATACATTCTGCCCGTTACGGTTTTTTGGCAGTTGGCGATCGCTATCAAAAATACGGGTGTAACTTTTTTATCGCCTCTTACTACCATTTCTCTTATCTAGTTGGGCAAGATTACGAAAATGCCTGCTCCATTATGCAGCAAAGGTTAAGTGTTTAAAATCTAATGAATTGCTTGGCGAACATCCTTGCACCTCAAATTAACTCATAAAATCACGGAACGTAGCCAAGCGATCGCCTGACCTCACACTACTCATCTACAATAGGAATAGAATTTGTTGAGATTTGTATATTTAGGGGTTAAGCTGTCATGGCTCCCGCCGTTTTAATTGAAAATCTACAAAAGAGCTACGGTACAGTAGTCGCTGTCAAGGATGTTTCTTTTCAGGTAGAACCAGGAGAAATCTTTGGCCTACTCGGCCCTAACGGTGCTGGGAAAACTACGACTCTACGTGCCTTGTGTACTTTGACTACACCGGATGCTGGCAAAATCACAGTATCTGGCATCTCAGTTATAGATAACCCCAGAATCGCCAGACAAAAGCTCGGCTATGTGGCTCAAGAAGTTGCATTAGATAAGGTGCTGACTGGAAAAGAATTGCTGCAACTGCAAGCGGCACTTTATCATATTCCGGGAGCAGTAGCCAAACAGCGTATCGACATGGTTCTCGATTTACTTGGTTTGCAGGAATACGCTCATAAAAAGACAGGAACCTACTCTGGTGGTTTACGCAAGCGCCTTGACTTGGCAGCTGGTTTGCTCCATGCACCAGATGTTTTAGTATTGGATGAACCCACGGTGGGTCTTGACATAGAAAGTCGCTTTGTGGTATGGGATTTTCTGCGTCAACTACGCGCCTCTGGCACAACAATACTGATTACCAGCCATTATTTAGAAGAAATTGATGCCCTAGCCGATCGCGTGGCAATTATTGATCGTGGTACTGTGATTGCGGCTGGTACACCTTCACAATTAAAAGATCAAGTAGGGGGCGATCGCATCACATTGCGAATCCGCGAGTTTTCCCCACTTGAGGAAGCCGAAAAAGCCAAACACCTCTTGCAAGATTTGCCCTTTGTGCAAGAAGTAATCATCAACAGCGCTCAAGGTAATTCCCTCAACTTGGTGGTGACACCCCAAAATGATGCCCTAATTACTATCCAGCAATCACTGAACACCGTCGGCTTGCCTATATTTGGTATTGCTCAATCTCGCCCCAGCCTGGATGACGTTTACCTCGCTGCTACGGGACGCACCTTGCTGGATGCAGAACTCGCAGCAGTTGCTAATCGTGACCCCAAAGCAGAGAAAAAGCAGAATATGAGGTAATTCGTAATTCGTAATTCGTAATTCGTAATTACCTAGTCCCTACTCCCCAAATTCCTATGAGTGTTACCCCTAAATCAGAAATGAATTGGCAGCAATTGGCATCACCGCCAACAGATATTAATACTCAGCCCAATTTTTTCGGTGAATTAGTACAAGAGACATTAGCTTTAACTCGTCGCTTGTTTATTCAATTACAACGCCGTCCTTCATCTTTGGTTGCCGGAATTATTCAGCCAGTGATGTGGTTGGTGCTATTTGGTGCTTTGTTCCAAAATGCTCCCAAGGGTATATTTGGGAATACGACAAATTACGGTCAGTTTCTGGCTGCTGGCATAATTGTTTTCACGGCATTTGCTGGGGCATTAAATGCTGGTTTGCCTGTAATGTTTGACCGAGAATTCGGATTTTTAAATCGTTTGCTAGTTGCACCTTTAGCATCACGATTTTCCATTGTTTTTGCGTCGGCCATCTTTATTATTAGCCAAAGTTTATTACAAGCAGCCGTAATTGTGGCAGCCGCAGCCTTTTTAGGTGCGGGGTTACCGGATGCATTAGGTTTAGGTGCGATCGCTTTAATTGTCTTTTTGCTAGCTTTGGGTGTAACCGCCATCTCCCTTGGTTTAGCTTTTGCCTTACCCGGTCACATTGAATTAATTGCAGTAATTTTTGTCACTAACCTGCCATTGTTGTTTGCAAGTACCGCCTTAGCTCCTCTATCTTTCATGCCTCAATGGTTGCAGGTTGTCGCTACTTTAAATCCTCTCAGCTATGCCATTGAACCAATACGCTATCTTTATCTTCATAGCAATTGGGGACTAGATAGTGTAGTAATGCAAGCGCCTTGGGGTAATGTTACCTTTGGTGGAGCGCTGCTGGTGTTGTTTGGCTTTGCTCTAATTGCTTTGTTGAGCATTCAACCCCGACTACGGCGGACTCTTGCTTAAAATGAAAACTTGATTGGTTAAAGCAATTTAAGGGTTAAAACTCCATGAAAACATCATTTTCCCCTGTAACTACACTTTCTGTCGCCACCGCAGTAGGAATTAGCCTTGCTTCTTTATTCATAACTCAACCAAGCTTGGCTCAATTCAACAATTCAGTGGATCGTGGTACAAACCAAAATACTGATCCGTTTGCTCGTCCGGATTCCGGTGATTTGAATGTATTTGACCTAATTCATCAGGCGAATTTTGGCAATATTAACTGGAATCCTTCTCAACAGCAAGAACAACTGAACTCAGAAGCAGAAAGATTTAGAGCTGCACAACAAAAAGCTTATGAAGAAAGACAGCAGAAGTTAAATACAAATTCGCCATCGAGTACACCTGAAGAAACTCAATTGCCTTAAATTTCAACTCAAAACCTCAACTTTCACCTTAAGGGTGAAAGTTGAGGTCAAGCAAAACAACTAAAAACTACAGACCTAGTGCAGCTAAAAGATCGCTAGCATGGGTAGTAGTATTCACGCTGGCATCAACATGAACAATTTTGCCATTAGGGTCAATTACGTAAGTGACGCGTTTAGCATAACCACCACCATCAACATCGTAAGCTTTGATTAAACTTTGGTTGGTGTCAGCCAACAAGGGAAAATTCAGATTATATTTTTGGGTGAATGCCTGATGAGAAGCTTCATCATCTGCACTGACTCCTAACACGACAACATCTTTACCTTGATAATCAGGTTGGGCATCCCGGAAGCTACAAGCTTGTTTAGTGCAGCCTGGGGTGTCATCTTTGGGGTAGAAATATAAAACAACTGTCTTCCCAGCAAAATCAGATAACGAAACGGTATTGCCGTTAGTATCTTTAACGGTAAATGCAGGTGCATCCGTACCAACTGCTAGAGGCATAATGACCCTTTCCTATTTTAGATTGATGACTTTGAAATTTTACAATAATTGTTACATAACATTCGTAAAAGCAGTTTTCAGCTATTTTTGAGTAGCATTTGAGTATCAAAAATCTGGGCATTCACTTTTAGTCACATCTGGATGACAGTAGTACGTTAATACTGTCTTGATGTCATCTCCCAACCAATACGCTACTTTCTCCGGCGATATCCCAGATGCGATCGCCCAAGTTGCAACCCCAACAACTATTGGGAAGTCTAAAATATGTCCTTAAAGTCAGGGTTTTCAGCTTTTGACTCAGTGGGAATGCGTATCGCCTTAGTTTCTTTATGTTGCCAAGCGCTACCCGTCCATGTCGTCGCTGTCCTTCCGCCGCCTCTCATAAAAAAGCCCCTATTGCCTTGTACAAGGCATTATAGGGGAAGTTGCTACGGTGCAAATTTTATAAATTACTAGAGTGAAGGCAAAGAAGGGTAGTTATGATCTACCAATCTTGCATGATCAAGCTAAAAACAAAAAGAACCGTAGTGTATGACACCTACGGTATGGGATAAATCTGAGATTAGCTAAACGCGGGATAAGTACTAGTCCCTGGCAATAACTATATCGTTGGACTTAATGACTACATAAGCATCTTTCCCCTCAGACAAATCTAATTCCTCTGCTGATACTCTGGTGATAACTGAGGTTAACTCAACTTTTTGAGTAATCTCTAGCGTCACCTCAGTATTAACCGCTCCATTGACAACTCTTTTAACAATACCCTTCAGAACATTGCGGGAGCTAACTTTTAGTGGTTTTCTCTGAATACTAATTTCCCTTTCCGGTTCTGGAGTGTCAACATTTTCCTGTTCTTTGTACTTACTTGCTAGCGATTCTGGTAGAGACTGCGAATTGAGACCACGCACGAGTTCTCTGAGAATCTCGGTTTTGGTTCTCTGAGACTGTTCGCAGAACTTCTCCAGAATTTTCCGCTCCTCTTCTGAGGTTTGGAATGTAACCCACCCTTGTTCCTTTCTCGGCATAACATTACCAATTTTGTTGGAAAAATTGGGTTAGTTTGGTACTATGTTTACCAACCCCCAATTTCATCAAAAGAATTTCTCCCAGTATGGTTATTATATGAACAGGAGACGAGTTTTTACCTTTATTGGTATAGCAGTTACTAGCTTATTGCTTACAACTAGCCGGCCTTTGATTGCTCCCACTCCAGCAGTAGCACAGTCAAACGCCAACCTACTTGTGTCTGCTGCTGCCAGTTTGCAAGAAGCACTAGCAGAAATCAAGCCTCTTTACCAACAAAGTAAGCCAAACATCAACATTAGTTACAATTTTGGAGCTTCTGGTGCCTTGCAGCAACAGATTGAGCAAGGCGCTTCCGCAGATATCTTTATTTCTGCGGCTAGCAGGCAAGTAGATACATTAGAGCAAAAAGGCCTCCTTGTTCCAGGTACTCGTACCAACCTGGCAAATAACCGTCTGGTATTGATTGTACCTAAGAATACTGTTGCTATTACTAGCTTTGATAATTTGGCAGATGCCAAAATTAAGAAAATCGCGGTGGGAGAACCTAGAAGTGTTCCCGCAGGTCAATATGCTGACCAGGTTTTGCAGAAATTGGGCATTTTTAATCAGGTCAAGTCTAAATTAGTTTTGGGTAACAATGTGCGTCAAGTTTTGGCAGCAGTAGAGAGTGGTAATGCTGATGCAGGCCTGGTTTATGTTACAGATGCAAAAATTTCTCACAAAGTTAAAGTTGTAGTTGCTGCTGACGATAAATATCACTCTGGAATTGTTTATCCCATGGCAGTGATTAAAAGCAGTAAAAATGTTCCTGCTGCCAAAGAATTTATTGAGTTTTTATCTGGTAATCAAGCCAAAGCTGTACTTGCAAAATACGGATTTATTGTGCGTTAATTAGCAATCTTTTAGTTCATATCAAACAGTAAATATAGAAGTTTTTAGATAGATTATTTATGTATCTTGCAAGAAATATCTAGGCATCATTAAACATACAGTAAATTCTAGTTCGTAGTGAGTGATGCATCGCTTATTCAGGATGTTCAGGACTAAAGTCCTGACTACAAACTTTAATTTATTTATCTATGACTTCCCCATCAGCAGCCTATATAGATCATCAATATCAGAAATTATCTCCAAAATGTCACCTGATTTATCTCCCCTTTGGATATCACTTAAAACTTCCTTACTTGCGACATTTATCACGTTTTTTCTTGGTATTTGGTCGGCTTACTGGATGCTGGGATATCGAGGTAAAGGGAAATCATTGATTGAAGGAATTTTTATTACTCCTTTGATTTTGCCGCCTACAGTTGTTGGCTTTTTGTTGCTGCTATTTTTTGGTAAAAATGGCCCTGTAGGGCGACTCATGCAGCCATTTGACTTGACGATTGTCTTTACTTGGTATGGTGCAGCGATCGCAGCGACAATTGTGGCTTTTCCCTTAATGTATAAAACGGCATTGGGAGCTTTTGCACAAATTGATGCAAATCTCCTGCGAGTATCTAGAACCCTTGGCGCTTCTGAATCAACAGTTTTTTGGCGCATCAGTTTACCTCTAGCATTTCCCGGAATTGTTGCGGCAACAACTTTAGCTTTTGCGCGAGCTTTGGGTGAATTTGGCGCTACTCTGATGCTGGCAGGTAATATCCCCGGACAAACTCAGACAATCCCGATGGCAATTTATTTTGCTGTAGAAGCCGGAGCGATGAATGAGGCTTGGTTTTGGGCGATCGCTATTATGGTAATTTCCCTATCTGGAATCATCGCAGTCAATTTATGGCAAGAAAATCGGGGGAAGAAACCACAAAATTGCCAATTCCCAAAACTCAGAACTCAGGAATATCAAACACCTCAATTTGGCACAGATACCCACGTTACTGATGCTTCAGGATTGTTTGTAGATATTGAAAAACGGCTTCCAGGCTTTACATTGCAAGTATCTTTCAGCGCCGATCATAATACCCTAGGATTTTTGGGCGGATCTGGGGCTGGCAAAAGTATGATTTTGCGTTGCATTGCTGGCATAGAAACCCCAACCAAAGGTCGTATTGTTTTAAATGGGCGAGTGTTGTTTGATTCGGCACAAGGAATTAATCTGCCTTCTCGCGATCGCCATATCGGGTTTTTAGTGCAGAATTATGCTCTGTTCCCTCACATGACTGTTAGGCAAAATATCGCTTTTGGCTTGCCTAAAAGACTCTCAAAATCAGCGATTCAGCAACAGGTAAAAACACAACTACTAGCAGTGCAATTAGAAGGATTAGGCGATCGCTATCCTCATCAACTCTCTGGTGGTCAGCAACAACGAGTAGCACTGGCGAGAGCTTTAGCTAGTCAACCAGAAGCACTATTACTCGATGAACCATTTTCGGCACTAGATACTTACTTGCGTAGCCAACTGGAACAGCAAATGATTACTACCTTGAATTCTTACCAAGGAACAACTTTATTTGTGACGCACAATCTGGAAGAAGCCTATCGAATTTGCCCAAATTTGTTGGTACTGGAGCAAGGAAAGTCTATGCAGTATGCTGCCAAACAAGAGATTTTTGAGCGTCCTGCTAACTTTAGTGTTGCTCAATTAACAGGGTGTAAAAACTTTTCTCATGCTGAGATTAAAACATCTGAATTATTAGAAGCAAGTGATTGGGGTTGCACCCTCAAAGTCTTAGAACCGCCCCCCAAAAATTTATCCTACGTGGGAATTCGCGCTCATCAAATCACTTTTACTAATAACTCATCTGCTGAAAATACATTTCCCTGCTGGCTAGTGAGGGCAAGTGAAACGCCGCATCGCATAACGTTATTTCTCAAGTTGCATTCCTCTCCGACCAATACTCACGATTACCACCTACAAGCAGAAGTATTCAAAGAAAAATGGGTCATCTTTAAAGACCAACCTTTGCCTTGGCAAGTTCGTTTAGATCCCCTGCATTTAATTTTGTTGGCAGAGTGAAAGGGGACTGGAGACTGGGGATTGGGTATTTTCAGTATGCCGAAAAAATAGCCCTATCAACCGACAGGCTACAGGGCGAGCTATTCTCAAAAAAATGCAAGTACTATTATTCTTTCACCCTAACATCGATAACAGTCGCATTAAAGTTATAGTTAAAGCCTTCTAACTCAAAAGGCATACCAATTTTTACTTTGCTATTACCTAAAACTGGGCCAGTATCGGTGATTTGGGCTTTACCTTCTAAAGTTAAAAGCATATCTGTACTAAAATTGTTTGCCCTGGGATCTGGTAGTTCTCTGACAGAACCATCTGGTTGAGGAACTGTTACAGTTCTAGGTAATAGCTCAAGAGATTTGATCCCAATCTGACCGTAGGGCTGATTGCGGATAATTACGTTAGTTTTACCACCTTTTGTAAATCCTTTGTCAAATAACCGTTCAGGGTCGCGGACATTTAAACCGCGCACGGCTAAGTCTACCTCGATGGGTACTGTTTTAGTCCCGACTTGGGCCACAGAACCAGTAGTGCCAGGAAAAACAAATATGCCAATTATAACTAGCACAATTACCAGGGCAGCACCTAAATCGAGGATATTTATTTTGCCGAACAAGCGTCCTTTGGAATCTAAAATAGCCATCAAAACTTTTCCTAGATACAAGCGGAATAATTGATTTTAGCAATAAGGTTGATCAGGGACACGGCAAGTTTCCCTATTTGAGACAGCTCAAGGCTAAGCTAATCGTCATTCATTTTTCCAGACTGATTCGCTTGTAGTAAGGGCTTCAGCCCTGGTTTTATGCAACTTTAATGCTCATTAGCTTATTGGGCGTTGCAGTCATGCGCCAGTCTAGCACGAGTTGGCAAATGGGTCGTCAAGAATATAAAAACAAGGGCATTTGGTTTATTTTAGACATGGGACAAAATTTTCATCATCAAAGCCTTTGGAACCATACTGGTAAATACCTATGCATAAATATTTAGCCACTTTTCAACACGGCTGAAATTGCTGTATTCCCACACTGTCCCCTTTCCTCTGTTACCTGTTCCCTCCCTCAACCAAGTAATTTATTTTGCACAACTAGTTATGCATCTTTGTTTTTGAGTCAAGAATGCAACTTAGAAGGCTCTAAATTCGTCCTATAGTTTATCCCATTAGACCTAATAACAATGACTTGGAAAGGCTTTTTTACAAATCATCATATGTGGCGGCGGCGCTGGTTTTATCCGTTAATTTCGGTAGTAGTTGCCCTGAGTCTGTGTCTAACTACACCCATGCCTGGAAGGGCTTTCGATATTCGGTCGCTGCTGTTCCGGGGTGTACAGATAATTCAGATGTCTAATATATCTGATCGCCAGGAAGTTGATCTTGGTCAGCAGATGAATCAGCAGTTAAAGAGTGGTGATATTCGACTTAGCCGCAACTCTGCAATTAATCGCTATGTGGAACAAATCGGTCGGCGCTTGGCAACTAACAGCGATCGCCCTAATCTCCCCTTTACCTTCCAAGTAGTTGAAGATGATGCGATTAATGCCTTTGCTACTTTGGGAGGTTTTGTCTATATTCACACGGGTTTAATCAAAGCCGCAGATAATGAAGCGGAACTAGCTAGTGTAATAGCCCATGAAATTGGTCACATTGGCGGCAAACATTTAGTACAACAGATGCGGCAAAGAGCGATCGCAGGTGGTGTAGCTTCAGCCGCAGGTTTAGATCGTAATGCAGCCGTGGGAATTGGTGTAGAACTGGCGCTCAATCGTCCCCGCAGTCGTCAAGATGAATTTGATGCGGATAATAGAGGATTACGAACTTTGACTCGCGCTGGTTACGCCCAGTCGGCCATGGTCTCGTTTATGCAAAAGCTGATGCAAAGAGGGGGTTCTGTGCCTACATTTTTGAGTACTCACCCTGGAACAAGCGATCGCATTAGTGCCCTGCAACGTTCTATTGATGCCCAACCTAGCAATCAGCGTGACGGATTAGATAATGCTGCTTATCGAGCTAATATCCGTAGTTTGTTGTAGTTTGAACGTTACTGTACACAGGAAAAACCCATAATTTTACATCTTCCCTTTTACTTCAGATTATGCTCGCTGTTTGTGGCGGCGAGCAGCAATTTGGGATGGTTCAACAGTAATCACCCCTTCTGCTAAGGGCAGGGTGCGGAGGTGGTTCTTAAAAATGTTGACTTGATAAATGAGGTTATTTGTCGTGTCTAATGCAGTTAACCAGCCACTACGGGGATGGTAAGCACCAGTATCTATATCCAGCCACCCCTGCCCTTGTACAAGTTTTCCAGGGGTAACACCAGGGAAGGTAAAGGTAATAGTATGGCCAATGATAATTAGCTTATCAGTAAAGAAGGGCTGCTCAATGCTGTGAAATTCGTCACGTATCCAGCAAAATTGCTCGGCAGTTTGTGCTGCTAAAGGCATGGCAGGGTCAACACCAGCATGAGTTAACCAAATATCCCCCAAATCCAGATATGTAGGTAAAGTCTTTAACCAATCCAAATGTTCTACAGGAATGGTGGCTTCTGCGTAACTAGCTATTGTTGCCTGGCCTCCACTATACAGCCATGCTTGCATTGCTGGTGTCGCCATATTCTCGCTGGTGAGAATGTTTAATAACATCTGCTCATGATTTCCCAGCAGGCAGGCATAATTATTCTGCTTGACAAAATCAATAACGTGTGAACTTTGAGGTCCACGATCAATTAAATCTCCCAGAAAATAGACTTGATCATCTGATGCTGGGGCGATCGCCTCCATCAATGTCATCAAACCTTCGTAGTGACCATGCACATCCCCAATAACAATTCGACGTTGGCTAGTTTCGCTCATCGGCTCTTGGCTTAAATAGTTGGGTTGAATAGTTTTGCTACAGTTTAAGTTGTCTGGTTTCCGCAAATCAAATACAGATAAAAAACCCTTGACAAATTTTACTTTTATCTTAATTTAATTTTTGGAGTTCCATAACAGCCATAAGATCATACTGAAGCTTTGGTAGGCGATCGCAAAACCTACAAATTTCATCCAGACTAGCTTAAAATTTAGGTAATTGCCCTGTTACTAACTCCTAGTTGCAAAATGTCTGATCAATTTTCTGCTGAAATTAGCTCGCGTATCTGTAAGCATATGAACGAAGATCATACTGATGCAATAGTTCTTTATGCCAAGGCTTTCGGTGGTGTAACAGATGCAACAACCGCAGAAATGCTGTCAATTGATGCTGAGGGGATGAATTTAACAGCACAAGTAAACCAGGAAACTGTACCAGTTCGCATTCAGTTCGACCGTACTTTAGCAGATGCAGAAGATGCTCACCAAACTCTGATTGCAATGGTCAAGCAGGCGCGGGTTCAAGCAAAGTAAAAATGGCGATCGCTTCAGCAACCAATGTTTTGTTATTAACTGTAGTTGCTAGTGATGCTAATCGCCTGGGAGTTTACCATAATAAGAGAGTGAGGCGATTAACACCCCGTGAAGTAGCACGTTTACAAGGGTTTCCTGATAATTTTATACTGCATTCTAATGATGATAAAGCCTATTATCAACTGGGCAATTCAGTAAGCATTAATGTAGTTAAGGCTGTGGCTGAGGAAGTAATATTGAAAATGTTAGATTCTGCTCAGAATCGAGATCAGAAAATTGAGCCAATACTTGCTTAATGTTCTGCGCGCAATAACCAAAAGCCGCTATAAGTCATCCCAGAATCATCAGGCTGCACTAACAAAAAATGTAATCCTCGGCTTTGTTGTTGGCGTTGTTGATAAACCTGCGCAGCAGCAGTAACATCTGGATCTGCAAACGTCGCCACAATCCACCTATCCACTAAACCTGCTTCTAATATCAAGCCATCTGGTGTACCAGCAATGTAATTTAATGCTACGGGATGTGTTGCTTGTAACCACCTGGCTAAACGCATTGATTGCCTACCTCCGTAGATAACTACACCGGGGACGGGTATGGTAGAAGCTAAACCTAGATTAATGGGTTGAAGAGATTCTGGTATGGATAAAATCGGAATTGGGCGTTCTGTAAACACATCCACAAGTTCGCCAGATGGGAGTGTAGCAAAGCGCCACTCTTCCCCCCAAAGATTCTCTGGTAATGGTACAGGAGGCGGTTTATCTAGCGCTAAGGGATATTGCTTTTCTTGTAACCACTGTTTTAATGCCAAAGTGTAACGAGTGGGTTCGACATTAATACCTAAAGTGCGTCCAGCCGCTTGAATTAAACTCAACGACTGGGGACGAAATACCTGAATTATATCGGGGAGTTGATCACCAGCTGCTAGCTGAAGTTGAGCTGCTACCCAACTGGAATTTGCTGCTGACTGGGGACAGGTGGCTGTATACTCGAAACTGCGATTTGAATCACAAATCAACAGTTCCCATAAAACTTGTCCTGCGGTATCACGCAACGGACTACGATAAAAATCAGCTTGCCAAATTTTCATATTTTTTGCCTCACGCAAAGGCGCAAAGGCGCAAAGAAGAATAAAACTAAGTTGTATTAAAGCTCAAAAAAAGGGGCAGGTAATCCACCCCTTAATCAAACCAGGAAACTGAAAAGGCTTTAAAGCTGTACTTTAGCCAAAATAGGTGACACACGGGTAGCTATTTCTGGGACATACACTTGTGAAACGTAGTCGGCTATCATCCTATCTGTATTGAATAGAGGTGCATTAGTCTTAATGGATGCTTTCATCATTTGCACCCAGCGATGGGGAATGCCTTGAGCGTCTTGGTCATAGTATAGAGGAACAATTTCCTCTTCTAACAGATGATATAGCGATCACGAATCGATGCGGTCTTGCAATTCTTGGTCGCTAGTATGAGCATCTTCACCTATGGCCCAACCGTTAATTCCTTGTAGGCGTCAAACTCCTGCGCTAAGGCGGAAATTTGCTTCAAATAAAATGGATCTTCTGCTAACTGGGTGAGGCGTTCGTAACTTGCCGACTCTAAAATTGCCACTGGGTTATGTCCACAGCGTTCCCATTCTTGGGGATCAATGGTGGGAAACAGCGCGATGCGATCGCTCGTCCAACACCACCAATAGTTATAAGCTAAATCTGCTAACCGTTTTAGTGGAAAAGGTAATTTTTCGCTCAAGCGAGTTGCTGCCGTGATTGCACTGCTATTAGCCATACAAATCTACACTTTTTGTTACTTTATGCTCTATTTCGCTTAACATCTGCTCCCCATCAATATCCTCTTCAGGTTTATTGCTTCCGAGTATTTGTTGGTGAATCCTCCCCTGAAGTAGGAGCAGGTTATAGACATCAAACTTTATCCAAGACAAATGGTTTCTCTTGTTTCTGCTTTATTAGAGATTATCCAGTTTTTTGAGCAATTTAGCTAATTTCGTTACATCAAATTAGTTGACATTATTTTAAAATATCTATTTTGTTATTAACATTTATTTAAAATTTGATTATAAACAAACAAAATTTTACATTATGCCCTAGGCTCTAGGGAAGCGTCCCCAATATTTGATTTTATTTTTAAACGCAAAGGGGCGCAAAGGTTCACGCAAAGGTACGCAGAGTTTTTTTTGAAAGCTTTGTGTTTCTTAGTAAAAAAAATTGGGATGCACCCAGTCTCTAGTTACTGTTTTCAATTTATATCAGCCAACTTATTTAATTTTTCTCAACTTAGCCATATAATTAAGTATAATCACAATAATTATCAAAGTGTAACTTGCATAAATAGCAACACTGAAAGTAAGAAATACAGGTAGATTGAGCCTTCTAATTAAAATTACCGTTCCCATACTAAAAATTGTACTAGCTAGAAAAGCTAATAAATTTTTATTCAAAATATTCTCCTATTAACTACTGGAACTTTATTTATTAATAGTTGATTTAGTAGCTAAATACCGTAAATAATGTTACGTTTAAATCTATTTTTAAGTTTATGGAGATTAATTTAATATTCAACTGCATCACTCGCTTCACCTAATTGACCCAAAAGCAATCTTATGGTGACGGATGTGGTCTGCAATAAAACTGGCAATGAAATAATAACTGTGGTCGTAACCTGTTTGATAACGCAAATTTAAAGGCTGATTGACAGATGTACAAGCTTGCTCAAACACCTCTGGTAGTAATTGTGCAGCTAAAAATTTATCAGCACTTCCTTGGTCAATGAGAATTGGACTATGATATCCCACTTGCTTAACTAATTCACTAGCATCATAGTTGCACCATGTTTCTTGATTACTTCCCAGATAAAGACTGAACGCCTTTTGACCCCAAGGACATTGCATAGGTGCAGTGATAGGTGCAAAAGCTGAAACTGATTTATACAATTGTGGGTTTCGCATGGCACAAACTAGCGCCCCATGTCCCCCCATTGAATGACCAAAAATACCTTGTTTCTCAGCTTGTACCGGAAAATTGGCAGCAACTAAAGCAGGTAATTCCTGGACGATATAACTATACATTTTGTAGTGCCTGCACCACGGTTCTTCTGTAGCATCAACATAAAACCCCGCACCTGTACCAAAATCCCAATCATCATCTTCACCAGGAATACCTGTGTTACGAGGGCTAGTATCTGGTACAACCAACATTAAGCCATACTCAGATGCGTAGCGTTGTGCCCCTGCTTTGACCATAAAATTTTCTTCAGTGCAAGTTAAGCCAGAGAGAAAATAGAGAACTGGTACTGGCCGTTGAGTGGCTTGCGGAGGTTGATAGACGGCCAAGCGCATTTCACAGTTACAGGTTGAGGAAGGGTGAGAGTAAAAGCCGAGTTTGCCGCCAAAGCTTTTATATTCTGAGATGAGAGTGAGATTAGTCATTATTTCAATTTTGATGTAAATTCACTTGTAACAAATAGTGGCGATCGCAATTTTAAGTTGTGTTATTTATGCATAATAAAATCTTAAATACACAAGCAGCAATTTTGCTCAAAGTCGGGAATAAAACAGCAAAAAGGTGCTAAAACAATTATTGCAGGCTTTAAATAATGTACTCCAGAATACGCAAACCATCCCAAAACGCTTCCTCTTCAGAACCATCCAGCAAAAATCCGTTTGCGCCACGCAGTTTTAAAGTTCCTACTCCAGAAGAAGTAACGTCCCAACCTGAGCAAACACCCGATTTACAAACTACCAGACAGTTTGACAATGGTTTTCCAGATGTCTCGATGTTTCTTCCGCGTCCTTCAGCACCAACACCACGAGTGCAGATGAAGTTAACCATCGGTCAGCCAGGGGATAAGTATGAACAACAGGCCGATAAAGTAGCAGCAGATATAGTGCAGCAAAACCAGGGTGTGTCCCAGTATCAAAATCCTGTAGAGCCAGAACAGATTAACCAAGTCATGATTCAACGTTGTTTGAATCTAGATGACCCATCTTGGGAAAAATGGACATTTTTTGGTAACTTCACCTCTTATGACCCCCAGCAAGCCAAGCAAGAATTACAAAATACATTTATAGAACTCAAAGACCTAATTTCTCATATTGAGGAATCTGTCTCTGAACTCAAGGTAAATAACTTTTCATCAAAGATATCTCAGTTTAAAAAATTTATTGTTACAACCAAAGAAAAAACCAAAATTACATATCAAGAAGGTCAAGCTTTATTAAAACAAATCAAGCAACAAAAAGCTGCGGCAGTAAAACTTAAAGAAGAAGTTGCCACTGCTATCAAAGAGGAGGAAGCGAAAGAACAGCAACAGAAGGAGGAAGAAGAGAAAAAGAAACAAGCAGAACTTGAGCGACAGCAAGAAGAAGAACGTCAAAGACAAGAGGAAATCGAACGCCAAAAAGAAGAAGAAATTAAAAAGCAGGCAGAACTCAAACGACAACAAGAAGAAAAACTTGCTGCTGAACAAGAGGCACAAAGACAAGAAGAAGAGAAGAAAAAACAAGAGGCAAGAAAACAGAAGGCAGCAGAAAAAAGGCGTATAGAGTTAGAAGAAAAACATCAGCAAGAAGCAGAAAAACAAAAGCAGTTGCAAATACAGCGAGAAGAGAGAAGGAAACGACAAGAAGAAGAAGAACAAAAACGAAAAGAAATAGAAATGAAACGGCAGGAGGAAAGACTTAAAAAACAGGAGGAAGAACGTAAACGTCAGGAAGCAGAGCGAAAGAATAAAGAAGAAAAGATAATTCAGTTACAAAGCGAAGCTAAACAACTAGAAACGCAAATAAAAAATAAATCAGTAAATGATGTAACCAAAGAGTTACAGAAGGCTTACATAAAAGAGTTTCATCAGGCTCGTTCACGTATACAAGGTAAAGATGCAGAAGCTGATCAAGAAGCCATAGAGGCATTTAAGATATTAATTCCAATCGCAACTCAAATTTATAACGAGTCGGAGAGTATCTCGGCAAACAACATGCAAATAGCACTGAACAATTCATATATTAACGGTCTGTGCAATAACCTCAAGCAGAAAATTCTGGCAGATAAAGGGATTAGTGAAGCGACATTAGAACTTGTCAGCCAATTCAAAAAAGAAGTTGGTAAAATATGTGAATATTACCAGAAAATCGCTCAGCTAGAGCAAGAAAACAATACAATCCAACAGAAAGATATCTATCCACCTCAATTCAAAAAAGAAGCAAATCAAGTATTTACACAATTAGAAACAGACAAAAATAACTATGACAAAAATCAATTAGCACAATCTATCGCCCAATTTAAAAGAGACCATGTTGAGAAATACTATGAATATATTAATAGAAAAGCTAAAGCTGAGGCTATGCACTTAGCCTATGAGCAAACAGTTGAAGGTCAATTTATGCAAAATCCATCTGTTGCAGCACTAGAAAAACTTGTTAACGATGGGGAAGTCAAAACAGGAGAAATTAAAAGAGCTTACATTTCAACTTGGGATGATCAGAAACAGGGTGAATTCTCAATCGAATGTCCGTTAGAAATAGGGCAAGAACAGTATAGAAACGTGGTAATTCATGTTCACTGTAACTCTGACGGCAGTGCAAAAGACGGAAATGCTGCTCACTTTAAATTAGCCAATAACAAATATGATGGTAAGACTTGGGAACTGTCGAAAACATTGAGAGATGAGCTAATACCATCTGCATATGCAATGCGTAGTGCAGGGGAAAAAGATTTAGGTGACTATTTGGATAATTTTTAAAGTTTGATAGTCCTGTACTATTTCAAGAAGTTAAATGTTAACATTATGATTTGATCGCGATTATTCCATTAAATCATCCGTTACAGGTTCACCAGGATAAAAGCGATCGCTCTGAATTTCTGTCAAACTATATAGGGCTTGCTGGGGAAAAGTTGAGAATGGCAAATTAGTTTCACCTGATGCTAAATCTCTGGCATTTTCGTAGGCTTCTGGTAATGCTTCTTCAATGTAAGGCTTCAGGCTGGGATTCTCGCTCAATAACTTGATAATTTCCCGCCGTTGTACTCTAATTGTTGATAACCAACTACGACTGCGTTTTGCTGATTGAAATTCCCACTTTAGTAAATGTGCAATTAAAATACTCAAGCGATTTCGTAATTCTTGACGTTCCCTTTTCCCCAAAGATGCGATTTCCTCGATTAAATTGGGCAAATCAAGCTGATTCCATTCCCGTTCATGCAGTAAATTGACTTGTTGCTGAGTCCAGGCGTAAAAGTCACTTTCATAGAGATTGGCTTTCAGGTTTGTCGATGATGTTCCGGTTTGTGGTGTTTGCATTCTTTCACTCCATCCAATCATCACTTACAACTTCACCTGGATAAAAGCGATCGCTCTGAATTTCTTCTAGAGTATAAGGACAATCTGGGGGAAATGTCTTCAAAGGTAAGTTGGTTTCTCCAGCCGCTAAGGCAGTTGCTTTGAGGTAAGCTTTTGGCAGCATTTCTTGTAGGTAGGGTTGGAGACTGGGGTTTTCTGTCAACAATTCCCACGTATCTATACGCTGGATACGAATTGTATTCAACCAACTCCGACTGCGTTTGCTTGATTGAAATTCCCACTTTAGTAAATGTGCAATTAAGATACTGAGGCGATTTCGTAACTCTTGACGTTCCTTTCTGCCCAAAGATTCAATTTCCTCGATTAAATTGGGCAAGTCAAGCTGGTTCCATTCCTGTTCATGCAGCAGGTTGACTTGTTGCTGAGTCCAAGCGTAAAAGTCTGTTTCATAGAGGTTTGCTTTCAGGTTTGCCGATGATGTTCCGGTTTGTGGTGTCTGCATGGTCAAAACCTGGGGGATATTCTTTCATTTTAATGGAGATGCGATCGCCTGTCATATCTCCTACAAAATTAAAATGTCACCACGCTGCGAATTGATTCACCTTTGTGCATCAAATCAAAAGCATCATTAATCTGCTCAATCGGCATTACATGGGTAATTAAATCATCAATATTTATTTTCCCATCCATATACCAATCAACAATTTTCGGCACATCGGTACGACCCCTAGCACCACCAAAGGCTGAACCTTTCCAAACACGTCCAGTTACTAGTTGAAATGGACGAGTCCTGATTTCTTGCCCTGCACCAGCAACACCAATAATTACACTCACACCCCAACCTTTATGGCAGCATTCTAAAGCTTGACGCATCACATTCACATTGCCGATACATTCAAAACTATAATCAGCACCGCCTTTGGTTAAATCCACCAAGTAGGGAACTAAATCACCCTCAATTTCTTGGGGATTGACAAAATGCGTCATCCCAAACTTTTCTGCTAAAGCGCGTTTACTGGGATTGATATCTACCCCAACAATCATATTTGCGCCCACCATCCGCGCGCCTTGGATGACATTTAAACCAATACCGCCTAAGCCGAAAACTACGACATTGGCGCCTGGTTCTACTTTGGCTGTATTAATAACTGCACCCACACCAGTAGTTACACCACAACCGATATAACAAACCTTATCAAATGGGGCATCTGGGCGAATTTTAGCTACAGCAATTTCTGGTAACACTGTGTAGTTAGCAAAGGTCGATGTCCCCATGTAGTGATGAATCATTTCCCCACCAATGCTGAAGCGACTAGTGCCATCAGGCATGACACCGCGTCCTTGGGTGAGGCGAATTGCTTGACAAAGATTGGTTTTAAAGCTTAGACAATATTCACATTGACGGCATTCTGGGGTGTATAGAGGAATTACATGATCTCCTGGCTTGACGCTAGTGACACCAGCACCCACCTCTACCACCACACCCGCACCTTCATGTCCCAAAATTGCCGGAAACAAACCTTCAGGATCATCACCGGAAAGAGTGTAAGCATCGGTATGGCAAACCCCAGAGGCTTTAATTTCCACTAAAACTTCTCCGGCTTGGGGTGGCGCTAGTTCAACGGTTTCCATAGTTAACGGCTTACCCGCGCCGTAAGCTACGGCTGCTTTAACTTCCATTGTGTGATTAAAATTGCGTCATGGGCTGTTTTGAGTTTATATCAGGGATGGCTGAGAGCAAGTTTTTGTTGTTTTTTTGTTAACTTTGAACTATCTAAAAATTGGTACAATTTACATTTAGTGAATCAAAAATATAAAGGGTTTATGACCGCAGCAGTCACAAAATTTACCCTTGAAGAATACCTTGCCTATGATGATGGCACAGATACCAAGTATGAACTTGTGGATGGAGAGTTGGTAGAAATGCCACCAGAAAGCGATAGAAATAACTTAATCTCTCTCTATCTCCTGTCGCAATTTCTGAAATTTGTTCCCATTCAACTCATCCGCCATAAAGATACAGAACTTGTGGTGATAGGTAGTAGGACTCGTGTACGACTCCCAGATTTAATGATTTTGACACAAGAATTATTTGAGGCGATCGCCGGCAGACGAGCGACAATTACTCCAGATATGCCTTCCCCCGCAATGGTAGTTGAGGTAGTCTCCCCCGGAAAGGTGAATGAGGATAGAGACTATCGCTACAAGCGTTCTGAGTATGCAGCGCGGGGTATCCCGGAATATTGGATTGTTGATGTTCAAAAAGCCCGAATTACCCTGCTGGCTTTGGTAGATGGGCTATATGAAGAAACTGTGTTTCAGGGAACAGAGGCAATCAAATCAGTGATGTTCCCGATGCTGAATTTGACCGCAGCGCAAGTATTAACGGCTGGACAGGTCTAAAGCGCAAAAATGAAATAGTACATTTATCTTTTTTGGCAAATAAATCCCATTAAAAAATTGGGCGTTGCATAAATGCGGGATGAATTGAGATAATTTGCCAAGGATAAACTTAGATTCTTTGCGACTTTGCGACTTTGCGCGAAATAAAATTCATCCCATTAATCTTCAGCAACAGTCCTATGATGAAGTCAGGTTATTGTTAAATATACAACGCCAAAGTATGAATTTGTTTCACGCAGAGACGCAAAGGCGCAGAGAGTAAGAGTTTAAGAAGTGGACTTTGCCTGTGTAGTAGTGAATTATATTTGCCTAAAACATTTAAAACATCTCAATCTGCTTTTTTGTTCACTCAAATTCAGGTGGACAAAGTACTGCGATCGCTCATCTTGTACACTACATTTTATCTGGGGCTTGCGTCCAGGATGATAAAATTGCTTTTTTCTATGGGATTGGTACATTAGTTACAGGTGGGAAACCTGAATAATGATATCGATCCGCCATAATTTTGTTAACTTTGATCTTACCTCTACTTTCGCAAAGCTTATGAACCCTGCCCTAACTAAAATTGGCGCTCAAATGTCCAACCTAACTGGCGTAAGAGCAATTATGAAGGACATTATCGAAACGTTAACAGCTGGGGCGGGGCAAGAATTTATGAATTTAAGCGCTGGTAACCCGTTGATTTTGCCGGAGGTAGAACAGTTATGGCGAGATTGTACGGCGGAATTACTGGCTAGTTCAGAGTATGGCGAAGTGGTTTGTCGTTATGGTTCCAGTCAGGGCTATGCGCCACTAATTGAGGCGATCGCCAACGACTTCAACAAACGCTATGGTTTAAAGTTAACGGAACGTAATATCTTAATTACACCCGGTAGTCAAAGCCTCTACTTCTACGCTGCTAATGCCTTTGGTGGTTACACAACAAACGGTGACCTTCAACAAATCGTTTTACCCCTCAGTCCCGATTATACGGGTTATGGAGGTGTTACTTTAGTTCCAGAAGCCTTAATCGCTTACAAACCCACGCTGGATATTGATGCAACTGCTCACAGATTTAAATATCGTCCAGATTTCAGCCAATTAGCAATTACAGAAAATACTGGTTGTGTCATCTTCTCTCGTCCCTGTAACCCCACGGGAAATGTCCTGAGTGACGAAGAAGTTAAAAAAATTGCTGCCTTGGCTGCGCCTTTCGATGTGCCAGTATTAATTGACTCAGCTTATGCACCTCCCTTCCCGGCGTTGAACTTTACGGAAATGAAACCTGTATTTGGTGGTAATATTTTGCACTGCATGAGTTTATCAAAGGTGGGATTACCCGGTGAACGCATCGGCGTTGCCATTGGTGATGAAAGGATGATTCAAGTTCTGGAGTGCTTCCAGACAAATTTGTGTATTCATCCATCAAGATACGGGCAAGCGATCGCATCTCGTGCTATCAATTCTGGTGCTTTACCGGAAATCGCCGCAGATGTTATCCGTCCTTTCTATCAGCATAAATTTGCTGTATTAGAAGATACTTTAGATGCAGCAATGCCTCAGGATTTACCTTGGTTCTTGCATCGTGGTGAAGGGGCGATATTTGCTTGGTTGTGGTTACAGGATCTACCAATAACTGATTGGGAATTTTACCAGCAACTCAAGCAAGTGGGTGTAATTGTTGTCCCTGGTAGTACTTTCTTCCCTGGTTTGCGGGAAGAATGGCAACACAAGCATCAATGTTTACGTATTAGTTTAACTGGTAGTGATGAGGAGATTGTCACGGGAATGCAACGTTTAGCAAAAGTGGCTGAACAAGTTTATCAGCGTGCTGTTGTGAGTGCCTAAGATCATGGGAACGAACCGCGAAGGCGCGAAGGGCGCGAAGAAGAAGCAGGGGAGCAGGGAGCAGGGCTTCCGCCGTGAGCGTCAGCCGAACGGAGCAGGGGGGAAGTTTACCAACCTATTCCCTACTCCCGATGAATGGCTAGAAATTGGTAAGATTGTTGCGCCTCAAGGGTTGTCTGGGGAGTTGCGGGTGTATCCGCAATCGGATTTTCCGGAACGGTTTGAAGTTCCGGGTAAACGTTGGTTATGGCGTCCGGGGGAGAGGGAACCGCAGCCTGTGGAGTTGTTGGGAGGGCGTTATATTGAAGGGAAAAATTTGTATGTGATTGAGTTAGCTGGTGTAGAAAATCGTAACCAAGCTGAGGAGTTGCGCGGTTGTAAATTGATGGTACCAACAAGTGATCGCCCCCAATTGGGTGAAGATGAATATCATGTCATCGATTTGATTGGTGTGGAAGTCTTTATGCAAGAAACTGGGGAACTTGTGGGTACTGTGGTAGATGTGATTCCGGCTGGGAATGATTTACTGGAAGTACAGTTGCATCAACAAAATGAAGCTGTTAAAGGGGAAAAATCAAAATCTCCTAAGACTATTTTGATCCCCTTTGTCACTGCGATCGCTCCCGTGGTAGATTTGCCAGCGCATCGGATTGAAATTACTCCACCCCCTGGTTTACTGGAACTAGGAACTGGAGGCTAAAGACTAGAGGCTAAGTTAATTTTCTCCCTCATCCTCCTCATCTCCCCACTCCCTACTCCCTAATTTCCAGTAGCTGCTGGGCCACGCCACCTTGCTCAGAAAGTATTAAAGTTGTTGCAGCCATTGCGATCATACCAACCATGACTAGCACCAGCACAGCTGTTCGTTGTTTAGATTTTATGGCTGCGACTAACATGTCTATAGTGGTAGTACCAGTAACTTGAATTGGCTGGAGTGCTTTTAAAGCAATACCAGCATTGGCATAACGATATTTCCACTTATATTCCACCATTTTTGTCAACCAAGAGCTAAAACGCGGATTAAGTTGGGGAAATAGTTTCTGACAATTAAAGCGATACTTATGATCTATCAATTTACCAAGATCAACAGAACGAGTATCAGTAAGTAAGCAAATCAGTGTTACTCCTAAACTATACAAATCTGAAGCTTGAGTGAGGGTATAACCAAACTGTTCCTCAGGTGGCATAAAACCGGGAGTTCCAGAAGCAAAGCAGCTTAAAGCCATTTTCTGACCCTGTAATCTAGCCAAACCAAAATCAATTAAGTATGCATTTAATTGCTCATCAACTAAAATGTTTTCTGGTTTAATATCCCGATGAATAATTGGGTTTACTCGCTGTTGCAGATAAACCAAAATCTCTAAAATTGACACAGCTATTTGTTTGATTTCTTCTGGTTTAAAGCTGCGTTGTCCACCAAGTGAGGGAGCGTTTTTATACTCCTGTACTAGATAAAATCCCCCTGGCATTTCAAAAGAGTCTACGTAGCGAGGAATACGGGGATGATGAAGTTGCTGTAGGATTTCAATTTCACGTTCATAAGTTTTAAAACCTGACCAGTCAGCACTCGTGCTGGCAAAACTGAATTCTTTAATTACTACCTGTTGATTAGATTTACAGACATTAGCCAAGTAAGTAATACGTCCTTCTGCTTGGTTACGTCCTAGTTCTCTAATGACTTGATAGCCTAACTGGGAAAAATTGGGATGATTTGCCTCTCGAATATGCACATCAAGCTCCATTGAACACACTATTTGAGTCTGATTTTGTCAAGGTGCAATTAAAAAAAATAAGAGGTACTCACCCAGTATTGTTAGCCGCATTTTTACCCTGCTTATACAAAGACGTATAGTAAAGATGAAAAAAAGTCTTTGCATCTACCCACGGGATAGACGCGGAGAAAGCGTCTATCCGCGAAATTATTATCCTTGCGCTAACCAATCAATGATCTGAGCGTTGACCACATCTGGAACTTCATCGTGGGGACAATGACCAGCGTTAGGAATGGGAATAATCTTGATGTCTTTGCCATTCTCACACGCCTCTTCATAAATCTTAGCCCCAGTAATTGGTGTCCAGGGGTCATCAGCACCCCAAATTACTAACAAGGGACGTTCTATTCTGGGCAATAGTTCCACTGGAGTAGGGCCAGGAGGTGCTGTGAGGATGGAAGCGAACACTTGTTGCGCACCGGGATCGCAAGATGGAGTATACAGAAGATCGACTAATTCATCAGTGACGGCAGCGCGGTTGCGGTAAACTTGGTATAATGTGCGACGAATTTGCGATTTTTGGCGAATGCGGTTATAGACAAATTTACCTGTGATAGGCGATCGCACAAATCTGTTAAAAGCTGCCATAACTATCCGTAAGGGTGGATTCAACTCATGGGGACGATGACTCAACCCACCCGCAGAGTTAATTAAAACACCACCAGCAGCAATTTTGGGATGTTCTGCCAGTACCATCAAGCTTAAAAGTGCGCCAATGGAGTTGCCAATAAATACCGCAGGTTCTTGGATGTGTGCATGCCAAAAATCTTTCAGCAGTTCTACCCACACTTCTACGGTGTAATTAATTGGTGCTTTATCAGAACCACCAAAACCCAAAAGATCCAGCGCAAAAACTCGGTAGCCAGCACTGGCTAAAGCGGGAATATTTTTGCGCCAGTGTCCAATGGAAGCACCAAAGCCGTGAACCAATACTAAAGGGCGACCTGTACCCATAACGGTATACTGGATTTTATAGCCTTGCCAAGTCCAAATCAGTTTTTCTAAGGTAACTGAAGGTAGCTGTTGTGTAGTTCCGGTCATTATTAAAATTCGTAAAGTATTGTTCTATATAGTATTGTCGCTGAACACCAATAATTCTGGACATTCTTGTTAAACCACATAGTTGAGTTGAGGCTGCTTTATGACTATATCTTCCAACCAACTCAAAACCGAGATTATCTACCCCGACTCTGACGGTAAGCCAATGGCGGAGAGCGATCCAACACGCGATTATCTGATCTATGGTGTAGAAGCCTTAGATATTTATTTCCAAGACCGAAAAGATGTTTATGTGTCAGGGAATCTATTTATTTACTATAAACAGGGTGTACCCAGTGCAGTAGTGGCTCCCGATGTATTTGTGGTGTTTGGCGTAGAAAAGAAGAAGCGCCTTAGCTACAAGGTTTGGCAAGAAGCAGGTAAAGTCCCCAGTTTTGTTTTGGAAGTAACTTCTTTAACTACCCAAGAGAATGATGAAGAGGATAAACCCAAGAAATATGCACTTTTGGGTGTGCAAGAATACTTTCAATATGACCCCACAGGGGATTATCTTCAGCCACAACTCAAGGGTTCCCGTTTAGTTGCAGGTAAATATCACTCTATTGCACCAAGTATTTTACCTGATGGGATTTATTCAATTCATAGTCAAGTCTTAAATTTAGACTTAAGGCTGATTGACGGAGAATTGCGCTTCTATGACCCATACACCGGGAAAAAACTTTTGAGTTATCAGGAAACGGAACAAGCACGTCAAGCAGCAGAACAAGCAAGACGGGATGCAATACCCCGGTTATTGGAGTTAGGCTTGAGTGCAGAACAGATTGCAGATGCTCTTAGCTTACCTGTGGATGTGGTGAAGGACTTTATTCAAGAATGATAGAAAACAGTAAAATGTTAGTTTCATCGCCACAAAGGGATTAATAAGTCAAGGGATACTTACATTCCTATGACTTTCTAGCCGATTGGTACGGTGTGAGATGAAACACATGAATCCATGTTCCTTAGCTCATTTGAGCAAAGTCCTTGTTGCTGCAACTTTTGTGGCAATGTTCTCGCCAATAGCTTCTGCTTACGAAGTTTCAGGGTTATCTACCACCGTCGCAGAAACATTGGAAAATTCTGCCACTCCACAACTTTTACTGGCAGATAGAGATGATGACGATAGGGATGATGACGACGACGATGACGATGACTATAGGGATGATGATAAGAAGGCCAAATTGCCTGAATCTATCAAATTAGCTGTCTTACGGGACATCTCCCAGCGCACAGGATCAAAAATGTCCACTTTGCGAGTCATTCAGGCTAAACGGCAAATTTGGTCAGATGGGTGTTTGGGTTTAAAAGCAGAGGTCAATTGCACTCAAGCTATAGTACCGGGTTGGCAAGTAGTCGCCGCCAACACACAGCAAATGTGGGTATATCGTACTAATGAGTCTGGAACAGTCGCCAAACTAGATGCAGGAACGACTCAGTACATGACTGCTAGTATGGTGAGAAAAGAAACCACCAGCCAGCAAGTCATGAGCAGCACACAGCGTCAAACTGTAACTGCACAAAGTAGCACCCAGGTAAGTGCTGCTAGTACTTCGGTGAAAGGAAAACATAAAGGTTTTAGCCTCGCCATATTGCAACCATCTGGTAACCTTTCAGAGGTAGTTACCCGTGTTTCTTTGAAGGGAAAACGCAATAAGGGTTACTTAAAAGAAAGATTTTTGGGTGATTACAAGTATAAGCTTCAGCAAAAGGGGAAAAAGGCAAAATTTGTTAAGGGTATCAAACCAGGCGATCGCGTGGTCGTGCGATTGTATGATCTACAAAACCGCTTTCTTGGCTACAGCGAATTTGAATGTTTGTCAGAACATACAGTAGTTAATCTAATTCTGCCTGCCAACCCAACACAAACTCAAATCATTCGGACTGTTTACGGTGTTGACACCAAAGAAGACGGGATGATTGACGCAGGTACTAAGACTTATGACTACTTCACCCAAGTCAGTAACCAACGCGTTAGCTTCCTGAGTAGTTCCCAAGCCATCAACGTTAGTCAGTTCCAAGTACAGGGTTTATCAGCAGTTGCTGCAACTAGCGTTTATCCCACCTCCTTCACTACGGGTGAGTTTGCTTTGGTACGTCAATCATTTAGTGCTTTTAGTCCTAGCTTACCCCCAGTTTTAAAAGCTGCACCTGGTCAGTTAGTGCAACTAATTACCGTCAGTGATGATAGTAGTTCCATCTACGATGTCAGCCAGATGATGATGAATTATCGGGAAGTGGGTGTAGCCAGCAGTATTCAAACGATGTTTACTGATGTCTCAACTAACCATTGGGCGAAAGATTTTATTTCTGAGTTAACAGCTTTAGAAGTTCTCCAAGGTTTTCCCGATGGTAGTTTCCGTCCCGACGAACAAGTGACTCGCGCCCAATTTGCAGCGATGCTGAGTCAAGCTTTTCAAAAAGTGAGAGTTCGTAGTCCTATCAGCTTCAATGATGTTTCCAATAGATATTGGGCTTATAATGCCATTCGCGAAGCTTATGCAACCGGCTTTTTCAGCAATACAGGTACTAATTTCAACCCTACCCAAAGCCTGTCACGCTTAGAAGTTTTGCTAGCAATAGCGCGAGGACTTAACTACACTTTTAGCGGTTCCACAGAGACGATTTTGGCAGCTTATACCGATGCGGCTAGCATTCGTAGCGATGTTCGTAGTGCGATCGCGGCACTCACAGAACGGGGTGTCATAGTAAACTATCCTCATGTCCAGTCTCTGAATGCTGATAAAGTGGCAACTAGAGCCGAAGTTAGTGCATTGATATACAGAGCATTAGCTAGCACTGGTGAAGTAGTCGATATCTCCTCTCAATATGCTGTAGAACCAACACAGCAGCAGACTGTAGCGGAAGAGGTCTCAAATACCCCAATGAGTAGCATCAAACCTCGTCAAAATTGTAATCAGGGTATTGGTAATGGTGCTGAAGGGTGCGACCCCGGTAATTCCCGCCCCCACGGTGGTAGCAACGACGAAGGCGGACGCACCCCTGGTGGTAGGTAATGAAGAGTGCTGAGTGCTGAGTGCTGAGTTAAAAGACAGCCCACACTTCGACAGGTGATACAGTGAGCCTCTCGAACTGCTCAATAAGCACAAGGGGAAGGGTTTCGACCTATCTGTAATACAAGGGGCTTAATCAATACTATTGTTGAATGGGGTGGGCTTCTAGCCCGCCCATTTTATATAGTATTAAGTCAAATCCATAGCTGAACAGGACTTACGCAAAATACCTCTCAAACTCTTATTACTCTGTGTTACGCCATTTGCTACAACGCGGGGAACCCGCGCAACGCAATGGCTCCTCTGTGCCTCTGTGGTTCAATTTTTCATTGCCTGTGCGTAAGTCCTACTGAATTTTCTGTTCCATTATTTGTGCACATAAATATCTCTGATAGGAAAGGGAATTTGAATTCCTTCTTGTTGATAACGTTTGTGTAATTTCTTAATAAATAAATGTTTAGCAATTCGCTGGTCAAAGTATTCGTTGACCCGCATATAAAGCTTAAAATCTATACTAAAATCATTAAAAGTATGAAATCTAATATTTGGTTCATTTTTTATTAGTTCAGGTGCAATTTCTTGCATAACTTCTTTTGCTACTTCTACTGTTACTCTTTCTACATGTTCTAAATCGCTATCATAACCGACACCTACATCCATTATTAAAGTAATCTCTTTAACTGGTAAATGATAGTTGATAAAAATAGCAGATGATAACCTAGAATTGGGTACAATAATTATATTATTAGAAAATTCCTTGATAGTTGTATTTCGCCAATTAATATCTGTAACATATCCTTCATAGCCATCATCTAATTTGACATAATCTCCAGTTCTAACTTGCTTAGAAATAACTAAATAAAAACCAGAAAATAAATTTGCTAGTGTATCTTGTAGCGCTAAACCTACTGCTAAACCACCAACGCCTAAAGTGGTGACTATCGGTGTGACTTCTACACCCACAGTTTGCAAGAGAATTAGTGTGCCTAAAGTTAAAACGGCAATCTTGACTAAATTAGAAATTAGGGATGCGGGAACACCCTCTGTTCTTTGAATAAATATATTTATAAAACCAGCAGTCAATCTAGCTAAGACTAACGTCACTGAATAGAGAAAAAGAATAGTAATGATTTTTTGCAGAGCAGTTTTTAAATCACCATTTATATTGAGATGAGAAGAAAAAATTGCTCCATAAAATCCAGCCAGGACAAACCACAGAAATGTCATCCGATGTAGGGCTTGAAATATAATTTCGCCCCCAGGAATTTGGGTCTGAGCCACAAATTTTCTGAGTCTTTTAAAGATAACTTTTTCACCAATTAATCCAGCCAGCAAACCGACTAGAATAAATACTAATGGTAAAATCCATTGCTGCATAATCAATTGTTGATTGGAGATATTGTGGAGAAAATCTTAGGTATCTGCTGTAGCAATACCATAACTGCTAAATTTTACCTTGTTTAGTTGCCTGAGCAGTCAAAATGGACTTGCCAATTATTTACCATCCAGATTATATTGCCCCACTGCCGGACAATCATCGCTTTCCCATGTCTAAGTTCCGACAACTTTATGAATTATTGTTAGCGGACGGCGTAGCGCAAACCGAACAATTTCACATCCCTAAGCGCCCACCCTCAGATTTAATTGAGTTAGTTCACACCCCAGATTATGTTCAAGCTTACTGTAACGGAACCCTAGATCCCAAAGCACAGCGTCGCATTGGCTTACCTTGGAGTGCGGCGCTGGCTAATCGTACTTGTGTGGCGGTTGGTGGTACAATATTGACTGCCAAGCTAGCCTTAAGTCAAGGTTTAGCTTGTAATACTGCTGGTGGTACGCATCATGCCTTTCCTAGTTATGGGTCTGGTTTTTGTATTTTCAATGATTTAGCGATCGCTTGTCGCGTTTTACAAAAACTTGGACTTGTGCAAAAAGTTCTCATTGTGGATTTGGATGTTCATCAAGGAGATGGTACAGCTTTTATCTTCCAAAATGACGAAAGCGTGTTTACTTTTTCGATGCACTGTGAAGTGAATTTTCCCGGTACTAAACAAACCAGCGATTTGGATGTTCCCCTACCAATCGGTATGGAAGATGATCCGTATTTGCAAACTTTAGCGAATTACTTACCAGATTTGTTGTCTCATATTCAGCCAGACTTAATATTATACGATGCAGGCGTTGATCCTCATATAGGCGATCGCTTGGGAAAATTAGCCTTGACGGATACTGGAATTTTTCGCCGGGAAATGCAGGTTTTAAGCACTTGTTTGGGTGCAGGTTATCCTATCGCCTGCGTTATTGGTGGCGGTTATGCTGATGATATGAAATCCCTTGTCTGGCGACACTCTTTATTACATCGTGCGGCTAGTCAGGTTTATCAGCAATACAGGCTTTGAGTTAAAAAGTCACTTATTGAACCACACCAGACGCAGAGAATACAGAGAGAAAAGTCAAGATTTTTTCGCAGAATTACAATAATTTTATCCCGAAATTTGAGATAGTCTAAGTAGGTAGATATAATTAAATGTCAGGTAAATTTTTGTTCGTAGTGAGCGATTTATCGCTTGCTTACAAGTTTTTCCAGGGTTAAATTACTGACTACAAACTTTTATTTATTTGTACCCAATTGTTACACTATTTTGGATTAATCATTTAACCCAACATGAGGAGATTCAAGATTATCAATGCCGACTTTGCCAAATAACGGTAATTCAGAAAAATGGGGTTATAAATGCGTCGGATTAGCAGCTAAAGATGAAATGCTGGAATTGTTGGGTGAACAGCCTTGTATCTTTTATGTGCGTCGTCAAGGTGCAGGAAAACATCCAACCGAAGAAATTTGGGAGTTGACAATAGCAACAGATAGAAATGATTTTTCACTACCAGCTAGACTTGAGAAACAAGGCAAAACGTTAGGACTCAAAGCTGCTGTTCAACAAGATGGATATGGCGGGTTAAAAATATTATCTACTCGGTTGCTACAACCCTCACGGGGACACGCCGACGGTTATGCTATACCCTGTCGTTTGCGTCTATTACCTCAACATATTGGCATTCCCTCGGCAACATTGACACGTATATCAAATATGCCAGTCTGTGGGGATCATATACCCACAGAAGACCAGCTAAAAGCTTGGAAAGCCTTTTTGCAGGTTGAGGAAAATATTGCGAAAGCACGTCAGTTTTGTGTGGCTTTTGTCGGTCAAAACTATAATCTCAAGACTAGACAAGTAACTTTTGAAATTAAGATTAATTCAGCAACCTTAGATGGTTCTGAAGAAAATTATTTGCATATTGATAACTTTTGGGAACGAGTAAAACGGTCAACAAACGAAGAGGTAAAACTTTCAGAAACCGTTCCCGCAGGAAACAACACCTATAAAATTCCTAAACTAGGTGCAATTGAAAAGTTTGATTCCCAACGTTGCTTAATCAAAGTCAAACTAGAACGAGAATTAGCTGAATATATAGCAACCAAACGTTATCAACTACCAGTAAAGGGATTCTTATTTTTTGATGCGGCTGGCGATATCCAACAAGTTCGCCGTAAAAAAGAAGCTTTAGAACAATTAAAGCAGGGGTATACTCAAAATCCCTACTTAGGTAACTTCTTATTTGATGCTTCCCAAGCGAGACGCAGCAGAAAAACTGTTGAACTGAAAGCAGAAGATTTATTGTTATCTTCTGCTAATGCTGGACAAAAAGCAGCAGTAGAAAAAGTATTAGCATCTGAAGATTTAATTCTCATTCAAGGACCGCCAGGTACTGGTAAAACTACTGTAATTGCCGAGATTTGCTATCAAATTGCCCTGCGGGGTGGACGCACTCTCATTGCTTCTCAAGCCAATTTAGCAGTTGATAACGCCCTTAGTCGTTTAGTTCATAACCCAGTTATTCGGGCTGTACGCAAGGGACGCGCCGAGAGGGTGGGGGAAGAAGGACAGCCTTTTTTAGAAGACCAAGTTATTGGTAGATGGTTAGAAAATACTGCGGCTGACTGTGAAAATAGTTTAGCAAAACGTCTAGAAAATGTCCAAATTTTGCGTGAGTTGTTGGCATCATCACCACGATTTACAACGTATTTGCAAATAGAATCAGAGTTTAATGAAGCACAAACTAAATTTAAACATGATCAGGAAACTATAGAGAGCAACTGCAAAAATCAAGAAACAATTTATCAAGAAACATTAGTTAAGAAAAATGATGTTGAATCTCTAATTTTAGGGTTAAATAATCTACTCAAAACTGCACCTCATATAAATTGGGAATCTCCAGAAATTGCCAATTTACTACCACATCTTCAGCCATATACAGCAGATAATAATTTAATCCAAATTTTTTTAACAAACGTTCGCCAAGCTATCAAATATACAGATGAATTAGGTTTAGTTCGTCCTGCTTATGGTGCATTTGGATTAGCAGTTTGGTTGCGTGAAACTGTAGCCATTGAAATTTCTGAATTTAGCACAGTATTCGGTTATGCTGATGATGCAATTGTCGCTATATCAGAACTGACGGCAGCATTACAAATTATTCAACAAAATGCTACCAAGTCAAAGCTAGCACAAATAGATGATCAACAATTACTAGCACAGCAGCAAATCCTACAACAAACAATTCAAGGTTGGCAAAACCGCAAACGAGAAATTGATTATTTAATTGAAGCAGTTAAAGCATGGAAATCTACAGCACCTTTGGAATTATATCAAATAGTTAAAGACTGCCAGCAATCAGGAAAAGCATTAACCGAAGAATCGGTACAATTACCACTGGGTTTGTTGCTGTTTGCTAATCAATTAAAAGTAACACTTGTACCGAAAAAATATAATCTTAACTTACCAGATTGGGAATCATTAAAAAAAGCTTTAACTTATGAAACAGATGGAGGCTTTGTTGATAGAAAGGGTAAACAATATAATTTTAGTTACTTTTTAGAGCAAAGTTTTAGTCAAATTCCCATAGTGCTATCAGCGAGCGATCGCACCCAATGGCGTAAGATATACGAAGAGTTTAGTAATTATCAATTACTCCACCAAAGCCAGCGAAAATTACTCGTAGAAAATACCCAGTTATTTTTGCTAAGAATGCAAAAAATCTATGGTAAAGCATGGGACTTAAATAACATTGACTCAACGCTGAAACAAATTACTCAAGAATTACTAGAAAATATTCTTGTAAATGCCCGCCAATGTGTTGCACGAGTCAAAACTGAAACTGAACAACAACTGCAATATTTACAACAGCAATTAAAGGAAATTCAGAGTCAGATAATTAATCAAGAAAAAGCATCTGCTAATCAATCTCAAATTGCAGCAGCTAATTTAAAACTTGCACGAGTTATCGAGATTTTGCAATTACTTAACCAACAGCAAAACTTACCTCATAATTTAAGGATTTTAGTTGAAAAATATCTGACAACACAATCAAATATTTGGGAACACCCCCAAGAATTCATAACTCAAGTCAATGCATGTAAAAGTAACACCAGCAAGCTGGAAACTTTAATTTTATCACTAGAGCCTTTCACAATCTTAGAGATAATCAAAAAATCTCTAGATGAACATTTTACTATTCTGACAGCAGACAATACACTTGCTGAAAAACAACTGAAAAAATTTCAAATACAACTAACAAAATTAAATAAACAACCACAGATACAGCCATCAGAAAATTTAACCTTAGAAAGAAACTGGTGGCAAATATTTTATGCAACAATACCTGATAAATTTAAACTAGATATTAATGCTAACGACTTATTTAATCTTGAATTTTTATGCAACATCAAAAACCAGTTTGCATCTTGGCAAAATCAACTGACTCAAGAAGAAAATTATCTCAGCCGATACCAGCATTTTACCGAAGATTGGATTAAAAAAGTCAAAAATCCATCCGAGCGCGATCGCAATGATTTAAGACGTATATATTTGGATAATGCGAACGTCGTCGGTATCACTTGTGTACAAGCCGCAAATTACAATTTTTCCCAGGAATTTACAGCCTTTGATGTTGTCATCATTGATGAAGTCAGTAAGTGTACGCCACCAGAATTACTCATCCCAGCGTTAAAAGGCAAAAAATTAGTCATGGTAGGCGACCATCGACAACTACCGCCTATGCTGGATACTAGCACTATAGAAGAAGTTGCCCAATCACTTGGCAGTAACAAATCAGAATTGCAATTTTTAGAAGAATCATTATTTAAAATTCAGTTTGAAGCTGCTGATAAAAGCATTAAACAAATGCTAACTACACAATATCGCATGCACCCCTTTATTATGGGGGCAATTAATCAGTTTTATGATGGTAAACTAAAATGTGGTCTTGTAGAACCAGACACCAAACGTGCCCATAATTTAACAGGTGAAATTATTCAAAAAAACCATCATTTGATTTGGGTAAAAACACCTTTAGAAAATCAATTTCAAGAACAGCGCGAAGGTACTTCCTTCTCGAATATTCGGGAAATTGATGTAATTGAACGCCTGTGTCAGCAATTCGAGAAGATTTGGGCGGAGAAAGTTGCTAATGGTGAATCAAAAAAAGAAATAGCCGTAATTACATTTTATGGCGCACAACTACGAAAACTTGATGAACGCCTACAATCTGAACTTTTCCCCTCATTAGAAATTCGTACTGGTACTGTTGATAGATTTCAGGGGATGGAACGCCCAGTGGTGATTGTGAGTATGGTTCGTAATAATAATCATGGAGATGTAGGATTTGCTAAAAAACCGGAACGGGTAAATGTCGCTTTTTCTCGCGCACAAGAACTACTGGTAATTGTCGGGTGTCACGATTTATTCACCCGTCAAGGTGGTAAAGTCGGAAGTATGTATTCAGAAGTTGCCAATACTGTTAATTGTCATGGAGGTTTTGTTGATATTTCACGCATCTTCAGCTAAACCCATTGATGAAAAACTCAGAGATTTAGTCAATGAAATCGAAACTAAAAACCCTGATGTTTCAGTTTTAGCAGCACGTCAATTCCGTTATAGTTTGCATCAAACTTCTGTAGAAATATCTATCAAAGAACCGCGTGAATTTAACGTACTCGAAGAATTTATTATCCGTGCGGGAATTGAATTTGAACCCCCACCTACAGAAGATGAATTAGCATCTATATTAGGACTTGATCCTATATTTGTCCGCAGTACCACTGCAAATCTGAAAACGTTAAACACTCTATCAGCAACATCACCAATTACAGTCACTGCTGAAGGACGTTCATTTTATGAAAAAGGATCTGTACCACAGCCACCATACTCTGTACAGATTTACGCTATTTCCGATTCTCTAGGGGGAAAGCTAACGTTTCAGTCAGAACCATTTAATGATGTCCAAATAAACTTACCTGATTTAGCAGATTTTATCAAAAATTCCCCTAAAATTCCTGATATATCTTCTTTATCTTTAGCAGAAATACAGCAAAATATTCAGTCTTCAGATTTAGATTTTCATCAGCCAGAAACCGGAAAAATTGTCACTGCATGTAAGGTATTAACTGCAACCAAAATCATTTGGAAAAAAATATCTTTAATTGTGGTTTTCGATGCCAAAAAAGATAAATTAAATATCCAAATCAAAGGCGGTAAACAACTTTTAAACTCAGCAGCAACTTGGCTCGAATCTTTGCAAGCCAAAGGTAAAATTTCTCTACCAGAATTATGTAAACTATCAGATGATCATATTAATCTTGAGCGCGCATCAACTTTCAAATACAAAAATGCTGAGATAGCAGCTAGACTTGAAAAAAATACCCAAACAGCTTTACGGTTACGTGATGAACAAATTAACCAAACTTTTTGGAAAATTTTAAATTCAGCAAAACATCAAATTCTCATTTATTCGCCGTGGCTAAGTCAAGCTATAGTTAACGAAGAATTTGTGAATACACTACAAGAATTAGTTAATCGCGGAGTATGGATTTTAATTGGCTATGGAATTTCACCAGAAGAAAAACCAATATCACCAGAAATAGCAGAAAAACTTCGCTCTATAAAAAGTGTGGATAATTTACCTGGAGTACAGATTTTATACTTAGGAGATTCCCATATTAAAGAAGTCATAGTTGATGAAAAAACTTATCTTTATGGATTTCATGACTGGCTTTCTTATAATGGCGACTACCTACCAACAGGTGAATTAGTTTATCAAGTCACAATTTCTCAGCAAGTCCAGGAAGCACATCAATTTCTGGTTCATCGCTTACAAAACCATGCACAAAAAATCTGGAACAATGCTGTAGAAAACCATAATTTTCAATTGGCTGTAGAATCTCTGTGCGTGTGGGGTGCATTGGGTATGCAAAATATAGCACTCCAGAAGATCCAACAAAGTAATTGGCTGGAACTTCTCCCAGTGTGGCTAAATGTGATACTTCAAAGGTTAAGATCGCATAACTTACCAACTGATTCAGCAGATTTGAAAACGGCACTTTCTTTGCTGAACCAAATCTCAGGAGAAGAAACTTTTATCGAATTATTGCAGCAGGGATGGCGTAAAATTATTGACGCGATCGCCATCAATCAACCTGAAACTGCTCTAAACTTACTTAGTGATGAAGTCTGGGCGCAATTTCTGCGTCTGAACATTGTCCACAATCACGACTCACCCACTAAACTTATCTACCCCCATACAGCACCTAAAAAAAGAAAATAAACTTGTACAAAACAAGTCATCTTGGCGTACTACAGCCCTTGCGGGTATCGCTGCGCGCGGGCGGTTTGACGGTTCGTTTAATCAAACTTTTTCATATGTAAATCGCCCGGTTGTTGTATGGAACAATGATTCATATAAGTTCATTTTTAAATGTTTCTTAACTTTAAGTTAACTCAAGTATTGATGCGGAAATTCGTCTAATTCGATACAATTTACAGATTAGGAGAGGCGAAGGAGAACAAAGTGGTCCTATTAAAAGGCTTTGAGATTGAGATGTACACTGGTACGCCTCAAGGTGAAATCGTCGGTCTCTCCGACAAAATAGTGGAATCTTTGGATGGATTTGTGCGGGAACCAGATAGCCGCAACGTGGAATACACAACCCAGCCACTGAGTGACTATGAAAATCTATTGTGTGCCTTGCTACGTCCCCGACGAGCATTGCGCAGCTACCTCCAAAGTTTGGGCAACTACACTCTGATTCCCGGCAGTACCCTATCTTTAGGTGGGAGCGATCGCTTTTTTCGTTCCAACCCCGATAACCCGTATCATGACTTCATTGAAAACACTTACGGCACAAAAGTAGTCACCGCCAGCGTTCATATCAATATCGGCATCAGCGACCCAGAAATACTCATGCGAGCTTGTCGGCTCATTCGTGTAGAAGCTCCGTTATTTCTCGCCCTGAGCGCCTCCTCTCCCTTCCTGGATGGCAAAGCCACCGGTTATCACTCCACCCGTTGGGGTGTGTTTCCCCAAACGCCCACCCACGTCCCCTTATTTACCAGCCACGCCCATCATATTCAATGGGTAGAAGCACAAATAGCGGCTGGAACCATGCAAAATGTGCGGCATTTGTGGACATCGGTGCGACCAAATGGCGATCGCCGTCCCTATGACCTGAATCGCCTAGAATTGCGAATTTGTGACTTAGTGACAGATCCCATTGCCTTACTAGCAATTGCGGCCTTTCTAGAAGCTCGTATATTGCAATTAATTGAGAATCCTGACCTCGATCCCTTAACTCAAAGTACCTTCTCCCCCGAAGAACTCATTTCTCTCACCGCCAGTAACGAAGTAGCCGCAGCTACTGCTAGTCTTGATGCTCAACTACAACATTGGCAAGACGGCAGAACTATCTTAGCTAGAGACTGGATTGCTGAACTCTACCAAGAAGTTTGGGCGATCGCTAAACAACAAGGATTTAGCTGTTTCCTTTCCCCCTTGCATAAAATTCTCCGCGAAGGTAACGAAGCCCAGCAGTGGTTACAACTGCACGCAGTTGGTTTCGACTCTCGCTGTGTCGTCACCCAGGCGATTCTTGCCACTCAAGAACGTGAAATCGAACTGGAAAACAAATTGTGTTCGTCCCAGTTAGCTTAAAGCTGTATCCTCTGTCTTCATCCAAAAGATAGATTTTGGGGAGAAACTAAAATAGATTTTCTCTCCCAAAAATTATTTGTGTCTAACAGTCAAAAAGCTGGAAGAAACAGGTTCTTAGAGAATTTATCTTGAGTTTTAAAAATCTAATCGATATAGACTACTTGATATTTATTAATAAAATTTATAGATAGCCTCTATCGAAAGGTAGATTTTAAGTAAATTCAGTATATTTTTATACAAACTATTAGTTTCACGGACAATGCCCCAGGTTGTTTTGGTTTATCCGCAAATACCCCCCAACACAGGCAACATTGCGCGTACTTGTGCTGCTACAGGTACAGAATTACATTTAGTAGCACCTTTGGGTTTTGAAATTAGCGATCGCTACCTCAAAAGAGCGGGTTTAGATTACTGGCCTTATGTCAAGCTGCACTATCACGAATCGCTAGAAGCCTTTAAAAACATCCATCAAGAGCGTGGAGGTAGATGCTTAGGTTTCAGCGCCAGAGGTAATTATAATTACGCCCAATTTCAATTTCAAACCGATGATTGGTTACTTTTTGGCAGTGAAACCACTGGCTTACCACCAGATGTTCTGTCAGCCTGTGATGCTACTCTTTATATTCCCATGCACCAACCGCAGGTTCGCAGTTTGAATCTTTCGGTAAGTGTGGCAGTAGGTTTATTTGAAGCTCGTCGTCAGTTGGGTTATTTATTGTAATTTTAGATTAAAAAGACTTAAGTAAAATTACTTATACAAATCTCATATTTCCATCTCAAGGCACTATCTTCTAAAGAAAAATTTGCCATAGTAATATAAATACAAAATTATATTTTATACTAAAAAATCAGGATTTAAGTAATATTAGCGAGAAATACTGACTAATCTAACTGGTTTAATATAAGAAATTTGTATATCAAATTCGAGAGGATACCGAATTTGAATGATAGATTTTGATGAATCTGAATTGTCTTAGCTTGGGGCATAAAAGAGGTGAAACCTTCTCTTATAAAGCATTTGCACTATTTTTACTTAATAAGTATTTTCCAGGAGGGCAAAAGTAGTTAGAAGTTTGTACGGTTGATTTTTAGGAAAGAATCAACGTAAAGTCTCGTGTTGGGAAGACGGATCGGGTAGAAAAACCTTGAAGATATCTACAGCAGAGGGCATAGCTTTTGCAGAAGTCTTAGCTGATATCTTGCTGAACAGCCACAATGGGCTTGGTAAATATATAATTATCTTCCAGTCCCAGCTACTAAAGCAAAATTAGGCAAAGATAACTGTACAAAAGCAAACCGTTCTAGGGTGTGTAGGAGTGGAGTAGACAAGTCAGCACAGCAATTTTAATTTTTGCTAAAAAGTGTGAACTTGTCTAAATCAGAGAAGCAGGTTAATCTTGCGTAAGTATCTCTGGTGAAAGTGATCTTGATCTATCATTCGATGTGATCTAAATCATTGACTAGTATCCGACTGAAAAATCGAGATCAGTTAAGCGCTAGTGATCATAGGAGGTCGTCTTTGAAACGAGCATTGAAAAAAAGAGAAAAGGCTGTGCTGAAAAATACCCCCAGCAGTGATGATGCCCCAGTGGAACAGCTCAATATCAACGTAGTAAATCCCAGGGTTAACCGCCGGGTGCGGACAAAAGCCGCCATGATTGGCTTGGCAATCTCAATGGGAGCAACCAGCCTTTTGGTGACTCGACAAAGCGATCAAGCCCAAGCAGCAGCACCCGTAGGCAGTCAAAAAGCAGCCTCAACTATCCCTGCTGTTTCTGACACCGAGGTGAAATTTGCTTCCACAAAGCTGGAGACTCAAATAGTCTCATCAGCCAGCGTGCCAGAAAATCCTGTCATCGTGGAACCAACAGCAATTTCACAATTGCCTGGGCTTGAAGCTAGATGGCAAGTTGCGGCAAGTGGAATGTCTGTGCAAGTTCCTACATCAGACACGTTATCCAAAATAGCAGTTTCTCAAACTTCCTCATACCAGCAATCCCCAGTTTTGCAGGGATTAGCCACAGGAAACCATCCAGGAGAGACAGTACAAAAAGTGTCCAGTGATGATAGCGTTACTGATGGACACACTGCACTACTGACACCCCAACCACAACAAAGCACAGTTGCCAGTGGTGAAATTAATGCTCAACTTAAGGCTCAACAAGAGTTTGCCCTAAATCGCTTACAAGAAAAATCGCACCGTTTAAGAAAAAGTCTGGCGGAGTTGCGGTCTGAGGAGACCAAAATATCACAAACCAACATAGAGTTGGCGCAGCCGCAAAATACAGAAACAGCGCTACAAATCAGCGCCAGTAAAACGGCAGTAGAAGAGTCGTCAACTCCTACCAATGACATTACAGAAAGCCTAGCATCAAGGTTACAACAAACGCAGCAGACAAGTGAGCCGCAGCCACAAGCAGTAACAATACCTGTACCAGCTACACCTCAAGTTGTTGCGTCATCGGCCACTAAAGCCTACGAAGTTAAACCCGGGGATACACTAGCGGCGATCGCTAGTAGATACAATACTTCAATTGCAGAACTAGTTAAGGCAAATAATCTTAGCAATCCGGATCAACTAAAAATTAGTCAAAGACTGATTATCCCTATTGCTCAGGTTAACCGCTCCCGAGCCATCCAGATACCAGTGGTAGTCAACCCTACTAGCGTGCAGTCCAGCAGTGCGCCTCAGCTAACCAACTACTCTGTAAACTCAGCTAGTATCAACCCTAATCCACCAGTTGCTTCATCACAGTTACCAGTATTTGCCAATAACAGCAGTGTGACTATCCCCACACCAGTAACTGCCAATAGCCAAATACAGGTAAATACTGAGATTTCCACAGAAACAGAATCTACCAGTGTTAATACTAATGGTCTAGGTGGTGATACGCCAGTACCAAAAGTTTTTGCCGAAATTCAGCGATCAAGAAAAGCAGCTGAGCAAACGGCAAGCACAAAAGACAATGAACGTCTCCGCGGCCTACAAGCAGAAATCCAGAGATTACAGGAGAAATACCGTACCCAACAGTCCGGGAATGCAAGCGTGCCAGCAGTTACCGAAAATGAAACTCCTGCCGTGCCGATTCCCGTTGCTAAACCCAATAATTTTGCAGTATCTCGCACAACTTCTGGACAGCAGAACGTTGCTATTCCCATTCCTGTTCCCAGCCCGATGTTACCTGGCTACAATAGTCAACCGGTTAATCCCCAATTCCGTACCACTCGTTCTAACGGGCCAGTCAATCCAGAATTTTTGCCCAACCAAAAACCTGGTGAATCTGGTACTAGAGTCGCCACACCTCCCAGGGGTGTTGATGCCTCTGACTCTTTAGGAAAGTTGCGGGGAACCAAGGTTTCTCCCCAGTTGCGTCCACAGTTACCACCTTTGGCAGCAGTAGATCAATACTTGCCCAAACCAATTGACGCGACTACACCCCCCCCTTCCAGCGCTTCAACAGCTTACGTGTGGCCGGCAAAGGGCGTACTCACCTCCGGCTATGGTAGGCGTTGGGGAAGAATGCATAGGGGCATTGATATTGCTAACGCCACTGGTACACCAATTTACGCAGCAGCTGATGGTGTGGTAGAAACATCTGGCTGGAACAGAGGTGGCTACGGCATCCTTGTAGAGATTCGCCATCCTGATGGCAGTAAGACTCGTTATGCCCACAATAACCGGACTTTGGTGCAGGCAGGTCAACAGGTGAGCCAAGGTCAACAAATTGCGGAAATGGGCAGCACTGGTTTTAGCACCGGTCCTCACACCCACTTTGAAATCCATCCAGCAGGCAAGGGCGCATCTAATCCCATTGCCTTTTTACCGCAGGAACGCCTGTAATTCCTATCTATTTTCAACTAAATGTGCCGTGTTCAAAGAGGGAGCAAGACTCCCTCTTTTGCTTTTTATATTTCGCAAGCAGGGTGGGGAGTGGGGGATGAGGGGGATGAGGTAGGTGTTTCACCAATGCCCAATTCCCTTAAAAAAGAGACTAGGCATGAACAAATTTGTATGCTATATTAAGAAACGATTCAAATATATGGCTCAGTAGCTCAGTTGGTTAGAGCACGGGACTCATAAGCCTGGGGTCGTTGGTTCAAATCCGACCTGAGCCATTTAAATTTATTTAAATAAAACTAAAAGCTAAATAATTAAGGCTGAAATTTAGCGAGATGGCGGATAACTTCAGAAACTGACCATGCTTGAGCGATCGCTCCCCTAGGTGTGTGGGGTGAGTCGCCATCAAAAATTTCCGAAATAGAGTTTAGACAAGCATCAGAATGGAAGTGCTCTAGCAGTGGTTGCCAAGCAAAAGGTAAGGGTTGTTTCGGGTAAGAACGCTGCCAAGCACGGATAAAAGGACCAATCAGCCAACTCCAAACAGTACCTTGATGGTAGGCGCGATCGCGCTGCTGTGAATTTCCTGTGTATTCACCAATATAATCGGGATCTGCTGGATCAAGGCTGCGAAGACCATAGGGAGTGAGCAAGCGGGATGTTGCCAAATCCATGATTGAGCGCCCCTGCTGTTGCGAAAATCCACAATGAGACAGCGACAGTGCCAAAACTGCATTGGGGCGAATTTGGGAATTGCGCCGATCATCTGGCTCAATGGTGTCGTACAAATAGCCTATTTGTGGATTCCAGAACTTTTGCAGGGAGGCTCTCACCTGTTGTGCTTGCTGGGCATAACGCTGTCCCTGCTTTGCTAGGCGTGCCGCATCACCAAATTCAAGTTGGCTTAATTGTTCTGCCCATTGACTCATCCAACATAGTGCTGAATACCACAGGGCATTTATTTCTACTGGCTTACCGTTGCGGGGAGTTACAGGCTGTCCCCCAACTAGGGCATCCATCCAGGTAAGGGCTACACCGCGAACATCCCAACTAACTAGCCCATCGGTGGCATCAACTTGGATATTGTAACGTGTACCACCGATAAACGCTTTGTGGATTTGCTGCACCACTGGAAATTGCTCTGCCAAAAACTGCCAGTCTTGGGTGGCTTCCAAGTAAAGTCCTAAAGTTTCAATCCACCACAAAGCAGCGTCAATACTGTTATAAGACGGTTCATCATCGACATCCGGAAAAACATTAGGAATCAGACCGTGGCGACAGTAACGCCCAAAAGTTTGCAATAGCCCTTTTGCCAGTTCAAAGCGCTGTGTAACTAGGGCTAAACCTGGTAAGGCAATCAAGGTATCACGCCCCCAATCATTGAACCAGTGATAACCAGCAATAACTGTGGGGCCATCAATTGAGGCTCGATAAACGATAAACTGATCGCTAGCTTTTAATAGTTGCTGCCAGATTGAAGATGGGGCATGGAAAGAACCTTCATTCCCAGTCACTTGATTCCAGCCAAAAATCTGGGAGAACCGTTCTTGCTCTGCCTCGACAGCCTCTGTAAAGGTTTCCGAAGTGAGCATACCTTGCAGTGGGTCGGGAAAACCCATTTGTGCTTCTAAAGTAACGGCATCTCCTGGCTGGAGAGTGACTGTCAAGTAACCAGGGCTGTAGAGGTCTTCGCGATCGCCTAGTCCGCGTTGCGTCTCTTCTGGTAACCCATAATCCCAATACCAAACCGCGTCTGCTTGATATTCTCCTTGTGTCCAGCGCAAGTGCCAAGGTGTGCCAAAATCACCGGAAAAGATAGCTTGTAGGCAGACTTGCTGTTGACCGAGCAATTGTGAGAATTGTAAGCCTGGACTAGCCTTTTGCTGGTGATGAAAGTCGCGATCGCCTATGAGTAACCGTAGTCGTAAAATCGCTGGATAATTTCCCTCATAGCGATACTGAATCAACAGACGATGAGAAAACCGCAAGGGGTGATTAGTGAGTGCTGAGTGGGAAGAATCATTTTCTTTCCTCTTCTCTACTTCTGATTCCCTATTCCCTTCCCACCCGTGGGGCATGATCAATTGCCTGCTTAGTTGCCAGCTATCCTTACCCCAAATCCATTTGGGTACTGGGTTAATATCAAAAGAGCGCAGCATTTGGTAGCCTGTCGGCTCTATCTTACCACTGCCCCAGAAATTCGTCCCTAGTGCTACAACATTCCCTGATACTTCCAAGCTGGCTTCTAGGTGGGAAAATAGCAGGGTGCGACCAGAAGGTGGATTTGTGGCAGTAAATAACCAACCATGATAAGTACGCGTGCGGACATCAGAAACAGTCCCACTGGCAAAACTTCCTAAGCCATTGGTAAGTAACCATTCTCTTGGATCTAAATCAGACATTTGCTACTCAAAATCGTTATGACTATGATATAGTCGTAACAGATTGTAATTAAACTGTAAGACAGCCCTAAAAGAAAGGTTATCCAGACTTAAGGGACTGTGAACTTAATGAAACACAGCGTAGATGGGTGAGTTTAGCTGACCCAAATTCCAACGCTATGATACGGATATAAGTTGAAGGAGAATTAGGTTAATGCCCCTCACTTACGCAACAGAAGGATGCCTCCGTGTTGGTCAACAGGCTCCTGACTTTACAGCAACGGCTGTGGTAGATCAAGAATTTAAGACAATTAAACTTTCCGACTATCGCGGCAAGTATGTCATCTTATTTTTCTACCCTCTAGACTTTACCTTTGTTTGCCCCACTGAGATCACAGCATTTAGCGATCGCTACGAAGAATTTAAAAAAATTAACACCGAAGTTCTAGGTGTTTCTGTTGATAGCGAGTTCTCCCACCTCGCTTGGATTCAAACCGATCGCAAATCTGGTGGTGTTGGTGACCTCAATTATCCTCTGGTTTCCGACATCAAAAAAGAAATTAGCGCTGCTTACAACGTCCTTGATCCAGCAGCAGGCATTGCTTTGCGTGGTCTATTCATCATTGACAAAGATGGTATCATCCAGCACGCCACCATTAATAATCTAGCTTTTGGTCGCAGCGTTGATGAAACCCTACGGACATTGCAAGCAATTCAGTACGTTCAGTCCCATCCCGATGAAGTTTGCCCTGCTGGTTGGCAACCAGGCGACCAAACAATGGTTCCTGACCCAGTGAAGTCCAAAGTCTACTTCTCTGCTGTCTAGATTTTACTAGTAGGCAAAATTGCCAAAACCACAGATGCACACAGTGAAAAGTGTACGAGTCCGAGTTTCCCGGTACAAAACTTTTCCAGACAAATGAACACAGATATTGATTATTTAGTGTTAGTTTGTATGTATATCTGTGGTTTTTTAATTTAAAGTTTTTTATAAAAAATTGCATAAAAATATGGTGACTTCTACTAATTTACGTGGCTTATTAAATGAGAGATTCTTTCGTAACTTCTTACCTATTCCAGCTATAGATAAATTAAGACTAGGAGTAGGTACACCAGACTTTCAACTGCCAGATATCACGAATGGCACTGCGGTGAAGTTATCAGATTACAGAGGAAAACAACCAGTATTACTTGCCTTTACGCGCATCTTTACAGAAAAGCAGTATTGTCCATTTTGTTTTCCTCATATTAAAGCTTTGAATGAAAACTACGAACAATTTAAAAATCGTGGTATTGAAGTTTTAATGATTACTAGTACAGATGAAAAGCAAAGTCAAATAGTTGTCAATGATTTAGGTTTACGAATGCCGTTACTCAGTGACCCTAGTTGTCGAGTATTTCGGAAATACAAAGTAGGACAAGCTTTAGGCGCACCTTTACCAGCACAGTTTGTCTTGGATAAAGAAGGTAAATTGCTCTACAAGCATTTGTTTTCTTTCTTGGATCACAATGCTAATGTTGAAACATTATTAAAAGAATTCAATTAACTACAAGCAATCTGGTCTTGAGTGGTTACAAAATTGAGGTTTTCCCTTAATTAAATGTGAGTTCAACAAATATCAAAAACTCCTCTCCAAACCTCTCCCTTGCAAGGAGGAGCCTCTGTGGTTCCCTAAATTACTCAATTTCTTCACAGCGAATTAACAGCATTTCCATTGCCTCCGCCAAAGAAATCAACTCATTCCAAGAAGAACCACTGACTAAATTTTGGGCGTGCGCTAATCGATTTCGTAGCTGTTCAGCAGACTTGAGAAACCTTTCTCCAAATCGTTTTGACTTTAGTTGCAATTGCTGAAGAAGCTGGGGTTGATTTAAAACTAACTCTCGCTTATCACAAAACTGGAGGTAATCCAACAAATCCGTGGCTTCGTTTCTTTCTTGACTCTCTCGCCATAGCCTTTGAGCAACTTCTAGCCGTTCAGGTTTGAGAATTTTTTGCCAAGAATCTTGGGGATAGTAAAGTCGCACCAACCGGAGTAAATTCATCTCTAATAGTGTCACCAAACCAAACAGCAACATTCGTGCTGGTGCTTTCTGTAAGTCACCACAGGTAACAATTCCACTGACTTGATTACAATCTAGGACAAATAATCGCGGTGTTTGTTGCAAAATCGGTAGCAATTTGATTAAAGGCGTAGAAATAGCAACAAGTTCCCTAGGATGAAACAACCGTTGATAGTCACTACACTTACCAGATTTAGCCGCCATCAAACTAGAGCGTTCAATATAACCAGTAATTGTGTCTCCCGTCTCAATACCGACAACATCAAAATCCTGCGCCTGCATCCATTGCAGTACCTCTATTACCTGGGACTCAGCCGACACAGCTTTTAGAGATTCCGCCACATATTCAATCGTGATATTGCTTTCAAACAAACTCCGCAGGTCTTGAGAACTGGATTTGAGGTGTTTCATGAGACATCAGTGCCAGTTTTATACTGCCGTAGATGCCAGTTTAACGGAAATTCGGTTGATTGAAAAACTTCAAACGCCCAGACTACAAAAGTCTGAGCGCTTGAATACTAGGTTGCAGAGAAACTTCTGCTAGGTGGTGGAATTAAGCAGGCATCATCTGCATAGATCTACAAGTTTCTGCACATCTGCGGCAAGCTGCGGCACATTCCATCATCTTTCTATCTTCGCGCATTTGTTCACAAGCTGCGGCACAGCGATCACATATTTCCGCGCACAGCATACAAGTGCGCCCCATGAACTCAGAACCACCCATCATCATATTCATGCACATCATGCACATTTCCGAGCAGTCGCGCATTATCCCCATGATGCTCATGTTCATTTGCTTACCGCCTTGGCTCATGCAGTAAGTCATGGTTTCTAGGCAAATTTTGTGACATTCCATGCAAGCGCTCATGCAGTTTTGCATTTCGGTAGTCATGGTTTCAGTCATCATCATCATCATCGGAAATACCTCCTGATTTATTGATGTATAGCTAATGTCCTTGAGGGGACTACTTCTAACAGTAATCATATTTTTTGTAGAGTCAATAGTATTTTTTTAGCAAAATTTATAAACCTACTAACCCGATATAATTACCGGATATTTAAGCCAATACCACATAAATATAGTGTGGTTTTTCAGTAACTCTTGTTTAGCAACAGTTTGAATCTCCGGTGTTTAAGTAGAGATTTATTTTAGCTATTAAGTGTTTAACTGGGGATCACTATATAAGCTGATATCTCGCCCAAAAATAATGTCTCATTTTTTTACAAAATTCTAAATCTTGCGCTTACACAAGCCAAAAAAACAAATTTCAATTTTTCCTCTCTAGCCTTTAATACAAAGCATTTTCTAAATCATTTTGCAAATCTAGCTGATGCTCTATACCTACAGAAAGACGAACTAAATTATCCTTAATTCCTCGTTTTATTCTTTCAGCTTCTGGTAGAGAACCATGAGTCATTTTGGCAGGATAGCAAAGCAGTGATTCTACCCCTCCCAAACTTTCTGCTAATAAAAATAACTTGAGTCGAGAAACAAATTTTTCAACGTCGGTAAAATCACCTTTTAATTCCAAACTAATCATCCCCCCAAAGCCAGACATTTGTAATTTTGCAAGTTGATGTTGTTCGTGACTCGGTAACCCTGGATAATAAATTCGCTCGACTTTGGGATGTTGCACTAAAAATTTAGCTAAAAATAAAGCATTTTTTTCATGTTCCCGCATTCTTACGGCTAAAGTCTTAATACCTCGCAGCACTAACCAACTATCAAAGGGACTAGGAATAGCCCCGATCGCATTTTGATAAAACTTTAGTTCGCTGTATAATTTCTCGTTAGATGTAACAACTGCACCACCAATAATATCACTGTGTCCACCTAAGTATTTAGTGGTGCTATGAACCACAATATCTGCACCTAAATCTAATGGACGTTGAAAATACGAGCTAGCAAAGGTATTATCAACTACTAGAATAATATTATGTTTACGGGCAATATTTGCTAGTGCGGCAATATCAATAATTTTTAAGAGCGGGTTGGTAGGAGTTTCAATCCAAATCAGTTTTGTATTTGGTTGAATAGAATTTTTCCAGTCATCAATATGATCAATATCTACATAGGTGGTGGTTACGCCCCAATTTTTCACCACTTGTTCTAGTAAACGATATGTACCACCATATAAATCATCACCAACAACTATATGGTCACCGTTTTTCAACAAACTTAATACAGTTGTAGTTGCGGCTAAACCAGAGGCAAATGCTAAACCATATTTCCCATTTTCAATAGAGGCTAAAGATTCCTCTAAGGCTGTACGAGTAGGATTACCAGTGCGAGAATATTCATAGCCTTTGTGTTGTCCTATGGCTTCTTGTTCATAGGTAGAAGTCAAATAAATAGGCACAATTACTGCACCTGTTTGGGGGTCTGGGTGCTGACCTTCATGAATTGCCTTGGTTTCAAATTTCATTGTTTTCTCTTGATTATTCTTGGTTTTGACTAATCCAATATTTAATTAAATCTGCTCTGGTAATTAATCCCACGGGAACATGATTGCGTGTCACGATAATTGCTGTAGTTCCAGATAAAAGCACTCGATAAGCTTCAGAAATATCAACTTCTTCATCCAAAATTGGTAGCGGTTTACCCATGACTGCTAAAACTTCTTGGTTAGAAAAATTAATGCCATCATGGAGAAATTTCATTAATGAAGCTTCATTGACACTACCGACTACGTGACTATGCTCAATTACAGGTAGCTGTGAAATATTCAGTTTTTGCAGTAATTTAACAGCGTTATCTAAAGTATCATGGGAACTAACAGCAACTAAAGAAGGAAAATCAGTTTTTTGCGCTAAAATTTCCCCGACTTTGGTAGTTTTTACGGTTTTACCTTCCCAAAAGCCATTTTCCTGCATCCAGGCATCGGAGTAGATTTTATTTATATAGTTTCTGCCTGTATCTGGCAGTAGAACAACTATATACTTCGGTTCTGATAATCGAGCGGCATATGTAAGGGTTGCAGCTACGGCTGTACCACAAGAACCTCCTACCAGTAAGCCTTCTTCTCTTGCTAAACGGCGAGCCATGTTAAATGATTCTTTGTCACTGATACGAATCATTTCATCGACTAATTGGCGATTAAATGTCTTGGGAATAAAGTCTTCGCCAATACCTTCAACTTTGTATGGTTTGGGTGTGTCACCTGAAAGAATAGAACCTTCTGGATCTGCACCAACAATGACTATATTGGGGTTCTGCTCTTTGAGATATTTGGCAACTCCAGAAATTGTCCCACCGGTTCCCATACCGGAAACAAAAACTTCAACTTTACCTTCACTATCTGACCAAATTTCTGGGCCTGTGGTTAGGTAATGGGTTAGGGGATTATGGGGGTTTTCAAATTGATTTGGTCTGTATGCTCCTGGTATTTCTTTGGCGAGTCTTTCGGCTACGCCGTTGTAACTTTCGGGTGAGTCTGGTGCTACAGATGTGGGTGTAACTACGACCTCTGCACCGTAAGCTTTGAGGAGGTTGATTTTATCTTGGCTCATTTTATCAGGCATGATAAAGATGCACCGATATTTTTTGACGGCGGCAATTAGTGCTAGTCCGACGCCGGTGTTGCCTGCGGTGGCTTCGATGATGGTTCCGCCTGGTTTGAGGTGACCGGCTTTTTCTGCGGCTTCAATCATGGTGAGGGCAATTCTATCTTTGTTGCTGCCACCAGGGTTGAGATATTCTACTTTGGCGTAAATGGTAGAGTTAATATTTTGGGGAATACTGTTGAGTTTAACTAATGGCGTTTTGCCTATTGTTTGTAAAATGTTGTCGTAAGTGGCCATGATGGGTTGTGGGGTCTTTTGTTTTGGTGAATTTTTCCAAGAGGAACGAACCGCCAAGGCGCAGAGGACGCAGAGAGAAGAAAGAAAGGTTTTTATACTAGTTTTGAAATTGGCGATCGCACGGTATCTATGATCACGGTGTTGATACTACTCCCAACTCACCTAATTGCAAAATACTATATATAAGCTTTGAACTATAGACTGGATTATTGATACATTATTGATGCTGCGCTATGAATCCAGAGTTATTGAAGGTACTGAACCAGAATCATTATGAAATCTCTACACCGTCCCGATCTTTATGGCTGGTCTACTTTCAATCCTGCAAGAAATATTGATTTCAATGGGATTGCCTGGGTTCGTCCAGGGGGCAATATCTTGATTGACCCAGTAGCCCTATCAAATCATGATTGGAATCATTTGCAATCCCTCGGTGGAGTGGTTTGGATTGTCTTGACGAATTCGGAGCATGTGAGGGCTGCTAAGGAAATTGCTGATCAAACTTATGCCAAAATAGCTGGGCCTGTGGGTGAAAAGGATTGTTTTCCGATATATTGCGATCGCTGGCTGGCTGATGGTGATGAGGTAGTTCCAGGATTGGAGGTGATTGAACTCCACGGTTCTAAAACGCCGGGTGAGTTGGCTTTGTTGTTGGAAAAGACAACTTTGATTACAGGGGACTTAGTCCGCGCCCGTAAGGCAGGTAGTTTAACGATTTTGCCGGATGAGAAGCTGCTGAATCGGGAAGCGGCAGTGGCTTCTGTGAGGCGGCTAGCAGAATTAACTCAAGTAGAAGCTGTGTTAGTGGGTGATGGTTGGCCAATTTTTCGGGATGGACGCGATCGCTTAAAGGAACTTTTGGCGACACTGTGATGAATTAGGGGCGCAAAAAATCGCCCCTACTTTGATAATTAAGCAGGAATGAAGTTCATCGCTACACCGTTCATACAATAGCGCTTACCAGTGGGGGCTGGGCCATCATTAAATACATGACCGAGATGTCCACCACAGCGACTGCAATGTACTTCTGTTCTGGTCATAAAAAATGACCGATCTACAGTAGTTGCGACCGCGCCTTCTATGGGTTGATAAAAGCTAGGCCAACCAGTACCACTGTTAAATTTGGTCTCAGAGGTAAACAGTGGTTGTCCACAGCCAGCACATACAAAAGTACCTTCAGCAGATTGTTTATCAAGTGGGCTGGTGAAGGCGCGTTCAGTTCCATGTTTGCGTAATACGCGAAACTGTTCTGGTGTCAATGTTTTCTGCCATTCTGCTTCAGTTTTGGTGACTTCAAAGCCACTGTGAGAAATTGTCATGATTTCTGATCCCTGGTTGAGATAACGTGATAATAATGCTGTGCCAACGATGACGGCACTAGCTTCTAAAAAATAGCGTTTGTTCATCATTTATATTTTAAAGTCCTATATCCAATCCGTAGGGCAACAAAAGTCGAATTTACCCTACTTGCCTTTTCTGTTCTCGGTAATAGGTAGAAAGCGATCGCCTTTATACCAATGAAGGAATATTAGGTGAGAAGTTGAAAATTTAGCGTTTTTGTTGAAACATTACAAACAAAGTTGAGACTCTTCTGTCGTCAGATTAGGGTTAGTTTGAAGATAATTATGCAGGCGATCGCAAGCATGGTTCAGCAACTGATTGAGATCCAATGTTTGCAGTTCTATCTCCTCCAGGTTCCACAGTTTAATTGTGGCATCCTGACCACCGGAAACTAGCATTTTGCTGTCGGGACTAAAACTCACACTTTTGACACCGCCGTTATGCCCTGGGAAGGTTTTGAGCAAAATACCACTGGCAACACTCCAAAGTTTGATGGTATTGTCATCGCTAGCTGAGGCGATCATTTGACCATTGGGTGAAAAAGTGACATTAGCCACCAAATCATTATGTCCCTGGAAATTTTGCAGTAGTGAACCATCCAGTCCCCAGAGTTTCACAGTTCTGTCCTGACTAGCTGAAGCGATAGTTTTACCATCGGGAGCAAAATTAATACTCCACACACTGGCGCTATGTCCTGGAAAAGTTATCAGCAGGCGACCGTCTCGGCTCCAGAGTTTGATGGTTTTGTCTGCACTGGCGGAGGCGATAGTTTTGCCATCTGGGCTGAATTTAATGTCAGTCACCCAACCGTTATGACCTGAGAGAGTTGTCAGCAGGCGACCGTCTCGGCTCCAGAGTTTAATAGTTCTGTCTGCACTAGCAGAAGCCAGAATCTGACCATCAAGGCTGAAACTCATACTAGTTACCCAATGGTTATGTCCCTGGAGAATGTGCAGCAAAGTACCCTCACGTTTGCGAATCTGGATAGTCTGGTCTGCACTGGCCAAGGCAACTGTATTGCCATCGGCAGTAAAGCTAATGCTGGTAACATTATCGATGGGGGAAGGCAGTGTTTTGAGCAACTGACCGTGCAAATTCCAGAGTTTCATAGTGTTGTCAGCACTGAGAGAAGCAATGGTATAACCATCAGCAACGAAGCTGACATTATTGACACTGGCTGTATGCCCGTAAAAAGTTTTGGGTAACGTTTGTTCTAGTTTCCACAATCGGATAGTATTGTCATCACTAGCCGAGGCAATTTCCTGGCTGTCTGGGCTAAAACTTAGACTATTGACCTCATGGCTATGTCCTTGCAGGATACCTAACAAGTTACCTGCACGAGTCCAAAGTTTGATAGTTTTGTCAGCACTGGCTGAGGCCATAATCTTACCATCGGGCGAGAACCTGACCTGCCAAACACCAGCACCATGCCCTGCTAAAGTTTTGAGCAAAGTACCGTCACGACTCCAGAGTTTAATGGTATTGTCGGCACTAGCTGAAGCTATTGTCTGGCCATCAGGACTAAATGTGACATCTAAAACCTCTCTAGTATTGGCTGGCAAGGTTGTTAATAACTGACCATCCAAACTCCAAAGTTTAATTGTGCCATCATCACTAGCGGAGGCAATGGTATCACCTTCTGGTGAGAAACTGACGCTGTTGACACTCCGGCTATGCCCGATGAATATTTTGAGTAACTTGCCGTCGCGACTCCAAAGTCTGGCATTGTTGTCATTACTACCAGTGACCAACATTCGCCCATCTGGTGAAAATCTGACGCTATTCACACCATGAATAGGCCCTATAAGAGTTTTGAGTAACTTGCCATCACGATTCCAGAGTTTGATAGTCTTGTCACTACTAGCAGAGGCGAGCATCTGACCATCTGGTGAGAAACTGACGCTATTCACACCATCGTTATGTTCTGTGAGAGTTGCGAGTAACTTGCCATCACGACTCCAAAGTTGGATGCTGTTGTCAGCATTAGCCGCAGCCAAAATTTGACCATCTGGTGAGAAATTGACGCTGCTGACCCAAGAATTATGAATTAAACGGTTGCGTTCTTGAGTTCCATAAACTGCCTGCTGGAGGATAGTTGCAGTTTGAGTTTGGATATTTGCTGGAACTCCCGGAGTAATTTTCTGTAATTCTCTTCCCGCTTTGACGCTAGTTAGTAATGCTTCTAACTGCTGATGGGAGAGGAGAAAGTTTTCTGACAAGGAATTTAAAGCCTGTATCTCTCGGAACTGAGCTTTTTGGGTTTGTTGGTAAGCTAACACAGCTAAACTGAAAGCAGTCAGTCCGAGAATACTGATAATTGCTACAGTTCTTTGTGCTTGCCTGAGTCTATTTTTTTCTTTTTGTTGTTGTCGTTGTCTTTCTAGTAAACAAGCTGCAATAAAACGTTGGACATCAAAAGAAAGTTCATCAGTGTAATTAACGTAAATTTCCTCGGCTTCGGCAAGGCGAACACCTGGCAATAAAAAATCAGGTTGTTCATCATTATGCTTCCACAAAGCTGCTGCTTGCTCAATTTGACGATGCGATCGCAGCCTAGCACGACTTTCTTCTAGCCACCAGCGCAATGTTGACCAGTAACGAATTAAAACTTCATGGGCTACTTCTATGGTGATCTCCTGGGGGGATGGGGGAGTGAGGGAGTGAGGGAGTGAGGGAGTATTTTTTTTGTCCCCTTGTCCCCTTGTCCCCCTATCCCCTTGTCCCCTCATCCCCCCAACAACACCTGCATTTTCTTCTAAATTGACGACTATCAGCTTGGCAGCAATTAATACTTGCAATGTTCTTTCTACCAAAGCAACCGGATATTTTCTGACAATTAACTCAGATTTGAGTACCCGTCTTCTAGTATCTTCCGTACCTTCACCCAACTGCGTCAGCGACAAAAAAATCCAACGGGCACAATCTTGAGCTTCTGGATCTAAACTGTCATAAACTGCTTGGGCTTTACTCTCCAGTGCCCCTTTAATCCCACCTAAGTGCTGCTGATATGCTTGTAAGGTAATTACACCATTTTCACGGTATTCCCACAGTTGCTCTAAAACAAATTCTAACAGTGGTAAGTCTCCCGGAGACTGGTGTAACTCCTGCACCAGCACCTCTACTAATTCTGACTCGACTGTTAATCCCACTTGTTCGGCGGGGTTAATAATAGTGCGGCGATACTCTTCTTCAGTTAAGCAGGGAGGTAACAGCACACTCGACTGCTGCAACAGCTTCGCCAATGTCGGTACTTCTAAACAAGCGGCGATAAAGTCTGCCCGCAAAGTAATGATTAATTTAAACTTGTCTGGTGCGTACTCTAGCGCCCCTAAGACAATTTCTAAAAAATTCTGTCTATCTTGACTGGGAGCAAGGGTAAATAATTCTTCAAATTGATCTACTACCAAAACTACAATTGCTTCTGGGCGATTACGTAACCAGTTAGCGAATCCTTCTACCCCCTGATGTAACATCCCTTCTAGCTGCATTTGCTGGTATGCTTTTTCTCGCTCAGTACCGCTATCTACTAGGCGGCGCGATAAAGCTTCTAGGGGATTTGCACCGGGGCGCACACTTCTCATCCACCAATCTTGGCTACCTGGTAATAATTTGCCACGTCGTAGGTGAGCAACTAATCCGGCTTGCACTACAGATGATTTTCCACTACCAGAGGCTCCCACAACTGCAATAAATGGCTTCAGTGTTAAGTCACTAATGAGTTGCTGGACAACGGTTTCTCTACCGTAGAAATACTGTGCATCTTCTTCTGCAAAAGCGCGTAATCCCCGGTAAGGGCAAAGCCCTAAATCAATAGCTGCTGTTGACTTAACGCCTCTATTACTAGAACTGGCAGGTATAACTTCAATTACGCCCTGTGTACCAGATAGCCAGATATGCAACGGCAATTCATGATTACAGGATAATTGCAATTGGGTAATCCAAGCGGCTGCTGTCAAACTAGGTTGTTGCTGGGCTATTTGCAAGGTAGAGTGTAGGGTTTGGGCAAATTGTTCGGGATTGTCTTTGGGGGAGGCAGCAGCAATTATACATTGCCCTTGCTCAAATCCTAGTTGCAAATCTTCGACCCAATCTTGTAGAGGTGCATAGTTATTTGACCCCACAGGACAATCTAAGATGATAATTTGTTGGGCATAAGTTGAACGTCGTAGCTGTTGCCTTAACCAGGAACGACTTAGCCGGATATTTTCTGCCAAAACTAAGGCAGGTTCACCAGTTTCAGTTTCCTCAAGTCGGCCACGTAAATATAAAAGTACTGTGGCCAAAATTTTGGGATTGTTTTGGGGAACTGATTCTGTACTTTGTAAACAAGTTTGAATAGTAGCGTGTAAATCTTCGGTGGTGGTGTTTGGCGATCGCGGCCAATATTCTAATTCAAAACCACCGACACCTCGTAATAATTTACTAAAAGCGAGAGTAGTCTGATTAGTAGCTAGTCCCTCTAAAATTAGTGCTTGTCGGGGAGAGGACGATTCGACAATTGCTGGTTTTAATCCCAGAATTACTTCGCCTACTCCTTCGACAATCCGCTTGGGTGTTTGCTGCGGATATTCAGAATAAAGCTGAGTATCGCCTCTACTTTTGTTTTGCTGATTAATCAGCCGTAATTGCTGGTTGGTTTGCTCAATGTATTGTCGCGTTTGATGATAAACATATCGATAAAGTCCATCAGCATCAATCAAACCCTGGGGATCAGCCGCTTCACCTCGCAACCCACGCATCAAGTAATAAGTAAATACTCCATGTCCCAATTCGGGAAATTCCCAGGATTGTTGATTGGTATCACAGGAAAGTAAGGCATAGAATCCTTTACTTTGTTTGGCGCGTTGGCGTAATAATTCCACCATTTGGGGTGTGGGGTTGGGCAAAGCTGGGGCTGTGGTATTACTTCTGGCTCCTCGGAATGTTAAGCTACCGCTATGACAAGCATCCAGCCACACTAACTGAGTTTGCGCCTCACTATTTCCCAATAACTGCAAAAGTTCTTGTAATCCTAAACCTGTATTGAGTAAGTCGTTTGTTTGAGTATCTGCTAGACATAAAAACGCTTGCTGCGTATTTGGCTCTAGCATCCCATGTCCAGAAAAATAAAATAAAATCGTATCCGGTGGTTGAGCAGCTGTAGTAATTTGCTGTAAGCTGGCACGCACTGTAGAGAGGGTAGGCGGCTGAGAAGTCAAATCGTGGTGAACCCGTTTCTCTGTTTGGGGAAATCCTTGGGTTGCGTCTGCTAAAGCTGCGGCTAAACCCTGACAATCCACAGATGAGTAGCGCAGTGAGGGTAGTTTCTCATCTTGGTATTGGTTGACTCCCACCAGCAATAGCCAAAATTGTGCCTCTCCTATTTCTAGGACATGGGTTAAGTGACTGGTAGCGACACCGAGTGGACACATTTTAAAAATGGTTAATCAGTAAGGTCTAAAATCTGGATGAAATTAAAATCTTCGGCACTGTAATTTAGATGTGGTTGGCACAGTGACGATTTTAGGGTTGCATGAGTTGTGTGCGATCGCGTCATAAAAACGGGCGATCGCCAGCCGCAAAAGCTCTTTTTTCCATCAACACCCAAAGACCATCTTGACATATTGTGGTATTCGCCAGGCTAAGTTCTAGTACAACTAGACGACCATCTCAGAATTACAGTTCCATTATCCTGCCCCAGCAGAGGGCATTCTATTGTTGGGGTTAGGCTATCCGTGGGTTATGGTATTAGCACCTTATATTAAGGTTACACAACTAGCAGTCGATTTTAAAAATATACTTGCCAATATTCTGTTCATCTTAATACCTATCGATGAATTATTAAAGTGTTCTGGTTGATTTATTTTGTGGGTTTGCTGCCGTTATTTTATGCAGTTTTATGCCTAGAAAAAGTAAGTAAACCTCATGATTTGCTACATTTATAGGGCAAAAATCATAAGTTAATATTACTTGTATAAGCAAATAAATTAAAAAAACGCCAATTTGGCGACATCTATTAGATGATCTTTGTTAGAGTATTAATTGTAAAAGACTTGTGGGCTTTATAGTCCAAGGTTTACTACACTTCAAGAGCGTTTATTAGGGTACTAATTCTCTTAGTTCTGCTAATTATGCTCTGTGAATTGAAGATTGCTACTGTTTTAATTGTAGTGATCTCCAGAATCCCTTCTTCTCGCAAAAGGGACAAGTAGAATCATAAGTCCTTGTTGATTTACTCCTATCCATACCTCGTTCATTATGACATGGGCGAGGTATTTTTCATTTCATACCTATTCAAGTAATAGGTGTAACCATCTTGTGAGAAACAAACCGCCTTCTCTTACGAGCTAGCTGCAAGGGCAGTAATTGAGACGCAAAGTCTGCCATAAAAAAGACATTTATTGAATTTGACACAAACCCTAAGTAGATTTCAATGTTATTATTGTCGAGTTTACCGAACCACAAATATTCATTTTTCCGTACATCTGATTGGTTAATATCTCGGTTCGGTAATCATCATAGTTGAGTGCTAAAAACCGAACTTACACGAGTTTTATTTCTGAATATTATAAGAGCATCAAACCTAACTTAAACGGCATAAATACTCAAGAATTCAGAGGTGGAAACATGACACTAGTACGTTGGAACCCCTGGCAAGAAATTAACAATTTACAACGCCAAATTAATCGGTTGTTTGATGAAGATATGCTACCAGCAACGTTTGCAGAAAGAAACTTAACTAGATTTCCTGCTGCTGAGTTACAAGAGACTGAAGAGGCAATTCACCTGAAGCTAGAACTTCCGGGAATGGAAGCTAAAGACTTAGATATACAGGTTACAGAAAAAGCTGTTTACATTAGTGGTGAACGTAAATCGGAAAGCAAAACCGAAGATAAAGGTGTGATCAAAAGCGAATTCAACTATGGCAAGTTCCAACGTGTGATTCCTTTATCTACTCGAGTTCAAAATACCAATGTTAAGGCAGAATATAAAAATGGAATTTTGACTTTAATGCTACCTAAGGCTGAAGAAGAAAAGAATAAAGTCGTCAAAGTCAATCTCCAATCAGCCAACTGATATAGCTTTACTGAAGCTAGCTAATTGCTAATGAGATAGATGGGTCTATCAGTGATACAAAGCCCGTTGCTAGGAATTAGGACGGGCTTTTTTATCTGGTACTAAGAGTAATAAAGTCGGCGATCGCTGCTGTAAATCCCGCAAATGAATTATAATTTTTGGACACGATTGAGACGTTTAAGACTTTTCTTCCTCGGTAGAAACATAGTTAATATAGTTACAGGTTGTCAAGAATCAAAGGACTTAATGTGTTATCAAGTTCCCGAGCCGCAATTTTTGACATGGATGGACTGCTGTTTGATACGGAAAGTATTGCGCGATGGGCGTGGAAGCAGTCCCTAAAAAATCATGGCTATACAATGAGCGATGATTTATACATCGAGTTTATTGGTCGAGACTTGTCATGGCGGGAAAAGTTACTCAAAAAAATATACGGAGCTAGCCTACCTTTTGAGTCTGTGACAGTGCAACGTATCGAAATAGGTGATGAGCGAGAATTGCGAGAAGGTTTGCCAATAAAACCTGGTGTCTTAGATTTGCTTCATCAACTAAGTAACCTGGGAGTAATTATGGGATTAGCAACTGGGACTGCTCGAACTAGAGCTATCCGACGTTTAACTAATGCTGGTATTCAACAATACTTCACCACAATTGTCACCAGTGAAGATGTTGCTGAGGGGAAACCTGCACCTGATATTTTTTTGGAAGCCAGCCGCCGCATGAACATTGCTCCTTTACAGTGTGTGGTTTTTGAAGACTCATCTGTAGGTGTGGAAGCAGCTTTTCGAGCGGGAATGTGTCCAATTATGGTTCCTGATATAGAACAGCCATCTCCGGAAATCAAAGGTTCGGCTTACCGAGTATTGAATTCTTTAGAACAAGCAAGCGAATTATTAGCAGAATTATTTGGGGAAACAATCACACAAGAATCATTTCACCCATGATGGTAGTCAGCCCAGATTTTTTAGTAAAGTCTTATGTACCCGTATCAGATGGACTCGCATTGTAGTTGCACAAGGCAGGCGATCGCCTTCTCCATCAGCTGGTATTATCTCTGTACGAAAAGCATGTTGACTGATCAAGGGCTGTACTTTATTTAGTTCACACAAGGGGTAAAGAATGAAAGTTAGTGCTCGTAATGCTCTCAAAGGAAAGGTGAAGCAAGTTACACCTGGAGCTATCAATGCCGAAATCGTGATTGAAATTGCGCCCGGAGTTGAAGTTACTTCGATCATTACCAAGTCTTCCTACGAAAGCCTGGGTTTAGAAGTAGGTAAAGAAGTGTATGCAATCGTCAAATCAACTGATGTTTTGATTGGTATTGACTAAAATCCCAGGATTAGACATAAACAGTCAATAGTTAAAAGTTTGTAGTGAGGGCTTTAGCCCTCTCTCCCCTGCGGTATGATATGCCAACAAAAATTTAATTATTTACGCCGTTTTACTTCAGTAATTTCATCATGTCTTTAATCAATCTTTAATTTATCTATCAGTGATTACCGTTACTATGTATTTTAGTAAGCTGTAATTTCATTTTATAGAGATATACAGATACACACAGGTAAAAGTTAATATATATCCTGAAATTAAAAAAATTGCATAATTCAACTTTGTTGCTTCAACAAATATGAAGCACCTAAGTAATTATCCAGATTCAAGATGAATGAGCAAAGGTTGCACTACCCAGTTTTACACAGAGTCTGGGCAGTTTATTCATGAACATATATAAGACTACAGGACAAGTCGGAGAGCAAGATATCATGAAGAATGGCTGGAGGCGTTGGGTTAGGACTGTTAACTTAAGTTTGATAAAATTAATGCCAACGTTGCTATTTTTAGCATTTTCTCATCGGGCGATCGCTGAAGACCCGGGATCATGTTTCATGATTACCTCTTCCGGCAGAAGAATTGGATTAGGAACACTGTGCGCTACGAAAAAGATACCGTCTCACAACAATAATAACCAAGTTTTTCGGGTTCCCATCAAACGCCGCCTTGGTAGAACCCCTGTAATTGATGTCACCTTCAATGACAAAAAAACTTTTGAGATGATTGTAGATACAGGGGCCCACGGTACTTTGATTACTTCAGGTATGGCAAGTACCCTGAAACTCCAGGCTACAGGGATGATGCAAGCCCAAATTGCTGATGGTACTCAAGTCCAATTCCCCACAGGTAAGGTCATGTCTATGGCAGCTGGTGGAGTTGTGGCTAACAATTTAGAGGTGGCGATCGCGCCAAAAGCTGGTATTGGACTACTCGGCCATGATTTTTTTGGTAATTACGATATCAAAATTCTGGAAAAAGAGGTGGAGTTTCATACCCGCTAATTCTCCATGAAGATTAATTATTGGTGAGAAAAGCATGAAAATTATCTTAGAGTAATTTCATGCTTTTATTATTTGTTATTTAAATTCACCTCATTTTTTAACTAATTTTTTAGTAGATAATTGCTGTATGGTGGCTTCCCGCAGGGCATAACGCATGGTTTGGATGATTATCTGACAAGCTCGTGGTTAATAAATTGAATTGAACGCTGTTTCAGTTCACGTATGAGCGGGAAGAAACTCCACTATTAACATATATAAAAGAGTCACCATGAATACAGTAAAACAGCCTTTAAGTGCCAAATTTCACAAGCCACATAAAAGTTTATTTAGCCATTGGCATGAAACAAGCTGGATTAGAAGTAAACCCATACGCCAGGATGCTATTTCTGGGCTACCTTTTTCTCCAGAGTTAGTACCATTAGCATCTCATCCGCAAATTGTGGTAGATTACCAGCGTTGGATAACTGTTCTTGGCTATCATCTGTTAGCTCATCTGCAATTTACTACACTGTTAGAGCTAAGCCACGTTAATCCTGTTTGTAGTGCTTTAGCGCAAGGGAAAGCACCGATTCTTCTCAGCGCTCAACAACGTAATGATGCTCTGAAAATCTACTGTGATGAAGGTGGTCATGCTTTGTTTGTAGAGGATTTTTCCCATCAAGTAGAAGAGGCATTTGCTCTCAATCGTTCTGTGGTTGGTCGTCCCAGTTTTGAACGGGTAATTGAAAAGATAATTGCCGAAAATCAAACACAATTATCATCCGACTTGATTAAGCTATTTTTTGTGACAATCTCAGAAACTTTGGTCACCAAAGTGCTGAAAAATATTCCCCATGACCCAGAAGTTGCGTCTGTTGTACGGGAAGTTATTAATGATCATGCTGTTGATGAAGCATTACACAGCGCTTATTTCCGTAATTTGTTTCCCTTGCTGTGGGCGCGTCTCTCCGCTTACGAAAAAGAAAAAATGTTACAAATTTTACCCAAGTTAGTCTGGGCTTTTCTCGGTCCAGATCGTCAGCTTGAGTACAGTATTGTCAGACGCTTAGGCTTTAATGCCCCAGATGCAGAGGGGATTTTACAAGAAGTATATATACCTGAACAAGTCGCACTTTCAGTAAAACAGGCAGCTAGTCCCACCTTAAAAATGTTTGAAGCGGCAGGTGTGTTGAATATTCCCTCGGCTTCCCAAATATTTGCAGATTATCAGCTCATTTAACAAAGATTATTTGACCATGAAAAGTGCAACAGTCATCAGACATCTAGCTTTTGAGGATTTAGGCTCTCTAGAACTGGCTCTTGAACAAAAAGGTTACACAATCAAATATTTTGAAGCTGGAGTTGATTCTTTGGCCGCGATCGCTCCTCTCACTCCAGATCTCCTGATTATTCTAGGAGGCCCAATTGGGGTTTATGATGAACAAGACTATCCCTTTCTTCGAGACGAGCTACATTTATTAGAACAGCGTTTAGCAGTTGATTCACCTACACTAGGCATCTGCTTAGGCGCTCAATTAATGGCTCGTGCCTTAGGAAACAAAGTTTACCCTGGAATGCAAAAAGAAATTGGCTGGTCTGCCATAGAACTGAGCGACGCTGGGAAACATTCCCCCTTAGTTCATTTAGCTACAGAACAAACCCCAGTCCTACACTGGCACGGAGATACATTTGATTTGCCGGCTGGCTCTACACATTTAGCTGCTACCAAAGAGTATCAAAATCAAGCATTTTCTTGGGGTAAATCTTGCATGGGGCTACAGTTTCATCTAGAAGTGACTGCATCAGGGTTAGAACGCTGGTTTATTGGCCATGCTTGTGAAATTAATGCTACACCCGGTGTCAGTGTTGAAAGCTTACGCGCCGATACAGTTCGCTATGCCAAAATATTACAACAAAAGGCTACTCTCATCTGGTGGGAATGGTTGGAGTTACTTCAACAGCCTAAAAGTAAGTGAATTACCCACAGGTGAGGATATAGCGAGGCTCCAGGAGAAACGCGAAAAAGTTAGATCATCACTGGGAAAATTTAATTGTCGCGTTTTCCCGAAGGTTGAATATGGTGCAAAGATGTGGATGTTGTCTGTCAGCTTTTATGGTTTCACCAACCGAGACGTTTAGATGAAAAGTTGCGCAACACCTGTAATATTGTCGTTTCCATATCCTTTGGCGATCGCTTCCAAGTAAATGCCGTGAATAGCATTAGATGCGGGAATTGCAGCAGCAACAGTTTGCGCTGTTTGAGTAACATAGCGGAAATCTTTCTCCACTAAATTAATTGGGAACATCGGTGCATGGTTGTTCATCAACATCAGATTTCCTACGCCTTTAGCGGCTGGACTCATCACAGGCATATCACCGAGGCATTCCATCGCTTTTGCTGGGTCAATCCCCTGCTTATTCAACATTCCCAAAATTTCTGCTAATGCGGCCACCTGAATACCAAAAAGCGCATTGACTGCAAGTTTCATCGCCATCCCTTGACCAATCGGGCCAACATGGATAGCTGCGGCTCCGGCAGCATAGAGGACATCTTGGGCTAGTGTTAAAGTCTCTACACTTCCCCCAACCACATAAATGAGCTTTCCGGCATCCGCTTGTGGACGAGAGCCAATGACGGGAGCATCAAGAAAGGCTATCCCACGGCTTTCAATGTTTGCTGCTAGTTCTTTCGTCCAATCAACAGTTAACGTGCTTGACTCAATTGCAATTGCGTCTTTGCCAAGTCCCATCGCTGCACCCTTTTCTGGGTCAAGCCAGATTGCTCGTGACGCATCGTCATCAGTGACCATACTAATCACGATGTCAGCTGACTCGGCTGCTTCTCTGGGCGTTGCCGCCCAAACAGCTCCTTTATCCAGCAAGGGTATGGCTTTATCTGCCGTGCGGTTGTAAACAAAGACCTTATGGTTAGCACTAAGAAGGTTCTGTGCTACACGAAATCCCATTGCACCTATTCCCAGTAATGCAACTTTGCTCATACTGTTTCTCCCGTGAATTTTTTCGTACTAAATTGTGAATTTTTGGCGTTGCTAATTAATCGCATAAATTTTATTGCCCGCAAAGACTAGGCAGTAATCTCGGACTTGGGGGTTTCCCCCATGGGCGACTACTGCCGTAGCAAAAGCGCTAAGAATAAATCTTCAGCTTTGATTAACAAGCTCAATTCATCCGGCAAATATGCAACGCTGAATTTTTAGGTTGAGTAACCAAATGAATTGCGAGCATAACCATCGAAGGCATCCAGCAAGCGTTCGCGCCAAGCATAAATTAGATCATCTTGGGCGAGCAATTGGATGGGACTAACTGCCCTTGCCCATTGAAATGGTGCAAATACAATATAGTCAGCAAAATAAGGACTATCACCGCCTAAATAGGGTTGACGTTTGAGAACTTCTCGTATGGGAGATAAAGCTGTTCGCAAAGCAGTAATAGTCGCATCATCCGGTGTGGCAAATTCTTCCAGTGTCATCCCCAAAAATTTTTCTCGGCTCTCGCGAAAGTATGCTTTGTCCTTTTCATGTAAATGCTGAAATAAATCTAGGAGAATAATCCGCAAAATAATTGGTGTGATGGTTTGCACACACCAAAACTTCATGAATAAAGCACCTGATTCACTGGCTTTTCCACCAAATAAACTGGGACGATCGGCATAAGTTGTTTCCAAGTAACGCACAATTTCCCAACTATCAACTACAGTGTGGTCACCATCAACCAAGACAGGAACCTTTCCCTGCCCGGAAAAAGCGATCGCCTCTTTCTCTGTAAACCGCCAAGGAATTTCTTGGGCATTAAGTCCTTTGTGCTTTAAAGCCATTTTGACTTGCCAACAAGGCGGACTAAAGCGGCAATCATCCTTGGCTCCAGCTAAATCATAAAGTTTAAGATCCATATTTTCTCCTCTTAACAATAATGATTCGATTCTATCAACAGTTTGATAATATTGATACCAGATGTACATTCAAGCCTTGTGCATTGAGATTATCCAAATTCACTCTACTTGTGAGGTGCTAAAGATTTGTAATATCAACTACCTAACTTATTAGCAAACTGACAAGTTAGCGCTACTTAAAAAAGCTGATACTAGGAAATTAATTCCTGTTTATTGAGCTTAAGACATGGTAATTTAGTTGTTCTATCCTAATAATTGCTTTTCCTTAACTTTTTGAGGTTTTTTCACTTGCCGCTCCAGCCACCATCTTCTCAAGAACAAAATGATTATTGTTGTCATGCCAATAATTGTCAAAGGAGTGGCAAAATTCCAATGTCCATGCATTTTGTCATTAATATGCCAAAATAGTAAAAACATTGCTAAATAAGTTAACTGATGCAACTGTTGCCAGTTTTTCTTCATTTTTTTGACACACCAGTCATTAGAGGTGACTGCTAGCAGTGTGAAAATAATAAATGTTGCCGAGCCATGCACATATACTCTATAGGTGTTCAAATCGAAGAAATCAAAATTTCTTTTGATTACCAACAGCCAAGCATGACCCAAAGCTAACAAAAAGGATAGAATACCTAATTGGCGGCGATTTTTCAATAATTCGATGGGAAGTTTCGCCTTTTTAAGTGCAGGAAAAACTACTCTTAAAGAGGTTGGAAGTAATGTCAAGATGTAACTAACTACTGCCAAAATACCTAGTAAGTTAGCCGGGGAAATAGAATCGGAAAACCATGTTGTATACATCATCTTTACAATTAAATTTCACTTACTGAGTTAGAAACTACGTCACCTGCGATCGCCTGATTTAAAGAGTTAGCTTAATTTCCAATTAAATAGTTTCATGGTCAATAAATCATCTATTTCAGGATGCCATCACACCTAGAAATAGGTGATTTATTTTCCTGCTTTTTAGCACCTCACATTTTGGCACTGCTTCTTGCTTTTTGACCTTTCTGACGATGCAAAAAGAACAAGCTACCCACAAACAATAGTCCTATAAACGTATTTGGCTCAGGAACCTGGGTAATTGTAATTCTGGCAACTTGATAACCAGGAACTGTAAAGTCAGCATTAGCAAAATTGGGATCGCCTAAAATATTACCTCCAGGAATAAAACCTGGATGTACTGTCACAACTCCATTTTCATCAATACCTGTGTTAGGTTGAAAATCATCAAACGGTGTCGGCCCCACACCAGCAGCATTAAATCTACTTTCGTCGTTGATTTCTGAACCAGCATCCAAAACATCAGCACCAAGAACGACAAAGCTAGTAGGAATAAATTTGCCTGCGTCATCAAATATTCTGTAAGCAAGAGGATTATCATTACCAAAGAAAGCATCATTGCTAGGTAAAACCATCGCACCATAGCTAAAATAACGACTGTTCGCGAGAGATCCATCTACTGTAAAAGTCGCTGATGCGCTGTCCCCAGGGAAAAAATCTTGTACTGGGCCTGTCGGTCCAAAGACTATACCATCAACTGAACCAGTGCTACTGCTGTTAAACAAACTGCTAATTTCACTCAAGTCAGCATCTTCTGCTAAACGCTCAAGAGCTAAATTTGGTGGTTGACCAATATCAAAGAAATCAAAATTACCATCATGGAAACCAACCCATAAACTGCTAAAAAAGTTACCTTGCTGTGGTGCTAAGTTTTCCACTGTCACCCTTAAAGTTGCAGCATTTACTGCTGAAAAACTGATCAAAGTAGACAATGATGCAAACATACCTGCCAGAACATTTTTGCCGAGTTTGCTCAAGTGTGTGTGTCGATTAATCATGGTTTTTTTGTTTTATCAAGATGATGATTAAAACATCAGTAGATCACAAAACAACAACTTTTCGATCTACTGACATTGAAGTAGCAAGGTAGAAGTCAGCCAGTCTTGCCTAAATCGTATAGGCGTGACAGCTTATTAAACAAGCAAAAATCTATAACTGCTTGAGAATAGTCAAGATATCAGTAGGCTCTAGACGCTTGGTATAGTCTGGATCAATGAATGCATAGACAATCTGACTATTTTTAGCCACTACATAAGTCGCTGAAATCGGTAATTCGTAAGAGGTATCTCCGTTGTACTCAGACACATCAATTCCAAACCCTTTATGAACCTGACGCACTTGTTCAGAAAGTTGGTAGACTAGTCCAAATTGTTTAGCAACTTTATTGCCTACATCACTAAGCACTTCAAACTCAAGATTATTCTTCTCAACGGTAGAAAGAGTATGGTCTGGGGTTTGGGGCGAAATCGCAACTAAGGAAGCTCCTAGAGACTTGATTTCCGGCAATACTTTTTGCAGCTCAGTTAATTCCAGACTACAGAAAGGACACCATTGTCCCCGGTAGAAAGAAATTACAACAGGGCCATGAGCCAGTAGCGTTTGAATTTGAACAGCCTGCTCTTTGGCATTAGGGAGAGTAAAGTTAGGTACTGTATCTCCCACTTGTAGGGATTTTTCTACAATCCCGGCACGAGCTAAATTTTCTGTGGACTGACTGATTGTCGTCAGAGTTTCCACCGGAACGTTGCTCTGCATATATGACAGAACCTTGTCAATTTCTTGTGCTAAAGTCATGGTTTTTCCTTGGGAAAATTTTGTAGTTTACTAGTCTGATTTGCAGTTGTCCCTGCAAACTTCTGGAATAATTTGCTTGAGGCTGGAGCTAGTGCAAACTTTGTAATTGCTCTTGGGGTGAGTGGGTACCCTATTACCCTTTTATAGAGCCAAGTTTCAGTTGATTGCGGTAATCAACTATCAACATGATTTAATTATACTTGATGTCAAAGAAGCAATAAATAGCAATTGATGAATGACTTTCGTGTATTTTTTACACGAATTGCTCCTGAGATTTAGACCAGATTAAAGATATATATCTTGCACCAACATCAAAAACTGTCATCTAGCCACAATACCTTAGCCAATTTACGAGGGTGAGATGATGATGCTTTAACCATTAACTCCCATTTCTCGCTCGGCTTGGCAAAAACAATCAGCCATAAAAATTCCTTTAAGGTTTCCCACAAGGGTTTTTTAACGTATTGACAGCAGGATAAGGGTTTGGGATGACAAACTACCTTTTTATCGAAACGCTTATGTATGCTTATTTTTGCCAGTTTTGCCAAAAATTATCAAGGCTCTTATTTTGGCTAAGGTATTGCTAGCCAAAAAATTTATTTCTTGGCGGGATATAGAACCGATGCAAGATATCTGGTTATGGTCTTGGGGATTAAATGAAATCGCTGTGGCATCCTCAATTGACAGGGTTGAGCCAAATTTTCACAGTTTCATCAGAACTACCACTAGCAAGAATCTGTCCATCTGAACTAAAAGCTATAGACCAAATAGCCTTGTCATGACCCTTAAGTTGATCAATTAGTTGTCCTGTTTGTGTATTCCACAACTTAATTTTTTTGTCATAACTACCACTAGCTAAAGTCTCTCCCTTAGGACTGAAAGCTACGGAATGAACTGCTCTATCATGCTCTTTCATAACGTAGCGCAACTGCCCATTTTGCAAGTTCCATAACTTAATTGTGCGGTCAGAACTGCCACTAGCTAGAAAACGTCCATCAGGACTGAAGGCTATAGACCAAATTCTTTGGTTATGAGCTGCTAAAGGTGTTTTTAATTGACCAGTACTTATCTGCCAAAGCATAATTTTTCCACCTTCATCGCCACTAGCTAAAGTTTGACCGTCGGGACTAATGGCAACAGTTCTCACTGGTTTTGATTGACTGAAAGTCTGCAATAATTCACCAGTCTCTACACTCCAGAGATTCACTTTTTTGTCCCAGCCAGCACTAGCTAAAGTTTTACCATCGGGGCTAAACGTAACTGCTTTAACATCATTTGAATGTCCAGATAAAGTGCGGATTAGTTCACCTGTTTTCAAATCCCACAATTTAACCTGGAAATCCCAACTGCCACTAGCTAAAATTTCACCATCTGGGCTAATTGCAACGGATTCTACAGAGTTTCCGTGTCCCCGAAGTGTGTGAATTAAATCGCCAGTTTTCAGATTCCAAACCTTGATACTTTTATCATAACTCCCTGTAATAAGCTTTTGATTATCGGGACTAATGGCGACTGAATAAACCCACACTGAATTAGTATTTAATGTGCGCGTTTGTTCATCATCTATCAGTAATTTATTTGTAGAGTTACCCGACGAAACTAATGAAATGCTAATTGTGCCAAGAAGTATAGAAAATACAACACCTGCTAAGCCGGTTTTGGTTTTTATGTTAATTGATTTGAGTTTCATAATAATTGATGCATTGGTTTAATTTTACAGAAAATCGTCATAATGCCTTAATTACGAATTTTTCAGGCAATATTATCCCGATGATCGTTCAACCTGCTCACTCTCTTTAACTCAAATCTACAGAGCGGTTTGGCAAATTTATTAATTCTATTGAATGAAAAAGTGTCAGTCTGGTAGAAGTCATTTCACGACTTCATCCTGGAAATTTTTAGTAAGTCTGCGTTAAAAAATCAACTTCACGAAACGTAAAATCAGCAAACAACCTGAGCTTATCTTTCGATATTTTGATTTTTTAACGCCAACCTAGCTAAATCGCTACCAAATCCAGTTCTGTCTATGGAGAATTTGGATGTGGTTTAGCTTTTGACAAACCACTAGTTTCCGAATGAGTTAATTACGAGGTCAGCCACGTTTTTACCTAACTCAACTTCGGGATCGTTTTCCATATTTAGCAGAACATCACCCTCAGTGGTATTGACGGTAAATAGTTCTGTCTCTGTAGTAGAAGAAGTACTACCATCAGAGGTAGTGGTGCTAAATGCTTCTGTCTCTGTAGTAGAAGTTTCCGATTCTGTGGTCAGAGATTCGCTGCTGGATCTAGTTACTGGTGTATCAACTACTGCCGCAGATGGAACGTGAACCCCACCGAAAATGCGGCTAGCAGCATTAGCCTCTATCGCCGTACTAATGGTGTTGAACGTGAGAGCCACGCCTGGTAAGTCTTGGGAAGGAACGGAGAAAATTGTGTTGTCACCGAAGAAATTAATCAACACTTGTCCTGCTGCTGCACCAAATGCCGCGTGTCCAGAGTTATAGTCTGGAAAAGGTGGGGTTAAGGGGATGTCAAAGAATCTTTGAGGGTCATGATACGAGATCAGTGGCAACCAGGTGGTATCGCGAACAGTTCCTGACTCGAAGGTGCGTTGGTCTTGGCGGATTGCTTGAATTGGTCGTAATTGATTGTATGTGTACTTGGAATCCCAAGTAAGAATACCGACATCAGCCTGTGCCACGTTCAACTGAGCAAATAAAAGGGCATTCTGAGCTAGCGTAGCCCCTTTATTCAAAGAGATTTGTTGCGCGTACTGGTTCCACTGACCGGGTGGTCTAAATGTGTTTGCACGATCTAAAGCCCAGAAAACAGCAGTTTTGGTCTGGTCGGAAGTACGCGTAATTGTCGTAACGCTAGTATTGCGGAAAGCACCTACTTGTCGGACAAGATTTTCTTCATCTATGAACTGTTGGCTACCAAATTGTGGTGGGCCAGTCAGTCCAAACTGGTCTAAGCGAGCCTGAGGATTATTGGGGTCGCGAGGGGGTACGCTAGATGAAAATGGAGTAACTGAGCCCCAGCCTGGCAATGCTGCTGCTGAAAAATCGGGGAAAGATGGTTGCCATTCACCCGCTAAATTTCCGCCTGTGTAAATTGACTGCAATGCTTCAGCTAAACCATCATCGCTGCGCAAGTTTAGTATTTGATTAGCAACCTCTCTTCCTACAGCTCTACCATTATCTTTAGCTCTACCATCCGATATTTTTGCCAAAGATGCTTCCAATTGTCGGTCAAATACAGGTCTGAGTTGTGGATCTGGGAAGAGGTTAATGAGCGTTGTATAAGCTGCTTGGGTAGCTGCGGCGCGCGCATTAGCACCGCCACTCAGCCCAAGACTAGCGGGAGTTACTTTCACAGCATAAGGTGAACCGATATTGAGGATCGAGTTGACAGCATCATAGACTGACACGTGAACGATCGCCTGACTGCGAGTCGCTACTGGGGGTGGAGTACCACCTCTAGCTAAAATCACGCCATTTTCACGTTGAATCCCTGTCGCCAAGATGGCATTTAGCAGGGTTGCATTCCAAACAATTACAGGGTCACCAGAATTCACCAACTTCTCGATGACTTTTTTGTCTTGAGTGGCCTGGGGAATGGTGGTGTCAACCTCAGTAATGAGATGGTAAGCACCAGGTGCTACAACACTCGGTTGAACAAAGTTAGCCTGACCAAGGTTTACGGTAACAGTTGTAGAAGCACCAGGAAGCAAATCCACAGATGGAATTGTTTTGGTTCCCAGGATCTCATCTGTACCCACTAGAGGCTCGTTTATGGTAGTACCCAACGTTGATACTTGAGTGACAGTTTTAGGAGTACTCAGGGGGTTCTTATCAAGGATTGCGTCCGGTGATACGTAGATATTGAGATTTAGAGGGCCTTGATAAACTGCTGTACCGCGATTAGTAATAACAACGTCAAATCGACCGCGTTTAACATCTGCGCCTAATAGTGTCGGTTTCCGAAAAACTTCACCAAATGCAATTTGGATATCCGGGCGTGCCTCTGTGAATTGAGCATAACTTGCAGGGATCACCGCAGCACTGAGCACAGATGCAACTGCCGTACTTTTTACAAACAACGAAATAAAGTTGGAGACGGTACCTAACCTGAACTGAGAGTCTGCCATAAGGTTGTACTTTTTTAGTGGTAGAGGATAATTGGTAGTTGGAAAACTGCAAAAAATGTGATGGATAGAATCATCACTTATTAGGATTATTGATTTAACTTTTGAAAAAGCTCTCCGGAATCTTGCAGAAGGGTAATATGTCTGACCGCAAACAACGAAAAAACAGCATTTTAAAGCTGCGATGATCCCAAGAAAAATAAGCCTACAAGCAATATTTTTCCTACAGAAATCTCCGCGAACTCTAACGCAGAACTACAATAATTTATTGCTCTTCACCCAGATGTGTGTGAGGTGAAAAAAGCATTAGCCGTTAAGCTGGTTTATCAAGTCCACTCGGACAAAGAAGTCCAAGCCATTTCCAGATATGTCCCTAGCGGTTTACCAAGGCAACTTCGCTAGGTGATTGGAGCTAAAAGTGCTGATTTGGTAAGTAATCCAAATATACCTTACTAGGCAAAATTTGACTAGCGAACTACTAGGTTCAATGATAGGCTGGAAACAAGCCTAAGAGGAACATAGAACGGATGGGAGCTTTTTCAAAAATCAAATATTAGTCCTACAGATGTCGGTAGAAAGATAATATTACCACGACTGGAAGCATCCTTTTGTCATTTGATTTGGGTGCGGCTATTTATACTTTTGTTGCTTTCTCCAACAACTTAGACAATAGTTCTTAGTTGTAAAGTTTAGATTATCAATCAAGTATTAATTTATTATTATCTAGTTAAGACAAACTTAATGTACTGACGCAAGGTTAGCTCGCCTCATTTAGTATATGGTAATCTTAATTGAAACGTGAGAACATATACGATTTTATTATCTACTTGAAAAGTCAAATTTTGCTCATTCCTGGCGATAATAAATGACCGCTAGACAAAGCTATAGACTTGATCTGAATAATGAGCGATTGTCAAGTCCGGTTTTCTAGTCCTTTCAAGGGGGATAAAAACATAGTATGTTTACTCTGTTTCCTCCCGAAGTTTGCTCAATGCAGGGAACCTGCCCACGCAACTTCTCTTTGCTTCTGGAGATGTCTAGATAAATTACTTTTTAAACCATATGCCCTTTTAGCCGACTGGCTTTGAAAGCTCAGTTCTGATACTTTCGCCTCAGAAAATCGACCATTGTCCGCACTTTGTTTGGCAGGTAGACGCGGCTAGGATACAGAAGCCACACGGCTGTTTCAAAGTCCGTCGCGGTCACATAATAGTTGGGAAACACGTCAATCAGTTGTCCTTGGGTGATATCTTTGTCAATTAGCCAATTAGCCAGCAGCACCGGTCCCATACCTGCGATCGCACAGTCGCGGAGCGTGAGGGCGTTCGATATTACTACGTCTCCGTCGATAGGTACTTCGTTCACTATGCCATCGCGATCGCGAAACAACCAGCGCGATCGGAAGTTTGGTAAGGTAAAAAGTAGGCATTTGTGATTTCTCAGGTCATCTGGAACATGTAAAGGCTGCGCCTGCTTTAGGTAAGTGGGGCTGACGCACACCCGGTAGCGTGTATTGAATAACTTGATGCCGAACATACCAATGTCAATACTTGGTCCGAGGCGCACCGCCAGGTCTATGCGTTCGGACACTAAATCGAGGATCGTATCCGATAATAAAAGTTCAAGTTTGAGCTCCGGAAATAAAGCCCGGAATTCTGGAAGCAATGGCACAATGCACTTATGACCAAACGCCACTGAGGCTGTGAGGCGCAATGTCCCCACAGGACTGGCACTAACTGCAAGAGCTTCATCACGCGCATGGTCTAGCTCATCAACCAACGCCTCAATGCGACCGAAGTAGAGATTCCCGGCTTCCGACAAGGCTATGCGCCGTGTCGAGCGCTGGAATAGGCGTAAACCCAACTCGTGTTCGAGAGCAGCAATTGCTCGCGATACGGACGACGGGTCTATATTGCGGTTTCGGGCCACAGCAGCAAAGCTACCACTACGAGCGACTTCGATGAAGATGCGTAAGTTATTTAAATCCATTCTTGTATAAAATGCACGAATATGATGCAACAAAAGGCATTGATTACATTGCACGTAATGAAGTATGTTTCATTTAGTTAAGTAAAGAAAGTGTCCTTGAATAATGTGAATGTAAAGCATCTCTGATTAACGGCTTAATCTTAGATTCTTTGTGCCGCTTTCTCCACTCAGAATGACAAAATATATCAATTCATACTTCCACAAGTATCCTCTCATAAGTAAGTCGGCAACGTAAAAGCGATGTGTATTTGATTTTGTTAAAACTGTGGAATGACATATTTCTAAGTTAGTTGCTTATTGTACATCTCGTTACATAGTCCAACTTGTTAACGCCAATTTACTTCAATGGTATCTTCACAAATTGCTTCCATGTCCATATCATAAAGCAATGTCTTTTGTTCACGACAAATAAGTTATTTTAGGCTGTAATTGTAATCATAGAGCCTAGTGTAACTATTGTATTTAGCGTGTTTCCCGAGATAACTTGTTTAATATTATATCATTTTCCTTAGCCTATCAAAAAGCTAGGCAAATGAAAATGGTTAAAGATTTTGCTTTTAATAAAAATTAAAAATTGAAAATAATTCAACAGTCATCAAAACCAAGTATTGAGTTAATCATTGTAGCCATTTTTGGAGACAAATACTCTTGGATTATTTTCGATGAGTAGGTTGACCCACTCAATAAAAAATATTTTTAAATTTGCATAAACTTCCAATTAAATTCTGATAACTCTACAGATTGTATTTATTTAAGTTTTCTGAGAAAACCAAATTCATTTTTTTATCATAACCAGTAAAAAAATAAATTTGGTCAGATAGTTTTGCCATGAAATGTGCGCAGAAAATCTTAACTATTAATTCTAAAAAGGAGATTTTTAGCAATGACACTGAACGAAACAATATACTCTATGAAACTTAAAGATCAGTCTTCTCAAGAGAATAAACCGAAATATAGTCATGATCCCAAAGGATTAGAATTGCCGTCTGATGCTTTGTCTCATGCTCAAGAAAGCAACGAGCTACTTCAGAAGTATCTGAACTCTGATGAGACTGTAGTAGGATTCGGGTACGGCGGCAGTGAATCCATGACGCTTTTTTTGCAGAAACCGGGTAGTGAAAAATTTGTCCGCAAGGTACTGAGTGAACAACTGATTACTCCCAAATGGAGTCGCGAGGGAAGCAATGTTATGTTACCCCCTTGTGCGAAAGCCAAAAGTCAAACTCAATACCTGATGAATCTGCCGGATACAGTTAAACCTCTTTTCCCCAAAGTACTTAATATTATCGAGCGTGAACAAAAAGCAACAGAGGATGATGGCTCTACAGTCTACGAATATATTTACGATATGACTTTTGTTCCTGGTATCGAAGTTAGCCAGTTCGTCAGAAAATATCACCCGCCGAAGAAAATTGTGGCAGCACTCTACCGCATCATCTTTCAACTTCTGAATGAAAAGATCCACAGCCAACGCCGCCGCCAAGTGTCATGTCCCACTTTGGAGCAATCATACTTTACCAAAATTGAAAAGCGTCTTGCTCTCGCGCAGGATACGGCACCAAAAACTTTTAGCGACAAACTGCTCAAAGCCGAAGAGATTATGATTAACGGCAAAAGAATGTCTAATTTGCCTCGTCTGCTGAGAAAATTTCGCCATAATTTAGCGTATCTCGATATTCTTGAGCCGAAATTCCATTCTCTAGTTGTAGGTGATACTAATACTGAGAATATAAAAATCGGCAATATCGAGCCATTGTTAAGGGATTATGTCAACTTCTCTATCACCAACCCTCCCTTCAGCGCTGAGGATTTGGAGATTCGTTTTCTCGATCCACGTGCTATTGGGTTTCATGAAAACGGTGTCGATACTGGTGCCGATGATCCAATGTACGACAACAAGCCGTGGCATAATAGCCTGGGCAATTATGACAAAATTCACGGTGAACATTTTGATCTTGCCTACCAGCTGCATAGAAACATACCCCATATTTTTCTTGCCTTTCATGAAGATAATCCGTATGAATATTCATACCGAGGCATAGAGGAACACTTTAGCGAAGTCATGAATGCGTGCTGGAATTTGGACAATCCAGATTCAGATATCAATCGCAACGATCCTCACTGGCTCATCCGTTTTGTTTTCCTGATGGGTACGCATTTTATGGCTATGCCACCGTTTCACTTCAGCAAGGGTAAAGATGGTATTTTAATCGATGACGCACATAACCAAAGCCGTCCTTTGGCCATCTATGCTGAAGGAATTAAATGGCTGAATCTGACTCTGGATCTACTCGAAGGAAGAATAGATGAGTTCCACGGTATCCCAGTTAATAAGTTCGGAATTCACAGAAATTTAGTGAACACATAAACTTTTCTATACGTGTAACAAAAAAAGATTTTTGCTGATGAAGCTGGAAGTGAAAAAAGGTGTTTGTCCTATGAATTTCTCAAAATTTTCGTCGCCAAGTAGCCAAATTTTTAGTCAAAACCAGTGCTTTCGAGGGCTGCTAAATGAGCGACGGATTTTTCCTACCCCTTGGCACTGGTGTGTTCATGGACTGGGGATCGGGCAAGAAGCTACTGGTTTTGAGCCGGATAAATCGAATCGGTTACTCGAAATAAGTCTTGCACTGTCTCGAAAAACGCAAACTGACTTTCACGTATTCACACATCATTTGTTACATGGTATTGTTGCCACTTGTGCGGCTCTATCGTTAAGCGATCGCTACGCCCAACAAATTGCCCATGATCAATTCACAAGTGCAATAGAGCGGTTGCCAAGTCAACATTGGCAGTATGCACGTGCTTGCGCTTTGTTAACAGAAAGTCTAGTGAAACTCGGTCAGCTTGAAGCCTATCGAGATACTATTCATTGGCATTTGGCAATTGCATTTAGACAAGTGGCGAGACTAGATCCAACCAATGACAAGCTTCGCTATGAAAAACTACAACTTTTCGCCAATCTCTTGTTAGCAGCAGGACAGGCAGGTTTTTCGGACTTGGGTGATACCTATGCCGATATAGCCTTGCAAGTGTCTACAACCATTTCCGATGTATTTTATCGAGGTAGAGGTTCAGCAATTATTTTTTCTGTCTTGGCAATTATCGGCTGCCAAGAGCAAGTATGCACTGGCCAAGAAAATCATCTTCAGAGGCTTTTGGATATCTTTGATGCAAAGTTAAATCACTCATCAAGCCGAGATGCAGATGGTGTCCATGAGGGAAACGATTACTATATATTTCCCCTCTCGTTGATACTTAATGCAATTGCCGTATTGGATCGTCTTGATTATTTGATTTATCAAAGAGACTGGGTACAGCAAACCGTATCGTTGTTTCATACGCTTTCGCCAGCTTCCCAAGCTTCGCAGATCACCTTTTTTCTTTATGCATTGGATAATCTGGGGATGCTTGATATGTATGTACCCGATGTGGTCACATTCTTTGATCAATGTATGCAAGGATATCTACAATCAACAGATGGCTTCCGAGTTGATGATTATTTACGCTGTACTTACCTGATTCATCTGGCGTGCCAGTTAGGAAGACCCGATATCCTTCATCCTCGCGTTTTGTCAATCTTGTCGTCAAGTGTAGCACAAGCGCCAGATTCTCAACGTTATTTGCAAAGCACTTATGGCTCCAGTTATATGGTTGCGGCCTATGCTTTATCTGCGTTCGATAGACTCAGCCGATTAGATTTGTTGTTTAGTGAACAATTTAGCCTACCCGATGCCATTAGTCGTTTTCAAGATGACCCTGATGCCACAGCAATACATTCATCAATAACTGCGTTGGCGCTGATGGAAACAGGGCTGCGAATGCGTCCTGTTGAATTTAGTGATACGCCGCTTTTCAATAATATTCAAATCAACAAGTAATAGTGTTGAAAAGCATTACTACATTGTCCGTTCCCAAGCATAGGACACTGTTGAAAAAACGTATCTAGTAATACATTAATATACATCTGATTCAGAAGCACAGATTCTCAAGGAGTGGGTAAATGAGTGAAATCTCCGTGGTAAAACTACAAGTAAATGGAGAAGAAAAGGTAGTAAATGTTGCATATGACACACCAATTTTATGGATACTTCGGGATCATCTGGGACTGAATGGGACAAAATTCGGTTGTGGGATGGCACAATGTGGTGCGTGTACAATACTTTTTGACGGTGTTCCCATACGTTCATGCGTGACACCAGTATCAGCAGTTGTTAACCAAGAAATATTAACTATAGAAGGTCTTGCGGCAAATAGTAATCACCCGATTCAGCAGGCGTGGGCAGAACTAGATGTGCCGCAATGTGGATATTGTCAGTCGGGGCAAATGCTTGCTGCTGCGGCACTACTTTGTCAGAAGCAGCAACCCACAGATGCAGATATTGATGCGGCGATGTCCGGCAACATTTGTCGTTGCGGTACTTATCAAAGCATCCGAGCCGCTATCCATAGAGCTGCTGATCTCATGTCCGCCTAAATAAGGAGAGTTGCCAGGATGGAACCAAATATAATGAAGCGGCGCACTTTCCTGAAAGCATCCGGTGAAGTCGGCGTGGGTTTGTTTCTTGGGTTTTATTTGCCACTGCCCAATCGCCTGCAAGCCGCCGCCTCCCCAGCCAATCAAACACAGCCTCAGATCAATGCATTTATCAGGATTGTGCCGGATAATACCGTCACAATTATTGTGCATAAAGCGGAAATGGGGCAGGGAGTTTATACCTCTTTACCCATGATACTTGTCGAAGAACTCGAGGCCGATTGGGACAAAATTCGCATTGAATCTGCGCCTGTGCATCCCGACTATGACCATACCGTGTGGAAACATTATCAAGGTACGGGCGCTAGCACTAGTGTCAGCTCCACTTGGGATCAACTGCGGATCGCTGGTGCTACAGCACGTGAAATGTTGATTGCTGCGGCTGCAACAGTATGGGATGTATCACCGGGGAGTTGTGTGGCCGAAAAAAGTTATATCTTACATCCAGCGAGCGATCGCCGCTTATCTTTTGGAGAAGTAGCCGATCGCGCCGCTCAAATGCCGATCCCGGAGAACGTAACACTCAAAAAACCGAGTGAATTCAAACTCATCGGTAAACCCATCAAGCGCTTAGACACCGACGACAAAGTTAAGGCTAAAGCAGTATTCGGGATCGATGTCCAAATTCCCGGTATGCTGATAGCAGTGATGGCGCGTCCGTCAGTGTTTGGCAGTCGCTTGCAGCATTTTGACGCTGAGGCTGCCAAGGCTATTGCAGGAGTGAAACATGTGGTAGCACTGCCTATGGGTGTAGCTGTGGTAGCAGATAACTTCTGGGCAGCGAAAAAAGGGCGTGATGCACTGACAATCACATGGGATGAGGGACTTAATGCCGAGCTTTCATCTGAAGCCCTACTGTGCAAATATGCCGACCTAGCAAATAATTCTGGATTGGTCGTCAGAAAAACAGGCGCAGCAACATCAGCACTTGATGCAGCAGCCAAAAAGCTGGCAGCAGTATACGAAACACCTTACCTCGCCCATGCGCCAATGGAGCCATTAAACTGTGTGGCTGATGTGCGATCGCATAGTTGCGATATCTGGACTGGTACACAGATGCAGACGACCGACCAGCAAGCAGCTTGTGAAATTACCGGACTGAAGCCCGAACAGGTGCAGATTCATACGACTTTACTGGGTGGTTCCTTTGGACGACGTTCTAATCCACATGGGGATTACGTCAAAGAAGCCGTGCAACTATCCAAAGCCATTAACAAACCGGTCAAAGTGATCTGGACGCGGGAAGACGATATCAGAGGCGGCTATTATCGTCCGATGCATTACAGCACAATTGCCGCAGGACTAGATAAAAATGGCAACATTACTGCATGGTCTCATCGGTTGATTGGTGAGTCCATCGGCAAAGGTACTCCCTTTGAAAAGTTATTGATTCATGAAGGCATTGATCACCTTGCCATTGAAGGAGCAGATCACCCTTACGCAATTCCCCACCAACTGGTAGATTATCACCCGGTTGATAATGGTGTGCCAGTGCTATGGTGGCGTTCTGTTGGTCACAGTTTCACAGCCTTTGTTGTTGAATCTTTCTTGGATGAATTAGCCGCCACATCTGGGCGAGATCCACTGGAATTGCGGCTTTCCATGTTAGGTGAGCAGCCACGACATCGAACCACCCTGGAACTCGCTGCGGAAAAAGCCGGTTGGGGAGGCCAGCTGCCCACAGGTGTTTACCAAGGGCTGTCCTTACATAAATCATTCGGTAGTATCGTTGCCCAGGTTGCTGAAGTATCTGTTACCACCGATGGCAAGCCCCATATTCACCGAGTAATCTGTGCGGTGGATTGCGGTATCGTGATCAACCCTGACACTGTGCGCGCCCAAATGGAATCAGGCATTGTGTATGGCTTATCCGCCGCCTTGTATGGAGAGATTACATTTAAAAACGGTCGTGTACAGCAAAGTAATTTTCACGATTATCCTGTACTACGCATGAATGAAATGCCAAAAATCGAAGTTTATATTGTGCAAAATACCGAAAAACCTAGCGGTGTAGGTGAAATTGCCACACCAGCGATCGCACCTGCGGTCTGCAACGCGATTTTTGCAGCAACAGGCAAACGAATTCGACGACTTCCTATAAGCAGGGGATAGGGGACAGTAACGATAATGCTCCCTCATTTTTGCAATCAGCACTCAGATAAACCAGGAGGTAAAATGACCACAACAACAACTGCTGCCGTAGTCCATGAACCCCAGGGGCAATTTACATTTGAAACCATTGAACTCGATGATCTACGCAGCAACGAAATATTGGTTCGCAACCAAGCAAGCGGTATCTGCCATACAGATTTTGTAGCGCAAAATCTGATGAAACTGCCGGCTGTATTGGGTCACGAAGGCGCGGGGGTAGTGGAAGCTGTGGGATCAGGAGTCAGCCGAGTTAAACCAGGTGACCGAGTAATTCTTTCTTATCCTTGGTGTGGTGTTTGTCATGGGTGTCTAGAGGGTCAACCTTATTTCTGCGATCATCATATTCCCTTGGGATTTGGCGGCACTCGCTTAGACGGCTCGCACACAATTAAGTTGAGTGCAGAACGCATTTCTGGCGCATTTTTTCAGCAGTCCTCATTTGCTAACCACTCAATTACAGTAGAGCGCAATGTCGTGCCAGTTACTAGCAATCAAGCTGCCGAGATGTTGGCGGCCATTCCCTGTGGGGTACAAACTGGCGCGGGTTCTATTCTGAATACATTTAAAGTCAGCCCCAGAGACGGTTTGGCGATTTTCGGTGCTGGTGCTGTAGGTTTGAGTGCAGTTATGGCGGGTAAGCTAGTCGGTGCGTCGCCATTAATTGCTATCGACGTGGTAGAAGCGCGCTTGCATCTCGCTCTGGAATTGGGTGCCACCCATGTATTAAATGCCAAAGACGGGCAAGTTGCCGAGCGAATTAAAGAAATTGCTCCTCATGGTGTGCGCTATACCTTGGAGACCTCTGGAAATGAGCAAGCACTCAACGATGCGATCGCCTGTCTGTCTACTGGTGGAGAATGCGGTATGGTAATTGCGCCCCATTTTGGCGAAAAATATCCGTTTTCCCCAACGCAAATTTTTAAACGTGCAGCAAATTTGCGGGGAATTATTCAAGGGTCTTCTGTACCAAATACGTTTTTGCCGACATTACTGGAATTAAATCAGCAAGGACGCTTTCCCTTTGAACGTTTGATCACTGTTTATGATTTTGAAGATATCAACAAAGCTGTGGCAGATACTAAAGCCGGTAAGGCAATCAAACCTGTTCTGAAAATGTCATAGTCAGCTGTCTTTTACGGCTTTTGAATTTAATAGCAAAGAAAAGGAAATCTCAGTTATGCAATTTATCGTATTTCTCTTAGCTGCCTTCTTGATGGGAGCCATTACCCCCATCTATCTGCCAATGAATAGCTCAGTGGCTCGGTATGTAGGTTCGCCAATTCTAGCCAATATGGCTTTCTTTTTCATGGGTCTAGCCACCACTCTCATAGCTTTGTCCATCACCTTGCTATTGACATCAAACACCGATGGGTTAGCGATCGCCGCAAAATTTAGAAATGTGCCAATCTATCTATATCTTAGTGGTGTCTTTAGTGCTTTGTTAATCTTGGGAACCAGCGTTTTGATTCCCCGGTTGGGAGCTAGTACTTTTTTTGTTTTGTTTGTCTTGGGTCAGGTAGTAATGGCAGCAGTGGTCAGTCATCTAGGCATTTTAGAGTCTCCTAAAGACCCAATTTCGCTCCAAAAAATCGTTGGTATCATCTTTTTAATTACAGGTGTAGGGCTAACCACATTTTCTCATGCTAAAGAAATCAGTTGGCTACCTACGGTCTTGAAGAGCGTTCGTGCCAGCCTTTGGGGCACATAGCAGTGACCAGCAAAAACTTTAGCAAAATTTAGTAGAGGAGTGAAATGCTAGTAAACGTTACAACCAGTTCTGTAATCAACGCATCTGTTAAACAAGTGTGGGCGAAAGTCCGGAACTTTAACGGTCTGCCTGACTGGTATCCGTCTGTAATCGACAGCCACATAGAAAATGGTGAACCTAGCGATAAAATAGGCTGTATCCGGAGTTTTAATCGTGAAGATGGGCTAACTCTACGAGAGCAATTACTAGGACTTGATGATCAAAAACATGTCTGCACCTATCTCCTGTTAGAGCCTAGTCAGCCAATGACAGACTATATTTGCACTCTGCGGCTGTTACCAATTACAGATGGCGATCGCACTTATATCGAATGGTTGGCAGACTTTAAATGCTTACCTGAAGAAGAACCCGGATTACGGCAGAATCTAGAACAGGTGTTTCAGGTCGGTTTTGATGCCTTGAACAAAAGTTTCAGCAGCTAACAAAAAGATTCTGGCTTGAGATTATAGCGTTTTCTCATCTGCTGAAGTACTGAATACATCGCTAATAAAATTTGACAATCTTTGCGTAACTCTGCGCTACCTTAGCGTTCTTCTGCGTTAAAAAATATTAGTTCTGTACCTCACTTAATTGGGAATCGAATCGCTATATGGCTTCTCTGTATGTTAAGGAATAGTGATGGATTTTAGCAAACGAGCTTTTTTGAAAACAGCAATGGATTTGTCTATCGGTGCGGTAGTGAGTCCATTGGCGACAGGTGCAGCCGAAGTTGTTGATTATACTCCTAAGAACAGCAAGAACGTCGTCAAGAAAATAGCAATTGAAGAGGCCTTTGCAACGCCGGAATTATTTGCTGAGTGGCAAAAACTTCTCGCTACTAATGCGGAAAATGAACCAGGATTCCGCAAATTATATGCACCGTTTCTCAGTAGCCCCGCCACTAAAAATATACGTGACCGACTTACTGACCTGGGAGCAGGCCGGATTCGCGACATGGATCAACATGGCATTGACATGCAGATATTGTCAATTACGTCGCCGGGTATTCAGGTGTTCAGTACAAACAAAGCAGTTGATCTGGCCAGAAAAAGTAATGATCAGCTAGCTGAATTTGTACATGCTTACCCAAATCGCTATGCTGGACTTGCAGCAGTGGCAACCCAGGCACCAGATCAAGCAGCACGCGAGTTGGAAAGGGCGGTAAAAGATTTAGGGCTAAAGGGTGCAATCATTAATTCCCACACTCAGGGTGAGTATTTGGATCAACAAAAATATTGGGTACTGTTTGAGGCAGCTCAAGCCTTGGATGTCCCAATTTATCTGCACCCCAGAACACCCTCTCCAGAGATGATCAAACCCTTTCTGGCCTATGGACTAGAAGGTGCCGGTTGGGGGTTTGCAGTTGAGACCAGTTTGCACGCGATGCGCTTAATTCTCAGTGGTTTATTTGATGAATTTCCTCAACTAAAATTTATTTTGGGTCATATGGGTGAGGGTATACCGTTCTGGCTTCCCCGCATCGATAGTCGTTTTGCTAATAAAACATGGACGGAGATGGATGCTTCTGGTCGAGTAAAACAGAGGCAAAAAACACCAAGCGAATATTTCCTAAACAACTTTGCGATCGCCACCAGTGGTGTAAACTGGCCGCCAGCGTTGATGTTTGCACTTTCAGTACTGGGCCCCGACCGTATTTTGTTTGCCATTGACTATCCTTATGAATCCACAGCCCAAGCGGTAGCAGGAATAGATAGTGCTCCCATCAGCGATATTGATAGGAAAAAGATATACCATCTCAACGCAGAAAAGTTGTTTAAACTGAACTAGCCGTCAATTTGTGTGGAGGGTAGGGTTATTTATTCGACCACAGAGACACAGAGGAGCCACTGCGGTGGTGAGGCAGTCCGCAGAAGAGGGGGTTCCCCCCAGGAGGAACTGCCGAAAGGGTTCCCCGGCATAAAGCAAGTGGCGTGACACAGAGTAAAGAGGCAATTTTTACCTACTTTTCATTGAGTTCTGTGCTATCTATGAAAGAACTTCAAAACATACTGGCAGCTTTTAAGCAAGCTCAACAGCAAGGTCACCTGACAGCCTTAGCTACTGTTGTGAAAACTAGCGGCTCCGTTTATCGTCGCCCTGGTGCGCGGATGCTGCTGACTGAATTTGGCGAAATGATTGGCTGCATCAGTGGTGGTTGCTTGGAAAGTCATGTGTTTGAACTTGCACAACCACTGATGTTTTATGGTGGCGACCCCGTTGTTATTGAATATGACACCACCGCCAGCAACGATATTATTTGGGGATTTGGTCTAGGTTGCAATGGTGCAGTTCAGGTACTCATTGAGCCGCTCTCTGATTCATTAGCCATCGGTCAGCTAGAATTTATCGCTGAATGCCTTTACGGGCAGCAGTCAGGGGTCATGGCTACGGTATTTTCTGTGCATGGAGAAATTAATGCTCAAGTGGGATCTCGATTGCTGCTCAAGCCAGATTATCCAGTTATGAATAATATTCAAGATCAAGCTTTTGCTGATCGGGTTTTAGCAGACGCTTGGCAAGTACTCCCACAAGGATGCTCCCGAGTAAAATCTTACACTTTACCTGACGGGATTGTGGAAGTGTTTTTGGAAGTTATCCACCCCCTTGTGCCTTTAGTCATCTTCGGTGCAGGTCATGATGCCATTCCAGTTGTGAGCCTCGCTAAACACCAAGGTTGGCATGTTACAGTCGTAGATAACAGACCAGGCTACATAACATCTGAGCGTTTTCCCGATGCTGATCAAATTATTTTCAGCGACCCCCAAGAAATCCACAAGCACCATCTTCTCACATCACGCATGGTCGCTGTAATTATGACTCATCAATATAAAACTGATTTAGTATTGCTCAGAAATTTGTTACCATTAGCAGTGCGTTACATCGGGATATTAGGTCCAAAAAGCCGGACTCAGCAATTATTACAAGACCTAAAATCAGAGGGATTTATACCAACTCCTGCACAACTAAAAAGTTTGTTTAGTCCTGTAGGTCTTGATATTGGAGCTGATTCACCAGAAGCAATTGCGCTCTCGATTGTGGCAGAAATTCAAGCAGTTTTAGAAAATCGCGCTGGTGGTTTGCTGAGGCAGCGATTCGGGTCAATTCATAGAAAGGATGTATCATGTCCGGTGTCGGTCTAATTATTCTGGCGGCTGGTGCATCCACCCGTATGGGAACACCCAAGCAACTGCTTAAATATGGTCAGCAGAGCTTAATCTATCACGTAGTTGAAGTAGCGATCGCCTCAGTTTGCCACCCAGTAATTGTTGTAATTGGGGCAGATGCTGAACGCATTAAACAAGAGATTGAACCATTACAAGTACATACTGTAGAAAATCCACTTTGGGTGGAGGGAATGAGTACTTCCATTCGTGTTGGCATGGAAACATTGAATGCAATCAACCCAGAAGCAGAAGCTGTTGTCTTGATGCTGTGTGATCAACCTTTGGTCTTTCCTCAACTTATTAATCAGTTGGTTGAGATACATCAAACTACTTTGAAGCTAATTGTTGCTTCAGAATATGCAGATATTCTAGGCGTTCCCGCTTTATTTAACCGTGTTTTATTTTCAAAACTAATTACACTCAGTGGTATGAGTGGTGCAAGACAAATAATTAAAAAGTATGCTCAGGAAGTTATTGGTATTCCCTTCCCCGCAGGTTTAATCGATTTGGATACACCAAAAGATTACGAGCAATTCCTCGGACTATCTAACTTAGGAGTTTGAGACTCAAGTACAGGGCAAAATTCCTAAGAAATAATGCTGAGTGAGGAGTAAAAAGTACAAAGGAATAAAAAGTACGGAGGATTATATTTCTTTCGCTCTTCCCGCAGGTTTACCTCCGTTGGAGACTCACATTAAAACAGAATTTAAAAGTTATTTTGTCAGAGTCAAATTGCTATTTAAGTCAGACAAAAAGCCTAAATATATGTCTTTTTAATATGTTTTCTGTCCTTGACTTACTAGAGTTTCATGAATAAAAATAGCAGTAACAGTTAAGCAAAACACAGCTTAATTGTTCACCAAATTCATCGACTAGCAACAAATGCTAGAGGAGCTAATTTATGGCAAATATCACACTTTCTGAACTACACGCTGCTGGTTCTGAATTGTTTCAAGATTCTGAAAGTTTTCTTCAAGAACTCAACGATGTAGATTCTATCTCCGGCGGTGCAGAGGCTTACTACAACCCTGTCAGTGACATTTCCACACTGACTAAGCTAGCTGAAGCCTTTGTTATTACATACAGCGTTGAGCATATCACCTACTTAGCCAAGTCATTTAGCGTTGGTGTATATTAATGACTGCTAATAGCTGTCGGTAACTAGAAGCTAAATGGCTCTTCAGGGAATAAAGGTAAAACTAATCTATGTGACGACATGAGGTTTTTTATTACTAATAAACCCTGAGAGCCAGCTAAATTACACAATTTAATACCATTGCCAAAATAAGAGTATGAAGACAATACCTTCGCCAAGTTTCTTATTGCTGGCTCCTACATCTAGGATGCCATCGAACTTGCTCCTCAAATAAATTTTCATTCAGACACAGTAGTTGCACCAACTGCCATTACTTGAGACCATTCACTGACACGGTTACTATCTAAAACAGCACGCACTCGATAACCAAGCTGAATCTTGTGCATTAACAAGATTAAATCACGGTTGAGTAATCCTTGTGATTTTTGGTTTTCATTAGATGCAACTTGTAAACGAAAGCAGCGATCGCTTTGCCGTTTCAACTTTGGAGATTTCCCCTCCATCAACACCGTTTGTAGTTCGTATTCTTTAGCTTCAGGATACGGTTCCCAGCAAAGTTGCCAGTAAGTTGACCAGCGAATTAAGTCTGATGGTAATTCCTCGACTTCATCCGACAATGTAGAGACAAGTCCTGTGACTGGAAGTTGTATCACCTCAGGCTGATTAGTGGAGATGTTAGCAGCTAAAGAGGAACTTCCATCAATACTTAGTATCAGTCCGAATATCAAAGTGAACAGCACAATCAATCGTAGGCATTGTAATTGCACTAGCAATAAGATTTTCAGATTCATAATGATGTAAAAGTCAGTTGCTTACACCTGGGATAGGTAGAATTGTTTCAGAGGTCTAGAACTGTTTGATGGTAAGGATTTTGAATCCAAAATCTAAAATCCAAAATTGGTATTACCACTCCACAGGTAAAATCAGGCTGCCATTATCGGCATAGATTGTTCGAGAACGGATATGCGTTCTGGGAGCTACTGTAGAATTGAAGACTGCGCTTCTTTGCCCAACTGCTGAGTTGTTGCCGATGCTGGCGCGGAATATAACAGAATTCGGCCCTAGCCCTACGGCATCACCTATGCTAGTCTCAGGGCCATTAGCAACACCATTAACAACCTGTCTACCACCATGAATTAGAACACGTGGCCCGTAACCAACTCCATTACCAAGAGTCAAACTAGTGGTTTCTAACGCGTGAAAGACAACATCGTTTGCCATCCCAGCAATTTGGCCAACATTAAAAGGTTCTCCCTCATCAGCACGCAGCGAAATTCTACTAGCTAGTTTGTTGGTGAGTGTTGCTAAAGAATCTTGGAAAGTGATGTTGCCGATAATGCGGTTACGATAGTTTGGATCGCGAGTCGCACTTCCACCTATCTGCGGCAGACCTCCAGAGTTAAAAAAGGTGACGGGAGCATAATTAATTCCTGTTACGTTTGTCAAGTCTGCTCTAGCTAAGTCTGTATAACCTTTGGCAAATGCTTCATTGACTTCAATGATGCCTTCCATCAATGCAACGTCGGCTTGTGTTAGGTTGACTACTTTCCCCAAAGTGCCGCTAGCAGCTTCTAGGTTAGTTGTAACGTTTTTACCAGGTAGAACAACTTTACCAGCAGGTAAGGTAACACCAGGGCCAACCCGCGCTAGAAAATTGACTACTGTGTTTCTTTCTATAGTTGCACCATCTATTTCACAGTTGAAGGCAAGAAATGTCTCCGGAATATCATTGTTAAACTGAGTATTGGTAACTGGGTCGCTAAAAGGCCCAGTTGAGCCTTGAGTACCAATTTTGGCTGCACCTTTAACAACAGCCATGTGTGCCATAATCACACGCTCGCCAATTTGTACTCCGGTTCCCGAAGCTATGATTTTTACCTGGTCTTGAGCATTAGAATCTGCTGCGATGCTAATAGGCGCATGAGTAGCATCTAACTCAGCAAATGGGGCAACATAGACTTTTTCGCCCAAGGTTATATTTGTGGGATTAGTGATGATTGCAGTTGGGTCAACGAAACTAGCTGACTCGGAAGGTGCAGTACTTGGGCATATAGGTAGGTTTCCCAAAGTTGGATTACACGTTACTCCAGCAGCTACTGCGGGTTTTATATATATCTGTGTACTGATGGCAAACGCTAGGATAATTGCAGTTAAGGCACTAAAATTTGTGCGAGATTTGAACATAGAAAGAAAAGTCCTCACAGGTTATGGAATATTTAGCTATGGGAAAATCTGTGAAATATAGTTAGGCGATGTCTGGCGACAAAACTTAGAGCGTCTACGCAGGCTGAAAAATTACTAAAAAACTACACTGCAACAGCCTCTATTGAGATTCTTTTTCTGTTGAGATATGAGACAAAGAATTAACCACACCAAAACCCTGCCAAGTTGAAGAATATTTGTAAGACAAGTGATAATAAAGGACTCAAAAGCGGCACTGAAATTGTCGTTGTTGCCCCAGCAACCGCATCATTGTAGACAGTCTCCCAAGCATCTGGCCCGCTAGTGGATTGTCCATAGACTTTTGTACTTACTGCCAGCGTGAAGCCTAGCACAGTTAAAGTAGCTAGTATTGTGCGACGTTTCAACATTATTCCTAGATACCTAATAGTTAGCCAAGTTAGTTTGACAGGGTAAATCGAAAATCTCAAACAAAAGTTTTAACCTTTCGCTTTACCTAACCTAATAACTTTCAAATTTCAGTCAATGAAAACTGAATTGCTACCCGCAGCAATTAACAGTTTATTATATGAGCATTTGCCACTTTAAACTAGAGACTTTTATATTAGTAAAAATTATATTTTTGATATAAATATTAGTTAATTTATTTTTGAGTACTTTATTTTTAGCCTGAACAATAGGAATATATAAACTATCTATCTAACGATAGATGTTTTAGCTTTTACGTTCATAATTGGCTTCTAAAGGTTAATTTGAATAATATAAATTAGCTATTGATTAAGCTAAAGCTAATTTGATAACAGACTTTTTATGCAGAAACATACAGGTGTTCAAGCATTGAGAATGGTGCGGTTAGCACAAGGACGTTCAATGAAACGCTCAAGATTGGAGTTAAGCACCAATCAAGTCAGAGGGTCAGTTGTAATGTCATCAATCCCTGTGCAGAAGAAAGTTCAGGCTCTTTTAACTATTCTCTTCTCTAAATCTTATGCGTTCAAGGTTACCATACGGGTGCTGTATTGTTCTCGGAAACTGGGCAATGATGCCTAGCTCAACAAACTTTTTCTATTTTTCCGGAATTGGTTAAACTCCAGTGGTATTACTTAATAGTACAGCGATTTATACAGAACTTCTATAACTACACTTTCGGGGAATATATTCCCACTACATTGAGCAAAAACCCGGTCATAATGACCGGGTTTTTGACTGCGATCGCTCTCTGTGGGAGGAAACGCTATACGCACATTTTTGAGTAGATTAGCATTAGATTATCTTAAGGACAGTTATGACTTCTGAAGATTTAGTGCTAGTTGCTGGTGCTACTGGCGGAGTAGGTCAACTTGTGGTGGCAAAGTTGCTGGAAAAGGGTTTGAAAGTTCGTACCCTCACACGCAACGCAGCCAAAGCCACAGAAATGTTTAATGACAAAGTGGAAATTGCTGTCGGTGACATCCGCGATGTGACTACACTACCCGCAGCTATGCAGAATGTCACTCATATCATCTGTTGTACTGGCACTACTGCTTTTCCCTCTGCTAGATGGGAGTTTGACCCAAAACCTAATTTGATGGAATGGGGAAAGATTTTCTTTGACCCTGCATATAGAAATGCCAAGGCAAAAAATACCCCTGCAAAAGTAGATGCTCAAGGTGTTAGCAACTTAATAGCAACAGCACCATCTCATCTGAAGCGGTTCGTTTTCGTCTCCTCTTGTGGAGTTCTGCACAAAGATGAATTTCCTTATAAAATTCTCAATGCCTTTGGTGTGCTTGATGCTAAACAGCAGGGTGAAGTAGCCATCATTGACTCGGGATTGCCCTACACTATTATTCGTCCAGGGCGTTTGATTGACGGGCCTTATACTTCATATGACCTCAATACCTTACTACAGGCAAAAACGGGGGGTAAGCTGGATGTGGTATTGGGTACGGGTGACACATTATCAGGTGATGCTAGCCGGATTGATGTAGCAGCAGCTTGTGTAGAATCGATTTTTCACCCAGCAACTCAAAAGCAAACTTTTGAGTTGGTAAATAAGGGAGTAAGACCACCTGTAATGGACTGGGAGACACTTTTTGCCCAGCTAGCATAGCTATGACACCTGATCCTTCAAAGGTGTACTTAAGCTATTGTCCCGCAATTTCACCCAAACAAAGCAGGGAATTGCCAGTAGCTGTGTTGTACCAGAAAAAATAACTAATGCAGTGATAGAGCGATCATACAAAATACCCATGAAAGCGCTACCTAAAAACCATGATAAACCATAGCCAGTGCTGAAAATGCCGTAAGCTGTGGCACGTTTATTTTTTGGTACCATCCCAGCGATCGCGGCTTTGAGAACTGATTCTTGCGCTCCCATGCCAACACCCCAAAATGCCATGCCTAAAAGAGCGAGATGGGTATCTCCTAGAGTGGGGTGTAGTTATCAGTAGCCATCATGAACACATAAAAACTCTTTGTGTCTTGGTGTCTTAGTGGTTCAAGATTTTTTACCACCAAGGCACAAAGACACTAAGTTTTTTTAAGTCAGTTATTCAATCAAAATTTATAGCAATTCTTTATAAATAAGCAGAATTGAAATTTTGTGCTAAAATCCTCGGATGGTTTGCAAAGTCCGCCCCATTTGGGTTAATTCCTAAATGGGGCGGTGTTTCTTGTTAGTAACCGTCGCACGGATGAAAACGGGGCTAGAGGCTGGTATTCTTACTCAGTACTTGATTGGTTTGCTGAGTATGGCCAAAGATTACAGATGGAGAAATCCGTAAATGAGGTGATTTTTACATTGGTTGTATAGTATTTTTGGTGCAAGTCTGTCTTAAGAGATCATCCGATGAAACAGCTCCTCAACCAAATATTTAGTGTTAAAAAATACTTAATCAGGCTAACTATACTGTGGCTGATGGTAATTTTGAGTTCTTCTGCGTTTGTGACACCTGCATTAGCAACAGGTGTGTATCAAATACCAAACCTGACAGCAAGCGATCGCTACTGGGTTTTAGATCAAGGTGAAGTTATCAGTCGCCTGAATGAAGGTAAAATTAGCAGCACTTTGGAGGATTTGGCTAAACAAACTGGTAACGAAGTCAGATTTGTGACGATTCGCCGCCTCGACTATGGTGAAACACCAGAAAGTTTTACTCAAGAACTGTTTGAAAAGTGGTTTCCCACACCAGAAGCGCAGTCTCATCAAACCTTATTAGTACTCGACACAGTTACCAACGGTACTGCCATCATTACTGGAGATCAAGTTAAGTCCCTGTTGACTGACTCGATTGCTGAAAGTGTAGTGGCGGAAACTTTGGGTGTGCCGTTACGGGACGGTAACAAATATAATCAGGCCTTTTTAGATGCCAGCGATCGCTTAGTTACCATCCTTTCTGGTGAACCAGATCCAGGTCCACCCCAAGTCGTTGATACTGTACAGGTAGAAGGGACTTTCACCAAAGCAGAAGATACTGATCAAGGTAATGCGACTGCTTGGGTGGTAGGACTTTTGATTGCCGCTACGATTATTCCCATGGCGACTTACTATGTTTACCAGATCAATCAACCATCGTCTGATGGTAATCAAAAAGTCACAAATCAGAAGTTAGAAGATTGAAAAACTAACTTCTGACTTTAATCTTGAACATACTCTTGCCCTGTCACTAAAGCTATCTCAGCCCGGACAAATTCTCGACCTAAATAAGCTGCATGGTTTAACTGAGTTACTGGACAGGGCTGAGTTTTTTCAAAAATCTGCACACACAGTTCCTTTGCTGTCCTCCCGCTAAAAACTGTGGTGTGAGTTCTGTCTACTTTTCCTTTGGCGGGGATTACCTTCCCCGTTTGGGGATCGACAGCTAAACCTTGTTCGTCAATTACATTTGTGTAATGCTTGGCGTAAATTAACCCCGCCGCTTGATCCAAATAGATAATAAAATAACCACCTGGGTCAAGGTCAATATGACGCTGAGAAAGTTTGTGATCAATTGCCGCCAAATTTTCAACTATCAAATCCATAAGCATCTAAACAAATAAAGCAAATTTCTTTCTTCAGGGTTTTTACACTCCATATCAAGTGTAATTCCTATCTTCCGTTTCTCTAATTTAAATCGGCAAGCGATTAATATCTTTGTTGCAGCCAATAACTACCATTGCTGTACCGCGTTCTAGACGTTTGGTAGGTTCTGGATTAATTTTAAATTTGCCATCCTGACTCACAGCTAGTAAATTCAAGCCATAACGGTTACGAAGTTGGAGTTCGGAAATAGTTTTGCCGTGAAATTCATCAGGCACAATCAACTCGACAATACTGTTATCTGGGTCGAGGTCAAATCTGTCTAGGATAGATGGTTTAGTTAGCGATCGCGCTAGAGCACAACCCGCCTCATATTCCGGAAAAACAACATGGTCTGCGCCCACTCGCTTTAATAGCTTGCGATGAACTTCACTAGAGGCCTTAGCGACTACATGAGGTACTCCACCTTCTTTCACATTTAAAGTAGTGATGATACTTTCTTGAATATAGTTACCAATGGCTATAATTACGGTATCAAATTCAAAAATTCCTGCTTCTTTAAGGGCACCTGGTTCAGTTGAGTCTAGTTGTAAAGCATGACCAACTATTTCCTCATTTAACGCTTCTGATACTCGCTTTTCATCAACATCGGTTGCTAATACTTGGTAACCCAGTTTGTGCAGTGTTGAACAAACGGATCTACCAAAACGACCTAACCCAATCACCGCGAATTGGTGATTATCTCTACGTAAACTGCGAAAAAAACCTAACGATGCCAGATTCACAGTCGATATCCTTATTATCACTCCCTGTATCAGGGCAAAAAATTATTATACTGAGATTAATCAAAAATTTGATTTTTTGCCTGCTCATGAATATTTTATCAGTTTAGGCTACTGGCATTGATTAATTCATTAATTATTAGTCATGTCTTCATCTACCCTCATCAGCTATCCCACAAGTAAATTTTCTTCAGGATAGTGAACTCTACTAGGGCGGGGATCTCCCAATACGGCAGCCATCAATAGTAACACACCTACACGTCCCACATACATGATGGCAATTAAAATAAGTTTGGTTGCCAATGAAACACTGCCAGTGATACCTGTAGAAAGTCCTACAGTGGCGAAGGCTGATACCAATTCAAACAAAATTTGAATAAAGTCTAATTTTGGCTCGGCAAGAGCGATTAAAATTGTTGAAAAAATTACTACAGCCACCGAGCCAACTAAAACGCCAACAGCTTTCAAAATTAAATTGATCGCTATCTTACGGTCATATAATAAAACTTCTTCTTTACCTTGAAGAATGGCTTTTGTGCAGCTAGTGAGAACCCTGACAGTTGTCGTTTTTATACCTCCTCCTGTGCCACCCGGACTGGCACCAATGAACATCAATGCAATCGTAATAAATAGACCAGCAGTGGTCATTTTGCTGATATCAATGGAATTAAAACCAGCAGTTCTGGTAGTTACTGATTGAAACCAAGCTAATAAAAACTGTTGATATAAATTGAGTGAGCCAAAGGTTGCAGGGTTTTTGATCTCTATGGCAAAAAAGGCAATTGTGCCTAAAAACAACAGGATTAATGTTGTACTAGTTGCTACTTTGAAATCTAGGGAAAATACGAGATTTGTATTTTTTTTGAGCAGGCGATCGCGCAACCAAAGATAAAGTTCTAAAATTACTTGATAACCAATTCCTCCAAAGATAATCAACATAGAAATAGTGAAGACAACTAATAAAGATGACTGATATCCTATTAAGCTATCTGAGAACAAACTAAAACCTGCATTATTCCAAGCAGAAATACTATGAAAAATCGCTAGCCACAGTCCTCTACTCCATCCATGCTCAGGAATAAATACAGGCAGAAGTAACAAAATACCTGTAATTTCAAAAATTAAAGTAGTGGCAATAATTGAGCGAATAACTTGAGTGCTACCACTCATCCCTGGTCGATCTAAAGCTTGTTGAATGGCTACTTTTTGTCGCAGATTAAATTTACGTCCAACTAGCACAATCAAAAAGGTGGTGCTGGTCATATAGCCCAAACCGCCAATTTGAGCCAACAACAAAATAAACAACTGACCCCAAAACGAAAAATAAGTACCAGTATCCACTACAGCTAAACCTGTAACGCAAACTGCGGATGTCGCTGTGAACAGTGCCACAATTGGGTCATTCCATGTACCATCGCTAGTCGAGAACGGCATCAGCAGCAGGATAGTTCCCACGGCGATGACAGCTAGAAATCCCAAACAAACTGTGCGAGAAACCGTCATATCAAGGTAAAACTGATAAATCGTTCCTAGGCTGATCAATAAATTGACCTGCCTGGAATCAAAAACACTCTTATTTAATTAAAAACACACATGGTAGCCTACCAGTATGTTTATTTAAATTCGGCTTTGTTTTAACAATGCTTTCTTCATGAGTGCAACACTTTACCAGCAAATACAGCAATTTTACGATGCTTCCTCCGGGCTGTGGGAACAAATTTGGGGCGAACACATGCACCACGGTTATTATGGGGCAGATGGCAGCCAAACAAAAGACCGTCGTCAGGCGCAAATTGATTTAATCGAAGAACTGCTGCATTGGGCAGGGGTGCAAACAGCAGAGAATATTTTAGATGTGGGTTGTGGCATTGGCGGCAGTTCTCTTTACCTAGCAGCTAAATTTAATGCTAGAGCAACCGGGATTACTTTGAGTCCAGTACAAGCCGCTAGGGCTAAAGAACGTGCCCAAGAGGCTGGTTTGATTAGTAGAAGTCATTTTCAGGTCGCAGATGCCCAGGCAATGCCCTTTGCTGACAACTCTTTTGACTTGGTGTGGTCGTTGGAAAGTGGTGAACACATGCCAGATAAAACCAAGTTTATGCAGGAGTGCTACCGAGTGTTGAAACCCGGTGGCACTTTGATCATGGTGACTTGGTGTCATCGACCAACTGATCATGCACCATTGACAGCAGATGAACAAAAGCACTTGCAAAATATTTATCGGGTATATTGTTTACCCTACGTGATTTCGTTACCAGAATATGCAGCGATCGCTCGTCAACTTTCATTAAACAATCTCCGCACTGCTGATTGGTCAACGGCTGTTGCCCCATTTTGGCATGTGGTAATTGATTCGGCATTCACACCCCAAGCGCTTTGGGGCTTACTCAATGCTGGTTGGACTACCATTCAAGGCGCATTATCGCTGGGGTTAATGCGTCGGGGTTATCAGCGTGGGTTAATTCGGTTTGGGTTATTGTGCGGGAATAAGTAGGCAAGAGCATGAATTCATAGCACTTTGCGAGAATTCATGGCTATAAAAGCCCACTTGTGTGGGCTAAGAGTTTTTATCACAAAACCCCTTCAGGACGAGAACAGGGAAGAATTAGTCCCAAAGCAAGGTTTTAAGCGCAATGAAGCCGACAGCAAACCATAAGTGCAACTATTTGTAGCCACTAACAATCTAAAACATCAAGGTTACATCCAAATTTGATAAATAAAATAGGGACAAAAATAGTTTAATTATGTCGCCTCTTTTTTAGAAAGAGTCATGCTCAATGATGATATCCACCAGTTCTTCTTTGGATAACTGGTTCAAACTTTCTTGATCTAATCTTGAAGCAGGTTTTGAATGATAATTTTAAGCATTGGGAACCCTGAAAAATTTAACTTTATGAACGTAGCTGACGATAAAACGATTGTTCGCGAATATTTTAATTCCATAGGTTTCGACCGATGGCAGCGAATTTACGGTGATGGCGAAGTTAACAAAGTCCAGCTAGATATCCGCAATGGACATCAACAAACTGTAGATACAGTTATCAGCTGGTTGAAAGATGATGACAATTTAGCAGAATTATCAATTTGCGATGCTGGTTGTGGTGTGGGTAGTCTCAGTATTCCCTTAGCCGCAGCAGCAGCTAAGGTCTATGCCAGCGATATTTCTGACAAAATGGTAGCAGAAGCTCAAGATAGAGCCTTAGAAACTTTGGGAAATTCTGAAAATCCCACTTTTGCCGTGCAAGATTTGGAATCCTTAAGTGGTAGCCACCACACCGTGATTTGCTTGGATGTGCTGATTCATTATCCTCAGGAAAAAGCTGACAAGATGATTTCTCACTTGTGTTCTTTGGCACAGTCACGGATAATTATCAGTTTTGCGCCCAAGACCTGCGCTCTCAGTATACTTAAGAAAATTGGCAGTTTCTTTCCTGGACCAAGTAAAGCCACTCGTGCCTATCTGCACCGTGAGGCTGATGTGGTGAAAATCCTAGAAAGCAATGGTTTTTCAGTGCAACGCCAGGCCATGACTAAGACTCGCTTTTATTTCTCCCGCATACTGGAAGCTACACGCAAATGAGGTTAAAATTGCGGCAAGGTACTTAAATATCCTCTGCCGCAATTATGAAAATCATGATAAAAGTTTGTGCTGGTTTCATGCTTTCTTTAGGATTTTTGTTTTTGATGGTTAGCCTCAGTACACTATCTGATTTAAACGCAGAAAACAACACTCCAGAACAAAAAAGCGCGCAAAGTGTTTTTTGGGGGGGAATAGCTCTAGGTATGCCATTAACAGCAGGCGGAGGATATATGTTTTGGGGATTGCGTCGCCGATATCAAAAACAGTTAAGCGATCGCCTGGATGCTATTTTTTATCAGCTGCTCAGAGCTAATAATGGTAAAATTACTGTTTTACAGTTGGCAATGGAAGCAAAGTTAACGGGAAAACAAGCCAAACAATATCTAGATCAGAAATCCCGAGAATTTAACGCTTCTTTTGAACCTAGTGAGCAAGGTGATATTAGTTACCTATTTCATATTTAAATGTTTTTAATGGAAGCTTTTGACAAGTAAGGTTAAAATCGCAAGCAAAGTTAAAAATCTGATGTGAAACTATGAAGACTGCTGAAAAATTGGCTGCGGGTTGGCTTTTAACACTGGGATTCATGTTTTTGACACTATCAGTCTCGGCAGCACTTGAGAAAAAATCTGCAACCAAGCCTATTGCGCTAGGAAATAACGAGTATTTAGCAAAAGAATATCTAAATAAAGACGCTCTTTATCTACTTGATACTACTGCTAGGAATGGGATAATTTTTGGCGTTCCGACAATGGTGCTGGGTAGTTGGATGAGCTTAGGATTGTATCGTCAAAGCAAGTATGAGAAAAAAGCACTCCAGCAACAACTAAGCGATCGCCTACAATCAACTTTTTATCAAATGTTACATGAAAACCAAGGGCGCGTCACGGTTTTAGGCTTTGCCATGAATTCTCAGTTACCAGCAGCCGATGCCAGACAATATTTAGATTTGAAAGCTAAAGAATTCAATGCGAATTTTCAGGTGAGCGAAGAAGGGGCTGTATCATATCATTTTGATATCTAAGACCAATCTTAGTGAGAAATGGCGCAAATTTTTGTGAGTGTAGCTGCTGTTTTCGGCGGTTTGTCTGTTGCCGCAGGTGCTTTCGCTTCTCATGCCTTGCGGGAAAAAATCAGTGAGCGCTCGCTAGAAATTTTTGAAACTGGCGCTCGTTACCAAATGTATCATGCTTTAGCACTTTTGTTGGTAGCAATACTTATTAGTCGCAGCGAGTCTCCTCAACCCACACTAGTAGTCAGTGGCTGGCTATTTATCATTGGTATGGCTATTTTCTCAGGTAGCTTGTACGCCCTGAGTTTAACGGGTGTGAAATCATTGGGTGCAATTACACCACTAGGCGGTGTAGCTTTTCTAGCTGCTTGGGGTGCTTTAGCTTTTGCGGCCGGGAATTTAAAGTTGTAACTTGGTGGAACGTGGGATTAATTAGGGTTCAATCCCTGATACAGCAGAGATTACATATGTGGCAAACTAGTTGACACAGCATCAACTATTGCCAGAAATCAGTCACATCGTATCCCAACTCCTCTAGCATCTGCCGCAGCAGAGGTAAACTAAGTCCGATCACGTTGCTGTGACAACCGACAATTTTTTCCACAAATAGACTACCAAAACCTTCAAGAGCGAAAGCACCAGCACACTTGAGGGGTTCACCCGTAGCCACATAAGCTTGAATAGTGCGATCGCTCATTTGTGCAAAGTAAACTCTTGTCACCTGACACTTGACTAGAGTGCGGTTCTTTTCAAGGTCAATCAAGACATGGCCTGTATACAAGTCACCAAAGTTACCTCGCATTAATTGCCAACGAGCGATCGCTTCAGCCGCGTCTGCTGGTTTGCCATAAATCTCATGATTCACAGCCAGAACCGAATCACAACCCATAATCAAAGCTGATGCAAACTGTGGTACTACAGTTTCCGCCTTACATTGGGCCAGAGTTTGCACTAACTGTGCTGGATCACTGAGTTGAATTTGTGATTCATCAAAATCACTAGGTCTCACTATCGGTTCAATTCCCACAGTTTGCAGCAAGCGGCGGCGTGCTGGAGAAGCTGAAGCAAGTACAAATTGAGGCATGTTCATGAAATTTGTTAATTTGGGTACTGGGTATAGGGAAGACTTAATTTTTCATACACTTTTCACTCCCATTCCCTATTCCCCACTCCCCCATTAATACACTGAGAAAGAATTTACAACATCTTCCATCATTCCTTGAACTCTCTGCCAACGTCTTTCGGGAATTGAGGCGTTGAAAGTAAACAACTTACCACGGCTGACAGCGACGCTGGCGACGTTGTGTCTGTCTTCCCGATTGGGAAGTTTCACCTCATACTCTAAGATATAGTATGTTTTTCCCTGAGATTCTCGCTCTAGGGCGTTGACTAATTCGGCTGAACGACCGGAATTAGGGGGAGCAAGAGCGGCTTTTCCCAATTTATATCCAACTTCTGTAGGTGTCCCCAATTCGGTCAAACTTTTGTTATCCGGAACAGGACTAATCACCACAGAGACATTTTCAGATACTTCAATCAAATCGTGGAACACCACATCAGGACCATTGGCAACTTTAACTTGTAGCCAACCGTTAGGATATAAAAACTCATAGCCATCAGTAGTGTCTACAAAGCTTTTGAATCCAGCCGCCGCCGCTACACCTGGATTACTCAGACTAATGCTCAATACCAATAGCAAAATAAATACAATTTTTTTCCACATTTTTAAATATTCCTTTGGGCTGGAAGCAAAACAAAACAAGTGTTATTTCTCGTTTTTATTGTCCCATCAACTGGGTCGCTTCGGATGACACATTCAGACGGGAAATGGGGATAAATAGTTGGCCAAAATTAAATTTATTCGTGGAGACAGGGAACAGGTAACAGAAAAACAATGTGTGTAATTAATTTTATTTAGGCATTTCAAAATTACTGAGTTAAAAGACCACCTGGTCTTTTAACTCAGTACTCAGCACTCAGGAAGGAAGCACTCAATAAGAATCACCCTAATTAAACGACAATCTCCTCAAGCGGTTTAAAAGTCTTTTTACTGGCACCGCAGATGGGACATTGCCAATCATCGGGAATATCTGCAAAAGGTGTACCAGGGATAATTCCCGAATCGGGGTCGCCAGCTATGGGATCGTAAATCATGCTGCATTGTTGGCAAATCCATTTCTGCGTTTTCGGATCTGCATCGGCAATTCTGGTGACTGCTTCTCCTCCGTTTAAGACTTGCAAAGCTTCAGCATAGCGGTCAGCATGGTAATGTTCGACAAACTTGAGCAAACCAAAACGGTGCGCTGCCTCCCGAAATATATCGGCATGATCAGTAGATTCTTTAGCTTGCTTGAGAAATTCTGCTACGGCGACATCATCGCGATCGCGTTTGGCAGCTGCGGCAAACTCAGGATACATCGTAGTATATTCATAAGTCTCGCCTGCAATAGCCAAAGTTAAACAACGAGAAATTATTTCCCGCTTTTGTCCTTCAGTTAAAGCATTGACATCTTTGACAACAAGTTCTGGGTGTAGCAAAACAAAATGTGCAAAGGCATGTTCAGTTTCTTGTTGTGCTGTTTCTTGAAAAAGTTTTGCCAAGTCTTTAAAGCCAAGTTTACGTGCCACCTCAGCAAAAAACAGATACTTGCGGTTTGCCATCGATTCACCACCGAAAGCTGCTTCTAAGTTTTGTAGGGTGGTAAAATTTGACATATCCATAATTTTGGGATGCCTGCAAAGTGATTTTTTCTTGAAGAAACGCAGATTCTAAAATCGGGTAAATGAGCCTAGTTTCGTATAATAAGAAACTGGTTATCCAAAGTCATTCAGCCCATATTTATTTCCCCGTTTTATTAGCTGCCCTGGGAGAATTATAAAACTGATAACTTTGCCAGCAGAAAATTTTAGTCTTATATTCCAATACCTTCAGTTAAGGCTAAAATTCACCATCTATATTAGTATCAGGAACAAAATCCCATATATGCGAGGCTTTATTGGGTAACGCTTGCGCTCAACCCAACCTAAAATAATGATTAACTAAGCCGTATGCTCTTAATATTCCATCCAGTAGACTAAATTCAGTTGCTCCTTCAGGAAGTAAGTCTTGATTTCCCGCCGACTTCCTGTAAGATGGGGGACAAAATATGAATTTACCGTCGTAACATCAGAACTATTGCTAAAATCCAAATAATTTTACGTAAATATTCATACCTGACTGCTATGAGAGAAACTGTCCTAGAGGTTCGCAATCTACAAGTTGAGTTTTCCGGTGATGGCAGTATTACCAAAGCTGTGGATGATATATCTTTTCAGATTAATCGAGGTGAGACTCTAGGAATAGTAGGTGAGTCGGGTAGTGGTAAATCAGTTACAGCACTGGCTGTCATGGGTTTAGTACAAAGTCCCGGTAAAATTAGCGGTGGTGAAATTTGGTTTCGTCCCCAGGCAAATGCTAAACCTGTAAATTTAGTAGAATTGCCTGCTGAGGAAATGCAGTTACACCGAGGCGGTGACATCGCCATGATTTTTCAAGAACCGATGAGTTCGCTCAATCCGGTTTATACTATTGGGTTTCAGCTAGCTGAAGCGATTATGCGACATCAAAAGGTTGCAGCAGCTGAAGCGCGAAGAATTGCGATCGCCGGACTGCAAGAGGTGAAACTCCTGCCTAGTGATGAAATAATCAAACAGCAGTGTCTGGAAACTTGGCATCAAACTAACTCTAATTCGTCTCCACTAGATGAGCTAAGGTTGGCACGGTTAGTGAAGCAGCACAAAGAAGCTATCCTAGAACGCTACCCGCACCAACTTTCTGGAGGTCAGTTGCAACGGGTAATGATTGCAATGGCTATTTCCTGTAACCCATTGCTGCTGATTGCTGACGAACCAACTACAGCTTTAGATGTGACAGTACAAGCCACAATTATTGAATTGTTGGCAGAATTGCAGCAAAGCCGTGATATGGCAATGATTTTCATCACCCACGACTTGGGGCTAATTTCCGAAATTGCCGACCAAGTAGCGGTAATGTACAAAGGTAAAGTTGTCGAATCCGGTGCAGCAGAACAAATTTTTAGCAATCCCCAACATCCATATACTAAGGGATTAGTAGCTTGCCGCCCCACACTCAACCGCCGTCCTCACAAACTACTCACCGTTTCTGATTATATGAGTGTGGAAGAGACACCAACTGGAAATGTGGTAATTCAAGCGAAAGAACCTCCACATCCCCCAGAAGTGACCATAGAGGAAATGTCTCAAAGATGGGCAAATCTCAACGATAAATCACCCCTATTACAAATTCGCGGACTTCAAGTGGGGTTTCCCATCCGGGGTGTGTTTGGTGGGACAAAACGCTATCACATGGCAGTTAATGATGTTTCCTTTGATGTTAAACCAGGGGAAACATTGGGATTAGTGGGCGAATCTGGTTGTGGTAAAACTACCCTGGGTAGAAGCTTGCTGCGGTTAATTGAACCGATGAGTGGTCAAATTATCTTTGAAGGTCAAGATATTACTACCCTCAAAGGCGAAGCGTTGCAGAAACTCCGGCGGGAAATGCAAATCGTTTTCCAAAATCCTTTTAGTTCCCTCGACCCCCGCATGAAGATTGGGGACGCAGTGATGGAGCCGTTGTTAATTCACTCTGTGGGAAAGACAAAACGCCAACGGCGAGAACGTGTCGCTGAACTTTTAGAACGAGTGGGTTTGAGTGCAGAGGCGATGAACCGCTATCCGCATCAGTTTTCTGGTGGTCAACGCCAACGAGTTTGTATTGCTCGTTCTTTGGCTTTAAATCCCAAATTCATCATCTGCGACGAATCGGTTTCGGCGTTGGATGTGTCTGTACAGGCGCAAGTATTGAATTTGCTCAAAGAATTGCAGTCAGATTTTCAACTGACTTATATTTTCATTTCCCACGATTTAAGTGTGGTTAAATTTATGAGCGATCGCATTTTAGTGATGAATCGCGGTCAAATTGTCGAACAGGGGACAGCAGAAAGTATTTACCGCGAACCCAAGGAAGAATATACACAAAAATTAATTGCTTCGATTCCTACAGGTAGTGCTGAACGGTTACGTAGTCGCCAATTGCGGACTTTATAATATCGGCAACTTACGAATACGTACAGAATTATCCTCGATGGTTAGGGCTGCACCTGTTCTCAGTTCTAGTTCTAACTGAGGTAGAACTTCCAGTAACCTTTGTGTTACTACATTGGGATTTGCAGAAGACAGGCGCAACGTGATCAGACTTGGTTGCTCATATTTTCCAAGAGCTACCAACATAGAAAAGTCTAAATCTTGTGTGACAATGACTCTACCTTCAACTCTTGCCAGATCCAAAATTTCTGTATCAGTAGCAGTTGCAGGAAGTAAATCTGTAGTACGCAAAATATCATAACCTTGTTGTTGCAGAGCTATGACTGTTAAAGGAGAAATATGCACATCGGCCAGAAAACGAAGGGTGTTCATGCCCAAGGAATACTTGTGATTCGATCCGAAACTGCCCAAGCAGCATAGTTGAGAGCTTGTCGGATATCTTCATCCTCTAATTCAGGATAAGCTGCCAAAACTTCTTGAATGGACAGGTCACTAGCTAGTAATTTGAGAACAAAGGCTACGGTGATACGCATTCCCCGAATCGTTGGTTGTCCAAGACAGACATGGGGATTAACAGTAATACGGTCTAGTTGAGAAATCACCGTGGGACTCCTAAGCTGTTTAAATCCTGAGCTTATTCTTACATAACAAAATCAGGACTTGGTAGGTTTTGCATGAATTCTCCACAAGAACCTCAAAAAAGTACAAAATTTGCTTGGTTGGGACAGGCTTTAGCTTTCATCGAATATTTAGGGAATAAATTACCCGATCCACTGACACTGTTTTTTTTATTATCCTTGCTGGTAATTATCGTTAGTGCGATCGCAGCTGCTTTCAATCTCTCTGTTATCCACCCCGGAAACGGTAAAACCATCACGGCTGTATCCCTATTGACACCTGATGGTATTCGCCGCATTTTTACTTCCGCAGTGAAAAATTTTACTGATTTTCCGCCTCTAGGCACTGTGTTAGTTGCTATGTTGGGTGTAGGTGTGGCTGAAGCCACAGGTCTGCTTTCCGCATTACTACGTAAATTGGTGTTAATTGCCCCCAGTAAATTCATCTGTCCCGTCGTTGTATTTGCTGGTATCATGGCAAACATTGCTGCTGATGCTGGCTATGTAGTACTTATACCCCTAGGCGCAATTATATTTTTAGCATTTAGACGGCATCCTTTGGCTGGTTTAGCTGCGGCTTTTGCTGGTGTATCTGGTGGTTTTAGCGCCAATTTGCTGATTAGTTCTCTTGACCCTTTACTTGCTGGAATCACCCAAAGTTCAGTTGAATTAATTAATCCTAATTATCAAGTTAATGCTACTGCCAATTATTATTTTATGGCAGTTTCTACATTTTTAATTACTGCAATTGGTTGGTTTGTGACCGAGAAAATTGTGGAACCAAGATTAGGTAATTACGATGGAGAAATACATTTGCCAATGGCACAACTCAGTGTAGCCGAACACAAAGGTTTACGCTGGGCTGGATATTCTTTATTAGCATTTATTAGCTTTTTGCTAGTAATGGTGTTATTACCACAAGGAATTTTGCGAGATCCAGAAAAATTGACAATTATTCCTTCACCTTTTCTGGATAGCATCGTTTTTATTATTTCCCTGGCTTTCCTAATTCCCGGAATTTTCTATGGTAAAGCAGCAGGAACAATTCAAAATGACAAAGATGTGGTAAAAGCGTTGAGTAATTCCATGAGTGCGATGGGATATTACATTGTTTTAGCATTCATTGCCGCGCAATTTATTGCTTATTTTACCTGGAGTAATTTAGGAGTAATTATGGCAACAAATGGGGCTGAATTTCTCAAATCCACAGGAATTACAGGCGCACCGTTACTGATATTGTTTATTTTAATTAGTATGTTGCTTAATCTTTTTGTCGGTTCTGCTTCAGCAAAATGGGCAATTATGGCTCCTGTGTTTGTACCAATGTTTATGTTAATGGGTTATTCCCCAGAGTTAACCCAAGCAGCATATCGGATTGGTGATTCCACAACGAATATTATTACTCCATTAATGCCTTATTTCCCTTTGGTGGTAGCCTTCGGGCAAAAGTACGATAAAAATTTAGGCATTGGGACATTAATTACAATGATGTTACCTTATGCGATCGCCTTTTTGTTAGGTTGGTCTAGTCTATTGATTATTTGGTTTGTCTTGGGTTTACCCCTTGGCCCTGGGGCGCTGATGAAGATTTAATCAACCACAGAGACATAAATCAGGCAATCACACCACTTTTCATAGATAAAGCCATCAGCCAATATCTGCAAGCTAGGATTCTCTCAATATAAACTTTTCACAAAGCTTCCATGATATTACGTAAAAGCATCAGGCTGTTGTACAGTTAAGTATTAATATTTATATAAATTACTCTAAAATTTTTCAGTCTAAAAAAGAGGTATTCACTGAGAAATGAAAAAAGAGCAGTTTAATCTGGTGACTTATGTTGAGCAAATGGGCTGCTTATTGGATTTGCCGCTAAGAGATGAAGATCGCGATGGGGTATTAGAAAATTTTGCCAGAATTCAAGCGATCGCTCAACTGGTAAATGAGTTTCCTTTACCAGAAGAAATAGAAATCTATCACCCTGGTTGTGAACATGTCTAAAAAATTTTGCTTTTGTACCTTAGCAGTAGGAAATCGCTATCGTACCCATGCACGGATGCTAGCGAGTGATATTCAAAAACATTCACCTGGAACTTCCTTGATAGTTCTTACAGATCAGCCCCATGATTTTGAGGAATATCCGCACGTTATTGCTTGCAAACACCGACTGCAAAGCGTAAAAGGATATCATGATAAGCGTTTTGTACTGGAAAAGTCCCTCAAATTGTTTGACACCTGTATATATTTGGATTCTGATGTACGCATCTTGGGTTCTGTACCAGAGGACATAGAGTGGCTACCTGGAATTACCGCCAGAACTGGCTGCAATATCCTTAAACACAATGCAGGGATGAATCAGCGCCAAGCACTTCCAGTCATCAAAAAAGTGGCACAGAAACTAGATGTTGACCTTGAGAAAACACAATGGTTTCATGAATTTATGTTTGCAGTCAAAAAACAAGATGGCGCAGAAGTTGAGTTTTTAAAGCTTTGGCAAACAATTTCTTACTTCTTTGAGATGCAAGGAATTTATGATGGAGAAGGTAACGTTATGGGATTAGCGGCTGTTTTAGCAGGGTTGACAGTTCAATTCGACTCTGGGGACAAATTCCCATTCTTCAAAGACAATATCGAGCAAGTGAGAATTAAAAAAGGGCAGTCACAACTTAAGGATAAACAGATTTACTTCGACATACATAAAAAGATTGAATATCCAGAACATCCCATTTGGAGAAAGGTAATTAATAAGTTGATAGGAAAAGCTGTGTTTCTTTATCGATTATTCAGGTTGAGAACTTTTGCCAGGCAGGATTTAGGCTTTTAGATTCTGGGATAAAAATTGTTTTGTCATAGAAATTGCAAAAAAAACATGAAGCTTCTTTATTACCGAGAAAATAATTTTGGTGACAAACTTAATCCTTGGTTATGGGATAAGTTAATCCCAGGCATCATTGATAATGACCAAACAACTGCTTTTGTTGGCATAGGTACTCTGATTAATGATGGATTACCTATTAAAACCAAAAACTCTCGGTTGCGAGTAATATTTGGTACAGGTGTAGGGTATGGCAAAGGAATACCACAGATAAATGATTCTTATAAGATTTATTGTCTCCGTGGCCCGTTATCAGCCCAGGCATTAGGTGTTGCAAATAAGTTAGCAGTCACAGATGGAGCTGTACTGATTAGAAATTTATTTGATAATTATAGCCATAAGAAAGTATACAAATTTTCTTATATGCCTCACTATGAACTAGCTGGAGAAGGTTGGAGTTTAGTTTGTGAAGGACTGGGATTTGGATATATTGATCCACGCTGGTCAATAGAAAAAGTTTTGTCATGTATTAGCGAAACAGAAGTCTTATTTGCAGAGGCTATGCATGGTGCTATTATTGCTGATGCACTACGTGTACCATGGGTTCCCATAATTACTAACCCTACTATTCTGCAATTTAAATGGCAAGATTGGTGCCAATCTATAGGTGTAAAATATCAGCCATCATATATCAAACGCTTACATCATCCTAGTCAAAAACGAGATATTTTATCTCCACTGCGTTTAACTCGTGATTGGTTAAGACAACAAGAATCTAAATCACAATTAATGCATATTGCCAAGACTGTACAACCTACTTTAAGTAGTGATATACACATAGAAAATCTGACTCAGGAAATGAACGCCAGACTTGAGGAATTTAAACAGGATTTTGCCCAAGGAATTTATGCCTAAATAACTAAATTTCCTGAATAAACCCGATTTATAAGATGAATATTAACTCAGCCGATGTCTTATCAATAGCTGTTGCTGTGCGTACAGGTGAAGTCAGCGCGGTGGAAGTTACCCAGGCGGCTTTAGCAAGAATTGCAGCAGAAAATCCTCAACTCAACTGTTTTACGGCTGTAATTGCGGAAACAGCTTTGACAGATGCAGCCACAATTGATAGAGAAATTGCCCAAGGTCATTATCCTGGTTCGTTGGCTGGTGTCCCGTTTGCCGTAAAAAATCTTTTCGATATCGCTGGTTTAACAACTTTAGCGGGGTCAAAAATCAATGCCGAAAATCACCCAGCTACCCAAGACGCAACCGCAGTAACTAAATTAAAACAAGCAGGTGCAGTGCTGGTTGGTGCTTTAAATATGGATGAGTACGCCTATGGGTTTGTCACAGAAAATTCCCATTACGGTGCTACCCACAACCCCCATGATTTACAACGGGTAGCTGGTGGTTCTTCTGGTGGTTCGGCGGCGGCTGTGGCGGCTGGGTTAGTACCACTAACACTAGGTTCAGATACTAATGGTTCTATTAGAGTACCGGCGGCTTTGTGTGGTGTGTTTGGTTTTAAACCAACTTATGGACGCTTATCTCGTGCTGGGGTAGCTTTATTTTCTAGTAGTCTTGACCATATTGGCCCATTTGCGCGTTCGGTACAAGATATTGCGATCGCCTTTGATGTGCTTCAAGGAGAAGATCAGCTCGATCCTGTTTGTACAAAACGTCCTCCCCAATTATGTGTACCACAATTAAATCAAGATATCTCTGGTATCAGAATTGCCATCGCTGGTGATTATTTTGCGAAAGGTGCAGCACCGGAAGCCTTAGCAGCAGTACAAAAAGTAGCAGATGCTTTAAATGTAACTGAATATGTAACCATACCAGAAACCCACCGCGCCCGTGCCGCCGCCTTTGTAATTACTGCTAGCGAAGGGGCAAATCTGCATTTAGATAAATTAAAGTCACGTCCCCAGGATTTTGACCCCGCCACACGCGATCGCTTTTTGGCTGGGGCGTTAATCCCAAGTAATTGGTATTTACAAGCACAACGGTTGAGAAGCTGGTACCGCGATCGCCTGCGGGAAGTATTTCAAAATGTAGATATTATTCTCGCCCCTACCACACCCATCTCTGCACCACTGATTGGTCAACAAACCATGATTTTAGATGGTGAAGAAATTCTCGTACGTCCTCATCTGGGGTTATTCACTCAACCATTATCTTTCATTGGCTTACCCGTTTTATCAGTACCAATTCAGCGTCCCAATGCCTTACCTTTGGGTGTGCAATTAATAGCTGCACCCGACAACGAAGCTTTGATTTTACAAGTAGCTGCTGTTTTAGAGTCCCAAGGTGTAATTTCTGCAAAAGTAGCTGTTAATCAAGTAACCAATTAAATAAATTTTCTACAGAAAGACTAAAATCTTGAGCAAAAGTTGGTACTGGTAACTGTGCTTTTGGTTCATCGTAAATAGCAGTAGGCTGATCTGGTAGATATATAAACACAGATTTTTCTTCTGGGTCAATCAGCCATCCCATCTGAGTCCCATACTGCAAGCAATACAAAATATTTTTGATGACTCTAGTCTGACTTTGGTTGGGTGAAAGTATTTCGATTATCCAATCTGGGGGAATGGAAAAAATATTGGCGATGACTCCATTTTCCAGGCGGGGAATCTTACTCCATGTAAATACAGAAATATCAGGTACAATCGAGCGAACACCAAAAGTACAGCGAAGTTCACAAAAAGCTCTGGCAATTTTTTTTGACTTCAAAATTGAGTTGATAGCAGGGGCTAACTCGGTTTGAATGACGCTGTGTTCTCCTTGTGGCATCGATTTTTGGTAGATACGCCCGTCAATATATTCGCTGGCTGGTTTTGTTTCCGGTAACTGTAAAAATTCTGCCAGTGTGAGGGCTTGAGCAGCTGTTTGTACCATTTAAGTGTTCCTGCTTAAGAATTGCTTTCCTTGATTTTTTCTCCCATCTCCTTCCCAGAATCCCACAGAGTATGACCACAGCAATGTGACGTAGCCTCTGGAACAGGATCGTAACCACCTGGATGAAAGGGATGACAACGCAAAATCCGCCGAGTAGCCATCCACCCACCGCGCCATAAGCCAAATCGCTCAATTGCTTCGATAGCATACATAGAACAAGTTGGTTGAAACCGACAAGTCGGGGGAAACAGTGGCGAAATAAACATTCTGTAACCTTTAATTAACCAAATGAATAATAGTTTCATCACAGTCACCTAAATCTTATAAATTAGTAATATCAGGTAAAAAATTTCTATCTTGTAGTTTCTTTGTTATCTTCAGTTATCGATTTAACCTCAATCCCACCTTTGTGGCTGCAAATTACCATAGTTGCAGTTTGGGTATTACTTATCCTCCTGATCGCATGGGTGGTAAAACGCTTTGCTAAAGGCGATCCAGAAATAGTTAGGAAAATAGTTCATATTGGCACTGGTAATGTAATTTTACTGGCTTGGTGGCTAGATATCCCTGCGAGTGTAGGCATTACAGCTTCAATTGTAGCGAGTACCATCACCTTGTTATCGTACAGATTTCCCATTCTTCCCGGTATTAATAGCGTGGGCAGGCAAAGTTTGGGAACATTTTTTTATGCTGTCAGTGTTGGCATTTTAGTAGCCTGGTTCTGGCACATACAACAACCCCAATACGCAGCTATAGGCATAATGGTGATGGCTTGGGGTGACGGGTTAGCAGCATTGATTGGACAACGCTTTGGTAAACATAAGTATAAAGTCTTGGGAGCGCAAAAAAGCTGGGAAGGCTCCTTGACTATGGCTTTAGTTAGCTATCTTGTCAGTAGTTTAATTTTACTGAGTGTTGAAGGAAACGTCTGGCAAGCTTGGGTCGTATCGCTAGCGATCGCTTTAGCTGCTACAACTTTAGAAGCTATTTCATTTTTGGGTATTGATAATTTGACAGTGCCTTTATGTAGTGCAGCCTTAGCATTTATGTTAACTGAGATATTGTTGTTTAAATAAATTTGCTCTTAGCAATAAAATCCTATTTTTGATAAATATTTGTATCTCTAGAAACCGGAGTTATCATCAACTACGGATGAGCGATACCTACACTAACGCCTAAGCAGATGATAGAAAAGTCGATTATTTGATTACATATCTGCAAAAACATTGAATATTGACAATTTTTTCTCTAGAGGTATAAGTATATCTAGAAAAAATAGCAGATTTTATATCTACTTTGAGGAGTAAATATACAAGATTGATTTCTACCTTGGGATTTATGAATTCCTGACAAACAGTGCCTATAGTTGAGGTCGTAGGTGGTCATAAACCTATATACGTAAGTGAGGCTAACAATCATGTCACATCAAATATTTGCATCTGACTTGTTTGTCACATTATCTGATGAACAACAAGAGCATCTAGCTGGCGGTGCCGACTTTGAACTGGCTGGTAGCAATTTTGCTAACAGAATCGCAAACTTACAGGGGACAAGCAACGCTGGCCCAGATGGCAGCACTGCCAACTCTACAGGTAATGTTACAGCTGTTAACACTGCTGCACAAGACTTGTTGGGATTGGGTGCAGCAAGCGTTCCGACGGTTGACCCATTGGGTGGTGCACCAGTTCTCAACGGCGTCAGCAACGGCGGAAATGGCAATGGTAACAATGAATAAAACTGTAACCCAGCCAAACTGTTGAACCATTCCTACAGTTGACCCGGAAAGCTGATCTTTCACATCAAAGCGTTTCACTAATCTAAGTAGGGAATGGTGTGTGGGGGTTACAAAAAGTTAACAGTATAAGACTGTACCTAAAATCTGCAATTGTTATCCCACATAACTGACTATTGCCCTGGTCACCTTGGTTGATTTCTCTGGTCAGTGTTGCAAAATCTAGGGTTACGGTGGCGCTAAGCTAATTGAGCATTCCGGGTTTTTTCTTTGGCGTGGGAGGAAGGCATGGATTCCAGAATTTTCTTGCCATCTTGATATTTCAAAACCTCATTGGCTGACTGAATATTAAGTCAGTTTCTGGAATCCTTTATTTGTATTAAGACTTACGCACAAGTTACGAAATAATAGTTCGCGTAGCGTGCGCGCAGCACATACCGCAGAGGCACAGAGAACACGGAGGAATGAGAGTTAGAGAAGTATTTTGCGTAAGTCCTATGTATTTGAAAGTTACGTAAGTGAGGCTAACAATCATGTTGTATCAAGCTATTGCATCACAGTTGTTTGTCGCGTTATCAGATGAGCAACAGGAGCATGTAGCTGGCGGTGTTGACTTTGAACTGGCTGGTAGCAATTTCGCTAACAGAATTGCCAGTTTACAGGGGTCAGTCAGTTCCGGACCAAATGGCAGCACTGCTAACTCCACAGGTAATGTTACAGCTGTTAACACTGCGGCACAAGACTTATTAGGATTGGGTGCAGCAAGTGTTCCTACAATTGATGCCTTAGGCGCTGCACCAGTTCTTAATGGTATAGGAACAGTTACCAATGGCGAATGACGTATTTGATGCCAATTTCCGAAAAGAATGCTACAGATACGTAGGTTGGGTTAAACGTAGGATGAAGAGTGCTGAGTGAGGTCAAACTCCTAGAGAAATTTACCATCGCTAGCTTGAAGAATTGATGATTGCAGAGGTCATACCAATTTGAGAAGGGAATGCGAGAGATGCGTAGATTAGCGAGAACGGAGAAAACCCAACATATACAACATTTTGAAGTGTTGGGTTAAGAACCAAAACACAAATGAGATGTGTAGCGATGATTTTTCAAATTGGCATCACTGTTTTAATTTCTGCCACTAGTGCTCAATTCATCTGGGTGTTCTAACTTTCTGCAAGGACGGATTCCAGATTTTTCCTGCGTTCTTGCTATTTACACAACTCAATTATTTGGCTGAATGCCTCAGGAAAAACTGACTTTCTCAGTCATTTACTGGAATCCTTATATTTGACCTAAAAATCACGCCAAATCATATTGGGTTGATTGACAATGAGGCTAACAATCATGTCACATCAAAAGATTACATCGGATTGGTTTGTTGAGTTAGAATTATCTAATAAACAGCAACAGTTATTAGTTGGTGGTGTTAAGTATAAACTGAGCGATAACAATTTTGCTCAAGGAACGGCAGCAACAACAAAGACAAATAACAGTAGTCCCGAAGGTAACTCTTCCGACTCCAATACTCAGATTTCCGATGTAAATGCTGGTGCAAAAAGTTTTTTATCTACTGATGCTACAGAATTTCCTTTACTGTCCAGTCTTCAATCACTATAGTTGCATCAATTGCACAATGCTGTAAGTAGTAAAACAGCATAATTGAGTAATGAATTTTACACTCAATAGTAAATTTTTCTTGCTCTTGGCGAAAGTTTAGAGATGAATTTTGATGGTATTTTTGCTATGTTCACGACAAAAACTCATGATGCTGCTCAACGCTACCAAAAAAGCTTTTTGTTTACAAATGAAAAGGGGGTAGAGGAGATAATTATAACTCGCTCATCGTAAGTGAGGTCTTTGAGAGAGTTTGAGCATTCTCCTCTATTGTTTCTACACGTTATCCACGTTAGATACATGAGAAAGGTTATTGCCGTACAAAGCGTACTTCTTTCTCTTTCCCCATCACTAATTATAAGACATCATAAACCATGATGTTTGGTAACGTTAGCATCATATGTTACCGTTTGACTTTTTAATTTCATTCTGACCAATTGTTGATTACTTTTATTATCAGCTTTATTCTCAGCCGATGAGGAAAATACTCCTGATTACGGGAAATTTCTGAGAGCTTGATTATAAGCGATCGCCTGATAAAAAAATCTGGGATTCATTAATTTGTTGCTGCAACGTTACCTAAATTAACAGACAATTATCCACTTCAAATCCAAGGTGCATTACCGTGAACTCCTTTCCCCACCAAGACAATCATTTTTGGCAGAGGTTTAATGAACCTACTCCAGAGGAACTCAATCTAGTTGATGCTAACGAATTTCTTCCCCGGATCAGTAAATGGACAAACATCGGCGCAGGAGTTCTGCTAACTATTTTTATGGCGGGGATTGGTCTGACATCTGTATTTAATTACAATGTCACAGTTAAAGTTCCTGCGAGTATCCGACCAAAAGGGGAACTGCGCGTTGTTCAGTCTGCCGTTGTCGGCACCGTGCAAAAAATTGACGCGCGAGAAAATCAGATGGTGCAGCAAGGACAAGCAATTGCTTACGTTGATGATTCTCGCCTACAGAATCAAAAAAGCCAACTAGAAAACAGTATTCAGCAAACTCAATTACAACTGGGTCAAATTGATGCTCAATTCAGTGAAATTGTTACTCAGACTGCGGCTCAAAGAACCTTAATTAACCGGACAATTATCGCTGCACAAGCAGAATTAAGTGGTATTCAACGTAACTATGAAGACCAGCAAGTAAAAGCTACGGCTGAAATGACACAAGCAGAATTAGCCTTGAACTTAGCTAGAGTACAACGCGATCGCTTACAACGAAATAATTTATTAACTGCAACTGTACAAGAAGCTGAAGTGGCTTTAAATTTAGCCAAAGCGCAACGCGATCGCTTACAGTCAGTGATGGCATCAGGCGCAATTTCTCGCAATCTGTTTGAAGAAAAGGAACAGGCGGTAAAATCAGCCCAAGCCAAGCTAGAACAAGCAAAGGCTAATGCTAAAGACCTGATGGAAGAAAAAGAACAAGCTCTCCAGGTTGCCCAAATCAACCTAGACAAGGCTAAAACTAGTATCAATCCCAGTAATGCTGCTGTCACCGTGGCATCTGAAAGAATTAAGCAGGAACAAGCCAAAGGTGAGGCTACTTTAGCTGCTTTAAATAAAGAACAAGAAACTTTACTTCAGCAGCGTATAGAACTGCAAAAGCAACTTTCTCAGACTCGTAAAGAACTACAACAAGTAGAAACTGACTTAAATCAAAGTGTGATTCGAGCGCCAATTACAGGTACACTGCTGCAATTGAATCTGCGTAATCCGGGACAAGTAGTGCAACCAACGCAGCCTATTGCTCAGATTGCTCCCCTCGATGCGCCAATGCTGATCAAAGCTTTTGTCCAAGCTCAAGATATTGACAAGGTAAAACCTGGTCAAAAAGTGCAGATGCAGGTTTCTGCTTGCCCCTATCCAGATTACGGTACTCTCCACGGGACAGTGAAAACCGTTGCCCCAGATGCCCTACCAGTGGGAGATAAAAGTACTGGTAATTCTCAGAAAGTTGCCTATGAAGCAACTATAGAGCCAAAAACCGTATATGTGGGTAGAGGCGATCGCCAATGTCAACTCCAACCCGGTATGGAAGGTAGAGCTGATATTATTTCCCGTCAAGAAACAGTACTTAATTTCATTCTTCGCAAAGCCAGATTAATCACAGATTTATGAAAAGTGTTGAGTTGAAAGTGCTGAGTGCTGAGTAAACATTTTTCGGGTCACTTTACAAAGTTTAGGAATTTAATCTCCTGTATTTCCAGAAGTTTTGTCTCAAGGTCTCAATCCCTGTGCCAAAACTCAATTACGAATTACGAATTACAAATTAACTTATGTTTGGTTTAGTTAAACTTCAAAACAACTATCAATGCGTTTCACAGTTGAGCGAGGAAGACTGTGGAGCAGCTTGTCTAGCTTCAATTAGCAAACATTATGGGCGGTTTTTAAGCATCAATCGCAGCCGAGAAGCAGTAGGCACTGGACAGCTAGGAACAACGCTGCTGGGTTTAAAGCGTGGAGCTGAGAATCTGGGTTTTAATGCTAGGGCGGTTAAAGCCTCGCCAGCCATCATAGACAGAATCAAAGAAGTGCAACTGCCAGCTATTATCCATTGGCGAGGCTATCACTGGGTTGTTTTATATAATCAACGAGGCAAAAAGTATGTAATTGCTGACCCGGCTGTAGGTATCCGTTATGTCACAAAAGAAGAGTTAACCGCCGCTTGGAACGGGGTGATGCTCTTACTAGAACCAGATCCAGAGCGCTTTTTTGCACAGCCCCAAGATAAACCAATCGGTGGCTTAGGACGCTTTATTAAACGGATCTTGCCTTATCGTGGTCTGCTAACTCAGGTTTTAATGCTCAACATTGTCCTAGGTGTACTCGCTTTGGGTTCTCCCGTCCTCATCCAAATACTCACAGATGATGTTCTCATCCGTGGTGATACTCAGTTACTTACTGTTGTGGTATCAGCAGTTGTAGTCATGACCGTATTTAGTAGCACTCTGCAAGTATTGCAATCAACTATGATTGCTCACTTCGGTCAACGGCTGCAATTGGGTCTAGTTTTGGAGTTTGGGCGCAAGATGCTCCAGCTACCTTTGAATTACTACGAAGCCCGCCGTAGTGGTGAAATCACTAGCCGATTGCGAGATATCAATGACATTAATCAGTTGGTGTCGCAAATTGTAATTCTTTTACCTAGCCAGTTTTTCATTGCAGTGATTTCTTTTTGCTTAATGTTGTTTTATAGCTGGCAATTGACACTGGCAGTCATCGTCATCGGTGGTTTAATGACTTTATCCACCTTGCCTTTTTTACCGATCCTGCAACAAAAAACCCGTAGTCTTTTGGTTTTGGGAGCAGAAAATCAAGGTGTATTAGTAGAAACCTTTAAGGGCGCACAAGTAATAAAAACTACAAATGCTGCTCCTCAATTCTGGGAAGAATTTCAAAGTCGTTTTGGTCGTCTGGCCAATCTGACGTTCAGCACTGTGCAGATCGGCATTATTAACGGTACCATAGCAAGACTTTTTTCCACCATTGGCGGTGTGGCTTTACTGGGGCTAGGGAGTATTTTAGTGATTCGGGGACAATTAAGTATCGGGCAAATGCTCGCTTTTAATGCATTACAGGTGAATGTTTTAAATTTAATTAATTCCTTAGTTGGCTTAGTCGATGACTATTATCGCTCACAAACAGCAATCTCTCGCCTCTTAGAAGTCATTGATGCTACGCCGGAGGTAGTTGGAGGTAGTCAAAAGCCAGTTGCTCAAATCTCTGGCGATGCAGATATCCATTGTTCCCACATTACATTTCACCATCCTGGCAGAATTGACTTGTTAGAAGATTTTTCGATTAAGCTTCCTGGTGGACAAGCGATCGCTTTAATTGGTAAATCTGGCTGTGGTAAAAGTACTTTAGCAAAACTGATTGCAGGTTTATACCAACCAACTTCAGGCAATATCCGCATTGGCTTGTACAATCTCGATGACCTAGCCCTGGATTGTTTACGACAACAAGTGGTGTATGTACCCCAGGAACCTCATTTTTGGAGTCGCTCGATTTTAGAAAATTTCCGTTTAGGAACACCCTACATCTCCTTTGAGGAAATTGTCAAAGCTTGCCATATTGCAGATGCAGATAGCTTTATCAGTCAACTGCCAAATAAATACCAAACTGTGTTAGGTGAATTTGGAGCTAATCTCTCTGGTGGACAAAGACAACGATTAGCGATCGCCAGAGGAATTCTTACTAATCCACCTGTACTAATTTTAGATGAAGCAACGGCAGGACTAGACCCAGTTAGTGAAGCTAGCGTGTTAGATCAAATATTGGCATACCGCAAAGGCAAAACGACAATCCTCATTACCCATCGTCCCAGTGTTGTCAATCGTGCTGATTGGATTGTGATGTTAGAAAAAGGTCAAGTGCAACTACAAGGCACTCCAGATACTTTTCTCTCGCTAAAAGGAGAGCATTTAAAGTTTTTAACGTTATGAAATATTACGCGGTGTGAGCAAGTAAAATCATGTCGGAAAATAACACATCCCATAACTCAAAATTTTTCCAGTATCTTTCTGAAGAAGAACAAGAAAGCCTAGTTGGTGGACAAAATTTTAATCCCCTAGGTGACAGTAAATTTTTCTTCCAAAAAACTGACATTCAAACAGAAGCAGAAAATAAATTAAATCTTGCCGATGCTGAATCTGGTTCACAAATCACCAAATATAATTTATCACAGGTTACTATGGCCTCTTCCATCACCTTTGGGTTACCAAACTTTAATTCTAGTAGTAATAGTCTAAATAATTTAATAAGTAAAATTTTAAGTGGATTGTTTTCCTGAAGTGCCATTTGATTAATTAGTAATAGTTATAGAGGCATTAACATTTATGTTTCTATAGCAATCTTATTTAATTTCTAGACAGCGATAGGCTGAGACTCCCGACTTCTTGTAGACACCTTATACGTGTCTACAAGAAGATATAATTCGGGAAATTTTTATTCATAAATCCATTTAGACTTGCTATATAAATATATCCGTATAATATTTAAAAACAACAAATTAAATCTTTGGCAAAAAGTCAGGTTTTAATTAAAATTACATGAGTCTAAAGAGGTAGATTTATTTAATGAATTTACAACCTTAGAATAATTTAAATCACAGGAGAATAATTAATAATAAAAACATAGGTGATTACACACCTAAGTAAGTAAGTGAGGTTAATAATTTATGTCAACCCAAATCATCACATCTGATTTGCTTGAAGAGTTATCCGCAGAACAACAACAGCTTCTAGCCGGCGGACAAAGAGGATTTGAAGACCAGCAATTCGACGATCAGCAATTTGAAGACCAGCAATTTGACGATCAGCAATTTGATGGAGAAGGTAGAGAAGATAGACAAGATTTTACCCCTTCCAGAGGTCGTAGTGTTAAACGTGTTCCCATCCGCTTGACTGGTGTCCTTGAAGTTATTAAATAAGGACTGAGTAGTTCCATAGTCTAAACTTTGCAATTAGTGATCCGAGAAGAAAACTTATATAACTCACTCAACTTAAATTAAGTTTTGAGAGAGTTTTGGTAGTAAAGTATGGTCTCTTATGACTCAAAAGCCAAAGAACAACTGCCAAATACAGCACCAAATTTTTCTCGACTATCACTCTAATTGCAAATAATTTTGACTATTTAGCAAATACAGTTTTTACGGTAAAAAGTAAAGCCTTAGCCGTAATTTTACACCCATATAAGAAGTGAAGTTTTTTAGTATGGGTGTTACCTAACATTTATCTACGAGATTGAGGCAATCAACCATGTCAAAATCAATCATTCAATCTGAATTGTTTGTGGATTTATCCGCAGAAGAACAACAAATTCTTGCTGGTGGTCAAATATTATTAGGCGGACAAACTAGACCTGATATTACTGTCACTGGTATTCTCACTGATTCTAGCGGTCAACGTATTCCTGTGCGAATTTTAGGTTTCATTGCTAGACCTAGTGCTGGTGGAGGTTTTGGTGGTGCGGGTGGCGCACCTATTGGCGGTTTCCAATAGTGTAGCTAAAGAATACTCTTAAGATGTTTAGACAGATTCTACTAAACATTAAAGCCATCAAAAAATTACCCTAACCTTTTCTGTAAAGAAGGGGGAAATTCAAAGCCTCTCTCCTCATAGAAGAAGAGAGGTTTATTTTTATATCTTGTGACTTTTTAAACATCTCTTCTAACTTGTTCAATATAAATCAAGTTTATATAATTTGAGAAGCGATCGCCAAATATAACAGGTTTAGATAGATTGCTGTTAGATATATTTGTATATTTTTCACACTTGAATTAAAGCTAAATTTAGCATATATCAAAAGGTGGAATAACTGCTAGTTTATTTATCACTGTGGGATCATTTAATCACCAATAAACATGTTTAGAAATAAAAGTATTAGAAGTAAACACCTGTATTCCTTGGGAAATAGGCGTGTACTTCTAATTGATGAAGTTGAGGAAAAAATTATGTTAGTTCAAGACATCCAATCCGATTTGCTTGTGGATTTATCTACAGAGGAACAGCAGCTTGTATCTGGGGGCTTCGGCTACGGTGGCTACGGTGGCTACGGTGGCTATGGTCGGGGTTTTAGTCCTGGCTTCGGCTACGGTGGCTATGGTCGTGGCTTCGGTCGTGGCTACGGCTTTGGTGGCTTTTTCTAAGTGGCCAACAAAGTCCACAAACCGGGTAATCCCATAGTTTAAACTTGGCTGAGCCAGCAGAGATTTGTATAACTCATTTAAAACCAATCTAGTTTTGAATGAGTTATACTATCTCAAAAAATGTTTGCGATACATGTGCTCATATCTATAAATGGTTATAAAATGTGTTAGTTAGGAGCGTCCGACTGGCGGCGCGCTACCCGCTACGAAGGAAACAAACACATCCTTTCTGTTCCCTGTCACCGTTCGGACTTCGGCGTGAGCGCTTAGTCGAACGCTGACGCTCACGCCGAAGCCTGTGTTTCTTCAGAGTTAATACCAATTTCCCTAATATGCAGCTAAGTAGGTGGGTGGGAAAATTTATCGCTAGGATAAGGCAGAAGGCAGAAGGCAGGAGGCAGAAGGGAAGAGGGTTTTAAGCTGATTCATATTTCTTTACATAGTTGATTTTATTTGTGCCTACCTACTTACTTCGACTCAGTGCCTACTAGTTTTTCCCCTTTGAGCATCCGCACTGCGGCTTCAAGTAAAGCTTCTTCTAAATATGGCTTGGTAAAGTAGCCACTAGCACCGAGTTGAATTGCCATTTGTCTGTGTTTATCTGCGCCCCGTGAGGTGAGCATCGCAATGGGTAGATGATTGAGGCTAGAATCTTTCTGGATGCGAGAGAGCAATTCTAGACCATCACAACGCGGCATTTCAATGTCACAAAATACGATATCGCAAGGTAGACCGGAGCGGAGTTTGTCCCAAGCTTCCTGACCGTCACGCGCCTGTTCAACGCGATAACCTGCTTTATTAAACGTCAGCGACAGTAACTCCCTAACTGTAATTGAGTCATCGACAATCAGCACTGTCGGATCAATCTTCTCCGCAGAAGTGTCTGGCAGGTTGGGAATATCTTGTTGCTGCCAAGATGTACTACCACTGTGTTTAGAAATCCGTCCTTGGAAGATGTCAATAATCTCCAGTACATCAGCAATTGGCATAATGCGACCATCACCAAGGACTGTAGCACCAGCGACACCGATGGGTTTGGGTGCTGGGCTTTCAAATTGCTTAATGACAATTTCTTGTTCACTCAGCACTTGGTCAATTTGTAGGGCAATCAAGGTATTTCCCGATCGCACCACCACAACTGACACCATATCATCATCTCGGTTGCCGCCATAAACATTACCGCGACTCAGTTGACGATTAAAGGTTAAGAGTTCTTTCAAAGGTCGGAAAGGGAGTACTGTATCGCGCCAAGAAATATATGATTGTCCGTCGGCATTATGCTGGATATTTTTGACTGGTATATCAAGAGTATCTTCCACACCGTCCATCGGGAAGGCAATCCGCGCTTTATCGGAGACACAACAAAGAGCTTTGCAAATACTCAAGGTTAATGGCAGACGAATAGTAAAGGTCGTTCCTTTGCCGATGGTAGAGTCTGTATTAACTATGCCGCGAATTTCGCTAATTTCAGAACGCACCACATCCATTCCCACACCACGGCCAGAAATCTCATCGGCTTTGTCTTTGATACTAAAACCCGGTTGGAATAGCAGGTCGTAAACTTCCATGCGCGAAATGGTTTTTGCTTGCTCTGCGGTAATCATTCCCATTTGCACCGCTTTGACCTTAACCCGTTCAGAATCGATACCAGCACCGTCATCACCTACGGAAATCACTGTTTGGTTACCTTGGTGAAACGCACGGATGGTAATGTATCCCACAGGTTGCTTACCGCCTGCTTGCCTGATCTCTGGGGTTTCAATGCCATGAGCGATCGCATTATTCAACATATGGGTTAATGGGTCGGTGAGATGATCTAAAATCATCTTGTCAATTAAGGTGTCTCCGCCTTCAATCACCAACTCTACTTGTTTGCCATACTTGATGGCATTGTCCCGCACTCCTCGCCGCAAGCGATCAATGGCTTGGGAAAAAGGCACCATTCTAGCTCGTGTAAGTCCCTCTTGTAGCTGAGTGGTGACTTGACGAAATTGCCTCGCTACTCTTTCGGTTTCTTCAGTTACAAAGTCAATGTCACTCGCTGACTCACGCACCCGGACAATAAATTCAATCATTTCTTGGGATAGGGTGTGGAAAGGAGTAAAGCGATCCATTTCTAATTCACTAAAACCCCTGTCTGTATCTGCTTCTTCAGCGTGAAAGCTAATTTCTGTAGTTTCTTTGGTTTCTTTAGTTTTGCGACTGGCTAGAAGTGAAGCTTCCAAGAGCGATCGCTCATATAATTCTTGCATCCTTGCGCCCACATCCGAGAGCTGTTGCACCTGAATTAGCAAGTTATCTAATGATTGTCGCAGCCGTTCATGATCCTGTTCTAAAGTATTGCGGTTTACCACCAACTCCCCAACTAAATTACTCATATCGTCCAGCTGCTTAACTGGCACTTTCATTGTTTCTTCAAATCTGGCAGTACGACGAGTAGAAGAACGGGGGATTTTGCTGGTGTTTGGTTTTATTGGCGCTGAGTGGGAGATAGTTTGATCTGCTTCTGCTAGCAGTTTCTCCAAATCGCTAAATTCATCATCTACATCTGCTGATGCAATAATTTGACTGACAGTTTGGTTAGTATTTGGTGTAATTTGTTGTGTGTAGGATGCCTGCTCATCATCGTTGTCTGTACCCAACAAAGCTTCCAAAGCGGCAAAATCTTCTTCTGGTATGGAACTAGCTGCTAATTCTGCATCTAGTAATGCTTCTAATTCAGCAAATTCATCTTGGATATATGTATCGGTATTATTTTGTTCAGTAGCTGCTGCGTCTGTAGTTTCTGCGGTTACTGATACTGATATTACTTCTTCAGGTGGGATTAAATTAGCAGCTTCGCTCTCAGCTACTAATGCAGTTTCAGATGTTAAATATTCTGCTTCTAGATTGAGTGCTAGTTGCTCGGTTTCTATTGCTGATGAATCAGTATCTAAATCCGGTTTTTCGGTTTCCTCTATCGTTATTTCTGTAATATCATTAATTGTGGTGTCGTTGGCTACTGTATTTAATAAATCTGCTTCTGAATTGAGTGCTTTCTGCTCAACTTCTATTACTAATGAATCAGGTTCTGCAATTTCTTCTATTGTTCTTTCTGTTGAATTAGCATTAACGCTAATATCTAACAATTCTAATTCGCTTTGGGACTCTTGTAAGTTTAAATCTTCTGTAAAACTTATATCTGAAAAGAATGCTTCTTCATCCTCAACCAGATTTTCTACACTTTCTAATTGGATATAAGTTGAGTTATCTGTAGAGGCTGTGTCATTAAATAGGATTTGTGGATTCTCATCCAGAGAATCAAATAAATCAAGTTCCAAATCTGCCAATGTTTGGGTAAATACGGGCTGATTAGTAAATTCGGGTGTGAAATCTAGAGCTTCTGGTTCTTGGGAAAAACCACCAATTTCCTGGAGAGATAGGTCTTCATCATTAACTGTCAGAGATCCTGATGTAATTTCTGCTAAGTCTGCAAATAAATCATTTTCATTAGCATTATCTGATGAGACTATTAAATCTGGCTGATGGAAAGTCAGGTCAAAATCTTCTAGATCAGAACTTGTTGGAGGGGAAGGTATAGACTCCTGAGAGTTACCAAAAATCTCACCAGAAGCCGCAGCCGCAAACAAACTTTCTTCTAAGGCTTTTGCTACATCCTGCTCAAGTATAGAAGCACCTTGGTGTTGTTGCTCTGTGGCAATTTCCTGATTCCAAAAGTCGTTAACATCATCTTCTGTTTGAAAAGAGTCTATGGTGATTGCAGGTGATTCATCAAATAAATTACTGATTTCTAACTCATCAATAGACAGTATTGTATTTTCTGCTAAATCAGCAAACAAACCGTCTAAATTTAATATTTCAGGCTGAATGACGGTAGGCTGTGATTCTATGTGGTCATCAAGGGAAATCTCCTCCAAGAGATTTGCATTATCAGTTTCTAAGAATAAGTCATCAGTACTACTTTCTTGCTTGATGGGTGCTTCAATATTGGCAATAGTTTCAGTTTCTGGTTGAGCTACTCCGCCTATGGATAGTAATTCATTTTCATCCAGTGCTAGTGCTAATAAATCGCTGAATAAATCCTTACGGTCAGTCTCCTGTAATTCGCTAGATATTTCTGTAATTTCCTGTTCATTTTCCACAAAATTTGTCGCGGATTTTTGTTGATTTTGTAGAACTGGATTTTCTCTTTCTAGGAAAGTGTCGCCAAATAATAGACTTAAGTCTTCTGTTGTAGCTAGGCTGATTTGCAAATCATCATTGCCTGTATTTTCATCAAAGGACAGAAAATCAGTTAAATCGCTATCACCATCTTCAATATCGCTGTCACTGATATCTATTCCCAATTCATCGACGGCGGTAATATCTAGAATTTCCTCTTCTTGCCAGGTTTCATCTAGTTCTGGAGTTTCACCTTCAAATAAATCAGCAAGAGTATTTAACTCAGCTAATCCTACCTCTGGCCCGTTTTGGTCAAGATTTATATTGGTAATATGTATGTCTTCTTCACTGTTAAAGAAGGAAGAAGTAACGGCAATTTCCCTATCAATATTTTCTGCTGCTGCCTGATCTAGCTGAATTTCTGCGGTTAGTTCAGTTAAACTAGTTACACTATCTGTAGGCTGCAACGTGGTCAGAGGTAATACCTCATCTAGTGCGGGTTCTGTCACAGTAGGCTGGTCATCAAACAAGTCTTGAGCTTGTAACAAGTCAAGTTCTTGCAAGCTTAAGAGTGCTGCTAACTGCTGATTAATTGCAATCTCAGTTTCTCTACCTTGGAGAACTAATTCTTGAGCTTGTTTGATTTCGGTAATGACGATTTTGGCTAGGGTAAGATAAGTATTTTCCGGACTAGCGATCGCATTGGCGGCTGCTTGACATAAACTACACCAATTAGGCAAATTCCACGTTTGCCCCAGCCTAACTAACTGCTGACAACATTGTTGAAGATTTTGTCGAGATTCAGGTGTGGTTTTTTGTTTGAATAGTTGTAACATTTCCCGCAGTGCTTGTAGCACCTGGGTTTGAAATTCACCCCAATGATCATGTGCTTGGGCAGTGATTGGCGATCGCTCTGACTGGGATACTACAGATAATGGCACTTCTGTAGATGTCTGATCGCTATCTGCTTCCAGATCGGGAATATCTCGCCGCAGGAACAACTCAGTGAGTGTACTGACACTATCTGGAGGAATTGGTTGTAGTTCTGTTGTATCGCTGACTACACCATTAATACTTTGTTGTACCAGTATTTCTAAATGCTCATTTAGCCATTTAAACACTGGCTCAGTTTCAGACATCAGAGTATTAGCAGCTTCTTCCGACAGACCAAACGGCCCACTCAAATGTTCTAATAGCACCTTGAGGGTATCAGATACACCGAGAAATAAAGATTCTAACTTTTGGTCAACCTGAACCGGATGTTCTTTGAGAACTTTAAAACAATCTTCCAGACGGTGGGAGGTGTGCTGGATGCTACTCAATCCCAGCATGGCTGCTCCCCCTTTGATCGAGTGAGCCGCCCGGAAAACTTCGTTGACCATTTCCGGGTCATTCAGGGTTCCTTGGAGATTCAGTAACCCTTGCTCAATCGTATTCAAATGGTCTCTGGCTTCTTCAATGAAGTAACCTAAAATTCGCTGTTGTTGTTCCGGCAGCATAATAAAAGTTCTGAGTGCTGAGTGCTTAGTGCTGAGTAATCAACCGTCATTTACCAATGATTAATGACTAAGTTAACTATCGAGATTCGAGAGTTTCCACGCGGAAACGCTCAACAGAGGAAATCAAGTCGCGGGAAACACCTACTAAGAGTTGTAAAGCACCAGAAACTCGCTGGGCTTCTTGGGAGGTTTCTTGGGCTGTGAGTTCCACCGATTGCATAACGTGAGCGACGGCGCGGGAAGTTTCCGTCTGTTCTACTGTGTCACTGGTAATTGAGCGCACCAGAGTATCAATGCGATTCGCTACTTGAATGATATTTTCGAGCGATCGCTTGGCTTCTTCAGCCAGTTTTGTGCCTTTAATTACCTGTTGTGTGCCTTCTTCCATTGCGGTCATGACTGAGCCTGTTTCGCTTTGGATTTGCATGACAATCTGTTCAATTTCCTTCAAGGATTTGGCAGATTTATCTGCTAGCTGCCGGACTTCATCTGCCACAATGGCAAACCCACGCCCGGCTTCTCCAGCCCGTGCAGCCTCAATACTGGCGTTGAGTGCTAGCAAGTTGGTGCGGGAGGCAATCTGAGAAATTAACGCCACAATTTTAGAAATCTCTTGGGAAGATTCCGCTAGCCGCTTCACCTTACGGGTAGTTTCGGCTACAGTTTCGCGAATTTCTAAAATCCCTGCCACAGTATTTTCCACTGCTTCCCCACCTTTGAGGGCGATCGCACTGGCATCACGGGCAACGGTTTCGGCTTCCCTTGCTGCTTCTGCTACCCGTTGAATTGAGTCAGTCATCACCTGCACGGAATTTAAGGTGACTCCTAACTCTTCTGCTTGGCGCAAAGCATCGCTAGATAATGCTCTGGCAAATGTTTCGGAGTTGGTTGCACCTCTTGTTACCTCCTTGGCTGCGACTTTTACCTGTTGAACAATATCCCGCAAATTTTGGATTGTCAGGTTAAAGGCATCGGCAACGGCTCCGAGTACGTCGGCTGTCACCTCAGCTTGAACTGTTAAATCCCCTCTGGCCGCACCTTCCACGTCATCCAACAGGCGAATTACTTGACGTTGGAGATTTTCTTTGGCTTCTTCTTGTTCATCGGCTTTGCGCTGGGCTTCATGTGTAGTCGTAAAAATTACACGGGCCATTTCATTAAAGCCTGTAGCTAAATGCCCTAATTCATCTTCGGAATACACTGTAGCTTGCACATTGAGATTACCTTGGCGGACTGCATCAAACTGAGCTTGCAAATCCTTAGTGGTGCGGCGAATTTGCTTGAGTGTGAGATTGCCCATCAAAGCGGCGGTGCTAAAACCCGCAAGACCCGCCGCTAGTGACATCGCCCAGCCTGTGTTCCGCACTGATTCTCGTTGTTCGGGTGGAGAAAAACTGGTGGTGGCAAAGCTGACTGTGGCTACAACTAGCGCGGAAAAAACACCCACAGTACCAGCAACGAACCAGGGTTTCACATCTAAGGGGGCATTTTCTAAAGGTGCTAACCAGCCTTGCTCAATGCTGACGTTGGGTTCTAGCTTAGAGACATCTGTTTGGGTAAAATTAGGAACTGCTTCTTGAGCGCCAGTATGTGAACCGGTAATGGAAAACAGTTCATCATCGCGATTCCTGTGGAGCGCTTCGCTATCGCTAGTTTCGTTACTTGGGTTAATCTCAACGGCTTTACTTTGTGGATTACTACCGGTTTCTAGTGAACTAGAAAGCATAGCCACGTCACTGAAGCTAGAATCTGTTTCTGCTAGATCAAATCCAGGAATATTCCCTAAATCATCAAACTCATCAAAGTCATCTAAAAACTCTATATTACTTTTAGAACTTTCAGCTTTTAAGAGATTATTTGTATCTTCTTCAGAGCCAAAGGCAGATTCAAATGCTTCGAAATCAAAAGCTTCATCGCCGTCAAAGTTTTGTGTCTCTACCTCTATTTCAGTGTTAATCTGTTGCTCTTTCCGGGAATAATTCCCATTCACAGATGGGGATATTTCTGGGAAATTTTCCGTAATTTCTATTTTCTCTAACCAATTACTCGGTTCACTAGGAAGTAGATTATCTTGACTGCTGTTTCTCAAGTTATTGGTTGTTGCTAAACCATTTTTGAGATTTTCTTTATCTATGAATAAAGTTTCATCTTCTGGGCTATTTCTTGGCAATTCAAGATTTGCCCCACTTGGTTTTTGATGATTTTCTTCCTGCAAAAGCTCAGGCTCAGGTTCCCAGATATTGCTTGTTGATAAATTAACTTCTGTAAAAGTTGTATCAACACTATGAGCGGCACTTTCGTTATCTGATAAGTCGCTGCTAATTTCTGGCTCGTTAAAACTTGCTTCGGCAATATCTTCTTGCCAGAAAACAGGTAATTCTAATTCAACTGGCTCATTTTCACTATGGTCATCAGACTTTTGCTCGTTTTGATTCACGGCAAAAGGATCTTCACTAAAAGTTGGGGTAGAATCTGGTGTTTGATTAAATGAAGTACTGTCTGTGATAGTTCCAAATGGATTACTTAGGGATAGTTCTTCTACATCCACAGATTCCCCAGAAGCATCAAAGGAATTTAAATCAAAGCTGCTGCTATCTAAATTTTCTAACACCTCCAAACCTTCTAAGTCTGGTGTACCAGATTCCAGAGCATCATTCATCTCTGTAAAATTTATTGGCTCTTGCTGATGATTTTCTTCAGCCGCCACCTTTTCCTCTAATGGCTGTTGGTATTGATTGATGTTTTCTAACCCATTATTGGCAAAACCAAGTATTTCTGGATCATCAGACAACTGCAAAACTTTCTGATATTCTTTTTGGGCAATATCATACTGCTGCAACACGTAGTAGATGTGACCCCTTAACAAATGGCAGTTGGGGTCATCTGGTACATTTTTTACTACTTCGTCCACTAAAGTGGCGGCAACTTCATAGTTTTGTTGCGCGTAGGCTGTACAAGCCTGCTTATATGTTTCCAAGTAATCGTTTATACTTGCTGCCATTTGCTCCCTCCCAATTTCATCCTGCCCACCTTGCACTCCGCAAAATTGCCATTTGATCGAGCAGCCTTAAACACTGATTATTTTTAGCACCTAATAACCACTCACCACGCAAAAAGGGAGCCATAGTATCTGGTAGATTGGTTGGTGGCATGAGATGCTGTACATCCAGCCAATCCATACCACCAATTTCCTCTACTGCTAAGCCCACTATTGTGTCTTGCTCTTCAATAGCAATCACCGGAATTTCTGCTCGATCCGTGTTTAACGCGGTTGCTTCGCCAAGAAATTGACCCAAATCAGCTACCCAAATTACTCGACCTCGTAAATTTAGAGTACCCAAAAGTAAGGGAGAAGCATTAGGAATCGGGGTGATTCTATCAGGACTTAATTCCATGACTTCTCGAATACCAGTTGCGGGTAGTGCAAACTCCTGATGCGAGGGAATGTAAAACCGCAAATGTAACTCACCTTCAGGACTTTCTACTTGTAATTCAGGGCGAAAGTGATCTTGACCACTACCACTTAAAAAGTCCGGTTTGCTGACCATATTGTTTTCATCCTTATCCTCGCAGCAGTTGTTTGACTGTTCCCACCAACTCGGTTGGTTGAAACGGTTTGGCTATGTAAGCGTCCGCACCTTGCTTCATTCCCCAGTAGCGGTCAAATTCTTCGCCCTTGGAAGAACACATCACTACGGGGACATTTTGAGTTTTTGGATCGGACTTTAACCGACGACAGACTTCATAGCCGTTCATCCGGGGCATGACAATATCCAACACCACTAAATCGGGAGGGGCAGTTTGAATTGCCTCTAGTGCTTCTACTCCATCACTGGCATGGGTGACTATTAAGCCACTTGCTTTCAGGAGGTCTGTAATCATCTCCCGTTGTGCGATACTGTCTTCCACAATCAGAACTGTACTCATAAATACCTATCTACCTCCTGATGTAGACGTTCCTTTTTGGAACATTCCCTGATACCCCATAAAGATTTAGTGTATAAATTAGTTTTATGTTTTCACTAATGTACTAGATATTAACGTTGTACTGGAGTTAGCTGATTCTGTGATAACATCTTTTACTCGATATTTTATGGAATCAACAAGTCTTATATTTTGTTTGTGTCCCAACACAAGATCGGACGTTTATATATTTCTCTACGAGCGTGAGTAACTCAGTATCTCCAAAAGGCTTTGTTAAATAATCCGTCGCTCCGACCATAGTCGCCCTGACTCGATCAATAAATTGGTCTTTACCAGTTAGCATGATAATCGGGGTATTTTGAAATGCGCTACTGTGTCGCAGCATGGCACAAATCTCGTAACCATCCAATTCCGGCATGGCAATATCGCATAAGATTAAATCTGGTTGGAGTGGAAAAATCAGACTAAGTGCTTCTAAGGGCTTTATGAAGGCGATCGCTTCATACCCCTGTGGTTTTAAGATAGACTCTACAGTTTCACCGATAGTCTTGGTATCGTCAATACATACTACTCGCACCTTGTGCTGGCTATCCACTTCTGAATATTGAGTGGGTAACTTCAAGTTAGATGTAGCTGAGTATACTAATTGCAACCAGCCCTGTTGTATGTATGGATATATAGCCTTGGCGACTGTCAAAATATCTCGGTTGAGATGACGAGCTAGTTGACGCAGGGATTTTTTCCCATCTGCCCAATGCTGTAACTTATTTACTGTTGCTGCTGGCAGTGAGGATTGTAGTTGCACTATATCAGCGAGCATCGGCAATTGTTCAGGAGACTGAATATGCGGATAAAGCTGTTTCCATTCTTGTATTTGTTGCGTAATTTTGGATACTATAGGGTCAATTTCCCAGCTGGTTAATTGCGGGGTCAGAGTCGCACCCTGGTGGAAAATGAAACTACCCTGGTGTAAACTCAGCAAATCAAACAAAGTTTCATAAACCAAGCTGTGGACAATACTATGAGCTACCTTGGGGTTGATGATATTTCGCTCTAGGAGTGCCCAAAGATAGCCATACTCTGGTACGTTCTGTGATCCTAAGGAGGCAAGTTGCTGTTCATCAAGTCTCATCTCGACTCGGTAATGACGTAAGTAATCGTCAATTCGCGACAAATTACTATCACCTTCTTGGCAATAGATAATTTGACCGTTGAGGAAAAAGACAAACCAAAACTGTTTTTTACAGTTTCCGGTTTGGCGGTGTTTGGCTGTCTCGTGTTCTTTGAGTTTGTCACTATTGTGAAAGCAGGCTTCCACTAAAAGTTGCCCAGTTCGCTGTCCTAACTCAATCAATTGCAGGATACTGCGAATATCAATTTCGGTTAAATTTCCCTGCATTTAGCTTAAAAGCTCTCCTGATCATCCCGTTTACATTCTCTGTTAATTTTGCTCATCAATTTTTTATGTTTTTAGCAGATGAATAACGTATGAGTACTCAAAATATTATTTCCTTTACAACTATTCCAGATCAGGGAATACATTTAGCTATAAACTGTAAATTTTCGTAATAGATTTTGATAAAGCTAGTGATCACACCGAAGTCATCATCACTGTCATCAGGACAAAATATAAGGGCGTATCCAAATCGTATCTATAAATATCAAGACGTTTATTCCACGTCTATAAATAGTTTTGTCTGTCTTTTTTCCTCACTTTAGGTGAAATAAGACCAGTTAACAGAATTATCTCAGGTATATTCCCCAGCCCGGACATTAAGTACACAAGAGGACGAACGGTGTGCTGTATTTAGCAGAAGTACAAAAGCAGAAAGGCGGCTTACTCAGTGGTGGTGCTAAAACCGAACTAAAACTGCTAGCGTGTCAGCGAACCGACCAGAATTGGAGTACTGTGTCGGAAGAAGTAATTGCTGCTGAGGACGCTAGCAAACTAAATGATGGCGCACTAGTACTAGTGGAACTGAATCCAAATCGTCAAGTGCAACGGATTCAAGAAGCAGGCCGTCCACTAGTTAACATTTTGCAAAATTTTTCCCGTCAGTTGGAAAAATTTAAGCTCAAAGAAGATGAAATTGATCAGTGGAAGGAGTCATTGACATTTCAGGCGCAAGAGATGAATCGCCGGGAAATGGATATGGAAGCTCGCCTAGAGCAGTTGCAACAAATGGAGGAAGAATTTCAACGCCTGGAGACGCAAAAACAGGAAATTGAGACATCTCATGAACAGATTTCACAGTTGCAAGCTGAAATTGAGCGTAACCGTCAGGAACTAGAAGGAGCTTGGGAACATTTGCGGGGTGAGCAACGCCGTCTTGAGGAGTGTCAAGCAGACTTCCAACAAGGGATGGTTTTAGATGAGGAGCAAAGTCGGGTGATGAGCGAGTTACTTGACCGCTTGTCTAATAAGGTTGCACCCACGGAAACCGTCAGAGAACACCTGAATTTGGCCTTTGAACTAGTGGAAACCCAGCAAGCTAATTTAAACCCACATTGGGAAAAACTAGAGCAGCAAAAAACTGTAGCGACTCAACAGCAAGAAGAAATTGATCGTCTATGGGAAAGTTTTAGCGATCGCCAAAATGCATGGCAACAAGCACAAGATTCTTTAGAACAACAAATAGCCCAATTAAAAATAAATACCACAATTCTTGTTAGCAAAGAAGATTATGTTCGGATAGTCAAAGAACAGTTGCAACATCAAGAAGAGTTGCATCAACAAATTCATGCTTTAGCTGCTACTTCAGGTAATGTGGTTCTGAGCCAAAAAGTTGATGTAGAAGCTTTGGAGAAAATGCCTCTAGAGGAACTACAAAAGATAGTCCAAGACTTGCTAGATAAGTTAGAAATAGATTCTACTTTTGTCCAAGATCAAGAACAAGAACTGAAATATAAGCAAGAAATTATAGAAGAAATAGAAAATAAAATTAAGGAAGCACCCGACCAAGACCAAATCAATTTGGAAATGGAACTTGCGGATGAAAAAGACCTATATCAAATGTTAAATGAAACTTTGGTAGGGCAACGCCGCAATTTACTACAACGGCAAAAGTTAATTAAGCAACATCAAAATATATTGCTACGGCGACAAGGGCAGACTGTTAACAATACAGAAGAAAATAACCAAATTGATTTTGGTCCAATTCTTTTGCAAATAGAAACTCAACGACAACAACAGTCGCAGGAATTGCAAAAACTGGAACATGAAATTGAGCAGATGCGTGCTGCCATTGAGATGGATCAAGGGATGATTGACAATCAAACCCATGATCAACAAAATAAGCAGCAAGAACTCAAGGAGATAGAGGAAAAGTTATTGTCTCTGCGAGCAACAACGACTGAATGTTGGGTACGGGTGAATCTCTATCAAGAGACACTACAACCAATTCAGGATACTCTAGAGAGTCTACGGCATAAAATACAAGGAATTGCCGATTCATTGGCTCAAGTCCAAGAAACGGGTGATTATCAACTCCAAACTATTAATGAAATGCGTCAAACTCTCCAAGGTTTGATGTCTCAGCCAGAGTTGTTAGCGTCCTAAAAAGTGCTGAGTGCGCTTGTCCTGAGCGAAGTCGAAGGGGAGTGCTGAGTAAAAATACTTCTCCAACTCTCATTCCTCCGTGTTCTCTGTGCCTCTGCGGTATGCGCTACGCGTAAAGCCTACGGCATAGCTGCGCTTAAAGCGGAGCTTTACGCTTTAGCGATACGATTCTTCCGTAACTTGTGCGTAAGTCCTATGAAGGTTGAAAGGCAAGCCCACAGGCTAACGGGTGCGGCTACCGCAAATGAGAACTTAGGACTGTTTCCAGCAAATCCAATCGCCTTGAACTTGAGCGATCGCACCACCGGGAAATGGATCGGTTTGTGAACGGTTTGGTGCTAAAATCAGGGCTGTCAATTTTTCAATGTGTTCAAAACTGGGAGCATCCCTCAGTATTTGCTGTAATATTTGTCGCATTACACGACGCTGCAAAGCCAGTGGTGCTGTCTGCAATACTCGTCTATTTAACCTGAAATGAACCCTATTTTCCCCACTCTCTAGTCCTTCTTCTATCACTTCTTCCCTCAATTTTTCGGCTGCTTGCTCTAAATATTCCACCTCGACTTGCAGTAATTCTGCTGTCTGGGCTAGAGCAGATTCTACTTTGGGGTTAAAATTTGTTTGCAAATAGGGAATTAACTCTTGGCGGATGCGGTTGCGGGCATATTTGACATCTTGATTGGTGGAATCTTCCCAAATTGGTAAATTAAACTCTTGACAAAATTGCTCAGTTTCTTTTCTAGTAATCTCTAAAAGTGGACGCACTAGTAAAATATCTCCAGTCAGTGGACGTTGCCAAGTGAGTGCTTGCAAACCATCAGCACCAGTACCACGCATGAGGTTGTAAAGGAGAGTTTCGGCGCGATCGCTGGCGGTATGTCCTGTAACAATATACTGGTAATTATTTTGTTGAGCGATCGCACTTAAAGCTTGATACCGCCAATTACGCGCCGCCGCTTCACTATTTAATGGCTGTGTTGCGGTTTCTAAATAAAAAGATACACCCCAAGTTTTCGCTAATTTTTCTACATGATGAGCATTAGCTTGAGAGTCGCTACGCCAGCGATGATCACAGTGGGCAATACCTAAATACCAGCCCCATTTGGGTTGTAAATCTAACAATAATTTGATTAAACACAGAGAATCTTGACCACCAGAAACCGCTACCAATAATCTTTGGTTGCGCTCACATAAGTGGCGCGATCGGATGGTACGATGTATTTTTGCATGTAGGGCAGTCCATACCATTTTTGGTGTTTAATAGTTGTCATTTGAGATATAGCTAACCTAGGGTTCAATTTTCTGGAGTTGTTCATAAATTTCGTCTAATGGGAATTCAGGTTCATCAGGACAAAATTCTAAAGACAGTCTAACTTTTCCCTTAATCCATCCCTCAGCACTAAATTTTAAAACTTCACACTTCAATCCTTGTCCATACAAGTTTTCTTCACTCGTTCCTTCTGCTCCAACATATTCTTTAATTGCTGTAATCAAATCATGAACTTTAAAAGTTCCAGAAACATCTAAGTTATTAAAGGTGTTTGGTTCTACATACACAACTTCATCATGATTTAGCCGATCAAATCCATTTTCCACAACAATTTCCTGTTACTACTTCTATAGTTTCCATAGAGATAGATGTTAAGCTCAAATAAAATAATCTAATGTTTTTTAATAGATGCTGCCTAATTTAATGTATTAATTAATGCAACAAAGAATACGTTACGAGGAGCCTAACCCACCCTAATTATTCAGTGATTACATTTTATCCGTGTTTTTTTGTTATGACAATTAGCAGTTAAATCTAAATAAATAAATAATTATTCACGAGTTATTAGACACGCTCAGGATGTAATACTATATGTTTGCTAAATATTAATTTCATCTTCCAGGAAGTTTGGTATCGGAAGTTACCCATTTTTAAGAAATTATATAATAGTTCATACTCTTCGTGATTTCGCATATAGCCAGGAACTAAATAGACGACTCACCCAAGGCATGACAATATAAGTCAACAATCCCACCATGATTGCGGAAATGATTAATGAAATTATCAAAGGAGGTAAGTTGCGAAGCATGGGTGTTAAAAGCGTATTCAACAAATTAATCAATACATATACAACTGCCCAAGTTAGCAATGCTGTTTTATAACGAGGTGGAGTTTTTAGTGGTTGATTGGGAAGAGAAAACCAAGCTGCTAATCCATTGATTTGCTGAATATGTGGGTCAGATTGCACTAAATGTTGAGCTTGAGTCAGCCAATATTCGCGATCGCGTGATGTCATCCATAGCTTCAAATTTTCATAGCCGTCGAACCGGAAGATAATCACATATTCTGGTCGCACGCCTGGTTGTGGGCGAATCACATTTGTGCCTAAATGACCAATATAGGTTTTGGAAACATTAGTAATATCTCTCAACCAAGCCTCGTAAGCGCTTTCACATCCTGGTTTGACAATTTGTGAAATGACTATGGTTACAAATTGATCTTCTTGTTCCATCTCCATTAGTTATGTCGCTATCAAGCTTTTTCTCTAGTCTTTTAATACACGAGCATTTTCTCGTACTAAGATGACAAAAGGCACACTCTGGTACTGATGCTCAAAATTATCAACAATGTGAAACCCTACTCCACACCATACATGGAGGGCGCGTTGATTAAACGCCGCGATCGTCACCCGGAAAATAGGAGGCGCAAACATCTGTTGAGCAAAATCTAAAACTGCTGCAACATAATAGCACCCCCGACCTTGCCCTGTTAATTTTGGGCAAATACCCATGCCAATATCCAGCCCTGGCATACTGTAATCACCTCCAGGTACTTGACCATCTTCACCAAAACTACAATAGCCAACAAACTCTCTTGAGTCTTCAAAAATACCGTAAAAGTTGTTCTGAGGATCGAGAAAATAATCTACGTTTTGTTCAATTTCGTCGGGGTTTAAATTGTAGAAATTATAAGGTGCGTCATAACGCCACCCAGCTATCTCCCGCACATTTGCTTCATCCAAAGGTTGAATACTCAAGGGCGTTGCCAGTCTCTCATACAATTCGGAAGCAAGCTACTAAAAGAGATATCCAGCTTTCCTTACCTCAAGTCGGACAACGTTGGCAGGAACTACGCCTGTAGGAGGTGGTAAAAATATTCCCCCATTCATCACAACATAAATTGCCGTGCGATCGCTTATATATTGTTGACCCGTCTCTGTTGGTGGAGACAGGTAACAGGTTAGAAAAAGGTTGTTAAAAAAACCAACCGTAAGAATGCAAACCTTTTCCTAAAAGATTGACACCGAGATAGCAAACCCAGACGACGACAAAGCCACTAGCAGCTAAAATTGCTGGACGACGACCTTGCCAACCGCGAGTAATTCGGGCGTGGAGATAGGCGGCAAAAACTAACCAGGTAATTAAAGCCCAGGTTTCTTTGGGGTCCCAACTCCAGTATGAACCCCAAGCTTCGTTAGCCCAAACTGCACCAGCAATAATACCTATTGTGAGTAGAGGAAATCCTAGTCCAATGACTCGATAACTAATATTGTCTAGGGTTTCAGCAAGGCTGAGGCGCTGGGGTGACAGGGGTTCTTCGGCAGTGGCTACTGTTGGAGACTCAGAAGCAGCGACTAAATTTAACACAGCAGTGTTGCTGTTGCCGTTGTTATTGCTTTCAAAACGAGCAAAACCGTTATTTTCTCCCACAGATGTTGCTGGTTGAGAAACTAACTCACCTGCTTTATGCAAACGGTAGCCGTTGCTCCGATAACCGCCAGTACCTACAGAACTGCCTTGTAATTGAATATTTTGACCGCGAGTGACAATTAGAAATGCGATCGCTAGTAGTGACCCTACCATCAAAGCGGCATAACTCAACATCATCACACTGACGTGCATCATCAGCCAGTTGGACTTGAGTGCAGGTACTAAGGGTTCTGCTGATTGCATTTGGGATGGCAGAGTGAGGGCTGCAAAAGCAGTAATCCCCATGGCTACGGGAGCTGTAACAACTCCCACTAGGCGGCTACGGCTGGTATTTTCAGCAAACAGATGCACGGCAGTAATTCCCCAAACCAAGAAAAATAGGGATTCATACAGATTACTGAGGGGAAAATAACCAGCTTCTATCCATCTTGCCCCTAATAAAGTAGCTATGCATAAATTAGCGATCGCCATTCCTGCTGTTCCCAATGTAGCAATTGCTGGCAGCTTCGGAAAAGCTGCACCTCCCCAATACAGGAGCATGGTGAGGAATAATACGGCAAAAGAGACATTATCCAACCAGTTCTGGAGTGCAACCAGATTCATAAAGTGTTCTCCCCAGTGGATTTTTTAAAATATTGATTCTGACTGTTCTGATCCTATCCGCTTCAAGACTCATCAGGCATGGATTTTAGTCCCGCTTAAGCATTGCTAATAAATCCTGAGTGCTGAATAAAGATAGCACCTGCGGTGCTTACTGAAAAGCCTTTTACTTCTTTCTACTCAGCACTCAGCACTTGGTCATTTTTGAGTGTGACAAAAATGTCATAGCGAGTACTGCGATGATCACTGACAGCTGTTGTCACCCCAATTGAGCGTGTGGCATCTAGAAAAATTTGTTGGTTAGGGAATAAAGTATTTAAAGTAAAGTTTTTAACAGTTCGTTCCATATCCAAGAAAAATTGACCATTTGTGGGATTGGGTTCTGTGGGAACTGTTTGTTGAAATGGTAGGGAACTAGCTAGTGTGTTATCAGGTTTGGGAACGATTTTATCTGTGATGGGAGCACCCACTACTAAAAAAGCGATATTTTCATCTAACCATCCGTGGGTAGCGGTTAAGGTGTTAAAGGGTGTAATCCAGTTAACAACTGGTTTACCTGCGACCGTGCCTGGTTTAATTTGGAACTGGTATTGATTTTCCATCACCTCATCCAGCTTTTTTAAGGATGCTTCAGCTGATTGGCGATCGCTGGCCTTTACCATGAATACCAAACCCGCTCGAAAATTCTTTGAGGCATCATCTTTTGAGTTATTGGGAATCACGGAAACGGAAAACTCACCTTGCATCCAACTGAGCAAATCCTGATCTAAATCTAAGTTGGTCAGAGATTTTACACCACTGCGTAACTGTTCTGGTGATATGGGCGAGAGGGGATTTTTTTGCGATGTGGAAACGTAATCTTCCCACAACCGCTTTAAGTTTCCACCAGAAAGCATCATTAAGGTGTCAGCAGGTACACGGTTTTGCATTGTCCCGGCTTTGTTTTCCACCGCTAGCACACGCTGACTACGAGGATTGAGCCAGGAAATGCCCTTTAAGCGTATCCCTTCTGGCTCCAAAGTCATCGTTCCCGCTAAGCCTTGGTTGTTCTGAAGTTGAGTTAAAACCTGCGCAGGTAAACGGCGACTGGGAGAAGCAGCCGCTATTTTGGCAGCTATGGGCACATTCACGTAAAACTGGGCAAAGGTTCTGTAACTGGAGACTTTTGGGAAATTTTCAGCAAAGCCGCCTACTCTTGCTAGGGATGTTTTACTCTTGTAAGCATCAATTGCTCGTTCTGTGGCTTGGGGATGATCTGTGATCACTAAGAACCGTTCATCTAATAATGTGGCTGAAAGGTTTTCTCCTGCTTTTCCCTGACTTTGTTTAATAGTAATACCCTGATATGTGCGTTCCATCCATTTGCCTTGTTTAGGTTGTGCTAAGAGAGATTTGGCTGCTTTTGGGTTTTTTATGGGCAATACCATCACCATTGACTGCTGAGCACTAGCAACATCTGCATCGGTGGCTACTGGTTTGAGTGCAGGTTGATTTGTTGATGGGGCTAAAATTGCTAGGGTAACTTGATCCCCTATCCAAGGGGCGATATCTTTGTGGAAGTCATAGCCATTATTGGTCAGAAAGCGATCGCGCAACTGCGCTAAATTTTTCTTGACTTCCGCTTGGGTTTGTTTTGTCCCCAACTCCTGCAATTTCTGCCATTGTTGGGTATCTGTCGTTAAAGAAACTGTAAACAGAGCATCTTGAGGGATAATATTTGCACCCACTGGCAAGTTTCTAGACAATGTTTGTCTCTGAATTAAAAACCAGTGTGTTGCTGCGCCACCAACAATCAATAATCCAGCAGTCGAAAGCGTCAGCACCAGAGACGGTTTCTTTGTTTTCTTTTTTAAAACAGACACAATAGGCAATGCCATTGAAATCTATACCTCATATCTTGCGAACTGATTACTTGACCAATCAAGCAAGTAAACCAAAATTTTTTCTGTTTCTAGGGCAGTTAATTAGATGAATTTCTCTACCCCTGATGTCATTGCTGCTTCAGCAATCCACTTTACTTTGGTCACACTTTCAAAATAAGTTTTTTGTAATTAGTTAACTTTTCTAACATGCTCTGTTGCATTTAGCAGGCGAGTTTTTGGGAACAGTTCTGTCATCTGAGAATATAACTAACTTAAAAAAGCTGCAAGTGTTCATCATAGGCAGACTTATATGTATGGACACAACTTCCATTTGTTGGATTTAATTTGACCAATTCAGAATTATTCAATTATCAGATAGGGTATCCAAAGCAACAAGTTCCCTCCCTTTGTTCATGTTTTCCCATTAGAGGAACTCATCTGTGCAGATCCCAAATATTTCGTTAAATAAGGCGAAAAAACTTCATAAATCAAGGTTAAGGGCTGTCCATGATGCCAAAACAAGTAGTGGCGACCCCAAAAAGGGCCAGCCACCTCAAACCCTAACTCTAGGGCAGCAGAGTAGCCGTAGTAAATTCCTTGAATATCCCGATATAACTCTGTGCGGATCTGAGCTAAACTTGCCCAAATCGGTAGTGAACGATTTTGCAAATAATCATCTATGTGACTAGCTTCCCACCATGAGGTAGCGTAACCCAATCGCTGACCTGAGGCAGTACGTAACCACACCTGTCGTCGTAGTCTTGGCCCTGGTACAGCTTTAATTAGATCAGGGGCATCATCTAAATCCATGTCAATTAAAGACATATCAATGACATCGACCTCTGTTGGTTCACCTGTCAGCAATTGTAAGTGCCTTGTCGGCGAGCCGTCACCTAACAATAACAATTGCCAAGCTGGTGCTAGCTGAGTGTGAGGCAAACTTTTTTGTATGACTTCCTCCCCACCTTGCCAAATCGGCGTGAGGCGATGCCATGCTACTGGCAGTGTTGATTTGTTTGTTTCTGTAAAACTTGCAGTCAATTTTCTTTACAAAAGTTCACCTATTTCTATAAAAGCATAAAAAACCCAGGCGTTCCAATAAGAAGCCAGTAAAAATAGAGAACTAAGAAAAAACACTCCTTAACTACTCAGCACTCAGCACTAAAAAAATGCGGATGGCGAGACTCGAACTCGCAAGGCAAAGCCACACGCACCTCAAGCGTGCGCGTATACCAATTCCGCCACATCCGCGTTAGTTGTCCAGTAAGTCATTATAGCATAAAAAATAAAAATAGTGAGGAAAAACTTAAATTTCCCAAAATTCACTAAAAATTTAAAATTACGTGGTCACAAGTTTCCCGGAGGCGGATATAAGACGGACAGAAATATAGTAGCTCCACAAGTGATATTAAAAAGGGTATAGCTACTGTGAAATGCAAAATGCACTCACAAAAGCCTAGTTCGGGAAACTGGCAGAAACTAGCAAATCCAAAATCCAATATTGTTAGTCTAGTTAAGCCCCGTAGAGGCAGGAGCCAAATCCTATCTAAACTCTGTAAGGATGAGGCTGGAAAAACTCCTGTCATAATTTGAGATAAAGCGAAAGCATTGTTGCAAATGGGATAGGAGACAATGACTATCTACTGGTACTAGTATCGAAGCTAAAATAATGAAGTTTGACAAAATATTAATTGCCAATCGGGGAGAAATCGCCCTTCGTATTCTCCGAGCCTGTGAAGAAATGGGAATAGCGACGGTTGCGGTTCACTCCACTGTTGACCGTAATGCTCTCCACGTCCAACTTGCCGATGAAGCAGTTTGCATTGGCGAACCTGCTAGCGGTAAAAGTTATTTGAATATTCCCAATATTATTGCTGCTGCTCTGACACGCAATGCCAGCGCTATTCATCCTGGTTATGGATTTTTAGCAGAAAATGCCCGCTTTGCGGAAATCTGTGCCGACCATCATATTGCATTTATTGGCCCAACTCCCGAAGCCATTAGGCTGATGGGAGATAAAGCCACTGCCAAAGAAACCATGCAAAAAGCTCTGGTACCAACTGTACCAGGTAGTGATGGGTTGGTAGAATCTGAGCAAGAAGGATTAGTCATCGCCAAGGATATGGGTTATCCGGTGATGATCAAAGCCACGGCTGGTGGCGGTGGGCGAGGTATGCGTTTGGTACGTTCGGAAACCGAATTTGTCAAACTTTTCTTGGCTGCTCAAGGCGAAGCAGGAGCAGCTTTTGGCAATTCTGGCGTTTATATCGAAAAATTTATTGAACGTCCACGCCACATTGAATTTCAAATTTTGGCAGATAATTACGGCAACGTCATCCACTTAGGCGAACGGGATTGCTCAATTCAGCGCCGTAATCAAAAACTGTTAGAAGAAGCTCCCAGTCCTGCGCTCAACCCAGAGCTACGAGAAAAAATGGGACAGGCTGCTGTCAGAGCTGCTCAGTTTATCAACTTTACTGGAGCTGGCACAATTGAGTTTCTCCTGGATAGATCCGGTAAATTCTACTTTATGGAGATGAACACCCGGATTCAAGTTGAGCATCCTGTCACAGAGATGATTACTGGAGTGGACTTGGTTGCCGAACAAATTCGGATTGCCCAAGGGGAAAGAATGAAGCTGACCCAAGACCAAATAGTCTTGCGGGGTCATGCGATCGAATGTCGCATTAATGCTGAAGACCCCGACCATGACTTTCGCCCCGCCCCTGGACGTATTAGTGGTTATCTTCCTCCTGGTGGTCCCGGCGTCCGCATTGATTCCCACGTTTACACCGATTACCAAATTCCTCCCTATTATGACTCCTTAATTGGTAAGTTAATTGTCTGGGGTTCAGACCGCTCCACTGCTATTAACCGCATGAAACGCGCACTGCGGGAGTGTGCCATTACCGGGCTACCCACTACTATTGGGTTCCATCAAAAAATTATGGAAAACCCACAATTTTTGCAAGGTAACGTCTACACCAATTTTGTGCAGGAGATGAATATTTAGGGACAAGGAGACAAGGGGACAAGGGGACAAGGAAATTTCCCCCTACTCCCTACTCCTTAATTCACATGAGACATCATAGTCAGCAATCCTTGCTGACCTAAAAGAATTTCCCGTAACAAGCTGAAAATTCCCACCCAAAGAATAGGGGTAATGTCTACCCCACCTATAGGTGGCACTAGCTTCCGCAACGGCACTAAGAAAGGTTCAGTAGGCCAAGCTATGAGATTAAAGGGCAAACGATTGAGGTCTACTTGTGGATACCAAGTGAGAATGATGCGGAAAATAAACAAAAAGGTCATTAGTCCCAATACAGGGCCAAGAATCCAAACGGTCAGGTTAACACCAGTCATCTGTTTGAGCTAATAATTTAGTGAACTAAGAAATAACTTAGGTGAAAGCCGGAAAATCTCACGCTTTGTTAAGTATTGTTCCTTTAATTTTAACTAATTGAACCAAGAAGACTTTTTTTACTCAGCAATCAGACGTTCGGCGAAGCTACTTCGACAAGGCTCAGTACAAGTCAGTCGAGCCGCACTCAGGAAGAAAGCACGTTTTTGGTGGTACACCATATTAGAATTATGATGAAGTGTGTAAAAAAAGGTTGAGAACTATGACGCCTTCTTTAGCAAATTTTCTTTGGAGTCTGCTTTGGGGTACTGCAATTGTAGTTATCCCTGCTACAGTAGCGCTGATTTTCATTAGCCAGAAAGATAAAATCCAGCGTTCATAATGAATGTTTGAGCGAGTCAATTAGACTCCCCCAACCTATTGTCTGTCAGTTGTTTTCCTACATTGCCCTAAAAGCATAAAGTTCTTCTACTGAAGGCGAGGTATACTTAGCTGACAGACGTAGGCAGTTTTAGCTTTCGGTAAATAGCTTCAAAAGCTCTCTTTGCCAGATGCTTTGAAGCTTAAATATATTGTGCCTGATTAGAGTAGTGATTTTAATTGTGACTCGTTAATATAGATTTGATATTGGGAAAAGAACAATGATAAATTTTGGGCTGAACTCAGCCAGCGTTCTGGCTCAGGTCAACTTTGGAGCGAACTCAGCCAGTATTCTAGGAATTTTCCTGGCTGTGTCTGGGGCAGCACTGTATTTTCTGCGGACTGTACGTCCAGAACTGTCAAGAGATCAAGATATCTTTTTTGCAGCTGTGGGCTTACTCTGCGGCTTTATTCTTATTTTCCAGGGATGGCGTTTAGACCCGATTTTGCAATTTGGTCAGCTGCTTTTAGTCGGCTCAACTGTGTTTTTTGCCGTTGAGAGTATTCGTCTACGAGGTATAGCTACCCAGCAAGCCAAGCGCAACACTCAGATTGTGGATGACGAGCGAGAGGTGAGCAGAAATTATTCCTATAAGAGGGGATATCAGGCTGAGGTAGAGGAAGATTTAGAACCACTGCCTTATGAAGAGGAAGAACCCCCAGTGCGTCCTCGGATTCGGGGTGGCAGGGATACTCGTTCCTCTCGTGATGAATATTATGAGGATCAACCACCTCGTCGTCCCGAACGCCGCACTAGTAGGGAAAGGCCAGAAACGGCAGAAAAAAGGCGTCGTCCTCCTAGTTCTGAGCGTCCTGTAAGTCGTAGCCCTGAGAGATATGAAGAAGAAGATTGGAGTTCTTCTGTTAGGGAAGTTGATGATTGGGACAGTTCAGGTGAGGAAGTAAGGAAATCTTCTCGTCGTGAGAGTAATAGACCACCGCGCCCGGACACTCGTGACCAGGATATATCTGCCAGACCCAGAAAACGTCGTCCGCCTGCTGATTCAGGTTCGCGCAGACCGCGTGAGGATGATGATGCCATACCAACTGAATACGTACCATATAATCCGATTGAAAAGCCCAATGATGAGCCTGATAATTCAACCAATTTGGATGAAGATATTTAAAATAGTTGGGCTAGAAGTAGGTTTAGAGGCAACGGAAAACGGTTGAGGTGAAACAAATTACGCCTAGATTTCGGCTCCAACGACCTATTCATTGGAGCCTGGTTTTTAGCTTTGCTAGTTTGCTGTTATCTTGCAATTCCAATGAAATACCCATAGGCCCTACTTCTTCCCTTAACAGTCGCTACACGGAAGAGCAACCGGCATTGAGTGGGAATGGGCGCTTTTTAGCATTTATTTCTCATCGTAATGGCAGCCATCAACTGCTGGTGTACGACTTGGCAGAACAACAGTTTATTCGCACACCAGGCTTAAATAGACCACAGACTATTGCCGAAAGTCCTAGTTTGAGCTATACCGGGCGTTATATTGCCTATCTTACTAGTGACCAAGGTAGACCTGTGGTAGCACTTTACGATCGCGCTATGCAAAAGTCACAAATTCTCACTCCAACTTATCGTGGCTGGATCAGAAATCCTGGTATTAGTCCAGATGGGCGTTATGTTGTATTTGAAACAGCCAGTCGTGGTCAATGGGATATTGAAGTTTTAGACAGAGGCCCGAATATTGAGTTAGATATTCCCAACGGTGCAACGGTGAGTGTGTCTCCATAGAGAAGTGCTGAGCTGAGTGTTGAGTATTAACCCTTTTATTTCAAGGCTTTGAGCAGTTATAGCAGGGAACAGGCTGGAAAATCTCTGTGTCCAGGTTTAATGATTAGTTTATGTTTTAAGCTATGTGGCAACTGCTATAAATAGGGGAAAATGGGAAAAATTATGTATTATTTGTGATTAGTTATTAGTCTTATGACCATTGACTAATGACCAATGACTAATGACTAATAACCAAATGACTAATCGAGCTATTTTTATATCTGTGTTTGCTAGCTTGAGCTTGTTAAGTAGCTGTGTGGGCTACCCTCGCTTGGTTAGTTATCCCTTTGATCCGGGGGGACGAAGTATCAACAGTCCAGCTGCGGAACTAAATCCCCAAATTTCTGGAAGATATATTGTTTTTACTAGCGATCGCCGGGGCAGCCAAGACGTTTATGTGTTTGATACACTGACTCGCAGTTTGGTTGATTTACCAGGTTTAAATTCCTTAGATACAATCGCCTCTCATCCTAGTGTTTCTGAAAATGGTCGTTATGTTGTTTTTGCTGCTAGTCGTCAGGGGCGATCTACTATTTTTCTCTACGACCGAGAAACACGCCAATCACGAAATTTAACTGCTAACCTGCAATCGGAAGTCCGCAACCCTACTATTAGCGCTGATGGTAGTAGGATTGCTTTTGAGTCCAATAATAATGGGCAGTGGGATATTTTAGTCTATGAACGTTCTGGACAACCGTTGAATATATCTCAAAATCCGCGTTGAGAATGGGGAATGGGGAGTAAATCACTCCCTACTCAGCACTCCCCTTCGACTTCGCTCAGGGCGAGCGCACTCAGCACTCAGCACTTTCCTTGATAGATTCAATGAGCGATCGCACCTGTTGAGTTCCTGGAGAAGGTTCAAAGGTTAAAGGAAATTTTCCTCGACATAACATCCGCAAACCAAGGGGTGCAAGACTAAGTAATCCTTTAAGGTCTTTGAAGTAATTACCAACGACTTGTAAACCAAATTGACGTTCATCAATCCAACCACCTGCTTTCACCAAATCTACTAATACTTTCCGATGGCGAATTGAGCGACTGTCGTTAGCTTGTTTGCGTGCGAGAATTTCTTGTTTAATTTTAGTAATTTGTTCTAATGGAGCTACGTCCATTGGACAAACTGAATCACAGTAAAAACAACGGGTACAACCCCACACTCCTTTAGTACCTTCGTTGTAATTTTCTAAGCGATTTTCAGTTTCACTATCACGAGAGTCGGCGACCATGCGATAAGCTTTCGCCAGTGCATGGGGGCCAACAAAATCTGAATTAACTTCACGGGCATTACATTCTGAGTAGCAAGCACCACACATGATACAATTGCCAGTCTGATCGAGACGCGATCGCTCTAGTGGTGTTTGTAAAAACTCCCTTTCTGGAACTTGTCGTGCTGCCGTACTTACATAAGGAGCTACAGCCTCTAAGTTATGCCAAAAACTACTCATATCTACGACTAAATCTTTAATCACTGGCATATTGCCTAGAGGAGCTATTGTAATTTCTGAAATAACGGTTGCTTTATTTTCTGGCGAAGGTATATGTTGTAATCTGGCAAGTTCACTGCCAACATTTTCCTTACAAGCTAAAGCCGAACGCCCATTAATTCGCATAGCACAGCTACCACAAATTGTATTGCGGCAATTTTTGCGAAATGCTAGTGTTCCATCTTGCTCCCACTTAATTTGATTAAGGCAGTCCAAGATAGTATTGCCAGGTTCTACCTGCAAAAGGTAAGTTTTTAGAACAGGGGAGGAATTTTGTTGTTGCCGAACGATCTTAAAAATAACTTCCATTACTACCAACCAAAGTCTTAAAATTGCCTCACCAGCCTCAGAAATCGTGAGTAAAGGCAGGTGGTTGCACAAATTGAGCTATACTCTGGTTGCCCTTAATTCAAAGCCAGTATTAATAGGCTGATGATCAAAGAGCAGCTGATTCTAGTTTAAGGATAACCATTAAAATTTCATTTGCAGAAGCGTTACAGGTAAGATTAGTGTCAAGCTCTAAAACTAAACACCAAACAGGTAATCATGGCTTCGCATTTCATTTACCTGTTTGGGAGTACGAAGACAAGTAGGTTGATGAGGAGCAAGACTGACGTTTATCTCTTGCATAGTGAAAATATCCAAATTAAATGCACTAATAGTTTTGATTACATCTTGATGTCAACAGCAGTCTGAGCCATTGGTGGGAAAAATCTCTGATATCGTCACGTAGGAGAGATTTTTGTTTATATAGAAGCGTGACAACTGTTGACCAACATCTAGTGGTGGTAACAAAGTATTGGGAAGATATGGGAAAATATGGGAAAATTTATTCTTCCCACAGACAGACGTATAGAATATTTGACCACTTTTTGTCTAGTGACAATAAACCGAGAGGATTTCCTCTCGGTTTATTGTCTGTACTCAATCAAGAAAATCTTGGCTTTAACTCACATGTCAAAACTGCTTGTCTAAATTTAGATTAATTTTTATAAAAGCTATGCTGCAATAATCACTAGGGCAAAAAGCGGGAGGAAAATCCTCACCGCTTTTTGTCTTCTCAAGGTCAGAGATTTAGATAAAAGTTTAGCAGCAAGTTAAATTAAAAATTCAACAACAATTTTGCTATTATTAGTCCATGCTAGTATTTAATATAAAATTACGAAGTAACAAATCCAGTATCAATAGCCGCATAAGCGCGGTTAATGCTGATTTGTTTATTTGTAATGTAGAGACAAGAAAATTCACGTCTCTACAGGCAGGACAAAAGGGTGTATGTCCGTCAGTCCCTATTCAAATACTATGCTGTCCTAAGCTTGAGAGTCAGAGTAGGGAAAACCTAACAACTCTGGAGCAATAAAGGCAAGCAGTGAAAGTTGAAAGCCTGCAATTTATTGGGTCTACAACTTATTTGTAGTAGAACTCAAACAACTTGTGAAGGTGGCTTAAAGTTACACCGCTACAGTAGCGCCAAAAGAGAAAAAAAATAATTTCCGATGGCGAATAATGGTTAAAAGTGCCGTAAAATCACCGAAATTAATGTCTGTGATCACCATGACTCTAGTCTGTTGTGGGCATCCATAATATAAGCGCTTGTAGCTCACCCTATAAGCAGGAATTCACCCTTCACCCTAGGGTTGTGATTAGCTCTGTACAGATGCTAAAAAGTCAAATACTGGCATGAAACGACATCGTTTATCAGTTTGGAGAGAGTAAGGAAAATTTGAGCGTAATGACTGAAACTGCAACCGCACCATTAACTGGAAAAGCATTGCTTGCTAAGGTAAAAGAACTTTCTAATTTACCACGCCGAGAAAGAGCCAAGCAGTGTGGCTATTACACCGTTACTAAGAATAATCAGGTTCGCGTCAATCTCACAGATTTTTATGATGCCTTGCTATCGGCTAGAGGAATTCCTCTCAGTCCAGAAGCACCTAAAGATGGTCGTGGTCGTGAACCGACATATCGAGTTAGCGTTCATCAAAACGGTCAAATTGTGATTGGTGCTACCTACACCAAGGCAATGAACTTAAAGCCTGGAGATGAGTTTGAAATCAGACTGGGATATAAGCATATTCACTTGATTCAACTCGGTGAAACTGATAAAAAATTAACCCAGGAAGATGTAGATTCCGACGAATCAGACGAAGATTTGGAAGACGAAGAGTAAGTTTACTGATGGTAGGGATAAGTTTCAGGTGAATGCTTTACAACTTATTCCTACCGATACAGTAAATTAGTAATTCTGTTTAAAGAATTTACAGTAAAAATACGATTAGACCGCTTGCAGAAATCACAGCCTTTGGTAGAGTCTTGATGAATAAGCAAGAAGTCTATCGTGTTTTTTTGTGTCTATTTTGATTAATTACCTTCAGCCATTAGTCAATGCCCTACTAGCATTTATGGAAGATGCATCAGTACTGGTTGTAGTGATGGCATTTTTCATTGGCTGGATAGGATGCTGGTTACCAATAGCAGCCATAACAGCGATGGTACTCAATTGGCAACCGAATAAACCTTTACAACCAGAGCAAAAATTACCTTTATTAGTGCCACTCTACCTATTAGCCCCCCTAGTTCTTTGGGGAATGATTTGGCTGAGTAATAAATCTTTTGCAGATTACGGCTTTGCGGGAAATCTGGCGATGCTGGGTTCCTTATCACTGGGTTTTGGTTTGGGAGTAATCAGCCTAGCGATGATGTTTATCTGTCAATTCTGGCTAGGCTGGTGCTATTTGGAAAAGTCAAATATCAAGTTAATACCATCCATCTTGCCATCTATTCTATTAATAGCGTTATTAGTTGGAGGCATAGAAGAGTTAGTGTTTCGGGGTTTCTTGTTAACTGAATTAGAGCGGGATTATCCTATTTGGGCAGCAGGGGCAATTTCTAGCTTAATTTTTGCTGTTCTGCATCTGGTTTGGGAACAACGTGAAACCATACCCCAACTGCCTGGATTATGGCTAATGGGAATGATGCTGGTATTAGCCAGGATTGCCGATCGCGGCAGCTTGGGTATAGCTTGGGGACTACACGCAGCATTGGTATGGGCGATCGCTACCGTAGATACAGCAGAACTAATTACCTACACTGGTAGAACTTCGGAGTGGTTGACTGGAAAAAACAAAAAACCCCTGGCTGGGGCGGCGGGAATTATTTGTGTATTTGTTACTGGGTTAATTCTTTGGCTGCTTTCTCAGTATTTTCCGCTTAAGTACTAAATATTTCTATGTGTTAGCAAAATTAACATGAAGAAACCAGCAAACTTTCTATCGGCGTTATCTTCATAAATATAATGCTAGTTGCACGCACTTGGTTTTATATGCTCCTACTAGCTTTTGTTTGTTTTTAGGACAGCGATTAAGAGTTATGGGTGATGTAATTTGTTATGAACGATTCGGCCCTAGAAATTACCAACCTGCGCTCAAGCTGAGTACAGGTTAAAAAAGTTATTTAAATTGTGGATTGCTGAAAATGCGATCGCGTTGGCTATGATGGCGCGATCACATTTAATTCTTCAGCCAATTAAGTGCAGCTGACTAATCACCGCACTAATCACATGATGGGTAATGGGGAGGCTATCAATTACCATACCCAGGCATAACAGCATCATGTAAGAGATGGAATACAAAAACAACTCTCTAGCCACGGCGCGATCCTCCGGGTTTTGCAACAAACGCCAAGATTTATGGATAAATAATCCACCCAAACTTATGGCGATCGCTGCATAGACAAATCCACTGGCGTGTAAAGGATAAACCAGTAACAGAGTGGCACCAACTGTAACCAGTGTGTAGTACCAAATCTGCCGGACTGTTGCTGTATCACCTGCAACTACAGGTAGCATAGGTATGCCAACTTTAGCGTAGTCATCGCGAATCATTAACGCTAACGCCCAGAAATGGGGAGGTGTCCACAAAAAGACGATGGCAAAAATTAACCATGCTGCCCAGCTTAAAGTATCTGTCACAGCCGCCCAACCTACTAAAGCGGGAATTGCCCCAGCTGCCCCACCAATGACAATATTTTGGGTGCTATGGCGTTTCAGCCAGTGGGTATAGACCAAAATATAAAAGATGATGCCAGAAAATGCTAAACACGCCGCCAGTAAATTTGCGAATACTGCTAGTAACGTAAATGACATTACAGCTAAGGCGATCGCAAAAATGAGCGCATCACGCGGCTGCACCTTGCCGGAAGGCAGAGGACGATGGCGCGTCCGCTCCATATCATAATCAATATCCCGGTCATAGATACAATTAATTGTCTGGGCGCTAGCAGCAGCTAACGTGCCACCAGTAAGAGTTACTAACAACAACAATGGGTCTACTTGTCCCTGAGCAGCAATCCACATACTCCCAGCTGTGGTAATCAAAAGCAACGGGATAATCCGGGGCTTTGTGAGCTGATAGTAACTGTGGATCACCTGTAGAAATGTTTGGTGGTGGCGAGAGACATTAGTCTCAATCATGTTGGCTTTGGTTCCTTATTTTTCAACAGCTTATATGCAGCCCCCATTGAAGAGGAAAGGGGGCAGGGCTTCCGCCTTGAGCGTTCGACTGAGCGCTCACGCCGAAGTCCGAACGGTGCAGGGGAGAGAACCCCTTAAATAAATTTGGGAGATTGAAACCGACATAGTAGGATTAATTTTTTCGCCCTTGCTTCCTTCCTGAGTAAAAATACTAATCCCTAGTCCCCAATTCCCAGTCCCTCTTTCACGAGTTTCATCAGGACTGCCTTGTAATTTCTTGGAGGCGCAGGCGGTTTTGGTTTGATGCTTTCACTACTTCTAGTTACTAGATGTGATGTCAAGTTCGTTTCCTCACTAAATGACTGATGGCTAATGTCTCATTGCCATTAGTCATCAGTCATCATAGTGATAATAGCAATAGGAAAACGAACCTGAGTTCAGTTAGAAATTTGTGCCATTTACTTGTGTGCTTGTAATATTTGTTGTGAAACCAACGGGGTAAGCATTGATTTCACGGTTAGTTGCCCAGTCGCGGACTGCGAGAACAGTGAAACCCACTAAAGCACCCAGTAAAGCGGCTCCTACAGCTTGATGAGAAACTGTCAGAGGCTCGACTTGGAGATGTAATCGGAAAGTGGCAACTCCCAACAATATTTGTAGTATCAACAAAGCACCAGCCATATTTGCCAATCGTCGCAAGGCTGGATGCAGTGCTGGTGTACGCCAGGAAATAAATACCACTGCTAAGGTAGCTAAAGTTGGCGGTACTAAGCCAAAAATATGGCTGTACATCACACTGCAAAGTTGAGAACCGCCAAAGCATTGGTGTAACGCCCAGCGAGACCCGACTAAAGCACCTAATAAACTTTGTAGGTAAACCAATATAGCCGCAGTCAAACCCACCCAAGGTAACTTTCCCACGGTGCCAGTTCCTTGATATGGGGTCAGGGCTACGCCGACAATCAGTAAGGTAGTGAAAAACAACAGCGCCGTTCCCAAATGAGCGGTCACGATATCAAACCGCAAAAGTTCGGTAACGGTGAGTCCTCCCAAAATACCTTGGAAGACAATTAAAAATAGGGCAAATGTGGATGCCCAAGGTAGCCAGGTGGGTAAAGCACGACGGTGCCACCAGGACAAACCAGCAAGAGCGATCGCGCTTAAGCCAATCAACCCTGCATCCAATCTGTGAAACCACTCCAAAAACACTTGGAGATTCATTTGTTTGGCTGGCACAAGTTCTCCGTAGCACAATGGCCAGTCTGGGCAAGCAAGTCCAGCATTCATCACACGGGTGGCACTGCCTATGGCCATCAAAATCAAGGTGGCTATGCACATTTTCCACACCAAGCGACGAATCACTTCCTTGGGCTGTCGCTGCTCAGTTGCCGCTTCATTTTGTTGTTCTAGGACAAATTTGTTCATGAACAGTACCTTCTGCCCGCTCTTGGTGGTAGTTCTCTTAAACTTTTCAATTTTTAGTACCGACCCATCTCCACCCTAGCGTATGGGCCAGAGTTTAAAAGATTGGCTTGCACTTATACTTTGGATCACTCTAGCCACTTTTAGCCGGAGCTTTAGGTATTTTTTAAGTTGTTAGCAATTGATAAATGATAATTTGTGGGAATATTCTAAATTTTTTCTTAAATTTCTCCACGGATTTACGTCTAATTTTGGCAGTATCTAATAAATCTCTTGTACTCAAAATTTGTAAATTAGCTGAAAAAATTAATAAAAATTTCAGACCATGAGACTTTATCTTTCATCACCTGCACTACCTTAGTAAGTGAGTAGCATAGAGATAACGTAGTAAATTCATTTAAGTAAACCGTGAAGATTCCAAGTTCGATCTGGACATTACTAATTGGCATTGTGCTAACGCTAGTCAGCCTTTGGTACGGTCAAAATCACGGTCTGTTGCCAACAGCCGCCACCGATGAAGCCGTTTTGGTGGATGGTTTGTTTAACACAATGATGATCGTTTCCACAGGTATATTTCTACTTGTTGAAGGTATTTTGATTTACTCTGCAATTAAATACCGGAGACGTGCAGGTGACAATGAAGACGGGCCACCAATTGAGGGTAATGTACCTCTAGAAATCCTCTGGACGGCGATCCCAGCAATTATCGTTATTGGTATTTCTGTCTATAGTTTTGAGGTTTACAATGACATCGGTGGATTTGATCCCCACTCTGTCCATGAAGCTCCGATGACTGAGGATTTTTCGATGACAATGCCAGGAGCAGCGATCGCCGCAACTTTAAGCGATACGCCTCCTAGTACAGGAGCCAACCTCAATCAAGAAAAATCTGATGAGGCGATGCAAGACCCGGCCACAGCAGCAGTCCGCAATGCTGACCAAATTCCCCAAAAGCGCAATGCTCCTGGGGTGGGTAGTGTCGCTCCTACCATTGGGGGTAGTCCTGAAAAAGCCGGCCAACCACCAGAATTACGGGTCAACGTCACTGGTTTACAATACGCCTGGCTATTTACCTATCCTGAAACTGGAGTAACTACAGGTGAGTTACATGTTCCCGTCGGGCGCGAAGTCCAAATCAACATGACAGCCAATGATGTCATTCACGCCTTCTGGGTACCAGAGTTCCGCTTGAAACAGGATGCGATCCCCGGTAGGCAAAGCGAGATTCGGTTCACGCCCAGAGTAGCGGGTAGTTATGACCTGATTTGTGCTGAACTTTGTGGCCCCTACCACGGTGCAATGAAAACCCAAGTAGTGGTGGAGACTCAAGCAGCTTATGACCAATGGATGCAAGAGCAATTAGTTGCCAGCAGCGAAACGCTCAATCAAGCCGTTGCTGTTAACTCTGCGGATTTGTCCCCAGATGAATTTCTCAATCCTTATACCAAGGACATGGGAATACAACCAGAGATAATCAATCAAGTTCACACTGCTCATCACCACTAGTCAGTGGTCAATGAAAAGTAATCAGTGAACAGACTGATAACTGCTAATTGATAACTGATAACTGACAACTAATTCCTATGACACAAGCTCAGTTGCAAGAAACAGCCAATATCCCTACTCATGTTGAAGAACCAGAGGAAAGACATTGGCGAGACTTCTTTGGTTTTAGTACCGACCATAAGGTGATTGGGATTCAATACCTAGTTACTTCATTTATTTTCTACTGCATTGGCGGTGTGATGGCTGATTTGGTGCGTACAGAACTACGAACCCCAGATGTAGATTTTGTCACCCCAGAAGTTTACAACAGTCTATTCACGCTGCACGCCACAATTATGATTTTCTTGTGGATTGTGCCAGCCGGAGCCGGATTTGCTAATTATCTGATTCCCCTGATGATTGGGGCGAAAGATATGGCATTCCCCAAGCTGAACGCCGTGGCCTTTTGGATGATTCCCCCTGCGGGTTTGCTGCTAATTGCCAGTTTAGCGGTGGGTGATGCACCAGATGCTGGGTGGACTTCCTACCCTCCCTTAAGCTTGGTCACAGGTCAAGTGGGTGAAGGTATTTGGATCATGAGTGTCCTGCTGCTGGGTACATCGTCGATTTTGGGATCGATCAATTTCTTGGTCACCATGCTGAAGATGCGTATCCCTGGTATGAGTTTCCATCAAATGCCTTTGTTTTGTTGGGCAATGTTGGCAACCTCAGCGCTGGTGTTAGTCTCAACCCCAGTACTAGCAGCAGGTTTAATTCTGCTTTCCTTCGATTTATTGGCAGGAACAACATTTTTTAATCCCACAGGTGGTGGGGACCCGGTGGTATACCAGCATATGTTTTGGTTTTACTCCCACCCGGCGGTATATATCATGATTTTGCCTTTCTTTGGGGCAATTTCGGAAATAATCCCGATTCATTCCCGCAAGCCGATTTTTGGCTATAAAGCGATCGCCTATTCATCTTTGGCTATCAGCTTTTTAGGATTAATTGTCTGGGCACACCATATGTTTACCAGTGGTGTCCCCGGTTGGTTGCGGATGTTTTTTATGATCACGACGATGATCATCGCCGTACCTACAGGGATTAAAATTTTCAGCTGGTTGGCAACCATGTGGGGCGGTAAAATCCAACTCAATAGCCCTATGCTATTCGCTATCGGCTTTGTGGGCACTTTTGTAATTGGCGGGATCAGTGGTGTGATGTTGGCAGCAGTGCCCTTTGATATTCACGTCCACGACACTTATTTTGTGGTAGCACACCTGCACTACGTCCTATTTGGCGGTAGCGTGTTGGGTATTTTTGCGGCCATATACCACTGGTTCCCAAAAATGACGGGACGAATGATGAACGAATTTTGGGGTAAGGTTCACTTTGCCTTGACAATCGTTGGTCTGAATATGACCTTCTTACCCATGCACAAACTGGGGTTAATGGGCATGAACCGTCGTATTGCTCAATATGATCCCAAATTTGCCTTGTTGAATGAAATTTGCACTTATGGTTCTTACATACTGGCAGTTTCGACATTCCCCTTTATCATCAATGCAATTTGGAGCTGGTTGTATGGTGAGAAAGCTGGTAATAATCCTTGGAGGGCATTGACCTTAGAGTGGATGACGACCTCACCGCCAGCGATCGAGAATTTTGATAAAACCCCAGTATTGGCTACAGGCCCCTACGACTACGGCTTAGAAAAGGCTAACGATGATGTACCTTTATCTGACCCCAATCCAGTTTTATCTGCTGGCCCAAACTCGGTATTAAGAGCGGAACCTGACTCCATGGTTGCTGCCAATCCCGAAGACCGTAAATAAAGTGATGAGTGAGGAGTTCAAGCCTTTTATAGCAAAGTGCTGAGTGCTGAGTGCTGAGTGCTGAGTATAAATCCAGTTGCTTCAGAGCTTTGAGCAATTAACACTGTCCTAACCTATGTGACTACGGCTATAACTCCCCATTCCTCACTCTTGAGTCATCACTTGTCCTCTAGATATTAAAGATACATGCAAAGTCAAACTATTGACCCAGCTAAAACCGAACTAAATCATCACCATACTGCCGAAGCAGGAGTTAGTCATCACGAAGCACATCCAGACCATCGTCTGTTTGGGTTATTTATCTTCCTGATTGCTGAAGGGATGATTTTTATGGGGTTGTTCGGAGCTTACCTCGCTTTCCGTGCTACCTTACCTGCGTGGCCCCCGGAAGGTACACCAGAATTAGAACTATTGTTACCGGGAGTCAACACCGTCAATCTGATTGCTAGCAGTTTTGTCATGCACAATGCTGACACTGCCATCAAAAAGAATGATGCAAAAGGTATGCGTACTTGGTTGGCAATTACTGCCGCAATGGGTGCTATTTTCTTGGTGGGACAGGTATACGAATATACACACCTAGAATTTGGTTTAACTACCAATTTATTTGCCAGTGCATTTTACGTTTTAACTGGCTTTCACGGACTACACGTTACCATTGGTGTCTTGGCGATAGTTGCCGTATTGTGGCGATCGCGTGTTCAGGGTCACTACAGTAGCAAAAAGCACTTTGGTATTGAAGCTGCGGAAATCTACTGGCACTTTGTTGACGTGATTTGGATTATTCTGTTCGGATTACTTTATTTACTGTGAGTATTAATTATTAGTTATTCACTCCACGCGAATAGCTAAATAAGCCCCCTTCTGGGGGTTTTTTTTATGGCTAAATTTCTAAAGCTATTTTAATGTTTTGCACTATTAGTTGCGGTGGCTCAGAAACATCTACACAAATAGCATCATCAGGCTCCTCAAGGGTATCTAATTGGCTGTTGAGGAGTTTTTCTGACATGAAATGATTTTGCCGTCCTAGGAGTCGTTGTTGGAGTAAATCTAAACTGCCTTGGAGGTAAACTAGCTTGATGTTTTCGTGGTCTAGTCGCAGGTATTGGCGATAATTAGCTTTGAGGGCAGAACAGGCTAAGACTACATTGGCATTTTCTTTTAACCAAAGGGCGATCGCAGTTTGCAAATCTTTCAACCAGGGCTTCCTGTCGGCATCATTGAGGGGAATACCCAGCCGCATTTTTTCAATGTTATCTGTTGAGTGAAATTCATCAGCGTCTTTAAATTCCCAGTTTAATGAATCGGCTAACAGTTTCCCGATGGTTGTTTTGCCGGAACCGGAGACTCCCATGATGAGAATTATCATTAGTTTTTAATGCAGAGGGACGCAAAGGTACGCTGAGATTAAATTTTGAGTTTTGCTAAACCTATGTAGCGTATGCCTTCTGGAGTTACATGAAAACGGCAGGGTAGGATTTCTAAGCCGAGGGCGATCGCATTTCGTAATAGTTTACCATATACGGGGTCTGTAATGTCACCAGGGGCAAACTCAGTACAATCACTGCGGTTGATGAAGTACAGCATAACTGCACGAGTTTGGGGTAATAGTGCTGTGAGTTCCCGTAAGTGTTTTTGTCCTCTTGTGGTTTCTGTGTCGGGGAATAGTGCTAAAGTGCCTTGGGCCCAAGTTGTGTTTTTTACTTCTAAATATATTGGGGGTTCTGCGTCGCTACCTGTGAGGTAAAAATCTACCCGACTTTTTTTATCTTGCCCATAAACTACCTCACCCTTAATTTGGCTATAGTCTCCCAATTGAGAGAAAAGGTGTTTTGCTAAGGCTAGTTTTACTATTTTATTGGGTAAAACAGTATTTATACCTACCCAGGTTGGCTCGTTGTCATTTACCTGAATTAACTCTAAGGTGTAGGCTAATTTGCGCTGGGGATTATCACTTTGGGAAAGTTGTACTGCACTTCCAGGGGTGGAAACTCCTGTCATGGGGCCTGTGTTGGGACAGTGTGCTGTGACTATTTCGCCAGAATCAAGTTGAATATCAGCAAAAAAGCGCTTGTAGCGCTTCAGTAAAATTCCCGAATACAAGGGTGGATAACAGTAAAGCCAGTCAATCATCATTTTTCTAAGTGCGCTTGCCCTGAGCGAAGTCGAAGGGGAGTGCTGAGTAAAAATATTAGTTCTTAGTCTCTAGTCACTTTGTAAATATACGTTAATTTTTTACCTATTTTAAATGTTTTAAGTAGAACAGAGTAAATGATTAAAGGTTTGTAGTGAGAACTTTAGTTCTCAAATCAGGACTAAAGTCCTGACTACGAACTGATTTTCGATAAATTTACATTACTTTACACAATTTGGTTTTTTCAAGTCGTTCTACTTACTTATTTGCTCCTATCTGCAAATATCTCACCAACGGTGAAGGAATTATATATCACAACTTGTCAATTTCTGTAGTCAATTTGACGACATATTAATAAAAAGTCGCATATACTCAGTGATATAAGCCTCTCATCCAGAAAGACAGGAGAGGATTGCAATGTGTAAGCAGGTAAATCCTATGCAACAAGTATGGGAATCAACGGAATTAGAATATGCCTTTTTGTTTACTCTCAGAAAGGTTAATTCCATAAATCCAGAAGGTTTCAAGCCATTTTTTCATCATCTACCTGTTGATCCTTATATCAAAGGTAATTATCGTTTGAGACGATTATCTCGGTTCATAGCTACGGGGGATAAGTTAATTAAGTTACCTCATGGCTACCTCTTCCAAGGTAAAGATTACAATCCATTATTGGGAGACATTAAACGAGAGTTTGCAGAATTAGAAGATGCACTTATAGAACTCGATATTTTTAAGAATCTTGTTTTAGCATTTAGTGATTCTTGTAAACTGCATCCTGAAGCTGAAATCGGGGTTCATCAAATTAGAACTATCTGTTCTCCTCAAAATTTGGGTAATCCTGCGCCTGAAGGTATTCATCAAGATGGTACTGATTTTATTGGTATCTTCTCGGTAAATCGCGATAATATTCAAGGTGGAGAAACTCATTTATATACTGCTAAAAAAGAGAAGCCTGTGTTTAGCAAGGTTTTAAATCCAGGTGAACTTTTATTAGTCAATGATCATGAATTTTTCCACTTTACTACGCCGATAAAACCGCAAACTGATGGACAGGGAATTAGGGATGTTTTTGTATTGACTTCTCCTAGTTTATTGATTGATTATTAAGTTAATCTACAGCAAAAATTTGACAATCTACCAGATATGGGGAATTGAATGCAGTCATTTCCCCAGCTTTTTTATGAGGGATGGGAAATAATCTGGCTGATAGCGGTTTATTGAGTTTAATTGCTAAAGTTGCTAAATCTATTAATATTGCGGCAATTTTGTCAATGGTGATATTACCAGGAATTGGCACTGTATCCAGTCCACAGCCACAAACTGCTGAATATAATAATAAATTAGTAATATCATAAGTTTGCTCATTAGCTCTAGTAGCTAATCCGACATCTTCGCATACTGGTAGCATCAAACCAGAGTAGCCACAGATTTTGACGGAAACACTTTTTAGAACACGAGTTAACATGCCAGAAATTGCTAAGGTTCCTGGATGTCCAAATTTACCTTTTAGTAATTTTTCATAAGCAAAGGCAATACTATTTTGTTTATCTAAAGATGGTGCGAGAGATGTATCTATGCCGTTGTATTTTACAGCGAATTTTGTTGATATTTCTGCGGCAATATTGGCGATTTTTGTGAGTTCTATTTCTAAAAGTGATTGCAGGTTTTTTTCGGCTGTTTGTAGATCATTCGCTTGAGAAAAAGCTTGGTTGACTAATTCAGCTAGTTCTAATCCAATAGCAAAAGCTGTATCGCCTACATGGTAAGAAGTTGGAAAAAATGGAATTCCTGGCTGGCAGTTGGCTGATGCACAATAGCGAAAGTTACCATAGCCATTTTCAGTTTCTTGGGAAATGCGTTTAATAGCTTTGGCTGATTCGTAAATATTTTCTAGATTGATGCCTGATTGTTGGTCACCAAGTTGGCTGGAAGAGTAAATAATTGACGTATGTTTGTTAATGTCGGGGATTAAAGCTATGGTTTCTGGTTGGTTGGCATGACCGATATTGAAAAAGCTAATATCTAGATTGATACAGGTTTTTTCTAAATCTTGAATTTCTTTGAGAATATCAGTTTTTGATAAATCTGATAGATATTCTTGCCAAGAGTTAGTGGTAATTCTGGTTGTTTGAACTGCGTATCCTTGTTGTTCAAAGATTATTTTTGCTTGCTGATTAAATGCATGAGATTGTTTAATTTTATCGGTGTCTTTGGGAGATTGTAGTGATATTCCTGTGGTGATGGTTCTAATTTTCATTTTTATCAAACCGCCAAGGGAGGAAGTAGATTGAGATTTGGAAATTAGCTAAAGTGAAGGTGAATATTTAACATATAAAGTAGTAGAGCTATAAAATCGGCTACTAAGCTAGAGTTTTGGGAGTCAATTATGAGCGACGAATTTTATCATCGGGGACTAGCAAAGGCTAAACAACAAGACTATACGAGCGCTATTGAGGATTTTAACTATTGTTTACAGCAAACACCTGATTATGCTGAGGCTTTTTTACAACGGGGTTTGGCTTATTATGACTCAGGTGCTATTCACCAAGCTGTCTCAGATTATACTGAAGCTTTGAGGTTGAATCCCCAGAGTGTGGAGGCGTATTATTGTCGGGGATTGGCAAGGGTGGCGCTGAAAAATTTGCCGGGGGCGTTGGAGGATGTGGAAAGTGCGATTCGCCTCAATTACTATTATGCAGCTGCGTATAGTCTGCGGGGGATGGTGCGGCGCAAACAGGGGTTTATTCAAGATGCGATCGCTAATTTTAAAAAGGCGGCAGAATTATATTTAGAGCAAAAGGATACAGAAAATTGTCGTCTATGTCTAGAAAAAATTAAACAGCTACAACCACCAGCAAAACCAGTTGTCCAGTCACCTAGTTCTACTAGTGCGCCGATATTATCGACAAATGCATATTTTACTCAGTTATTAGAAAAAGCCGAAAAAGGAGATACGCGGGAGGCGATCGCAGATTTAAACTGGATACTACAAGCTGATCCGCAAGATGCCCAAGCCTATTGCTGTCGGGGAGTGGTACGCTGCAAAATGGGAAAATATCGCGAGGCGATCGCGGATTTTAATCAAGCATTACAATTAAACTTTCAAGATGCCATAGTTTATCGTAACCGAGGTAAAGCCCGTTCTCTGTTGGGGGATCATCAAGGGGCGATCGCCGATTTTCATCAAGCACTGAAAATTCAACCCCAGGATGCTTTAATATATGTTGCTAGAGGTAATGTTTATCGGGTATCTGGTAATTATCTCGATGCCATTCAAGATTATAGTCAAGCACTGCAAATTAATCCAGATTACGCCCCAGCTTACTATCATCGGGGAATTGCTTATACTTGCTTAGAAGAAATGCAAAATGCTGTGGCAGATTATCAGCAAGCAGCGAGTATTTTCTGTGAAAATGAAGATTGGGAAAATTACCATCAAGTATTAGAAAGCTTGCAAAAAATCCAGACATTTAGTCCTGAGTCAAAACAGCAGAATCACAACTTGCTGCGTCAGCGACTTTTACGGCTGGTGGGGGGATATTGGGAAATTGCTCAAAGGTTAATTGATCAAAAGGAAGAATACTATCCAGGGATGACAGATGAATGGTATTTACAAAAAGTAATTGAAGATGTAGAACGCGATCGCGGTCGCTAAAAGCCACCAATAGCACCTGGAGAAGAATGGCGGATCTATCGATGGGTTTAATGCGATGGTATGCTACAAAGCAAAATTCTAGATACTGGCTGGCTGCTTCTTTTCTGGAGTCTGGTAATGACTGCTATCGTTAACAGTTTTATCTTCTAGAAAAGCTTCTCGACCTGTAATCAATCTAGAGCGACGATTACGAGTAATATAATTCCACGCCCACTGAATTACTACTACTAATTTAGTGTCAAACTCAATTAAGAAGTAGATGTGAATTAATAGCCAAAATACCCAAGCAATGAACCCTTGGAGTTTGATTAAGCCTAAATCTACAACAGCTAGATTTTGCCCAATCATCGCCAAACTACCCACATCATTGTAACTAAATTGTGGCAAAGTACGACCTTGCAGCCGTAGTCGAATTAGTCGGGCTACATACTCTCCTTCTTGTTTAGCTACAGGTGCAACACCAGGTAAAGGTTGACCATTTTGATGAGAGAAGTTGGCTAAATCTCCAACTACAAAAATGTTTTGATAACCCTTAATAGTCAAGTCTGGTTCTACCATGACACGCCCGGCGCGATCGCATTCTACACCTGTACTGTCTGCTAAAATTTTACCCATTGCCGAAGCTTTTACACCTGCTGCCCACAATATAGTTTTTGCAGGAATTTCTTGGACTGCATCACCTTGCTTGAAAGTAACGATGTCGTTTTCAATATTTGTCACCCTGGTGTTAGTTTGGATAACCACACCCAACTTTTGCAAAGCAGCTGTTGCTGCTTGAGATAACTCTGGCGCAATGTATCGGAGGATGCGATTGCTCCCTTGCAATAGTAAAATTTTTGCTTCTGAGGTGTCGATGTTGCGGAAATCTTCTCGGAGAGTTTTGTGTGCCAACTCGGCGATCGCACCTGCTAATTCTACACCAGTGGGGCCACCACCCACAATTACAAAAGTCAACAAAGCACGACGTTTTTCCGGATCAGTTTCTCTTTCTGCTGCTTCAAATGCCGAAAATATCCGACGACGTATTTCAATAGCATCTTCAACAGTTTTCAAGCCAGGAGCAAAATCTTTCCAGTGGTCTTTACCAAGATAGGAATGATTAGCACCTGTGGCAACAATTAATGTATCATAAGGGATTAATTTATCACCCACTGTAACTTGTTGCGCTTTGGGATCAATATTATTTACTTCTCCCAACAACACCTGTGTATTCTTACTTTTTCTGAGTACAAATCGCAATGGTGAGGAAATATCAGCTGGTGATAGTGTACCTGTAGCAACTTGATATAAAAGCGGCTGAAATAGGTGAAAGTTACGTTTATCAATGAGAGTAACATTGACATTCGCTTTAGCAAGAGTCTTTGCTGCATACAGTCCACCAAAGCCACCACCAACGATTACAACCTGATGTGGTGCATTCTTTTCGAGTGAGGCTACCATAATAATATTTCCTGTGTTAAGAGAGTTGTAACTATTCTTAACAAGAATGTAACAAAAACATGCGAAATGTTACCGTTTATTTAGAACATTTGCAAAAATAATAAAAGTAGTCAAAGTTATCTTAAAGAAATATCAAGTATGTGGTTGAAAAAAACTACCCTACTCATCTATATTTTGCAGCCCCATCGCAATCTTACTATGCTTCTCAATCTGACCCATAACTTGTTTTGCCCGTTGAATCACCACATCTGGTAAACCCGCCAAACGTCCCGCTTCAATTCCATAGGATTTATCTGCACCCCCCGGATGAACTTGGTGCAAAAAGATAATTTGGTCGGGTAATTCTTTCACAGTCACTTGATAATTAGCGACATTCGGTAGAATGCTAGCCAGTTCATTTAACTCATGATAATGAGTGGCAAAAATCGTCCGCGCCCGAATCTCTACAGCTATATACTCTGCTACCGCCCAAGCAATCGAAAGACCATCAAATGTGGCGGTTCCTCGGCCAATTTCATCTAACAACACCAATGACCTAGAAGTAGCATGATTGAGAATATTCGCCGTTTCATTCATCTCCACCATAAAAGTAGATTGACCAGTTGCCAAATCATCAACTGCACCTACACGAGTGAAAATGCGATCGCACACTCCCAACTTAGCAAACCTCGCCGGCACAAAACTACCAATTTGCGCCATTAACTGAATCAACCCCACCTGACGCAAATAACAACTCTTACCACTAGCATTCGGCCCAGTCAGAATTACTAAATCCGGCTTCTCCTGTGCGTCCTCTGCACCTTCTCTTCGAGACGCTTCGCGTTCGCGTAGCGTTCCGAAGGAAAGGCGGTTCGTTTCCTCACTCCCCAACTGAGTTGAATTCGGCACAAAAAACCCCGACGGTAAAGACTGTTCCACCACCGGATGACGACCATCCACAATCATAATTTCCCGCCCTGAAACCATCTCTGGACAACAGTAACCTTGCTGTACGGCCAACTCAGCCAAGCCACACAACACATCCGCCGCCGCCACAGCACGAGAAAGATTACGAATGACCTCAGCCTGTTCCCCTACCTCTTCCCGCAACTCCACAAAAATTTCATATTCCAACTGATTTAAATCATCCCGCGCTGTGAGAATCCGCGCTTCTCGTTCCTTCAACTCTGGGGTGATATAACGTTCCTCATTGGTCAAGGTTTGCTTACGGATGTAATTAGACGGTACTTGGTCAGATTTAGCACGGGAAATACTAATGTAGTAACCAAAGGTTTTATTAAATCCTACCTTCAAAGTAGGAACTCCTGTTCTCGCCCGTTCATCAACTTCTAAATTGGCAATCCATTGTTGGTCTGACTCTACCGTGGCCTTTCTCTCATCCAACATGGGATTGATCCCCGAACGAATTAACCCCCCTTCTTTAATATGTATCGGCGGTGATTCTACTAAATGGGCGTGTAATTTTTGTGCCAATTCTGATAATACAGTTGGGACTTTTTGCAAAGCTTTCAAAAAAGGCGATCGCGCATCAGCTACTAAGAGCGATAATTCTGGTAAGCGGGACAGGGAATCCGCCAAAGCCACTAAATCTTTAGCATTAGCAGTTCCCGAACCAGCCCTACCTGTCAACCGTTCCAAGTCGTAAATCTGCCGTAATAATTGCCGCAAATCCTGACGCAGAGGTGTATTTTCCATCAATTCTTGGATGGTGTCTTGCCGCGCCCGAATGCCTTTAATATCGAGTAGCGGTTGTAATAACCACCGCCGCAACGCCCGTCCTCCCATTGCTGTGCTAGTTCTATTTAATGCCCACAACAAAGAACCATGAAATGTACCATCGCGGACTGTTTGCGTAATTTCCAGGTTACGTCGGGTTTGACTATCAACAATCAAATAATCAGTAATGGTATAGGTGCGTAACCTTTGCAACGAAACAGTGTTTTCTTTTTGGGTATCTTCTACATATTCCAACAAACCCCCAGCCGCCCGCACAGCCAGAGGAAGATGATCACAACCGAGTCCTTCGAGCGATCGCACTTTAAATTTCTGCAATAATGTGGATCTGGCTTCGGCTTGGGAAAACGGCACTTGCGATCGCAAACTATAACAAAATGATGGTGGTAAACATTGAGGGAGATGGGGCGAAGTTTCTCCAGGACGCAGCAAACTACCTAAATCAGGGGCGTTCGTAGGAACCAGCACCTCGGCAGGTTGCAACCGCATTAATTCCTGAGTTAAATGTTCTAAATCACTACCTTGCGTAGTTAGGAATTCTCCGGTAGAGATATCTGCATAAGCTAAACCCCAGTGATTTACCGCAATTACCACAGCCGCTAAGTAATTATTGCGACTAGATTTTAGCATTCCCTCTTCCAGCAAAGTACCAGGTGTGAGGATACGTGTCACCTCACGCCTTACCAAACCCACAGCTTCAGATGAGTCTTCTACTTGGTCGCAAATTACCACTGCGTAGCCTTTTTCTACCAATTGGGTAGTGTAGCGTTCCCAGGCGTGATGAGGTACACCAGTCATAGCTACACGACCAACTTCGCCGCCGTGTTTGCTGGTAAGTACGAGTTCCAATTCTCTAGATACAGTTACAGCATCTTGGAAAAAAGTTTCAAAAAAATCTCCCACCCGATACAGCAGTAAAGCATGAGGATACTTATCCTTGACTTCCACATAATGCTGGTACATCTTACTCAGCTTACTGCGGTCTACCAATTTAGTATCGGCGTGAGGCGTATCAGGTTTATTGGGTTCCGTTGGTTGAGATTCAGAATGAGAAGCGGTCATAAGTAGATGCTAGGAGTTACGCACGGAAAAGCCACAATATCCGATGATAACGTGATGTGAAAATTTAGGGGCGATCGCTCAAAGTTTTGTTATCTTCTCGGTTAGAGTTGTAAATAGGCGAACTGACAAGTCAGTGCTGGCGCTATCGCAGTTTCAGGAAGTGTTGAGATGAGTATCCCACTTTTAGAGCAGCCGACAACAGAAAAATTGGTTACTTTGCGCGGTATTTCTTGGGAACAGTTCAAAATTATCTCAGCACAGTTAGAGAATAATCGAGAAGTCCGCTTAACTTATTTAGCAGGAGTGATGGAAATTATGTCTCCTGTAGGAGATAAGCATGAGTATGTAAAAACAACTCTCGGTTATTTGTTAGAAGCTTACATGAGAGAATTGGGTATCCGCTTCTACGGTCGCGGTGGTTTTACTCTGGAAGAACCGGGGTATGCTTCTGGTACACCTGATGAATCTTACTATATTGGCAGCAATAAAGAAACGCCAGATATTGTAATTGAAGTTATTGTCACCAGTGGGACAATTAACAGAAAGGAGTTATACAAACCTTCTAAAGTACCTGAAGTTTGGTTCTGGAAGTCTAACCGGATACAAATATTTCGTTTGCATCAGTCTGGTGAGTATGAACAAGTAGACCGAAGTGAGTTTTTCCCTGATTTAGACCCAACGTTACTGTTGCGTTACCTCACTATGCCTGACCAGTATGATGCTGTGCAAGAATTTGTGCAGGTTATCCGCAATCAACAACAAAGTCGGGAATAATCGCTCAAGGTTTTGTCATGCTTTCCTGCGACTGCTGCGGCGTGTGGGTGGTGGAGTGATTGGTTCATAAGCTTTCAAGCCTTGATCACCCGTGAAAATTTCTACTTTCAAGGTGCTACTGGTTTTAGCATAATACTCGGCTACCGTCTTAATTGTTGCATCTCCAATAGAAATCTTTCTAGATGCTAGAATAGGCCATTCAGTAGCCAACTGTTTCAATTGTTCTGAACTCCACAGTTCATCCACTTCAGTTGTAAAAACTTTCCAAGGGATAACTCCATCTGCTACTTTCACTAAAATATCAGCAAAAGCTTGAGCAATTTCATATCGTCTAGAATTAGCTTGTGCTATGTGATTACCAGTTTCTATAATTGTCGCTAGTGGTAGTATAAACTGCGTACCTTGTTCCTTTTCTAGTTGAAAACATGATTCAACCCTGTTTTTATCCCATTTGTCATTATCAGTACCACAAGTTTCTTTACCAGGAACATTTAAATAAACGCAAAGTATTGATGTGTCAATAATCAGAACCTTGTTCATATTCTCTGGTTCTTCTTATCAGAGAGGCTTCTTTCAATTGCTCCTTTGGTTGCTAGTCTACCCAAAGTACCTGATGCTAGTAAAAGAGGAAGATTATCAATCTCTTCTAAAATAGAGAGTTTACTTTCTCCTGTTTCTGAATCTCGATGTGCAACAACTACAAATGGCACTATTTCCGGGCCTAAAGCATCTAGTAAAGCTGGATTGTGAGTGGTAAGTAAAATATCAATATTTCTTTTGCTGCCAATTTCTCGGAGGATTTTAACTAGCAAATTTGCACGGGAAGGATGCAAACCATTATCTATTTCCTCAATAACAAGTTGGCTGCCTTCAGGTCGTGTAAGTAGTGCTGTAAGAATTGCTAGAAATCGTAAAGTTCCATCTGACATACTTCTAGCATCAATTTCTGTGATTTCTCCAGGTTTCCACTCTTCTTGACAGTAAAGCATGGCATCTGTGCCAAATCTACCTACTTTTTCTGCCCAGACTTTTTTAATATCGCCTTCTGGTAAATCTTTGATGTATGTAGATAAAATTGATTCTATTTTTAATTTTTGCTCTTCAGGTAATGCTGCTAGTACACCGGCTATATTTGAAGCATCACTTTCAAGCTTATTAGAAATTTGTGAATAATTACGCATTTTAGAAGGTACAGGGTTTAGAATTAAAAGTTGTTCTAAAGTGGAAATAATCAAATTAGTTACTTTGTCTTTCAAAGGAAAATAATAATTATTTAATATCTCTACAGTGTCCTTATCTAGTAGTAAATTTGCTTTAGAAAATTGCTTTAATTCCATGAATTCTTTAACAGAAATCTTAATACTAAGAGCTTTTAAACCACTTTTATTAGGAAAATTAAATTTTTTTATATAAAAGACTTGTGCTTGCTCAATTTCACTATTTTCGTGTAAAAATTGAAATTCAATGTATTCTTCTATCACTCTCACTTCAGGTATTGTTTGTATTTGAATAACATATAAATAATCTGTTGTTTCCTCCTCACCCTGAACTAGCACTTTTAATGTGAATTGAGTTACCGGTTTACGTGCAGCCCACTCTACACCACCGCGAATAGAAGCAAGTGTTTTATCACCTGCTAAAGCAGCTTCAATATTTTCGCCTTGCGCTATTCTCTGTAAAAATTCCAAAGCTTCAACCACATTAGATTTACCACTGGCATTTGTCCCAATTAAAACAGTTAATGGGTCAAGTGGAAGTTCTGCATAACGGAAACTTTTCCAATTTTCTAGGATGAGTTGCTTCAGCATGACCCACTCCAAAACTCTAAAATTTTAGTTCTCTTATTTAGTTAATATAAACCGAAAAACAAAAAGCCAGCAGATAGAATAACTCTATCTTACTGGCTACATTAAGCTAAATTGTGGAAAATTTATGCTTCTGGTGGTAAATCTTGGCTATAGATAATTTGCCCAGCTAAATTACGCAGTGTTACCGTCATCACTTTGGTATAAGCATCAATCTTGACTCCACCAAAGAATTGTAAACCTTCACTGGGGGGTCGATTTGGTCTCATCCCTGGAGGATTACTTTGGAACATTAATTGTGGGCCAAAGGTATTCTCTAATTGTCCTGGGCCAAATGTCCCGGAATTGAGAGGCCCGGCGACAAACTCCCAGAACGGCTTGAAGTCTTGAAACTGTGCTTTATTGGGGTCGTAATAGTGTGCTGCTGCATAATGTACATCAGCAGTTAACCAAACAACGTTTTTAATATTCCTGTTTTTGATAAATCGTAGCAAGTCAGCTATTTCTAATTCTCTTCCCAAGGGGCGACCATTATCTGCGTTAGCCCAAGCTTCAAAAGCGGTAGCACCATCTCGAACTATTAACCCCAAAGGCATATCACTAGCAATTACTTTCCATGTTGCTTTTGATTTCAGCAATTGCACTTTTAACCATTGTACTTGTGATTTGCCCAGCATATCTGTTTCGTCACTTTGCACAGGTTGAAGATTTTCACTGTTTGGCCCTCGATGAGTGCGTTCATCCAACATGAAAATATCAAGTAATGGGCCATGTTGGAAGGAGCGATAAATTCTCGATCTGTCGGCATCAAATCTTGTTTTATAGCGAATGGGCATATACTCAAAAAATGCTTGTCTTGCCCTTTGTGCTAACAAGTTAACATCTTTGATTATATAGCGGTCATCGTTGAGAAGAAATTCGCCAGGATACCAGTTGTTTGTGGTTTCGTGGTCGTCCCATTGCGCCAACATCGGCACTTCAGCGTTAAAACGCTTCACATTTTCATCCAGCAAATTGTATTTATAATTACCACGAAATTCTGTGAGCGTTTCTGCTACTTTTGATTTTTCTTCGATGGTGATGTTTCGCCAGATTGTGCCATCATCTAATGTTCTTTCTGCTTCGATGGGATTATCAGCATAAACAGTATCACCAGAATGAATGAAAAAGTCAGGATTAAGTTGACGCATGGTTTCGTAAATTTTCATCCCACCGAAATCGGGATTAATCCCCCATCCTTGACCTGCTGTATCTCCACTCCAAACAAAGAAAATATCTCGTCCAATTATGGGAGGTGTGCGGAATGTACCGCTTACAGGTTCGCTGTAGACGTTTTGATAGTCTAAATCTTGGAAACTTACCCGATAGAATATTTGTTGGTCTGGAGGTAAGTTTTGGAGAGTAAATCGAGCTGTAAAATCGTTATCTTCTAAAGCCCTGGGGCCAAAAACACGCCGTACATTGCTAAAAGATTCACTGGTGGAATATTCAATTAACATTCTGGCAGGGCGATCGCTGCGACTCCAAATGACGATACTATTATCGCTGATATCTCCACTGGCAATGCCATAAGGTATGCTAGGGCGCATTTTGTCAGAGGTAATAATTCCAGGTGCTTGTCCAAAAACTGGTGATTTTGATACAAGATTGGTAGTAATAATTCCACCTGCGGTCACAGCAGAATTTAGTAAAAACTGGCGGCGGTTAAACTTCAATGGATTATTGGATTTCATACTCATTATTAGCAAACTCAAACAAAGTCATACAAAATAGGTAAATACCACATTCTGTAATACCAATGAGTAAAGCTTAAGTTATCCAAAGGTTATAAAAAGGTTGTTATATTATTGTTAAAATAATAAATAATTAATTAAAATTAAAGCTATTATATCAATTTAATTTCAGCTTAAATCTGCTGCAACTTTCTGATTTACGCGCTCAAAACTCCAATTATTACCAGCAGTTTATTTACCAGGAAATTGTAAACAAACGCATAAAAATGCTGTCAGAATGAGTTGCTTAAGCATGACCAACCCTACAAACTTTAACAACATACTATTCCTCTTTCCACCCACTTCATCTTAAAACTCTGCGCTCCTCCGCGTTTCCCTCCGCGCACGACAGTCGCTACAAGTCGGCAAAGCCTTATGCCTACGGCACGCTACGCGGTAAGCGCAGCTATGCCCGTTAGGGCTTTACGGCAGTTCCTCTTTGGGGAAACCACCAAGACCGGACTGCCTCACCAACGAGCTGTCTCCCCTTTGCGTTAAAACTCCATCTTCAACCTCCCCATAAGCCAACTATCTGTCATATCCTTAAATAAAACTAGCAGTCAGGAAATCAACACCAATACCTGGTATTTTGCTACGATCGCTATCTTATTGTAGGAACTATGCTAGTAGTAAATTGATTGGGAATATGTTGACCAAACGCAAAAGTCGCAGCATCGCCGCAATTTTAGCTTTATCCGGTACGTTGACAATTTCCGGATTACATAAATTTTATCTGGGACAGCCGTTGTGGGGCATCTTGTACGTCTTACTCTCCTGGACGCCTATCCCCAAAGTAGCAAGCGCCATTGAGGGAGTTTGGTACTTAGCACAAGATGAAGAAGCATTTGATCGTCATTTTAATTTAGGTAAGTCAGCAGTTAGGAATGCACAGCAAACGGGTAATCAGGTAAGTGCGATCGCTGAGGCTTTGCGTGAATTAGATACTCTGCGCCAAGATGGACTGATTTCTGAGTACGAATTTGAGCAAAAGCGCCGCCAGCTGCTAGACCAAATCTCTTGATGCAAGCAAAAATGATGAACTGGCTACCTTTGAACCCCAAGTTGCAAAAACTCCGCGCCAAACTCCTTAATGACCCCTACTATCGACTACAGTCTGGGGAAGAAATTCAGCTAGCTGCAAAACTGGGTATCCGCATTGATGCTAATCAAGCGACTGTAGACGATTGGTTACGTCTTCCTGGGTTGTCAATTCACCAAGCGCGATCGCTTGTGGAACTTTCACGCTCTGGTGTTAAATTTTACTGTATTGAAGATATCGCTGCGGCTTTAGCTATGCCAGCACAGCGACTAGAACCATTAAAGGCTTTGCTAAGTTTTATTTACTATGACAATGAATCTCTAGACCATCCTACACAGTTAGTTAACCCGAACACAGCCACAGTGGAACAGTTAGCAAAAATTCCCTTTATAGATGCGTCTCTAGCCGAAGCAGTAGTGCAAAATCGACTATCAGCTGGGTCTTATCGTAACTTAGCCGATTTCCAATGCAGATTGGATATATCTGGTGAAGCGATCACCCAGCTGATGTATTTTCTCCGATTTTAGCTTCTAGCCTTGAATAAACCCAATCCTGTCGGGAGGCCAAAAGCGAAATGTTGCCCGACCAATGATATTTTGTCTAGGTAAAAATCCCCAGTAGCGAGAATCGTTACTATCGTTGCGGTTGTCTCCCATGACAAAGAACTCACCTTCGGGAACTTGTACGGCTGGGAATGGCTGACTTGGGGGTTCAGCGATGTAGTCTTCCGCTAATGGTTGACCGTCGAGGTAAACTGTACCGTTAGTCACTTTGAGTATTTTTCCAGGGACACCAATCACCCGCTTAATAAAAGCTTGGTCTTGAGGATATCCCCGACGTTGTAATTCTTCAGGTGGCTGAAAAACGATAATATCCCCAATTGCGGGAGGGTGAAAACGGTAAGAGACTTTTTCTACCACCAAGCGATCGCCTGTGTGTAGTGTAGGTAACATGGAATCTGATGGAATGTAGCGAGGTTCAGCAATAAAAGTCCTGATGAGGAGTGCCAAACATAAGGCGATCGCAATGAGTGTAAGATTTTCTTGCCAACTACTCCATCCTTTAGATGACGTAGCAGCTTGTTTGGCATCACTTTCGTGAGGATTCATAAAAATTTTCAGCCAGTTCAAAAAGTGGAACGCATACCTTGATTATTTTGACGCTAAAGGTATGCTTTTGGCACTCTCACCCTTTGAGTGGGTGAATATTCTCAAGTTTTCCTACTTTTGAGAATACCAGAAATCATCTGTTTTAATAAATTTTCATTTTTCTTGTGTGAAAGTGTCTGTTAATTATTAACTTTAGTAGTTATCGGGGAAATATGAAAAGGAAAAAGTTAGCCGTATAAATGAATTAAAATAAAAATCAAATAAATTCAGATAACCTCTCATGACATTACAAGAATTGCAAAAACAAGTACTGCAATTACCAACAAGTCAACGCTGGCAATTAGTACATACTCTGTTAGAATCACTACAACAAGAAATTCAACCAGTATCAAAAAAAAGGAACTTGTCTCGACTGCGTGGTATTGCTAAAGATGCCAATATATCCAATGATGAAAATATGACGGCAGATTATGTTACTTATTTGACAGAAAAATACCAGTAATGCAAGTTTTAATTGATACAAATGTCGTTCTTGATTTTTTACTTGAACGAGAGCCTTTTGTAGAAGATGCAGTCAAAATCTTTGCAAAAATTGATGCAGGTGCGATTGAAGGGTTTATTACTGCCACTACAATTACTAATATTTATTACATCATTCGTAAAGCCGCCGATGCATTATTGGCATAAAAAATCTCCCCAACACTAAGGGAGATAAAAATTAAAAATTTTTTAATAAAAAAACGGTAGAGAACCGAAATCCTCCACCGCTTATTTAATTTAAAAAATTCTAATTAAGATTCAGCACCTTGGGGCATTAATTCCCGACGCTGTTGAGAACTAACTTGGACAACGCCATTTTCATCAACATCAACTAAGGCTGTATCGCCGTCCTTGATGCGACCAGACAAAATTTCTTCTGCTAGGCTATCTTCTAACAAGCGCATAATTGCTCGACGTAATGGTCTAGCACCGTAGCTAGGACTGTAACCTTCCTCAATCAAACGATCTTTGAAGCGATTCAGTTACTTAATTCCGCAGCTAGAAGCCTACCTTCAATTGGTTCATACTCATCTTCAAGTAACCATAACTTAGCAATATCGTAGCTATTGCTAGAAAATACAACTTTATAACCCTGCGCTGGATCATAAATTTTACAGTTTTCTTGACCGTCACAAAGCAACAAAAGAATATATGGAGGCGATAACATTGGATCTATCCATACTTCCGTAAATTCCCAGTTATTCTTCACTAGGTCTGGTGCGGGGGATGACGTGGTATTGGTTGTCTGCATTGATTTTTATCTCCCCATAATAAAGTAGAATATGGCTACCATCTGGACTGATTCTATAACCTATTGGTTCATTAAAAAACATTCCGTAGCGTTCATAACCGCGAATGATTCCAGTGAACTGTCCATTTTCTATGGCTTGGGCAACTTGATTCATGGTAGTTTCATCGTTAAATACATGAGCTGCCAGTCCTCGTTTAAGAAGTCTTTGCATTTGAGGTGTACCAGCTATGTGCTTGGCAACTTGTCTAATATCAAGCATAATTTGACGATTTATTTCGCTCATTATTAAGTACCTACGCATAAATATTTAGACATTTTTCCACACGAATGAAATCGCTGTATTCCAATACTGTCACCTGTCACCGTTCGGCTGACGCTCACGGCGAAGCCTGTCCCCTTTCCTAGCTAGGTAATTTATTTTGCACGACTACTTAATATGTCTTGTATATTGTTGATATCACCAGCTTGCCTAGCTAGCTAATTCAGTCTGAATAGCAGAATACCGCCTTAAAGGTACGGTTATTACTCTATTTAGAGGTAAAAAATTATTCTGTACACTGCCACCTTATTTGCATAAAACATCTCCCCAACACTAAGGGATGGTGAATTCGCTGTTATCAAGCGGGGTGGGGTCGATGAACCAGCCGATACCGTTGGCGTTGTGGTCGATGAGGATTGTGCCTCCGTTGGGGTGACCGAGGGGGTCGAATTGGGTTAGTTGAGCTTCTGCTAGTTGTCCGGTGGGGAGGTCGGTGATTTGGAAGGAGATGTTTAAGGTGGGGTCGAAAAGGGATGGCCACAGATCAGTAGCACTATATTTAAGATCGGAAAATAAGTTGGAGGTTAAATTATGGTTTGGAGAATTACTACTGATGAATTGTTGGCGCGTTATAAAGCTGGGGAGCTTAACTTTAATGGGATTGAGTTGATTCGCATTGTTGGCGAAATGGGCGAAAGAGATGGGATCGATGGTCAGATTACTGGGCTTGAAGGTGCTGACTTGCGAGGTATTAGCCTGCGGGGAGCTAATCTTGAAGATGTCGATTTGAGTGGGGCTAATTTGACTGGATCTGATTTGTTCGGAGCTTATCTGGGTGGGGCTGGTTTGGTAAAAACTATTCTCAGGGATGCTAACTTGTTCTCCGCCAACCTGAATCATGCCACTCTGACCGGAGGTGATTTGACCGGGGCTAATTTGAGCCATGTAAACGCGATTAGCACTGTTTTCATTGGTGCTAAAGTTGGACACTTTGAATACGCCGATTTGACTCAGGCTAATTTCCGAGATTCTACTGCTAATGCGTATGGTCTCTGTCGTAGTTTCAATCTGATCTGGCGTACTATTATGCCCGACGGTAGCATCGAAGAAGGTCCCTACTATAAATGGAGATAGTTCTTTTTCTGTTGCAGCCATTAAAGGGGCTGGTTCAATAATGTTAATTCTTGTTCTAATATCTGTAACATTGCGATTTTCAATTGCTTGTTGAATATCTGTAGGAATATTGGACAAAAAATTATAGCCAGTTATATCTTCAAGTTGTTTAACATTAAATAGTCCAAATGTTTTTCCATTAAGTGTAAAGTTTTGTTCCCAATGCTCATCAGGGTCTTGCCCTTTACGATTTGCATCAAGGGTATTGGGTAAATAAATACCAACTTCCAAACACTTTCGGAGACACTGATTTTATTGTTAAGTAGAAGAGGATTGCCAGAACTATCTATTGCTTGTCCCTCTCTTCCTGCAATGACATACAGTTCTTTATTATGCTTATTTCACGTTAAGGGAGATAAAAATTAAAAATTTTTTAATAAAAAAACGGTAGAGAACCGAAATCCTCCACCGCTTATTTAATTTTTAAAAATCCTAATTAAGATTCAGCACCTTGGGGCATTAATTCCCGACGCTGTTGAGAACTAACTTGGACAACGCCATTTTCATCAACATCAACTAAGGCTGTATCGCCGTCCTTGATGCGACCAGACAGAATTTCTTCTGCTAGGCTATCTTCTAACAAGCGCATAATCGCTCGACGTAATGGTCTAGCACCGTAGCTAGGACTGTAACCTTCCTCAATCAAACGATCTTTGAAGCGATCGCTCACTTCTAGGGTGATACCTTTTTCTGTTAGGCGACCAAATACTTCCTTGAGCATGATCTCCGCAATTTGTGTCACCTCTGGCTTGCTCAACTGACGGAAGACGATAATTTCATCTAGACGGTTGAGGAACTCTGGACGGAAGTATTGCTTCAGTTCTTCGTTCACCAAGGAGCGAATACGGTTGTATTGTGACTCGCTAGCATCGTCGGCGAATTCAAAGCCGATACCGCCGCCGCCTTTTTCAATTACCTTGGAACCAATGTTAGAAGTCAAAATCAGCAAGGTGTTCTTGAAGTCTACTGTGCGTCCTTTGGCATCGGTTAAGCGACCGTCTTCCAAAATTTGCAGCAGCATGTTGAAGACATCGGGGTGAGCTTTTTCGATTTCATCGAATAGCACCACAGTATAAGGTCGCCGTCTGACAGCTTCAGTTAATTGACCGCCTTCGTTATATCCAACATAACCAGGAGGTGAACCAATCAACTTGCTGACGGTGTGGCGTTCCATGTATTCGGACATATCCAAACGGATCATTGCTTCTTCGGAACCGAAGAAGTATGAAGCCAAGGATTTCGCCAATTCTGTTTTACCTACGCCGGTCGGCCCGGAGAAGACAAAACTAGCAATAGGTCGATTGGGATTTTTCAACCCGACACGAGCGCGACGAATTGCTCGTGAAACTGCTTTGACTGCATCTTCTTGACCAATTAAGCGTTGATGCAAGGTGTCTTCCATGTGCAGCAACTTCTCGGATTCTGATTCGGTGAGCTTGTTCACCGGTACACCAGTCCAGGAAGCGACGATGTGAGCAATGTCCTCTTCGTCTACTACAGGTTCTTCACCTTCATTGCCAGAAGCATTGGTTTTGCTTTGAGCGATCGCGCGAATTTCGGCTTTGATTTCCATCTCGCGATCACGCAGTTCACCAGCTCTATCGAAGTCTTGGGAGCGTACAGCGTCGTCTTTTTCTTTTAAGATTTGCCGTAGTTCTTTGTCTAACTCTTTGGCTGCGGGTGGCAGTTGGGAGTTAATCAAACGTACCCGAGAACCAGCTTCATCGATTAAGTCGATGGCTTTGTCTGGGAGGTAGCGATCGCTTATGTAACGGTCAGATAATTTTGCCGCCGCCACCAAGGCTTCGTCAGAAATTTTCAGCTTGTGGTGCTGCTCGTAGCGTTCGCGCAACCCGTGCAAGATTTCAATGGTTTCGTCAACTGATGGTTCACCCACCATTACTGGCTGGAAGCGTCGCTCTAGGGCTGCATCTCGCTCGATGTGCTTGCGGTATTCATCCAGGGTTGTGGCGCCAATACACTGCAATTCGCCTCTAGCCAAAGCTGGCTTGAGGATATTTGCTGCGTCAATGGCTCCTTCAGCCGCACCTGCACCAATCAGGGTGTGTACCTCGTCAATTACCAGAATGACGTTACCCGCAGAGCGGATTTCATCCATGATTTTTTTGAGGCGTTCTTCAAATTCACCCCGGTACTTGGTTCCTGCTACCAGCAAACCAATATCTAGTGTGACTACGCGTTTATCTTCCAGGATGTCGGGGACATCTTTGTTGGCAATGCGCGATGCTAGACCTTCGGCGATCGCTGTTTTACCAACCCCTGGTTCACCAATCAGCACTGGGTTATTTTTAGTCCGGCGACCCAAAATTTGGATCACCCGCTCAATTTCTTTGGCGCGTCCGACAACTGGGTCTAGCTTGTTGTCTGCTGCCATTTGGGTCAGGTTTGAGCCAAATTCATCCAAGGTTGGAGTTTTGGTGCGTCCCGATTGTCCAGTGGCTGAAACCTCTGCTGTTTCGCCCAGCATACGGATGACTTGGGTTCTGACTTTAGATAAATCCACCCCGAGGTTTTCTAGCACCCTGGCTGCTACACCTTCCCCTTCCCGGATCAGGCCCAACAGCAGATGCTCGGTGCCAATGTAGTTATGCCCTAATTGGCGCGCTTCTTCCAAGGATAGTTCTAAAACTCGCTTTGCCCGTGGCGTAAACGGAATTTCCACGGCCACAAAGCCCGAACCCCGGCCTATGATTTTTTCTACCTCAATGCGGGCATCTTTCAGATTGACACCCATTGATTTCAACACTTTGGCCGCGACTCCCGTACCTTCCCCAATCAGACCCAGGAGGATCTGTTCGGTTCCGACGAAGTTGTGACCTAAGCGGCGGGCCTCTTCTTGGGCCAGCATGATTACCTTAATGGCTTTTTCTGTGAAGCGTTCAAACATGGCATTTTTCCCATCACCTGCGTCGTGCCGGTATGCTGATTTTAGCACAGGCTCAGAGTTTGGATGCCTGTATAAAGATTATAGACATCCAATCATCATCGCCCAAGGTGATGGCGTAATTATTAACTTTTTATTACTTTTTGTGTGGCTGCTATACTGAGGAGCTTGAGTTTACCAGTGTTTCTGGGCTTGACTACATGCAACAGGCCACTATAGTTAGATACTTTTTAACCAGTCACAAATATTAATTATTAGCATAGTTATAATACTTTAGTCAAGATAAGAGTCAATTTATATCTTTTTTAAAAGCTAAAAGTTTTACTTATTAATTATTTTAATCAAATCAGTCGCTTTTCTGAGTGCTTCCTTCCTGAGTGCGCTTGCCCTGAACGAAGTCGAAGGGGAATGCTGAGTAAAAGCCAAAAATATAAACTTGACCAATGACTAATGACTAATGAGCATTTGTAAATCTGGTAGCCAAAGTACAAGGGCATCTTCCCCGTTATCTTGGTAATAATGCCGACGTCGCCCTGCTGTTTTAAAGCCAAATTTTTGATATAAAGATATGGCTGCTAAATTAGAAGCGCGGACTTCGAGAGTAGCTCGCTCCAAGCCGCGATCGCTAGCTGTCTTCAGCAAAAAATGTAGTAAAGCCTGTCCCAATCCTTGACGGTGATATTGAGGATGAACCGCCAAAATTGTAATGTGTGCTTCTTCTAAAATTGACCAAAAGCAACCCATTGCCAACAGTTTTGGACTAGCGACAGGGGAAAATATACCCAATAATTCACTGTTAGGACTATCTAACTCGCGTTGGTAACCCTCCAGAGTCCACAGACCACCAAAACAAGCTTGATCCAGTTCCAGTATGGCACTGAGATCCGCAAAAGTCAGTGATTTAAATTTTAAGTCGGATGAAATCACATTTATTTTGGATAAGATAACAAGGTCTTTGTACACTGGGAATCAGGAGACTTACTCACACCCGTAATTTGAGCAAGGATAATTAATAATAGCTATGGTATCGACTCACCCCACTGGGGTTCAACATGCTGGTAGCCAGTATTTACCTCAAAGGCGCAACACAAATGCCCAAGAAAATTGGAACTTTTCGCCTAACCAGGAACTTTTGCCTTTGACCGCCAAAGTTAACGATCAAGACATCCTGGAAATTGGTGGGTGTGATGTCACAACCCTAGTTCAGCAGTTTGGTTCACCTTTGTATATTTTAGATGAAGAAACCCTGCGAACAGCTTGTCAGCAATATCGAGATACATTTAAGCAATATTACCAAGGTGAATCTCAGGTATTATATGCCTCCAAAGCCTGGAATTGTTTAGCTGTTTGCGCGATCGCGGCATCTGAAGGGTTAGGAATAGATGTAGTATCGGGAGGCGAACTTTTCACGGCTCTCAGCGCTGGTGTTAGTCCTGATAAAATTTACCTCCACGGTAATAATAAATCTCATGAAGAGCTAGTTTTCGCAATTGAATCCGGTGTCACCATTGTGGTAGATAACTGGCAAGAATTGCGTATTTTGGTGAAGATAGCCGAGGAGCAAAAGAGTAGAGGAACAGAGGAGAAAGAAGAAATAGATTTTATTGCACCACTATCTACTCCCGTTCGGCTGACGCTCACGGCGAAAGCCCCCTCCCTACTCCCCATCCGCATCATGTTGCGGCTAACACCGGGGATTGAATGCCATACCCACGAATACATTCGCACGGGACATTTAGATAGTAAGTTTGGCTTTGATCCCAATGATTTGGATGAGGTTTTTATTTTTGTTAGTCAGCAACCTTGTTTAAACTGTGTGGGGTTACACGCTCATATTGGTTCCCAAATCTTTGAGCGCCAACCACATCAGGATTTGGCTGCTGTCATGGTGCAGTGGTTGCAGAAGTCGGCAAATTACGGTTTAACTGTCACGGAATTGAATGTTGGTGGTGGTTTAGGAATTAGGTACACCGAATCGGATGATCCCCCCAGCATTGAAGAGTGGGTCAAGGCAATTTGTCAAGTTGTTCAAGAAGCCTGTGCCGCCGAAAATCTCCCTTTGCCAAAATTACTGTGTGAACCGGGGCGATCGCTTATTGCCACAGCATGCATCACCGCCTATACTATTGGATCATCGAAAGTTGTACCAGGAATTCGTACCTACTTGTCCGTTGATGGCGGTATGTCCGATAATCCCCGTCCGATTACTTATCAGTCAGTTTATCGGGCAATAGTTGCCAACAGGGTATCTGCTCCTTTTACAGAAACAGTAACAATTGCTGGTAAGCATTGTGAATCCGGGGATATTCTCATCAAAAATGCCCAAGTGCCAAAAACTGCACCGGGGGATATTCTCGTGATTATGGGAACTGGTGGGTACAATTACAGTATGGCATCTAACTATAACCGCTTACCCCGGCCAGCAGCCGTTGTAGTGGCAAATGGTGAAGCAAATTTGATTTTGCGCCGTGAAACTTATCAGGACTTGATTCGGCAAGATTGTCTACCAGACAGACTAAACGCGCAAAAATGAAGAGTGCTGAGTGCTGTAGACGCTTCTGCGGCTGACCGCAGGGTGGAACCAGTGACGTGTACGTAGGGGTCTCCCCCTCCGTAGGATGCGCGCAGCGCTGTAGTGGAGCATCTGGCGTTGCTGAGTGCTGAGTTAAGCGTTAACCTTTGATGCATAAACATGCCAGATTAATGACAAACTATTGAGGCAGAACAGAGAGTAATCCAGATGTCATGAGAGATTCGTGGAAGCAATGGCTGACAAACCTGGGATGGTCACAGTCCTTGCTGCTTGGGACTCTGGATATCGTGTTAGTACTGGCGCTGACGTACATGATACTAGTTATCATTAGTGAGCGCCGGACATTATGGATGGTGCGGGGATTTATTATTTTGATGCTAGCCTCAGCACTCAGTGGCAGAATGGGTTTACCACTACTAAATTTTGTTTTGGAAAAGCTGGTGATTGGCTGCGCTGTAGCGATGGCAGTTGCTCTACAGTCAGAGTTTCGCCGATTTTTGGAGCAAGTAGGACGTGGTGAATTCCAACAGTTGTTTAAACCATCCAATCTCACAATCCCCAAGTCTGATAGTGTAATTGATGAAATTGTGGATGCGGTTAAAGAACTCTCGAAAAACCGAATAGGAGCTTTGCTGATTTTGGAAACAACTGGCCCGATTGACGAGCGGGATTTTTCCGTACCTGGAGTTAAGCTGAATGCTGACGTTTCTAAGGAACTAATACAAACAATTTTCCAGCCGAAAACTTTACTACACGATGGGGCGACGTTGATTCGTGGCTCGCGTATTGTTTCATCAGGTATAATTTTACCACTTTCGGAACGCACAGCCTCGCGCCAGTTGGGAACACGCCATCGGGCAGCAATGGGAATTACTGAGCGGGTCAAAAATTGCATCTGTGTCGTTGTATCAGAAGAAACGGGTTCTATTTCCTTAGCGGAAAGGGGAACCCTAAATAGACCACTGACGATTAGGACGCTGAAAGAGTCATTAGAGGCTCGATTATCGCCAACAGTAGATCGGGAAGCTGTTGCTCCAGGTTTATTCATTTTGGGTCGTCAGATGGGTGGTAAGGCACTAGTACTTGTTTCACGTTTACTCGGTTTACCATCGACCGCTTCTCGAAATAAAAAATGACAGCACAACCAACTGAACTGCAATATTTGCCCCCTGACTTGAAACGAGAACTACTGCCAAAGCACGTTGCAGTGATTATGGATGGCAATGGTCGATGGGCTAAACGTCAAGGTCTACCCAGAATTATGGGACATAAGCGAGGAGTTGATGCCCTGAAGGATTTGCTGCGCTGTTGTAGAGATTGGGGCATTCAGGCACTAACGGCTTATGCTTTTTCCACTGAGAATTGGAAAAGACCCCAGGAAGAAGTAGATTTTTTAATGACTCTGTTTCAAAGGGTTTTGCGCCAAGAATTGCGGGAAATGGTTGAGGAAAATGTGCAAATTCAGTTTGTGGGAAATTTGCCAGCTTTGCCATTATCGCTCCAACAGGAAATTTCCCGTTCTATGGCAGAAACTCAGCATAATCGTGGTATTCGGTTTTCTGTGGCCACAAATTATGGCGGACGCCAGGAAATTTTACAAGCTTGCCGGGCGATCGCCCAAAAAGTGCAGCAAGGTGTCCTCAAACCTGATGAAATTGATGAAGAGTTATTTGAGCGCCACTTGTACACAGCCGGAATTACTGACCCAGATTTATTAATCCGTACCAGTGGCGAAATGCGGCTTTCTAATTTCCTCCTTTGGCAAATGGCTTATGGGGAAATTTATATCACTGATACTCTTTGGCCAGATTTTGACCGCAATGAATTTCACCGCGCCTTGTGTGCCTATCAGCAAAGAGAGCGGAGATTTGGGAAAATTTGAAGAATTAAACATAGGACTTACGCAAAATTTGCCAAAAAGCTGAATTTATCAAACCGCCCTTCTCCTGTCGGAGACGCTACGCGAACGGGTTCACCAGTCGCCTAGGTTGGGAGACCCGCCTACAGCGCTGGTTCACCAAGGCGCCCGCGCGCAGCGATCGTCAGGGCTGTAGACGCCAAGAATTCGTTGAGTGTGCGTAAGTCCTAAAAAATTTTTAATTTTTAATTCTTAATTTTTAATTGTTTACGGGCCAGAAAACACGGCTTCTTCTATATCTTCCCGGCTAAGAGAATACTTAAATGAGCGTTGAATATCTTGCCCATTTTCCCCAGATTGGACATATCGCACGATGATTTGCTCAATATCGAGCCAAATTTCAGCTTCCCAAGTAGGGCGCTGCACACGCCAGCAATGCAGCTGTGTTTCATCTTGTTGACATCCTTGGTCTTTTAACCATTGCTCTATTTGCGGTAGTGGATGACTATATAGGGGGGTATCTGAGGAAAGAATAGACATAGGAATTATGGATTAAATAATTTTTGAGGGAAAATTTTTAATTTCCCAAAAAGTTGTTGATGTTGACAGGTGGCTAATCTGTCTGTTGACTGTGAAAGTTGGTTGTAGCAATTGCGTCTGGAAAGCAGCTTCACCACGAGTTAAGCCTATGGCGATCGCTAGCAGCAGACAACCTACAAAGGTTAATACCAAAATAAATACAGCAAAAATTTCACCAGATGAGAGCGGGCGATCGCTTGCGTCTAGATAAGCCGATTTCGACCATTTGGGTGCACGGGAAACAGGACGATTTAAGTCAGATGGTGGTTGAATTACCGTAAATCGGTAATAGCGAATTTTTTGGTCATAGCTTTGTCGCCGTTCTGGGCTGCTAAGGGTGGCGTAGGCTTCGTTAAGTTGCTGAAATTTAGTAGTGGCGACGGCAGTAGGCAAATCTGTAGTATCAGGATGATAGCGTTTACTTAGTTCCCGATAAGCGCGACGAATTTCTATTACTGATGCTGAGGGATGTAGTCCTAGCAGGGAGTAATAAGTGGGTTCACTGCATTTTGGCATTGCCCCATTGTGATTCACGGCTGTTTGAGTCACCTTGCAATCGAGTTTTTTTTATATTGTAAACCCCCTGAACCTACGTCAGGTGAACTGTCTGTGTCTTGCTGAAGCTGATAATCTTTGTGGAAAACTATCAAGCTGCTGATGCAATCAATATTGATAGGACTTACGCAAGAACTCTCTGAAACCCTCTTTTCTTCTGCTCTTTGTGTCCTTCGTGGTATGCGCTGCGCGCACGCTTCACGAACGTTTTTTCATGATTTTGCGTAAGTCCTGATTGATTTACATCAAACATATTCTTACTTATGCTAAATATGATCAGGAGGAATGGAAAAATGACCCTTATTTTTAATCAAGATAAATATAAAGAATTATTAATTAAATATCAACCAAAGTTAATTAAAAATGAAGCAGAAAATGAAAAGGCTTTGGCTATAGTTGAAGAACTGATGTATATTCAAAATCGTAGTCCAGAAGAAAATGAACTTTATGAACTGCTAATTACGTTAATTGAAAAATTTGAACAAGAATACTATTCACCAGGTAAAGAATCTACACCTCATTCTATGTTGCTTTTTTTGATGGAGCAAAAGAATTTACAACAGTCAGATTTAGTAGATATTTTTGGTTCTAATAATATTGTCTTGGAAGTTATGAATGGTCAGCGAGAGATTAGCAGATCCCAAGCTCAGGCTTTAAGTGATGTTTTTCATGTTGACCCTGGTGTGTTTATTTAATTTATTTTTCTATAAAAAAGAAAAACGCAGAGAAGGCGAAATTTTGGTACCATTTGTGAATTTGTGATGAGCTTTTACCTTACTCAGTGCTGAGTGCTGAGTGCTGAGTGCTGAGTCAAAAGAAGAAGGAAGGACTTTCGCACTGCACTCTTCATCACTTACCATTTAGCTTTCATCACCATAATCTAATCTATGCCGAATATCCAAAATCAGGACAATTTTCTGTCCATCTTGAACTTCGTAAATCACACGATAATCATCAACATATATACGCCATCCTTCAGTACCCGATACTCTTAGAGCATTTGCAGGTATAGGTGTTGCTGCAAGAGCATCAATCTGTCTCCCGACTTCTCTTTGAGTAGGCTCAAATAAATTTAGGAACTGGTGATTAGCTTTGGGAAAAATCCAAATAGTATACATCAATGCTCCTATTTAATTTGAGAATAGAAGCGAATAGGCTCATCTTTTGAAGCTTTAGCAGCTTGATAGGCATGAATGGCAGCCAATTCTTCCAAAACTGCTTGCTCAACTTGAATAGCCTTACCTCCAGAAGCCTTGGCAGCTTTATGGACGTTATGGGATTTGAGTTTTTCCTGAAATCTTGGATCGAATGGAAATGGAATGGCATCGTCTATACAAGTCTTAGCTTGTTTATAGACATAAATAGCTCTCCATTCTTCCAAAATTATTTTCGGATTCTTTATCAGATGTGGGATTTGGTAGTTGGGAATAGGTGAAAACTGAAGCGCATTCCGAGCCATGTTGAAAGCGAACTCAATAGGCGAACCTGCACAAAATGCGGGGTGATATCCTGCTAGACCATCATAAAAGCCAACAGCAAAAGCGATCGCAGCGTCGTCCGCAATCGAATCATCCATGCCAATTACGTAGTTTACATTTTGGGCAATTGCCTCTGCTTGAAAACTCGAATAACAGGCATTGAGAATCACACATTCTCTTGGTTGAGAAAACAGACCAAATAATCCAGCTAATGCGTCTCCTGATACTAGCTGTTCTTTTCCTGTTTCATCTTCCAGAATTAATCCGTGCTTTCCTGCGCCATGTCCAGAAAAGTGGACTATATCTGGTTGACAGTCTAACAAAGCGCGACGAATATCTCTCGGACGAACTGCCCACCTCTGCTCCAAGATAAAATTATCCCGATACTTAGATCGCCTCAAGGCATCCTCAATTTCTCGCACTTCCCGTCCTAACCCTAGCCGTGCTGTTTGGCTGGGATTTGCAGCCAAAAACAAGATTTTTTTCATCTAATTAAGTTTGTGCAGGGTGAATATCAGCTGCTTTACCCCCCCTTCTATCATTCTCTTGAGATGAAAACTGTAATCTTGATGTCAAAGGATTTTTACTTATTAAGAAAGCCTTCAACAAATATTTAGAAAAAATTATCTATAAGTAGCTAAAAAATTTAGTACATCTAAAAATGAACAAAGAAAAGCAATAAAAAATAAATTAAGTAGAAATGCTTAATTATGTGTAAGATGTGTAATTCTCTCAATAAAGCATTAAATCCTTGACCAGCATGGGTTAGCGTAGCATAACCCATCCTACGTTTAATTCAACTCACTTACTTAAATGGGCTATTGTGACTGAGGCTAAAATAAGCATGAAGCGAGTTCAGAAAATATGACTAACATATCTATCATCGACGAAGTAATCGAGCAATTAAGAGCTATGCCGCAGCACTTACAATGGCAGGTATTAGAGTTTGCCCAATCACTGGCCAAATCTCAAGTCCGAGGGACGCCAGGAAAACATCTGCTGCGGTTTGCAGGTTCAATACCACCTGAAGACCTGCAATTAATACGTGAAGTAATTGAGCAAGACTGTGAACAGGTAGACATCAATGAATGGTAGGTACTTGCTGGATACCAATATCATCATTGCTCTCTTTTATTTAACGCAACAAATCAGCGCGGGGTTTAAAGGTTTCAATTTGTTTAATTTTTTCGTATAATTCTCGTTCTTCAGGACTAATCTCTTTGGGTGTAACTATCTGAATTTCTACTAATTGATCGCCACGTTGACCGTTATCGTTGGGGTAGCCTTTATTGGCGAGGCGGAATCGTTGACCAGACCTAACTCCTGGTGGGATTGTCATTTTTACTGGGCCATCCAGAGTTGGTGCTTCTACCTGTCCTCCCAAAACTGCTTCACTGGGAGTCACTGGTACTTGGCAGAATATATTGGCACCTTCTAGCTTAAATAAGGAATGAGGCTCGACGGTAATTTTTAGGTATAAGTCGCCGCCACCAATACCTTGGTTTCGCAGACGGATAGTTTGACCTGTTACCATACCTGGGGGCATAGTCACTTCTAGCGATCGCCCGTCTTCGAGGCGGATGCGTTCGTTACCACCTTGATAAGCTTTTTCTAGTGGTAGGGTTAATCTAGCTTCAATATCTCGACGAACGGGGCGTGGGGGATTTTTCGGTACGGTATATTCAACTCTGCTTTTCGGGGAACGAAATGGATCTTTACTTGTGCTGCTACTACCTCCATTTCTGCTATCTTTGCGCGCACCACCTACACCAATAACTTGATTAATAAAGCTTTCAAAATCGGAAAATTGGCTGGGATCTACTTCCTGAGTGCTATTACGACCATTTGCGGCACCTGACCAGCTTTTAGGCTTGGGTGCCTTGTTACTGACAAAGCCTTTTTGTTTCCAGTAGCGACTAAACTGATCGTACTGCGATCGCCTGGCTGTGTCGGAAAGGACTTCGTAAGCCTCACCGATATCTTTAAATTTTTCTTCTGCTGACTTATTTCCGGGATTGAGGTCGGGGTGGTACTGCCTTGCTAACCGCCGATAAACCTTTTTTATTTCCTCACCGGAGGCATCCTTAGGTACTCCTAAAATTTCGTAGTAATCGCGAAAATTCTGCAAATTTTGCATAGTTCAGTTTATTTAACTTTAAATTTAGATTTTGGTAATAGGGACAAGGGGATAGAGGAATCAGGGAGCAACTAATGACTAATGATTACAACCAATCATCTTCATCATCCCAGTTATCTTGGTAGCTGGGACGAGACGATTTGCGAGCAGAACGGTTGTCGTAGGATGGGTAACGGCTATCTCTGCCATAGTCTCTGTCGTAGTCTTTGCCATAATCTTTGCCGTAGGAATCACGTTCTCGATATGAATCTCGGGAAAAATCGCGTTCCCGTTCCCGTTCTTTTTCTTTGTCACCACCGGTAAAAATGTCCCGAATAGTACCAAACAAGTCTTCGTCTTCATCTTCAGCGTAATACTCGCGGACTTCCCGGTTTAGTTCATATAAAGCATCTTGTAAGTCGGCATAGGCTTGATCAATGCCGCGATCGTCGTTTTCTTGTAAACTTTCTTTCAGTTCCCGGCAAATACTATCAATTCGCTGGCGGCGGCTGCGGGCAAACTGCATACCAAATTCTAGTGCTATTTCTCGCAGTTGTCGTTCTGCTTGTAAAATCAAAGCTTCTGAACGAGTGCGCTTTTCTACTCTTTCTTTGCGTTCGCGATCGACATCGGCGTATTTTTGGGCGTCCTGAATCATGCGATTCACTTCTGATTCGCTTAAGGTAGAAGCACCTTGAATTGTAATACTTTGTTCTCGTCCGGTAGTTCTATCTAAGGCTGTTACCTGCAAAATCCCGTTAGCATCGATATCAAAGGATACTTGAACCTGGGGAATGCCTCGTGGTGCTGGGGGGATGCCATAAAGCTTAAATCTTCCTAGGGACTTATTATTGGATGCCATGTCCCGTTCACCCTGGACTACATGAATTTCCACGGTGTTTTGGTTATTTTCTGAAGTGGAAAAAATGTCAGAACGGCGGACGGGGATGGTAGTGTTGCGGGGAATCAATTTTTTCATCACACCGCCGATGGTTTCCAATCCCAAAGATAAAGGTGTCACATCCAAAAGCAGCACATCTTTGAGTTCACCTGCGAGAATGCCTGCTTGAATGGCTGCACCCACGGCTACCACTTCATCAGGATTGACATTTTCGTTAGGTTCTATCCCAATTAAGTCGCGTACTAGCTGCTTCACCATTGGCATCCGTGTAGAACCGCCCACTAATACCACTTCTTCAATGTCTACGGGTGACAATCCAGCATCTTTTAATGCCCGTTTGACTGGTGTGCGTATCCGTCCTACTAAGTCAACGCACAAACCCTCAAATTGGGAACGAGTCAGGCGGGTTTCTAGATGCTTGGGGCCATCTTCCGTAGCAGTGATAAAAGGTAAATTAATATCGGTGACGCTGACAGCCGAAAGTTCAATTTTGGCTTTTTCTGCGGCTTCCATCAATCGTTGCAGTGCTTGGCGATCGCGTCTTAAGTCTACACCTTCAGCTTCCAGAAATTGCTGTGCCAACCAATCGACAATTTGTTTGTCAAAGTCATTACCACCTAGTTGCGTATCTCCACTGGTAGCTTTGACTTCAAATATGCCATCACCCACTTCTAAAATTGACACATCAAATGTGCCACCACCCAAGTCAAATACCAGGATAGTTTCAGTTGTACCCCGATCTAATCCATAAGCCAAAGATGCAGCAGTTGGTTCATTGAGAATCCGCAACACTTCTAAACCGGCAATTCTGCCAGCATCACGGGTTGCCTGTCTTTGAGAATCATTAAAATAAGCGGGAACTGTAATTACTGCCCCTGTGACTGGTTCACCCAAATAGCGGCTGGCATCCTCTGCCAATTTTTTCATCACCATTGCCGAAATTTCTTCTGGGGCGAAATCCCGCTTGAGGCGAGGACAGGGAATTTTAATATTACCTAATTCGTCTTTGCGGATGGTGTAGGGTACACGCTTAGATTCCTGGCTCAGTTCACTATACTTGCGCCCAATGAAGCGTTTAACAGCAAAAAATGTATTTTGTGGGTTGAGGACGGTTTGTCGCCGTGCCATTTGCCCAACTACCCTTTCACCTTCTTTACTGAAGCCGACTACGGAGGGGGTTGTTCGCATTCCTTCCGCATTGGCAATCACCACCGGCTTGCCACCCTCCATCACGGCGACTACTGAGTTGGTTGTACCCAAGTCGATGCCGACTACCTTGCCCATGCGTTACTCTTCTCCTAGCGTGTCTTGTACATTTATAATTAAACGGGACTACCTCTAGCTGTTTGCTATCGGATGAAAACACCTCAATATGATGATAGTCATCATGAAGAAAAGAAGTAGAGGAGCTTAAGCTTGAGGAGCTAGTTGCAAGACTAGGATAACATTGACAATGCTTCGTATGTCCAAGCAGCCTCAAATCTTATAGTCTAAATACTAAACCTCATTCTCTCTTAGAGTTGGGAAATCCACCCTCGTAAAAGTTGCTTTTCCCTTCTTCTTGACACAAGAATGCTAATATTGCAACTGATTTAAACATTTGAATTTAAAAGAGCGATTACAAACTCATTTGAGGGAGATAGCGCGAGAACGCGATCCTTACATGGCGACAGCTGGGCATTTTTTTGTCCAAGAATATATCCGTCAACAATTTGCTCAATGGGGAAGTGTGGAAATCCACACCTTTCCAGTCAGCAGTAAAACCTATAGTAATTTCATCCTCGATTTACCCTCTCAAACTGCAACAAAAAAAGGGAATCTACCACCAATTTTAATTGCTGCCCATTATGATGCTGTACCTGGAACACCAGGGGCAGATGATAATGCTACAGGTGTAGCAGTTTTGTTGGAATTAGCCAGAAAATTTGCTGCGGAACCAGCTAGATATCCTTTAAAGCTAGTGGCTTTCGATATGGAAGAGTATGGCTTGTTGGGTAGTACTGCATATGCAGCCTTGCTACATCAACAACAGCAACCACTACGCTTAATGATGTCTCTGGAAATGTTGGGGTATCGTAATTTTGCCCCTGGTTCTCAAAGTTATCCATCTCCTCTAGAACGCTTTTATCCCAATCGTGGCGACTTTATTGCTTTAATTGGTAATTTAAGGACAATTCGTGACTTAATCGGCATGAGTCAAAGTATTCGCCAAGTTGGTGTATCAAGTCAGTGGTTACCAGTACCAAATCGAGGTGTAATTGTCCCTCAAACCAGACAAAGTGATCATGCACCGTTTTGGGATTTGGGTTATCCAGCAATGATGGTGACAGATACGGCGTTTTTAAGGAATCCCCATTATCACAAATCTAGTGATGCGATCGCTACTTTAGATTTGGACTTTCTCACAGGCGTTTGTGAAGGTTTAGAACTTGCAATTCGGAAGTTGTAGGAATTTAGAAACCATATCACTTGAGATTTTAGATGATGTTCGCGCAGCATCTAGTAAAACCCTTTCGGCAGTTCTAGAATCCCCCGAATTTAGCGCAAGCGGATTCGGGGGATGAGTCAAAATCACTAGATATTTCTGCCAAAGTGAGATACTCCCAAAACCATCTCGCCAAGTATCCGTTTTACAAAATAGAGTTCATTCCTAGACTTGCACGAATTTCACTAATTTGTACATCCCAATATTGATCCCATTTTTGAGCAATAAACTTACCTGAAGTCTGGGAACCTAGTCTGTAACCACGAGAAATTTCAGACATTAAATATTTGAATTTAGTTGGTTGATAAAGACTAATCATCACCAGGCCAAAACTCACAATCATTACACTGATGGGAATTGGTGTCTGACCAATTACAAAAGCTTGCAGTCCAATTTCCCCAATTTCATCAGTATCAAATCCCGCAACTACATGATAAATATCATGGGTACTTCTCCAAAGCATTTTGAGATAGGAGATATCATCAACGACAGGAACTTTCTTGTAAAAGTAGGGATTGTAGCCTCTGGACTGAATTTTATGAGCATAAACATGACCTAAAGTACCTTCTGGAAGCTGACTTAATTCATCCAGATTAAAAGGAGCAGGAAGCCAGCGTTCTTTAAACAGGATGTTTACCTCAGGAATTTTTTTTAGCTCATCAACAGCTAGTTGAGCCATTTCTGTTTGATCAAGTGCGTCTTCAAAATCAAACACTGGATCAGTGCTACCATCTTCACTTTTTAGAGTACTAGATGCGAGAAATTGAATAATGTAGGTCAGGAGTCCTTTATCGGTGTTGCAGGTAATTACATTGACCATAGTGATTTTCTGTGTTGAAATATAGCTTTGCCAATTCAAATTCGAGGTGCATTAGTTAGAATTTATGCTTTGCCAATAAAAAAAGAATAAGCCCTATTTAGTTGTGATAAAAATAATTCTACTTTTCATGGATCTTCAGAGGGATTCATGAATACATAAATTGTTGTTTATTGAAAGATTGAAGTTAAATGCTCAATTTGACTTAATGTGTAAATTCAAGCTCAAAAATTCAGTAAATAATTCGGACTTACGCAAAATTTGCCAAAAAGCTTAATTTATCCAACCGCCAAGACGCCAAGAATTCGTTGAGTGTGCGTAAGTCCTAAATAATCAAATATTTGTAAATTAAGTGTTGTTTGCCATTTTGGCAATAAAGTAAAAAAATCCAGTAATTGGCATTATTTTCAGCTATTATACATAATATAAAAAGTATAAAATAATCCAATTTTAACTATTACTTAATCTTTGAGTAATAATTGAATTCAAACCAAATCATCAACTTTATTTATACCTAAAGACAGTAAAGTTATGTTAGACCCCGTACAAACTTTTACCATAGCCAATCAAGTCATTTTTGATGAAGGATAACCGGGTGATTATATGTACGGTGTGCTAGAAGGAAAAGTTGATTTATCGGTGAAGTTTTGCACCACGAATACTCAAAACCGTATTGAGTTATACAGAATATTGATGTTTTTCCATTAGCCAAGCATACCAATTATCTAAACCCACACCAGTCGTTGCAGAAACTTGAAAAATCTGCATTTGTGGATTGACGTGTCGTGCATATTCTATACATTTTTGTACATCAAACTGCACATAAGGTAGTAAATCTATTTTGGTAAGAATCATTATCTCGCTAGCACGGAACATATGAGGGTATTTAATTGGCTTATCTTCTCCTTCTGTCACAGAGAGAATTACTACTTTTGCTTGTTCACCCAAATCGAATAAAGCTGGACAAACCAAATTACCCACATTTTCAATCATCACTACCGAGTCTAGCGGTGGGTTTAGTTGTTGTAAACCCCTGTTGATCATGGAAGCATCCAAATGGCAACCTGTACCTGTATTGATTTGAACAACCTTACAACCAGTTTCTTTGATTTTTTGGGCATCATTTACCGTTTCTTGGTCGCCTTCAATCACATTAATAAATAACTGATTTTTTAAATCATTGATAGTACGAGTTAAAAGAGTTGTTTTTCCCGCACCAGGAGAACTCATTAAATTTAATGCTAAAATGTTTCGACCTTTAAACCAACCGCGATTTTGGGCTGCTATCAAGTTATTTTTAGCTAAAATATCCTGTTCTAAAGATATGGTTGTATTATGTATTTTGGCATGAAGTTGAGATGCTTCATGGTGAGTGTCATGATGGTGGGAATGAGTAATGATAGTACTATCGGGTAAAGTGTGAGTATGATGATGGTGATGGAGATTGGCTTCAACTTCACCTGTTTCTAGATTAGTAATTTTGCCTTCAGCATCATCAGAACAACCGCAGGTTACACACATAATTCTTCTATTTCTATTTCCTTAATTTTTAGTTCTTCCCCAGCTATTAAATCTAATTGCCAGCTACCACAATTACAAATGCCAAAAGGTTTATCTAAAGTTACTTCTGCACCACATTGACGACATTTTGCTAAACCAGGGATTTCTTTAATTTCTAATATTGCCCCTGCTAAAACTGTACCTTGAGTACAAATATCAAAACAAAATTGTATAGCGTCTGGCAGAATAGCTGAGAGTAAACCAATTTCTAATACTACACGGCGCACTTTTGAACCTTGAGCATGTTCGCTAACAATTGCTACAATATTTTGTGTGATTCCTAATTCGTGCATAGAATTTATCTAAATTTAAAATGAGGTTCAGATCCCCGACTTCTACCAGAAGTCGGGGATATTTTTTTCATTTAACAAATCCTTGGTAATTGTTCTCCTACCAACATATCTACAATTCGTGCAGTACCAAAAGCTGTTGTTAACAAAACAACTCCCGGAGGTGAAGCAATAACTTCGCCAATTATACAAGCATCTTTCCCGGCTGAATGTAACTTCATAGCTGATAAAACGGTTTCTGCATGTTCACGTTTTACCACTACAACTAATTTACCTTCATTTGCTAAATATAAAGGATCTAAACCGAGAATTTCGCAGAAACCTTTGACTTCTTCCCGCACTGGTATAGATTCTTCATCAAGGCGAATTCCTACATGAGAACTTAACGCAAACTCATTTAACACAGTAGCTAAACCACCCCGTGTAGCATCCCGCATAGCATGAATTTCGGGACAAACATTCAAAATAGTTGCGACTAAACTATGTAACGGCTGACAGTCACTTTCTATATTAGTTTCTAATGCCAATTCCCCACGGGCAATTAAAATTGCTGCCCCATGATTACCCAACTCGCCATTAATAATTACTACATCTCCAGCTTGGATATTGTGAGCAGAAATGTTAACTCCTGGTGGAATTACACCAATCCCACTAGTATTAATAAATATTTTATCAGCAGCACCACGATGAACAACTTTTGTGTCACCAGTCACAATTTGTACACCAGCATTTTGTGCGGTTAGTTTCATGCTAGCAGCGACACGCCGCAAGGTATCTACTGGCAATCCTTCTTCCAAAATGACGCTACAAGTTAGATATAAAGGTTTAGCACCACTGACTGCTAAATCATTAACTGTGCCATTAACGGCTAATTCACCAATATCACTTCCAGGAAAAAATAGCGGGTCTACAACATAAGAATCAGTAGTAAAAGCTAATCTATCTCCATGTTGTAAAAGACTAGTTAAATTGAAACTGGCTTGGTCTTCTAATTGTGAGAGGATGGGATTATCAAAAGTACTAACAAAGATATCGTCAATTAAATCGCGCATGGCTTTACCACCGCTACCGTGGGCGAGAGTGATATGAGTATCTCGCACTTTTGCTTGGCGTTGACGGGCTTTTTCTATTTTTTGGAATATGGGGTTTTGGGTTTGCTTGTGGGAGGTAAAATTCATTTTTAATAACGAGATGAGAAAGGTGAAATAATTTTAAACACCAAGTAAACCAACCTCATACACTAACGCGCAATCTCTTTCAAACTCTTAATTCTTTGTGCCCTTTGCGGTTCGTTTTCCCTTTACCTATAGGCATAGCAAATCGCCCATATTTGTAATAAGCTGCACAAGCGCCTTCAGAAGACACCATGCAAGTACCAATGGGTGTTTCTGGTGTGCAAGCTGTACCAAATACTTTACATTGCCAAGGTTTTAAAACTCCTTTGAGAATTTCGCCACATTGACAGGCTTTATGGTCGGCTACTTTAATATTAAGAATAATAAATTTAAGTTCGGCATCAAATTGGGCATATTCAGGACGAATTTTTAAACCTGATTCTGGTATTTCACCTAAGCCACGCCAATCGAAGTTTTCTCGCACTGCAAAAACTTGATTGATAGCTTGCAATGCTACTAAATTTCCGGCTGATTCTACTAACCTGTTATATTGATTTTCTACTTCACAGCGATTTTCTCTTAGTTGCTGTAATAGCATCCAAATAGATTGGAGAATATCTAAAGGTTCAAATCCGGAAACAACGATTGGTTTATGATATTTTTGGGAAATAAATTTATAAGGATCTGTACCAATTACCATACTGACATGACCAGGCCCGACAAATCCATCTAGTTGCAGGTCGGGATTTTCTAGTAATGCTTGGAGGGCGGGAATCACGAGGACGTGATTGCAAAACATACTAAAGTTAGTAATGTTTTCGGCGGCTGCTTGGAGGATGGTGAGGGCGGTACTGGGGGCTGTGGTTTCAAAGCCTAAAGCAAAGAATACTACTTCTTTAAGGGGGTTATCTCTGGCTATTTGTAGGCTATCGAGGGGGGAATACACCATACGAATATCTGCGCCTGTGGCTTTGGCTTGCAGGAGGTTGGTGTGGGAACCGGGAACGCGCATGATGTCGCCAAATGTGGCGAGGATGACGTTATGATTTTGGGAGATGGCGATCGCATCGTCTAATCTCCCTTTTGGCATGACGCAGACTGGACAGCCAGGCCCGTGAATGAGTTCTAGGTTGTGGGGTAAGATTTCTTCGATGCCGTATTTAAATATGGAGTGGGTATGTCCGCCGCATACTTCCATGATTTTGATGGGTTTTTTGAGTTGTTGGCAAAGTTGGGCGATTTGCTTTTGTAGGGCTGCGGCTTTTTCGGGTTCTCGGAATTCGTCTATGTATTTCATGGGGAGATTTTGGCTGGTGGTTGAGGTTTTTTTTAACGAACCGCAAAGGGCGCGAAGGACACAAAGGAAGAAGTTTTAGTTAGTTAGTTATTGTTGCTTGGGCGGTGGCTAGTTCTTGTAGTAGTTGTAATGTTTCGGCTGCTTGTTGTTCGTTGATGCGATTCATGGCGAAGCCGACGTGAACTAATACCCAATTTCCTATGCAGGTTTCGGGGGGATGTTGTTCGTCTACTATGCAGGCTATGTTGACTTGGCGTTTGACTCCCGCTATGTTGACGATGGCTAATTTGTTGTTAATGTCGCTGATTTCAATTATTTGTCCGGGAATTCCTAAGCACATTTTTGTTTCTGGGGATAAACGAACCACAAAGACGCGGAGAATGCAGAGAGAATTTTAAGAGTCAGTTATTAATTGTGCAGCTGTAATAATGGCTTGACCTAGGGATATATTGCCATCGTTAGGAGGGACTAAGTTGTGAGTTAGTACGTTTATTCCTAAGTTTTGTAAGTGTTTGGTGACTTGTGTTAATAAAATACAGTTTTGAAATACTCCTCCTGTTAAAATTACTTGTTTAATGAGGTTTTCTTGACAAAGACGTTTGATTAAATCAACAATAGTTTGAGCTAAACTTAGATGAAATTTTGTGGCTATTACTGATGGAGAAATCTGCTGTTGCAGGTCATGAAGTAAGGCTTGCCACATTGGTTTGGGGTCTATACAATAAATGCTATCTAAGAAGCTAAAGTTAAAAGGATAAATTAGCGTTTCTTTATGATAATTTAAACTGTGAATATCAACTAAGGCTTCCATTGCGATCGCAGCTTGTCCTTCATAGCTAAATTCTTCTGGATAAATACCGATAGTCGCCGCTACTGCATCGAACAATCGTCCTACTGATGAGGCTGGAGGTGAATTAATTCCCTGTTCAATCAGTTGATTGAGTAGTTTTAGGGGCTGTTTCTGCAAAAATTTGACAATTTCTAAATCAGTATATTTTTGTTGGCAATTATCCCAAAGGTTGGCAGTTACTAAGTGGGCATAGGTGTTACGCCAAGGTTGATAAATTGCTTTTTCGCCGCCAATCATAGGTACAGGTTTAAATGTGGCGAGTCGTTGAAATTGGCGATAGTCTGCTAATAAAAATTCTCCTCCCCAAAGGTTACCATCTGCACCGTAACCCAAGCCATCTAAAGCAATACCTAAAACTGGGGGCGCATCTAATGGAATATTATTTTCTGCCATGCAAGCGGCAATATGAGCATGATGATGTTGGATAGAGTAAAGTTTAATTTGATTGGTACTTGCTAATTCTTTACCTAGTTTACTGGCAAGATACTCTGGGTGTTTATCTATTGCTATAACTTCTGGTTGATGTGCAAATAAATTTAAGTATAACTTTAGTGTATCTTGATAGGCATTAAACGCCGTAGAATTTTCTAAATCACCCAAATGTTGAGAGAGAATTGCTTCACTTTCTCGCAACAAGCAAAAGGTATTTTTTAACTCACTACCCATTGCTAAAATTGGCGGCACATGATGAAATCCTGGTGGTAACTTAATTGGTGCTGGTGCGTATCCTCTAGCACGGCGAATTATTTGCACTTTATCATTAACCACCCGTACAACTGAATCATCTACTCGGTTGACAATCTCCCGATTGTGAACAAGAAAATAATCAGCAATTTTTCCTAATTTTTCCCTAGCTTCTTCGTTATCAATACATTGTGGTTCATCAGCAACATTACCGCTAGTTAACACAATCGGCCGATTCATTCGCCTCAGAATTAAATGATGTAAAGGCGTATAAGGTAACATAAAACCGAGAGTATTTTGTCCCGGTGCAACTGATGCTGCTAATTGCTTTTTCCTCGTTACCTTTAGTAGAACAATTGGCGCGGCTGGACTTGTTAATAATTCTTTTTCCTTATTATTGATGGTGCAATATTCGTCAATTAATGCCAAATCTCGCGCCATCAAAGCAAAAGGCTTGTGATATCTTCTTTTACGCTGACGCAGTTTTTGTACAGCCGCTTCCTGAGTTGCATCACAAGCTAAATGAATACCACCCAAGCCCTTAATGGCGACAATTTCACCCTTCTGCAACAAAGTACAGACAGCATCCACATCATCCATCATCGAAAACATAGAAGCCGTCACAGGCTTACCATCAGCACGTTCTAACCAAGCTGTCGGGCCGCAAGTATGACAAGCTACAGGCTGGGCATGAAAACGCCGATTTTCCACATCATCATATTCCCTCTCACATTCCGCACACATAGCAAACGCAGACATACTGGTATTGCATCTGTCGTAAGGAATGGCACGAATAATACTCAAACGAGGGCCGCAATGGGTACAGTTAGTAAAAGGATAACGATAAAAGCGACTAAACGGGTCGAAAATTTCTTGTTGACATTGCAGACAAGTAGCCGCATCCGAGGCAATTTCTGTGTTTCTAGAATTACTCACACTACTAGAAATGACAAAATCACTAAAATTAACTTCACCCTCATAACTACTTCTCGTTATTTCCTGAATTTTTGCCAAAGGAGGACATTCTTCATACAATCGCCTCACAAACTCAGTTATCGCCACCTCACTTCCAGACACCCGAATTAAAACACCCTCACCATCATTACAAACATCCCCACACAACCCACAAGCCTTCGCCAAACGATACACAGTAGGACGAAAACCCACACCCTGAACAGTCCCCCGAACCCTAACTTCTTCCGTTACCATATACACCTCACCTTCTCCTCTCTGCGCCTCTGCGCCTTTGCGTGAGACACTTTTACCTAACACCCCACAACAAAACCCGATTATTACCAGAATCAGCAATCACCGCAGTATCACCACACACCTTCACCCCATAACACCAATTCAAACTATCGCGCTTAGGCAAACCAAAATTGTGATTTTCACCCTTACTTTGAAAATCCTTTTGTCCCACAACTGCATTTGCCTTTACCCCTGGTTTTCTCCATCCCAATAACCGCGAATTAGCAGTATCAGCAACTATCAACCAATCATCAGCCACACCCACACCATAAGGCATACTTAAACTACTGGCATTAGGAAAATAAACACCTTGATTCATTTCTACACAATCAAAGTTTTTTTGTCCTAACACTACTGTACAAAGGGCATTATTTTCTGTAGGTATTCCTTGCCAAATCATCACACGATTATTACCCGCATCAGTGACAACTAAATTACCTCCCCAAACAGTAATATCATGACACCAGCGCATACTCGCAGCCGTGGGAGAACCGCCGCCATTTTCATTACGAGATATCATATCTGGTTGTCCCAAAACCAAATCGGCAGGTTGACCATTTTCTGTTGGTAATTGCTGCCAAATTAATACTCGGCGATTTCCTGTATCTGCTACAAATAATCTTCCTTGGTAATAGAAAACACCATAAGGCCAATGCATAGTATTTGCAGCTGCTACTTGACTACCCCGGTTTGATTCATTATTAATAAAATCAGCTTGTCCTAACACCAAATCAGCCGGAACATTACTATCTTCTGGTAAAGTTTTCCAAATTAAAACTCGATGATTCCAAGCATCTGCTACAGCTAATCCTGCACCACAAGCACAAATCCCCGTTGGTACATTAAAAGTTGCCTTTCCCGGTGTACCTTTAGCATTTTGTCCTTCATGGTAAAAGTCTGGCTGTCCTATTACCCAATCAGCCGGTTGACTATCTCGGGTGGGTAAGTTTTGCCATCCTAATAATCGATGATGTCCTGTATCTGATACCCATAGTGACCCCGTTGTCGATAATAAACAAGCACCACGAGGGCCAAACATAGATACAGGACTAGGTGCTATGGGTATAGCTAATATTTCTGGTTCAATAATGTTACCTAAAATCACCTCTGCACCATGAGGAGATAAAGGGAAAGTTGAGGGGTTGATTGTTGCTTCTGGCGGCAAGTTTGGTGTGGGATTAATACTAACGGGAATATCCATGAACCGCAGATGAACACTGATAACCATTTAAATTCATCGGCGAATATCAGCGTGTATCGCTAGTTGCAATTTGGCCATTAAATTGAATATTTTGGCAATTTCACAAAAACCTTATCACCTTTAATCTGTACTGGATATGAATGCAACGAAATATCAGGAGTAGTTAAACATTCACCTGTTGCTAAATTGTACTGAAATCCATGTCCAGAACAAGTAATGATGCTATTATTTAACTTACCCATATCCAGAGGAGATGCTAGGTGTGGGCAAGCATTACGGTAACAGTTAACATTAACACCTTGTCGATATAAAATCAGCAAATTATTACCGATTTCACCTGTCAATATCCCAGATTCGGGAATTTGATCAATAGTTGTCACTTTTACCCAAGTAGCAGTTTCCTGTGGAGAAAATGGACTTATGAAACTAGAATTACTACTAGTAACCTGATGGGTATCATTAACTGCAACTACTTTAGTAATTTCAGGACAATGATTTTTAATTGCCTGTTCCACGCCGTGAGATAATGTCAAAGTAGAAGCCGGACAACTACTGCAAGTTCCTATCAATCTAACTTCTACCGTATCTGGCGGTTTAATTGCTACTAATTCCACATCTCCGTTATGGCTTTTTAAACCTGGACGCACTTCTTCAAGGGCTGTTTGAATTCGTTGTATTAATGGCGTTTGTGGTGGTTTGACTAATTCATGATAAAGCAGTACAGCGTACACTAATTCATCAGCAACTGCATGACGCAAAGCTGACATCGATTCTTGTTTTAGGCTTTTAATCAAACTAGTTAAAGCTGCTTTATGTAATGCTTCAATTGCTCTTTTTAGTCCTACTGCTACACACCGTTGACTTTCATCCCATTCCGATATAATTGCCTCAAAACGGTTAATTTCTTGAACTAGTTCTTCAAGGTTGGTCATTAGTCATTATTCATTGGTCAGTAAACAGTAAACAGTAAAGATTAATCAGAATGATAAATTACTTCATTTTGAAATCTTTTAGGAGAAAAGGCATAATTAATCCTGTGACTAAGCTAGATACTGATATGGTTAGCCATAAGGGAATATTGGCTTGTGCTAGCAATACTAATATTAGCGAACCTATACTACTAGCAATTGTAATTTGCTTGACAAAATACACTGGATCTCTTATGAGCTTGCCTTTGAGAAACAACTTTGCAGAAAACCACCCTATTTCCAACATAATTACTCCTAATAACTTGCTATAAAATTCAACACAATTAACCCTAAAAGGATAGCAGGAATTACACCAGCAGGCGCAAATAATGCCCCCAACATTGCTGAAAAACGATAACCTATATCTTTTCCAGCTAATAGCATTCCGCCAATAGCACCACCAACTAAAGATAAGGCGATCGCTAGTATCACCCATACAATATCTGTAGCAAGATTTAAGTCACCAGCTACTAAGCTATTGCATAAATCTATGACATGATGTTTCACTAAAATTTCTCTCATGTTTCATATCCTCCCAATTACTGATTGTCTTCGTGTTTTTACTACCAAAAACAATATTTAATGATTTTTATTCCCTATCTCCACAGCTAATTCTTGCAAGGCTTGGGCAACTATTTTTGCTTGTTCTGTTTGTTGATATTGGTGAAAAATTTCCCAAGCTTCTTGATAGTAATCTCGTGCTTTTAAAAGATTTTGAAAATTACCTGCTTCCGGTTTTTCCGGGTCATCAGGTAAGTTGAATAAGGCATTGGCTTTGTTAGAAATTGTATTAGCATACTCTAAAGGTGTATCTTTGGAGTTACGCACTTTTAAGGCTTCATCGTAAGCTGCGATCGCTCGTAAGTTATTCTCTATAGGATGGGAACTGACTAAATATTGCAAAGCATTACCCAAGTTGTTTTGCAACATCGCATATTCCCTGGAATGCTCAATTAAGTTAATATGCTTCAATGCCACCTCAAAGGACTGCACAGCCAACCCCTGACGTAAATATTCCCGTTCTGAAGCCATCGGCATAGAAAGATAAGCGATCGCAATATTGTTGTATAAAATCGCGTATTCTTGTGGGTAATTTTCCCAGGTAAACACCCGCAAGGCTTCGTGATATGCTTGGATGCTATCTGTTATCCGTGCCAAATTGAACGGTACAAGCGACTGCAACGCTAAACCAAAGTTCATCTGTGCCTCTGCCACTTCTTCCGGTGAGGCTAATTGTTGTAAAATCGGCAATGCTTCCTCGTAACCTGCCTTGGCTTGCAGTAGCAAATCAGTTCCCCCATCCGGTATTATCTGTAACGTCCCTGACATCCCCACTTGGGCGCGGGCTTGCAACAGGGGATATTCCTCACCACACATCTGATACGCCCGGTAATACAAGGAAACTGCATTGCGCAAATCTTGGGCAGTTTTGGGCTTTTTTTGAAAGCCTTGCGCCATCTCAATCAGCATCTGGATTTTTTCTGCTGTCGTCGCTGACTCTGATCCGATGGCGGAGATCGCTGCCTTCACTGCTGAATCTGTAATACTGGGATTCATAACTGCCGTATTCTCACCAATTGGGGAATTGAGTCTGTCAACGCCCCCCAAAAATAGAAACACGCTGAATGTGTCTACTCAGGGGCTATACCGATTTACGCAGTTTTGAGTCCCGATTGATAATTCGTAATTACTTTTACCTAAAATGGAGTGAATCAATTTTTTTACTATAAAACAATCTCTTGATAAATTTCTAGGGGGTAATTGCGAATATCCAATGTCAGCAAAAAATACCTGATATTTTCACAATACTTTTGATAGAATTGCCTGACATTATTTAACTATTTTATATTGAATTCTTGACATATAACTTGCAATACTTAATTTTTATTTAACGAAATAAAAATATCTAAAAATTTAGATTATATTGAAAAATAAATATTGATAAACAGGTGAAACTCTCCAAGCTCTATCACCTAAATCATACATGATGAAGAGTGCTGAGTTAAAAAACCGCCCACACTTCGGCAAGGCTCAGTGACCACAATTCGCGTTCCTTGTACCAAGTATGAAAGTTCTTCCTTCTTCTTCTTTTGACTCAGCACTCCCCTTCGACTTCGCTCAGGGCAAGCGCACTCAGCACTCAGCACTGAGTAAGGTAAACAATAGAAAAATATGTAGCTAATGACTAATGTACTGTGGCTGCAAGGTGGGGCTTGTTCTGGCAACACCATGTCATTTCTCAACGCTGAAGAACCAACAGTCTGTGATTTAATTGCCGATTTTGGGATCAAAGTACTGTGGCATCCCTCCTTGGGATTGGAACTAGGCAACAACTTACAAACACTGCTGTGGGATTGCATTTTAGGCAAAATTTCCCTAGATATTTTGGTGTTTGAAGGCAGTGTAGTTAATGCCCCCAACGGCACCGGTGAATGGAATCGCTTTGCCGATCGCCCGATGAAAGATTGGTTAACAGACCTTGCCCAAGCTGCTAAATTTATTGTTGCTGTGGGAGACTGTGCTACCTGGGGCGGAATTCCTGCAATGTCACCCAACCCCAGCGAATCGGTAGGCTTGCAGTTTCTCAAACGTCAAGCCGGCGGTTTTTTAGGCCAAGATTTCGTAACTAAAGCCGGATTACCTGTAATTAACATACCTGGATGTCCTGCCCATCCTGATTGGATTACGCAGATATTAGTAGCGATCGCCACCGGACGCATCGCCGACATTGCCCTAGACGAACTACATCGTCCCCAAACCTTCTTCAACACCTATACTCAAACAGGCTGTACTCGTAACGTTCACTTCGCCTACAAAGCCTCAACCGCCGAATTTGGTCAGCGTAAAGGCTGCCTATTTTATGACTTAGGTTGTCGCGGCCCCATGACCCATTCATCCTGCAACCGCATCTTGTGGAACCGCGTTTCCTCCAAAACCCGTGCAGGGATGCCATGTTTAGGTTGTACCGAACCAGAATTCCCCTTCTTTGACCTCCAGCCAGGAACCGTATTTAAAACCCAAACAGTCATGGGTGTTCCCAAAGAACTACCGCCAGGAGTCAAAAAGAAAGACTACGCCTTACTCACAATGGTCGCCAAAGACGCAGCACCACCCTGGGCAGAAGAAGACTTTTTTACAGTTTAGTTCGTAGTAAGCACTTTAGTGCTTATAAAAACAGGAGAAGAGAATGGGAATTCAATCATTAGACATTTCACCTGTTGGTAGAGTTGAAGGCGATTTAGATGTCCGGGTAGACATTGAAAATAGGCGGGTAGTTAACGCCTGGACACACGCCGAACTGTTTCGGGGATTTGAAATCATTCTACGCGGTAAAGACCCCCAAGCTGGCTTAATTGTCACACCGCGCATTTGCGGTATCTGCGGCGGTTCTCATCTGACTAGTGCATCCTGGGCATTAGATACTGCTTGGGGTACAGAAGTCCCGCGTAATGCGATTTTGGCGAGAAATTTGGGTCAAATTGTCGAAACAATCCAAAGTATACCTCGCTATTTTTATGGTTTATTTGCCATTGACCTCACCAATAAAAATTACCGTAGTAGTCGCTTTTATGAAGAAGCTTGCCGACGTTTTGCCGCTTTCACTGGCAAATCTTACGAAATTGGTGTGACAATTTCCGCTAAACCAGTAGAAATTTATGCCCTCTTAGGTGGACAGTGGCCTCACTCTAGCTACATGGTTCCTGGTGGTGTGATGTGCGCCCCCACCCTCACAGACATTACCCGTGCTTGGGCGATTCTAGAATACTTCCGCACCAATTGGTTAGAACCAGTGTGGTTGGGTTGTTCATTGGAACGTTATGAACAAATCCAGACTTATGATGATTTCATGGCATGGTTGGATGAAGACCTGAATCATCGTGAGTCAGACTTGGGTTTTTATTGGCGCATGGGTTTAGATATTGGTCTAGATAGATATGGTGCTGGTGTGGGTAAATACGTAACTTGGGGATATTTAGCCCATGAGGACAAATACCAAAAACCCACGATCGCCGGACGCAATGCTGCCACGATTATGAAAGGTGGTGTGTATGACAGCTTCACAGATACTCACACCTTGATTGATCAGTCCTTGATCCGCGAGAATACAACTCGTTCTTGGTACGATGAAGGGACAGCAGATATTCATCCAAGCGATCGCACCACTAAACCCACAGCAAATAATACCAAAGACTTTGACAATGCCTATTCTTGGGCGAGTGCTGTCCTGCACAAAGACTTTGGGCGCTTAGAGGCTGGCCCCTTAGCGCGTCAGTTAGTGGCGGGTGGTAATCACGGCGAATCTTGGCAACACCATGACGGGTTTATTCTGGATGTCTTTAAAAGTATGGGTGGTGCTAACGTCCATCTGCGTCAGTTAGCACGAGTTCACGAACTTGTCAAGTTATATCGCCAAGCCGAACACTGCTTACGCGAGTTTAAATTAAATGACCCCTGGTATATCAAACCTACAGAAAAAGACGGTCAGGGTTGGGGTGCAACGGAAGCGGCGCGGGGTGCGTTATGTCACTGGGTAGATATAGAAGGCGGTAAGATTAAAAATTACCAAGTGATTTCACCAGGTACTTGGAATATCGGCCCTCGTGATGGTGAAGGACAACGCGGCCCCATTGAAGAAGCTTTGATAGGGACACCTATTGAAGATTCTAGCGACCCTGTGGAAGTTGGTCACGTGGCGCGATCGTTTGATTCTTGTTTGGTGTGTACTGTTCACGCCCATGATGCGAAGACTGGCGAAGAATTGGCGCGTTTTCGCACTGCTTAATTGATTTTTTAGCAGAGATACATGATAAGATAGAATAATTTGACAAAAATGCATAGCCACTTATGAATTACAAAGACTACATCACGATCGAAGCGAATAAACGCGGTGGTAAGCCTTGTGTACGTGGGTTAAGAATTACAGTTTATGAAGTGCTTGAATACCTAGCTTCCGAGATGACCGAAGCGGAAATTCTTGATGATTTCCCCGACCTGACGCGAGAAGATTTAAAAGCTTGTATTGCTTATGCGGCTGACCGTGAACGTCGGCTGATGATTTCTCCATTATCAGCATGAAATTACTGTTTGATGAAAACTTATCCCCTAAATTATCCACCCGTTTGAGCGATCTTTTTCCAGACTCACTTCATGTTCGAGATGTAGGCATGAAAGCAACCATAGACCCGATAGTTTGGAATTATGCAAAAGATAATGATTTGATGATCGTCTCAAAAGATGCTGATATGCACGATCTGAGTTTACTGTTTGGGAATCCCCCAAAAGTTATCTGGCTTAGACTTGGAAACTGTTCTACCTTACAAGTGGAAAATTTATTGCGTCGGGAGTTCAGCACAATCAAATTATTTTATGAAGATGAAACTTCATCATTGCTTGCCTTCTCATAATTGGAAAGCAGAGGGGTTAGTTGAATTAGCAGAATTTTTATCTTTGCTGCAATTATGATCGCAGTGTGTAATCAAGCATGAATGACAAGCGATCGCACACCAAAACCAGCACAGGCGATCACACCATAGATTGATATATTTGAGTGAGTCAAGTTACTAGTTTCGCGTCTGCCAAATTTTGGCATCTCTCCGCCCGTGAAAAATTGCTATGACAATAATTCGACTTGACACAATCCGATAGTAAATAGCATAAGGGAAGCGTTGTAAAACAGCCCGATGAACATCGTTATACACGACAGCATAAGACTCTGGCATTTGGCAAATTTTATTGATAATCTCATCTACGCAGCCTAAAAATTCGTCGCCCAGCCCTGCTTGCTGATTTTCGTACCAAGTATATGCATCATCAAGTTCTTCAAGAACCTCTGGACGAAACACCAACACATAATTCATTATTGTCTTTTAATGGCAGCTTTAATTTCTTCCCATGTCATCACGTTATCTGGATGAGCTTCATAATCATTAATCCGACGCTCAAGCTCTTGTTGTTGTGCTGCTGTGACATTTGGATAAATCTGTTCTGCGGCGATACTTTCCCAAATGGCTTGTACAAAACGAAGGCGTTCTTCAATGCTCAGAGATTTAATCTCATTTAACGTGGCTGTAAAATCCATGTTTATCAATCCAAAGGGAGAAATGTGATGTCAATCCAAAGAGAAAAATGTAATGTCAATATATCTTAAATATAACGTTAGTTCGATAACTTGAAAAAACCTCTCTCCTGCAAATGGATAGTCAAGATGCAGGAAAAAATGTGACTCCAGCAGAACGACGGGACACAAAAGGGTTAATTGAGTTAGCAGAATTTTTATCTTTGCGGCAATTGCGATCGCAGTGTGTAATCAAGCATGAATGACAAGCGATCGCACATAAAAACCACTACAGACTATATTGATTTACACTAAACTTAGTTTATAGACTTAGTTTATAAATTTCATGGAAAGTGTAAATATCCATCAAGCTAAAACAAATCTCTCAAAGCTGTTATCACGGGTAGAACTGGGAGAAGAAATAATTATCTCTAACCGAGGTGTTCCCATCGCCAAGTTAGTTCCTTTTCATACTTCATCAAACCGACTCAATAGTTTAGGGCAAGATCAAGGGCGTTTCGTAGTACCAGATGATTTCAACGCTCCTTTACCGGAAGAAATTTTGGCAGCATTTGAGGGCGGTGAAGAGTGAGACTCTTGCTAGATACACAGTGCTGGTTATGGTGGTTTGCTCAACCAGAGCGTTTGAATGAAGAAGCGATCGCCTGTATTGTTGATAAAACCAATGAATTATGGCTATCAGTGGCCAGCATTTGGGAAATGGGGATAAAAGTTGCGATCGGCAAGTTACCACTAGCAGATCCCTTAGATAGTTATATTTCTAGTCGGATGACACTTTTGGGAGTGCGATCTTTAGAAATTACAGCTTCTCAGGCTTTACGAGCAGCTGCATTGCCTTTGCATCATCGAGATCCTTTTGACAGAATGTTGATTGCACAGGCTCAGATAGAAAACATGACACTTGTGAGTGCTGATTCAATGTTCAATCAGTACGACGTTCCCCTGCTTTGGGCAGCCAAATCTTGAGATTCTAACTTATGGATAGTCAAGATGCAGGAAAAGATGCAACTCCAGCAGAACGACGGGATGCAAAAGGGTTAGTTGAGTTAGCAGAATTTTTATCTTTGCGGCAATTGCGATCGCAGTGTGTAATCAAGCATGAATGAAAAGCGATACTTGAGCTAAAGCTTCATCTCCTGATATGGGTTGTATAGAACCACTTCTAATTTCATCTCGCCGCCTTTTAGCTTCAGTAATCCCAGCCGCTTGAATTGCGGGATCTGTATCAAATTCCAAGCTTTCGATGATTTTTTCTGCTAAAAGCGCCCTCGATGCACTAGGCAAGGATAAAATTTCTTCTGTTAGTTGCTCGATTGACCGCATAGCTTGTGGCAAGAAGCTGAGGTTTGCTTAAAGTTTAACATGACGGCAAACGAAACTTTGTATTATGATTTTTAGCTAAAAGCGGTAAGCGTTAACCACACCTTTAAGCTGATCGCACACAAAAACCACTACAGACTATTTGCATTTAACAGCAGTAAAATATGTAATTCATTTGCTCTGTGACTCGACCTTAATCTATTCTTATCAAATATAAAGAAAGATTAAGATGATTGGTGTGTAGGAAATCATGATCAAGATGTTAGCTCCAAGTAATTGGGTTTTGGTAAACACCTGTTTGCAGTTTGCTGGTTGGGGAGTCTTTTCTCTTGCGCTTGCAGAGGTATTAAGAGATAGCTACCATGTTTTGTGTCACCAAGTCGGATGGCTTTCTCAATGGCACAACAAGCACCACATGGTATATCGGCGAGATTTATCAATAGTGTCTCTGAAAGCTTACCAAGATTCCCAGCTCTATCACGATATCTTCGAGTCGAGTCTATTGGTAATTGTATTGACACTGATTGCCTTATTTGTTCATCAAATGGGGTTATGGCTGGGAGTAGTATATGGCTTTACCTTCTTGTTTGGTGCTTCGCTGCGATATTTCCAGGGAAAAATCGATACAGACTACAACCATCTACCCGGCCCTTTACAAATCATTCCATCCGTTTGGTGGGTGAATCGGTCTTATCATTGGCGGCATCATTTTGATAATGTCAATGCCTACTACAGTGGTGTCTTTCCTTTAGTGGATAAAATACTGGGTACCGCATTATCTCTCAAGGGTAAAACCGTCGCTTTAACTGGAGCATCAGGCGCTCTCGGGCAAGCTTTGGCGGCTGAACTGCTCAAGCACAATGCTAAAGTGGTGGCATTAACCACTAACCCAGAAAAATTAGCAACGCACACTGAGTTAAAGGTGGTTTCCTGGGAGTTGGGTCATGAAGCTCAACTAAAGGATTGTTTAGCAAAAATTGATATTTTAATTATTAACCACGGCGTTAATGTCTACGCTAGCCGTACATCTCAGGCTATCAATTCTTCTTATGAAGTTAATACTTTCTCGGCATTGCGGTTAATGGATATATTTTTAACCACGGTAACAGGGCCACAAGCAAAGGCAACAAAAGAAATCTGGGTTAATACTTCTGAGGCTGAGGTTTCCCCGGCGTTAAGTCCGCTTTATGAACTCAGTAAACGCACATTAGGAGACATTGTGACTCTCAAGCGGTTGGATGGTAATTGTATTGTTCGCAAGTTAATCCTCGGGCCGTTTAAGAGTCAACTTAATCCTTATGGAGTGATGTCAGCGCCGCAAGTGGCTCGTGCCATTTTGTTTTTAGCACGAAGAGATTACCGAAATATCATTGTGACAATCAATCCTCTCACTTATATACTTTTTCCTTTAAAGGAAACTACTACATGGCTGTATTACCGAATTTTTAGCAAAACAGCCAAGAGTTAGAGCAAGGCTGAGATTTGAGATATCTTCCACCAGGCAACGGTCATACCAGGCTACACAGACGAGGCGTTCGTGAGCCTGTAGGCTTATCCTTACCGTATGCAAGTGGGTAGAATGTGCGCCTCCTTGCAGAAAAAGGTAAACATGTATTAGGCTATGCAAGAACCAACGTACAGAAAGCTCTTAATCCATCAGTAAGGGAAAGTATTTGCTGTCACATCTATTGCTGAATACATCTTTGAAGAAGAACCCAAACAGCTTGATTTATTGAACACACTTTCCTTGTTATACGCAGGGTAAGCAGTAATTAAGGAGGAAGACAGTATGTTAAAGCAACTTTTAAAAGGTAGCTCTGTGTTAGTTTTTTTGGTTGCAGGCAACCTTTCTGCTCTAGCAGAAACTCCAGAATCACAATCTCAACCTCAAGCGCCTCAAGTGCAAGAGGTACCTCAAGTTCCAGAATCTCAAGCACAAGATGTCAGCACAGAAGAACTACAGCAATTTGCCAACGTCATCCCCAAGTTGCAGGAAATTGGTCAAACAGCGCAGCAGAAATTTGCACAAGCAATCCAACAATCAGGTCTGAGTATAGAAAGATTTCAAGAGCTTTCCCAAACACAGCAGTCGCCTGAGGCTAACCCATCTACACCAGCAACTCCAGAGGAGCAAAAATCCTTTAACCAAGCGTCCTCCCAAATACAGTCAATCGAACAAGAAACCCTATCTCAACAAGAGCAAGTAGTCCGAGAGGGTGGGTTAGAACCGAGGCGCTTCAGTCAGATATTGGTTGCCATTCAGCAAAATCCAGCTTTGCAACAGCAGGTACAGCAGCTTATTCAACAAAATTAGTAACTTTATAGCCACCTGAATTCAAGTATCTCTCAGGTGGCAATGACTCCCATACTTGCACAGTAAACTCTAAAACTTTCTTTTGTTAAAGCTTGCAAAAAAAACACGCACTATAGCAATCCTCAATCATTTGAGAAAGAAATAGCTAAAAAGCTTATAGCAATTCCCAGTTAAGTGAGGTACAGAACTAATGTTTTTCAACGCAGAGCGGCGCTAAGGGAGCGCAGAGTTATGCAAAGATTGCCCAATTTTATTAGCGATGTAATCAGTACTTCAGCAGATTAGGAAACGCTATCTACAACACTTACTTTTTATCTGTATCTTTTCTCACGTTTTAACTAGGATTGCTATTGTGCGCTTTCGTCACTTTCATCAGAAAAAAATCTTAAGACCCTGATTTTTCAGGACTTTTATGAATACAAGTGCTAAATTTTGTTAGCTGATTTAGTGATCACGATTTAGTAAAAATCATCTTAAAAGCGATAAAAAGTAATGCTGTCCCAAATATCCTTCGCAAAAATACCTCTGGTATTCCAATGGCAAATTTAGCACCTAGCAATGCTCCCAAGAAAAAACCAACACAGACAAAGATAGTTACTTTTAAGTCTACATATCCCTGCTGGTAATAAGCCCAAGCTCCAAGTAAACTAATTGGTGGAACCATCAAAGCCAAGGTGGTTCCCTGGGCGCTATGCTGGGAAAAACCAAAAAAATAAACGAGTGCTGGTGTAATGAATACACCTCCTCCAATGCCAATTAATCCACTTAAAATTCCAGTTACGGAACCCAATATCAGATAAGCTATGGTAGCTGTCAAAATTTCCATAATTACTTTTAAGCTAACAACCATCTGGATTTTACTAGGCACACAGACAAACCTTTCCTTCCTGAAATTTAATGGATTTGTCCAGTTTAGTTTTCAACCAAGACTTTCATTTTTTGCGTGGTGACTGGTGTAGCTTGGTAACTTCCCCCACTCTTATTTGAGTTGCATTATACAATCATTGCTCCAGAGGAGGGTTGTAGTGGGGGAAATTGTGAGCAGTTTACATTTGCTGATGGAAAGGCAAAGTGTTATTCAAAAACTTTATTTGATCGTGAGACTTTAAGCAATTAATTCACTTGATGCCGGGTATGTTAACACAAGCCAATCAACTGAACAAGTTTTTGAGGTGCTTATGCCATTTTGACAAGAATGACTGTTACTTGAATTTGACAGAACCAATTATTTCTGTGCTTCCAAGTCGTGCAACTAAAGTATTAGGGAGTCGTTGGTGGAGTAGCTTCTGGCGGTGCTGCTGGTGGAGTAGCTTCTGGCGGTGCTGCTGGTGGAGTAGTTTCCGGTGGAGTAGCAGTAGGCTGACAGGCACTCGTCAGCAAGGTTGCACCCAAAGCGGAAGCAAGAAAAGCAAATTTTATGTTCATAACTTCTCCTTAAAAATAGTAGTGAACAGCATTATGGTACTAATTTGTACACTCTTTTTACTATGATAAATGTGTAATACAAGACAAGATTTATTGTACTGTGTTTCCGTAATTTGTGCCACCACTGGCTAGAAAATATAGTAATTAGAAATTCAAAATAAATAAGTCTATTGGGAGATTTTAAATGTGCGAATTTTGAATTAATTATAATTCACTTATCTTGACAGATATGGCTGTTCAGCATAGATTAATAAGTCTGTACCAGCATGAATTTTAAATTACCACAACAAGTTTGCTAGTGATTAGCAGGTTTGTTGGATAAATAGCAAAGTTAAAAGTAAAAAGTACTACATAGTCAACGTCAGCAGAAAATGTTGTACTAAATTGCTGTAATTATTTGACATCCCAGCATCAGTAGGAGTATATTAATAAATAACGAGCGTTCGATATAAATAAAGCCGAATCATGCCTAAGATTGTTGACCATGACCAATACCGCAAAGAACTCCTGAGCAAGAGTTTTGATTTATTTGCCCAAAAAGGTTATGGTTCGGTCACCATGAGGCAAATTGCTCAAGGTTTAAATGTTTCTACTGGTACGCTTTATCATTATTTTCCTAGTAAACAAGCTTTGTTTGAGCAATTAGTTGAGGAAATAAGTCAGCAAGATGTGAGTGCAGCACTGGCGGAGATGGCAGGCGCTAAAACGCTGCAAGAGTCGATGGCAGCACTGGGAAGATATCTAGTTAAAAATGAGGATTACTTTATTAAGTGGACTTATGTCTGGGTTGATTTTTGTCAGCATCAAGACTCACAAGAAATCCGCAACAATGTTGTATTTAAACGTGCTAATCAAAGATATCAGCAGGCAGCTTGTGATTTTCTAGGTATTCAAGATGCAGTATTGGCATCTTTTATATTGAGCTTTGTTAATGGTTTAATTATGGAGAAATTATGGGGTAATGAAATGATTGATTTTTCTGAACAATGTACATTGTTGGGTAAAATGCTGACGTTATATTTACAGCAAGAAAATTATCACAAAGCTGCTAATTTACAGCCATATAAATAATTAGGGTTTTAGTAATAATGTTAATTTCACGTATCAAATAAGTGTGTTTATTGTGAGGGGAAAATGGGGCAAAATCTGTTATTTAAACCTGCTTATAAAACGCTAATTCCCTTAGTAATAGCTGCGACTGCAATTGCAGGTGGCATTGCTGTTTATAGCATTTCTCAGTTTGGACAAGTTGGTCAAACTGCCTCATCTGAATTAGGACAAACCACACCAAGAGTGACGGCTTTAGGAAGATTAGAGCCAGAAACAGAAGTAATTAGTTTGTCTGCACCTTTGGTTTTAGACGGCGATCGCATTGCTCAAATCCTAGTTAAAGAAGGTGATATCGTTGCAGCCGGACAGGTGGTAGCAATTTTAGACTCACGCGATCGCTTGCAGAATGCGGTACTCCAAGCTCAAAAACAGGTGAGAGTCACTCAAGCAAGATTGGCTCAAGTCAAAGCCGGGGCAAAAACTGGAGAAATTCAAGCACAACAGGCAACTGTGGAACGCTTACAAGCGCAGTTACAAGGAGATAAAACCGCTCAACAAGAAGCGATCGCTCGCATCGAAGCGCAGTGGTTAGGAGATAGAATTGCCCAAGAGGCGACAATTAAAAAACTGGTAGCAGAACTCAACAATGCCGCAGCTGAATATCAACGTTATCAGCAGCTATCTTCCCAAGGAGCAATTTCTCATTCTTTATTTGATAGTAAGCGTTTGATTTGGGAAACCGCACAACAGCAGCTAGACGAAGCCAAAGCAGTTCTCAACCGCATTAATTCTACAGCGAGTAGGCAACTGACTGAAGCTAAAGTTGCACTCACCCGAATTAACGCCACTAGCAACAAACAAATCAGCGAAGCCAAAGCCACACTCAACAGTATTGCCGAAGTTCGTCCGGTAGATGTGCAGGCTGCACAGAGTGAAGTGGAAAATGCGATCGCATCTCTCAAACAAGCCGAAACAGACTTAGCAGCAGCAGAGATTAAAGCCCCAATGGCGGGTCAAATTCTCAAGATTCATACAAAAGTTGGAGAAAAAATTCGTGATGCCGGCATTGCAGACTTAGCCCAAACCGAGCAAATGATGGTAGTAGCAGAAGTTTATCAAACCGACATTGGTAAAATTCAACTGGGACAGCCAGCAGTAATTACTAGTCAAGTATTTGATGGTGAATTACAAGGGACAGTTTCCCAAATTGGTTTACAAGTAAATCGACAAAACGTTTTTAGCAACCAACCAGGAGAAAACCTAGACAGCCGAGTGATTGAGGTCAAAATTCGTCTCAACCCTGAAGACAGTAAACGCGTCGCTGGGCTGACTAACTTGCAAGTACAAACAGCAATTGAATTATAAATCCTTAGAAAATTAGGTAATTTTATCATGCTGAAAGTCATATATCTTCTGCTTTGTATTTTCGGAACAGTTTTGCCTTACTCACAGTTATGGCCATTTGTCCTAGAATATGGTCTTGATATCCGGCTTTTTTTTGAACAGCTATTTGCTAATAGAATTTCCGGTTTTTTTGGCATGGATGTAATTGTTTCATCCCTAGTTTTTTGGGTATTTGTATATGGGGAAGGTACACGTCTGAAAATACCAAATCTCTGGATTTACATTGCTGCTAATCTTTTGGTTGGGGTTTCCCTTGGTTTGCCTTTATTTCTCTTAATGCGACAGTATCAACTTGAACAACAGACTGAGACTGTGAGATTTTAACTAACTTTGATATGGGGACAATTGCCAGATGTTTTATAAAATATCCCGCAAAACTCCGCTAGCATGGCGGCAGTTAATGAAAGAAAAAACGCGTCTAGCAGTTGCGGTTGCAGGTATTACTTTTGCCGATATGTTGATGTTTATTCAACTGGGGTTTGAAAGTGCGCTTTTTGATGCAGCCATACAACCTCATCGCAATTTACAAGCGGACTTGGTTTTAATTAATCCCCAATTTCAAACTTTATTTTCAGTCAAAAGCTTTTCTAGAGAACGACTGTATCAAACATTAGGTTATGAAGGTGTAGAGTCAGTAAATTCTGTATATATTGGCACTGGACAATGGCGAAATCCTGAAACACGACTTGATCGGGCTATCTTGATTTGGGGTATTGATCCTACCCAATCTGCATTCAAGTTTCCCGAAGTTCAACAAAACCAGGATCATCTCAAACAGTTGCATCAAGTTCTGTTTGATCAAGCTGGTCGTCCAGAATATGGGGCTGTGGGTGATATCTTCCAAAAAACAGGCAATTTTGAAACAGAATTGAATAATAAAGCTGTGCGTGTTCGGGGCGTATTTAGTAACGGTGCTTCCTTCGCCGCCGATGGTAATGTTATCACCAGTGACTCCACCTTTTTACAACTATTTCCAGACCGTCAACGCGATCGCATCGAAGTCGGGTTAATTACTCTCAAACCAGGTGCTGATCCAGAGAAAGTGCGATCGCAACTCGCTGCTGGACTCCCTAATGATGTCAGCGTCCTGACTCCAGAAGGTTTTGCCCAAACCGAAAAAGATTACTGGGCAACTGGCACTGGTATTGGGTTTATCTTCGGTTTAGGTGTGGGAGTCGGTTTCATTGTCGGCATTGTGATTGTTTATCAGATTCTTTACTCCGACGTTTCGGAACACCTGCCAGAATACGCCACCCTCAAAGCCATGGGTTACAGCGATCGCTATCTATTGGGAGTCTTGCTCCAAGAGGCATTATTTTTAGCCGTCTTGGGTTATATCCCGGCATTCTTCCTGTCTTTTGGATTGTATCAGCTTACCTATGCTGCCACACTGCTGCCCATCGCGATGAAAGTAGACAGGGCAATAACAGTATTTATTCTCACTGTCATCATGTGTAGTTTTTCTGGGGCGATCGCTATGCGGAAATTACGATCAGCTGACCCCGCCGATGTTTTTTAATTTTTGGGTTCCCTTGTTCCTTCATCCCCTTCTATTCACTATGTTGCAAAACTCTGTACTAGTAGAACCTGTGATTGCTGTTCATAACGTCAACCACTACTTTGGTGGAGGTAATCTCCGCAAACAAGTTTTATTTGATATTAATTTGGAGATTAACGCTGGTGATATTGTGATTATGACCGGCCCCTCAGGTTCAGGAAAAACCACTTTGTTAACTCTCATGGGGGGACTACGTTCTGCTCAAGAAGGTAGTTTAAAAATTTTAGGACAGGAAATTTGTGGGGCTAATAAAGCACAGTTAACCCGACTGCGCCGCCAGATTGGCTATATTTTCCAAGCGCACAACCTCATGACTTTTTTGACAGCTAAAGACAATGTGCGAATGTCTTTAGAGTTGCATGACGATTTTTTAAATCAGGATGTCAACACCAAAGCGATCGCGATGTTAGAAACTGTTGGTTTAGGTGATCATGTCAATTATTATCCAGAGAATTTGTCAGGAGGGCAAAAACAGAGAGTAGCGATCGCTCGCGCTTTAGTCAGCCATCCTCAAATTGTTTTGGCAGACGAACCCACGGCTGCACTTGACAAAAAATCTGGGCGTGATGTCGTCGAATTAATGCAGAAGCTAGCCAAAGAACAAGGCTGTACAATCTTGCTAGTTACCCACGACAACCGCATCCTTGATATTGCTGATCGCATCATTTATATGGAAGATGGTCAACTGAAAACTAATGATGTCGATGTTGCTACAAAAATGCAAATCTAAATATTTATCAAAAAAGGCAAAAAAGAGAGAGTAGGAGTGTGGAAAAATGCTCTTTCTACACTCCTCTAAACCTCTGCTTCTTGTTACTTAAATAACTTTAGTTATAGTAAAACTTAGCATTTTTCAGTGCCCTAATTCTAGCTAGATTTAAGCGGTAGTGATAGCTAATTCTTCGTTCCCATTTTTCCCAAAAACTTTTCTGTTCCTTGGTATACGAAGCATCATAATGATGCGTGATATTTTTAATTTTTTGCCAGCCATCTGTGCCAATAGTCCACCCTACTTTGGCAGCAGCTAATCCCATGGCATTACCTACACCAGCATGAATGCCTTTTAATTCTAAATATCTCCCAATAATTCCCCAATACTTCAAATACTCTAGTTCTCTACCTTCATCTCTAGCAATAATAAATAAAGATTCTCCTACATATGTAGTATTTTCTAGATGCAGATTTAAATGTGCAGCCACCTTTTGAAGAGACTGCAATCTCTCAGGCGTGTATCTACTAACATGTTCAATTAAATTTTCATAATGTCCTACTGTGATTCCAGGTTTCCACTCCAAATTATCTGGTAGGGGAGCTAATATCCTAGTATCTGCATCAATATAAATAACAGCAGGAAATTTTGATAAGGCTATTTCCATGACAATACTTTTGTCATGATAACAAAGAAGAATGCCTTTTTGGCGATGTTTAAAAGCTAGAACATTCGGAAAATCACTGAAATCATTGATGTCATCTGTAAAAACTAACAGTGAAGTTCCTGGAGCGTATTTTTCTAAATCACTAGCCAATTGCCGAGCCAGAAGACGGTACTTCTTTCTCAAAGCTAATGTGCAAAAACAGTAATATTTTTGTTCTTGACTCATAAACTACTGATGATTTTAATGTAATATTTATGGATGTAGCCGAGCAAAAAGTAAATAAACAAACCTCGTAATATATCATACAGCGATCGCACGAGTAGTGAGCCAAATTTATCTGCTTTTCCGTAGCTTAAATTTTAAGTAATTAATTATACTTTTTAGTTTCCCTTGGGAATCTGGCTCTTTACTTGAATAGTGGTAACTACTTATAATCAGCAGTTTCCAGATGTCAGGTATTTTGCTTGGTGTCTTAGTGTCTTAGTGGTTAAAAAAATGACTTTTGAATTATAAAGTTACAAAGGTGGAAAGCCTAAAATTTTGTCCAATATTCGGTAGTTTTTACTCACATTGAAAGGGCTAGTACTTATACTCAGCACTTTTTAAGTGAGTGAATTAATCTCTAGAAAATAAAATAAATATTAAATGCATTTTTTCTGCAAAAAAAATGATAGGTTAGATACAGATTAAGATTTACTCGTAAGCCAAATTCTGACGCGCTCATCTAACTCAATCTAATTCACCAGTTGATTAAGCAGACAACAGCTAATTATGCTTGCTTGTAGCTAAAAATTGTCAATAGATATATCATGGGAAGTAACACAAATCCTTGTTTGGTGCTACTTATGCAAATTTTCAGTCACAAATTTCTCTGCAAAAATTAAATAAATATAAATTGGATTTTTTGGCAAAAAAAAATGATATGTTGGATACAGAATTGAATTTCGCACGTATCTGGAGTAGTCCGACGTGAATCTGCTCCAGTTTTTCCCCCTTAAACTCCTAAGCTTTTTATGTTTTAAATGGGATTTAAGGGTAGTTTGAGTACATAATAAAATAACCCAAAATCATTTCAAACCGAGCGAAAACCTTTGCTATGACTGGATTTTGGCTGAGTACAAAGAAATCCTGAACCTCTCTTCATAAATACTCGTACCCCAAGTAAAAAATACTAGTACCCCTACCCAAAAAATAAATTTTTAATTCTTGTAAAGCCCAAATAAGTAGGGTTTGAAAATTTGAGTACAAGCGTAATAAATCCAATAAATTCTATCCTCAATAGACGCGCCAACCATTTGAGGACAACTGATATAAATCTTATATCGCCAATCACTCAACGCTCGAACCAAAAGTAATAGCGAAGAGTGAGTGGAGGGATGAGATAGCACCATGCCTCTGTGAATAAAAGTCGCGGCTGTACTCACAAACAAATTCCACCCAAGACCTAAACGTTGACACACACCAGCCGATAGCGAAGCGTGGCATTAGCCATACCTGAGTCAACAGTAAACAAATTGATAAATGTTAACTGTTAACTGCTAACTGTTTGAATACAAGACGCGACTTTATTTCCTGGGTAAAGACAGTAGCAACGGCATCTCCCACTGTGGCATCCAGTCCACCGACCCTTGCGAAATTCAATGACACTACCGTCTTCAGGACTCCTCTCCTCCGACCATCAGGAACTAGCAGTTACCCCAGCAAAATCAGGTGGTTGCGGATGTGACAGCAGCACCACCGTGGAAATGGATGAAAAACTCCAAGAACGGATCGCCAAGCATCCCTGCTACAGCGAAGATGCTCATCACCACTACGCCAGAATGCACGTTGCAGTTGCACCAGCTTGCAATATTCAATGCAACTATTGCAACCGTAAATACGACTGCGCTAACGAAAGTCGTCCTGGGGTAGTTAGCGAGTTGCTGACACCAGAAGAAGCAGCACACAAAGCTTTGGTGATTGCAGGCAAAATTCCCCAAATGACAGTCGTGGGAATTGCGGGGCCTGGTGATCCATTGGCGAATCCCGAAAAAACTTTCCGCACCTTTGAGTTGATTGCAGACAAAGCACCAGACATCAAGCTTTGCTTATCAACCAACGGTTTAATGCTACCCGAATACATCGATCGCATCAAACAACTAAATATAGATCACGTTACTATCACCCTAAATACCATCGACCCAGAAATCGGCGCTCAGATTTACTCTTGGGTTCACTACAAGCGCAAGCGTTATAGAGGCGTTGAAGGTGCTAAGATTCTGCTTGAAAAGCAGATGGAAGGCTTGCAAGCACTCAAAGAAGCTGACATTTTGTGCAAAGTCAACTCCGTGATGATTCCCGGAATTAATGATCAGCACCTGATCGAAGTCAATAAAATGATTCGGGAAAACGGTGCATTTCTGCACAATATCATGCCACTGATTTCGGCACCGGAACACGGCACATACTTCGGTTTAACAGGTCAACGCGGCCCCACACCCAAAGAAGTTAAGTCAGTTCAAGACAATTGTGCTGGCAACATGAAAATGATGCGCCATTGTCGTCAGTGCCGAGCCGATGCTGTAGGATTATTGGGAGAAGACCGCAGCCAAGAATTTACCAAAGATAAGTTCTTGGAAATGTCCCCAGAATATGACCTTGAGCAACGCACCCTAGTTCATGAAGGGATTGAAAAATTTAAAGAAGAGCTAAAAATAGCCAAAGATAAGGCACGTGCAAGCAAGAAATTTGCCAGCAATCCCAAAATTCTCGTTGCAGTCGCCACCAAAGGCGGTGGATTAGTTAACCAACACTTCGGTCATGCCAAGGAATTCCAAATTTACGAAGTAGATGGTAATGAAGTTCGCTTTATCGGTCATCGCAAGATTGACCAATATTGCCAAGGTGGATTTAGTGAAGAAGCCACTTTCGAGCATATCATGCAAGCGATCGCAGATTGCAAAGCAGTTTTAGTCTCCAAGATTGGTAACTGTCCTCAAGAAAAACTGCAAGCAGCTGGTATACAGACCGTTGAAGCTTACGACGTGATTGAAAAGGTTGCTTTGGAATTTTACGAGCAATATGTCCAGGAGTTAGGGAATAGGGAATAGGTGAGACCAGCGCGGTCTTGGGGAGCCACTGCGGTCTTGAGGTTTCCCCAAGTGGAGCAAGTGGCGTGGTTTCCCCCATGAGCGACTGGCAAACCCGAAGGGGAGTAGGGATTAGGGATGCAAAAATCCCCTCCCCACTCACCACTCACCATTCACCACTCCCCCATTTCAACAAGGAGAATAATCATGGCTTACACCATCACTAGCCAATGTATTTCCTGCAATCTCTGTCTGTCTGCTTGTCCTACTGGTGCAGTTAAAGTAATTGACGGTAATCACTGGATTGACCCTGAACTTTGCACAAACTGCGCTGGTAATATTTACTCTGTACCTCAGTGTAAAGCTGGTTGTCCCACCTGCAATGGTTGCGTTAAGCAGCCTAACGATTATTGGGAAGGCTGGTTTGCTAATTACAACCACTCTTTAGCAAAATTAACCAACAAAAAAGATTACTGGGAGCGCTGGTTTGAATATTACTCTCAAAAATTCTCAGAACAAATATCTCGGCATCAGAGCGGAGTTGTAGGTGTATCAGGATGAGCATCATTTATTTAGACAATAATGCCACAACTAAGGTAGACCCAGAAGTTATAGAAGTGATGTTGCCTTATTTGCGGGACTACTACGGTAACCCCTCAAGTATGCACACCTTTGGGGGACAAGTTGGCAAAGCTGTAAAAATAGCCAGGCAACAACTAGCAGCCCTCATCGGTGCAGATGAATCGGAAATTGTCTACACCAGTTGCGGTACAGAGGGAGATAACGCGGCTATTCGCGCCGCCCTGTTGGCACAACCAGAAAAGCGACATATCATCACGACGCAAGTTGAACACCCAGCAGTGTTGAATGTCTGCAAACAACTGGAAACCCAAGGTTACAATGTTACCTATCTGTCGGTGAATCGTCAGGGACAGTTGGATCTCAATGAATTAGAGGCCTCCTTGACTGGTAACACCGCCTTGGTGACGATTATGTATGCCAACAACGAAACAGGTACCATTTTCCCCATTGAGCAAATTGGCTTACGAGTCAAAGAATATGGCGCTCTCTTTCATGTAGATGCGGTGCAAGCCGTGGGCAAAATCCCCATGAACATGAAGAACAGCACCATCGATATGTTGACCTTATCTGGTCATAAAATTCATGCTCCCAAGGGAATTGGTGCTTTGTATGTGCGGCGCGGTGTGCGGTTCCGTCCCTTGTTACTTGGGGGACATCAAGAACGTGGTCGGCGGGCAGGAACAGAGAATGTTCCAGCTATAATTGCTTTGGGTAAAGCGGCAGAATTGGAACTCTTGCATTTAGAAGAGGCTACCACAAGAGAAAGAAAACTACGCGATCGCCTAGAGCAAACCTTACTCGCTAAAATTCCCAACTGCGAAGTTAATGGCGATCCAACGCAGAGATTACCAAACACCACCAATATTGGTTTCAAGTACATTGAAGGTGAAGCAATTCTGCTCTCTTTGAACAAATACGGCATCTGTGCCTCATCTGGTTCTGCTTGTACCTCCGGCTCTTTAGAACCTTCCCACGTTTTGCGGGCGATGGGTTTACCCTACACCACTTTACACGGCTCCATTCGTTTCAGTCTTTCTCGCTACACCACGGAAGCCGAAATTGACAAAGTAATAGAAGTAATGCCCGATATTGTCGAACGTTTACGCGCCATGTCCCCCTTCAAAAAGGATGATGCGGATTGGTTGCAAGAACAAGCACAAGCACTAGCTCATAGTTAGGGAAGAAGCAGGGGAGCAGGGGAGAGAGTTATTCCTCATTTTCCTCATCCCTCAAATCTCAAATCTCAAATCTCAAATCTAAAATCGACCATGTGGGACTACACAGATAAAGTATTAGACTTGTTTTACAATCCCAAGAACCAGGGAGCTATTGAAGAAACTGACGAACCTGGTGTAAAGGTAGCAATGGGAGAAATTGGTAGTATTGCTTGTGGTGATGCTTTAAGATTGCATTTGAAAGTTGAAGTAGCCTCTGACACAATTTTGGATGCTCGCTTTCAAACCTTTGGCTGCACCAGTGCGATCGCTTCTTCTAGTGCTTTGACTGAAATGATCAAGGGTTTAACTTTAGATGAAGCCTTGAAGGTCTCCAATAAAGAAATTGCCGACTACCTCGGCGGATTACCTGAAGCCAAAATGCACTGTTCTGTCATGGGGCAAGAAGCGCTAGAAGCTGCTATTTATAATTATCGTGGCATTCCTCTAGCTACCCATGACGACGATGACGAAGGCGCATTAATTTGTAGCTGCTTTGGGATCACCGAATCCAAAATTCGCCGTGTGATTGTCGAAAATCATCTCACTGATGCAGAACAGGTAACAAATTATGTCAAAGCTGGCGGCGGATGCGGTTCCTGTTTAGCGAATATTGATGATATTATAAGAAGTGTAAAGGAACAAGCCGCCGCACCTGCTCTTAACAACCACAGCGTCGGAGTTACTACAGATATTGCTAATTCTCAGCCGCAATCGCCAAGACCTCTCACAAACGTGCAGAAGATTGCATTGATTCAAAAAGTCTTAGATGAAGAAGTCAGACCCGTATTGATCGCTGACGGCGGAGATGTAGAACTTTACGACGTAGATGGCGATAGAGTCAAGGTTTTATTGCAAGGCGCTTGTGGTTCTTGTTCTAGTAGTACAGCCACTCTCAAGATTGCGATCGAAGCCAGATTACAGGATCGAGTCAGCAAAAACCTTGTAGTCGAAGCAGTCGAACCATAACTTACAGATTTACGCACCACACAAATAAATCCTGTAATTCATTCACCAGGAACAAGAAGTAGGATTTGACCCAAATCTTCGCTCCATCAATGCTTCAGTCTTAAAGTACATAGGTGAAAGTCAACACCTAATTGCACATTTCATGATCCCACACGCTTCAAAGGAACAGGATATGAGTACATTGTACGACAAAATTGGTGGACAACCGACTATTGAAAAAGTGGTTGATGAGCTACACAAAAGCATTATGGCAGACAACAGTCTCAAACCCTTTTTCGCTAACACAGATATGGCGAAACAACGCGCTCATCAAGTTGCATTTTTCTCTCTGATGTTTGAAGGGCCAAAGCAATACAGTGGCCGTTCTATGGACAAAACCCACACAGGGATGAATCTCAATGACCAACACTTCGACGCTATTGTCAAGCATTTGAATGCGGCAATGGCTGCAAGTGGAGTATCAGCAGAAGACACCAGCGCTGCCTTAACTCGCGTTTCCAGCTTAAAGGGCGCAATTCTCAACAAATAAGGACTTCTGCATTGATTGACGAATAACTACCTCAAGTCCTCCTTTATTTTCTCCCTATATTTGTAAAGTGTGTAATTCCTTTGTCATTTGCTTGACAAATGGCAAAGGAGAAAAATAAACAAACTCACAGAAATAAACTTAACCCGAATCATTATGACTCCAACACCAACTGATTTTGTTGTGGAGCGAGCGCCACCAGCGATGCTCTCTCTACATGCGCTCACTGCTGTAGCTCAACAGGCGTGAACGTCAACACAAAAGACCCACTAACCAACCAATCTCAGGAGAAAAATAATCATGTCAGTTGACGCAAACATTAGACAGATAGCTTTCTACGGTAAAGGTGGTATCGGTAAATCTACCACATCTCAAAACACCCTGGCAGCTATGGCAGAAATGGGTCAGCGCATCCTCATCGTCGGTTGCGACCCCAAAGCTGACTCCACCCGTTTGATGCTGCACAGTAAAGCTCAAACCACCGTGCTTCACTTGGCTGCTGAAAGAGGCGCTGTTGAAGACCTAGAACTCGAAGAAGTAATGCTGACCGGTTTCCGTGGTGTGCGTTGCGTGGAGTCTGGTGGTCCAGAACCCGGCGTAGGTTGCGCTGGTCGTGGTATCATCACCGCCATCAACTTCTTGGAAGAAAACGGTGCTTATCAAGACGTTGACTTCGTATCTTACGACGTACTAGGTGACGTTGTATGCGGTGGTTTTGCTATGCCTATCCGTGAAGGTAAAGCGCAAGAAATCTACATCGTTACCTCTGGTGAAATGATGGCGATGTACGCAGCTAACAACATCGCTCGTGGTATTTTGAAATATGCTCACACCGGTGGCGTGCGCTTAGGTGGCTTGATTTGTAACAGCCGTAAAGTTGACCGCGAAATCGAATTGATTGAAACTCTGGCAGAACGTTTGAACACCCAGATGATTCACTTCGTACCCCGCGACAACATCGTTCAACACGCTGAATTGCGTCGGATGACTGTAAACGAGTATGCACCTGACAGTAACCAAGGTCAGGAATACCGCGCATTAGCTAAGAAGATCATCAACAACAAAAACCTCACCATCCCCACTCCTATCGAGATGGATGAACTAGAAGCACTGTTGATCGAATTCGGTATTCTCGAAAGCGACGAAGAAGCAGAAAAACTCATCGCCGCAGAAGCCGCAGCTAAAGCAGCAGCTGGTAAGTAATCACCAAAGGAAAAAGGAAAAGGCAAGAACTCATATCTTACCTTTTACCTTTAACCTTCTCCCCCCCTACTCTTAGGGGACTTCCATCTACCCTATCCCCAGATCCTTAGGAACTCGAGAGGCTAAAATGACACCTCCAGAAAACAACAAGATTGTTGAAGAAAGAAAAGAGCTAATTAAAGAAGTTCTAGAAGCTTACCCCGATAAAGCTAAGAAAAAACGGGAAAAGCACTTAAATGTATTTGAAGAAGGTAAGAGCGATTGCGGCGTTAAATCTAACGTTAAATCTCTTCCTGGTGTAATGACCGCTCGTGGTTGTGCTTATGCAGGTTCTAAAGGTGTGGTTTGGGGTCCTATTAAGGACATGATCCACATCAGCCACGGGCCTGTAGGTTGTGGTTACTGGTCTTGGTCTGGTCGTCGTAACTACTACATTGGTACTACAGGTGTTGACACCTTTGGTACCATGCACTTCACCTCTGACTTCCAAGAACGGGACATCGTTTTCGGTGGTGACAAAAAACTACTGAAACTGATCCAAGAATTGGAAGTACTCTTCCCCCTTAACCGTGGTGTATCCATTCAATCTGAATGTCCCATCGGTCTAATTGGGGATGACATCGAAGCTGTGGCTCGTAAAGCATCCAAAGAAATTGACAAGCCTGTTGTTCCCGTTCGTTGCGAAGGCTTTCGGGGTGTTTCCCAGTCCTTGGGTCACCACATCGCTAACGACATGATTCGTGACTGGGTATTCCCCAGATCCGATAAAGCTAAAGCTGACGGTTCACTGAATTTTGATTCTACTCCTTACGATGTAGCAATTATCGGTGACTACAACATCGGTGGTGATGCTTGGGCTAGCCGCATCCTACTAGAAGAAATCGGCTTGCGCGTAGTCGCTCAGTGGTCTGGTGACGGTACTATCAACGAAATGTTGATGACCCCCAACGTGAAGATGAACCTTATCCACTGTTATCGGTCGATGAACTACATCAGCCGTCACATGGAAGAAAAATATGGTATTCCCTGGTTAGAATACAACTTCTTTGGCCCTACCAAGATTGCTGAATCTCTACGGGAAATTGCTTCTAAATTTGACTCGAAAATCCAAGAAAACGCTGAGAAGGTAATTGCCAAGTATCAGCCCACAATGGATGCGATCGTTGAGAAGTACCGTCCCCGTTTGGAAGGTAAGACTGTAGCCATGATGGTTGGCGGTCTACGTCCTCGCCACGTTGTACCCGCTTTCCAAGATTTGGGTATGAAGATGGTTGGTACAGGTTATGAGTTCGCTCACAACGACGACTACAAACGTACTACCCACTACATCGAAAATGGTACTATCGTCTACGATGACGTAACTGCTTATGAATTCGAGGAGTTCGTTAAAGCACTTAAGCCAGACTTAATTGCTTCTGGTGTGAAAGAGAAGTACGTCTTCCAAAAGATGGGTCTACCTTTCCGTCAAATGCACTCTTGGGATTACTCCGAACCTAGCGATCGCTCTTACAAGTCAATTAAATCAAGCTTTTTTTAGCAGCAAGAGAAAATAGAGTCTATTTCTAGCCTAAATACGAGTTTTAGGATATCTAGGAACAATACATTTTTAATACTTGAGACAATATAACTCTTATGGGAATTGGTTTTTGAGTTTGGCTAAATTTTATTTAAAGCAAAACTGTAAATCAAAATACTTTTTTAACTGATATTTTTTTAGATTAAAACAGGCGATCGCTTGCTGGAAGACGAAATTGGCAAAAGCTGACATTTGTACTTTACAGTTTCTTGAAGTATCTAGCGACTGGCCACAAATCAAAGCCCACCTTTTCATAAGTATGACGCGCTGCGCTATGACCAGGATCACCTCCAGTTTCCACCATAGCAATAGACATCCCCGCATCTTTCATCCAGTCTAGAGCGAATTTTATCAGAGCGCTGCCAATGCCGCGACCTTGAAAATCTGGATCGACAGCCACCATGTAAATTTTACCCATGCTATCCTCTGAGTGGAGTTTCACGGCTACAAAGCCTACAGCAGAACCTGCATCGATAGCAACCCATACATTGGTGTCTTCTGCAACGCAAACATCCTCAACAGCCTTTTGCTGGCTCACACGCCAATTATCGGGATAAAATGCCCGGTATACATCAGCATTCATCGTGTTCTGAATCGAATCAAAAACTGGAGTTGAACAGTTGCAACTGAAAGGGATTAGTCATTAAGAAAGGAGATACAATTTGTTATTGTGGCTCAGCCTGGGAAAGCTAAACCAGTTCTTGGATCATGAATGTACAAACATAGTGTAAGCGATCGCATGACTTAATCCCAAATAGAGGTCAAGACCATCACAAACTTCTAGTAAATTCTAATTGTTATTATTCATGATTTTTGTGTAAGATTAGCAACATTTAATATTTAATCGGGGAAAGCCATACCTGTCATGGGATCACGGATATACAACCCTAGCGTCAGACTACCCATCACTTCATCCCAAACGGGTATTAGTTGCTCTGCTTGATCTGCCCAATAATCCAATGTAATTAAGCATTGCACATTTGACCCCAAACCGATGCAAGTTCGTGAAAAAGCTTCTCGTGGTTTTTCTTGGGTGTCAATAAACTTAATCTCTGTCCAGACAATTTTGGCAGTTTGGCGCTTGACAGTGACAATTTCTCCTCTAGCAATGACGTTACGCTCGTCTTCGTCCATTATTTTCTTCAAGGTGGATTTTAACGGAAACATACTCCAGTCACGGGGAGGTAGAGGATTGAAAGATACTTCTAAGCAACAATCATCGTTAGGGGGTTTTTGATCACGAAACTTGAAAGATTTTTCTTGCGGTTCAAAAAACCAATTATGGGGGACATTAAAGCGCACAGCCCCACGATTTGCTACAAAAATCTTGTAGCCTGATGGAGATTCCCAGCGATGGTCAGGCTTTAGTTCAAGCGTTTCTTTAATCCACTGGAGATTGCTTTTTTTACGCTTTGCCATAGTTTTTTGCCAGTCTGCTGAAGATTACGTAGGCGTAACTTGTCGTAGACGTTGTAAGCGATCGCCCACTTTGTCAATAGTACCAAATTGCTAGTATTTTATAGTTGTGAATTAGGACAATGCACCACATCGTACCCTGGCATCTTCATCAGAATGGCAGATTAAGCAATAGTCAGCAAATATAATTTTTCTCAACATCATCCAGCAGTGCGTTGGCGTAGTTAACAAATGCGATCACTCAGACTCGATCAAGCGATCAATGCGGTTCTGGTGGCAACTCCACACGTATCAAATCATGCGATCGCACCTTACCACCAATTAGCACGACACCCATCACACCTGCTTTGCGAATCAAATTACCCTGCTCGTCTCGGTCTCACACTGCCGCCATCAGACCTTCCTGAATTCCGTTAAGCTGGACACACGGGTTCCGTAAGCCAGTAATTTCAACTATCACCTGTGTGCCCAGGTATAGATGAGTACCCAGAGGTAGCCTAAGCAGGTCGATTCCTCGCGTCGTAATATTCTCTCCCATTTCACCTGCACCCACAGTAAAACCTTTGACACAAAGTTCGTCATGCAGCTCAGAATGAATTAAATGCACTTGACGGAGATTAGGCTGATTCGGATTAACAGCTACCCGTGAACGATGCTTGACTGTCACACCCATATGTGCATCACCCTCAACGCCTAATCCTGGGAGTAACTGGATACTTGGCTGCTCATACTTCTTCATCGTATGCAAAGCACTTCTATGCACCGCTTTAACAACTCCATTCATTCATCACATACCCTCGTTTGCTTGGCTCCAACTCTTACCACCCAAGGCTTCTTGAGTTTTGCATGATTGCTTGTACGATTATATATGGCTAGGTAACGCTGTTAATTAACTAGAGGTAAAAATTATGAACATCCAATTGAAAGCAGAATACGAGCAATTTATACAAACCCGAATTGCTACAGGTAGATATGAAAATGCTGAAGATGTGATTGTAAAAGCATTGAAACTACTGGAGGAATGGGAGAAGGGTTATCAGGAATGGGAAGAAGAAACTAAGAAAAAACTAGAGGCTGGGTTGGCTTCTATCGAACGTGGAGACGTAGTAGATGGTGAAGTGGTGATGGTAAGACTGGAGGAGAAATTACGCCAAGCGCGTGAGGCTCAAGGATGATGGAATACTTGATTTCCAAGGAAGCAAGCCAAGATTTAGATGAAATTTTGGATTATTTTTTAGTTCGTAATGTCAACGCTGGCGAAAGATTTATTCGAGAATTTAATAAGAAGTGCCAAAACATAGCTCAATTCCCAAATATAGGGCGAAGTTACACCAAGTTTGACCCCAGGCTGAGAGGGATACCATTGGACGGCTATATCATTTTTTATCGAGTTTTTGAAGATAGTGTTGTGATTGTCCGGGTAGTTAGCGGTTATCGAGATTTAGAATCTATATTTGCAGATATGGACGATGAGTAGATTTTAGTTGTGAATTAGCGTAGAGGAATTGGGCGTTGCTGAATCATGGGATGAAATTTGATGTATTAAAATCTTAAACTCTTGATTCTCTCTGCGCCTTTGCGCCTCTGCGTGAGATAAATCATCCCGCAATTATGCAACGCCAGGAATTGCTGCGATCGCCTTCTAAAGATACTTATAATTAATTAAGGTGCATTGCATATATAAAAATACACCCTACCCCAGAGATGCGATCGCGTTTAAATCTCGAATCAATCTCTATAACTGTTGCAATATAAGCTTTATAGCCATAAGCTGCACTTGGTCGCACGAACCTTCGATCTCTAACTACTAGTAGGAACTATTATGTTCCCGGACGAGAGCGAAGATGATCGGGTAGATGATGGCGATCGCCCAATATTTCTAGCAAAGGGCCATTAACGTCAAATTTAACCATACCTACCGACGCGACCAAAATATTCACCCGATAGCGATAGCGCCCCAAATCAATCCCTAGTAAACTGCAAAGTATAATCCGAATCGTGGCTTTATGGGAAACTACTAAAACATTACCTTGGGGATGTTTTTCTTGAATTTCAGCAATTACAGGCATAGAACGGTTAGCAATATCTACCGCAGTTTCTCCACCTAATGGTGCATTCCAAGCCGGTTCTGTCAACCATTTTACATAGTTCTGGGCGTAATTCTCTTGAGCAAACGATTTACTCTTAGTTTCCCATTTGCCGTAACTACCTTCTCTCAGTCCGTCACGCAACTGCATCTCCATTCCAATAGCATCACAAAATGGCTTGGCGGTGGCAATTGTGCGCTTCATCGGGCTAACATAAACAGCTTCCCACTTCAATTTTTGATAAACATCGGCAAAACTCTTTGCCATCTGCATCCCTTGTGTTGTCAACTCCGCATCAGTTTCACCGCAGAAATTACCACTTTGACTAAAAGTAGTTTCTCCATGTCGCAGTAAATATAAATTGAGTGTCATAGCTTGTATTGCAATTGGGATGAAGGCGTTTGTACCTCAATAAAATAGCATCAATCTCGCAATCGAGTATGTAACACCAGGACAAAGTAATCAACCAAAAAAGTTAATCAATTGTATACAAAAGCGCTCGCATCAATTAGCGGTTAAGTTTAGTTGAGTTAATATGTAGGAACAATCAGTCCTAACTAATGTCTGGACTATTTAGTTACACAAATTTTTACATAGATAACTTGCTGCGAACTGACAAGTCAGCGCTTGCGCGATCGCCTTCTGAAGAATAATTGATCAGGTGCATTGCATACACGACAATACACCCTACCGGAAAGATGCGATCGCCTCCGGTGCTGCGCGCAATCGCTCTAAAGTGAGCTAATATAAATAATTACTTTGTTTTTATAATTCTTAGGATTATCTTCATCTTTCTTCCCCAATCTCCCAATCTTCGTACTTTAAACCATCAATACGGCTAAATTCACGGATGTTGTGGGTCACAAGTGTGAGATCATTAGCTAGAGCGATCGCAGCAATTAATAAATCATTTGCTCCAATTGGAGTCCCTAAAGCATCAAGACGAGCGCGAATATTTCCAGCTATTTTTGCTGCTTGACGATCAAGTGGTAAATCAGTAAACTCAACCAATAAATTTTCTGGCGTTGCATAAATGCGGGATGAATTGAGATAATTTGCCAAGGATAAACCTAGGTTCTTCGAGACTTTGCGACTTTGCGCGAAATAAAATTCATCCCATTAATCGGCAACGCCAATTTTCTAAGTGAGTCAGGTTCCTGTTAACATTGGCACTTTTGTAAGCACCGTAATACAGTTCACTATAAACAACAGTACAGATGTAAATCTCCCTAGAAGGTATTGATAAGACCTTTTGAGTAACAGGTGAATTTGCTGAATTGAGAATTTGGATACATGCATTGGTATCTAAAAGGTAGGCCATTGAATCTCCTCTCGCGTCTCGAAAGGAAGCTGTTCTGGACGTTCAAGTGGTTCACCTTCCCAACTACCTATTACTTCTTCAAGAAACTTAGGAGAATATCCCAATTCTTCCGGTGTTTTGCTTACAGACGATGCAGATTCTTGGGTGACAGGTTGAAAGACAACTACAACATCTAATTCTTGGTTTGCAATCTCGGCGGGAAGTTGAATGTGCAGAATTCCATCATCACCTATATGTGTTCTGAATCTCATGCTCTCCACGGCTTAACCTCCTAAATTATGAATTAACTTCTTCTTTTCATCTTATCCCAGCCCAATTTGCTGATGTTGCGGTTAAGTTTACTTGAGTCCATTGTACAGATGAATTGCGATCGCCTCCTGAAGACACTCATAATTCATCAGGTGTACATAATTCATCAGGTGTATTGCATACACGACAACACACCCTACCGGAAGCACGTTAAAGGCTCGCAAAACTAGGTTTTGATTTTTAATACAGGTTGATTAAATGGTTTAAGGTTTTTGCTTTGTTTGTGTTGTCGCGTCAACTCTATCAAATCACTAGTAAATGCTTTAAGCCTTTCTGGGGGGCTAGTGAAACCAGATTTTCCACTATTATAATTTTCGAGAACTTTATCCAAAATAGTTATTGACTGCTGAAATAAAATTAAAGTATGCTCTTCATTACGTAAAATTTGTTGCAATTCAATAAATTTTTTTTCATTTTTCTTATTATTAATTAAGTCAATATCAAGCTTTAAATCAGATAATGCTAGTAGCCTAAATATCATAATAATTTGATACTTGAAGCGTTTGTAATACTGATTTAAATTGTTGGTTCTTATAAATTTTTCTAATCTGTAAAACGTATATGCACTTAGATAGTAGGGATAAAAGCTGTGATTTTCTACAAAAATTCTCCGGCTATTATTTTTTAGAAGTTCTCCATAGTATCTACATGAGCTACTATGTGGTTCATTAAGAAACATAGCAAGAAAACACTTAACTTGAGTAGCAGTTGAAATTACTTTGTAGTTATCAACAATAGAGTTAGAGCTATTGTACTGCTTTGATCGTCTTTCATAGTATAAACGATGTTTACGACCTTCATCATCATTAAAGCTTTCATAAAACTCCTCAAGCTTTTTGTTAAATGGCTGCAATGACCAAAACGCTTCTGGTTTCACCTCGGTTTGCCTATTAGTAGCTCTGATAATCTGATTTGTTATCTCTTCATCTGCTGTAATAATTAGCTTTATTGGCAAATATATTTGTTCATCTAATGAATCTTTATTTTTGTATAAAATATGGCTTGTTTGGCAGCCATTAACTATTTGATAATCTTTAATTTTAAAATATGTACCTGTTTTGTTAATTGATTTTGCAACAATAGTGGCTCCATTATTTAGCAGAACAAAACTATCTCTTCGTTTTTGATTTTTAATAGTGTCATTAATCTCAGAGTTAACAGTGTTATCACCTTGAAAGTCCCTAACGTTATCATAAAATAAATTTTTTTGCAGTGTACCATCCGTACTAGATATAAGTTTTAAATATTCTTTACAAGGTAAAATGCCAATATACGCTTCTTGCACTTTATCTATCTGTGGTAATATCGTGTGCCTCTCAAAATTAATTTCTCTTGTAACCTTATTTCGTATCTCTTTGTACATATTTTGCAGATATTCTGCATCAACAGGAATAAACTTAACTCCTTCATGTCCTGAAGAAAATAAGCCAGTCTTTCTCAAATCTTCAATTCCATCATTAATAACACTTAGTAAATTTCCATCTTGTAACCATTTTCCAGTAGTAACATAATACATATGACAAACTGGGTTTTCTTCCATGTGCAAACTTAGAGAATAAATATGTTTCTTTAATTCGAGCAATTCTTTAATCTCTTGACCTGTAGCTCTGGATGGCTGGTCTTTGAAAAAATCTCTCACACCATGAATAAACTTACTTATATGTCCCAAATCAAAGTCGCTGGATGTTTTTGTCTGTATAAAAATGAATTTTGCATCTAGTCTATTTAAGGCTTTCTTTAAATCATCTATTTCTTCTGTAGAAGAAGCCAAATTTTCATTAACCATGATAGCTAAGCCGTCAATACTGTTATCTCCACCTCCACCAATACTAATATCCTCAATACTAAATCTTTCCGAGTGTAATCTTGAAATAATACAGTAATTTACAAAGTATTCAAACGCTGTATTTTTACTTAGGTCTTCCAAGCTATACTCTTGACAAAAATCTCTTAGATAAGATTCAATAATTTGATTCATTTATGCTTCCTTGAAATTTCTTGAATACCGAAAATATTGAGCAAAACTGTTTATCTTACCATCTTGTTGTTACTTACTTTACATAAAATAGTGCTCGTTGTAACTTTATTAAGTATCTTCATAGACAAGTCATTAACACGTCAACAAAATGAAGAGCCTTTTTTTACACTTGATATTTAAATTGTAAATTTTATGATACACATTTTTATTTAAGAAAACCACTATTTCTACGTAACATTATGCATAGATTAATATACTAATTTATACAATAACTAAACTTTTATTAAGTATCAATACCAATTGTATCACTTGCGATAAAGGTATCATTCAACATCCTAATTAACTCTGCTCATGCACTAACTCCATTTTCAACTTCTCAACCTCCATTTTCAATCTTTCATTCTCCAACCTCAACCTCTGATTCTCCTCCCTCATCACCTCAACTTCATTACGTTTACTCAAAGCTTGATTAATCGCTAACTTCCGCATATCCAAAGAAAACCAACGCTGATAAGTTTGCGTATGTACTTGCACACTATGACCTAAATTATCTGCGGCTGCTTTAATTGGTATACCTAAAATATGCGCCCGAATCGCCCAAGCGTGACGTAAATCATAAGGTTTAAAATCTAAATTAATTTTACGAAACCACCAACTAACTCGTTGAGTTAATGCTGTTATCTCTGCATGATTAGTTTTATCTTTCTTACTAATTGCATCTGCTAACATTCCTAAATATTTAGGATTTCTTAAATCAAATTCTTCAATCCATTGCTTATGTAACGGTAATGCTTGTCTTTCACCAGTCTTACAATCTTTATGAACTTTCCATGTTAAATCTATATTTTCTATACTTAACCACCAATCAATATCGGGATTAATAAATAATTCCCTGGGGCGTAAACCAAAAACTGCTAACATTCCATAAGTCCACCGCCAAAGTTGCCAGCTATCTTTAACGTTTTGATTAACTTGATTGCCTCTATTAATCAGATATTCTTCAAATTTACTAAACCCTGTAATTATCTCAGCATCGGTTGGTATATTCCGGGAATTATTTTCCGGCATTTTGGCATATTTAGATAAATCGATTTCGATGTTGAATGCTAGGCAAAATGCAGATATGGCTCGTGTAGCATTATATCTTGCCCATTCTTTGTCTATTTTTTCAATTGCACCGAGCAAGTTTTCTGGAATCGCTAAATCTTGAGAATTGGTAAATCTTTTGGTGCGGGAAAAGTAATAAAAAAATGTATGCTCACTTTTTGTTGTGCGTTTGTGCGTTTTAAAATATTCTTCTTCAAATTTTTCTAATAACTCACCGATGGTCTTAAACTCTTTTTTTATCGCCTCATTACCTAAATATTTATCATTCCATTCAAAAGTTTTTCTAGCAATCAATTTCCCTAACTCATAAGCTTCTTCCTCAGCCGTCTTCAGTCCATCTAAGTTGGCGGGAATATTCAAACTAAGATTGTATTGCTTTCTCCCAGTACCTTTGGTGTCCTTATCTCCTGGTTTAATTGGTAACGTTGCCCGTAATTGCAGACTTCCATTTGATTCTCTAATCGTTACCTTAGCCTTTGCAGACTTCAAACGCAGATTTACTTTCTCTAATTCTATTAGTACTTTTGTTCTCATGTGTGCTTTTTGCTGGTTTGCTTGCAGACTTGAACCCAGAAAACTGCCGTCGGTAGATGGAAATGGCTCTAAGTCTGCAAAAGCTTGTTGATATTTGTCTTGACCCTGATTATGCATCGCTGTGGTTTAGCCTATATTTAGCCTAAAAATAAATGTGTTACTGGCGAACAATGTCTATATCTGACATTGCTTACTGCAAACATTAGGCTGTTAAAGAGCATTAAACCATAAAAAGAATTACTCCGGCCCTTATCACGGTTATGATGGCTTCGCTATCTTCGCTCGCGATATGGATTTGGCACTCAACAGCCCAACCTGGGGATTAATCGGCGCTCCCTGGAGCAAAAAGGTTGAAGCTAAAGCTAAAGCCAAAGCTACCGCCTAAAAAAAATGGGAAAGGGATAAGTAGGGACAGCCTGGGGCTAAAACCCCAGGGGGGAGTTGGGAATTCAAGGTTCAAAATTCAAAAGTTAAAAGTTTATTTTGATTTTTGCATTCTGAATTTTGAGTGACATTTCCACTCTCTACTCCATGCTCCCGACGCAAATTAGTAACGAACGACTTCAGTAAGAGTAAGCTTGGAGATCCACCAAATGCCTCAGAATCCAGACAAAATTCAAGACCACGTTGAGTTATTCCACCAACCGGAATACCAACAACTGTTCCAAAACAAGAAGGAATTTGAAAACGGTCACAGCCCCGAAGAAGTGGCGCGGGTTGCTGAATGGACAAAAGGTTGGGAATATCGGGAAAAGAACTTTGCTCGTGAAGCATTGACTGTTAACCCTGCTAAGGGTTGCCAACCTTTAGGTGCAATCTTCGCTGCTGTGGGTTTTGAAGGCACTTTACCCTTCGTACAAGGTTCCCAAGGTTGCGTTGCTTACTTCCGTACTCACTTAACCCGTCACTACAAAGAACCATTCTCTGGTGTGTCTTCTTCCATGACTGAAGACGCGGCGGTGTTCGGTGGTATGCAGAACATGATTGATGGCTTGGCTAACTCTTACCAACTTTACAAGCCTAAAATGATTGCTGTCTGCACCACCTGTATGGCTGAGGTTATTGGTGATGACTTACAAGCCTTCATCAACAACGCTAAGAATGCTGGTTCAGTTCCTAAAGAATTCCCAGTACCTTACGCTCACACACCTAGCTTTGTCGGTTCCCACATCACTGGTTACGACAACATGATGAAGGGTATTCTTTCTAACCTGACCGCAGGTAAGAAGAAAGAAACCAGCAATGGCAAAATCAACTTCATCCCAGGTTTTGATACTTATGTAGGTAACAACCGCGAACTGAAGCGGATTGCTTCTTTGTTCGGTTTTGACTACACCATTTTGGCTGACAACAGCGATTACCTAGATTCACCCAACACAGGTGAGTTTGATATGTACCCAGGTGGTACTAAGTTGGAAGATGCAGCAGATTCCATCAATGCTAAAGTTACAGTTGCTCTGCAAGCACACTCCACAGTTAAGACCCGTGAGTACATTGAAAAAGAGTGGAAGCAACCAACTGTAGTTTCCCGTCCTTGGGGTATTAAGGCTACTGATGAGTTCTTGATGAAACTCAGCGAATTAAGTGGTAAGCCTATTCCCGAAGAATTGGAAATTGAACGTGGTCGTGCAGTTGATGCCATGACTGACTCCCACTCTTGGGTTCACGGTAAGCGTTTCGCTATCTACGGTGAGCCAGACTTAGTATACAGTGTGGTTGGCTTCATGTTGGAATTGGGTGCTGAACCTGTACATATCTTGGTTCACAACACCAACGAAGTATTTGAGAAAGAACTCAAAGAATTGCTAGATTCTAGTCCTTTTGGTCAAAGCGCAACCATTTGGGGCGGTAAAGACCTATGGCACATGCGTTCCTTGTTGTTCACCGAACCTGTAGACTTGCTGATTGGTAATTCCTACGGTAAGTACCTGTGGCGTGACTGTAAGGTTCCCCTCGTCAGAATTGGTTATCCGATCATGGATCGCCACCACTTACACCGCTACAGCACCATTGGTTATCAAGGTGTGATCAATTTGCTCAACTGGATTGTTAATACTGTCTTCGAGGAAATTGATCGCAACACCAACATTCCTTCTAAGACTGATATTTCTTACGACTTGATTCGTTAAGAATTGCAGCGTGCTAATCAAGGGTAAGGACGGGGAGTAGGGAGTGGGGAGTAGGGACTGGGAAATAAGTTTATTCTTAATACCCAATTCCTGATTCCTTATTCCCGATCCCCAACTTACCTTTTTCTTGCAAACATTTACTTGAGGTATCTATTATGGAAAGTATCAATCATACTCACTCTCATCACAATTACCATCCACCTAACTATAAAAAACCGGGTTGGTTTCACAATCTTCTCAACCCTTTGCGTAATTTGGTAGATGGAATTCAAGTTAAAAATAATCGTCTCGCTCATCTAATTTGCCAGTTAATTCCTTGCTGTTGTCCTTTTGAGCGAAATATTAGTTTATTTGGGCGGAATGTTCATATCCCAGCTTTGTGCAAGCTCAATCCTTTGTATGATGAGTTTGTGGGAATGCGTTTTCGTGCTTTATCTTATCTTGCTGATGAGTGTGGAGAGGATATCACGAAGTATATTTGCTAAGCAATGGTCTTGAGTCATTAATGCTCTTGCAAAGGTCAATTTTATGAATATTAATCCACAGATGAATCCAGATATCAGATATGGCAATCCTCAATTGGTGGTGAACGAGAAGACATAATTAACGAACCACGAAGATACGAAGGACACGAAGTAAGAAAAGTAGGTTGGGGAGCCACTGCGGTGGTGAGGCAGTCCGCAGAAGAGGGGGTTCCCTCCAGGAGGAACTGCCGTAAACCCCTTACGGGCATAGCTGCGCTTACCGCAAAGCGTGCCGTAGGCATAAGGGTTTCCCGGCATAAAGCAAGTGGCGTTTAAGCGCAGCGCAACCCAACGAAGCAAATGTCGGGTTCGTGATGTTCACAAAGAATTTGGGATTGCTGTTATAGGTGATGAATTATCTGATTTGACTGTGGTAAAGAGAGGATTTTTGCAGGTGGTCTATTACTTGGTGAATAGGCTCAGAAGTAATAATTAACACGTCGATCCAGCAAGAGAAGAGAAGAGAGATGAAAAGTACCCAAGGCAAAATTAATGAGCTGCTGAGTGAGCCGGGATGCGAACATAATCAGCACAAACAGGGGGAGAAGAAGAATAAGTCTTGCACGCAACAAGCCCAGCCTGGTGCTGCTCAAGGTGGTTGTGCTTTTGATGGGGCGATGATTGCTCTAGTACCAATTACTGATGCAGCTCATTTAGTCCACGGCCCGATCGCCTGTGCTGGTAATTCTTGGGGTAGTCGTGGTAGTCTCTCGTCTGGGCCTCTACTCTACAAGACTGGTTTTACTACCGATTTGACTGAAAATGATGTGATTTTCGGTGGTGAAAAGAAGCTCTATCAGGCAATTCTGGAGGTTAAGGAACGCTACAATCCTGCCGCAGTTTTTGTCTATGCTACTTGTGTGACGGCTTTGATTGGCGATGATATGGAAGCTGTCTGTAAGGCGGCGGCTGAGAAAATTGGGACTCCGGTAATCCCGGTAATTGCTCCAGGATTTATAGGGAGTAAGAATCTGGGTAACCGTTTTGGTGGTGAAGCGTTGCTGGAATATGTAGTTGGTACAGCAGAACCGGCAGAAACTACGCCTTATGATATTAACTTAATCGGTGAGTACAACATAGCCGGGGAAATGTGGGGAGTCACTCCTCTGCTGGAGAAGTTAGGAATTCGCGTATTATCCAAAATAACGGGCGATGCTCGCTATGACGAGGTTCGTTATGCCCATCGTGCCAAGCTCAATGTGATGATCTGCTCTAGAGCGTTGCTCAATATGGCCAGAAAGATGGAGGAACGCTACAACATTCCTTACATTGAAGAGTCTTTCTATGGCATCGATGATATGAATCGTTGTCTACGAAATATTGCTGCCAAATTGGGTGATCCAGATTTACAGGAGCGCACGGAAAAGTTAATTGCTGAAGAAACTGCTGCTTTAGATTTGGCGCTGGCTCCTTATCGCGATCGCCTCAAAGGTAAGCGGGTTGTTTTATATACCGGCGGTGTGAAAAGTTGGTCGATTATCTCGGCGGCTAAGGATTTGGGTATAGAAGTTGTTGCTACCAGTACGAGAAAAAGTACTGAGGAAGACAAAGCCCGCATCAAGAAGTTAATCGGCAACGATGGCATCATGCTGGAGAAGGGTAACGCTCAGGAATTATTGAAATTGGTAAAAGAAACTGGCGCTGACATGTTAATTGCTGGTGGTCGGAACCAATACACCGCCTTGAAAGCGCGGATTCCTTTCCTCGATATCAACCAAGAACGTCACCATCCCTATGCAGGATACGTGGGAATGATCGAGATGGCACGGGAATTGTACGAAGCTCTTTATAGCCCCATTTGGGAACAAATACGCAAACCCGCTCCTTGGGAAGAATTGGAAGGATGAGGAGAAGGGAACAGGTGAGTCAGCGCGGTCTTGGGGGTTTCCCCCATGAGCGACTGACGAACCCCGAAGGGGGAACAGGGAACAGGGAACAGAAATTATTCTTTGCTTCCCTAGCCACCCCAGCTTCCCCTGCTTTTTTTCCTACTCCCCACTTATACAGGTATTAATATGGCGATCGTTAATCTTCCTACTAAATCACTTACTGTTAATCCTCTCAAGCAAAGTCAGGCTTTGGGTGCGTCTTTAGCTTTTCTGGGATTGAAGGGGATGATTCCTTTGTTCCACGGTTCTCAAGGTTGTACTGCTTTCGCCAAAGTTGTGCTTGTACGGCATTTTCGGGAGGCTATTCCCCTAGCCACTACAGCTATGACGGAAGTCACTACTATCTTGGGTGGTGAGGATAATGTGGAACAGTCTATCCTCACTTTGGTAGAGAAGGTCAATCCCGAAATTATTGGTCTTTGTAGTACGGGACTCACGGAAACTAGGGGAGATGATATTGAGCGTTTTCTCAAGGATATCCGCGATCGCCACCCGGAACTGAATCACCTACCGATTGTTTTTGCTCCTACTCCTGATTTTAAGGGGGCATTGCAAGATGGTTTTGCGGCGGCTGTGGAAAGTATTGTTAAGGAAATCCCCAAAGCTGGTGGTGTCAAAACTGAGCAAGTAACTATTTTGGCTGGTTCTGCTTTTACACCAGGCGATATCCAAGAAATTAAAGATATGGTCACGGCTTTTGGCTTGGTACCTATCTTTGTTCCTGACTTGGGGGCTTCTTTAGATGGTCATCTAGAAGATGGCTATAGCGCAATTACAGCTAGTGGCACCACTTTAAAACAGCTACGAGAGGTCGGTAGTTCAGCCTTCACCATTGCTTTAGGTGAAAGTATGCGGGAGGCCGCCAAAATCCTGGAGGAACGGTTTAACATCCCCTACGAGGTGTTTGGTGAACTAACTGGTTTGGAACCAGTGGATGAGTTTTTACAAGCATTGGCGATTCTCAGCAGCAACAGCGTCCCGGAAAAATACCGCCGTCAACGTCGCCAGTTACAAGATGCCATGTTAGATACTCATTTTTACTTCGGTGCGAAGCGAGTATCTTTAGCATTGGAACCGGACTTTTTATGGTCAATGGTTAACTTCCTGCATTCCATGGGCGCACAAGTTCACGCTGCGGTAACAACCACGCGATCGCCCTTGTTGGAAAAACTCCCTGTAAAAAGCGTTACCATCGGTGACCTAGAAGACCTAGAACAACTTGCAGACGGGTCTGACTTACTCATTGGTAACTCTAATGTAAATGCGATCGCCAAACGTCTAGAAATACCTCTTTATCGTATGGGTATACCCATTTATGACCGTTTAGGTAATGGACATTTCACCAAAGTAGGCTATCGCGGGACGATGGAAGTTTTGTTTGGCATCGGTAACTTATTTTTAGAAGCCGAAGAAGAGAGAGTTAAAGACTTATAGAAGTAGGGAATAGGGAAAAAGCTGAAGTACTGAGTACATCGCTAATAAAATTTGGCAATCTTAGCGTAACTCTGCGCTACCTTAGCGTCTCTCTGCGTTAAAAAACATTAGTTCTGTACCTCACTTAAATGAGAATCGCCATAACATATTTCTTCCCCTACCCATCTCCCCACTCCCCTACATATTCAGGAGAACACAATGAAAATTGCCTTTACGACAAGTGACCGAGTTCATATTAATGCTCACTTCGGATGGGCAAGGGAAATTGATGTTTATGAAATCTCTGATGAGGGATATCAATTTCTAGAGACTTTAAAGTTTGAAGGTGACCTTAAAGAAGATGGGAATGAGGATAAAATCACTCCCAAACTTGAGGCGTTAAATGATTGCACTATTGTTTATGTCACAGCAATTGGTGGTAGTGCTGCTGCACGATTGATCAAGAAAGGTGTGACTCCAGTTAAGGCTAAGTCAGAAGAAGAAGAAATTAGTGAAGTCCTCAATAAGCTAGTGCAAACTCTTAAAGGTAATCCTCCACCTTGGTTGCGCAAGGCTTTACGACAAACAACTCCAAATTTTGCAGATTAATTTCAACTTGAAGTAGTGGTATGAGTGTCAATAATAGCGTTAACGGAACTCCTCACACAGAAGTCTTGAAATCTCCCTTCCTCAAGACATTAATCCAACAAATTCGTGGTCAAGATACTTACGGAGTTTATCGGAATTGGTCGGATGAATTAATTCTCAAACCTTTTGTTGTTACCAAACAAAAGAAGCGAGAAATTTCTCTGGAGGGTGAGGTTGACCCCATCACTCAAGCACGGATTATGGCATTTTTCCGCGCTGTAGCCGCAGGTATCGAACAGGAAACCGGTTTGATATCTCAGGTTGTCATTGATTTGAGTCACGAAGGTTTTGGCTGGGCGTTGGTCTTTTCTGGTCGTCTGTTACTAGCTATGAGAACCTTACGTGATGCTCATCGTTTTGGGTTTGATTCACTAGAAAAATTAGCCGCAGAAGGTGAACAGTTTGTGCAAAAAGGGATTGATTTAGCCAAGCGATTCCCCGAAGTTGGTAAGTTGTGATTAGGAGGGCATCCTATTTTTTAAACGCAAAGTGACGCTAAGTACAGTTCAGTTAAGAGTAGATATCTTGAATTATCAGCGTTAATCGGCGTGTATCGGCGGTTAATTATTCTTATCTGAACTGTATTCTTTTTAAAATTTGCAATGCTATTGATATGAATAGGAGTACTGAATAGTGCAGGCAGAAGAAACTAATATTGAGGAACTGAAAACTAAAATCAAGAAGCTGAATAGTAAGGCAGGTCAAATGAAAATGGATCTGCATGATTTAGCAGAGGGTCTGCCAACAGATTACAAAACACTGATGGATGTTGCGGCGGCAACTTATGAAATTTATCGTCAGCTAGATGAATTGAAACAACATCTGAAAAAATTGGAGAGTGCTAAATGACAAGAACTATTGATGAGTTTAAGAAACTTGTAGATGCAGAAGAGTTTTTTATCTTTTTTAATCTGCCCTACGACCAACAATTCGTGAATGTAAATCGTCTGCATATTTTAAAGAAGTTTGCTCAATTTATCAGTCAAGTTGATGACGCTCATCCTGAGTTAAATCAAGAGGAAAGACTTGAGCAATATTCTCTAGCTTTACAAAAAGCTTATGCGGTATTTGAAGAGTCAACACCCCATGAACAAAAGCTGTTCAAAGTGTTTAATGATAAGCCGAAGAATGTAGTCACTCTGACAGAAATCACTTCTGATTAGGAGGTAAAAAGTGATCAACCTATCGCCTACCGAATTAGAACGCTATAGTCGCCAAATGATGCTCCCAAATTTTGGCGAACTAGCTCAAAAACGCCTGAAGTCAGCGACGGTTCTGGTTACGGGTGTGGGGGGATTAGGCGGTACGGCGGCGCTTTACTTAGCAGTAGCGGGCGTTGGGCGGCTAATCTTAGTCCGGGGTGGTGACTTGCGCTTGGATGATATGAATCGTCAGATTTTAATGACTGATGATTGGGTAGGTAAACCCAGGGTATTTAAAGCTAAGGAAACTCTGGAAGCTATCAATCCTCATATCCAGGTGGAAGCAGTTCATGATTACATCACCCCGGAAAATGTGGACTCGTTAGTGCAATCGGCTGATATGGCTTTGGACTGCGCCCACAATTTTACGGAACGCAACTTGTTAAATGCAGCTTGTGTGCGTTGGCGTAAACCAATGGTGGAAGCAGCTATGGATGGGATGGAGGCTTATTTAACCACGATTATTCCTGGTGTGACTCCTTGTTTATCTTGTCTATTTCCAGAGAAGCCGGAATGGGATCGTCGTGCTTTTTCAGTGTTGGGCGCTGTATCTGGGACATTAGCTTGTCTGACGGCTTTGGAAGCAATCAAGTTGATTACTGGTTTTAGTCAACCTTTATTATCGCAATTGTTGACCATTGACCTAAATCGGATGGAATTTGCTAAACGCCGTTCGCAACGCGATCGCTCTTGTCCAGTATGCGGTAATACTGCCCCCTGGAGATACGGTCAATCCCAATCTGTGGTCATTAGTCATTAGACAACTAACACAAATATCCTCACCTGTAATTAGAACCAATCAGGAGACTTAATGAGCGTTACTTTGACAGAAAAAGCAGAATTTCGTCTGCGAGCATTTTTACGAGGTTCAGCCCCCGATAATGATGACACTAAAAAAGGTATCCGTGTATCTGTGAAAGATGGCGGTTGCAGTGGCTATGAGTATGCAATTGATGTCACTAGCAAACCCCAAGCAGATGATTTGGTAATCCAGCAAGGTAAGGTGCTGGTTTATGTTGATGCTAAAAGTGCGCCTTTATTAGAAGGTGTGGTAATCGACTTTGTTGAAGGGGTAATGGAAAGTGGTTTTAAGTTCACTAACCCCAACGCCAGCGATACCTGCGGTTGTGGTAAGTCCTTCACAGCAGGTGACTGTACCCCTACTGGTATACCTTGTAGCTAAGAACTACTTGCAGACGAACTTGGCGCTAGTTATCGAAGTTGCATCAGGGAGACAGAAAAACTTCGAGAACACAATCTAAATCTTATAATCTGAGAGGAGAATCGGAAAATGGCTACCTATCAAGTTAGATTAATCAGCAAAAAAGAAAACATCGATACCACCATTGAAGTGGACGAAGAAACCACAATTTTGGAAGCAGCAGAAGAAAATGGTATTGAGTTACCTTTTTCTTGTCATTCCGGTTCTTGCTCTAGTTGTGTAGGCAAAGTAGTTGAAGGTGAAGTTGATCAATCTGATCAAATCTTTTTAGATGACGAGCAAATGTCTAAAGGCTTCGCCCTACTTTGTGTAACTTATCCTCGTTCTAATTGCACAATTAAGACTCACCAAGAACCATATCTTGTCTAAAGTCTTACTTTTAACGCTACACTGACAAATATTTGAAATTTAAGATGAAGGATATTATTTATCCTTCATTTTTGTTTTTAACTCAGATTATCACAAACTTAATGTGGCGAGATTTGATATTTTATCAACTATTTCCGCAATCCCCAAGATTGTTGCGGGAATTATAGCCTTTCTTGTCCTGGTGAGGTACAAACAAAAATAATTAAACGCAGATGAACGCGGATAAACGCGGATGAATTTGTACTCCAGCAGACTAGTAAACGCTATATTGGCAAATCCAGTTACAAATACAGATTTTCTGACTCAGCTTTCAGAATTTTCTTGTACAGAACTAAGCCAGCGACTAGTAATTTTTTGTAAAGAACCATTTTCAGACATCCGCAGCAATTCAATGTTGATATCCTTTTTTAAAGAACTATTGATGGGTAAGACAAACCCATAAAGCTCAGTTCCTAAAGTCAAGTCAGTTAATTTGAGATTCAGTTCGGGATTTTGATTCAGGTAGTATTCTATAGCAGGACGGTCGAAGACTACTGCATCGGCTTGTTCCGCAGATAATAGTTTTACAGCATCGGCTAGGGTGGGGACTTCTTGAACGCGACTGCTATAGTTCTGCACAACCTCGGCACTAGATGAACCACTGATGGTTGCTACCCTGGCATCTTCTAGGTTTAAAGGACTGGTAAATTGTTCAGTAGAACCACCAGATAAGGCGATAGTTATAGCCGAAGCCAGTCCGGCTGTGAGTGAAGAAACTGTCACCAAAGCCAAAATCATCCAAGTCCCAGCAATGAGACGACCAAGACGGGTTACAGGGGCGCGATCGCCATAACCTACAGTAGTTAATGTTACCAGTGCAAACCACATCCCGTTACCCACTCCCTGAACATAATTTTTCGGGAATTGTTCGCTATTTTTATTGCGTTCCGCCAACCACACTAAATTCCCGACTACGAACATGAGGATAACTAATACCCCAATTGAGGTTAAAACCGCAGTCTCAAAAAAAGGTTGAACCCGACTCCAAAGACTAGGATCGTCAGATGTTGTTAAGACGGCAATCTCTGTAGAAAAATAAGGTTGGGTAAAATCAACTGTTTGTAGACGTTGGGCAGTGATTGTAATGGGGCCAACCAACAAATCTAATTCTCCCTGCTCCACAACATTTAGGGCATTAGCAACGCTAGACTGAGGTATGATTTCATACTCTATTTTTTGAGAGCGTGCTACTTCTGACCATACTTCCAAACTAATGCCGGAAGTGTCAGTATCTTTGCGAACTACAAACGGAGGTGAACCGGCTACACCCACTCGCAAAGGTGCGGCTGAAGCTAAAGTAGGGACAGAAATAACTAAGGCTACAGCTACCCCAGTCAAGCAATTGTAGTTGGTTGCAACACCCTTGCGGACGTGCAACATAGATGCAGACAACATGGTATGCAGTTGCTTTGACTGTAGGAATTGCCGAAAATTCATTAGTTATTTACTCCTTACGTGTTCAGGCGATCGCACATCACAAAAGGTTATATTGCTGCTTGAGCAATTTATGGGTAAGACAATACCCCTTAATCTATCACTATCAAACTATTGACAAATTTGCCAAGCTTGCTTACAAAGCCAAGGATGTAGAAAAACAGTTTTCATCTGCGTATTTTAAAAAATACAATTGTCAAAATTACTGCTTTTTTAGAGGGAATTTAGTTTGTTTTAACTATGATACAGCTTCGATGAAAGCTACAAGGGAAGGTGTGTATGCTGTTGTTAAAGATTTCATTGATATTGGCGTAAATATGAATACTAGAAATAATGACGTGTGCAATTGAATCTCAATAATCCCGTGCATTCGTTTATCTGATTAACTAGTGCCGTTACTTTTAAAAAAGAAAAAGTATATCAAGATGTGACTGATAAACTACAGGTAAATCCGTCAGCAGGCGCGCTATATCCCACAGAGGTTTATGTACAAATTCGGGGCATACCGGAAATAGTAGATGGTTTATATCATCTAGAAGTTGAGAATAATTGTCTAACGCTGATTTATGAATTAATAGATGATGGCTTAGAGAGTTATATTATACCGAGCAGAAGTATCAAGGGATGCATTTTTTTAATTAGTTGTGTTTATTATAGGTCTAGTTGGAAATATCAAGATAGGAGCCTGAGATATTGCTTTTTAGATAGCGGACATCATTTAGGTGCTGTTGCTGCATCAGCCTATCTCCATGACCAAGATATCAAGTTAATTTTTGACTTTGATAAACTTGCTCCCAATACAGACTTAGGCTTTGAGAATAAAGAGTTTGTTACTGCTGCTCTTGTTTCAGGTGAAGATCAAGAAAAGGAAGTTAAACGCTTCAGACTGAAGATTCCTTTTGTCTGTGCTACAGATTATTTTGAAGCTAATCAATTGATTGAAGATAGCTATCAAGTAACAGCTGTGCAAAGGAGTCACCCGCAGCTATTAAAACAGCCTCAGTTTAACTTTGATAAGGATAAATTTTATCAAACTGTGTGGAATAGACGTTCGATTAGACGTTTCCGGAAACAGTCGATTTCTCAAGAAGATTATTTATATATCTTGCAGCAACTTGAGCAGCCAATACCGACAGAAAATTTTGAAGAAATTGAAATTTACTCTGTCGTGCATCGGGTAGAGGGGATGTCACCTGGATTATATAAAGGTACGCATCTGCTTAAGTCTGGGAATTTCTCGGAGAAGACAGGTTACTTATGCATCAATCAAGCGATCGCTAGAGATTGTGCTGTGACTTTCTTTTTTGTATCTGACTATATAAATTATCAAACTGCTATGCAATTAGCTGGCTTTTTAGGACAAAAAATTTATTTAGTTAGCAATTATTCAAACCTTGATTGTAGTGGAATTGGTGCTTACTAAGATGATGAAACCCAAGAATTTTTTAGAAACTATTAAAGATGTTCTCTATGGAATGGCATTTGGAAAATAAATAGGATCAGAAACAGAGATGACTAACAATCAGTTTTACTTTGATAATGAAGATTCCCATCCGATGCAGCCGACATCGGCGGATATTATCCTGCGGCAACAGCTAGAGTATTCTATTAGTAAATACTTTTACGAAGGTTGCGATCGCACGATTCAAAATCTGCTCTCTAATTGTCGCTGGTATGTCACAACCCGCGCTAATGCGATGACGTTAGTGATTGAATGTCCTGATCAAGTTACTAACTGGCGGGTTTTACAGCAAATCGTGCCCATGGGAACATTGCTTTACTCAATTATTAGCAGTGCTAAAATCCGAGTTTGTCCCCCAGATAGTCAAGGTATACCTTTTGAAATGAGGGTAGATGAACTTTCTGTTTATCGCGATTGGGCGGGATAATTCGTAATTTAGTTTACTGGTTAATGAGTTTGGTTAGTTCTGCAAAAACTAAATCGGCGGAGTGTTTGACTACGGGACTTAATTCTAGTCCTAAATCAAGATTTGCGGCTTCAATTAAGTAAACTGTCACATCTTGGGGAAAATCATTGTGAAAGATTTTTCTACCGGCGGCTAAAGCATTGTCCCAGCGAAAATCATGCAAGTTGTAACTAGGTTCTGGTAAAGCTTCTAGTTCTTCTCCTGGAACTTTAAACACAGCACCAGGTTCGGAACCTGTGGAACTTGCATCAATAATTACTAATTGTTTGCTACCTCTAGCTTGAAACATTACTTCCATTCCGGCTGTACCGCAGTCATACACTCGCACATTAGGATGGGTATTTTCGGCTAGATATTGTTGTAGGCGTTGGGCAATAATTACGCCTACTGCGTCGTCACTGCGATTAAGATTTCCGCAACCAATGATAGTCAGCATGGGATGAGATTGATATTTTCTTTATTCTTAGTATTCAAGATTCTTTACTGTAAAAACTTTCCATTGTGAGTAAATTCTCAAGGTAGATATCCATATAGCTTATGTTCGGTTTTTTCTACCTAAATCCCTGACTAAAAGATATGAATAATATGTAGCCTGGAAGTGTAAATTAAGTATATTTTCATTTTGTATACACAAATCATTTATCGAGTACTATTACTTTTACCTCCTATTGATTCACAATCTAATCAAGGGGGTGCATTAATTCTTGAAGAGTCTACAACAGATCCAGGTTATAAAAAAGGTGACTCCTTCAGGGTTACAAAAAAAGTTGGAATAGAAACTCCTACAAGTTTAGAAAATCAAGAATTTACTTTCCTTGTAACTGTTCTAGAGCCTAAATTTCATTATGATGGTAATACAAAATTTGTCCATATTATGGTGGAATCGCCTGACAGAACTATTACCAAAGCATATACAGATGCACTCAAAGTTCTAAACTCCAGATATAGCGTTTACTAGTCTGCTGGAGTACAAATTCATCCGCGTTTATCCGCGTTCATCTGCGTTTAATTATTTTTGTTTGTACCTCACCAGGACAAGAAAGGCTATAAGTTCCTGAATCAGAGGCTTTGTCTGTTTCATCAGTCGAAGCCTCTGAAAAATAAATTATCAGCTAGAAACTAAAACTTGACATCATATTTACTAGCAATTTCTATGAATTTTTCACATTGCTGTTGTGATGCTAGAGAAATTATCATTTCTGCTTGTTCTGGAGTGTTGCCATCTTTAGGAATTAAATACTTGACATAAAGTGCTATAAAATCAGCTACAACTGCCAAACCAGATAAACCATGTTTGTCAGCTTCCTTACCCGCGATCGCAGCTACTAAACCTGCTTTAATTGGGTCTGGTTTAACTTTCATGAACTGATCTACTAGCTTAGGAATGTATTCTGCTGGTGGTAAATTATCTAACTTAGTTTTGTCAGGAGTAAAGTCACAGTCTGCGGATTTTGCCTGTTCTAAAACACACCATTCTATAAACTCTTGTAGTGCTGCTTCAGGAAGGCGAGGGAGATATTTATGTAGCGCTATATCAGACACAAGCTTACCGTGTGAATTTTGTTTTATTGAAGTGCATCAAAGCTAGCCTAACGCATTGTTTATATAAGTTTTAGTGTGTTACGCTACGACTGTTGAATAAATATTGAAATGAATTATATTTTGGTGTTTTGTCCAGAAGCTTGTGAAGACTAGATGAGTTTCATGGTTGTTACGAAAAAGGCAGAAACTAATGGGTTTTAATCTTGAAAATGTCATTCCTTGGGGACGTTCAATGCAGGAATACATCAAGATGTTCAACTTAACTCCTGAAGACCTCAAGTTAAATATCCTCGATTGTGCTGGCGGGCCTGCTAGTTTCAATGCAGAAATGATGCTTCAAGGCTATAAAGTAACCTCTTGTGATCCGATTTATCAATTCACAGCAGATGAAATTTATACGCGTATTCAAGACACTTACGAAACAGTAATCCAAGGTGTAAAAGCCAATCAAAAATGCTATCTTTGGCAAGATATCCAGTCACCTGAAATGATGGGTGAAATTCGCATGGCAGCTATGCGTCAATTTTTAGCAGATTTCCCTCTAGGAATTAATCAAGGGCGTTATGTAATAGATGAGTTACCTAACTTGCCTTTTGAAATCAATCAATTTGATTTAGCTTTATGTTCCCACTTACTCTTTACTTATTCTGATCAACTTGCAGAAGAATTTCATTTAGCGTCAATTTTAGAAATGTGTCGAGTAGCCAAGGAAGTACGTATTTTTCCTCTATTAAAACTATCAGGGGAATTATCTCCCTGGCTGCAACCAGTGATAACTGAACTACAAAAACGAGGTTATGCGGTAGAAATCAAGCAAGTCCCTTATGAATTTCAGCAGAATGGTAACCAAATATTGCGTGTGAACTCAGATAGATAAATCCCCGTTTTTTTAAAAGCGAGACTTGGCTTTATCAACTAACAATGATGAGGTAAGTGCTACCATTCCCAGGAGTGCTATTCCGAGACGAAGCAAATGATAAAAGTGCCATTGATAACGAAGGGTAGACCAATTACTTGGCGCGGTAAGTGGAGTCCAATTATCAATTTGCTGATTGATTGGTTGAATAAATACTGCCCAGACAACTAACATCAAAATCATACAAACTAACCCAACTAAAGTTAGCCAAAAAGACTTTCGCTGACGACGAATCAAAACAGTTGCTAGTGTAGCAGAAACAAAAGAGGGAATCTCAATAAAAGCTAATTTAACTTTATAGCTAATCACCTGATTTTGTACCAAGATGTAGCAATCAATAGGTAATGACAATTTTCCCGGTATCTGCATAAAGTGTGCATATGAAACGCCTAACTGTACGCCCATCAGCACAACTGCTAGCAGCTGAAAAATCCTTAGTGCCATTGATAATTTCCAGTGACAATTAAAACAAACTTAAAACTAAAAATGATATGCATAGTAGCTTTTCACTAGACAAAGCTCCTCATCATCAGAGTATATTAAGTGGGAAACCCGCTTGAGCGTGGTTTTGTTTTGTGTATTTAGCCTGCGGGAAGTATATCAAAAGTATCCCATGAATCAAATAGTTTGGATCGCAAGACACGCCAACCGCCTAGATTTCGTCAACCCTGATTGGTTTCTCACCGCAGAACGACGTTACGATCCACCTCTGTCTGATGATGGTATGGAACAGGCGCAGCAGTTAGCTAAACGCTTGCAAAAAGAAAAAATTTCTCATATTTTCACTTCTCCATTTCTGCGAACTATACAAACAGCTAACGCAGTTGCAGAAGTTTTAGATTTACCCATTAAACTGGAAACAGGTTTGAGTGAGTGGCTAAATCCCGCTTGGATGACAGAAGAACCAGAAAGACTTTCAGTTCCAGCATTAGCAGAATTATTCCCCAGAATTGATGTTAGCTACACACCGCGCATTGCTGCTCAATATCCGGAAACTCACGAAAAAGTACGAGCACGTTCTGGACAAACTGCCAGATGTTTAGCTACTGAATGCTATCCCCAGGATATTTTGTTGGTAGCACATGGTGCATCTGTACTAGGGGCAGCCATGGGGTTAGTGGGGGACATGGCCATAACAGAAGTAAAAGCTTCTTTATGTTCCTTAGTCAAAGTTGTACGCCAAGGCCCTGAATGGTTGCTAGAACTAAAGGGAGATACTTCCCATTTGACACAGATAGAGGAAGTAATTCGATTTGCTTAAATCCCTCATAGGGATTTTAAATCATGTTTTGCACCCTCCTGGGTTTACTCTACAGAAAAAGTAATTAATTCGCTAATTAAGTTGTATGACCTTGTTACTAGCAGGAGACATCGGCGGTACGAAAACTATTTTGCGGTTGGTGGAAGCAGTAGACTCACTAGAGTTACATACTATTCATGAGGAAACATACCGGAGTGGGGATTTTCCTGATTTAGTACCGTTAGTGCAGCAGTTTCTGCTCAAGGCTAATACACCAGTACCACAAAAGGCTTGTTTTGCGATCGCCGGGCCAGTGGTGAATAATACTGCCAAGCTAACCAATTTAGCCTGGTTTCTCGATACCGAGCGTTTAAAACAAGAATTAGGCATCGAATCCATTTCCCTAATTAATGACTTTGCGGCTGTAGGTTACGGCATTTTCGGGTTAAGTAAACAAGACTTGCTGACTTTGCAAGCTGGCAAACACAAACTAGAAGCACCCATTGCCATTATTGGTGCTGGTACTGGTTTAGGACAAGGATTTTTAATTAAACAGGGCAACTACTATCAAGTTTTTCCCTCAGAAGGTGGACACGCTGATTTTGCCCCGCGTAGCGAGTTAGAGTTTCAATTATTGAAATACCTATTGGATAAACATGATATCCAGCGTGTTTCTGTGGAAAGAGTGGTTTCGGGACAGGGAGTTGTTGCCATTTACCAATTTTTACGTGATCGCAAAATAGCCGCCGAATCACCAGAAATCGCCCAAATCGTTAGAACCTGGGAACAAGAGGCCGGACATCAAGAAAAGAGCGTTGATCCTGGTGCAGCCATTGGAACAGCTGCAATCCAAGGAAGCGATCGCCTATCGGTACAAACCTTACAATTATTTGTAGACATTTACGGTGCAGAAGCTGGCAATCTTGCCCTGAAATTTTTACCTTATGGTGGTTTGTATATTGCTGGTGGGATTGCGCCCAAAATTTTGCCTCTGCTGAAAAACGGCAGTTTTCTCTTAAATTTCAGCCAAAAAGGGAGGATGCGTCCCATCCTCGAAGAGATCCCTGTGTATGTTATTCTCAATCAACAAGTGGGGCTAATTGGTGCGGCTTTACGTGCTGCTAGGTTATAACAGCTGGCATCATCAGTAATATCTGCATCGTCGGTTGCTAAAATTATGACTCTTAGAGGTTTGTTACCACTCATCACCGCCATTGTTATCTGCGGTGGATCTATCCTAGTCGAAGCACGTCAACCCCAGCGTCCAGTTTCTGCGGCTAAACCAACTGCTACTCAACCAGTGCAGCCACAATGGAAGTTATTCACTGCCCCAGATGGGCGCTTTACTGTTTTAATGCCAGGCCAACCAGAAAGAAATAGTGAAACTCAAAAAACCTACATGGGGGAAATTAACTTAGAAATGTTTGTTGCCCAACCACCAAAGCAAGAAGTGGCTTATGTGGTTGTTTACAACGACTTTCCTTACAGTTACGGTCAAATGGCCAATCCCCAAACAATCCTGAATAATGCCAGGGATATGGCTTTAAAAACTACGAGAAGTAATTTAATTAGTCAGCGCAACATTCGTAGTTCCAATGGTCATCCTGGCAAAGAAATTGTATATATCAACACTGGCGGTAAAATCACCAAAAACAGGATGTATGTGACTGAGGGGCGATTGTATCAAGTAATGGCCATTACAAGTAGAAAACAGCAGCAGACTTTAGCTAAAACCATTACCGGATATTTAAATTCCTTCCATGTGGTTTTGAAAAAGTGAAATTTACAGCCATTTTCATGGAAGGAACTGTCAAATAACCAAACATCTCAAATTTTATTGTGGGATGGGTGTCCCCACCCGTCCCATCTTTATGTAGGGTTTTTTCATGACAGTTAATAGGCAGTATCAACAAACTACAACAAAAACTGGTAAATTACCCTATTAACCTGAAAATTTAGTAATTTAAATAACCAAAAATTATGAAACGCCGAGAGATTCTCAACACAACTGCGATCGCCACGGCAACGGCGGTAACTCTAGTTTCCTGTACACGCACGGAAACAGCCGCTAATGTGCAAACTGGAATGCCAAATATCCGGTGGCGAATGGCAACTAGTTGGCCCAAGTCATTAGGTATTTTTTCAGGTGCTGATGTAGTTGCTAGGCGAGTGCGAGAAATGACCAACGGACGTTTCACCATTACACCATTTGCGGCGGGGGAGTTGGTTCCAGGATTGCAAGTCATGGACTCTGTACAAGCAGGAACTGTAGAATGCGGACATACTGCTAGTTATTATTACATCGGTAAAAATTTAGCTTTAGCTTTTGCCACATCCGTACCCTTCGGCTTAAATGCCCAACAGCAGAATGCTTGGCTGTATCATGGCGGGGGACTAGAAGTTATGCAAAAAATCTACAGCGACTTCAATATTATTAATTTTCCCGCAGGTAACACCGGGGCGCAAATGGGGGGATGGTTTAAAAGAGAAATTAACACTGTGGCTGACCTCCAAGGTTTGAAAATGCGGATTCCCGGATTAGGGGGACAAGTCGTATCTCGTATGGGGGTGAATGTGCAAGTGTTACCCGGAGGCGAAATCTTTTTAGCACTAGATCGCGGTGCAATTGATGCGGCTGAGTGGGTAGGCCCTTACGATGATGAGAAACTGGGTTTACAGAAAGCTGCACAATTCTACTATTATCCAGGCTGGTGGGAACCAGGTCCGACAATGGAAGTACTAGTTAACCGTGGTGCGTGGGACAAATTGCCCAAGGAATACCAAGAAATTTTTAAGACAGCGACTCATGAAGCCAACATGAATATGTTAACTGAGTATGATGCCTTGAATGGGCAAGCACTTTCGAGATTAAGTGCTGGTGGTACTAAATTAGTTTCCTTCAGCCCAGAAATTATGCAAGCATCGCAAAAAGCCTCTTTTGATTTATTCGAGGAAAACGCTAGTAAAGATGCAACTTTCAAAGAAGTTTATGAACAGTGGAAAGGCTTCCGCAAGCAAGTTTTTGACTGGAACCGTGTTAATGAATTAAGTTACGCCAATTTCGCTATTTCTAATAGTTAGGGAGTAGGGAGCGGGGGAGCGGGGGAGCAGGATAGTAGTAATTTAATTTTCGGAGTTACCTAAATATATCCCTGGTTTTGTCACTCTCGGAAAACAATAATCTCAGCCAAATTCTGAGACTTTGATTTAATCCAGGTTTGAGGCTTTATTTCCTAACAGAAACTAAAATTCATAGACGAAAAGTGGAAACTAAAGCACCGTAACCATTTGAGCGATTGGATTCTCCCAAAGTGACAAATGAGGGATATATAAGTTTTTTTCTCCTCTGCCCCTCTGCCCCTCTGCCTGTTTTTCCCCATTCCTCACCGTCCCAATGAAGGGAGAAAACTCACAATACCTGGGAAAGCGATAATTAAGACCAAAACCAACATTTGCAGCAAAATAAATGGGATGACACCGCGATAGATGTCAGATGTGGTAACTTCTGGAGGTGCAACGCCACGCAGGTAAAACAGGGCAAAACCAAAGGGAGGTGTGAGAAAGGAAGTTTGTAGATTTGCTCCCAATATCACACCATACCAAATCAAGTCAATGCCTAACTGTTGGGCTACTGGCACAAACAACGGCACGACGATAAAGGCAATTTCAAAAAAGTCAATAAAAAAGCCGAGAATAAATACCGTCGCCATACTAACAATCAAAAAGCCGATTTCGCCGCCGGGAAGATTGGCGAGGACATCGAACATGAATTGATCACCATTAACTCCCCGAAATACTAAACTAAAAGCTGTGGAACCCAACAGAATAAAAATCACCATGCTGGTAATTTTTAAAGTTGCATCACAAACTTGACGCAGAGATTCCAAAGTAAGTTGGCGGTTAGCAGCAGCCAAGGCGATCGCACCTGCACAACCAACAGCACCTGCTTCTGTTGGGGTGGCAAAGCCAAAAAAGATACTACCCAGTACTAACAAAATCAGTATTAAAGGTGGCAGCATTACCTGAATTATTCTTCTTCCTAAGGCTTTACCACCAATTTCTCGCACCTCAGCCGGCAAAGCTGGTGCTAAATCTGGCTGCAAAAATGCCACTATCAGCACATGCAAGGCAAACGCACCCGCCATCATCAAACCGGGAATCAGTGAACCGATAAATAAATCACCGACTGAAATACCCAATTGATCACCCAGTACCACTAAGACAACACTCGGCGGGATAATTTGCCCTAAAGTACCTGAGGCCGCAATTACACCAGTTGCTAACTGTTTGTTGTACCCATAGCGCAGCATAATCGGCAGAGAAATCAAACCCATTGCCACCACTGTTGCAGCTACTACACCTGTAGTCGCGGCTAGCAGCGCACCTACTAACACCACAGCTAAAGCTAATCCGCCACGTAAGCGCCCCAACAAAATCCCCATCGTTTCTAACAGTCTCTCAGCTATCCCCGATTTCTCCAGCATTGACCCCATAAAGATGAAGTAAGGGATAGCTAACAGAGTGTAGTTGGCCATGATGCCAAAAATTCGCTGGGGCATGGCAGTCAAAAACACTGGGTCAAAAACACCCAGGGAAATTCCCACTATGCCAAATAAGATTGCCACACCACCTAAAGAAAAGGCTACCGGATATCCCAGTGATAACAGCACCAACGCCCCAGCAAACATTACTGGCCCCAGCCATTCATAAGCTAGCGTCATGGTGTTCCTCCTGGGGTTCTAGTCTGCCTTGAAGAATTGCCACATTTTTAATTGCCTGAGAAATTCCCTGAAAAATCAACATTACAAAGGCGACAATAATCATGGCTTTAATCGGATAGCGCGGCAAACCATCCGGATCTGGAGATGTTTCCAGAATTTGCCACGAAGCCACGATGGTATCCCAAGAAAAAAAGATGACCATAATGCAGAAGGGAATCAGGAAGAATATCGTTCCCACCAACTCTGCAAGTGCTTTCCGTCGAGGCGGCCAATTGCTGTAAAAGATGTCAACGCGGACGTGTTCATTGTGCTTTAAAGTGTAAGCTGCTCCCAATAAGAATATTAAATCAAAAATATACCATTGAGCTTCTATGTAAGCGTTGGAAGTCAAGTTACTGCCAATAATCCGCCCTAAGTATCTACCTATAACATTCCACACGCCAAGTATGACCATGACTAACACCAGCCAACTGGTCAATCGACCAATGCTTTCAGTGCAAGTATCAATAATTCTGGCTATTCTTAATAGTCTCTCCAAAGGTTATCTCACCTCTCTAATCGCTGTAAGTGTAGTTTACAACTCAAGATTGCCAAGAAATAGTTTTCTCCTTAGTGTCTTTGTGTCTTTGGGGTGAAAATAACCACCAAGACACCAAGATTGAAGATTTTCTACTACACTACGTTCTGACTGTCTCCTCAAAATCGTAGGATAAGAAGATAAACTAAACTTTACATTTAATCAATGACTTCTAATGTTCCCGCTAAAACTCGAAAGTTACCCATTCAAGCTATAGGGGCTAGGATTTTCCACTCTGTTAATATCATTAGCCTATTTCTGATGATCACCAGTGGGCTACAAATCTATAATGCCAACCCGGTTTTTGGTGGACGTGCTGGTTTACATATTCCCGCCATATTTACATTAGGAGGTTGGCTAGCAGGCGGCAGACACTGGCACTTTGCGGCAATGTGGTTATTCTCGCTCAATCTGCTGTGGTACGGAATTTATATTTTAATTACCCGACGCTGGCGATATCGATTTGTGGGGTTTAAGGATATTAAAGCATTACAAAAAACTCGAAATTCTCAGCGTTTAATTTATGCTTGGCATCGCATTGTTTATACATCTATTATTCCTATCTTACTATTGGCATTACTCACGGGTATAGGTATGTATAAACCTGCTCAATTTCCTTGGATTGTCGATATGTTTGGTAGTTGGCAAGCTTTGCGAATTGTTCACTTTTCTTCAGTGCCTCTAGTTGTTGCTTTTGTATTTATTCACTCGTTGCTAGGACAAAAAGCTGGGGGTTCCCAACTTACAGAATCAATGTTTTGGTAAATCAATTTGATAAATATGAATTTAATTCACGTACAGCGCCGTCAATTTCTCAAAATCTCTGGATTATCTACTTTAAGTTTGCTGATGGGTGGTTGTGGTACACCAGCTTTTGAAGATATAGTAGGTCAACTTTCGCAACCACTAAATCATCAAGTGGGAGAATTAATATTTAATCCACAAAAGCCTGTACCAGAATTTTCGCTGAATGAAATTCAACCAGAGGCGTTGATAGTTAACACATTTCGGTACACCCCAATTATTCATGCAGAAAAGTATCGTTTAGTTATTGATGGTGAAGTCAATAATCCTCTCAGTCTCAGTATGGCGGAAATTCAGGCTTTACCCCTAACTTCGATGATTATTCGCCATGTTTGTGTGGAAGGTTGGGCGGCGATCGTGCAATGGGGTGGTATATCTCTCAAAGAAATTATTGCCCTGGCTGAACCTAAAGCTAATGTCCAATTTGCTTATTTTAAATCGGCTGATGGTTACTATGAAAGTTGGGATATAGCTTCGGTTTTACATCCTCAAACTTTATTAGCTTATCAAAAAAATGGTGAACCTTTACCAGTTAATAATGGTGCGCCTTTGCGTTTAGCTTCGCCAATTAAACTTGGTTATAAACAGAGTAAATGGGTGACTAAAATTTCACTTGTGAGTAATTTATCACCGTTTAAGGGCTATTGGGAGGATCAGGGTTATGAATGGTTTGCAGGACTTTAGTAAATGAAAATTGATTAGTTGCCAATACTTATTTCGGTTACTTGTTTTTTATTAATTAATAAACATGATTTTTTTTGATAAATTGCATGGTAATATTTTGCAAAACCAAAGCTTACTTTTCGTAGGTCTTGATCCCAATCCTGAGATGATGCCCGCCCATTATAAATCTCAGGATGTTATCGATGATTTGTGGAATTGGTTACAATTCATTATTAGCGAAACCGCCGATTTTGTCTGTGCTTATAAGCCAACACTTGGATTTTATGAAGCTTTAGGGGTTGCTGGTTTGGAACTGCTACACAAAACTTTGGCAGCTATTCCTACCCATATTCCCATAATTTTAGATGCTAAACATAGTGACTTAAATACTAGTACTGTTTTCGCTCGCACAGTATTTACAGAATGGCAAGTAGATGCCATAACTCTTAGTCCATATACAGGACAAGATCATGTAGCACCGTTTTTAGTTTACCCCGATAAAGCAGTATTTATTTTATGTTGTACTTCTAATCCGGGAGCAGAAGCTTTACAGCAATATCCGACAAATGAATCACCTCTTTATTTGCAGGTGGTAAAGGAATCAAAAAATTGGGGAACTCCAGAACAATTAGGTTTAGAAGTAGGTACTATAAATCCTGAAGTATTGGCGCTTATTCGCTCAGTTGCACCTGAGAGGATAATTATGGCACGTAGCATTTGGGCAGCAGGTAATAATAACTTGAAGCAAATTTTAAAAGCAGGCTTGAATGCTAACGGTGATGGCTTACTAATTCCTGTTCCTCAAGATATGTTGGCTAGCCCAAATTTATCCGACAATATTCAATCTTTACGTGCAAGCATTAATCAGGCAAGAACTGAAATTGTTCGTGATGGTTCTACCTGTTCTGTATGGTTACCTGATGTTTGTTTGTTGAATCAGCATCCCCAACTAGATTTAATTTTACAGCTTTATGATATTGGTTGCATTATGTTTGGTAACTTTGTTCAAGCATCAGGAGCCACTTTTCCTTATTACATTGATTTACGCAAAATAATTTCCAATCCTCAAGTTTTTAATCAAGTCCTTAGTGCCTATGAAAAAATTTTAAAGAACCTGAAATTTGATAGATTAGCAGGTATTCCCTACGGTTCTTTGCCAACGGCTACTGGTTTATCCTTGCGTTTACATTGTCCGATGATTTTCCCTCGCAAAGAAGTCAAAGCACATGGAACGCGGAGATTAATTGAGGGTAACTTTTATCCTGATGAAACTGTAGTGGTAGTTGATGACATTCTGATTAGCGGTAAGAGTGTGATGGAAGGTGCGGAAAAATTAAAATCGGCAGGATTAAAAATTAACGATATTGTAGTGTTTATTGACCATGAACAAGGAGTACAAGATAGGCTACTAGCAAATGGTTATCGAGGTCATTCAGTTTTCACAATTTCGGAAATCACAGAAACGCTTTATCAAGCAGGACGAATTAATCAGGAGCAGTTTTTAGCATTTCAGGAAAGCAAATAGCCCTGGCTCTAAAAATTAATAAATTATGCCCTTATCTTAGTTATGGGTTTGAGCCTAACGCACTAAGATAGATGAGAATAAGTAAGATAGTGCGTTGCTGAATTGAGAGATGATTCTTGTCAGGTTGGCAGCATATAGCTTCGCCACGCAAGCTATCGACTGAGCGCTCACGCCGTACCCCTTTGGGGAAGCAAGCTACGCGTAGCGTCCCGCAGGGAAGTCTTACCCGCCCAGAAATACAAGGGACGGGCAAGATGTCCATCCCACAAATACCAGCGAAATCATCCTGCAAATATGCAGTATTATTTTTGTTTTAGTTTTCTGAATACCTGTGTAAGAGGTCTAATATTAAGATAATTTATTTGCATTAATTATGTCTATTACGCTGGAAAAACTGCTTAAATGGTTGATTTTGACACTGCTATTTCCTCTAGTCTTTCTCAATGGTTGGCTAGCATTCCGATTTTTTCAATCTTTTCAAGTTTTAATTACAATTTTTGTATTGGCGACTTTGCTAGCTTTTATTTTGAACTACCCTGTTGCTTTTTTTCAGCAAAGTGGAATGAAACGAAACTATGCAGTAACGCTAGTTTTTATATCATCTTTGGCAATTTTAGCTGCTTTAGGCATAACTTTGTTTCCGGTCATTTCTCAGCAATTTAATGAAATGGCTAAATTATTTCCTCAATGGATTCATTCGAGTGAAGAAAAACTTCACCTACTCGATGAGTGGGCTGTTAACCACGGATTAAGAATTAGTTTTAGCCAAATTATTGGTCAGTTTACGAATCGCTTACCAGATGAATTGGAGAATCTTGCCGATAAACTTTTTAGTATTGTTATAGAAACTATTGATAGTATTTCTGATATTTTAATAACAGTAGTATTAACTTTTTATTTTTTGTTAGATGGACCAAGAATTTGGGAAGGAATATTTAAGAGACTACCTGGAAGTTTTGCTCAACAGGTGCAAAAATCTCTTCAGCAAAACTTCCAAAATTACTTGATCGGTCAGATAACTTTGGCTTCATTGATGGGATTTTTACTAACATTTATATTTTTAATTTTTCGAGTTCAATTTGGTTTAATCTTTGGTTTGGGAGTGGGTATTTTAAGTTTAATTCCCTTCGGTGATGTCGCTAGTATCAGTATAATTACTTTAATAATAGCTTCACATAATTTTTGGTTAGCAGTTAAGGTTTTAGCTGTAGCTGTTGTCACCGACCAGTTAATTGACCAAGCGATCGCACCTCGTCTTTTGGGTAGGTTTATCGGATTGAGACCAATATGGGTGTTAATTGCTTTGCTAGTAGGAACCTATATTGGCGGGTTATTGGGACTGTTAATTGCTGTACCTATAGCTGGTTTGATCAAAGATGCCTTTGATGGTTTTTCGCCATCTGATGAGAGCGATCGCGCTGTTGCAGGTTCAGAAATATTAAATCAGCAATCAACAACTTGATAAGATGACCTCTGTCAAGTCTTGACAGGCGATCGCGCATTTGCATTTTTCTTTGTGGCATAGCAAAGAAAGCATAGGGGTAAATGCTTTTAACCTGCCTGATCCCCTGTCTAAGAATTGCTTTGGAGTTGAGTAGCCAGTAGAAGAAATCAGCAGCCGCGACAGAATTGAATAATGAGTCAGCATTTTTAGTACAAGTGGGCAAAAAATTTACTTAAATTCCCAGCCTACATGACGACTCAAAAACTCGATTCAGCCTTACGGATGAATATTTTTGCCAAAATATCAAATTCCTTTGAATCCCATCTCAGCTTCTATCTCTTGTTGTGCTGGCGGAGATTTCACTTCATCCGGGGTAACTCTGCGGCGATTTTGACGCCAAATACCAACTTGGCTGAGAAATATACCAACTAAAATCAAGCTACCACCAATATATTGAGCTAAAGTAGGGGCTTCACCCAAGATTATGTAAGCTGCTAGGATGCCTGCAATGGGGGTAAACGAGCCAACCAAGGAAGCCATAGATACCGTGGAATCCCTCAAACCCTTGAGCCAAAAAGACTGACCTAAAACGATAATCACCACACCATAAACCAACATCCACTGCCAAAGGAAAGGCGAGAATACATCCATAAAATGATCGCTGCTATAAAGCACTAAAGCACTAAAGAAAAAGATGACGGTTCCCAAGGCAGTCCGAAAGATATTGTAAATTCCTAACGGTATACGAGAAAGATACTTTTTACTAATAACCGTGGACACAGTTATCGCCACCGCTCCGATCGCTGCCAAAAATTCCCCTATGCCTAGATTAAACCCTCCGATATTCATCATGGTTTGCCCTGGTAGCTGAAGCAGGATTGTGAGGGTAACGCCGACAAAAGCCGCGATCGCTCCGACAATTTCCCAAAGATTTACCCTCTCCCCTAACAGCCAAACTGATAAAGCCAAAATCAAGGGTGGTTCCAATCTACCTATCAAAATGACGTTATTAACTTCAGTGAACGCCAATGCTTGAAAAATTAAGCCGGGAGCTATTGCTCCTGATAGGATGGCAACTACTGTCATAATCAACCAATCTTTGCGGGATATTTGCCTCAAAGTCGCTTTGCTCCACTGTTGCCCATAGATCAGTATGAGAACCATCAAAGCGCACAGGTTGCCCACAAATAAAACGTTACACAGCGAAATGGGATTTCGACCATCTATTAAGTTTTGGGAACCGATTTCTGTCAGCTTGCGGGTAACTGCACCGGATGCTCCAAAAATCAGGATTGCTAGCCAGAGATAGGCTTGTCCGGGAATTTTGGAGATGAAACGATGCCATTTTCTCTGACTAGCCACAATTACACCACTGCAATGAAATTGCTGTTAATGATACTAGGCTTCCCTGATTAAGTCTAGGTGAGGTCGATGTCAGCACAAATCACTGAGTAATTTTGAAAACGAAGGAAGATGTTCGGAGGAAGGAGGAAGAAGGAATAACAAAAACTTTAGTTGTGGGTTTAAAGCCCACTTTTTAAAATGTGGGTCTCTTCTTCCCTCTTCCTTCGTGAACTCTGGCGATCGCTGACCAAGTGACTGTGATCTAGCCAGGCAAAACAAGTGAAAATAGCCATAAATCAAAATTTAAGGTGTCGAAGATATTATGAATTGGGAAATCTTTATAGCTAGTTTTGCCGGATCTCTAATTGAATTAATCGAGATTCTCGGTATAGTCATCGTTGTCGGGAGGTTAGCAGGTTGGCGTAATGCGCTAGTTGGTTCAAGCGGTGGTATTGGCTTGACTTTACTGCTATCTCTAGTGTTAGGGAAGAGTTTAACTCTGATACCCGTAGATATTCTCAGAATTGTGGCGGGAGTTTTGTTACTACTGTTCGGTCAAAAGTGGACTCGTTCCATAGTCAAGTACTACGCCGGCATTCCTAAGAAGCGTAAAGATGATGAAGATAGGCTAGAAGCGGAACTAGCAAAAGATGGCAATCAATCTGGCTGGAACTGGTTTGCTGTGGTCACCACCTTTAAAGGGGCGCTATTGGATAGTGTGGAAGTGGCGATCGCTGTAGTTACTTTGGGTGCTGCTGGAAGCAAATGGCTAGAGTCGATTAGTGGTGCTGGATTTGCGGCATTTAGCTTAATGGTATTTGCTTTCTTATTTAGAGCGCCACTCCAGCAAGTACCCGTGAAACCAATGAAGTTTGTAGCAGCAATGTTACTGATGGGATTTGGTCTCTACTGGCTGGGTACAGGATTAGATTTTGAGTGGCCAGGTGGTCATTGGGCAATTATTTGGTTACCTCTAGCTTGGGGCGTGGGTATGGCGATCGCATCTGCAATTTGGCGTTGGCGAGTAGGGTTGCAAAAGCCAGAGGAAGTTATCAGTTAACATTATCTGTTGAAGCGATCACCGGGTGCAGGAGCATAAAACTATACTTTCTCCTTTGCTGGCGGCACAATATTACTTTTTTGTAAACCTGCATCAATTTTTTTCAGTAGTTGAAAATCTTCTGCTGGTAAGGGATAACTATTACTGCTGAACAAACCTGCGCTGACAGTAGGCTGTTTTTCTAAAAAGGAGAATGCTTGTCGAAACTGATCCGGTGCTACTTTAATCGGTGAATTAAAATGACAAGGAATAATCCACTGAAAATCCCAACTTGCCAGATGATTAGCCCAGTCGATGGTTTCCCTCGGTGCGCGGTTGAGAATCAGTGTCTGTAAAATCGGTGCGACAAATAAACGACCATCCCCTCGTAGTGCATGAAACGATCGCTCCCAATCTTCCTGCCATTTAAAGGGAAATAACCCAAAATAAGCTTTTTTTGAGCGATTTGGGGCTTTAAGCGCATCGCGCAATACTTGACTCAATCCCAGTACTTCTAACATACTTGGTCGAAAGTATAGAGCAAATAGCGAGATACGCTGCCATCCCTTACGGCGATTTGCTTGATTATCGGCAACGATTGCAGATGCTTTGTCTTTGGCATGGAATAGCAAGGGATATGGATCTAATTGCACGATCGCAGGTGGATCTTCTGGTACAGAAATTACTGAATCTGTAACTAACAGCGTTTGCGATCGCTTATGAAGAAATGCAACTTCCGCAAACCTTCCTGGCCCCAGCTCAATGGGTCCGAGAATTGCGTAGTCAAACTGGTCAGCAAATGGTGTTTGGCTGCTTGCTTCTGGTAGTACCTGAGTACGTTTAGGAGGTAAGCCCAGCCAACTAAGTGGTAAATTTAAGGGAAAGCTCCACTGATGAGGAGCCACAAAAATTTGGGCAGTGGGAAAGCATCTAGCAAAGGGGCCAACGAAGACTTTATGTTCTAGTCCAGAGATAGTTGGCAAAATAATGTACTTGATATCGCCATGTTCGGCAACCAACTCTTTGACTAACCTAATACACTCTCGAGTTGGCGCTACGGGAGCATATACCAAAAGACCGCCTTCATCTAACCGAACTACGGTCATGCGAATCGGCACCACCACATAGAAAATCCCCTGCAATTGGTCAAATGTCCAGATGGTGTCCTTAATTACTTCTTTGCGGATTGTCCGCCGCTTACCATATGGGTAGAGTGGCAAAGTAAACCAGAAAGACCATGAAAAGTCCTGTTGATGAATTGGTTCTGTATTTCCCACGTGTTCATCTAGAGCCAATCTGCGACCCCTCCCAAATTCCCAATGCTCAAATTATTTTTCCGCACTCTCCATAAAGTTGGAGTTCAGCAAATTTTTGAGCCTACAACTTATGTTGTATCAAAAGTCTAGTATCTCATAACTCAGGCGGCAGACAGAAAACATCTCAAATCTGCCCGCAACTCTCTACCTTTCTTTGTAAATCTGCAAATTACTACTTTATAACTTAAAACAATTTACTAATTCATTTGATTTTTGGCATTATTTATACATTCGCTAATTAGTATTTTGTCTATTTATTTTATTGAAGATATAAGCTAAATCATTGACAATTTTTATGTTACTAAAATAGTATGTATGCAAATTCTAACTGCTGCATAGTAAAGCCCACGAGAAGAATTTGCTTGGAGAAAAGTAACAAGTAATAAAACAGAATTGGGATAAAGCTAATGAACGCTAAAAATATCTCTGCCTTAGCAATTGTGGTAGCTTTTGCCAGCTTAGGAAGCCCGGTTCATGCTCAGTCACCAGAAGCACCTAATTCAAGTTCAGAAAGCCATACATTAACTGGTGATTCGCTGGAAGGAATTAGTACTAGAACAGCCCAAGATGATTTCGTCAATTTTTTTAATGGCAACAATTCAGCAGGTCTCTCTAACAATAGTGAGATCAATAATAATACCTTGGGTGGATTGCGGTTAAACGAATCAATATCACTGCCAAACACCCAAATATTATTGCAGCCGGCTCAGTCTGTAGATGGTAATGACGGAGTACAAGTACAGTTAGATTTGGGGAATTAATAACCCTTGTAGAGACGTTGTATACAACGTCTCTAAATTCTTTTGCGGAGATATCTATGTAAATTCTTTCCCATTGCCCATTTCCTTGAGTTTTTTTACAGGGAAATTTGCATTCACTTAGTATCAATGCGACTGAAAAAAACCGCAGCTAGAACAATTAAACCCAACAATGCCAAAGGAACCCAGAGATTAGGCAAATCTGATAAATTCATCACGCAGCTATTTTACTAAGGTTTCCCAATCAGACAACAGGTGTAAACCCACAAACCCAGATTCCATCAGACTTTCTTAATTACGAATTACGAATTACGAATTACGAATTATTCCTGTTCAGGGATAATGCCTTGTATACAGCAACCTGCACGGAGAAGATAAATGACATCTCCAGAAATGGTTATATGGCTACAAGAACGCACCCCTTTAGGAATTCTCTCACCTGCGGTGCTAGATGCGATCGCCCAAATCATTGAAGAAAAAGTTATCCCAGCACAACACAACCTAGTTACCGAAGGTACTACCCCAGAAGCGCTTTACATTCTGCAACAAGGTCAACTCGAAAGTAAAACTAGTAATAAAAATAACCCGGCTTTAGCTTGTGGTTTTCTCCCTGGTGCAGTTATTCACCTCAAAGAATTGGTCTTAGATGAATTAACCCCCAGTACAATCACCACCGTCACTGAGTGTTACTTGTGGTTGGTACCTGCGGCTAAATTTCGCACCCTAATCAAGCAATACCCCGAAATTAATCAGGCGTTTTCCCGTCAATTAGCTCAAGAATTGGCGCAAGTCACATCTGCACTCGGCTATGAACAAGAACGTTCTGTAGCTTTGCGACCATATTTAGTTACCAAAGCCCAACGGGGAATTGTCGGTACAAGTCGCTATGCTGTGCGTCTGCGGGAGCAAATTAGAGAAGCCTCTAGCAGCAGTAAATCTGTAGAAATCTTTGGGGAACCAGGCTTAGAAAAAGATAACATAGCCGCCCTGATTCATTATGGTTCTCCCAAACGGCGAGAACCAATGATTAAAGTTAATTGTGGCATCCTGCAAACTAGTGGCATGGATTTGTTCGGTCGGGCTGGCGGCAAACCTGGACTATTAGAATGGCTAGGGGAAGGTACTATAGTTTTTAACAACATCCAAGATTTGCCCCAAGAATTATTACCGGCTGTGGCGCAATTGCTAGAAACAGGCGAATACTCCCCTGTCTCTCGTTCCGGAGAAACCCTTGCTACACCTCGCCCCTGTAAAGCCCGCATTCTCATTGTTTCCGAAAAAACTCAGCCGAGCATTGAACGGTGTGTGGGTATGGTGATTAAAGTGCCACCAATCCGGGTGCGGAAAACAGATATTCAAGCCCAGGTAGAATATTACACCAGTCTTTACGTGCGAGGGAAAGGTCTGCCTAAACCGCATATCACCCCGGAAGCTTTGCGGCGTTTACAGTCTTATGATTTTCCTGGTAATCTCAAGGAATTAAAAAATCTCGTGGAACGGGCAATTGTCCAGCTAGGAGAGGGACGGGAGTTAACAGAAGAAATCTTCTGGTCAGCCCAAACGAAGAAAAAACAATTTCGCCTGAATCTTTTGAATGCTTATCCTGGGTTGCGGAAATTTCTGCGGAGTCCTTGGTGGCCCGATCGCATTAACTATGGCTTCACGGCGGCAGCTTTTGCAATTATCATCGGTATTTTATTTATCGGCCCCCAAACACGCGATCGCAATTTCGTTTTAAATTTCTTTTGGGCTTGGTGGTGGCCTTTCTTTCTCTTTCTCTTCCCGTTTTTAGGTCGTGTGTGGTGCGCCGTCTGTCCCTTCATGATTTATGGGGAAATTACGCAAAAGCTTTCTTTATGGCTGTTTCCTAGAAAACTTAAAGGTTGGCCGAGACAACAAGCTGAAAAATGGGGCGGATGGTTCTTATTCGGTCTATTTACCTTAATTTTCTTATGGGAAGAACTCTGGAATTTAGAAAATACTGCCTACCTTTCCGCTTGTTTGCTGTTGTTAATCACAGCAGGGGCCATGATTTTCTCAGCCCTGTTTGAGCGACGGTTTTGGTGTCGCTATCTTTGTCCTATTGGGGGAATGAATGGTTTATTTGCCAAACTCTCCATGACGGAACTCCGGGCGCAGCAGGGCATCTGTTCTGCCTCTTGTACCACTTATCAGTGTTACAAAGGTGGCCCCGAAAAAGGCGAAGGTATGGAAACTAATGGCTGTCCGGTTTACTCTCATCCAGCCCAGTTGGAAGATAATCGAGACTGTGTGCTGTGTATGACTTGTCTCAAAGCTTGTCCCCATCGTTCCGTGGAATTTAATTTGCGCCCTCCTGGGATTGAACTATGGACAACTCATGTATCCCGCAGCTATGAAGTAGCATTATTGTTTTTGCTCTTGGGTGGAATATATCTGCATCGCTTACCAGAGTTGCAATCTTGGTTAGGGTTACAACTAGATTTAACTCAGTTTTGGCAACACCTGGGACTATCGCTGCTAACTTTAATTATCCCGACTGCTGTGATATTTGCAGGCTATGGCTTCATGAAACTCTTCAATTTTCGCCGTAAGCCGCGACCATTTGTCGAACTTGCCTATGGCTACCTACCATTGGTTTTAGGCGGTAACTTAGCTCATTACCTGCGTTTGGGTTTGGGTGAAGGTGGGCGGATTTTACCTGTAACCTTTGCTACTTTTGGTTTAAGCGGTGAACAATTACCAATTTTAGTGGCTCATCCGGCTGTAATTGACTTTTTGCAAGGTGTAACTCTGATTTTCTCAGTATTATTAACCATAGTGTTAACCCAAAAAATTGCTCGACAACCCATGCGATCGCTTTTTTGGCAACACCTAGTAGCTGTTGGGCTGGGAGTTAGTATGTGGGCAATTATCGTATCTTCAAGCTCATAGGGTAACGCACTGAATATAAATGGCGCGTTATTCCACTGGACTGACACAGCTAAAAAGTGCATTAAAATTTTCTTGTGGAACAGGCATCTTGCCTGTTCTGGGCGGGCTAGATGCCCACCCCACAATAAGTTGTCAATTTAAAGGTCAAGTCACCACAAAAATATAAAAAGAATTATTATGGGTGGTAATGATTATCTAAATTGTGAGAAAAAGGCATTTAAAGTATGTTAACCGAAGAAATAATCAATACAGTGCCTGTTACTGTTTTGACAGGCTACCTAGGTGCAGGCAAAACTACTTTACTTAATCATATACTCACTTACGAACACGGCAAAAAAGTAGCCGTAATTGTTAACGAATTTGGGGAAGTAGGTATCGATAATCAATTGGTTATTGATGCAGATGAAGAAATTTTTGAAATGAATAATGGCTGCATCTGCTGTACAGTGCGGGGTGACTTAATTCGCATTGTTGGTAACCTGATGAAGCGGCGTGATAAGTTCGATCATTTAGTAATTGAAACTACTGGTTTAGCAGATCCTGCGCCAGTAATTCAAACATTCTTTGTAGATGAAGATATGCAAAGTTTGCTGTCTTTAGATGCAGTCGTAACTGTTGTAGATGCCAAACATATTTGGCAACACTGGGATGCAGACGAAGCACAAGAGCAGATTGCCTTTGCTGATGTAATTCTACTGAATAAAACTGATTTAGTGACACCTGAACAGTTAGATGAATTAGAAAAGCGGATTCGGGGAATGAATGCTATGGCTAAAATCTACCGTACCCGCAACTCTCAACTAGACATGGATGCCCTATTGGGTGTGAAAGCTTTTGACTTAGATCGCGCCTTAGAAATTGATCCAAATTTCTTAGGTGAAGATGCCCACGAACATGATGAAAGTGTCTTTTCTGTAGCTTTGGTAGAAGCAGGTGCAGTCGATGGACAAAAACTCAATGCGTGGCTTTCAGAGTTACTACGTACCCAAGGCCCAGATATTTTTCGGATGAAAGGCATTTTAAATATTGCCGGGGAAGATAATCGATTTGTGTTCCAAGGAGTACACATGATATTTGATGGCAAACCCGATCGCCCTTGGAAAACCAATGAAACCCGTAAAAATGAACTAGTCTTTATTGGTCGCAATCTCAATGAAGCTCAACTCAAACAAGATTTTCGCGCTTGTCTAGCATGAATTAGGGTATTGGGCATGGGGCATTGGGAATGGGGCATGGGGCATGGGGCATTGGGCATTGGTCAAACACCTACCTCATCTGCCCCATCCCCCTCATCTCCCCCATCCTCCCCGTCTCCCCCATCCTCCCCATCTCCCCCACTCCCCACTCCCTTTTTACTTATGAATCTCACAACCAATAAATCCCAAGGATTTGCAGAACACTATTCAGGGACGCTTTCAGATTACGTAACGGCGATCGCCTGGTTGCCCCAAGGTAAAACTTTAGCTGCTACTTCTGCTGCCGGGGAAGTAGTACTATGGAACAATGGCGAACTTATAACCCTGCAAACTGGTAATAGTAAATCAGTAGACTGTGTTGCTTTTTCCCCAGATGGCAAATTTTTAGCCGTTGGTGGACAAAATGGACAAGTCAAAATTTGGCAGGACACCGAATTAATCGCCACATTGGAAAATGCTCCTGCATGGGTAGACAAGCTGGCTTGGAATCATACCAGCAACCAACTAGCTTTTAGTTTGGGGCGTTACGTGCAAGTATGGGACGCAGATACTCGGCAGATTGTCGTCACACTCAATTTTGACAACTCATCGGTTTTAGGTATTGATTGGCGCAGCGATGGACAATATTTAGCTATCGGTGGCTATAAGGGCGTGAAAATTTGGCACAGCCAAAACTGGGATCAGGAACCATATATCTTAGATATGGTTAGTGTCAGTGTCGCTATGGCTTGGTCTCCCGATGGCAAATTTTTGGCTTCTGGCAACATGGATCGGAGCGTTACCGTTTTGGAATGGGACAATCCTGATCCTTGGGTAATGCGTGGCTTCCCCGGAAAAATTCGTCAATTAGCATGGTCAGAAGCTACCACTAACCTAGGTGCGCCTCTGTTGGCATCCTCCAGTGTTGAAGGTATCGTAGTTTGGGAAAAGCTAGAAGATGAGGCTTTGGGTTGGGAAGCAAGAATTTTAACTAATCATGTAGATATTATTACAGCGATCGCCTTTGCACCCAAAAGTTTCCTGCTTGCTTCCGCCGCAGCTGATGGCTGGCTATGTTTATGGAACGAAGCCAAGCAAGTTTCCCAAGTTCTCACAGGTGTAGCAGTCGGATTTTCCAGCCTAGCTTGGCATCCCCAAGGTAAATTCCTGGCTGCAGGAGGCGATCGCGGCGAATTACTCGTTTGGTCTAAATCCTGAGATGGCTAACTGGGGTGTTTAATTGTATTGATCTGCCCAATCAAGCTGCCCTGTTGTGTGAATACAAATACTGCTGAAACCCAATAAATACTTCACTAATATTGGCAACGCTTCCTAGTTCTTCGACAGCATCACGAACAGTATGGTATTTTAACTCCAACAGTTGCGGTAATTTAGTGCGATCGAGTTCTCCCACGCCGGCTTTAATGTATTGCTCTAGTACAAAATCGAGAAATTCTTGCTGTTTGCCGAGATACTGCGAGAAGATTAAGGACTTGTGAGCAAGGACACGCTCTCGGCGGCTGATGGGTGGAGAGGCATAGGCGATATAAGCCAGCACATCATATAAATCGCTTTTCTCGGCATCAATCAGGCGGCTAATTTCTGTAAGTTGTTCCTCCCCGTAGCCCTTCTCTGCTAGTCCTTCTAATAAAGCTCTACGGGTGTCAGGGCGGCTCCAGATGGCTCTTAATTCATCTTCATCTGTAAATAGTTCAGGAATTTCACCAAAGAGACGTTCTACAAATGCTGCGGCGCTCATGGGTTTACCGTCTGGACTCCAGAAGGTGGTAGACATCTGATGCTGGAAGAAACGTTCTTTGCCATCAGCAAGTTTAATTTTGATTTTTTGAGGGCGGCGTTCTTCTGGAGTTTCCAGGCTACCTTTGTTAGTGTCTTTTATGAAACCTTTAGTTGTATCTGCACCTTCAGGCTTTTTGACTACTACAGGTTCTTGAGGTTCGCCATCCCACTCAGGATCGTTGAAGTGTTCGTAGGCTTTGACAAAATCATAAATAGTGAAGTAGTCTTTCCCTTCAAATAGGCGAGTCCCACGACCAATAATCTGCTTAAATTCAATCATCGAGTTGATGGGGCGCATCAGCACGATGTTACGAACATTTCGGGCATCAACGCCAGTGGAGAGCTTTTGAGAAGTGGTGAGAATGGTGGGGATAATTTTTTCATTGTCTTGAAAGGTGCTGAGGTGCTGTTCGCCCAGTTTCCCATCATCGGCGGTGACGCGAACACAGTAATTAGGGTTACTGCTAATCTTCATTTGGTTGATTAAATTCCGCACAGCTAGAGCATGGGGTTGGTTGGCGCAAAACACCAGAGTTTTTTGATTCTGGTCAATTTCTTCCATGAACAGTTGCACCCGGTAAAGTTCGCGTTCTGCAATTTCGATGATGCGGTTGAAGTCGGCTTCAGTGTAGGTTCTGGCTTCGTCTACTGCACCTTCGATCAGTTCATCTTCGGTGCTGTAAATATATTCATCTAGAGTAGTTTCGATTTGCCTGACTTTAAAGGGAGTAAGAAACCCATCGTTGATGCCGTCTTTGAGAGCGTAGGTATAGACTGGCTCGCCGAAATAAGCGTAGGTGTCTGCGTTGTTTTTTCGTTTAGGAGTTGCGGTGAGTCCCAGTTGTACGGCTGGGGAAAAGTATTCTAAAATACCGCGCCAGGTGCTTTCGTCACTGGCTCCGCCTCGGTGACATTCATCAATGATGATGAAGTCAAAGAAATCGGGGGGATAGTCGCTGAATTTGGGTGTAGGATTGCCAGCATCGTCCCGTCCGGTCATAAAAGTCTGGAAAATGGTAAAAAAGATACTGCCATTTTTGGGGACTCGACCCCGTTTTTTGATGGCTTCGGGGTCGATGCGGACTAGGGCATCGTCGGGGAAGGCAGAGAAAGAGTTATAGGCTTGGTTGGCTAAGATATTGCGATCGCTTAAAAACAAAATTCGCGGACGACGGGTGGGTTGTCGGCTGAGATTCCAACGACTTTGAAAGAGTTTCCAGGCGAGTTGGAAGGCAATGAAGGTTTTACCTGTGCCTGTTGCCATCGTTAACAAAATCCGGTCTTGTCCTTGGCAGATTGCTTCTAGGACGTGCTTAATGGCATTGTGTTGATAATAACGGGCTTCCCATGTGCCGCTTTTGTCTTCAAAGGGGATAGCAGCAAATAAATCTCGCCATTCATTGGCTTTGCTAAAGGTCGCTTCCCACAGTTGATCGGGGGTGGGATATTGCTTGATGTAGCCTTCTATCCCTGTGTGCATATCTACTTGGTAGATGCCGATGCCATTTGTAGAGCAGGCAAATCGAGTCTGTAACTTTTCGGCGTATTTTTTGGCTTGTCCTAAACCTTCGGTATCTTGTAAGTCACGTTTTTTCGCTTCGATGACGGCGAGTTTCTCACCACGATAAACCAGGACATAATCGGCGATGTCTGATTGAGCGCGTCTACCGTTGCCAACTAAGCGACCAGGGGCGATAACTTCGCGGCGAATGCGACTACCTTCGATAACTCCCCAGCCTGCGGCTTTTAGTGCGGGGTCAATTAGTTCGGCACGGGTTTCGGCTTCATTCATAGTCTTTACTCGTGGTCGGGAATTACCTGAATCAGTCCAGTTTGGAATGCTGTATCGTAAGTGATGACGGGTAAACTTTCGAGTTCCGCTTGAGCCATGATCATGCGATCAAAGGGATCTCGATGGGCAATTGGTAGACTTCCGGCTCTGAGTGCATGGGCTGATGTAATGGCAAATTCGATAAATCTTGCCCGATTTAATATCTGTGAATATTGCTCAACGAGTTGTTTTGCTTCAGGTAGTTTCCCAATGCGGTATTTAGTGGCAATTTCCCAAGCGGAAACACTGCTCACGAAAATACGATTATCGGGGTTGCGAATGATGTCTCGGCATTCAGTATCGAGTTTTGGGTCATCAAAGAGCCACCATAATAGAGTATGTGTATCAATGAGGTAGTTCATTCCCATTGCTGAAGTTCTTCTTCCGGTAAGGGTTCAAAAAAAGCATCGCTGAGTTTTCCCGTTAGTAATCCTGGGGTACGCGGTTCGACTTCACTCACTGTGAGAGGTTGGGCAGTTTCCCGATTTAAACCTAAGCGAAAGTAGTGAATAAGATCATAAATTTCTGCGAGTTTGTCTTCGGGGATGTCTTGCAGTTCTTGGACAATTTTCTGAATCAGCATAAGTCAAATCTTATGTATTTGATGGTTAATTGGGTTTCGGCTGCATTCAACCTAATGGTTTGCGCTGCATTTATGATGGCTCATCTCTGGAATATGGGAGTCGGCGGCGGGCAGATGCGATCGCTTCTTGCAGTTTAGCTTGTAACAACTCTTTAGGTGGTAATACGGTGAGGTATTCGGCGACATGGATGCCGCTTTTATCTAGTTCTAGCAATTCGATTTGCTCTTGTTTTTTACCTGCACATAAGATGATTCCCAGTGGTGGCTGTTCATCAGGCTCTTGGTCGTATTTGGCAAGCCAGCGCAGGTAAAGTTCCATTTGTCCTTTATATTCGGGTTGGAAGCTACCTAGTTTGAGGTCAATAGCTACAAGGCGTTTGAGTTTGCGGTTATAAAACAGCAGGTCAATATAAAAGTCGTCGTTGTCGATTTGTAGGCGTTTTTGACGAGCGACAAAAGTAAAGCCTGCACCAAGTTCTAGTAAGAATTTTTCGATTTCCCGCAGGATGGCATCTTCGAGGTCTTTTTCGAGATAGCGATCGCTTAAATCCAGAAAATCTAGAATGTAGGGGTCTTTTAGCAACAGGTCAGGTGATACTTGTTGATCTTGGCGCAATTGCTCTAGATCGTGGCGAATGGTTTCTTCTGGTTTGCGGGATAGGGCAGTGCGCTCGAATAGCATGGAGTTGATGCGTTCTTGCAGTTGACGGGATGACCAACCCTCTAAACAGCAAATTTCGATGTAAAAGTCGCGTTTTAGAGGTTCATCAATATACATTAGAGTTTTGATATGCGTCCAACTCAATTCTCTCCGCAGTGTGGAGAGAATCTGCTCATCAGCAAAGGTTCCGGCAAAATGTAGACAATGCCGTAGTTGTTTTTCGCTCCAGCCTTTACCATAAGTTTGGGTTAGCTGCTGGGATAAAGAAAGGATAATTTGTTTGCCATATTCAGCGCGTTGATTTTGTAGGATTTCGGTTTGGATGCGTTTACCAACTTGCCAATAGAGCAGGGTTATTTCTGCATTGATGGCAACGGCGGCGCGTTGTTTAGCAGCATCAATAAACTGTCTGATTTCTTGAAATAGGCGATCGCTCTGTTGAGGCAGATCATTGCTCATGCGGCAATTCCCTCGTTAGCGGTTTTCGTCACCTGGTTAGCGGTGTCTGCGGTGAGTTCGCCAGTAAAGGCTTTTTGCAGGATGGATTGTTTGAGTTCGTTGAGGGCGGCGATTTTTTGGCGGAAGATGGTTTCGAGGTGTTGGGTTTCAAATGATAATTCTTCTAATTGACAAGCAATTATTTTTTGTGTTTTCACATCAGGAAATGGAAATCTTTGATTAGCAAATGTGCCAATGTTAATATTATCTCGCGCAGTTCCCTTTCCCTTTTCTTTTAACTCTGCCTTAAAAGATTGGAGAAGATACTCTACATAATCACTATCTGCAACTTCATTATTGACGATAATGCCAATAACGCTATCTGGAAAGCAGGCATCAAAATTGAGAATAGCTGTCTCAGCAACGTTAGCTCCAACAATTGCAATACAGACTGTTCCTTGAGGCCAAATTGCACTCTGTGCTAGTCCTAATTCATTTTTAAAGATTTCTCCCTGAGCAACTTCACCACTTAAAAGCCAAGGAATCTGCCCACCTTCATAATATTCTTTCTTAGATTTTAAGGGTGTACCACCTGCACCGGTCTTGCATACTTCTCCAATGCACTTAACTTCCCATCCCACTGGCAACTGTTCACTGTCCACTGTCAACTCTCCACTGTCAATTGCATAATTCCCGCCAAAATCTCAGCACTCTCTGCATCTAACACAGCAATTTCATCTAAAATTTCCTGCGGTTCTCGTAACGTCGATTCCTCGGCTTTATTTGGATTCTTCACCGACAAATCAAACGCCTCCCGATCCACATCAGCAATATCCACCAGCCAAGACTTTTCCGACTCTGCAAACCTAGCCTGTAACTCCACAAACTCCCGCAAATCCTCATCATTCAGCGCATTTGTTTTCCCCAAACTACGCCCTGGATCGAGTTGGTAATACCAAATTTTCTGAGTCGCCATTCCCTGAGTTAAAGGTTTTCCCTGAGAAAATAAAGGCGTTCCCTGAACGGCATCAAAGGGCTTTCCTTTCTCAAAAAACAGCACCACTGTTTTCACCCCCGCACCGATAAAAGTCCCACTCGGACAATCCAAAATCGTGTGCAGATTGCAACTACTCAAAAGTTCTTGACGCAACGCCCGCGAAGCATTGTCCGAATTTGACAGGAAGGTATTTTTAATTACCACTGCCGCCCTACTGCCCATCTTCAGGATTTTGATGAAATGCTGCAAAAACAGAAACGCTGTTTCCCCTGTCTTAATCGGGAAATTCTGCTGTACTTCCTTGCGTTCCTTCCCCCCAAACGGCGGATTAGCCAAGATGACATCAAAGCGATTCTTGTCTTGAATATCACTGAGATTTTCTGTCAGCGTGTTGGTGTGGATAATATTCGGCGCATCAATGCCATGCAAAATCATATTCATGATGGCAATCACATACGCCAAACTTTTCTTTTCTTTACCCGTAAACGTATGTTTTTGCAGAATCTCAAGTTCTTTTGTTGTCAGCTTACCCCGACGTAAATAGTCGTAACTCTCACACAAAAACCCAGCCGAACCACAAGCACCATCATAAATGCGATCGCCAATTTTCGGCTTCACCACCTGAATGATTGCCCGAATCAACGGACGCGGTGTGTAATACTCACCCCCATTGCGTCCTGCATTACCCATATTTTTGATTTTCGCTTCATAGAGATGCGATAGCTCGTGTTTCTCCTGTTGCGATCTAAACCGTAGCTCATCAATATATTCCAGTGCATCCCGCAAGCTGTAGCCGCTTTGAAACCTGTTTTTAATCTCGCTAAAAATTTCCCCAATCTTGTATTCGATTGTGTCTGGACTAGTAGCCCGTTGCTTGAAACTCTGTAAATATGGGAATAACTTGCGGTTGACATAATCAATCAAATCATCGCCAATCAGCGCATTATCATGATCCAATGTACCATCCGCTTTTTTCGGTGCTGCCCAAGATGACCAGCGATGCGCCTCATCAATAATAAATTCGTATGGCTTGCCAACTAGCTCCGCCTCTAACGCCCTTTCCTGCTCCAAATCATCCAAATACTTCAGAAACAGCAGCCAAGAGGTTTGCTCCGTGTAATCTAACTCTGTAGTACAACCCGCCTCTTTCCAGAGAACATCATCAATATTTTTAAAAGTCTGCTCGAACATTTAGCTTTACTGTGGAATTTTTAATATTAACGGCTTGACTCCTATATTGCATCTACAAAATTCAATGAGCATATGATTCTTTGAGTGCTAAATCACGGTTAAAAACTGTATATAGTTACTTCAGTATAAGACTCCCAGGTCTAGATTGAATTTCCCCATTTATGTAGGTGTAACTCGGTTTTATCACAAAGACTAAAGACTGTCAGGATGTTTATTATACAACTATTTCAGCAGTTTTAACCATAACCCTTTAACTCCCCTGCGCCTCTCCACCAGCAAAGAAATCTTTTTTCGCAACCAATTTCTAATCGCCTGCTCCAAAGCCGCAGTCTGCGTCTCCAACAGCGTCACTAATTTGCGAACTGCGACATTTAATATGCAAATGTACAACAACGAAAAAATCGGGATGACTGGATTCGAACCAGCGGCCCCTTCGTCCCGAACGAAGTGCGCTACCAAGCTGCGCTACATCCCGTTAAAATTAAGCAAAAGCTATCCATAGCATATCACAACGTATTGGGAAACTATAAAAATAAATCTGTTGTATATAGATAACTTAATCTCCTCACCAAGAGCTTTGCTTGCTAGGATTAGATTTGTATATCTTCAGTGGTAAAAGCGGATTGTGACTGTTAAACCAGACTGGTTGCGAGTAAAAGCGCCTCAGTGGGAGCGCGTTGGTAACGTTAAAGAAATTTTGCGGGATTTAGCACTCAATACGGTTTGCGAGGAAGCGTCTTGTCCGAACATTGGTGAATGCTTTCAAGCTGGGACTGCCACATTTTTGATTATGGGCCCCGCTTGTACGCGTGCCTGTCCTTACTGTGACATTGACTTTGAGAAAAAACCCCAACCTCTAGACCCTACGGAACCAGCACGATTGGCAGAAGCTGTGCGCCGGATGAAACTCAATCATGTAGTAATTACTTCTGTCAACCGAGATGACTTGCCAGATGGTGGTAGTTCTCAGTTTGTCCGGTGTATTGAAGCAGTTCGTAGTATCTCGCCTCAAACCACAATTGAGGTACTTATTCCTGACTTGTGCGGTAATTGGAATGCATTAGAAACCATTCTCCAAGCTGCGCCAGAGGTGTTAAACCATAACACAGAAACGATTCCACGTTTATATAGACGGGTGCGTCCCCAAGGAAACTACGATCGCACAATAGAATTACTCCAGCGAGCGCGTCAAATTGCCCCTAAGATATACACTAAATCCGGTATCATGGTTGGGCTGGGTGAAACTGACGCAGAAATCCGCCAAGTTATGCAAGACTTACGAGCAGTAGACTGCGACATTTTAACAATTGGGCAATATCTCCAACCCAGTCAAAAGCACCTGCAAGTCAAAGACTTTATCACCCCAGAACAATTTGCGGCTTGGCAGGTATTCGGCGAAGAAATCGGATTTTTACAAGTTGTTTCCTCACCATTAACTCGCAGCTCATATCATGCTGAACAAGTGAGAGAATTAATGCAACGTTACCCACGTTAGGGATTTTGGGGAAGATGAGGGAAATAAGAGAGTGAAGAAGAAATTTTCCTGTTCCCTGTTCCCTGTTCCCTGTTCCCTTAATACTCTTTTGAGTGGTGATAGATAGCGGTGCAAGAAACTACCATAGCAATTCTTGGTGCAGGTGCTTGGGGTGTAGCTTTAGCAGATTTGGCGACTGCAAACGGTCATCAGGTGCGCTTGTGGTCGCGTCGGGGGTCAAAAACTTTAGAAGCAGTTTTACAAGATGCTCAAATAGTCTTGTCTGCTATTTCCATGAAGGGAGTCAGAGATGTAGCCTCTCAAGTACAGTCTTTCCCTCTTTCTGCAAAAACAATTTTTATCACGGCGACCAAAGGCTTAGAACCAGAAACTACCTGTACACCATCGCAAATTTGGCAAACAGCATTTCCTAACCATGCAGTAGTTGTTTTATCTGGCCCCAATTTATCTCAAGAAATTCAACAAGAACTACCAGCTGCAACGGTGGTAGCTAGCAATGATGAAGTTGCTGCTGAACTAGTGCAACTGGTATTTTCTTCCCATCGGTTTCGGGTATATACCAATCCTGACCCCATAGGAGTGGAACTAGGGGGAACATTAAAAAATATAATTGCGATCGCGGCTGGTGTTTGTGATGGCTTACATCTAGGAACCAATGCCAAAGCGGCTTTAGTTACCCGTGGACTAGCAGAAATTATTCGCATCGGCAATATCTGGGGCGCAAAGACGGAAACCTTTTATGGTTTATCGGGTCTAGGAGATTTGTTAGCAACCTGCAATAGTCCCCTAAGTCGCAATTACCAAGTTGGTTACCAAATGGCCTATGGTAAAACTCTGACAGAAACTCTAGCAAATCTACAAGGAACTGCGGAAGGAGTCAACACTTGCCAAGTATTGGTAAAACGAGCCAAGCAGCAAAACATTGCTATCCCAATTACCGAGCAAGTGTATCACCTACTTCAAGGTGAAGTTACACCCCGGCAAGCACTAGAGGAACTGATGCTGCGAGATATCAAGCCAGAGTATAACTATTGATTCAGTCGGAATATTTTCCGTGCTGATTAATAAATATTGGTCTCTAGCTCCTTTTTCATCGGTTATCACAGTTTCCAGGTATCTTAAGACATAAACTGGTCATCAAATCCTGACACCAAGAGACTTTCACACCTGTAACCTCTAACCTGTTTCCTGTTCCCTACTTTATTGGTGTACGCAATTCATGACCACTACTAACTCATTCTTGATAACCTATTACCTCTAGTTATTCCTCAATAATCCTGAGAAAAAAATTAGTAAATCGTCAGGATATTACTTTCATCGTCATGTAGATATGACTATGCCGATGATAAACATAGTTTTTACTGAAATATGTTTATACCAGTTCCTAACTTAACAGTGAATATCTATCAAGGTTGAAATGCTAACTAGGTAGTTCGTAATTTAAAGCCTATCTGTAGATGTAAATAGCTATTGTTTCAATCAAACGTTCAGCAGCCGAATAAGTTCGGTACTAGCGTTTGAAAAAAACTAGTAAAGTTTTTTTTGAAAAAAACTTTACTGGAAACCTCAACCGTGTTAGTTCATCTTGAATCACGGGAACAATAGCAACAGTTAATTAGCTGACCGTAATCTATTGTTACCTGGAGCCATTGAGACGATTCTTATGCCAGCAACATCTTTTTACACAGATGCCGCCTATAATACCCAAAAGTCCCACCAGGCTTTGGACACAGAACTCACGGTTGATGACGGTGAGTTGTCGGCAGATGATATCCGAGAGTTGGAAATAGCTGCTGTTGACCCTGCTAACTTGGCTGGGAATACTAACCGTCGTAGTACAGACTTGGTACGTCTATACCTTCAGGAAATTGGACGAGTTCGGCTATTAGGGCGCGATGAAGAAGTTTCCGAAGCACAAAAAGTCCAACGCTATTTGAAGTTACGGAATGTGCTTGCCAATGCGGCCAAGCAAGGTGATGAAGTAGTCGCACCATATTTAACCTTAATTGAAGTTCAGGAGCGTTTAACATCTGAACTGGGACATCGGCCATCTTTGGAGAGATGGGCTAATACTGCTGGTATTAATTTGCCGGATCTGAAACCTACCTTAGCCAATGGTAAACGTCGCTGGGCAGAAATTGCCAAATTAACAGTAGAAGAACTGGAACAAGTGCAATCCCAAGGACTCCAGGCCAAAGAACACATGATCAAGGCGAATTTACGCTTGGTCGTGTCTGTTGCTAAAAAGTATCAAAATCGCGGGTTAGAATTATTAGATTTAGTTCAAGAAGGCACTTTAGGCTTAGAACGCGCAGTAGAAAAGTTTGATCCAACCAAGGGATATCGCTTTAGTACCTACGCTTATTGGTGGATTCGTCAAGGAATTACCAGAGCGATCGCAACTTCTAGTCGCACAATCCGCCTACCTGTTCATATTACAGAAAAACTCAACAAAATTAAAAAAGCTCAACGCAAAATTGCTCAAGAAAAAGGTCGCACCCCTACCCTAGAAGACCTAGCAATTGAGTTAGAAATGACACCAACCCAAGTGCGGGAAGTATTGCTGAGAGTACCACGTTCCGTGTCTTTGGAAACTAAAGTAGGTAAAGACAAAGACACTGAGTTAGGAGAATTACTCGAAACTGACAGTGTTACCCCAGAAGAAATGTTAATGCGAGAATCTTTACAAAGAGACTTGCACAGTCTGTTATCAGATTTAACTAGCCGTGAGCGTGATGTCATTCTCATGAGGTTTGGTTTAGCAGATGGTCATCCTTACTCGTTAGCAGAAATTGGCCGCGCTCTTGATTTGTCCAGGGAACGAGTACGTCAAATCGAATCCAAAGCTTTGCAAAAGCTACGCCAACCCAAGCGACGCAACCTCATCCGCGACTATTTGGAGTCCTTAAGTTAGTCATGAGTCAGTTGTCAGTTGGTAGGGGTAAAGCATTGCTACACCTCTACTGGCAAATGGCCGAAATATGACTAATTCGTCATAGGGCATCGACTGCTGATAAAAGCAGGACAATAACAAACTTGCAAGCCTATTTTCTATTCCCTGTTTCTGTTCCCTGCTATACAAGCTTCTACGAATTATCACGATATGATCCCCACTTGCCAACCTGCTGAGGCTTGTATGGCGAATAATTTGCATTTAATTATACTAGTTCTTTCCCAGGCATTTTTGCCAAATGTATGGAGAGTAGGGATTGCTCGTTACTTGATTTCTTGTCAAGTTTTGATGAATTATTTTTGAGCATTTAGTAAAGTTTCGCAATAAGCTATGATTGTTGCAAATTGCTCTAAAAATTTGTTATATTCTCAACTAATAGGCTTTGTTGAGAAAAATTAGTATGACTGTTTACACAACTACTTCACTCAAGGCAGAACTAAATGAACGAGGCTGGCGTTTAACTCCCCAGCGCGAGACAATTCTACACATTTTTCAAGAACTTCCGCAAGGTGAACATCTGAGTGCAGAGGATCTTTATCATCGATTAGAAGGCGAAGGTGAAGGTATCAGTCTTTCAACTATTTATCGAACGTTGAAGTTGATGGCACGCATGGGGATTTTGCGGGAATTAGAACTGGGAGAAGGACATAAGCATTACGAGATCAACCAACCCTACCCCCATCACCACCACCACCTAATTTGTGTTAAGTGCAACGCGACTATTGAGTTCAAAAACGACTCTATTTTAAAGATAGGGGCAAAAACTGCTCAAAAAGAAGGTTTTCACCTCCTTGACTGTCAAATGACAATCCATGCAGTATGTCCCAAGTGCCAACGTTCACTGATGCCGTTGTAGCACTTGGGTGAGATAACAAAGCGAAATGACTTAGATGATTAATTCGCTGTTATCGGAGGTAAGCAAGCAGTTGGCAGATCAAACAGATAATATCTCGGCGGATGCTAAAAGCGTCCGCTTCTGATATCACTGAGACTGACCCCATAGAATTCCTGGGCTTGCTTAATCGCTTTTTTTGTATCATCTGCCATCACGCCGTTGAGATTGCCTTTATAAAAACCTTTTTCCCTGAGTCGTCTTTGGATTTCCAGGACACTAAAATCACTCTTGGGAGCAGTATTAATTAAGTTATATAACTTACCTCTGGTTGTAGGTCCAGCAATACCACTAGCTGCCAAGTAATTAGCTGCCTGAAATCGACGTACAGCATCGGCAGTGTAGGAACCAAAGTAACCATTTGGTGTTCCTTTGAGGTATCCGGCGCGGATCAGATGTTCTTGCAGAACTCTGACTGCTTCACCCCGGTGGCCCATCGTCAGGTGATCTCTATTAGCTGTTTGTCTGGTGGGAGGTGCTTCTCCACCAACACCAATGGGTGGTAACTTGCCTATTGTTGCTGGGCCGACAATCCCATCAACATCTAATTTGTAAGCTTCTTGGAACCGCTTGACAGCTTCTTCAGTAATTGGGCCAAATACCCCTGTGGCATTACCAAAATAAAACCCCGCAACTCGCAGCCTTTGTTGTAAAACCTTGACATCTTCGCCTTCATCACCTCTGACAAGGAGGTTAGGATTACGGCGTTTAGTTTGAGTACCAATAGCACTAATTGTTGTAGTTGGTGCAGTGGCAGTACTGGTTCTGGGCGCTGGTCTACTGGTATTACTAGCAGTACTAGGTCTTGGAGGTTGTGTAGTGGTACTACTAACGGTAGGAACTTGTGTACTAGCAGTACTAGGTCTTGGAGGTTGATTACTTGCTTGTTGTGGGCGCCAGCTTTCTAATTTTTGCCGTGTGCTTACTCCGACAATGCCATCAACTGTTAAACCATTAGCTTGTTGGAAGCGCCGCACGGCTTCTTCTGTGGAGAAATCATAAACTTGTGTAATAGGAGCTTGATAAAATCCTGCTTGTTGTAACTTTTGTTGCAGATTCCTGACAGAAGGGCCTTGATCACCTCGTTCTAGTGCCAAAACGCTACTGACAGAACCAAGAATAGCTAAAGTGAGCGCTAGGGGTAACATGTGTTTCCACGCTCTACTAGAAAGACGCTTCCAGTCTGGTGCTGCGGCTGTGTTTAATAAATAACTCAGAGACACCAATTCAATGGAGGCGCTGTCTTCATAGGCATCAGCTAGGTGCAAATACGCAAGGTTGTCCATATCTGTTTCCTACACCAATTATTTTTCTTCAATGGTCGCTTCAGCTTGATGTACGAGATTTCGCAAATTTTCTAATGTCTGTATATTTACATCCTGCCATAAACTGCGCTGGTGTGCTTCTAATAATTTTTCAGCAATATCACGCAACGCCCAAGGATTTTTATCCTGGATAAATTCACAGACAACGGGATCAAATACATACGCCTGGGCAATACCCTCATACATGTGGTCTTCCACACATTGGGCGGTAGCATCGTAGGCAAATAAATAATCTACTGTAGCTGCCATTTCAAATGCACCTTTGTAACCGTGGCGCATCATACCCTCAATCCATTTGGGATTAACTACGCGAGAACGATACACTCTGGCGATTTCGGCTTTTAATTGGCGGACACGTGGTTGAGCAGGAATGGAATTATCACCAAAATAAGTTGCGGGGTTTTTGCCTTGAAGTGAGCGTACGGCTGCTGTTAAACCACCCTGAAATTGATAATAATCATCAGAATCCAGCAAGTCATGTTCGCGGTTGTCTTGGTTGTGTAAGACAATTTGCATTTGTGTTAAACGCTGTTTAAAAGCTTCTGGCGCAGAAATTCCCACTAATCCCCCTTTTTCGTCAGGGTCAGCAGTAGTGTAAGCGTAACAACTCCAATTGATGTAAGCACGTGCTAAATCCTGATCATCTGTCCAATTTTGTGACTCCATTAAACCTTGCAGGCCTGCACCATAAGCACCTGGTTGAGAACCAAAAACGCGATATTGCGATCGCATCACGGCTGCATCCACAGTCAAACCTTGTTCCATCCAAAAATCAGTATCTTGGCTAACTTGTGCTGCCAGGGGATTATACTCTGGGGATTCATCCAGTGCTGCTACGGCTGCTACAGCTTGCTCAAATAAATCGATTAAGTTAGGAAAGGCATCGCGAAAGAATCCAGAAATTCGCAAAGTGACATCGACACGGGGTCGTCCCAAAATACTCAAGGGCAAGATTTCAAAATCCACTACCCGCCTGGCTGCACCATCCCAAACAGGTTGCACACCCATTAATGCCAAAGCTTCGGCAATATCATCACCGCCAGTCCGCATCGTAGCAGTTCCCCACACAGATAAACCCAATGTTTGGGGATATTCACCGTTTTCTTGGGTGTAGCACTCAATTAAGTTTTCCGCCGCTTTTCTACCTACATCCCAAGCAGTCTCTGTGGGAATAGCGCGAATATCCACAGAATAAAAGTTTTTGCCTGTAGGTAAGACCTCCGGGCGGCCGCGTGTGGGTGCGCCAGAAGGGCCACTGGGGATGTATCTACCATCAAGTCCGTGGAGTAAGTTGGTGATTTCTTGGTGGGTTTGTTTTAAAGCGGGGAGGAGTTTGGTGTTAATCCAGTCAAGAGTGGAGGAGAGTGGGGAGTGGGGAGTGGGGAGTGGGGGGGATAAGGGAGTTAGGAATTGTTCTATTAGCTTGGCTGCGTGTGCTTCTAGTATTTCTACTGCGTCGCCGATGGTGCGACAGGGGTTTGGGGTTTTGGTGGCTAAAATTTGTTGATCAGTTGCAGATAACTGAGTGCTGAAGCCTGTTGTGAGGGGGTCGAAGTCTAAACCCCATTCTGTGGCTATGGCACGGGTAATACCTATAGAGTAGCGATTGGGGATGCGGGCGATCGCTACAATTAAATCTCGCAGTTGTCGTCCTTGGGGACATTGCCCAAAGATATGTAAACCATCGCGAATTTGGGCTTCTTTTAATTCACAAAGATAGCCGCCGATGAAATTCAAAATTACAGATTCAAACTTTAAAATATCGGTGGCATCTTGAATACCTAAATCTTTGTGAAGATTTTCGGTGATGACTAATTCGCGAATGCGATCGCGGATTGCTGGTAAACGTGAAGGATCTAAACTTTCGGCTTCGTAATATTCATCAACTAAATTTTCTAACTGTTGCAACGCCCCATAAAGTTCAGCACGGGTCATCGGGGGTGTTAAATGATCTAAAATCACTGCTTGGGCGCGACGTTTAGCTTGGGAACCTTCACCTGGGTCATTAACAATAAACGGGTACAGGTGAGGAACCGGGCCTAAAGCAACTTCCGGGTAACACGTATTAGATAACGCCACACTTTTACCAGGTAGCCATTCTAAATTGCCATGTTTCCCCACATGAACAATAGCATCAGCCCCAAAACTTTCTCTTACCCAATGATAAAAAGCTAAATAATCATGAGTAGGTACCAAATCTGGCGCATGATAATTCAAACTAGGGTCAATATCATAACCCCGTGATGGCTGAATTCCCACGAAGACGTTACCGAGTTGAATCCCAGGAATGGGGAGCAGGGGAGAAGAAGCAGGGGGGCAGGGGGCAGGGGGCAGGGGGGAATTATACTTATTTTCTTCCTCTGTGTTCTCTGTGTCTCTGTGGTTAGCCCATCTTTCACTAACTTCTTGCTGTACAACTTCCGGTAAAGTAGCAAAATACTCTTGATACGTCTCACCAGATAAACTTTGCTGCACCGAACGCCATTCTCTGCCTTCTGGGTCATTGGTCACGCCATCGGTAAGACGTTGAATTAATTCATCTCCGTGGCTGGGGGCATTTTCTACTAAATACCCAGTCGCTTGTAAAGCCTTAATTATTTCCATACAACTAGCTGGTGTGTCCAATCCTACGCCATTAGCTAACCTACCATTACGATTGGGGTAATTTGCCAAAATCAGGGCAATACGCCGTTCTTGGGGTGCTTTAGAACGGAGACGTACCCAATTGGCTGCTAATTGGGCGACAAACTCAATGCGATCGCTTACTGGTTCATAAACTACTACATCTGTTTCTAAGTCAGGATTTCGGGTTTGTAATGCCTTAAAAGACACAGCACGAGTAATAATTCGCCCATCGACCTCCGGTAGTGCCACATTCATCGCCATATCGCGGGGAGAAAGCCCTTGCGATTGTGATTCCCACTGTTCCACACCACCGCCACTAAGAATCACTTGTAAAACCGGCACATTTAACTTTTGCCATAAGTCAAGTTGGGGTGCTTCTGTTTCCAACCGTGCCAGAGAAAAACTCGTAGTATTTAGTAATACACCAATTTGCTCTGAGTCTTTCGGCTGAAAAAACTCACTCAATTCTGCTTGCACATCAGGGTCACGTAATGAAGAAACAAACAACGGCACAGGTTGTAAATTACGCTGTACTAAAGCCGTACACAAAGCATCAATTACCTTGGTATTTCCTGATAGATAATGAGCGCGGTAGAATAGAATGCCGACTTTGGGAAGTAGGGAGATGGGGGGATAGGGAAGTATTTTTGTTCTTGTCCCCTTGTCCTCTTGTCCCCTTATCCCTTTGTCCTCTTGTCCTTTTGTCCCCTTGTCTCCAGTTTCCAGTCCCCAGTTATACAAACCAACGCGCGGAACTCCTTGCGGTGGTGAGAAATTAAATGAAGTGTCAAGGCAAATATCTGAAATAAATTTGAAGGCATTAACAATATTTTCCACTCCACCTTCGCTGAAATATTGTAATACTTGATTAACAACACCCAAAGGTAAGGTAGACTGAGAGATTAATTCGGGATCAAGACCATCGTCTCCAGGCATTACAATCAGCGTTATACTCTGACGTTGCACGATTTCCTGTACTACTTCTAAGCCATAAGCCCAGTAGGAACGTCCTCCTAATAAGCGTAAAATAATTACTTGGGCATGTTCTAAAACTTGCTCGCCGTAAGCATCTATACTTATTTGTTGCTGCAACTGCAATAAGTTGGCGACTCTTAATGCAGGGAAATTTGCAGGTAATTTGGGGACTACTGCTGCTAGGGTTTGAATGTCGGTGTCAGCAGCAGTAATAAACACAAAAGGGGCTGGACTTTGTTCAATAAAAGTTAAATTTTCAGACTGATTCCATCCGCCTGATGTGGCACTTATACGATGCATAATCCTGTATTACCGTTTTAAACTGTTGGTTAGAAGACAATTACAAAAATTTGGACGTAGCCTTCAGCCTTTATTATCAGACCATTGAAAATGCTTAGTTCCTCTGATGCGAGCTTTTCTCGAAACTTGCCTTTAGTTGTATTTAATCAACTTGGGGAATTATTACAGCAGATGGCTCAAGCATTAGGAACTGCTGCATTGGTACTCACAGAAGCTGTATTGGTAAGGATTTGCACTCCTTTAGAGTGGCAAAATCAAAAATTTACGCTAGTGATTTCTGAGCAGTTTAGCGCACTTTTAGTGGGCAAATTGGAGCAAGGGGAGCCAGGAATTTACTCAACACTCAATACTACGTTGACATTTAATTCCGAGGCGATCGCCTGCTTTATTTCGCAATTGCGAGACTTATTTGAGTGTGATTCCTACACTCATCAAAATCTTGAACACTATCGTCAAGTTCTCAGTCCTAACGATGCCAAACTCCAAGCTAAATTTACACTGTTGTTATTAGAATATCTCCTACCACAAGAAAATGTGGACGCGACAGAACCTTCAAGTACCAATAACCCTGAAGTGTATGTCTGTCAGGCTGTGGAAGATGCCCTAAAAAAACAAATTTCCCAAGAACAATTGTTAAATCAGGTAACGACCCAGATCCGCAAAAGCTTAGATTTGCCAGTAATTATGGCCACAGCGATCACTCAAGTGCGGGAGTTTCTAGAACTAGACAGATTAGTAATATATAAATTTGAGGGTGCAAGAGTCAATACTCAAAACCTGCCCCAACCCCCAATACAAAATCTACAACAGTATGGGGGTTGCATTGTCTATGAAGCCCGTGCTAGAAATACCATTCCCTCGGTGTTGTATTACCAGGAAAGAACCTGTTTCAATAGAAATTCCCCATGTTGGGAGAAATATCGCCAAGGATTTACCTTAGTTGTTGATGATGTCGAAAAAACTTATGCCTTAGAAGCATGTTTGTTAAATTTTTTAAGGGAAAGCCAAGTTAGAGCAAAGTTGGCAGCACCGATTATATTTGAAGAAAAGCTGTGGGGGCTGTTGATTGCTCATCAATGTGACACTCCACGAGAATGGGCTGAAAGTGACAAAAACTTACTTACTTCCATAGCTGAACAATTAGCGATCGCCATTCATCAAGCTGAGTTAATGCGCTCTCTGACTGAAGAAAAACAAACTCTCGAACAACGCGTAATTGAGCGCACAATGGCTTTACGCGAGGCTTTACTGGCTGCTGAAGCCGCTAGCCGCCTCAGAAATGAATTTCTCGCTACCATCAGCCATGAATTGCTCACCCCTTTAACTTACGTGATTGGCATGTCTTCCACACTGTTACGCTGGCCTTTGGGTGAATTGACTGGGCGCCAACGAGATTATCTGCAAACAATCCACGACAGTGGAGAACATTTATTAGAAATGATTAATGACATCCTCGATTTATCCCAAATTGAGGCAGGTAAAACAGTTTTAAATATTACAGAATTTTCCTTAGCAGATACAGCACAAAGGACAGTGGCATCCCTATCAGAAAAAGCCACTAGTAAACAAATTAATCTCAAACTTGATTTACAAATCGACCCACGACGCGATCGCTTTACTGCTGATGCGGGGCGAGTAGAACAAATTCTCTGGAATCTGTTAACTAATGCGATTAAATTTACCCCTGAAGGTGGCAGTGTCACCTTGCGTATCTGGGTAGAAGATGATACCGCTATCTTTCAAGTCGAAGACACGGGAATTGGCATTCCCGAAGAGCAATTACCACTTTTGTTTGAAAAATTCCAGCAACTTGATACACCATTACGTCGCCGCTACGAAGGCACTGGACTCGGTTTAGCTTTAACTAAACAACTTGTAGAACTTCATCGGGGTCGAATTGAAGTAGAATCTACTGTGGCCATTGGCTCAATTTTCACTGTGTGGATACCAGCCCAACTCAGAGTGGGGAGTAGGGAGTAGAGAGTGGGGAGTGGGGAGTGGAAAAAATATTTCAAATTCTAATTACGAATTACGAATTACGAATTACGAATTACCAATGATGGGAGAACGTAATGACAGCAGGGTTGCCAGAAAAACGGGTAGTAGTGGTCGGTGCTGGTTGGGCTGGTTTAGGCGCAACCTACCATCTGGCCAAACAAGGATACGATGTTACACTTCTTGAAGCAGGGTCTTATCCCGGCGGACTTGTAGCAGGTTGGAAAACAACAGCAGGCAAATCTGTAGAAGCGGGAATTCACGGTTTTTGGTACCCTTACAGAAATATTTTTGCCCTGATTAATGAATTAGAAATTAATCCCTTCACCACCTGGACTCGTTCCGCCCAATATTCACCTGCGGGGTTGGAAGTTGAATCACCGATTTTTCAAGACTTACCGCGACTGCCTTCACCTTTGGGTACTTTTCTCTACACTCAGTTTCAACGGCTGCCATTAATTGATCGTCTCAGCGCTTTGCCTTTGCTTTACTCTGTTGTAGATTTTGATAATTCCGATGAAGCTTGGCGGCGTTACGATTTTGTCACAGCCCGTGAATTATTCAAAGATTTTGGTGTTTCTGCCCGACTTTACAAAGAAGCCTTTGAACCCATGTTGTTGGTGGGTTTATTTGCCCCTGGTGAACAATGTTCAGCCGCAGCTACATTAGGGATGCTGTACTTTTTTATTCTGGCTCACCAACCTGATTTTGATGTGGTTTGGTGTCGGGGAACTGTCGGGGAAAAAATATTTCGTCCTTGGGTAGAAAGAATTGAAAAAGCTGGTGCGAAAGTGCTACCCTTACGACGTGTTACTGACTTAATTGTTGATAGTCAGAATCGGGCTAAAGGTGTTGTTTGCGGTGATGAAATATTTGCTGCCGATGCCGTAATTTTTGCGGTGGGAATTACGGGAATGCAGAAAATTGTCTCAACTAGCCCCAGCTTACAAACCCGCGAAGAATTCCGCAATTTGCATAATTTAGGGGCAATCGATGTTTTAGCTACTCGGTTATGGTTTGATTGCAAAATTGAGATTCCTCGTCCTTCTAATGCTTGCTTTGGCTTTGATGCCACTACGGGATGGACGTTTTTTGATTTAAATGCTCTACATGATGAATATAAAAATGAGACAGGAACAGTGATTGAAGCTGATTTTTATCATGCCAATCAATTTCTCGGTATGAGTGATGCAGAAATTGTCACCAAAGTCCAAAATTATTTAGCAACTTGTGTACCAGGATTTCGCCAGGCGACAGTAGTAGATAGTAGTGTGATTCGGTTACCAAAAGCAGTGACTCACTTCGCACCTGGTAGCTATCGTCATATGTTGCCAGCTAAAACCAGTTTTGGAAATGTATTTATGAGTGGCGATTGGATTGTCACTCGTCACGGTGCTTGGTCACAAGAAAAAGCTTATGTTACTGGTTTAGAAGCGGCAAATTTAGTAGTGTCCTATTTAGGAAAGGGTCAGCCATCTGATATTTTACCTGTAGAAGCGGACGAAGCACATATACAAGTGGCGCGATCGCTCAACCAAACAGTGCGTGACTTGGGTAAATCTATTTTGCCTGACTTTTGGTTACCTTAATCAGTGTGAATTCGATAGACCTCACCCCAACCCCTCTGGGCGCCGGAGAGAGGCTTAAATATCCTTAATTACCAACGAAAAATCAAGGTTTAAAAACCGGTTTTTGATATTCGTCGAACTCACGTTACATTGAGTAGCAATATCTATGCAACTTGGAGAACTCGCTGTTGAATGGGAATTTTAATCACGAATTCCGTCCCTTTTCCGGGTGTGGATTGGCAGCAAAGACTGCCACCATGTTTCTCTACAATAATCTGGTAACTGATAGACAACCCTAATCCGGTTCCTTTACCAACAGGTTTCGTCGTAAAAAAGGGATCAAATAGCTTGGCTTGCACAGCTTCACTCATTCCTGGTCCATTATCAGTAATATGGATAGCAGCCCAATCATTGCCAATCATTTTAGTACTAATCTCAATTCGACTTGGTTGCTGCTTTATTTCTGCAAACGAACGCTGTTGATTGTATTCATCCAAGGCATCAATGGCATTAGCCAGAATATTCATAAATACTTGATTTAGCCTGCCTGTATAGCAATCAATTAATGGTAATTGACCGTAATTTCTCACTACTTCAATACCAGGATGCTCTGGTTTTGCCTTTAAGCGGTAATTCAAAATGGTGAGTGTACTGTCAATTCCTTCATGAATATTGACTGTTTTCACATTAAGTTCGTCTACACGAGAGAAAACCCGCATAGATTTGACGATTTCATGGATGCGTTTTGCACCCATATTCATTGATTGGAACAGCTTCAACAAGTCATCTTCAATAAACTCTAAGTCAGTTGTTTCTAATTCTGCTTGGATAAGAGGAGTGGGATTAGGGTATTCTTTTTGATAAATGTGCAGAAGTTTTAGTATATCTTGGGTATATTCATTAGCATGAATGAGATTACCATAAATGAAATTTACAGGGTTATTAATCTCATGAGTAATACCCGCAACCATCTCTCCTAAACTAGATAGTTTCTCGCTTTGAATTAGCTTAATTTGCATTTCTTGCATATCAGTGTATGCAAGACTTAATTCGGCAATTTTTTGCTCTAATAGCCTATTTTTCTGCTCCAATTTTTCAGACAAATCATACAACTTTAGATGTAATTTCACCCGTGATAACACCTCTTCTTGCTGGAAAGGTTTGGTGATATAGTCTACCGCCCCAGCTTCAAACCCTTCAACTTTATTGGCAGTGTCAGAGAGGGCGGTCATAAAGATGACTGGAATTTCTTTAGTTGCTGAATTGGCCTTTAGTTGACGACAAGTTTCAAATCCATCTATTTCTGGCATCATCACATCCAATAAAATTAAATGGGGTAGGGCATATTTGACCCTTTCTAAAGCTACTTTTCCAGATTTTGCTACCCACACTTCTAAGCCTGCCTGATCAAGGGCATCAGATAAAACACCTAAGTTGGCAGGATGATCATCAACAATGAGAACCGTTGCAGTTTGCTCAGATACAAAATTCATACTGCTTACTTGTAAGATTCAATAAGTGCCAAAATTTCTTGGTCTTGAAATTCTTGTGCCAGTTGATGCAGCTTTTGGGCAAAGGGGATGTATTTTTTATCCACTTTGGCAATTAATGCTGCTTGTTTAATAATTCCCTTAAAATTACCCTTCATTGCTAGCTCATACAGAATTTCTCTTTCTGCTATAGATGGTGCAACTAGGTCGGTAATTTCTGGCTGTTGTTGGTTCACAGTTTTCTCTTCTTCATACAGCCACTCCAGATGCAAATGCTTTTGTAATTTCTGGAGTAGATCCATTGCCTGTATGGGTTTAGGAAGAAACTCATCGCCTCCTACTTCTAAACTGCGATGTTGGTCAGCTTCAAACACGCTGGCTGAGGAAACAATAATCACAATATTTTTGCAGGCTTCAGACTCACGAATGCGCTTGATTAGCCCAAATCCATCGATTTTTGGCATCAATAAATCAGTAATTACCAGGTCTGGCTGAAATTCGCCAACTTTCTGCCAACCCTCTTCTCCATTGATGGCTTCCGCAATTTCAAAACCGATGGGACTAAGCAAATTAGCAATGACTGAGCGATTTGCCCATTTGTCGTCAACGACAAGAACTTTAGGTCGGCAATCTTTAATGCCAATAATTTGTCCATAATCGTCGGCTTGAGATGTTTTGACCCACTCATCAGCTGTGGGTAGGTTGACATCAAACCAGAAAATACTGCCAACACCAACTTCACTCTGAACTTGAATAGTACTGCCCATAAATTCCACAATTTTTTGGCTGATTGCTAATCCTAAACCAGTACCCTCATTCTGCCGACTTCTGTCTCCTGCTTGCTCAAAAGGTTGAAAAATAACTTGCTGTTTTTCTGAGACAATGCCAATACCTGTATCACGGATTTCAAAGCGAATTTTGCCTTCACGAGCGTAGCTAATGGTAAAGGTAACACTGCCTGTATCAGTAAATTTGATAGCGTTACTCAAAAGATTAATTAATACTTGCCGTAGGCGTTTTTCATCGGCACGGATACCAATGGGTAATTCTGAGGCTAATTGATAGTGAAACTGAATACCTTTGAGTTCAGCTCGAATGCGGCACATTTCAGCTACACCTTGCAAAAACGCTGGAAAGTGAAAATCTGTGGGCATAAGTTCTACTTTCTGCGCTTCGATTTTCGACAAATCCAGGATGTCATTGATTAAAGTCAACAAATGTGAACCACACTGATAAATAACATCAATCCGCGATCGCTCTTGTTCTTGCAAATGTTTGGAACGCTGAAGAATTTGGGCATAACCTAAAATTCCATTGAGAGGAGTCCGCAACTCATGACTCATGTTGGCCAGAAATTCACTTTTGGCATAACTTGCTGCTTCCGCCGCTTCTTTGGCTTGGGTCAGCGCCATTTCCGCTTGTTTTCGTTCTGTAATATCAGTATGAACTCCGATCCACTCTCGGATACTGCCATCTGCGTGCAGAATCGGCACACCTCGTACACTCATGTAGCGATACTCGCCATCGTAACGACGTAAGCAATGCTCACACTCAAAAAATCTCTGGTTGGCAATAGCATCTGACCAAGCTGCTGCGGTGTGGGGTTGATCATCGGGATGAATGGCATTTAGCCAACCCCAGTTTTTGAATTCCTCAAAAGACTGTCCGGTAAACGCACTCCATTGGGGTTGTTCAATGAACAATTCTCCCTCTGCATTGGTATTCCAGATAATTTGAGTAGTTGCTTCAATCAGCGATCGGTATCTTTCTTCGCTGTACTGAAGTGCTAGTTCTGCTTGCTTGCGATCGTCAACATCAGTACAAATACCTGTCCACTCACAGATAATACCATCTGGATTGAGAACAGGAACACCTCTAGCTTGAAAATATCGATAGCTACCATCTGTCCCTTGTACGCGACATTCGGTTTCATAGATGCTTTTCGTTTCTATAGCCTGCATCCAGATTTTATGTGCTTGTTCGCGATCTTCTGGGTGAATTGCATTCAACCAGCCAGAACCAGTCATTTCTGCTTCAGCTTTTCCGGTGGAAGCATTCCAGTATGAGACATTAGTTAATTGCCCTTGGGGGTCTGCTGTCCAGATAATTTGGGAAATTGCCTTGACTAGTGAGCGAAATCTTTCTTCACTCTGTTGCAGTTCCCGCTCAGCTTGTTTGCGCTCAGTAATATTTCTGGTTGTACCGATAATCCCTAGGATATTGCCCTCAGCATCCAGCCAAGGAGTTTTGGCAGAAAGAAAAGTGCCTTGAAGATCACCATAGGTAACATCTTCCTCGTAAGTCTCCGTAGTACCCATCGTCATAATCTGGCGGTCTTTGTCCATGATTTGATGAGCAACTTCCGGCGAAAACAGTTCTGAATCAGTTTTACCAATAATGTCATCAATTGCTTTGCCAAAAAAATTGGCTAAGTTAGAGTTGGCAACAATATAATGCCCCTCTAAATCTTTCACATAGATAAAGTCTGGTGTATTTTCCAAAATAGAACGCAACAGCAGAGCTATTTCTGCTTGATTGTACCCAGTCATATCAGTATTTGCTCCGGCCGGATGGGATGTTTTGGGGTTTGGTTTTTCTGGCAAATGAGCGATCGCCTATTTGTCAAGAAGTTTTCCGATGGACATTTTTGACTCATCAATCCTAAATCCCAATTGGGATGTGACTTTTCTCATGAATGTAGGGTTGCATTTGCTTGATATCTGGTCTGTATTTGAGCTTCCACAACACAGCTTTTCTGAGAAATTTGGAAAAATTACAGAGACACAGCAATGTATCAAAACCCTATTTTTATTGAAACCTGATTGATGTTGAGTTGAGATCCGGGTGAAAACGGAAATATAGCTTTACAATAATTAATGTTTATTTAAGATAAATAGCTTTACATATCATAAAGTAGCAAATTATGGAATTAAGACTTCACTAAAAAAGTGCTAAAGAGCTAGTACGTTGATGAGGCAGCTCTAAGAAAAAATATTTTCCCCAAAAAAATTACTGAGAGGAAGACTAGGCGCTATTGTTGCTACTGGCATCACTAACTAAAAAAGTGAATTTTAGCTGAAGAAATTATGATGGCTAGGTTAGCTAAGGCAATACCCTAACCAACCTAGCCATTACTTGTTTTCTTGAGAAAACTCCCACCATAATCTCTGTTATCTAAACCACAATGTACACAACGTTTAATGTATAAGCATTTGACGTTGTGAATTTTTTCTACAACGTTGAGAGTGGATACTTGACTAACATCTCTGAGAAAGGTATCCACCGTTCATCATGTGTGTAAACAATGATACCGTTTTTGGTGTTTTGGCTGGCAACAACTAATTTCTTCTTGTAGGCTAATGTGTACCATTCCTTAAAAACATCCAATTCAGATTGTTGTCCAATTTCTTCATTAGGAATCCAACCCTCTTCTATAGCTTTTTTAAGCCATGCTCCTGGCTTTTCAATATTGCTACTAGCCATTGCCTCTTTTAAAGCTTCTATTGCATTTAAAACAGTTTCCTCTGATGCTGACTTAATAGTTTTTGTTAATGTAGCATTCAATTTAATTCCGATTAAGTCAAGTTGCTGTTTAACATTATCACTGATATCAGAACGTCCAGCACTTTTCTTATCTAATGAAGTGACCTTTAAATTTTCAGGTAAAGTAACAGGTAATTTTGTCTGAGAAATACGAGATGCTTCTAACTGTTGCTTCAACTCTGCATTTTCAGATTTTAGCTGTGTATTTTCAACCTTGAGCCTTTGAGCTAAATCATCAGCACCTTGAGGACTAGCTTGTAAGCCTAGTTCTGTAGCAGTCCAAACATCACCGCTCTTTTTAATTATCTCAAAATCAGGATTGATAACAAATTTATATTGACACTTATTGCAGTAATACCTTTGCTTACCCGATTTTTTTAAACCTGCTTTGCGTAAATTTTCACTAGCACATTTAGGACAACTGGTTGTTAGTATTTCAATTACCTGAGTTTGAACTCTTTCTCCATCTTTGAATTGTGGAATTGTCATCTCTAGGAATTACATAAATCTCATTTACTCCTTGTGAACGAATATCTTCATGTCTTAATCCTAATAACTCACCAATTCTCATGCCTGTTTCATAGAGTAAACAGATAATAAATTTGTCTCTAATTCTTTTACAAGCATTAACTAATTCCTTAACCTGCTGCGAAGTTAAACATCCTGGGAAAGTTTTGGGTTCTTTAATTTTTAGTAATCGTGTTTTAACTTCCTTTCCTTTGCTTATGTGGTGTAAAAATGGCTTGTATTTTCGTCCTGGTTGCATCTGATAGCGATAAGAATTAACCCCTTCAGTTGCTCCCAATCGCTCATGAAATTCATAAAAACCACAAACAGTGGTGAGGGCATGATTAATCGTCTTTTCTGACCGTTTAGACACTTGTGGTTGAATGGATATTACTCCTGGATCTGGGCTTCTTAGCCAGTGAATAAAATCTGATAACTGCTCAAGATTTACTTCCCTCCAATCAATTTTTTTATCTCCTAAAAATTCCCAGAACAGCTTTAGGTTGTTGGCATAGACCCTAACTGTATTGGGTGACTTCTCTAAACTGTCTAAGTAACGTAGGTATTTTTGGATTGGCTCTATGGGTAGATAGTCGTCACCCAGCACGATCCATATTGGGCGAATTGAATCCGGTAGCTGACCTTTTTGAACTAACATATCGTCATTGTATACGTTATAGAAACAGTAAAGTTAATATTAATACAATTTAATAAAAAGAACTCACAAATAATCGTTGTTGTTGTTGTGTAAGATTATTTATAAGTTATAGATAATCTTTAATTTGGCGGTGAGAGGATATAGCAAAGTGCTGAGTGCTGAGTATCAACCCAGTGGCTTCAGTGCTTTGAGCAATCAATAATGTCCTAATCTATGTGACTACGGCTATATCAAATTGCTCGTTGCCGCATATGTTGGTCATTAAGTCCCTGCTTAATCCAATTCAAGCATTCATATTCAGATTTGAATAACTTTGGTGCTGCAATATTATTCAATAATTCTGGTGGATAATGGTCGTAAAAATATTTACCTCCTTCTTGAAAAACGATAATCAAGTTATTACCGTATACGTAGCGAGACTGGAAACTATCTCCATGACTGATAAAATCTGCATGTTGGTCAATATGTTCTTTAGCAATATCAACAATATTGTTGATGCTACTGCCATAGATACTTGCTGGATTCTCGGCTTTATGAAATTTGCTTCTACGTCCAATTTCTGACAAGAGTTTATACGAATAAATTTCGTAAGTATCTGCTTTGCCAAAAACAAATGGAATGATGAGATATCCTTTATATGAAACTGAATTTTCATAAAGAAGACGACTCATTTTAATCTCCTTTGATGTAACTGCTTACACAACAATCGCCTTCACATTGATCATCAATACATTTTTTGTTAGTTATATTCAGGCGTTGTTGATACCTTCTTTACATTTTGGCAAAGAGGGTTATTACCCCCTATTTTGAGAGGGTGAAGGTGTATCGAGTTGGATCAGAAAAGTATTGTAATAACCATTATCACTCTTTTTGAAATCAGTTAATCTTAGATGTGTGACAAAAGCTAAAAAATTTGCGACTTAGGGAACCGCATACATGCCTACAAGCTACTTTTCATACTTAGAAAAAATGTATTTTTCCCATCAGTCTCAATAGATAAACGAGATATTTAATAACTGAAGAGGCTTACCATAAACTGAGTTGATGGGGAGGAAGTTGCAGGTTATTCTCAGGCAAAGGAGGAATTACTGCACCACTTTGTTCTAATAGCTGTTGGAAGTAAAGCGCTGTGCCAGGCGATCGCTCTTCTAGAGGACAATGAACAAAGAAATAAATTCGTTTTCCCGCTTGTAACCAATGTTGAATCTGGGTAACCCACTCTTCCATAAAAGGCTGATTCTCTAACAAATTAGGATGAGAGATAAACCGAATCAGGCTGAAAGGTGCTGTCAAACTGAATTGCAGTGGAACTTTGGGTTTGCGCCGTGCCGATTGCAATTGCGGATCATCTTCTCCAGTGTAGATCGGGCGCGAGTCTAATAGTACCCTGCCCACACCTAACTTTTCTAAAATTGTGGTCAAATTACTCACATGAGGTTCATTAAACCAATCACGATGTCGAACTTCCACAGCTAATGGTGCTTCTGTGCGTGGCCAGGCTTCGAGAAAAGCAGTCAAATCATCAATGAATTTTGGCCCATAACTTGGAGGTAATTGGGCAAACATCGGGCCGAGATGTTGACCTAAAGGACGCATCCCCTCCAGAAATTGTAAAGCACTAGGTATAGAAGGTTGCAGTAAACCTTTATGGGTGATATCTCGTGGCAATTTTAGGCAAAATTCAAAACCCGGCGGCGTTTCGCTCACCCAACGGGCTATAGTTTCTTGGTTGGGTACAGCATAGAAGGTGGTATTCCCTTCTACTGTAGTGAAGCGACGGCTGTAGAGGTGGAGAAAATCGGTAGCACGAGTACCTTGAGGATACAGTTCGCCTATCCAACCTTTATATGCCCAAACTGCACAACCAATAGAAAAATTCACAAGCTTTGATCAAACTATCAACTGGAAATTTACAGTACATTTATTAATTGTAAAGGCAGGTTCTCACAATAAACAAAGCGAGGATGTATTATTTTTGCGTTACAGTCATTTTATGCGATCGCTAAAGGCGGGGCAAAGCCCATCGCTCATACTTAAATTCTGCAAAATCCTCATCAGGCTAAAGTTTCCAAATATTCGCCAGATTACGACCACAGAATTTGCTCAATGGTTATTAAACTCTGCCAAGCCCCAACCATTGGTAGTTGATGCCCGGAGTCAGTCAGAATATGAAGTTAGTCACCTCAAATCAGTAGTGCATATTGATCCCCATGCGCCTGACTTCACAGCACTCTCAGCAGTTGCAAAAGATACACCCATTGTTGTGTATTGTTCAATTGGTTACCGTAGCGCCAAAATTGCCCAACGTCTTGAGCAGGAGGGGTTTTCTGGCGTTTTTAATTTGAATGGTGGTATCTTCCAGTGGGCAAATGAAGGACGACCTATTTTTAGAGATGAGAAGCCAACAAATCTGGTGCATCCCTACAATGCAATGTGGGGCAAACTGTTGAAAGTTAGTAGGAATTAAGACTGATACGTGACTGAATCATCCACATACACGGTGATTTTAGATTTCGCGCTATGCTTGATGAGAGCAGCTACAGAACTCCTGCTCAGTAAATGTCGCAAATCTCCATCATCATTCCCACCTTGAATGAACAAACCAGCTTGGGGCGAACTTTACGCCAGCTGACTGTACTAAATCCCCCAGCGTGGGAGGTGTTAGTGGTGGATGGTGGTAGTTGTGATCAAACGGTAGCGGTAGCAAAGCGAGAAGTTGCATTGTTTAATCAGGCTGTCAAAGTACAAATTCTCTCCTGTACGACACCTGGACGTTCTATTCAGATGAATTATGGCGCATCAGCCGCAACTGGAGATTTTCTTTGCTTTCTCCATGCAGATACTTGGGTTCCTGATGATTTGGTCGCTTTGATTTCGCAAACTTTAGCAGAGCCAAAAATTGCTGGTGGGGGCTTCATTTCTTTGATGGTAGGCTCTCAAACAACTCGCTGGGGGATATCTTTACATAATTATCTCAAAACCTACTACGCTCCATTACTGTTTAAACCGCACCTGTTTTTTCAAGGATTGCGTTTGTTGTTTGGAGATCAAGTCATGTTCTGTCGTCGTAGTGACTTTTGGGATTGCGGCGGATTTGATGAAAGCTTGCCAATTATGGAGGATGGCGATTTGTGCCTTAAATTGGTACAAAAGGGACGAATTTGTCAAGTGAACCGGATCGTTCAAAGCTCTGATCGCCGCGTGGCAAAATGGGGAAGTTGGAAAGCAACGGCAATTTACCTTTACATCGGGTTTCTGTGGGGAATTGGTGTTTCCGCAACTTATCTCAAACAGTTTTATCAAGATATTCGCTGATTGAGGTTCCAGTCATAGTGTAGATAGGAAATCGGTGTTGAGGCGGTTAAGGGTAGGTCTGTTTGCAGGTAAGAGCGAATGTATTCTGGAACAGAGGGCGCAACCTTGAAAAAGTCCTGACGATACCACTTAAAAATTTTGTTACAGTAAAGCGTTTCGGTTTGAGGATTGTAATAGACTTTTTCAGGATTGTTAATGAAGCGATAGGTATCTTCTTCTAACTGCTGCAAGACTCGCTCAGGATAATAAGCTTCTGGACGCAATAAGGGACAACCAACAGAAGCGCAGACAATGGCAAAATGAATTTTTGGATCTTGTAACTTCTCTCTGAGAATCTGGTTCTCAATTTGAGCTAGACTGTAACGCTGATTAAAAATTTCATAAGCTTGACGTTGGAAGAACCACAAAAAAGCCAGCCAGTTAGGAAGTCCGAAGATTTGCGGGCGAATGGACTTAATTGGGTATCGTTCTAAAATCGTGGAAATGGTGAATGCATTATAGAGGTTAATCCACAATGCCAATTGTTCCGCACTGTTGAGATTGGATGGTAAAGACAGATGCTTGTGACTCGATAACCAATCGGAGATAGCTTGGGGTTGTTCTCTTTTCCAGGCATGATAATTGACACGCCCTTGTTGATCAACATACTGGCGCAGTAGCAGATCCCAGGCTTCAAAATCAATCATCATTCTTCTCCATCAGGGAGCATCCCAATTTAGCAAAAATATCAGGGGCTGACGCAAAAACCCTGTTAAACCCGCTTACCTTTGTGTCAATTAGCCAGATTGCCGCCAGTCTACTGGTGCTTCTAAATAATCAGGTAGACGAGTTGTGCGATCGCCTAGTGCCATTTTTATCTGTTGTAATTCTACATTTTTCGCTCCTGTCAAAATAGCTCCTTCCAGTTTGACATCACAAAAATTAGCATCCGCAAGGTTAGCTCCCATGAGATTAGTTCCAGAAAGGTTGGCTTGATAAAGACTAGCCTGATTCAAGTCTGACCCCATGAGGTTAGCTTTATCTAGGTTAGCTTCGGCAAAACTGGCTGCGGTAAGGTTGGCAAAAAAGATTTCTGTTTGTTGTAGTTTGGCAGCATTTAAATTAGCCCCAGAAAGGTTAGCACCATTGAGGTTAGCTCCTTGGAGGTTGGCTCCAATCAAACCTGCGAGGTGTAAATTGGCTTTACCCAGTTTTGCCCATTGCAAGTTAGCTAGAAACAACTTGGCTCCGGAGAGGTTAGCAACTTTCAGTGTCGCCTGTTGCAAGTTAGCTTTATAAAGGTTAGCCCCACAGAGGTTGGCTGCACGCAGACTTGCGCCTAAAAGGTTGGCTCCTCGTAAATTTGCTCCTTGTAAATTGGCTCGATTCATGTTTGCCCAACAAAGGGTGGCTCGATTTAAGTTGGCTTTGAGGAGATTGGCTTCATACAGAATAGACCCAGCTAGTTTAGCTCCATCGAGGTTGGCTCCACAGAGATAAGAGCCACGCAGGTCAGCCCCACAAAGGTTAGCGCCACGCAGATCGGCTCTTTCTAGGTTGGCTCCCAGCAGGTCGGCTCGCTGAATGTCTGTATTACGTAAATCCAATTTTTGGTTTTCCGCTTCTAACAAAGAATTACGCCGTCCAATCACAGTCAGCGCTGCTTGAATATCCCTGCGAATTTTTGGTAATGTTTCACGGGTGTTCAGTTCTAACTTCTGTGTACGACGCGCCCCGCTTTTGTGCCTACCCAGGTATATTGGCTGTGAGTATTCCCGCCTTTGTTGCTCGTCCTCTGTTTGGGTAGGAGCATTTTCGCGCACAAAAGCCGTAAGGATTTCCATGATTGTCCAGTGTTCTTTGGGAAATTCCTGTGCGACTCTTTCTAAGATATAAATTGCACCTGTCCGGGTTTCAATTTTTTCATGCCCAAGCTGGGTAATCGCCCCCATAAAGCGTTCTACTATCAGTTTGTCTTGAGTGAGTTGGGAATTTTGAATGCTAATTTCATTACTTTTTTCCGCCGCTAACGCATTTTTTTGCATAGCATCTGCGCGCTTGGCTGCGTAGTAGGCATTAATCAATACTGCCAATCCTAGAAAAACTATGGCAGTGGTTGTTAATGCTTGATTTCTGTATTGTATTTGTTGAGCAATTGTCAACTCTTCAAGATAGGACGATGCAAAAACAATCAGTGTTAGTGAGAGCACAAATATAACTGTTATAGCTATCAACCAACGCCAGAATGTGTCTGTCTTATTAGCAGACATAGCAGTAATATTCCTCACGACACAGAATTATTACTTAGAGGTTAAGAAAAATTAGTATACCATTTAGCTAAAAATTTGAATATACACCACAACACTTAATTTTTAAACATGTACCCAAAGACTTAATTAATACTATTCTTGTCAAGAAAATGGCATTAAATATAACAGTTAATTGATATTATTTATGTATATGAGTCAGGCGATCGCCTTTGAGTGGGTAAAGCTACCGCATATTATTTGAGAGTTACTTACTATTAATTACTACCCAGTTCATCCTCTGTAGAATCAGTCAAAGATAATTTGGCTTCTCGGAGATTTGCCCCTTTGAGTATGGCATCTGTGAGAGTTGCCTCTTGTAGATTGGCGAGATATAAGTTTGCCCGATGCAGGTTAGCCCCAGCCAGATTAGCCCCAGAGAGGTTTGCTGCACTCAGAATCGCCCCACAGAGGTTAGCCCCAGCCAGATTAGCCCCAGAGAGGTTAGCTGCACTCAGAATTGCCCCAGAGAAGTTAGCTCCAGCCAGATTAGCCTCAGAGAGATTAACTTGATAGAGATTGCTCAGTTCTAGGTTTGCTTGATTGAGGTTAACTCCCCTCATATTTGTGTAGCTTAAATCAAGCTGTTCATTTTCCTGGTCTTTCTCAACATTTCTTCTGCCAATCACGGTCAGGGCTAATTGAATATCTGTAGGAATTGTAGGTGATGGCTTACAGTTGAACTCTTCTTGATTTACGTGAAAAGCGTAATTTCTCACAAATTTAGTGAGAATATCCAAAATTTCCCAATGAAATTTTGGATAATTTACAGCAATTTGCTCTAATTCATAAATTACTGCTAGCCTGTTATCTATATTTTCATGGTTCAGATGTTCTGTAACTGTAATTAAACGGTTGGGGAACGCCTGATATAGTGTATTGCCTATTGTTTTTTGGTTGAAATCTATCCTAAGAATGATGTTTTTTAATGAATTTTGATTGATGGCTAACTGTTTTCTTACAGATTGGTAAGTATTAATAATCTCCGTTAGCATACATAACACTAGTTTTTTTTCATTATTTATTTATAGATGTTATTGTCCCTGTAATTGAAAATTTAAGCATTAGTAAATTTAATGATTTTCAAAATAGAAAATATGACTATGAATGTTGTATATGTAACTAATTTAAAGATGCAGGTACATTGTAATTATGAATTATTAGTATAATTTTATTCTTATAATAATTTTTAATGATTAATATTACTGTCTTTTATTTTACAACTTCAAAAATAACAAGTTCAATAAATTATAAACATTATTCTTAGTGTAAAAATGACAAAAAAGCTACATTCGATACCTAAAAATTTAGTATTAATTGGGGGCGGTCACAGCCATGCCATTGTGTTGAAAATGTGGGGAAGAAAACCTTTACCTGGGGTACGTTTAACATTGATTACCCCAACTTCAGACACACCTTATTCTGGAATGCTACCAGGACACATTGCTGGATTTTACAACCATGATGAGTGCCATATTGATTTACGAAAATTAGCTAACTTTGCTCAAGCACAGTTATATATTGATGAAGCAGTTGGACTGGACTTGAAAAACCACAAAGTAATTTGCGCTAATCGTCCCGCCGTAAATTTTGATGTCTTGTCTGTGGATATTGGCAGTACTCCAGCCATGATATCTGTATCAGGAGCCACTGAATATGCCATTGCCGCGAAACCAGTAGCAAAACTATTAGCACATTGGTATCAGCTACTGGAAAGTGTAGCCAAAAATCCCCAAAAACCTCTGAGTGTTGCCATTGTGGGTGGTGGCGCTGGTGGTGTAGAGTTGGCGCTGTCGATGCAAACTCATTTGCATCAAATTTTGCTACACAATCAACAACCAATTAATCATCTGGTAATTCATTTATTTCAACGCCACAAGGAACTTTTGCCAAATTATCATCAATCAGTGCGACGACAATTTGAGAAAATTTTAATTAAGCGTGGTATCAATCTGCACTTAGGGGAAACTGTATGCCAAATTGCACCGCAAAACACCATCAGAAATTCTTTATTAGCAAATAGAGAGACTGAAGAAGTCTTTGAACTTAAATGTGAATCTGGTTTAATGATAGAATGTCATAAAATTTTTTGGGTAACACAAGCATCAGCACCCCAATGGTTAAAAACAACTGGACTGGGTACTGATGAGCAAGGCTTTATTTTGGTTAAGGATACATTACAATCTCAAACGCATCCAGAAGTTTTTGCTGCGGGTGACATTGCCACAATGGTAAATCATCCTCGTCCCAAAGCAGGGGTGTTTGCTGTTCGCCAAGGTAAACCACTGTTTGAGAACTTGCAACGAATTGTCTTAGGTAAGCCGCTTAAACCTTATAGACCACAACAACAATATTTAAGTTTAATTGGTACTGGCGATCAACGCGCGATCGCCACCAAAGGCGCTGTGACTTTACCGCCTCATCAACTCTTGTGGTGTGGGAAAGATTGGATTGACCGCCGTTTTATGCAAGGCTTTGATCAGGGACTGGAGATGAAAAATAATGCTGAGTGCTGAGTGCTGAGTAAGGTAAAGAACGTATCTAGACCTTTGGCTCTTGTTGATGACATAATTCTGTGACAATGGTTAACAGTAAGCCAGAATACTGAATTTAAGCTACTCATGAGCCAGAGTTCTCAAAACAGTCCTTTGCAACACAAACCCGTTCCCTCAAATTTCCGTTGGTTGTACGCTTTCTGGAAGTTCTCCCGTCCTCACACGATTATTGGCACAAGTTTAAGTGTATTAGGTTTATATTTAATCGCCATTGCTGTTACATCGACAGATTTTGCTGTTATTCAACTGATTTCGCTTTTAGGCGCGTGGATTGCCTGTCTTTGTGGCAATGTTTATATTGTGGGCTTAAATCAACTAGAAGATGTTGCTATTGACAAGGTGAATAAGCCTCATTTACCACTAGCATCAGGAGAATTTACGCGCAAGCAAGGGCAATTAATTGTCATGATTACTGGTATCTTGGCACTGGTTGTAGCATGGCTGACTGGGCCTTTTTTATTGGGGATGGTGGCTGTGAGTTTGGCTATTGGTACTGCTTATTCTTTACCACCAATTCGCTTGAAGCAGTTTCCTTTTTGGGCGGCGCTGTGTATTTTTTCGGTGCGGGGAACGATTGTGAATTTAGGGTTATTTTTGCACTTTAATTGGGCATTAGAACAAACTCCAGCAATTCCGCCTGCGGTGTGGGTGCTGACGTTATTTATTTTAGTGTTTACTTTTGCGATCGCCATCTTTAAAGATATTCCCGATATGGAAGGCGATCGCCTATACAATATCACTACTTTCACCATCCAACTTGGCCCGCAAGCTGTGTTTAATTTGGCGCTGTGGGTGCTAACTATTTGCTATTTGGGGATAACTTTAGTTGGTGTGCTGCGTTTTGCCGCAATTAACCCAATATTTTTAGTAATTACTCATCTGGTAGTATTAGCGGGAATGTGGATGCGGAGTTTGGCGGTGGACTTGCAAGATAAAAGTGCGATCGCTCAATTCTACCAATTTATTTGGAAACTTTTTTACCTCGAATATCTTATGTTTCCTATTGCCTGTCTTTTAGCTTAACAAAGTCAGAGGGAAGAAGAAAGAAGAAAGAAGTCTTCTTTCTTCTTGCCAAACGGGTTTAAATCCCCACTTCGACAGGAGTTCGGCGAAGGCTACTTCGACAAGGCTCAGTACAAGTCACTCGAGCCGCTCAGTGACCACCACCAATTTTCCTTCTTCACTTCGGCCATACTCAGTACAAGCCTTCTGACTCCAAACTTCTTCCTTCTTTAAAACCATGTTAGATATTTTTGCCATCATCTCAGTTATTCTCAGCATTGTCATACTCGGTTATTTCGCCTGGAAAACCTTGATTACCTCAAACTTCTTCCAACGAGGAATCAATCTTTATCAACAAAAAGATTATCCAGGTGCAGAGGCTGCTTTTCGCAAAGTTATTTCTATTAACTCTACAAATGACGTAGTACGTCTATTATTAGGAGATGTTTTAATTCAGCAAGACCATGTAGAAGAAGCAAAAGAATTATTCCAAGCAGTAATTCGCCGCAGTCCCAAAAATCCTGATGCTTACTTGCGTCTGGCAAATGTTTTCATGCAAGAAAATCAACAAGAAGAAGCCAAAAGTAACCTACAACTAGCGAAAGAATTATTACAAAAACAACGCCAACCAGAAAGAGCGGCAAAAATTACTCAACTCTTAGATAAAATTAACGTTAAATCTGCTTAATTGAAAATTATAGTTGGGTGATAAATAATTAATTGACAACCATTAACCATGACTGAAGTAAAGGGCAAAGTTTACCTCGTAGGTGCTGGCCCTGGAGATGTGGCATACCTGACGGTAAAAGCTTACAATCTCTTGGGGCAAGCTCAGGTATTAATCTACGATGCCCTAATAGACGAGCAATTATTACAGTGTGTATCATCCAATTGCCTGAAGTTAGATGTAGGTAAACGCGGTGGTAAACCCAGTACACCACAAGCTGAAATTAACAAATTACTGGTGCAGTACTGCCAGCAAGGACAACAAGTCGTCAGGCTAAAATCCGGCGATCCGTTTGTTTTTGGGCGCTGTACTGCCGAAATCGCAGCCTTGAAAGCATCTGGTTGTAATTTTGAAGTGGTACCAGGCATCTCCTCGGCTTTAGCTGCACCTTTATTGGCGGGAATTCCCCTCACAGATCCCGTCCTCAGTCGCTGTTTTGCCGTGTTTACAGCCCATGAACCAGATGTTTTAGACTGGGAAGCGTTGTCGCGGTTAGAGACATTAGTCATATTGATGGGTGGGCGACATTTACCAGAGATTGTACATCAACTGTTGCAGCGCGGGCGATCGCACTCCACACCCATTGCCATCATCCGTTGGGCTGGTACTCCCACTCAACAAATTTGGACAGCCCAACTAGATACTATTTTGGAACAAACTGCTGGTTTATCTCTCTCGCCAGTGGTAATTGTGGTTGGTGAGGTTGTTAGGTTACGCAATTACTTACAAACTGAGAAAATATCTGCACATGTCAAAACTTCAACCATGTCAACTAACCTACCTTTAGCCGGAAAAACCATCCTGGTAACCCGTGCATCTGGACAATCGAGTGAATTTAGCGATCGCCTCACCGCATTTGGTGCCACAGTAATTGAAATGCCTACTATAGAAATTGTCCCGCCTGCTAGTTGGACAAATTTAGATCAAGCGATCGCTAATTTATCTGACTTCCACTGGTTAATTCTCACCTCCACCAATGCTGTAGACTATTTTTTTTACAGGTTAATCGCCCAAGGTAAAGATACCCGCGCCTTGGCTGGTGTCAAAATTGCCGTTGTTGGCCAAAAGACAGCCCAAAGTCTCAAACAACAAGCCCTCCAACCAGATTTTATTCCTCCCAACTTTGTCGCCGATTCTTTAATTACCCACTTCCCAGAAGAATTACAGGGTAAAAAGATTTTATTTCCCAGAGTCGAAAGCGGTGGACGAGAAGTTTTAGTTAAAGAATTAACCGCCAAAGGTGCAGATGTTATCGAAGTTGCTGCATATCAATCTCGTTGTCCCAATAGTATCCCCGCATCCGCAAAATCAGCGCTGCAAAATCGCACCATAGATGTCATCACCTTTGCCAGTTCTAAAACTGTGCAATTTTTTTATCAACTGACAAACGAGATATTCTCTCACAACTCAGGAATTTGTATCGCCTCCATCGGCCCCCAAACCTCAAAAACCTGCCATGATTTATTTGGGCGCGTAGATATAGAAGCAGAAGAATATACTTTAGACGGCTTAACCCAAGCACTGATAAAATGGGCGACAAACTCTTAACGGCGTTGCTGAATCAGAATATGAAATGCTAAAATCACCCTGATTTTTCTTTGTACCTTTGCGCCTTTGCGCCTTTGCGCGAGATAAATTCATATTTTCAATCAGCAACGCCCTCTTAACTATTTAAAATCTAACTCTCTGCGCCTGGAGCGCCTCTGCGTGAGAAAAAAATCTCCCTCTGACTCATGACTAAACGGATCATCGGCTTAACTGGAGGTATTGCCACAGGTAAAACCACCGTCGCCAATTATTTAGCTAACGCTTACAATCTGCCGATTTTGGATGCAGACATTTATGCTAGAGACGCAGTAGCGCTAGGTTCGCCTATTTTGAGTGCGATCGCTCAACGTTACGGTCAGCAAATTTTACTGCCAGATGGCAACCTCAACCGCCCACATCTCGGTAAAATTATCTTTGATCATCCAGATGAACGCAAATGGGTAGAAAGTTTAATACATCCTTACGTAGGCGATCGCTTTAATCAAGCAATTGCTCAATCCCACTCTTCAACATTGGTATTAGTTATTCCTCTGTTGTTTGAGGCTCAGATGACTAATCTAGTTACCGAAATCTGGGTTGTACATTGTTCTAACTCACAGCAACTACAAAGATTGATACATCGAAATCAGTTAAATCCAGAACAGGCACAAACTCGCATCAATAGCCAACTATCTATTACAGAAAAGGTCGCTCGTGCGGATATCGTACTAGATAACTCTTCCACTCCAGAAGCACTTCTCAAGCAAGTAGATGTTGCCCTCACAATGAAGAGTAGCAGTTAATATTTATTTGTCATTAAAAATACACACTTGTGATATCGTAAATATACAAGGTCTTTATAAATTAATCAATAACGCCAAAGTCGCAGGTATCCCATTTCCGCAGAAATATCTGGGATTGTAAATTGCATCCCCGTTAATATTCTTCGGCAACTTCTCCAGCGAACAAGTCGGTAAAGACTTTCGGCAATTCCTCACCAAAGTACTAGCTCGGCTACACAAACTCAACCCGCGCGCGGGTTATTGTGAAATCCGCCTAGAGAACAGTTGTCAGCAGGAGCATAAGTCTGCGGAAATCTTGTCAAATCCTTTGGTAAATTTACCGTGGTTACTGCATTGGAGACTACTGTAAATTGTTTGCTTAATTATCGTTAATTTATTACAACATACTTGCCTAGATGCTCAATATTTAAGGAATGTGGGTAATAAATAATAATATCACTACCTAACTTTTATTAAGTAAGGTTAGCATCATCAAAGACACAGGCAGTAGATGGTATCAAATAAAAATAAGAATTATGAATTTAGACTTTAAAAAAATTAATCCTGAATTCTAAATCTGCTTCTAAAATTATTTCTAGGCATGTTTGAAAAAACTGCGCCAAATTTTTAGATTGCAGTTTTGCCAATCATAGGTTTATTCAGCATTTCAGAGAAATAATAGTAATATTTTCTACTTAAGATTTTCTGAATTGATTAATGATAGAAATTAAAGTTCATCAATCTAAATTTTTTCTTTCGCTGTAAACACAATCTTGGAAAGTTTAGTCATGTCTTTCGTCAGAACGAAGTTTAACTTAAATCTTAATTTTTTAAGTTCCTTGCTGCTGTTTAAATTGCCAGTAGATAAATCAGATAAGCAGCATAAAATACATGACTATACACGATTAGTCCAGGGAAAAGACTATGTATTTGAACTACTTGATGAAGGAATTACAGGACAGATGACGGGAGTAGGGAAAGGTATCAAACCTTGTGATTATATTATTTTGCAACATGGCTGCGAAATTGAGCGTTATCAAGTCGAGGAAATTGATTACTACTCTGATCCACCAGATATGTGGATAGCTTTATTACAAAAAAATTGTTGATTAACGCAAACTAACAAACCATTTCCCTTCAATATGGTTAATCTAAATAGCCGTCATAAACTAACTACATTAAGTAGCGTGAAAAACTGAAATAAGCTCGTAGTGAGGACTTTAGTCCTGATTTGAAAACTAGAGTCCTCACTACGAACTGAATTACAATTATTTTACATTGGTTAACATACTTTGATTTATTGCCGCCAACTTACTTATTTTAGTATTTTGTCTGAGTCCTCAGATTAATCTTGACATAACCGCCTGCATTGGCGTAAGCAAATTTCAGCAGTCGTAGTTTGAGCGATTTCAATACGTTGTTGCAAAAAAATGGCTGGGAACTGCCGAAAACATTGGCCGTCTAGAGTGAAAGTAAAAGTAAAGTGTTTAGGAGCGACAAGTTATGAGTATTTAATTCAAGGAAAGATTTGCCAAAAAGCCTTTCTTGCTCCCGTATGCTTACCCTTTTCATTCTGGGGTTACGTGGTTAACAATGGGTTGGATGTGTTGCAAATCATTCATTCAACTTTATGCCGAGAACTCCAAATGAATACGTCGTATACCTTCTACTGGAAAGTGGTCACCGTGAAGAAGTGCGTTTTCCCACTATTCAGGAATTTCAAAAGTGGTATAGTGGCGAACTTGTGCCCAAGTCTGCTTCTAATGACTTTATTAGCGTACCGATCAAGAATATTCAAGGGGAGTATATGGTTGTACGCCCATCCCGGATTGTGGCAATCCGGGTAGAACCAGTTTTTAGCTCTAGTGTTGAAAGATTCAACTAAATGATGAGAAAAACCCTTGCTTTAATTTCCCTGAGTCTGGGAATTACCCTTGTAAACACCATCTGGTCAGCTGTTGCTCAAATTCCTAATTTACCGTCGCCAGTCCCGACTAATCCTGAACTACAGCCGCCACTCAAACCTTTTCCCCTCGGAACTAATTGTACTCCCAGACATGGTTGCTTGGGTTGGGATGAGCAACTTTGGGTACAAATGGGTAAACCAGGCGATCGCCAGGCTTTATTAACTGCAATTGACCACAGTTTAAGTTACCTGCAAAGAAATAGCGCGATCGCTGCGTATCAAAACTACCCCGTTAAAGGGATTACGCATGATCGCGTGCGACGGAGTTTAATCCGTTTCCGCCAACTGGTTGTTAACTCCAAATCTCCCGCAGAACTACAAGCTGCTGTCCGGCGAGAATTTGACTTTTATAAGTCTGTAGGAAATGATGGCAAGGGTACTGTTAAGTTTACTGCCTATTACGAGCCTATTTATACTGCTAGTCGTGTCAGGACTCCCGAATACAAGTATCCCCTTTATCGATTACCGCCAGATTTCGCTCAATGGGCTAAACCCCATCCCAAACGAATTGATTTGGAAGGGCAAGATGGTTTACTAGGAGATAGAAGCCAACTGCGCGGTTTAGAAATGCTGTGGTTTCGCGATCGCCTAGATGCATACATGGTACAAATTCAAGGTTCCGCCCAAATTAAGTTAACTAATGGCCAAACCACATCTGTTGGCTTTGCAGGTGGAACCGATTACCCTTGGACTAGTATCGGAGGACAACTGGCCAAAGACGGCAAGTTGTCCTCAAATCAATTGAATATGCCAGGTATAATTAATTTTTTCCAGCGTCAGCCCCAGGAGTTGAGTAATTATCTGCCGCGCTGGGAAAGGTTTGTCTTCTTCCAAGAAACTGCTGGCAGACCAGCTACTGGTAGTATTAATGTACCAGTTACAGCAGAGCGTTCCATCGCTACAGATAAATCTCTCATGCCTCCAGGCGCACTAGCACTGGTTCATACGTCATTTCCCTATCCTACCAGTGGTGGCAATCTGGAATATCGTACTGTGAGCCGCTTTGTCCTCGATCAGGACACAGGTAGCGCCATTAAAGGCCCAGGTAGAGTCGATTATTTCATGGGATCTGGTAAATTAGCAGGCGATCGCGCCGGTGTTACAGGTGGTAACGGCACACTATACTATTTGTTGCTCAAGAAATAGGAATGGGAAAAAGGGTCAGAAGGGCAGAGGAAAAAAACTTATACTATTCTCTCCCTTACTCCCCACTCTTATCATGTCCGGTTAATCAAAACTAAATAAAAAATGTTTGCTCGTAGTCAGGACTTTAGTCCTGTTTTTTGGGACTTCAGTCCCTACTACAACAGGGCTTCTTATTAAGGGTAATTTGGCGGACATCATATCACTCCTTAGTAAGGTGGATAATCGTCTTCATCAGCATAAATATAAGAACTGGAAACTCCAGCCATTGCTATCTTGGGCGTTTCTACTTTGATAGCTTCCTTACCAAACTCCTTATGGTCTTCAAAAGACTTGCAGATCATTGCAGATTCCACAGAGTCTGAGGCGATTAGGTATTGGGTTAACGTTCCTACAGTGGGATGTTTGTAGTCCACTGTTGAAGCCACCATCACAGTATTTGGTTCAATGCCTCTTTCTTCACACTCAATTATCGGACAAAAGATCCCATGAGCATGGAATAATGGGCCTTTTGGTGTTACTGGTTGCTTGCGGTATACAGCATAAGCTCTTTCTAGTTCAGCCACGAATCCACCGACGACTCTTCCTTGTTGAAATTCGCAGTAAGTCTTACTGAAACTTGCTCCGGCGGCACCGTTAAGAGTTAATTGTAATGGTGATTCGTGTAAAAACTTTTTATTTTCTCCTACCAAATAAATTAGGTAGCGAGTAAAGGTTTTAAATTTAAGTTTGTCTGCTAAAAAAGCATCATAATTTTCTTTAAGAGTACCCAGTTTGTTACCAGTTTCCCTGTCTTTGACAGACAAAGGCCCCCGGCGGACTATAACTAACTTTGGAGTAGTAGTAATAAAAATCGTTTCTACTCCAGAGGTAAATTCATGCTCCACCTGTTGCCAATTTTCATCTGGCTGAAAACCCACAGCATTGGCATTATCCAGCTTAATCGCCAAACCGTGAGGCTGGATGCCATCTGTGCCATACCGAGGATTAATCATCTGACACCAAGGGATGACTTGAGAGGGGGGGGCGTTAAATTTCTCGTCCTCAAAGTCGAAATTAGCAGATGCTTTCATCTTTTTAGGCTATCAAAAGTATTTTGCTAAACAAGTTTATCAGGATGGGAATGAGTAGGGTGTTGCTGGTGGGGGTGCTTCTTTCAACCAAATTTCATTTTAGTCTTTCGTATCCATTTTAACTAACACTCTACTGAAATTCTCAATCAATTCATGGTAAGTTAAGCAATATTAACTGTTTGGAGAACGTTGAGCGCAATTTAGAGGTAATACTTTTGTATCATTTAATTGGAAAATGATACACATTCTGAAGTAGATTTTAATAACAGCACCAGCACCAGGCGACTGGAAGTCACAGCTACACAGGTGTTTAAAGAACTACTCACCAATTTCTTCCCGGATTTCATCGAACTCTTTCTTCCTGATGTCAGCAGTTGATAGAACCAGTCCACAAATAAGACAGCCCTAATAAACTTAAGAGTAATCTTGCTTAATAAACAAAGCACGATAAACAGGTTCACCTTTGTTTTGAGTACCTATTTCCCGCTCTGTCGGGACTGGTAGCGGGTTTTGTGCTAGCCATTCTTCTGTACTCAGTCGCTCAAATGCAGGATTTTCTGCAAAGCGATCGCGCATTTCTACTGCCACAAATTCTATATCTGATTGCAGAAATACCATCCCCCCAACTGCCAGATAATTAGCTAATTCTGCGACTAATTCTGGTTGCACTACACGGCGTTTAGCATGGCGGGTTTTAAACCAAGGGTCAGGAAATTGAATTGTGACACGCTGTAAAGTTCCTGTAGGTAGAGAAGATAACAGCGATCGCAATGAGTTATTCACATTGCAAAATAAATAGTGCAAATTAGTTAAACCCAACTCAGATCGTAACTGGTTCGCCTCCACCACCAATGGTTCCCGAATTTCCAAACCCAGAAAATTCCAGTCTGGTGCTATCTGTGCCATTTTTAACAAAAACCTTCCCTTAGCGCAGCCAATATCTATATGTAGCGGTTGGCTGGGCTGTGTATAAACTTTTTCCCAGTCTAAGGGACTTGCTGGTGTTTGATACTTTTTGGCAAGTGGATTAACATGTTGGCGGACTCGGACTACTGCCAAAGTTGATACTCCTTTAAGTAACAAAGTGAAATCTTGCTAGCAATTAAATAGATTTAAAGGCGTTATCATCAAATCAATTAACAATAATAATTTTAGTCATAATCAACAGCTTCTAAGATATATTATAGGACTTACGCATTGACAAAGTGGCAAAAGAGTGGATTGATAAAAAGTATCATCCAATGAATAGGTATCGGACAATCAGAAAAATCAGCAAACCGTCCACAGCACAATGCAATCTGGAACAT
>JAHHIM010000066.1:0-12766 GCA_019358915.1 Trichormus sp. ATA11-4-KO1
GTGGCTACCTCGAACATCGAAGCAAAACACCCATTGGTATTCAAGTCCTGTGGCGCGGTTGGTTAAAATTGCATGACCTCTGTGAGGGCTGGAAGCTTGCTAAACAGACTTAACGGGAAAAGTCAGAGACTGTGATTTCATCAATTCTGCCAATCTTTCAATTTGTAGTGTCTCTACTTTGGCAGGCGGTACTTGGATAAATAAAGAGTAATTAAAACTATGAGTATTCATCACCTGATTTGATTGAGATATCAAGTCTTATTTAGCAACAGAGAAAACTTGATTAAACCGGATAAATCCTTCACCCTGGTAGCAATAATCTGTACGGGATACTATATTTTCATTAGCTGTTGGTTGCGTAACAACCAAACAAGGAAATTCATTGGCTATGGTGTCTGAAGTACGAATTACTTCTTCTTTCGGTGGTAAATTTTGATGAGCAATTAAGGAAAATACCAACTTACCTGATTCGTGATAAACCAGATAAAGACAACCACCGATGCCACAAAGTTGGGGTGAGCGAAAATCAAATATATACAAATTTCCTCCACCTTGAGACGGAACTGGCATAACTTTGATAGATTTACTATCAATTCTGCCTGTGGAATTAAAAGATAATGCTTTTTTAAGTAGAAATGGAGATGTGATTTCTTTGGCATTATTCCATGTTTCTGTACGCCTGCTATTTGAAAGATTTGCTTTTAATAGGAATGTGATAACCAATAAGGTTAATACAGAAACACTAGCTAATAGGGATTTATATTTGAAATATTTTAGCGTCACCAATTTATCCAATCTCAATTGCATATAAAACTCCAATTGAAATTTTGAAAATATTTTGAGACAGAAAACCGTATTGTATTACAGCACTTTGCGCGTCTATCTGACACAGGTTATATCTTAATTTTCCAGGTTCTTCATTACTTGTTATGCTAAAAACGTCTATAAATTAGCTCATATCCCTTGCTGGGAAGGAAAGACAGCTTTTAATCTTGACGTTTTAGCTTTTGGGAAAAAATCTAGGTCTTAACTGCCTGAAACACTTGATTTTAAAGGGTTATTCCTAATTTGAGTTAAAAATTTAGCATAACACTTACGGAAGAGCCATTTTCCATTTGATGTACTAAATTCTTGTACCTAAGCGTTCCGCAAAGTGCTGTATGTTTTTATCTACAATCTTTGAGAAAGTTAAACAGGATGATTATAGCCTAAAAGCATCCCATCAATTGCAGAGATTGAAAATATTTAGCAGATGTTCTTTTAGCATATTCTTTTACTGAAATTTTTCCGTTCGCATCACTAACATCAGCATCAACAGGAATATTTACACCAGCAAAATTCATTTGGGCAGCACGTTCAATTAATCGCTCTCCTGTAAAAAGCTTTCCAGTTTTTGGGTCAATTTGTTGAGATGCGCTGTTTAGTAATGTAGTGATGTCAGCTTCAATTAAAGCCTGTTGTTCAGCAGGTGAAAAATACTGCATCATGTCCTCACCTGTGACTTTTTCACCAGCATCTAATTTTGTAAGAAACTCTGCACCACCAGATTTACTTGAGATAATCTTTCGCACGTCTGGACGATATGACATCAACTGCATTGCACCCAGTCTTCGACCACAATTACCAGATGAGTCACATACATAATTACCGACTAAGTTGTAATCTTTTTCGATACCATAAAAAGCAGCACTTAAAGAATCGATATTAGTTCCTGATGAGTGAATATTTTTGCAATCGCCTTTAATAGTGGGTAGTAAATTAGAGAATTTATTTGTTGAAACAGGAGATTGTTTCAATCTAAATCCACTACTCTTTAATCCTGTGGGTGTAGAGACTGAATTAGAGCTTTTCCCTGTAATTAAACCTAAAAATATAGGTTCTTTTTCTTTGAAAGTCATGAATGGCACTGGCCCAATAAAATAGGGAGTGCAGCCCAAATCTACAAAAGTCTTCCGCATACAAACTCGGAAGAATAAAGCTTGAGAAATCACGCCATCTACTTCTGAAACATCCCACACTGCGACTTTAAAAGCATCACCAAATGGATGACGACCTGTGGGTTCTTTACCTCCATTAACTGAAGCGAGAATACCTTTACCACCCTTAACTAATTGGTATTTACCACTAACCCAGGCTTTACCTGAAACCGCAGATGAACCAGATAATTCTATGTGGGCGCAATCTTTTTGGCATGGTACAGCGAAGCCTTCTTTATTACTACCAGAGATTGTGCGATCGCGCTGTTGTTCGTCGGTTGCAAAAGCAATATCAACAATGCCTATATTTGCACCTACAGCATTAATTGGATTGGGAAATTGAGAAAAAGGTACATCAGCTAATCCTGGTATCTCATTAATATACACACCTTGCCATTTCTCAAATGCACCAATCGGCGTTTCTACTAAGCCAGGGATAGAATCTAAACTGTAAGATGTTAAGTTTAAAGATGCAAACTGTAATTTTCCTAAATGGGGAGATTGTTGGAGTAACGTTCCTATTGTTTGATTGGAATCAAAGGAAGTTTCTAGTTTTTGAGATAATAAATCCAAAACAGGTTTAACTTCAGAAATATGTGTATTTTTTAAATCAGGAATGGCATCCCTCAAACTTTCCAAAGTTTGAAACTTCATTGCGCCAAATGTGTCTAAATCAACTTCGCTTAAATCCACATTAACAGTTTGGGCAATATCATTGAGTGAGAAATTTTGGAGTTTTAAAGAATCCTGAAAGTCACCTAACATCATGTAAGAATCAGGTGTCTGCCCAGCATCCCAACTCCGCGAAGGATCATATCCTAACTTTCCTACTACATCGGCAGGTGCTTGAAAAGAACCAGATTCGGCAATTGCTGGCATATTTGCAAAGGTAATTTGATTCCAATTAGGCAGACGAGTATTTTGCCAATTGATTGTAGGAATTTCAGTTTGTTGTAACTGAGAGTTTGATACTCCTGCCTCTGGCGATACAACTAAAACTGCACCAGAAATCAAGATAGTCAAACTTAAACCTGAGACGAAACTAAAAGAAGTATTCAGTAATTTCATTGTCTTAATTTCAAATACTATCTGAGGAGTTTGATTGATTTACTAAAGGCTGGCTTGAACTATTCATTGGAGTAGTTTTTCCCAGTTCTATCAGTCGATTAACTAACTGCAAACTAATACCAGCTTTACGAGCAGCACTGGATACTGATTCTCCTGACTTCACACTTGTAAAAAAATTTTCAATTCGCTGGTACAAGCGAGATTTAGGTAAAATTAAGCGTTTTTGTTGGGCAATCTCTAGCCCTCGACTCATAACCTGTAAATTTTTATATTGCGGTAGCAGTTCTCTAATTTCAGGTTCTTCTTGGGTGTTAGGCGTGACCTCGATTGTGTGATATTTAGGTCGTGTATTAGCTGTAGCAACCCGAAATAAATACACTCGTCGCCCAGAGTTACCTTTTGCTACTACTGTCAGCAGGCTACTATCCATTTTCGGCAACTGTGGCATATCTATGGGGTTGATTCGTCGCAGATGTAATACTGTTGCGCCAGGAGAGTTACACTCACGTCCTAAGCCTGACAAACAACCATCAACATCAAGAGAAGCGATCGCTGGGTTATCTAACCAAACTTTCTCTACTATCTCTCCACTGGGAATAAAGGAAATATTAACTCCATACCCCGGTGACAATTCAATTAAAGGTATTTCACTTCCACTATGACCAGTGGCGGTGTCTGCTGAAATACGTCGCAGTCCTTGAGAAGTTTGATTAGAACGAGGGGTTTCACCAGCAACTACTGGTAAAAGGGTACTAGCAAAGGTCAGCACAGTAGAGATGGAGGCGATTACAGTTAAATTTTGCAGAAAAACTTTCATAGGAATCATACTGAGTCAGTTATGTGCTGGGTTAATGCAGAAATCTGTATTGAAAATAGGGAGTAGGGAATAGGGACTGGGGTGCTTTCAAGGGTAGGTTTTTTAGAATCTCGAAAATAGTTAAGAAAATTCTTAAGTGTTTAACGTGGTTTAATCGTTTCAGGATTTAAGCATCGGCTGAAATAGTCAAAAAATGGCCAAATACAAAATACCTACCCTTGAGAGGGAGTGGAATGTGGGTTTAAGGAAAGGAAATTTTTCTGCGCTTGTTGTGTGATTTATCACATGAGCGTCTAGCTTGAAAGGTAATGAGTCCTGAGTTGAAAACTAGCCTTTAGTCCCTTTGCGTTTACCAACTGTTCAAAGTTGAAAGGATTGGTTGACAAACACTTGAATATCTGAGCCTGCGCGGACGTGCCAAACTTCTTTTCGTTGTTGGATTTCTGAGAGCGATCGCTTGTTGCGTTCTAAAATTTGTTCGGTCAGGGGTTCAAATCCTCCTTCCAACACTGCACCCAAGATGTTGGGGCTACCTCGCCTAATGGAAGAATAAGTTGTTGTACCACCAAAACCAGTGGAAGTTGAGTATTGTTCTTCTTGAGGTTGATTGAATACCTTGCCCACTTTAGCTAACGAACCAACTACAAATGTTTCTGCATCGCGTGAAGCAATTTCAGCACTTTTATCATTCCACTGTGATGCCATTAATGGTCGGCCAGAATTACCGCGAATAGTAATTGTCCCTGGCGGCAACACATACTCCTTACCATCAATCACCATCTGAGTTGCTTCGAGTTGCACCAGCCCTGATTCATCAATGTTTTGTACATGGACAACAACTTGAGTACCTGTTGGTAAACTGACGAACTTGTCTATTCGTTACAGTATTTACAACACTATTATTTGGTTGTTCAGGATTTTGGGTTGCCAATACAGTATTAGTCGCAATTTCACTACTGCCATAACTTCCCAATTGGTTGATTCTTGCCCATTGTTGCATCCGCTCAATTGGCTCTATGGGAGGAAGTGTTTCTGCCCTATTTATAGGAGATGCTACAACTCTATTAACAGAAGGTGCTGATCTAGTGTTTACATCTGGTTGAGGCCGAGAACCTGTAGCAAAACGAGGTGCATAAGATTCTCTTGGTGTTCTTTGACGAGGGACATAAGCAACCTGAACGGGACGAGAAACTGGTGCTGGAGGTACATCAGGCGGAGTCTGGTTGAAAGTCGCTCGTTTATTCAACTCATTCCTAGTTTGGTGATTCGGTTTGACTACAGAAGTTTTGGGACTTTTAGAACTTTCTAAAGATTTAATTTTTTCTACTTGACTTCCTATTGCCAATTCAGCTTTTAGTTTTCCTGTTTCTGCTTCTGTGGGGTTTATATTATCTGCAAGTTCTACTTTGGGTTGAGCAGCATTTTGATCAACAATTTTGGGTGTAGCTTTTGGTCTACCGGAGATAATGCTATTTAAAAAAGTAGCTCCCACACCGAAAACCACCAACAATCCTAAGCCTACTGCACCAAATTTAGAAAATGGATTACTAGCAAAGTTTTGTTGTGTTTTACCCAGTTGAGGGTCATCAAATAACTCATGAGGTGGTATCACATTTTGTGGAGATATTTGAGCTTGATTTTCGATATGTTCTACATCATAAGTTATTTCATTTCCCGTTTCATGGACTTCTAATTGATTGGTTGAATTTATATCAGGATAAACATAACCCAGTAATCGCGCTAGACTTTCTTCATTCCAAGTATCACCCAATTGTTCATCGGATTGTTGCTCTAATTTTGGGTAAGTCGTGTTACCGTTTTCTTCCAACTCAAGAATATTTGTAGATGTTTTACCATTTTGATAATCAGGCATTACAGATTCTCCTGTGGTAAATCTCGTATTGCATAAATTTCTAAACCGCTTGCTCTTACCTGATAAATTGCTGCTGCTAATCCATCAATTGTTGTGGAGAGTTCAGGAGCTTCAACGGCTTGTACAAAGATTTCTTTATTAAAGGGAATTACTTCTCCCAAATTATTTCCTTGGTCAAATATCGTCAGGTTAGCAACCATTTTGACTTTCCACTTACCCTCAGCGATTTTGATGGGAGGTTGGATAGAAAGCGGAACTAAAACTACTTGCGTTGTTCCCTTAAAAACTCCAGGAGGCGTGATTTCAGCTATTATTTGCAAAAATTCTTTGCGGAAGTCTTCCGACAAAGCATGAGATGCCTGCCATGCTGAAAAAGTTACTTTACCACGTCCGTTATTTAAAGAGCGAACATCTATACCAGGATCGGGTTTTGGTTTGGTAGCTTCTTCTACTGTAGTTGGTGGTAGTGTTCCTGACCAATTCATCATCAAAGTCATCGTATCAGAAACAAAATGTAAAATAACTTGAGGAGTACGTTCTAAACTACCTATTGGGGCTACTTTAATTGATTTTCCTGTCTCTAATTGCACTAATGATGGAGGTGCTTTTTTACTCAATTGTGAGTAGGAACTATAGAGGAGGAATAATACAAAAAAGGTAATAATATGTAACCCAAAAGTACCTACAGTAAATAAGGCTAAAGTGTCCCCAGTCGAAAATCTTGTGGATGCAGAATTTAAAAATCGTAACCGTTTTCTTTGTACATTTCGTGAATTTAGATGTTTATCAGAAATAGTCATAAACTATCCCTATATTTAATAAGTACAAGAAATAGGCAATCATGATTCAAGTTTGGAAGAACGGATATATCATTTGATTTGCCGGGATTTTTACGTGCATAAACACACGTTGGAGTATTGGTGCTTGCACAATGCGACTGATGAAGAGGAAGATAGTGATAATCCTGAGTGGGTATTTGCAGTAACGCCTATCATGCGTAAAATTTGGAATTCATGCCAACAAAGTTAGTTGATTAAAACTTTTTAACCATCCTCGTAACTACAGAAGAAAGCCCCAAACTGGCAACACTGGAGAAACTTCTAAAAATCGCCACCCCGCCACCAGCAGCTAAAACAACAGATAAAATTGGGGCGAGAATACCAATAGCAAAAGCAAAAATCATGGGGTCGTTATTATCAGCATTCAGTACCATTGTGGCAACTAACCCAGAAATAATATTGAAACAAAGTTTGATCATTCCCACGGAGAAGAAGCCAGTTAACCATGCAAAAATGGCTTTTTGACCAACGGGAAGTAATGAACCTCCTACAGCTAAAGGCCCTAACAGTGCAGTTAGCAGCATGGAAACCTCGACTATCCATTGAAAAGCGATGCCAAATGCCAGTAACCAACCGCGCAAGGTTAACTGGAAAATATTGGTGTTAAAAATTTCGCCAATACCTTTTAACCAACCAGGGCGATTATCAGTTTGAGCTTCAATTTCTTTAGCTTGCCGAGAAGCATTTTGCAAACACTCAGCTTGTTGAGTCGGATCGGCGATCGCATCGCACTGAACAATTAATGCTTGAATTGCATCTGCGTTACCAGTCTTCAGCATGACTTGCTGATATGCTTCTTGTAGCTGGATGGAGGAAGAAGTGGTTGTCAGTAGAGTGTTGTTGGTTTCATTAATGATGGTTCTCAATCCTTTGGTGGCGATCGCTAGGGGTTGAGCATTGTTGGCCAGCAAGACTATCACTACTATGGGCCAAATCATTTCGGAGAAGGCTTTTGAGTCATCACCATCCACCATTTCCCGCGTCCATTGGACGATAAAAATCAGCAACGTGCCAACCGCAAAGAAAACTCCGAGATTGGCGATCGCACTGTACAACCCACCGCCCAGTACGTCATCCCAAAGTTTCTCCATTGCCTGGGCAACTGCTTCACTGGCTGCTGCACCATCTTGAGTAATGGTCGAAGCTGCTTGTCCTGGATTAGCAGTTTGGGTTTGAGCCAAAGTTAATCCCCATCTCCACAATTGGAATGACATAGCGGAGTTCTCCTTGTGCTAAAACAGTCGTGCTTGCGCCGCTATCCGTAGGTTGTTAAAACCCTGATCTACCGTTTGTTTTTGATGCGCCTGTTTTTGACCATCTAAAGAACGGGAAATATTAGTCAGGTTTAGATTAGCCAAATTTTGAGACTGCTGTAACTTGAATCCATCAGTCCGCATTGCTCCCAAAATCGCTGCGGTTTGGGTATTTTGTTGGGCAATTCGCTTCATGACATTCTGGGTGACAACTTCATCTTGAGCCGCCGTAGCATCTATGTAAACTTGTGCAACTGAATTTTGGGTTGTCTCAACTTGCTCTTGCGTGTGTTGTTGACCTAGTTTACTCAGCGTGGTGTCCGCTTCTACACGGGTAATTTGGCGGTCGATTTCATTTGTGGCTCGTTCAGCCACATTAATGGCATTATCTGAAACAGCTGCACTATCCTCAACTTCTTCTCTTGCTTTGTTAGCGTCTGGTAAGCCCAATACACCCATTGCTGTAGTAATCGCAGTTTGCAAATCTCTACCTAAGAACTTCGTTAAAGGTTTGAGTTTTTGAGCAAGGCTGGAACTATCTTGAGTAAAAGGATTCGATTGCTGTTGCCATTGTTCAAAGAATTTTACCGGAGCATTATCTTTGAAAATTGGTAATGAAAATGCTTGAGCGGTTGTTAATCCGATTGTAGAGATGGCGATCGCTCCAATAACGGTAACTGTAGTTCGCTTAATTTTGTTCATTATCACTCCTACTTGTTTGGAGATTTACGTGCTGAGTGCTGAGTGCTGAGTTTTGAGTTTTGAGTTTTGAGTTCTGAGTTCTGAGTGTTGCGTGTGGGTGGTCTTTTAATTCAGCACTGGCTTAACACCCGGCTACAGTTAACAGCACTCGGTACTCAAGACTTTTCATTTCATTTCGACCAATTGCTTGGATAACTCTGTCAAAGCGACAAATTTATTGGGATACTGAGATAAAGCAGCTGTTCTTTGCTCTTGTTCGTCAGGATTATTTGCTACTGCTGCCAATAAATTAAAAGCGGGATAGTAACGGCAGAAAGTAAAAATTCCGTTATCATCCAACAGCCATTGAGAATAAACACCTTCCTTTTTGGGAAAAAAACTTTCTGTAGCATTGCGAGAAATAATTTCTGGCGGATATTTCAAAATGTTCGCAAAACTATCAACAGCAGTAGGTTGGATGCGTCCAATCAGCCGAGTGGTGAGATTTTGGAAAATCTTCGCCCCGGAAGGAGATTGAGCTATAGTATCAGGGTCTTGAGCAGATAAAATTACTCGGATTCCGGCTTTTGCTCCGTTGGCACACAGTCTACCCACCAGTGCAGCGATTGAATCGTATTCAAATAGGATAGGGCTTTCATCAATGAAAAAAACGCTGGCTGGGGATGCCAATGCTCGACGCAGAGCTGCACTATATGCACTTAAGCTTAAAATTGCTGCATCGTCGTCATTGGATAAGTTACGCAGCGCAAAGATTAATAGATGAGCATCACTGCGAAAGGTGGAAGGTTGGGCTAGAGCTTGTCCTACCCTACTAGAAAGCCAAAATCGCAACCTTAACTTTATGGTTTCCAGGGCTGTTTTGATATCGCCTGTCAAAGAATCTAACTGCAACCGTTCATGAGAACAAAAACTTAAGAAGTCTTGCAGGGTAGGCATCGCTAGCCATTCTTGTGAGCCAAAACCATGAATATAGGCGGCGGCATAGCGATCGCGTATTAATTCATCGCTGAAGAAAGCTTTTAATGCTAAAGCAATGATGGAACGTATAGCGTCGGTGAGTGTTTGCGAGACATTGGTTACACCCCGGCGCGTACCTACAACCATTGCCAGTATTGCAGTCGCCAGAAAATCTTTGTAATCCTCAAATCGTTCTTGCTGCAACTTAGCTGGTAAAGAACGTAAATTAGGTAACTCAAATAAATTACTTGATTCCTTACCAATATCGAAGTAAGCTCCATCTTTGCCCATAAATTGAGTGTAATCGGTAAAGGTGCTGCGCCCATCAGGTTTAGGATAGTCCATTGCCACTACAGGCATTCCGTGCGCTAAAGCTTGGGTGATGATACCTGATGCTAGGACGCTTTTACCTGCACGGGTAGTAGCAAATAACCCCAAGTTCTTGTGTTGGGTGTATAAATTGAGAAATACTGGCGTTCCTCCTTCCTCTGCAATGAGTTCCAAGCCCTGATCATCTTTAGCTTGAGTTCGTACTAATGGCATGAACCCAGGTACTTCCCCACTCAGGTAAACTAGCCGTCGGTTAAAAGGAACAGTCATCAGGCGTTCCCAAGTGATGGGAATAGTCTGCAACCACATACGCCACGGATATTCAGTTTCGCGGACTACCCAGGCTGGACGCAAAAAACAAGACTGCAAATACCGGCAAGCTTCATCTAATTTTTCACGGGATGACCGATGTACCAAAAACACAACCGCAGTGTGAATGGGAACAGCACCTTCATACAGTTCTTCTTGAGCGGCAATTGACTTTTTGATATTGACTAAAGACTTAACATCAACAGAATTTCTTTCATTTGCCAAAACCGCATTTGTATTCGCCTGTTTGGTTAGACGCTGCATATTGGTTTTGACTAAAGTTTCGTTAGCCCACATCAATTGGCAGTAAATTTCGGTGTCATACACCCGTTCTCTGGATAAAATTTCCCAGAGATAGCGCATCTGATGTTCTTTATCTGTCCAACCACCGGGTTTATCAACAAAGGTCAGCGAGCCAATGTATTTGTCCCGTAGGTGTACCCAACGCCGATCAGCAATGGGAATTGATGATTCAGATTCCATCAACATAGAAGTAGGCGCAACTTCTGAGTAAATTTCTTCGCGTAGTCCCTCTTCATCTAGAACTAAAAGTTGGGGAATTGGTCGCGGTGGAGTTGAGTTGAAACGCTGCCAGAGAATTGCCCAAAGTTCGTTAGCATCGTAAGGGCGGATATTTAACCCCATTTTGTTGGCAAGCAATTGTTCCCAAAGTTGAAAGCCGTCAGTAAAAGATGCGTAAAGTAGGCGTTCAATGCGAAGAAACTGCAATTCGTTGATTTCGCCGGTGAAAGATTTCCATGAACGCTCTAATTTTGAGAGCAATTTTTCTATGACATCGCTAGTGCCAGTGGTATCTGACTCTACTGTATAGGTACAGTACAAGCGCAGGGTTTTGGGTTTACGGATACCTAGTTTCGTTAATTCTTGGGTACGACAACGCTCTCCCATCAGCAGATATTGTAGTTCTTTGTTGGGTGAGCGATCGCTCAAGTTCTTGAGTTGTTCCTGCCTTAAACTATCGTCAGTAAACGAACTTAAATGTATGGTCAGCCGTTCACCCTCTGGCAAATCTTTCAACCCTGATTCAATGGCATCAAAAACTGGGTCAACTTGTTCAGTACGCAACGTCGAGTGAATTCCGGCGCATTCAAACCCGAAGTGAATCATAAAGTTGTTAGTACCTTTACGCAGTACGTAAGCACCAACCGAGCGTCCTTGAAGGTTAATCTGCAACATAGTGCAGAGTGCCAAAGCATCTTCTAGAGGTGTTAAACGAACTTTGCGTTCTCCATTATCAACAATGCGTTTACCAACTTTTGACTTCACCGAAATATCACCTCCCTAGCCAGGAGCAGAAGCTCAAATTTCTATCCTGACTATTTTCTAAATTTCAAAACCTGAAATGGTATTCCAATTTGCGGTAGTTTGAACCTACTTTATGAAGTAAAAAATCGTCCGAGACAGAATTTATAAAAGATAAACTCAGCTTCTCTTTTCTATTTATCAGAAGAGAAAAAGGTAAAACAAGCGTGGAATTGTCGGCGTACCCCTTTGGGGAAGCAAGCTACGCTGTCTTCGTCTCGTAGAGAAATAATCATTGTTTGTGTTATTGGGAAGGTAAAACAAGGGTGGAATTGTGGGCTAACTTCCGACTTCCGTTAGCGTAGCGGGATGTAGTCCATTTCGATTTCTGACTTCATTTATGTTCTGCTTCTGTCTTTCTGCTTCCTGCCTTTTTTTCTAGCACTCGGCTGCAAAATCGGTTGATACAGCACACGTACTCGCGTCCAATTAGGAGTAGCTAAAAACTTTGATAAAATTCTCCAAGCTCCGTTAGCAGTCAGCACCCACCAAGTTGACATTCCCCAAATTGCTAGAGCTAGAGTCCAAACCCAGTTAAGTCTTAAAAATCCATGAAACAAGTAATAGGAAAGCCCAAAAATTACTACCCAAGGAATTAGTTGGTCTGCTGGGAATGGCCCAATGTTGGGTTGCTTACCAATAGTCGCGTTAACAGTGCGTGCTTTGGATTTAGTATCATTCATTTTCGACCTCAAGTAGTCGTACCACCACTGCCAATAATTAAATTCGCCAATATATCACCCACAGTCACCGCGATGAGAATAATCATTGGTGTTCGGGCTAAATTCTGCCAATCTTCGTCTTGGCGAGCTGATTGTATGACTCTTACTAAAGAAATTCCCAAGTAAATCAAAAACAAGCCCCGCAGTACGTTAAATACTAGAGGAATAGCTTCACCAGCACCCGAAAAGTTTGATGTCATCCAAGTTTGTGCATTTTGAAAGAACTGTGCTTTTGCGGGAGTTGATAAAGCATCTAACAATGAAAAAGTTCCGAGCGTTATCAATGCAGGCGTAGTGAATTTATAGCGTCGATTTAACTTAGTAACAAAAGTCAGCAGCCCATTTAATTCACGCCGCCAAATAATTACTGCTGTCCCTAATGTTGTCAAAGCGAATGTTAAACAACTTAAGGGACTGTGGTTGATGATGATATCCACAACCATTACTACATTTGTAGTAATTACTAAGGGATTAGGACTTACGCATTGACAAAGTGGCAAAAGAGTGGATTGATAAAAAGTATCATCCAATGAATAGGTATCGGACAATCAGAAAAATCAGCAAACCGTCCACAGCACAATGCAATCTGGAACATTA
>JAHHIM010000067.1:0-12508 GCA_019358915.1 Trichormus sp. ATA11-4-KO1
GCAAATAATAATGAGTCTGTTTGCAATTAATGTGAGCCAACAATTTTCTTGTTTGCAATTAATGTGAGCCAACAATTTTCTTGTTTGCAAGCCGGAGCGTTTATGTTTGCGAGCCGCAACAATTAGACGCAGTAATTACTGACCCCCCATATTTTGATTCTATTTCTTACGCTAACTTATCTGATTTCTTTTACGTTTGGCTAAAACGCTCAATAGGACATCTTTATCCAGAACATTTTTCGAGTCAACTAACCCCCAAGAAAAACGAAGCCATTATGGAACCTTCCCGACATGGGGGAGATAAGAAAAAAGCCGCTCAAGCCTATGAAGAAATGATGCACAAAGCATTCTGTGAAGCAAACAGAGTGCTAAAACCAAATGGCATGATGGTTGTAGTTTATGCCCACAAAACTACATCAGGCTGGTCAACATTAATTGATTCTCTCAGACGGGCAGGCTTTACCATTACCGAAGCATGGCCACTTGATACAGAAATGGGGTCACGGTTACGCGGACAAAATTCAGCCGCCCTTGCTTCTAGTATTTTCCTAGTTTCTCGCAAACGCACCGAAGCCAAAATCGGCGACTATGCAATGGACGTTCGCCCAGAACTCGCAGAAATCGTCCGTGACAGAGTAAAAACCCTGATGGCAGAAGGCGTTACTGGTGCTGATTTAGTCATCGCTTGCATCGGTGCAGGATTACGCGCCTACACCCAATACAACCGCGTAGAACTCCCCAACGGTGACGAATTAGACGCTAATTCCTTCCTTGACGAAGTACAAAAAGAAGTTTTAGAAGCAGTTTTAACCGACGTGTTACTGTGCGATAAAAAAGGTGTTTCTGCCGTCGATAAACCGACCCAATATTACATTTTAGGACGCTACGAATACGGGGAAGCTATTGTGGAGTTTGACGAAGCTAACACCTTAGCCCGTGGCGTGGGCGTAGAACTTGACGGCGCTGGTGGATTAACAGATGGCAAACTTGCACTGGTAAAGAAAACTAAAAACCAAGTGCAATTACGAGACTATACAGAACGCGGTGCAGATGCAGATTTAGGCATTCAAAAAATAGAAAAACAACAACAATTTAATGTCAAACCTCAAGCCCTTGGTACAGCACCCACATTAATAGATATTCTCCATCGCTTGCTGTGGTTACAAGAAAATAAACCCCAAGAAATTGGTAGCTTTCTCACATTATCCCAACCAGATGCTACTCAATTGCGTCTCGTCGCCCAAGCTTTAGGAGGACGTGCGTTAACACCAGAAGCAGGTACAACAGATATTGCTAATAGTAACCGCACAAAAGAACAACAACAAATTGATACCTTGTTGGCTTCTTGGAAACGAATAGTAGAGGATAATTTATTTACACAAAGTAAGTAGTTTTGTTAGATTATTGCGTTCACTATTAGCGTTCCTGTTGACGCAGCCGCCTTCTCGTAAAGGTTCCCGCAGGGTAAGGGCTAGAGTAAGGAGTGATAGCGAAGTGCAGCAACCTCTTGACGACGAGACATCAGGAGATTGCTGAGTCCTTACGGACACGATACACATAGTTTACTTCCCCGTTGCGTTAGCTTCCCGCAGGGTAGGGGTACGCAATAACAGATAAACTTTTAGTCATCATATATAATACAGATGTATTTCTTATTTCCCAATTAATTATGGTACAAACAATCCAAGCGCGGGATATCAGCCTTTATGAACTAGAAGAAAAATTTGGTTTGCAATTGGTTACAAATGCTGATTTTTTCACAGAATGGACAAATGATTTACCATCCTTGAATGATGCAGAAAATTTATCCCTCAAACGAGTTAAAAGTAACTATTTAAATTTAACTCAACGTCGTCCAATGTCAGAAGAAGCAGTGAAGATGGTAGTGCTATCTCCACTGCTAGATTTAGCAGGTTTTTATCAGCCACCTTTTGAAATTGAAACTGAAAAATCTACTGATATTTCTGCTGTAGATGAAAGCATAATAGTCAAAGGTAATATTGATGTTTTAGTAATTCAAAAACGTCTTTGGGTACTAGTTATTGAATCTAAAAGCACTAAATTTGATGTCTTAACCGCATTACCTCAAGCACTTGCTTATATGCTTGATACCCCCAATATTGAACAACCAACGTTTGGATTACTTGTCAACGGTAGAGAGTTTGTTTTTGTCAAGCTAGTTCAGCAAGAAAAGCCAAAATATGCTCGTTCTTATGCGTTATCAATTGAACGAGATGCAGAATTTCAACAGGTACTAAGTGTATTAAAACGCATTGGTCAATTAATTTTGTTGTAGTCAGCACCTACAGATAATATGGCTAAAGTGACAAAGGCTAGATGCTGACGGCTACTTGTTTAAGGTGTCAAAATAGAAACAACCTCCACCTTAAAATCTAAAATCCCATGAGTAGCGCTTATCAAATAAAACCTTGGACGCAGGTAGTCACTCCTCACGCTGATATCCTAAACGGTAATTTAGATAACGCTACATACGCAGCCAGCTTAGGTGCGGTCATTCGCCAAGATTCCAAATGTCCAATCGTGTACAGGGATGCGCGTGATTTCTTCGCTGCTACCTACTTGACCACAGCGTTAAAAAAGCTACTGGAAGACGTACTAAAAGGCTTGCGGGGAGATGCAGGAGACAGGGTATTACAACTCCGCACACCCTTTGGTGGTGGTAAAACCCACTCTCTCATCAGTCTCTACCACATCACCAAAAACCGCGCTTCATTACAAGGCAACTCTCAATTAGATACTTTACCCGACCCTGGTAACGTGCGGGTTGTTTATTTTATTGGTCTGGATATTGATGTAAATACAGGTATTTTAGTAGAAGATAACTTAAGAATATTTACACCTTGGGGATATTTAGCATGGCAAATTGGTGGACATGAAGCCTATTCGCTAGTGCAAAACGCAGACCAACAATACATTGCCCCTGGTAACGATATATTACGTAAAATATTAGGCGACCAAGCCAATTTAATCCTGATAGACGAATTGCTAATTTATATTGAAAACGCAATGGCCAAACAGGTTGGAGACTCTACCTTTGGTCGTCAAGTTCTGACTTTTATCCAAAAACTTACAGAAGTTGTCCGCGAATCTGACAAAACAGTTTTAGTTTATTCCCTACAAGCAAGTGTGGGAGAATCTTTTGGAAATGAAGGCTTATTAAGTGCTTTAGATAAATTAGTTAGCAGGATTGATGCTAAAAAAGAACCTGTTTCTGGTGATGAAGTCATGCGGGTTGTACAACGGCGTTTATTTAGCAATATTGGCGACACAAATACTATTCAAGAAATTGCCAAACAACAAGCAGATTTATTCCGCAAGTTCCGCGAAAGTTATGCAGAAACTAGCCGCGAAAAACAGCAAGTACAACAAGAAGCCGATTTATTAGCAGAAAGAATTTTATCAAGTTATCCTTTTCACCCCGACTTAATCGATTTAATGTATTACCGTTGGGGTAGCCTTCCTAGTTATCAACGGACTCGTGGTGCTTTGCAATTTTTGGCTTCGGTAACTTACGCATTGTGGCAAACACAAGATAATTCCTGGTTAATTACACCGGGTAATGTTCCTTTTGAAAATGAAGCTGCGAGAAGTTCCTTCTTTTCCCAAGTCGGCGAAAGAGATGCTTACAGCGCAGTGTTAGGTGCAGACTTAACTGGACGTAAAGCGAAGGTGAAAACAGTCGATAACCGTATTGCAACTGACGCACCAGCACTAGCACATTTAAAAGTTGGAACCCGCCTAGCTTCTGCTATTTTAATGTATTCTTTTGGAGCAAGAGGTGGGGAAGACAGAGGGGTTTTAGAACAAGATATTACAGCCGCTTGTTTAGCCCCAGGCTTAGACCGCACCACTATTACTGCTGCTTTAAGTGATCTGCGAGAACAACTACTTTATTTACATTATGTCGGTCGTCGCTATCGGTTTGAAACCAAACCCAATCTCAACAAATTAATTGCGGATGAAGAAAGCAAAATTGGTAGTGATGAAGTATTACAAAAAGTCCGCGATGAACTCACCAAAAGTTTAGGAACTCCACCCTTAACTCCTTCCCGAAACGACGAGGGGAATAATAGAGGTAAAGTTATATTGTGGGCTAAAGATTCAGCAGCAATTACCGATAAAGTACCGCACTTTAGTATCGCTTATCTTGACCCCAGTTGGGCAGAAAAAAGCAAGGAATTAATCTTAGCTGATACTTTAGATTGGGTAGAAAATCGCGGTAACGATAAACGGGAATATAAAAATGCCCTAGCCTTTGTAGTTCCCAATAAAGCCCAAATGGATAAAGCACGCAAAGGTGCGAGAACTGCGTTAGCAATATCTTCGCTGATTGAGCAAAAGACAAAGTATAAATTCTCCGCAGAAGATTTAGAAGAACTAAATGGTAAAGCTAAAGATGCAACCAGTGAAATTGGTGCAGCTATTCGCCGTCTTTATGACGATATCTTGTTACCGCTACCCGACACCAACGGTGAAAACCCAGTCCGTTTAGAAAGTATTGATTTACAATCCCAACTGAACACCAGTCATAATTTGCAAGAAAGGGTACTAGATGCTCTCAAAAATCACGTTTTTGATTCAATTACTCCTGCTAAATTAATTCGCTTATCAGGCTTAGAAAATCCAGAAAAAGAATATATCACAGCAGAAGAATTAGTTAGTTATTTCTTCCGCTTTCCTAATTTTCCCAAAATGTTAGGGGTGGAGGGAATTAAAAAAGCGATTCTCAAAGCTATCGAACAAGGTCTAATAGGTTACGTACCGGCGATGACAATAAGTAGCAGTACGCCAATAGTCGAAAATCCCAGCTTAATCAGCTTTGAGAAAGTAATTCCTGCTGATGAATTAGACCTTGCTGGTTATCTTTTATCTCCGAGTTTAGTAAATAAATTGCGTACCATAGCACCTGAAAATGAAGTAGGAACAAATTCAAATGTTAGCACCAGCACAGCCTCAGATGTAGAGTCAGATAATACCAATAATACTGACAGCGAAGGTGATACTTCTGGTGGCTTTGATAGCACCACATCAAAACCAGTTGCGAGAGTTGGAGAAGATAAAAAGACCGTTGAATATAAATCAGAAACAAGTAGCATCGAACGCACGATTTTAACTGATATTGTTAACGGTAAACAACCTGCACGCTACTACAAATTAACTTCCGTTACCGATAAATCAAAAATATTTGAAATTTTTCAGATGTTACAGACATTATCAGATAAAGCTGAGGGAATGACTATAAAAATTGAAGTACAAGCGCACACACAAGATAAATTTGACCCGACTTGGATACGTAATGCTATTGAAGAACCACTTGATGAAATGGATATTCAAGCATCTACACGTTTGGAGTAAATTGTTAGTTTGGCACTTACTTGATATCAAGTTTGATATATCAACAGGGATTACAATCTTCAAGGAGATATTTCTACTATTTATCCCGTCGTTGGGGTAAAAGTAGCCGTACCAGTAAAAGTTTAAAATTTCTGGGAACACTAATATCTAATGCACACCCCATATTTTTATGAGTCTACATAATTGGGAGGGGCGGGAGAGGTAGAGTCGATGGGCGGTATTATCCGCCGCACCTCTCTGTTCAATCTGGGCGTGCAGGTTTTCCCAGCACCCAGCTTTCGATGTTCTTAGCTTTTGCTTTTGCACATATGGAGATAATCATGGCAGCTTTCGTGAATAGCTAGAAGGTTTTTGGCTTTCCAGTTATCATGGTTTCCATCGATATGATGTAGATGTACCTTCTCTTCACTGAGCATTTTTAATCCACAGTATCCACACTTATGGTTTTGCCGTTTTAAGGCTTGAGAGGTTTTCCCAAAGTAGAGTGTGCTGTTTCGCTCACTCCAGTAGGTCAGGTCTCCGTCGAAAGGCGATTTCTCCCCTTTGACATTGACGTGTTTATTTTCGGAGTAAGGAACCGATGGAAACGCTTTATCCAGCAATTTCTTGCTGGATTCACGGTCTTGATTGGATTCCTTGTTGAACACTTTGAACGCTCTGTATTGGATGTGGTACAGCTTTCGTGATCCGTCCATCTTACAGTAGCGGTGGTAGTTCCTCCAGCCTCTTACCACAGGTGCTAATTTAAGAGCCTTGGCTGTGGCACCATAATTCGAGTTGTTGACGATGTGTTTTACTTTTTTACGGAATGCTTTGAAGTTGTCTACTGAGGGGACACTTCTGAATTTCCCGTTGCTCTGCACCTTGAAGTGCCAGCCGAGGAAGTCAAATCCATCTGTCGAGGCGGTCAGCCTAGTTTTCTTTTCACTTACTTTCATCCCTCGTTGAGCGAGGAACTGGCTAATTCTTTCAAGTATTGTGTCAGCGTTGTCTTCGGGTTTAAGCAGAATTACCATGTCGTCCGCGTAGCGGACTGATGGATGTATGTCTTCTATCCCGTTGAGCGCGATGTTAGCTAATAAAGGACTCACTACTCCCCCTTGTGGGGTTCCCTGTTCGGGGTATTCTGGGTTGACTCCTGCATTAAGGCATCGGAAGATTCCAATTTTGATACTCTTTGGGGCGATGAGTCGTTCCATGATGGCTGAGTGAGAAATTCTGTCGAAGCACGCTTCAATGTCGAGTTCAATGACTCGCTTTTTTATTCCGTTTGCGTGGGAGTTTAGGTTTATTTGTAGGATTTTTTGTGCGTCTTGCGCTCCTCGTCCTGGTCTGAAACCGTAGCTCCGAGCATGGAACGTTGCTTCGTGTGCTGGTTCCAATGCGTATTTGGCTAGACATTGCCAAGCCCTATCTGCAATGGTGGGGACTTTGAGGATTCGGGTTTTCCCTTCCTTTTTGGGGATTGGGATTTTCCGTAGTGATTGATGATACCAGTTATTGGCATTGGTTCTGAGTTTTTCATTCAGTTCCAGTCTTTGCTTCATAGTAAGCGATGCCTTACCATCAATTCCTGCTGTCTTTTTGCCAGCGTTTAGCTGTGTTACTTGACGGATTGCCAGTAATCTCGCTGAGGTGGATTTCAGTATCAGCCTTTGCAGGGACTGGGCTTTGTGCTTGTCTCCAACTCGAATGGCTTTATATACTCGTTTTTGTAGGCGGAAGAGGTTTTTGCGGAATTGCTTCCACGGTAAGTTCTTCCAAGATTCACTAGCATTGCTGCTGTGTCCAATCATGCTCTACCTCCAAGCAGGTATATTCTGAACACCTCTGACCAATTACGGTCAGTCCTACCCGAATTGAGGGAGTTCCGCTACTCGTCCTGCCTACTTGGGGTTCGACCTCCCCTAGACCCTTAATTCGTTTTTATTCGTTCCCTCGGTGAGATTGTTTCGTTCCGTTAGGCGGAACCATTTCAGCTACTGGATTCCCTGGACTCGTGCCACTATTGTATTAATGATGTGGCGGGAATAAAGGTCTTGTCTCCAGTAAAGTCGGGGTTTTTTTGTTGCGCCCCGCTTGGGGATAAGCTGCTTTTCTAGGTTCTGTTTCACCATAGGAACTCGGGAGCAACGCGATTTTGTGAGAATTCTGCGTTCAAGGCAGGAGGCAGGAGGCAGGGGGCAGGAGGTATAATGATCTAATTTCTCCCAACTTCCTACTTCAAACTTCTTGCGCTATGAGTTACAGAGAACAATTTATTTGGCAGCGTGGTGTTAAGCTTGCCATTAACTGCTATAGACTTACCGAAAAATTCCCGAAATCTGAACTTTACGGATTAACCCAATGAAGGCAGAAGGCAGGGGGTAGAAGGCAGGAGGAAACAACAATTTTTTCAGATATGAAACTTATAATAAGGTCTTATTTCAACCTTCTGCCTCCTGCCTTTCAACTCCTGCCTCCGAATATATCCAATTTCTACACATTGCTTTAGGTTCGCTTCGAGAACTTGATACTCAATTGATTATTTCTAAGGAAGTCGGATTAGCATCGCCTGAACTATTTACTCCTGTTTTGGAAGAAGTCGATAGGTTTCAAGGAATTTTAGTGTCAAGTATTCAAAAGATTAAGTCTTAAAACCCTTCTGTCTCTTGCCTCCTGCCTCCTGCCCTCTGCCTCCTGCCTCACCTCACAAAATCGCACTGCTCCCAGGAACTCCCTGTTAGCACCAGTGTCACCCCACAACGGATGTCTGTTTGCGCCCTCTTCCCAGCTTCACTCTCCAGATACCGAGTCTGGTCGGTGTGGGCAGATTAGGAGTCATACCTGAGCCTGGTAGACGGGGCTTTCACCCGCATTCCTCCGAGAGTTCAACCTCTTCTATTGCTAGATTTGGTTGGTGTGGTTATGTACGGACTACTTACCATGATTCACCACACAACGAATCGCACTAATACTCCCCCTCGACCTAACTGCCACCCTTATTGGATTCTCCTCCTCTTTTTGCAAAATTGGGATGCTCCCCAGAGAGTGAGCGTCAATCGTGGGTTAAAAAAGCTTTTTTTCTTAATTGTTGTCATTGTAATAAGACATACAATCCAATTTCCTAAGTTGTCTAATTTCTATAGGCAAATCTTCCATTTTAATTTTGTTGAGATAAAGAGTTTGCCATTTTCCCAATTTTCCCATTTCCTTTGGGAGAGTTTTAAGCTGATTATTATAGATATTGAGAAACTCCAAGTTGATGATTTTTCCCATTTCTTTGGGCAGACTACTCAATTGATTTTCATCGATACTCAACCATCTTAAATTAATAAGTTGTCCTATTTCTGGGGGGAGGCTGCTCAATTGATTTTTTTTAAGATTCAGAAGTTCTAAATTAACAAGTTGTCCGATTTCTCTGGGTAGACTACTTAGTTGGTTATTGGCTAGATAAAGTTCACGCAAGTTACTTAGTTGTCCGATTTCTCTGGGCAGACTACTTAAACAGTTTCCAATAACAAAAAGTTCTTCAAGATTCTTCAGAAATCCAATTTCTGGAGGCAAATGCGTCAGGCAATTTCCTATGATACCAACAATAGCTCTATCTTTACCATATTCATATTTACCTAGAATCAATGTCTTGAGTTGAGTTAGTTTGCTAATTTCTGGAGGTAAAGCTGTTAACTCTTTTCCAGAAAGATCAAGTTCCTGAGCATCCTGTATTACTGCTTGCTCAATTACTTGTAGTAATTCTTTCTCAGTCATGGGTAGTTAATAATGGTTGACATTATATTTTAATTTATATTTCAGCAATAAACATTTCTGTTTTATGTGTTGTACTGAATTCTTTAGACAGATTGTTGTGTTCAGTAAAATAGTGGCGTGTCCGATAAAGCACTTAATGTAGTTCTGTGTGGACACAACTAATGCTTAAGATAAACAGAACCCAGGCAGCACCTCCCGTAGAAGCTACAACCCTGATTCTTTCGTTAAAAAGTTATTTGACTTTGGTGGGCGGTTACACCATCGCTAATCGCGTGCTGATTCCTCTGGTGTAAAATTTGGTATAGAAATATTCAAAAATCCAAAGCAGAGATAGCGTTTTGCTTCTGCTTCTCAGTCACCCCCAGATAACGTTCCAAAGCTGCCAAAGTCCGATGCCCCGATATCTCCTGAATATGGCGCAACGGTATCCCCGCATCGCTCATCCTGGTTAACGCCGTCCTGCGAAAGCTGTGGGTACTCACGCCCTCAATCCCCAGCCGCGCACAGGTATCTCTGAGGATTTTGTCAGCACTCACCTTGTGGATATGCCCCAACCCATGCCGTCCCGGAAACAAGAACTCCTTGCGGCGGTTGGGGTTGTACTCTTCCAAATATTGCTTCAGCTTGGGATGCACTCGAATTTCCCTGGTGTCCCGCTTGCCTTTGGTGTTGACGCTACGTAACACCAACACCCCTCTCACACCGTGACTCCCAAACACATCTAGAACTGCCAACGTGCAAGCCTCATTGATTCGGCAAGCAGCATAAAGGCACACGCCAAATAGAGCGCGATCGCGCGGGTTGACAAACCCCTCAGTAAATAGGACATTAATTTGATCGGGGGTAAGGATTTCTGCTCTACCGAAGCGGTTTATTTTCATAGGGTCTAGCTTACATGATCTTCTTGCCGAAACACAATGTATGTGACCGAAAACCCTATGCTCTCGTGAGCAATGACACACGATTAACACAGACTTATCATTCAGCCCGACTGCACGAACGCTACAATCCGCATTCTTTCGTTAGCTGATTAAACTTGCTTATGCTTGCAGCACAGTAGACAGTTGGAGGTATAATCCGCATTAATAGGATTCGCTCATGTTGCGGCTGTCTCAACTGTCTACACTCGCTTCTATACCGCAGCTTGATAAATCATTGCTATCAAGCAAGTGATATCAACGTTTGCCAGCAGTCCCAGTCTCAGATTTTCACACTCAGCAGTCTGCCTGCACCAACATCCACACGGCTGTCTATACCGAAACCCAAGACTTTACTCTGTGCGCTCCTGTTCTGTAGGGGTTTGATAATTTACTACTTCTTTTGTAAGTTCCTCAACCGATAAATCAACTCCCTTTGCTACTTCGGAGATGCTGTAGCCCATGCTCAAAAAGCGTGCTGCTGCTTTTAATTTGGTTTCACGTTCCAAGTCTTTGTAAATTCGTGTTTCTTCAATGTTCAGTCCCAGCATAGCTTCCACTTCCTCTCTACTCAACGAAGAAAATTTGTAAACAGCAATTGTGGTGATAATATCTATTATCTCGTTTTTCGGCAGTGTGCCAGTTGACTCTAATTGTACTCGCTCAATTAATAGACGCGCTTGCTCTGCCATCGTTTTATCTGATGCTAGAGTCAACTGCATTAAATTGATGCCTATTGGCAGAGTATCGGGATTACCTAACTCATCCAAATAAATGCGTTGCACTTGGTCGCTGTTTAAAAATATGCGATGAGTTCTTGTATCGCTCGGTTCTAAACTGCGTGATGGGAAAATTACCACACAGTACCAGTCATCGTAGAAAGACCGATTCCGGTTCAAATACATCATTGATTCGGTAAAAAACCGATGATACAAACCTTCATCTTTTTGGAACTGAACTTCTGCAAAAAATATAACTTTGGTTGTTGCACCCTCTGGAGGTAAAAAGACCCCATCAATGCGAAAGGCGGTTTCTTTCACCTCAACCGACTCAAATCGATAGTTCTGTGCCTGTTCAGGGCGGTCATCAACGAGTTCAAAAATTAACGCAGGGAAGCGTTTAAATATTTGGTAATAAATGGAGTCGCGTTTCACTAAAAAATCTCAAAAAAACTGGTTATTTAGTTATTAATTTTAACCCAGGATTGATATTATTTATAGTTTTAAATTATGTTATTTAATTTTATTTCTGATAGATAATAAATCTGGCAAATAATTTGTTTGCTTGCCTCTGGGATTCCAAAGGAGGATATTTCGTGGTTATTTAAGGTAATATAGGATTAATTATTACTTTTTCTGAGTTTGATATTCTCCTATCTTTAGTCAAATTATTATTAATTAGTTTTTGATAATTATGTAAACTATGATTTACGAAATTTTGAGTTATGCTTTCAATGGAACTTTTAATTATAAAATTACTATCTTTATAGATATTACCTACCGCTAGAATCATAATACATAGCATTCCCATAGAAAAATAACGTAGTGCTGAACGATATAAATCAATCATAAAATCAGTTACCCGGTCATTATAATCTTGACATTTGAGCATATCATTACATAATATTTATTGTCAGCCCTAATCTCTTTGCACGACTCAGTTGTTCTAACTTAGATGAAGCTAAGGCATTGTTTTTTGGATGGTTAATCCATAATTCAGCAGGAATATGCGACAGAAATCCTTCAATAGCTGCACTCCATTCACTACGAGTATGTGCTTGCTCACCCTTCTCAAAATATTCACTTGCTGGAAGCTTAAGTGGCTGTGGCCTCCTGTACCATACAGAAGTTATTTCCTCTGGCACTAACTTCCGATGACCTAAAGAAAGTGATAGTTTGTTAGGTCGAAATAGCAACTCTGCTTTTCCGATTAGCTCATCAGTATTTAGTCTGACGTAATCACATCTATTTTGCTCTAGTTTAGAACAAACATAGTCTACTGTCACATCTAATGAATTTGAAAGAACTACTATCATTCAACTCTGCTATCTTGGAATCACAGTGAACTTTGTGTATGAGTAATCAATATCAGGATTTTCTCGCACTCTTGTTGAAGTTTGAGTTCCACGATTATCTGGATCTTGATCTAGTTCCTCACGAGAATCTGTATGAGTTTGAGTGCCAAGTAGAATATCACTTGAGTGAGTGTTTCCCTTTTCCTGAAACACTTTTTCTTGATATAAAGATATGTGTTGCGGCTCGCAAACATAAACGCTCCGGCTTGCAAACAAGAAAATTGTTGGCTCAAATTAAGGGTCTTGGCAACTTTTGGTGATCTTGGCTGGGGGAAGGCAGAGGGCAGAGGGCAGAAGGCAGAAGTCGGAAGAGTAGAAGTAATAATTTCAACCCTTGAGTTTGTTTAAAGTAGCAACTAATATACTTTGCATTTCCTCAACCTCATTCAAGATG
>JAHHIM010000068.1:0-12106 GCA_019358915.1 Trichormus sp. ATA11-4-KO1
CCATTGCAAATAATAATGAGTCTGTTTGCAATTAATGTGAGCCAACAATTTTCTTGTTTGCAATTAATGTGAGCCAACAATTTTCTTGTTTGCAAGCCGGAGCGTTTATGTTTGCGAGCCGCAACATCTAGCATTAGATTTGCTGGAAATATTTCGAGTGCCTTTGGTAGATATGACCGTGATGGCTTCAGTTAATCGGGGTCAATGGGATATTAAAGCGGATTTTGAAATTCGGGGAGAGCAAGTATGGTTAAGTGAAATTGGTAAACGCAAGTTTGTTGAATTGTATGAGCGTCGCAAACAAGAAACTTGGAAACATCCAGTCACTGGTTATTCCCTTACTTATCGTCGTTTGTTTGAGTTAGAAGTACGGCTATTAGAAAAGGAATGGATGGGTGAGGGTGGTTTGTTTGGTCACCTGGTACTACGATGAGGTATAGCAATGGCAGAACATAAAAATTGTTACCTCATTTGTTATGACATTCGTGATCCAAAACGCTGGCGTAAAGCTTACAACTTACTCCAAGGATATGGTGAAAGAATGCAATACTCAATTTTTCGGTCTTGGCTGACTATGCGATCGCGCGAAAAGTTACGCTGGGAACTCGAAAAAATTTTAGCACCAGAAGATAGTCTACTTTTGATTCGTCTGTCTCATCAGTGCGTTGCTGGGATACCAGCCTATAACCGTCCAGGTGTTTGGTCATCTCAAGACGAGGTATACCGGATTGTCTGATGCAAGGATGTCTGATTGTGAGGTTTTAATTTAAAAGAACACAAGCAAAAACTCTCATTAGGCTTGCTGTACAAGATTTTTAGGTAAACTGGAGGTGCTTGCATTTTCTCATAATTATTTAAAAGCTAGACAATGCAAGGGTTTTTAAGATTGTCTGCTGTCCTTCAGGATGATGTCATACAGTCTGAAGCAAAGAATTGGGCTATTTTGTTGCTTACTCCAACAAGGTACTTGTAATATCAGAACTGGGTGTGCCTCTGATATGGGTTTCAAGAACCGTACTGCCCAAACCATTGATGCCGTAAGGCGTTGAGCACGCTGAATAGCAAACTAGATAGATCCGATGCTGTCACCTGCCCAAACCATTGATGCCGTAAGGCGTTGAGCACAAGGCATTGATGCCTTAATTGTCAAGACGGCACACTGCCCAAACCATTGATGCCGTAAGGCGTTGAGCACTCTGTGCAGAAGAATGTATTAGCAGATCACTGCTGCTGCCCAAACCATTGATGCCGTAAGGCGTTGAGCACGCAAATCACTTTTATTGATAGGGAAATGTATTTGCCTGCCCAAACCATTGATGCCGTAAGGCGTTGAGCACCTTAATAATTTAAACACAAAGTTTTAACCTTCTTTCCTGCCCAAACCATTGATGCCGTAAGGCGTTGAGCACATTTTATTGATTTGATGAAAGCAAACAAAGTCAAACCTGCCCAAACCATTGATGCCGTAAGGCGTTGAGCACATTCCTTGCTCCACTAGCCGGGACAGACCTAATGTCTGCCCAAACCATTGATGCCGTAAGGCGTTGAGCACCTACAAGGTATTGAGACTTATAACTTGGATGCCGGCTGCCCAAACCATTGATGCCGTAAGGCGTTGAGCACATTTTATTGATTTGATGAAAGCAAACAAAGTCAAACCTGCCCAAACCATTGATGCCGTAAGGCGTTGAGCACATTCCTTGCTCCACTAGCCGGGACAGACCTAATGTCTGCCCAAACCATTGATGCCGTAAGGCGTTGAGCACCTACAAGGTATTGAGACTTATAACTTGGATGCCGGCTGCCCAAACCATTGATGCCGTAAGGCGTTGAGCACAAGAATGGTCGCAATGGAGCGATCGCGAAATCGCCCTGCCCAAACCATTGATGCCGTAAGGCGTTGAGCACGCGCAATTAAAACAAGCCCATGACAGTCATGAGCTTCTGCCCAAACCATTGATGCCGTAAGGCGTTGAGCACAAACCTGGAACCCAATTGTAGGATGTAGTCGTATATCCTGCCCAAACCATTGATGCCGTAAGGCGTTGAGCACAATGCCATGAATTGGCATGGTGGGAACAATGCACACTGCCCAAACCATTGATGCCGTAAGGCGTTGAGCACGAAAGCGCTAAGGCATCTATGCCTAAGAGCTACGACTGCCCAAACCATTGATGCCGTAAGGCGTTGAGCACCTAACAAGTCCTTGGGCAATACCAGCCTAGATATCTGCCCAAACCATTGATGCCGTAAGGCGTTGAGCACGTATTAGTGAGGGATGGCCAGAAAGTGAGCTTTACAGGCCTGCCCAAACCATTGATGCCGTAAGGCGTTGAGCACGGGAGTTCCCGATTTCGTCGTTCCTTGTTACCCATTCTGCCCAAACCATTGATGCCGTAAGGCGTTGAGCACGTGCAGAAGTAAGAAAAGCCGCCGCAGATGCAGACGCTGCCCAAACCATTGATGCCGTAAGGCGTTGAGCACCCTTTGCCTGACAACAGTAGACCGGGAACAGTTAACTGCCCAAACCATTGATGCCGTAAGGCGTTGAGCACTGGCGAATTGTCTCCTTGCTGCAAAATATACTGTAACTGCCCAAACCATTGATGCCGTAAGGCGTTGAGCACTTGTATGTCGGACGATAGAAACCCATGTTAGTCATATCTGCCCAAACCATTGATGCCGTAAGGCGTTGAGCACTGGACTTCACTTAAATACTTGGCGATGGATTCTGCCTGCCCAAACCATTGATGCCGTAAGGCGTTGAGCACAATCGCCGATCGCAATTCTTGATAGCTAATATTTCTACTGCCCAAACCATTGATGCCGTAAGGCGTTGAGCACAGTTAAACAGTGTAATATCCGATGTTTTTCTAAGACTGCCCAAACCATTGATGCCGTAAGGCGTTGAGCACAAGTGGAAGAAGTAGATATCATTGCGATCGCTAAACTGCCCAAACCATTGATGCCGTAAGGCGTTGAGCACATGGAGCTACTTGTGACATCTCTGCGATTGAAGAACTGCCCAAACCATTGATGCCGTAAGGCGTTGAGCACGACAAAGATTTATTGAAGGTTTTTTCGATATCTCTACTGCCCAAACCATTGATGCCGTAAGGCGTTGAGCACTATTTAGGACTGCAAACTTCTACTATTTCTAGGCTACTGCCCAAACCATTGATGCCGTAAGGCGTTGAGCACAGCATGGCAGAATAGCGAGTTACGAACAAAGAGTTCTGCCCAAACCATTGATGCCGTAAGGCGTTGAGCACTTTATGTTCCCCATATCTGAAGAACTAGCGATTGACTGCCCAAACCATTGATGCCGTAAGGCGTTGACCACCGATCGCCCTCATTCTAGGCAATAATCAATGTTGCTTACCGATAAAGTTATCTGTCCTCACAGTAAGAAAATTTAGCACACGATTTCTTACTTTCGTGGTTACAACCGAACCATCGCATATAGATTTAAGTGTCAGAGACCCCACACCATCGCATCTCACAGAAGAACGACAAATATATGAGTGCAGCGATCGCTTGGGTAAAATTCACAATCAATCTTCTTGGGAAGCTTCAGCTTGTTCCTTAGCCACAGCCTCAGCAATAACCCGCCGCAACCACTCGGAACGGTTAGACTTGCTACGCACATAAGTATCTAAATCTTGTGGAAGCATTACGGAGATAGGTTTTGTATCATGCTTTACTCCTACTCCTTTCGGTTGGAAGCGAGTTTCATAATCTTTTCTCATATTTTTTAACTCATTCGTCTAACATTAATTTATCACACCCGCATATATGCGGCAATATATTAGTTATTTTTATCAAAAAATACACGTGAAAACCTTGTCAAATTCGCATATATGCGGGATTATGATAACATAAGGAAATAGGAAAAGGAGAGCCAAAAAGACTCCCGGTAACGGAATCGAACCGAAGCGTGAAGTTTAAGATGTAGCGCCAATAACCTAAAACCTTAGACAGCAAAAAGAGCGCTGCTGACGACCAATCTTAAGCGCTCTTTTTGAATCCAATACTACGAGGATTGTAACACATGAATTTGTTTTCTAACACCCTAATCTTCAAATCAGAACTAGAAGCCCAATTAGTTGCAGAACAGCTTTACAACTGCCACCTTGATGGTAATGTTTTAACCTTTCCCAGACATGAACAACGAGCAGTAGATTTAGCAATCAGTCTAGCTGGTGTTGACTTCCCACTAGTTGAAGGCGCTAGTTGCTTGCTACCTTTTCCCAGAGATGAGCGCGAATGTCAAGATGATGATGCACCACAGATTTATGTGGCTTGTCTGAGTGCCTATAATGCTGGTTTTTTACACGGTTTATGGATAGATTGCACACAAGAAGCAGACGAAATTCAAGAAGACATCGAATGGATGTTATCTTGGTCGCCCTGTCGCAACTATGAAGCCTGTGAAGAATTCGCAATTCACGATTTTCAAAATTGGCATGGTATTCATCTTGACGAATACGAAAGCATAGAAAAACTCGCGGAACTTGCTCAAATATTATCAGAGCATGGTGAAGCTTACGCCGCTTATTATCAATATGACAGTACTGATGCTAGTGTAGAAAATTTTCAAGAGCATTACTGGGGAGAGTACGAAAGCGAGGAAGATTTTGTTTATGACCAACTAGAAGAACAGGGATTCATTCAAAAGCTAGAAGAGATGGGTGTTTCTAGCTCATACATCAACTGGGAAGCAATAGCCCGTGATTGGTTTATTGATTCCTACTATTCAGCAGAAGAAAGTTATCGTAAAGTCTACGTTTTTAGCCGTCACTAATCAGTAAAAAGCGGTGGAGTTGTACAACTCCACCGCTTTTTTAATGGTGGAACTACCATAATTCCTAAAAGAAAATTTTTGGCTCACTGGCGCTTACGGTTTTTAGAGCGTTCGTACTCCTTCAAAACCTGCTCAACTTGGTGAGGAAGAACCACAGTAGATTTATTCCAACGCAACAAATAACATCCCCCAGAATCAGTTTTACAAGCGATTGTTGTAGGCCAGTTGAGTCCTCCCATCAGCCCCAGCACAGCAAATATCAAAATGGCACAAATGAAAAAGAAAATCCCAGACTTACCTGAACCTATCCAACTACCAAACCAAAACACATTAGATTTAAATTGTTCAGAGCGTTGTTCCCGCAGCTTTTTTCGTTCTGATTGAGCTTCATTCCATGCTTGCAGTGTTTCCAGCTTTTGATAAGCTAATTTCACAGCCTTAGCATCAGAGGTTTTTTCTACTTCGATGTCGAGGGTGCGTTTTTTGGCGGCGATTTCCTGTTCTAATCGGTATTCGTTCCATTCTCGGATACGTTGGGCGATAGCATCAGCTTCTCTGAAGAAGGCTCCAAGGGTTTCGTCTCCCATGTCATGCCAGATAATTCTTGTCTCTGTTGCTTTTTTTGCTCAATTCGAGCCATAATTCGTTCTTCTAGTTGAGCAAACAGATTATTTTCAGAATCGCTTTGTTGCAACTTCAGCGCTACATTTTTTAAATAAAGTGATTGCACCAACTCTGGAACATCTTGAGCTTGAACCGCAGTAATTTTATCAACAAGACTAGATAAATCAACTCTTGCTGCTACAGCTTTTTCGCTAACACTCTCAATAACTGCCTCTAATTCAAGTTGTTCAGAGCTTTCATTTGTTTGTGGAACAGTTAAGTCAGCTATAACTTCTTCAAAAGATTTGTCTTGCTGTTTGATTGATTTACAAGTTTCCAGAAAGCGATCGCACTCATCTGAGCTATACTCATCTTGCTCAGATAGCCCACAGGCTTGGAGAATTATTAAAGCTTGAGAAAGTGTAAGTTTAAAGCCTTGGTCACGAGCAATAACTAGTAATTCAGTGACATCTATTGGAAATTGCGTTTTCTTGCGTGATTTTTTCCTGCCATTCTTAGGTTCTGTTCCTGATTGTGAATTTGATTCTGTACTAGATTCTGAAGAACTATTTTCTAAACTTTGTTGAAACAGCGTTGTCGCCTGCTGGTAATCAGAGGCTTGTCCACTAGTGAACAACTGGCGCACCACATCAAACCCAGACTCAATCTCTGCATCAGAATATTCCTGTGTGTCATGAGACAGTCCACAAGCTGTCAATGTTGCTAAGACATCCTCTAATGACAGAGAATACATATTCTGCAAAGCTTCTTTGGTGTAAGGCATACTTAATTAATCCTTCTAATCAAACATTTCTTCAAAAGTGTTGTCATCTTGATGATGAACAAACTCTAGGGAATTGAGTCTTTCTGCTTGACTCGAACTTTCATTGTTCACACTAGATTCAGGTGAAATTAATACTGCCTGTTGTACTTTCTTTTTTGAGTTAGTGTTTGTGGGATGAATGAGAGAAAAATCTTCTAAAGCAAATGCTTCACACAAAAATGCTATGTGCAACTTCAACTTATAGATAGCAGTTTTAGCATAGTACTTTAATTCCGAATCAGAGTAGTTACCATCTGCTTTTAAAGCGAAAGGCAACCAGTAAGCAGACAAAGCAGGTATTACCTTGTCTTTTTCACTTAGATTTACTTTTTGTTTGAGAAACTTAATCAAGGCCACATTAATTAACTCTTGTTCTAAAGCAATGCGACAACGATACTCAACGCGATTATCCATGTGTTGCACCTACAGTTTGAGTTTTATTTTGTCTCAGTCCACTACCACAGAGAAAGAAAAATAACCCATAAACATCAGTCAAGCGATAATTGAGAGATTTAGAATTGACTTGCGAGAAATTGTTAGTGATTTGTGCTTCCAAAGTTTCACACCAGTTGACATGAGAAAACGAAAACAATTTATTTAACTGGGAATGGAAGTAGTGAGCAGTACCCCCACTGAGAATTACTTCGTTAACATCACGGGGAACTTGCAACTTCAGCCAATTGGACAACATCATCCAATACTCCTGTCTACTATTGGTAATAGCCTTGCGAATTGTGGTGATTTCATGCTCTCTGTAAGCTGGCTCTAAAGATGAAGCTAATTCTTCTAAAGCTTTTTGAGAAACGTTTTTACCGGCTTTACAGATGGCAGTAGTCAGGCGTTCCAAATTTAAGCCAGATGTTTGGTTTTTCACGGATTCCACCATTTTCGAGAATCCCAAAGGTTCTGTTTTACCTCTACTCATTTCTCCTCGCTCAATCAGCAAGATGGAAGTATCTCGATAACCCAGCATGACCACGCCTATAGTCTGTTCTTTGAGGGTAGAGCCAGGAGCGCGCCCCCTAGTTAAAACTCCCCCACCTTCAGGAAGACAAACAAACAGATCCAAGGAAAACGATTTTTCACGCCCTTTGAATGTGTAATTAGCAAGAGCAGCCGTGATCAACTGTTGAAATAAAGCCCGGTCTTGATATTCTCCCCAAGGCAGTAAAATTCCCAAATGAATAGAGGAGCCATTGGGTAAATCGTGTTTGTCGGCGATCGCTCCTACCATCGCCAAAACTTTAGGTAGTGCTAACTCGAACTTGCGGCGTTGCAGTTGTAAATCAGCGTTGAAGCGTTTTCTAGCCAAGAAGCCCACCGCCTGACACTTGCCTTGATATTCAATCCAAGCACTATTCTCAGGATTAGATTGACCTATCTTGCTCTGTTCGTAAGCTGCCAAACTTTCTAATGGAACTGTTGCTACTTCCGGCTCCATTAAAATCAATTCTGGTTTAAACGAATCTAAAGTGTAAAATCCCTTAAGAAAAGAACCACCAGGGTCTACACCTAATCTCAGTAAACTCATGAAACTTGCCTCAAAAAATTATTTTCAGTATGAATAATTTTCGGTAATAAATTACATCAGTACAGGCTTGCAATTATTGTGTGATTTATTGGTTAATTCTAAGGCTAAATAACAAAAATATGTGATAAATTTGTGTAAATCAGAAGTAGTTCCAAGCAGTTCCTAGAATGATTTTGTGATATTTTTATGATGAATTGATGAAAGCCTTGTGATAGTTTTGTGGCTAATCTATGTCATTTTAAAAATTTGTTGACTACGCACAGTACGCAAAAAAGTTTTGCCAGAAAAAAGAACTAGATTTAAAATAAAAATCAGCAGAAAAAACCTATGTAAACAAATATTAAAATGTGAAGCATTTAAAACTACAGAAAGTAACATTCAGGCTTTTACAGATAGAAGCGCGTCAAATGATGGCGATGTGCTTCTGGAAAAATAGTCATCACTGGAGTAGTCAGCCATCACCCAGAAAAAAATATTCTGACCATGTAGTGATTCGAGTAGCTGATTTCAAAACAATCAACTGGGTGGGTTTTAACTTTTGTAAATACCATGCCCAGGCAGTGAGGATATTTCAACAACTGCCAAGCAGTGAAAAATTGTTTTACGAAATTCAGCCCAACTGTTATAAAAAATTCCCAGTGTGGTGTATTGATAGCCGACAGTTTGAAAATGTCATCAATGAACTCAATCATTGTGCAGGCATCCACTTGAGATTTATCATTAGTAGTCCTCATCAAGTACCTGAACTATTTCAACCGCTTAATCTGACCTTTTTGGAAAGGAACAGTCAGTGTTAACAGGTAAAAACTCTTTACCACAGCAAGCAGTACATTATTTCCTGGAGGAGTATTATCAGGAAGGTACATCACGCTGGTCTGGTCTGGGTGCTAAAAAATTGGGACTATCAGGGGCAGTTGATAACCAGGAAATCTTCTCAAACATCGTCAATGGAATATCACCAGATGGCAACCAAAAACTGTGTGCCAGAAGATTGGATTCATCACAACGCCGAGCCGCTACTGACTTCACTTTTTCAGCACCAAAAAGCGTCAGCCTCCAAGCTTTAGTAGGTGGAGACGAGCAGTTAATTAAAGCGCATCAGTTAGCGGTACAAAAAACCTTAGAGTTAATTGAACAACGCTACAGCTACACCAGAGCGACAACTGAAACAGGGCAACAACTTATCAATACCAATAATTTAGTAGTTGCCGAGTTTGACCATATTGAAACCAGAAAACTAGACCCACATCTGCATACTCACGCCCTGGTCATGAATATGACGCAGCTAGAGAATGGTAAATGGTACAGTCTGCTCAACGATGAAATCTTCAAAAACAAGAAATTTCTCGGCATGGTTTACCAGAACTACTTAGCTGTAGAAGTGCAAAAACTGGGGTACGAGGTCGAAGCCAGGAATCATGGACAGTTTGAGATTAAAGGGTTTCAGAGTGAAGACCTGAAAGAATTTTCTAAGAGACGGCAGCAGATATTAAGCGCCGCCGGGGAAAACGCAACATGGGCAGAACGAGAACAAGCATGGACGGCCACCCGGAATTTGAAGCAGAAGATTAACCCAGAAGAATTAAAAGCCAAGTGGAGAGAAGAAGCCGCAGCACTGGGGATTAAATTTGTCCAGCCAGGGGAGGCGCAACCTGAACTACAGCCCAGACTAGTAAGCTATGACAACTTAGAAGATGCGATCGCTCACTGCTCTGAAAGGAATGTTGCTTTTACCCAAGAAGAACTAGAAAAATTCATCCTCAATCAAGGACTAGCCACAGACGTAAGCCAGATAGAACCATTAATTAAAGCCAATCCTGAACTACTCAGATTATCCTCAGAAACTCGTGACTATACCACCCTAGCAGCAGTTAACCGCGAACTGGCAACCATTAAACTCATGCAAGATGGTCAGGGAAAAGTTAACCCATTGGCTCATCCAGAAGTGATTACAAGTCGTTTAGAGCAAACCACTCTAAATTTAGGACAACGCCGCGCCGTAGAAGCAGTAGCCACTACCACAGACCAATTTATTGCATGGCAAGGGGTAGCTGGTGCTGGGAAAACTTTCGCCCTCAAGGAATTAAAGAAAATCGCCGCTGATACAGGGTACACCATCAAAGGATTTGCCCCCAGTTCAATGGCCGCTAAAGTTTTGAGTCTTGAATTGGATATTCAAGCCGAAACAGTTGCTAGATTACTGGTGTCTGAACCACCACAAGAAATTGAACCTCAACAAATTTGGATTGTAGATGAAGCCGGATTACTCAGTGCCAAAGATGCGATCGCTCTGTTAGAACGAGCTACCCAGGAACAAGCCAGAGTGCTGTTAGTGGGTGATACAAAACAACTATCAGCCGTAGAAGCTGGCAACCCCTTTAAATCACTGCAACAGGCAGGAATCAAAACTAGCTATCTGAATGAATCCTTAAGGCAACGCGCCCCAGAGCTAAAACTAGCAGTAGATTTAATTGCTGAAGGGAGAATTCAGGACGGATTTACACGGTTAGATGAAAACGGTTGTATTCATAGCGTTTCATCTGAACTGAAGATTGAGGCAATTGCCCGTGATTACATAACAGCTACACCAGAACAACGAGCCAGAACTCTGGTACTGGCAGGAACCAATTTTGAAAGACTAGATATCACCCAAGCCATTCGGGAAAAACTGAAAACTGAGGGAAGTTTAAGCACTGGGATTGATATTACTCAACTCAAAGCTAAAGACCTGACAAGAGTACAAATGCGCTACACCCATAATTTTGAACTGGGAGATGTAGTTATGCCCACCCGCAGTTACAAGCGCCGGGGATTGGAGAAGGGGAAACTATATGAAGTAATAAGTAAAGATAATGACCGCTTGACCGTAAAAGATGAGGATGGCAGAGAATTTCAGGTAGATACGGGATTTGAGCAGGCAGTTTACCAAAGGCAGGGGATTGAAATTGCTGTGGGCGATCGCCTACGCTGGACGAAGAATGACCGACAATTAGGACGGCGCAACGGTCAGGAATTTGTAGTTACAGCCATTGCTGGGTCTAACGCACAAATTGAGTATTTAGATAGTGGTCAAACTGAATTTATCAATCTGCAACAAGCGCAACATCTAGATTATGCCATTGTCAGCACTACATATAGTAGTCAGGGTAAAACTGCTGACCGAGTGTTGATTGCGGCTGATAACACTATTGGACAAGAAAGCTTTTATGTAGCGGTCAGCCGTGCCAGGCATGAATTGAAGCTGTACACCGAGGATAAAGATAATTTACTAGCCCAGGCGCAATCCAGTAAAACTAAGGAAAATGCACTGGCGCTACTACGGCAACAGGAATTAGCGAAGCAACACCAGTCAGAGCAAGAGAAAGAAAAGGTTGAAGTTGCTACGATTGTAGCTAAACAGCCGACTGTATCACCGGAAAGAACAGTACAGCCGCCAATTTTGAAAGCTAAAGTCACACCCCCGGCTATTAAGGCTCAATCGCTACAAGTACCCGAAAGAATCGTTCCTACTCCCAAACCTGTTATTAAACAGCAAGTTTCCAAGACTCTACCGCCAACAGTAGCATTTTGGACTCCTGAAAACTCAGTGTCAGCACCGGAACGCCTTGACGAACAGCACTGGCAAGAATTAGTACAAGACAGCGCCATTCACCCAGAAATTGCCATTCGTAACTTCAAAAGTCTGCATCAAACCAGAGAATGGGAGCATGAGGCTTGGGAATACCTCATGTACAGTGATAAATTGTCACGCACCAATACAGGCAGACTATCTTCAGGATTTATGAGTAAGTATGCTCATATTGAATCTGGTGGTTGGTGGTGTGATGCTGGTGTTAATCCAAAATCCTTTGCTGACCTTCAAGCAGGGGATAAACCTGACAGAAAATTATGGGGATGCTATAAACCCAACAACCCGCGAGAAAAAGCGGATAAACCCGGTAAGTTCATTAAATATGAGCATCCACCTAAAACTGAATTAAGTATCTTCTTGTTAGATGTACCTGATGAGATTGCCGAGCGTATCTATGAAAAAGCCGGGGTAAAGCCTACTGAAAGCGATCGCGCCAGTGGTTTTTGGTATTGTGTTTGTCAGCATAACCTCCCAGTGACAATCACTGAGGGAGCGAAGAAAGCCGCTAGTTTGTTAAGCCAAGGTCACGCAGCAATTGGACTGCCGGGGATATATGCTGGTTATCGCAGCCTAGATGAGTTTGGTGAACCTGACTTTTCCCGTTAAGTCTGTTTAGCAAGCTTCCAGCCCTCACAGAGGTCATGCAATTTTAACCAACCGCGCCACAGGACTTGAATACCAATGGGTGTTTTGCTTCGATGTTCGAGGTAGCCA
>JAHHIM010000069.1:0-11880 GCA_019358915.1 Trichormus sp. ATA11-4-KO1
GTCCATTTTCTTCTTCCAAATGGACAATGGCTTTATTCTTTTCTTAACGAAGTTATAAGTATTTCAGTCTGCAACCTGTCCATTTTCTTCTTCCAAACCTGTCCAAAATCTTCTTCAAGTCACACTATTAAATAATTCACATGGCGGTGAGTATATCCAAACCTATCCCGGCAATACTCCTCAAATGTGCGATGTGTGGAACGGTACAGTCTGCGATCGCGTAACTCAGATAGCGCTTTCCCCGCTTCATAGAACGCCTTCTCTACTTTTCGTTCCAGGTGCAAGCGATCACCCTGCTCTTGCTCGGTTAGTTCTGGAACTTCAACAGCAGACACATCAATGGTTACTGAGGCTGGATCTTCTTGAAGGGAGATATCCTCATTTGTGGAGTTAGCTGCTAAAGTTGAATTGGTAGATGCGGCAGAGGCGGATTTATTGCGCTTGTGGGGTTGTTTGTTCATACGTCCACCTCTTTTGGTTCAGTGGCGTTTACTCAGAGTAGGCTGCAAAGGTATGCGGAAACTGTAGGTAGTTGCAATCGCATAACAAGAAAGATGAATAGAAAAAGCAAAGCTTTATACCTAAGACTACCTACTCAAACAGTTGTACATCAAACAATGCTTGGTAATATCCCAGGCCGTAAAATTGAAAACGACTGGAGATTTTTGAAAGTGGCTATTGACGACTGGCTACGTTCAAAAAGTGGTCGGGCTGTTCTACTTCAACAAGCAGGCGCTTTAATAGATGATCATACTCTCTCAGATTTGAGAGCAAAAATTTACCAGGATAGGGAGCGTTCTGAAGTCGATGGGGAGTCTGTCGATTAATGTATTTGCTTGATACCGACACCCTCACTCATCTTTATGCTGGACAGCCAAATGTAATTGAGCGATTAAGGTCTGTAGATGATCCAGACGTTGGTATTACCATTATTACGAAAGGTGAAGTTTTACGTGGACGGATTGACTACCTTCTCAAAGCTCAGACGGGTGCAGATTTACTTAAAGCACAGTCGCTTTTGTTTCGTAGCGAAGAACTGCTCAATCAACTTTTAATCGTCCCAGTTAGTCAGGCAGCATCCGAACAGTTTGAACGACTGCGTATCATCATTATTTTCAGTGATTTTATGATTAGTTATCCAATTATTTTGGTAGATAATTTCCGGTTCTACCGATCCCCTTATGAAAAAAAAGATATTTTAACTGAAAAAAATGGCTATAAATTAACAAAAATATATAGCCATAACACAAGCATGATAAAGGTTTATGGGTTTTAAAATATACTAAACTTGTGAGAGAATACAAGTAAATTAGCCAGAAATTAAATTTTAGGTACTAGCTATGAAGTTCTCCGTAGAGCAAATTCTGAAGATTAGGATATGGTTTCCGCAATTTTGCAAATTTTAGATTACGCTGCTTATTATCTTGGCACTTTAGTATTAAATCTCCATAAGGGGATCGGTAGAACCAGATATTTCATCTATACCTAGACGTTTTATTTCACTTAAGTCAATTCTTATCTCTGATTCTAAATAATCTAGCATTGATTGAATTTCTGATTCACTTAAATCATTTTTCTCTGCCACACTACGAATATTACTGTCTAACACTTGTTTCACTATTTCTGCCGCAAATCTTTTAGTATATCCTCGTTGTTTATCGACAAAATCTAAATTCTCACTAAATAGTTTTTGACAATTTTTACATCTAAATTGACGACGGTCAATTCTTAATATTACTTGCTGATTACTCCAAGGCAAGTCCTTAATATTACGCCAATGATGTTGATGTATACTATGACTAGTTTTACCACATCTTGGACATTTAGAAGATTTGGATTCAGCTTGTATTTCTATGATTAATCCTAAGCCTTCAATCTCTTGGCAATTTAATACTTTTACCCCTGGTAAATTCAGAATTTGCTCTACGGAGAACTTCATAGCTAGTACCTAAAATTTAATTTCTGGCTAATTTACTTGTATTCTCTCACAAGTTTAGTATATTTTAAAACCCATAAACCTTTATCATGCTTGTGTTATGGCTATATATTTTTGTTAATTTATAGCCATTTTTTTCAGTTAAAATATCTTTTTTTTCATAAGGGGATCGGTAGAACCGAATCTCCTCACTGTCCGATAACTACCCCCCATGCCTGCCCAACGGGATATTCCCAACATCGTTACTCGTCCGTTCATCGCTAACATGGCCACGATAATCTGGCTCAACTGTCGCATCGTCGTCACTTTTATTTCTGGTAGTAGGCATTGCAACAGTGTTAGGATGTCGAACATGGGCTGTTTGTGGCTTTCGAGTTGTTGTTTTGGAAGACTATAACTCTACTACATCAGCCCTCTCTCTTCATACTCTTTTTTTGGCTAAGGTATTGAGTTAATTAGAAACAATTCTTGAGGTGGGTGTCCCTGTTCTTAATGCCGCCACTAAATCTTCTGCTTCCCGAAGATGTCAACTGTACGGCTAATGATGCGGAACTGCCAGTATTGTCCGTGGGTATGAAGATTATTAGGATGTTGTCGTTGATACATATAACTTCATCAATTTTGATTGATGATATTTGGTAGCATTCTATGGCCACAATTGGCACAGACTTAGGCAGTTCAGTCAAAAGTACACGACTATGGATACAAGACCTTACGAGCTATATATTTCACTAGACCATTTTAAAAGTCTTTGGCAGTGTGAAACTAATTGGCAGAATGAACTATCGTTACGAGCCACACTTGTGGCGCTTGAACTTTCTTTTTTACTAATCCATGAAACTGCTCAAGATACACGTTCAACAGTTCGTAAGAAAGAAAGAATTAGTAGATTATTTTCTGGCTGTTGTCAGCAAATAGAGTTGCTGGCAGAGGTATTTGATAGCAAAGTACCTTCTATAAATATTTGGTCTAATGAGCAATCAACTAAAACCAATTTTAAAATACTCATTGATTTAGATGAAACAATATTCAAAAAGCTTAAACAATGGAGTTGTTTTTATACAAGCATTTTAGAAGAGCTTTCATTTAACTTGGGAATTGAACATTACATTAATCAGTTTCAATTTCCAAATATTCTTTATAAAGAAAAACCGATTATCCCTTATGATAAATGGATTAAGCCTGATACTATCGCTACTATTTTTCACACCAGAAGTTTTAACCAAGAAGATAAATTATTTGCCACAGTACATCAAGTTACAGAGTGTTGGTTATGTGTTGCATTGAATTTACTAAAAAGCAGCCAATTGGCAACGCAAGAAGGTAATTTGCACATAGCAACTAATAAGATAAGTAAAGTCTGTTCTATCATAGATTATCTTGCACAACACATTTTAATTCTAGAAACAATGGTTCTGGCAGACTACCATCCATTACGTGTCAATTTAAGGGATGCCAGTGGTGCCCAATCAAAGCAGACATTCGATATAGTCAATTTAGCCAAAGCTTTGTTTTTACCTATCACACAGTATTTAAAAGAACATAATTGTTCTTTGATTGATATATATGATACTCCAAATAAGCACATTGATTTATACCAGTACATTGAAGTATTATCATCTTTAGAAACAAGATTAGCTAACTTCTTTTTTTGTCATTATAAATTAGCCACACGAATACTTGGTTCAGAAAGCTTAGGCTCACTTGGATTTGAGGTACAGGCTTTGATTAAACGTTTTGTAGAACCAATATATCCAGATTTAGATAAAGTTCGTTATCAATATGTTGTTATTACTAATTTCAGGTATGGGCAATACGCAGGTAACTTAATCACTTCTTTAGAAACTATAGACTTAGTTAAAACAATTGATGAAGTAGTTAAAGTTGCGGGTTACGTAATTGAGGACACAATCAATAAATACATTAAATCAATTCGTGAACATGATATTGACAGGTGGCTTAGTCTCTTTGAATTAGATGGTTCTATTGAAGATCCATCTGGTAGTAGAGCATTTAAAGGTCTAAGTGGATTAAAAGTGTATTTTCGAGGTTTTATTAAAATTTTTGCTTCAGATATTGAAATTAAAAGTAACAACATTTTAATACTCCCAAAGCAAGGAAAAGCCGAATTTAATTGGGAAATTTATACAACACATAAGAATGTATCAATTAATTTTTCCGGTTTAGATAAAATTCAATTTTCACAAAACGGAAAGATTAAGAGTATGCAGGTTTTTTATGATCCTAATGTAATATCCCAACAGTTACTAGCTGCTTTTAGAGAACAATAATATATTGCCTTGATTGCGGAAATCTGTTTTATATTGCCATGAACAACCATGAAGCTAATTTTGATTGACATGATGTGGCCGACAAGGCGGCCACCCTTTTAGCGACTAACTTGGCAATATTATCGATAAAGTCACAAAATCACCATTAAATATCTAGACACTTTTAGAAAAGATTACATAGGAGATTTGAGCGAACTTTTTGATGGATAGGAATATTAATGATGAACTCTGTTCCTTTTTTAGATGAAATACATTCCAATGAACCACCATGTTTTTGAGTAATAATTTCGTAACTAATTGCTAAACCTAAACCAGTTCCTTTACCTATAGGTTTAGTAGTGAAGAAAGGCTCAAATAGCCGCTTTTGCACTTCAGGGGGTATTCCTTTACCACTATCAATAATTTGTACAATCAATTGCCCCATCTGGGATATTTCAGTGCGGATAAAGATACTACTAGGAGATTGTTTTATTTCCTGAATACTTCGCCCTATCTCTCCTTCTTCTATTGCATCTATCGCATTACTTAAAAGGTTCATAAATACCTGATTTAGTTGTCCAGCATAACACTCTATTAATGGGAGATTGCCATATTCTTTAATAATTTTTATTTCAGGATGATCTGGTTTAGCTTTAAGACGATTTTGCAAAATCATCAGGGTACTTTCAATTCCTTCATGAATATCAACTGCTTTATATTCCGCCTCATCCATGCGTGAGAAAATTCGCAAAGAAGTTACAATCTGCCTAATACGCTCTGCCCCAATTTTTATTGATGAGAGTAGTTTTGGTAAATCTTCTATAAGAAAATCAAGGTCTATGGCTTCAGCTTGTTCTTGAATTTCAGGTATAGGATGAAGATAATTTTTTTGATAAAGATTGAGCAAGCTAAGTAGTTCTTGTATATAGTCGTGAGCGTGCGTTAAATTACCATAGATAAAATTAACTGGATTATTGATTTCATGAGCAATTCCTGCGACCAGTTGACCAAGAGACGACATTTTTTCACTCTGAATTAGTTGCGACTGAGTAGACTGTAATTCTTTTAATGTTTTCTCTAATGCCTGAGCTTGTTGCCGTAGTTGTGCCTCTGATTTTTGTAAAGCTACCTCAGCTTGTTTACGCTCGGTAATATCACGCACAAGTGCCAGTCCATGTGGCATACCATTATATGTACAACGCGTTCCTGTTACCTCAACATCAATTAACTTTCCATCCTTGCAGATGTTAACTGCCTGGCAATAAAAGTATCCTGTTGTCTTCAGAGTTTCGATGTACTTTTCAAACAAATGTAGAGATTTTGGATGGATATAAGCAGTTGGAGAAAGCTCCTTTAATTCCTCCAAAGAATACCCCAACATCCGACAAGTTGCTGGATTTACTTCAACCAGTTTTCCTGTTTCTAAATCATCAATAAAAATCCCATCATTTACTGCTTCAAAAATACTGTGGTATTGAGCCTGTTGTTGATGCAACGTTTCTTCTATTTGTTTTTGTTCTGTGATATCACTACAAACAATTAGCCCTCCTCTCAAATTCCCCTCTGCATCTTTAATTGGACTCCCATTAATCTTTAACCATACGCATTCTGGTGCTTGAACATTACAAACAAATATTTTCATATCTTTGCAAGTCTCACCCCGAATTGCCTTCGATAGAGGTAGTTCATTTGTAGCAAAAGGCGTTACCCGATCAGGCATAAGCCATGTATATTGTTGTGCCCATTCTTCCTGTCGGGTATTTATTGAACCATCACCAAACATTTGTACTGCCGCCGAATTAAATACCAGAATTTTTCCTTGCTCGTCGGCAACAATTACCCCATCATTCATGGAGTTTAAAATTAAATGCGAAAGGTCATCTTTTTGACCTACATTTGAAATTTGACTAGTACATTTATCTTGCTGCTGGGGCATCATCTTACCTGATGGAATTATAAAGCCTTCAGTATTAAGATTCCCATGAACTACCCCTGACTAACTTTGTTTGAGCCAGAGGTTTGCTAAACCTTTGAAAAATCTCTGTAATGCTAGGACAACGGGTTACTCCACCTGAAATCAAAAATCACCGCATTATTTTTGAGGGCTACTATCCAGGCGTTGATCGGTACACAGAAAGTTGGAAAACTTGCAAAAGATAAAACCTCTAAGAATTGCGTCTTTCCCAAGCTTCTAATGGTTGACAGACATCACTTGCATTCAAGTCTACCTGAGATATATTCTCTAACCCTACTCTTCGCTCTTGAGCAGTAACACCAACTTGATAACTCACCCAAAGTTCTTTTTCAATATCTGAAAGTTTTTCAATCTTAAAATCCGTGGTTTTGGGAACGTTGTTATTATCCACAAGGAAACTGCTAATTTTGTAGAATTGTTCCTCTTGGGGATTGCCATTCGACAAACATCCTCTTGACTTTACGAAAACATGAGCTACTGTCGATGTTTCCACAAAAGAGATTTTTTCTTTAATTTGAATATCTGTTGCTGGACCCCACAAATACATTGGTTTGCTGAATCCTACTGTTGGAGGTTCTTTGGTTTCGTCACACCCCTGATTAACCTTATCCCTCTTCTGTCACTTTCCGAAATAAGCAATTAGTAAAGAAGCTAAATCATCCAGAAGCATAACAGGGTTTAAATTGATTCATTGCGGCAATTAAATGATTAAATCCAAGTAACAAATGTGAATTAGGGAAAATACTAAACCAGGGATAAATTAACCAAAATAGTCAAAGTGGTTGGATAATGAGACGCAGATTATTTAAAGTATTTTTCCATCCGGATTCATGGTTCCATTGTGGATGATTAGAAAAATCCACATTACTATTTTCTTGTGCTTCAGTCTCAAATTGACGAGATTGATTGCAGCCTAAGAAGACTGAAGAATTTAAACTAATCATCGTATAAACGCTAAAAATAATCTCCCACCATCTCTCAATATGTTGGAAATTAGTGAACCGATAATCTGTCCATCCCAGTTCCTGCTTACACTGTCGAAAACCATATTCTACCCAGGTTCTTAATCCATACAGGTCACCCAAAGTCTTCTTCAGATTTCCTTGAAGATTTGTCATTATGAAAGAAGTAGAATTCTCTGGCATGGTTTCTGGGTCAGTAGTTAGTTCCCAGTAAGTTATGGTTCTTTTTTCACCATAAATTATTTCTCGGATATATCTGGTCTCTGATTTTTGATTACTAAATTTCCCACACTTCCTAAATATTGTCTAGCTACATAATCAGTCTTTTTACCTTTTTTTCTATCTCCGGTTTCATCTATTACTACTGTAATCGCCTGACCATTCAATGCTTGCTTGAGTTTATTTAATCTTCGTTGTTTCAATTCATCTACTGACCAATCTGAATTAGCTAGAAAATGATGTAATGACTGGGCTGATTTTATACTTACAACCTTCGCTATCTCTGCTAATGACTTCCTTTTTATCGTTGATATGATTCCCAAGTGTAAATATTTAAAGCACTCATAATTTCTTACTTCCTTAAATAGGTCTTTATACTCTGCACAATATTCATCTATGATGGCAACTGTTGGGTGAGCATCTCTTGCTAAATGTTTGAGGATTTGTAACTCTACATCCATTGCCCTACTTACCTTTCAGGGTTTTATTTTTTTATTCTTTTATTCAGAATACCCGGAGAGTGACAGAAGAGGGTTAAATCAAAAAGAGCGTGAGGAGGAAGAAGCAGCCAGGAGTGCGGCGGCGTTGGTAGCAGCTGATGAAGTAGATTCAGCAAAGGCGATCGCGCAAGAATTAACCCTGTTTTGTCAATCTGGGAGAAGCCCACCTCGAGAAACCTTTCGGAGCTTTACTTTTCAATTTTTGGCTATAAATTTTAGTTTCTGTTAGAAAATAAAGCCTCAAGCCTTGATGAAATCAAAGTCTCAGAGTTTCGCTTCGATTATTGTTTTCCGCAAGTGATAAAACAGGGCTATAGGTTACACAGTCACAAACGAATTGGCAGTCAAGGTAGTGGTGTTTACCCCAGTCACAATTGCCAGAGTTTCATCACCAAATCGAATAGTGTTGCCTTCCAGGGATATCTGACCAAATGCCAGACCGTTCACTAGTCCGATGAAGTCGGTGTTAACGCGAAAGTCTGTGATGGTATCCGTACCCTGCCCAGTTGCCAGGACGAAGGTATCGCGGTTATTACCGCCATTGAGAATATCGTCGCCGATTCCTCCCCAGAGGAAGTCATTGCCATTACCGCCATTGAGAAGGTCGTTGCCTTCCTGACCAAAGAGGGAGTCATTGCCATTACCGCCATTGAGAAGGTCGTTGCCGATTCCTCCTCTGAGGATGTCCTTGCCGTTGCCTCCAGAAATGGTGTCATTTCCGGCACCTCCAAAGATTTGGTCATCGCCATTGCCACCGGAGAGGGTGTCATCCCCCAAGCCACCAGAGAGAGTGTCATCTCCATTTCGGCCGGATAATCTGTCGTTATCTGCGCTACCGACGATGCGGTCGTCGTTTCTTCTAGGTTTGGTGCCATCGATGGCGATCGCCGCCAGAATGGGGTCATGGTCACTGCCGCGATCAGGCAAGTCAGGAAACTCAGCATTGACATGAACCGCGTCAAATTCAGCTCCGGCTAGGAGGTTACCTGTGACGAAGATGTGGTCGAGGGGCGTTAGGTTGCCATTGGAGAACTGGAAACTATAGCGTTCTAGTTCAGGCAATGTGTCGGTTAAGTTGAATAGCACTTGCTGGCCACCGTTCACGGTACCTTCCGCAAACGCATCCCATTCTTCATAGTCAAACCCGTTCCAGTCACCAGCCACAACAACCTTCGCATCTGGATTCCCAGCCAAAATACTATCCACAAAGGCATTGATTTCGGCTGCTTGTTCACTGCGAGCATCGGAACCACCGCGAATCACAGGCTGGATGTTACCGAAGTTTTCAATTCCGCCTGCGTTGTTGTGGACGCTGACCACCGTAACAGTTTCGCCATTGAAGACGAAGTCAGCCACCAGAGGCAGACGACTGCTTTCAAAGACGTTGTTTCCTGGGATACCATCTTGTTGGGTCGCTGGATCGCTGATGGGACGCAGGCTACCTTCAACCAGGTCTACTCGCGCTGGATTGTAAAGGAAGGCTGTACGGATGTTTCCGCCTGGTTCTCCACCATTGGTATCATCCGCAATAAAGGGGTTATCGATGAATTCATAGGTTGGCCCGCCATTGGCGGCGATCGCATCCACTAATCGTTGCAGTGTCACATCCGCCGCAAATACATCCGTGGCTCCACTTTCATCTGCCGCCCCGTCATTGTCCTGAATCTCTTGCAGGGCAACTATATCAGGCGTATTTAGGTTATTGATAATCTGTTTAGCGATGGTATCGAATCGGCCATCGGCGATATCCGAATCGCCCCCAACACTACCACCATCATTGGGGTCAAGGTTCAGCACGTTGTAGGCAGCAATCAACAGGCGATCGTCAGCACGTTGCAGATTGGTTACTTCAGGCTCTATTTCATTGCGTGTCACCGTAATCGGCTCTGTAGGCAGCAGTTCGTAAACGGTTCCCGCGTAGGAGAGAATGCCAGTTACATCCCCTAGGGAGGAGCCTTGAGGAATAATGGTATTGAAATCGTCGCCCAGATCAGTTAAAGCTCTAGCAAAATCAACCTCAATGCGCTCTGGATTGACATCGGCAGTGAAAATATCGGTTGCGCCAACCCCAATGGTGACTCCATTGCGATCGTTGAGGCTATTGGACGACGCTCCCCCGTCAACCACCACAATTGCCGAGTCATCGTTGAAGGAAAAGCCAGGGCCGCCCGGAGGCGCAGACGACTGCACCACCAACGCATCATTGAGCGTCACTAGCATCCCTTCTAGAGATTCATAAAAGTCAATGCCGTCTTGTTCGGGGTCAAAGTTGGTATTGCCAACTTCCGGCAGGTTGAGGTTAATGGGGCCACCTGCTGCCACAAACTCCCCAGAGGTAGGAATTCCTTGACTTAAATCAACCCCAAACTCATCGGGGCTAACGACAAATTCGTTGGGTACGGTTCGACCACCTTGTCCCAGGACAACAGGTGCAGGTAGGTCAGCAGTGTCATTGAGTACAGTAACCTGGGGATTGGCAATTTGGGTTAATCCCAGTCCACCAGTGACTAATTCTTCAACCACACCAATGACTTCGACTTCATTGCCAATGATGAAACTGGCTGCATCGGCACTTTCGACAAAGATGGCATCCGAGGTAGCATCATTACCGTCGCCCACAGCATCCTGTACATAGAATCCGTTGGTAGCAATCGCGGTGATGACTCCGGTGGTTCTGACGGTTTGGCTGACCAAGGGAGACACATGACCCGCACCCTGAATCTCAGGAATTGAGGCATCAATCGGATCACCCAGCACGGGATTTGCAGGTATCCCTGGAGTGTCATCAATCCCGAATGTGAATTGACCAATGACAAAATCTCCGGTGATATCAGGATCGCGGAACACTAAACCAGGCACAAAGTTGCCATCAGGTCCAACCTGGGTATCGCTATAAACCAGGTCGCCGCTACCAACCGTTTCAATTAAAGCAACGCTATCCACAATGGAGTCCCACGGTGTGATATCCAGAATGCCATCGTCATTAGTATCTAAGTCTTGACCATCAGTACCTGTAAAGTTGCTGACTAACAGATGGGTCACATTGTCACTGTTTTCAAAATTCAGCAAGCCACCCGGTGAACCAGACGGCCCAACCAAGTCGAGGGTGGCCACAAAGGGATTTGTGTCTTCGCCCGCAGCAAACAGACCGTCTGCCTGAATTGCTTGACCATCAAGTTCGACAAAGGCTTCAGTTACGCCGCTACCGCCTTCGGCGCTATCGCCAATCACGATATAGGTGAGATTATCCAGCGAAGTTCCAGGAGTACCTCCCAGCTCAAAAAACTCACCCACATCCACACCGGGTTGATCGATACGGATTTCGTTGATCATGATTTTTTCGGTAGTCATTATGCTCTCCTTCAAGTCAGTGAACATGACACACACCTTTGTTGCAAGGACTCTAAAATCTCTGGCAGCAAAGCTAAGGGTATACCCCCATCAGCATGAGTATGTGAATCTATTGGCACTTAGTTTAAAGTAAGTACGGCAGGTAAAACAGTCCAAACAAAAATATCACTTGTATCTGAAGCTTGGCTTAAGAAGAATTTGAATTTAGGTTATGATTTGGGCTTTGTTGCATGAAAGAAAAAAAGAGATACTTTTCCTGGGTTGGAGCAGTAATTAATCTTCAACCTTGTAGCTATCTGGCTTGCCCAAGTGAATCATGCGGTTAAGTGGATGCCTAAGCCAGGAAGTCACCCCCCTGACTCGGCTACAAAACCGTGCATGAAACGTTAACTTCACACGGCTCCTCGATGATTTGGTGCTTGACAAACACACCTATAAATTCCAAGTTAAAAGAGATTACAGTTGAGATAATCCTCATCTATTTCTGGAACTGTAACAGCAACTTTATCGGCTGCCGTTTTAGCATCATGGCAATGTCCATCAGGACTTACGCAACTGGCACAGGCGATCGCTAAATTAAAGTACATTTGTATTACATAAGTGACGGAACTGGCACAGGGCGATACCTATTTTGGTTGATAGTACAAAGGGATGAATAAAAACGGAT
>JAHHIM010000070.1:0-10542 GCA_019358915.1 Trichormus sp. ATA11-4-KO1
AATTGGTATGAATTGCAAAGGAACTTATTCACTTTGGTTGTGCGTGATTACATTGTAGAAAATCTTACCAATACTTGTGCTGCTTAATACACATGAATGGAATTTTTTGTCAATGCGTAACTCCTAGCAATGATTACTTATCAATATTTTTGAACCTATATGCTGAAATTCATAGCGGTGGATTGAGCTATCAGCAATACTTACGGGACAGCTTTCAGTATAGTCTGACTCAAGCTTTAAAGTCTGTAGCACAAGAAGTTGCAGGTGTTGAGGCACTAAATTACGTTGCCGCCTGGACTGAGTTACACGCTGACTTTGAGGGTACTGCTGCTGACCGCATCTGGTTGTATGAAATTGGTATGGGGGGTATTGGTGTAATGCGGGCAACCCATGACTTGCTTCGCAACCATGCCGATAAATTCTGGACAACCCTTGCCAACAAAATGACTCGCTGTACCACTGCCCAAGAGGAAGCTTTTTTGCGTTACTTATTAGCACAACCTGAGTCTTGGTTAGAAGGATGTGCAACTAGAGTAAATGAAATTATAGCAGCAGGTAAATCTAGCGATCGCCAAAATAAAATTGAAGAGTTAATGGCACAGGTACGGCAACAACTGGGTGTGCCTATGCGCCAAACCCAACTCAAAGCTATCTTTCGGGTTTTTATTCCCGACTACACTCAGCAACTAGGCGATACACCTCTGGTTAACTGGCGTATTTTTCGGGAAATTAACCACGAGTTTCTTCCCTCGTGTGCTGAACAGCTAGGACGTGACCCTACATTTACTGAAGCATCAGTGCTACTTTACCGCAAAGTAGTTAAAGCTAGACGTGACAAACAATCACCACCCTATCCAGAGTTAATGCGCTTACTTGAAATTTACGAAGCCGAATATAGTGCTTCAGATAACGAAGCACGTAAAGCATTTGAAGCAGGGGTAGAACGCAGGATGCTTTTAAATTGTCGCTGCAATTGTTCCAGTTGCCTAGATGACCGCAGTGGCGACATCGAAGCGCCAGGTTTAAGCCGTCACCTGCTGAACCGTCCCCTACTGACGGAATGGTTAAATCAGGTTCGTACTCCTCAAACCCTAGAATTAGATGGCACTGTCAGCGGTACTGACATCAGTGAAAGAATGAGAACCTTGCTGGAAAATGGCTGCCAAACAATTTACTTACGGGTAAGAAGCGATAATCTTGCGTCCCTTTGTGTCACAATTAGCTACTTGACAGACGCAGGTATCGATACAGATATTGGCATGGTTTACCCCATGATTACTGATATTCAAACCATCTACCCTAACGACTTAAAACCAAACGAATTACCTGTCATTCAAGTAACAGTTCGTCCTATTAAGTGAGGTTCCACCAGTGGCAAAGCAATCAACTCAATTGCAACCCAGTGGTCAGGCAATGCTTTACAACTTTCTGCTCAATGAGATTTTAGCATCACAACTAGAGGGCAGTTACGAGTTTTGGGTTGTCTCCCCTTGGGTAACAAATTTCCGTTTAGAAAAACCCTACTATGTCTCTTTTGGGGAAATTGTAGAGACAAAACAAGAAGCATTACACCTGTTTGACATTTTGTATCAAATGGCCGCTAATGGCGGTAAAGTTTACATCACAGTAGGTAGCGATAAAGAGTATTATCCTTTATTGAGACAACTCAGCAATAAAAGCGATCGCATCCAGGTACGAACGCTATCAGAATTGCACGCCAAGGCATACGTTGGTCGTTACGGTGCAGTTGACGGTTCCCTGAATTTAACCGCAGGCGGAGTCAATCAAAACATTGAATTGTACACTTACTACCATGATGAACGGAGTATTGCTCAGTTGCGGCAAGTTTGCACACAGCATTTTGAACAAGGGTTGCCACTGTAATGTCGTTTCAATATGAAATTAATCCAAAACTGGGAAGTGTTGACCAAGTGGGACTACGTTTGCGGTGTAATGGTCAAACTCAAGCAGATGAAATTTATCGAGGACTTAGACAAGCGGGTTTCAAGGTCACTCGCCTGATGTCTTCAAGTCATGAAGATTATACTCATTTTGTTTATGTAACTGCTACAGAAGATAATGTTAGTAGTGCTATACTACAAATTAAAGCTAATACCATAGTTTTAAATGATGCTAAGAGCGTCAAAAAAGAATCAAATGTTAAAGACTTTAAATCATGGCAAAGTCTATTTTGTAAAGCTATCAAACAATTAAATAACGACTATCAAAATCCTGTCAGTTCCGTTCAAGAAATTAATCAAAATCTTCTCGAACAAAAAATTTCTGCTGGACGGATTACTGAAGTTGAAGACCATTTGCTGCGGCAAGTTGATGTTAATGATAGCAATGCCCTGCGAACATTAATTGCACTTTATGCCAAAACAGAACAGCATGAACAATTAGTAGAACTTTGTAAAGCTAAATATAAAACTATTTTGGCTCTGCCTGTTTCTGGAAGGTTAGTAGAGCAGTTAGTAACTGCTCATCTCCAGTATTACCAACAAACAAAAGAACAAGAGTTATTAGTTTCTGTACAAGTATTGGCACAAGAATTTTTCCCCGAATTAGAGAGGTTACGCCAAGCCAACGGAGTACGAAAACTGTTGAATTTGTCCTTGGTTACTCAAGAACCCTCACCAACAATAGAAGGAGCTACACTCAACGAACAATTGACGCAGTTATTAGAAATTGAACCAGGCGAACGTATCTCCCAACTGGAGAAACTCAAAGATAAATATCCCAAAGCTATTAATGTACTACTTGCTTTAGCTGATTCTTACGTATCCATTGATAATACTGAATATGCTTTACAAATATATCAATCAATTACCGAAAAGACAGAAGAGTTGCAACAACGTCATGCAGAACTACTTTTAAATATTCAACGTTTCCAAGAAGTAATTGAATTATTACCTAGTGTAATTTCTGAACTGTCACCAGCATTGGCAGGATTGCGTGGTGCTGCTCTTTATAACTTAGGGCAGAAAATGCAAGCTAGTGAATTCCTAGATAAGGCTTGGCAAGGAGGTGAACGTAGAGTTCAAATTCTGCTACCTTTAGCAAAATTATGGGCTACAGTTGGCGATCCGGTCAAAGCAGGGGAGGTATATCAAATACTCCTAGAAACAGCAGATGAACAATTAACATTGTCAGACCTCGCTTTAATAGCTAGAGTTGCTAATCTTGATGGTTTTGGTGATATTTCTGATGAAGATAAAGTTAGTTATTATGAGTTATGTGTAAATTTGGCTGGAGTACGCCTGCGGGATTTACCAGAAGCAGAAGAAATATTAAAAGACAGATTAGATTTGTGGAAACAGGTACAAAACACGTCAGGAATGCTCAATGCTTATGCTGACTGGCTAGACTGGCTTGCTAATATAGGAAAATGGGAAGATTTAAATAAAGAACTAGATATTTTAAGAAATTTTGCAATCCAACAAAAAATCAATTCACTCCAGTATTTTGAATTACTTGAAGGGCTGGAAGCATACATCAATATGCAACCTAATTTACGTCAAGGTTTAGCAAATGACTATTTTGGTTTAGCTATTGCTGAAATAGATAACGCATTACGTCAAGAAGAAGCCGAAGAACCTTTCTTTCAAGATTTGAAACGAGCTTTATTCTGTCTTAACTCGGATTCAGCAAATGAGCTTGTTGAGTATCGCCAACAACGTCGTGCTGAGGCTAGGAAGCTGGAGGTACAAGTAGCTTCAGATAAAAATACAGCATCAAAAACCCAAAACTTGGCAACCATACGTCTTGCATTGGTCGGTGGTCACCAAACAACTCGAAGAGAAGTCATCCGTGAATTATGCGAAAACTACGGTTTAGAAAATTATATTGAGGTTGCCCCCTCAAGTGAAGCATATATAAGTCGCAGTAACGTACAGGCACAAATAAGCAATTGTAATTTAATTGCAGTAATTACTGGATATATGGGTCATGATTTAAGTCAAATTATATCTGACTTTAAAAAAGATGGCACTTTAACAAATGATGTATTTTTTCTAGCTTGTCGTGGCAAAAGTGGTGTAATTCGCGCAATTCTTAATAGGGTGCAGCAAAAAAATGGCTGATTATACACTTAGAGAAGTTCAACAACAAGTTGATGCTTGGGTATTAGAAGTTGGCAAAGGCTACTGGAGTCCTCACGAAATGTTAGCTCGGCTAGTTGAGGAGGTGGGCGAAACATCTCGACTGATTAATCATTTGTATGGCCCCAAAAAAAAGAAGGGTAGCGAACCTGCTCAAGAACTCTCCGGTGAACTTGCTGATATTTTGTTTGCTGTTATTTGCCTGGCGAATTCCCAAGGCATTGATTTACAAGAGGCTTTTGAGCAGATGATGGCCAAGTACACCACACGAGATAAGGAAAGATACTAAATTTAGTAGACCGAAAAAATTTTTGATCGCTATATCTAGCAAACTGCTTGCTAGTTTTTATCACCTAATCAATCACTCAAGGTTTTTGATAATTCCATAAGTCTTATCAAAGAAAAAGGTTGCTGTGCCAGTATCACCATGCCGTGACTTCGCCATGATCAGTTCTAAAATTCCTGGGTCTGGAGTATCTGGGTTATAGTATTCATCCCGATACGCGAGAATAATATTGTCTGCAACCATTTCTAAGATTCCTGACTGGCTCAGGTCACTCATCATGGGACGTTTATTCTGCCTACTTTCTACTCCCCTGGATATTTGAGACAGTGCTAAGACAGGAACGTTTAATTCCCCTGCCATTTTGTAAAGTCCCCTGGCCACATCCCCTAGTTCATAACTGCGGTTGCCTCCAGAGTCTTCTGCCATCATTTGCAGGTAATCGACTATCACCAACCCCAATTTTCCTTCTTTGGCTTTCACTTGACGGCATTCAGAAGCAATTCCAGAAACAGTAATGCCCCTTGAATCATTCATGTACAGTGGTAGCTCTGAGGCTATACCTACAATTTTGGCAATGCTGGCGAATTCCCAATCGTCTAAAGGTTTATTACCTGAACGATGTCTGCGGATGCGATCGCTCTTCAGTGGTGTCAAGTCTAAATGCTTGTAAGCATCAGTTACACTGATTAAACTCCATAGTCTGTACTCCAACTGCTTTTTCGTCATCTCCAGCGAGAAGATAGCCACAGGTAAATCGTGGAGCAGTATCATTTGGAGTGCGAGAAACAGCGCGATAAAAGATTTTCCCATTGATGGCCTCCCTCCGACTATGGTGAGTGTGCCATCTTCAAATCCCAGCATTAAATTATCAAGTTCATGAAGTCCCGTGGGGTAGATGGGATTATCGGAATCTAACTCCTCATAAGCAGCAATATTAATCGTGCTGTTGTGTTCTGTATTGGAAGTAAGGGTTTGATTAGATAGTTGAAATACCTTTTGCTCTGCCTGATCTAAGACAATTGGTAACTCTTTTTGGGTCTCATAACCCAGATGCACAATTTCATTGCCTGCTTTAATCAACTGCCGCCGCAGGTACTTTTCCATTACCAGTCCTGCTAAAGCGTCAATGTTAACGGCTGACACTGTGCGGTCTACCAAAGTTGCTAATTTATTTCTCCCGCCAATGCGAGTTAACAAGTCGTGGTCAGCAAGCCAGTTGGTAATTGTGAGCAAGTCGGTTGGTTTACCCTGGCTAAAAAGACGCAGTGCGGCTTGATAAATATCTTTGTGGGCGGTGATGTAAAAGGCTTCTGGAATTAGACGATCGCAAATCCTGCTGATTGCTTCTGGGTCTAGCATGATTCCGCCCAAAATCGCCTCTTCCGCTTCAATGTTTTGGGGTGGTAGGCGATCATTACCTAGCCCTTGAAAATTTAGTTCTTCAGCCATAAGCAATTTGAGATTTTCAATTTCATTGGACAAAGCTTTTGCAACAAGCGATCGCTTACTCTACCTCTTGCTTCTGGATTTGATATTAAGCTACTCAAGCTGTTTTTCTAGGTTGAATTTTGTGGGTTAGTCACTGATTTATGTTTGTTTGCCGTAATTTTCCATAGCTTGCTGTCTCTGTTGCTCAATTTCTTCCTGAAACTTTTTCATCATTTGACTACTGCGGCTGCTTTGAGATTTTTTGGATTGTGTTTGTTGCCAAGCCAAGAATTTCTTGTAATAAACCTCCCAGCGATTTTGTCCAGCCTTATTCTGATGAGCCAACCAAGCTTCAATGTCGTTGACTGGTTGACTGAGATTTGCAGTTAATTGCTCACAGAAGTTCAAAAAATTCGCTCGCTCCTCTTCTGAGAGAGTCTTTATAAAGTCTAAATACTTCTTATTAATCTTAGGCTTTTGAAGTTCTTTCTCCACAAGGCTTTCAGACTCCGCATGGTGCGTGGCGATCGCGCATGGTGCGTCATGATCCACCGTGGTGCGTGACGATCGCGCTCGGTGCATCATTACACCTTGGGTGCGCCATCACACCATCGGTGTCTCCAGACACCATTGGTGCGTCATCACACCTTGGGTGTGTCACTACACCATCGGTGTCTCCAATAAATTCGGGTATGTCATTGCACCATAATCCCTTTGGCTTCACTTTGGTTCTGACTTGTAATAGCTCTAGATCAATGAATCCCTTTGCGTCTAATTCTTTGAGAGCGCGGCTTACAGTTTGCCTGTGGACTATTCTCTCTGGTGCTGATAGCTGACGGGCTACCTCGGCAGCATTAATGTCAATCCCTTGGTTATAAGGGTCAATGGTTCGGATGTAGTAGAGGACATCCCTTTGTGCTGGTGTAAGTTCGCGGCAGGCTTTCAGCCATTCTTCATGCTGAAGTGGGTAGAAACGTCCCTGAATTTTTGAAGTTTGTTGTGTCACAGTTCTGGTAATTCAAATGACAGAAAGAAATTTCACCTTTATCTGTTGGATAGAGGCTGATTTTGGAGATGTACATTATTTACCTTTCATCAACGAATTTTTATATTCAATCGTGACAAGGCGTTCATTTGATGGTTATGCTAGTGGTTTAAAGATTAAAGATATCTCTGATAAAACGCACTCCTAGCAAGAGTTTGGTAAGATTAAGAAATACATTACACTTGTTATTTCATCGGACATCACATAGTATAACCGTTAAACTTAAGTATAATTAACAAAGCAATGCAAAGTTTTGTATCAGAAAAAACTCAACGCTATCAGCAGTTATTCGATGAGATGATGAATCGCTTCCATTTAGAAGCGAAAACAACTGCTGAACAGGCTAAAGTTTCTGAGGTTATGTTGTCCCGCTTTCGCCGAGGAAAGGCGGATTTAGGAGCATCAAAACTAATAGCTTTACTTTTAGCTGTTCCAGTAGAAGCTAGGGTGTGGTATTTATCTGAGTTGTTTGGTCAAAAGCCTGGAACTAGCCTGCGATCGCTAATTGCTCAAGCACCGCCTGAAGAACAAGCTGAAGTTTTAAAGCTAATTGCGGATATTTTTTTGAATAACAGCCGTGAGGCTACAGATACAGTGCAGTTACTTAAAGCTTGATAAGTTAGATCAATAGTTCGAGAATTGGTTGTTAAAAGTCTGCTGAATCTGGTTAATTTAAGAAAATATTGAGCGTTGTGATCACCTACGGTGGGGTGAATTGATCGCTGAATCAATTGAATAAACAGCTAGTTGACGAAACACTTATAAAGTAAGTGTTAAATCAAAATTTGAGTCTGGATTGATTTTGCAAAAAGCCTCATCGATTGCTTAATAGCTATTAGCTGAGTGCAAGTGAGGACAACAGACCTTGTTTTTAATCTCAGAGAATATCTGCACCCAACAGTAGCTCAACATTAGTGCGGCTAAACATAATTTATTGCCCAGGTTGTTGGTATGTTTACAACAAGAGTCCGATGCAAGACGGACTTTCTGTACCTAAGTGGCTTTTCTCACATAACCGTTATTCATTAGTTCACAAAGGGCTTTATTGTTGTACTAAGCACTTTATCTTTCATGTAAATACTGTTTTGTCGGGGAAAATTCAATTGAATCGAATAATTACACTATTTAATCAATCTGGTGGTGTAGGTAAATCGAGTTTAGCCATGAACCTCGCCTACCATCTGCAAGAGCTTAAAAATCAAGTGCTTTTGATAGACATGGACCCTCAAGGTTCATTGACTACTTTCATGGGTTTAGACCCCACCTCACTGAAGCAGACTATTTATGATGCGATTTTGCATTCTTCACCTCTGCCTATTCACTCTAAAATTCATGGTGTCGATTTAGTTCCTGCCAATATCAACTTGAGTGCTGCTGAATTAGAACTGGTAATGGCAGATATGCGGGATATCCGGCTCAAGGACGCTTTAGAGCCAGTAATTAACCAATACGATTTCATCCTCATAGACTGTCCACCTAGTTTGGGGCTTTTAAGTTACATCAGCTTAGTAGCAGCAACTCATGTCCTTGTCCCAATTCAAACTCAATACAAAGCATTTTGTGGTACTGAATTACTGTTGAGTACAGTAGCACGGGTGAGATCGCGTCCTAATCGGAAATTAGCGATCGCTGGGTTTATTCCCACTATGTACGATGGTCGGAACGTTCAAGATGCACGTACTTTAGAAGCAATACAGCAGCAGTTAGCGAAAGTAGGTGTTGTTTATCCGGCAATACCTCGTTCTACTGCCTTTGCCGACGCATCAGAAGACCATGTACCTTTGGCTGTATATAACCGAAAAAATCCTGCCGTGCCGATACTCAAACAAATTGCTAAAAGCTTGGAGAAACTATCATGAGTAGCAGGCGCGATCGCCCTTATCAACAAATGAAGACTTTGGATATTCTGTTTGGGGAATCTCAACCAGTAGCAGAAATAGTTTCTATAGAAGCAATTTGTCTACCACCACAACAGCCCAGGCGTTACTTTGATCCCCAAGCTATGCAAGAATTAGTAGAATCAGTGCGACAGCACGGAATTCTACAACCGCTTCTGGTGCGTCTGCTGCCAGATAACAAGTACGAGCTGGTAGCTGGCGAAAGACGCTATCGAGCGGCGAAAGAGGTAAATCTGACTGAAGTGCCAGTTGTTATCCGAGAACTAAACGATGAGGAAGCTATGCAGCTTTCTCTGATTGAGAACCTCTGCCGTGAAGATTTGAACCCGGTAGAAGAAACAGAGGGAATTTTACAGCTTTTGGCACTGCGTCTGGGGGGTAATGTTGACGATATAACTCCCTTGCTTTATAAAATGAAGAACGCGGCAGATAAAAATGATGAATCTAGGCATAACGTTATGCCTAACCCAGAAGCTCAATTAGTTGAAGAAACCTTCACCAATTTGGGGCTGATGACATGGGAATCCTTTGTGAAAAATCGTTTACCTTTGCTAAACCTGCCTGATGATGTGTTGGCAGCGTTACGTCAAGGAAAGATCGCCTACACAAAAGCCAAAGTAATTGCCCGCCTCAAAGATGAAACTGCACGTCAAGAACTACTGAAAGCTGCCATTAGTGAAAATCTTTCTTTAACTCAAATTCAATCGCGGTTAAAAGCTCTACTTCCAACCTCTGATACTAACGAGCGAAAAGAGCGTTTAGAGGGAACAATCCGCCGAGTTAAACAGATACGAGTTTGGGAAGACCAGCACAAGTGGAATCGGCTAGAAGCACTCTTAGCTCAAATTGAAGAGCTTCTAGCTCAGGAGTGAAATTTTATCCCAATGGTCATTCTTTTACAGGATGACAACAGATGTTTTTTGCAATAGCCAATAACCAGACAATAAAAAATGTTGATGTTAGGTATTACCTCATACACATCTCTGTTAAATTTTGGCGTGCAAGTTTCTCGCACCAGCTTCCGGTGTTCCTAATACCAATTCAAAATTCAAAATTAAGAATCAAGACAGGACAAGCGTTTGGGGCTGTATATCTGTCATATTCTTTTTTCAAATTGGTATAAAGTTGGCTTTTGCTCATGTGCAGGTAGTAATTTTGCCAATTTATAGAAAGTTAGGCTTCAATCATTTTTGAATGTTTGGTGTATTTTCCTTGCTCTGTATGGGTTTGAGGCATGAACAAGCCTCAAAAATGTTTAAGTCCCGTTAGCTAAACTGGATTGTCTTATGGATGTTCTCTATCTATTGGTAGAGTTACGTTTTTGTGTAGACTACGCAAAAAGTCTGTATTATTAAAAATCTAAATTTAAGTATAATTACATTTATCGCTGATTAAGCCTAATCTTAGGAATACATAGAATCATATATTTTATGTAGGCTTACACAATTAAAAATTAAATCTAGTAATAAAATTTTCTGGAAATATAAAGAAATTTCTGTAAGGTAACAAGAGATGAGTTTCTTACACTTGGTCGATTAGCATTAAGATGTCTACAAGTTATTAAAGATATAGGAAACTTAGTTGTTGTAATTTTCTATGTCTTCAATCAAGCTGTATCCAGAACTCTACAATCATAAGCATTCCTCGAATCTATATCCCTAGGAGTTACGCATTGACAAAAAATTCCATTCATGTGTATTAAGCAGCACAAGTATTGGTAAGATTTTCTACAATGTAATCACGCACAACCAAAGTGAATAAGTTCCTTTGCAATTCATACCAATT
>JAHHIM010000071.1:0-10148 GCA_019358915.1 Trichormus sp. ATA11-4-KO1
AACACGAACCACGTTCTAGGGGGTTGAGGCGTTGATTTAAACGCAGCTGCACGAACTCGTTGCCGCTTCGCTCGAATAAGCGGTGGCTCTTACGGGCAGGAAGATATTGGTAGGGCCAACTAGATCCGCAAGCCCGCAAGAGCCACTCCGCTTCGCCGCTTATTCGCAACGAGTTCTTAAATCTTGGTTGGGGAAGTATACTAAACAACAGCTTCAATTAGCACAGCCAAAACAAGCTTTTTTGGCGATTTTCGAGTTAAAGAGCAATTTTATTTTTATAATCCTGTCGTAGCAAGGCTTTTAATGGCATTGAGCCGAAACCCCGACTTAATGCCTTATAGGGTGGACACAGAGAGGTATTCGTGACAGCTATCCACCAACTATGTATGTAAATTTTATGGAGGGTGATTAAAAATTCATTAATAACCTGTAAATTTTTAATTGATTAATCCTAAGTGCTTTTCTAAGCCAAGTTTTTAAGTTTTTTTATTGTAAACATAAACTTTTTAAAAATAAATTAAATACTTTGCTAACGAGAATTATTAAGCTATGATATGGTACATTTGTATTTTTTTTATCTATTTCCAAGTCAGCAAGTGTCCAGAAAAAAAATCGGTCAATCTGACATAACCGGACAGCAAGGCATCAATATTATTGAACAAGTTGTCCTGGATATGGGATTCCTTTGGTATCCAACTGGAGGTGTAGAGGCGGGTATTGACGGCATAATTGAAATTCGTGATTTCCAGACAGGCGAGGTCACAAACTGTATCATTCAAGTTCAAAGTAAAGCTACTCAAAAGTCTCTTCTTCAGTCAGAAAATGAAAACGGCTTTGAGTTTAGATGTGAGGAAAGAGATATTAATTACTGGTTACAAGGCAATGCCCCAGTTATTCTAATTATTGTCAAAATATCAACTAAAGAAGCTTTTTGGGTTGTTGTAAAGGATTACTTTTGTGATGCCAAGCGACGGCAATCTAAAAAAGTTACATTTGATAAGCGTTTTAATCGTTTTGATGTCAACGCAAGAGATGCGCTAATTAAGCTGGCTGTTCCCCAAAACTCAGGACTTTACCTTGCACCACGACCAAAGTTAGAGAAATTATACTCAAACCTGCTGCGAGTCTCTCAACTTGCAGAACATCTCTACACTGCTTACACAGTTACAGAGGATGAATCTAAAGCTTATTCAGCGCTTCAGAAAATTGGTCGAAATTTAGGACAAGAGTGGTTGTTGAAAGAAAATTTCGTACTTAGTTTCCACGACTTGCGTGAAGCACCTTGGACAGAAATCTGCGATTTTGGAACTGTTGAGAAGCATGACGTAGAAGAATGGTCGTTATCAAATCGGCTTGAACGACAACAAGAATTTGTCTGGTTACTCAACAATGCACTGCGCGAGAAAATCAAAGCAGAATTATCGTTCGACAGAAAGAAAAAATGCTACTATTTCAAACCTACTAATGACTTATCAGTACTTCGATACTCCTATCGAAGTCTTTCTAAAAAAACACATCGTGATGTTTTTCAGCCCTACTTTAAAAAAAATTCTACAGAAGTTGCATACTACAGACATTCTGCTTTTGAAGGACAGTTTATACGTGTCGATTTAGATTGGTTTTTAGAGATTACACCAACTTATTTTTTCACTAAGGATGGTTATACCAGAGATAAGTTTGGGCAAGATCATCTTTCAGGAATAAAACGCCTTGAAAAGAATCCTGCGGTATTTGGTCAACTTATAATGTGGGCAGAGTATTTGATTACGCCTGCTCAGGGTGATTTATTTATTCAAAATTACCCATTTCTACATTTTTTTGACCCGCTAGAAGAATTTGAAATTGAAGTTGGTATTGATGATGATATTTGGTTAAGCAACGAAGACGATGAAACTACTGCATTGTTAGAAGAATCTTTAAACGATTTACCTCTATTTCAAATAAACAATGAAGATTGAATTTTTACAAGAACCAGAACTGGAGTTTGGCAATGGTGGACGACACATTGATATTCGCTTTGGGATGATGCACCATAAACCACTTGACTATGACAGCACATCTGCCCCAAAGGAAATCAAATTAGGGATTGTTGGTTCATCCGAAACAGTCGAGGGTTTAGAAATTTGGCTCGAGAGATGTAGGCAAGGGATTGAGGCAAAGAATAGTAACCAACCATACCTTTTTCCAGAATTCCCAGGCTTTGGAGAAGACAATAATTTGCCTGCGGCTATTAGCATGGATTCTAGGCGGAATGCAACTATATCGAATAAAGATATTGACAAACTTCTTCAAATTCAAGATGTAAATACACTTATTGGTGAAACAGTCAATTTTTTAATTGAAGAGTTACGGTATATCGATGAAAAAACTAGTCCAGATGTTTTTATATGTGCATTACCAGAATCATTATTAGAAAAAATCTCTGTAGATAAAGAAAATACTGTCAATAATAACCACCCGGTTTTTAGTAATGAAAATAATCAAAAAGAAATAGAGTTAGATTTTCATGATTTATTTAAAGCAAAAGCAATGGCATTAAGAAAGCCAACACAAATTATCTTACCCTCAACCTATAACGCAAGAAAGAAGTCAAAGATAAGTAAGAACAAGCACAAACAGAAAGCTCCGACAATCCAGGATGAGGCAACCCGTGCTTGGAATTTCTATACTGCTTTATATTACAAAGCTTTGGGAACACCCTGGCGACTGATCAGAGATTCACGAGATTTGACCACGTGCTACGTAGGTATTAGCTTCTATAAAACACTTGATCGCTCAAAATTATTAACCAGTACTGCTCAAATTTTCAACGAGCGGGGAGAAGGAGTTATTTTGCGTGGAGGGCAAGCTGAATTATCAAAAGATGATCGCCAACCTTACCTTCCAGCATCAGATGCATCCGAATTGCTTTCTAATGCCTTGGCAATGTACCGCCGAGAACATCGAAATTTACCCGCAAGAGTTGTACTGCATAAAACTTCTCGATTTATTCCAGAGGAGTTTGACGGATTTCAGGATGCCTTGGATAAACATGGTATTGATACAGGAGAGTTTATCAGCTTTGACCGTACAGGTGGAACTAGACTATTCCGTTACGGAAAGTATCCTCCTCTGCGAGGAACATTACTAAGTTTGGATGATTATACTCACGTTTTATATACGCGGGGGAGCGTTGATTTTTTTTCAACTTACCCAGGGATGTATGTGCCACGTCCTTTAAAATTCCGGTGTGAAAGTGTAGAAGAAACGCCGAAAGCGCTGGCACAGGAAATTTTGGCACTAACGAAAATGAACTGGAACAATACACAGTTCGACCGAGGAGAACCCATCACTATTCGAGCAGCAAGGCAGGTAGGACAAATTTTAAAGTATGTAGGTAAAAATGATCCGCTAGAGTTTCATTACCGCTTTTATATGTAGAAATGGCAATGTCGATGTAATAGCTGAAGATTAGCCCACTCGTCTTTTCCTCCTTGAGAAAGTGGGATTTTCTGGTCAACTTCCATTTACTTGAAAAACGTTACAAGCTATATATATCAAGCATTTCCAGACCATATTGCCGTAAATTACACATATCTCGGCTTCACGTCAACATCTGGTTACACATCTATTTGGTTACCCAAATTTTTTACTTGTTCTAGTGCCTCTACTACGCCAACTTCATCAGCAAGCCGAATAAACGCACTGGCTAATTCTTCTAGTAAGTCACTACGATCCACTTCTACCCCTTCATCAGCTAAATCCATCAACACACGGTTAATCTGCCTACTCAGCTTTTTAGGAATGCGAAAGGTGGTTTGTGTATAGTCGGGATTCTCGCGTTTAGCTAATTTATCTTTATCCTTCAATTTTTTAGCTGATGAAGGGGTAGTTGAGTTTTCGGGTTGTTGAATGTCTGGGTATCCAGGTATCTGAATATCTGTTTTTTTAGATGACTGGGTTTTTAGCGGTTCAGATTCCTGGGTTTTAGTAGAGGTGGGTTGTTGGCTGAATAAATGTTCAACTGGCTCAATATCTAACTGTTCGGGTTGCTGAATATCTGGGTATTTAGATAGCTGGGTTTTTAGCGGTTCAGATTCCTGGGGTTGCATAGTAGCAGATTCGTGGCTTGGTAAATTTTCAACAGGCGGAGTATCTAGCTGTTCAGATACCAGATTTTCTGGGTACCCAAGCATCTGGGTACTTCCTTGTGCTGCACCCAAAACTTCACTAAATCGACTTACCCTTTTACTGCCTGAACTATTTCGTTTTTTATTACTGTCCAATCCCGCCATGCTACTTTTCCCCCGCGAACTTTATAAATAGGAACTCCACTAGCCACCGCATCCTTATAAGCTTTGTAAAACCGAATTCCGCGACTGAAAACTGGATAATTCTGTAGTTTTAATGCTTCCATCGCTTCTTGACCATCTTTTTGTGGCGGTGGAGGAATCATTGTTAGTAGAACTTTCCAGTTTGTATCTTGTGGCAAGGATTTTGCCATCAGTGCCATTGCATCCATACTTAAGATGTCTGGTGGAGTTGGGACAATGAGCAAATCACAACCCCTGGCTAAATCTTCCACTTCGGCATCATTAGGACGGGCGGGTGTGTCAAAAATGATGTACTCGAACTTCTGCGATCGCATTAACTTCGCAGCTTCCTTTTCTCCACAGACCTGAAATGGTAAACCCCCAGGTCTAGCCCAAGTCGTTGCTGACCGATTGGGGTCAGCATCAATTACCAAAGTTGTACCGTCAGCACAAAACAAGGAAGCTAAACATATCGCCGAAGTTGTTTTAGAAACCCCGCCTTTGAATGAGCTAAGAGAGACGATCGGCATTATCTTCCCTCACGATAGATGAAAGCATCATAACTGCTACCTGGGTATATATATAAGCTGGATGTTTGAATATTTGGGTACCCAGATATTTTAATGTGTGGGTAACCGTATTAAAGTGTTTACGGAGGTTCTCAAGGTGAGGTGTGCATTGCCATGTGATTAACTTCATAATGTTTAAACAACCTGTGGCCTCAATTGTCACGATACACCCAGACATTTCTAACATCTTTAATAATTCGGGAATTGCTGTAATTTCATTGTAGGGTTAGAATACAGAAAAAATCATTTTCCGTATGCAACTAGAACTGCTTGAAATTCGTTATCGATTCTTAGGTAAACCAACTAATATACTTGTGATTGTCGCTACTTCTAAAGAGTATGGTAGCAGCGAATATGAAGGAATGAATATAGAGGTTGTTATAGAAAGATCAACAAAAGAAGAATTATTCAATTTGTCCCTTTTAGAAATTAGACAAGAAGCTATTGAACGAGCAAAAGCCTTGATGGTTGCGGTGGAGTAGCTTTGATATCACAAATCTCCACAATCAAAATTCAAGGAGCGTTGAGCATTTAGCTTCTCATAGCCAAGAAATTATTAACGTTTTCTTAACTACCACACTGGTAAGAATTAGAGAACCTTAAACCGTTGCTTTTCAAGTAAAAAAATTCGGTAAATAATTCAAAGTTAATATATATGATTTAAGAGTAAATTTATGGCAATAAATATTGATTATGAACAAATTTATCAACTTACATTTCGTAAACATTGGTTGGAGTTACTGGAGGTTGTTTATAAGTATTCTCGAATTGCTTCTACAGATGAATTAGTCATGAATGCAGTAAAAAACTTTGAAGATGAATTCTTTGAAGAATTAGATAGAGGTACTCCAAAAGATAACTTTGAAGTTTTATTGGAAAAATTATTCCTTTTAGATAAAGGTAAAATTTATCAGTTGTCAAAAGAGCGATCTATGAGAATTGTTGTAGAGTTAGTTAAGTTTTACAACAATAAAGGATTAACTACTGAAGCCTATGATTATGCTAAGTTCTATCCAAATAATGAAGTGTGTGCTGAAGTTATTAGATACTACGAAGAATTACAACCTACAAAATTAGTAACCCATTCTCAAAACAATAATATTAAAGTAATAGAAAATAACAGTATTGCAAATGTTGATTACACAACTAGCCTTTTTAAGTCTCGTCAAGAGATTGATTTTTTTATGGCTGTTAGAGAAGTTTTTCAAATGTTTGTAGTTTATCCTAATGTTGCAATAAGTTGTTTAATTGACTTCGATAAAATTAAGAATAATTTGTCTTTAGAAGAAAAAAACTTTTTCTTTAAAGGAATAATAGACTGTGTGATTTTTGACCAATACAATAATTATAAACCGATTAAATTCTTTGAGTTAGATAGCCCATATCATGACTCACCTGAACAGAATTTAAGAGATAATTATAAAAACAATATTTTAGCTTTAGCTGGACAGAAGCTTTATAGAATTAGAAAAATTTCAGATAACCAAGGTAAGACAGAGTTTATAAAACTTATAAGAGAAATAGCGTAAGAGCAAAGGTCTGAATTAGACATTGAGCCGATTAATCATGCTAATTATGCTTTTAACAGCGTCTATAGCTTCACTAAAAGTGGGGCATTCGTCTTCTACAGCGTAAGACATTCCTGTAACAAATTGCTGATATTCATTAGCATACAAAGAATCATCTTCTAGTGTTAGCAGCATTTTTTGTAACAATTCAACTTCGGAGTTGGCTAATGATTTAATTTTTCCTCTGTCGTTATCTATATCTTTTCGCATCACACCAATAACTAAATCTGAAAAGCTTGAATAATTAAAAATTACGTCTCTTAACGCTGTTAAATCATATAAATGGCGAATAAGAGATGGATCATCTTTTTCACTACCTCTGTTTCTAGATAATACTCGCCAAGTTAAAGCACTTAGTTTCTCTGCTGCTGTTTCTATAGGTGAAACACAAGCCATTAAAGGAACTTCTGGCGGTTGCTCCATTGCTTGAGCGATAAAAGATTGTAAAGGTCTTTGTTCAACAGCCAAGGTAGGCGAAATAAAATTAACCTCTAACTTTATATAGGGACGAAGTGCCGCAGGTATGTGAAAATTTTCTTTGTAGCGAATGTTGCAAGTAAATTTACGATTTGCATTTTCAGACTTTGGTTCGCCCTCCAATGACCATTCTGAACTACTACCACGGATTACTTCAACAATTTGCTTTCGGTAGTTACTACATTCATTCCGTGTAGGATTAGAATTTGCTTTTGGCAAAATTACTTTGAAATCAAGGTCTTCCGAAAAACGTTTAATAAGTCCAAACCCTTTTGATAAGCTGGTTCCCCCTGCAAAAACTAATTGCACACCAAAATTATTGACAGTGATCAAGGATGCAATTATCCGCATAGCGTACCAATCCTTCTCAACAAATGAAGGATTAACACCAAGATCACTGGCAATAACTTCTATAAGATTTGGGTCAAGAAACGTATTCAAAGGTTACATATTTACCGTCGTAACCAATTTTACGTGAAACACGTCCTTTAACGCCAACAACTCGTCCGGTTGGAACTTGCGTTGTACGTCCTTGATTATAAGCTAAATCATAGCTTGATTCTACAACCTCTATCTGTAATTTCTTTAGAGCTTCAGTTGCTAATTCACGTAACCCTCTACGGGGAACTATACGCTTTGATAAAGGAGAAAATGCAGCTTTAGCGTAAAGCCCATAACCAATTTTTACGATTTTACCTTTCTTTACTAATGCCTTAAGACTACGCCCAATTTGAGTGTAACTAGCAATGTCTACAAAATCCTTACGCATAAAGACATCACGCTCACTACTGTCAATTCGACGAGTGATTCTATCTTCTACTGTGTTAGGGGTTTTCATCTTTTTAGTCCCCCCTGACGAGGATTAAGTGAAGTAGTAAAGGCTTACTAAGAGGTTTAATGGCTTTTATTAGCTCACAACATAATGATAAAGCAGGTTTGTTGAATTAAGTTACATAATTCAACAATAGTATTCTTTTCTCTCTGGCAGTTCAAAAATCCAAAGCAGAGATAGCGTTTTGCTTCTGCTTCTCAGTTACCCCCAGATATCGCTCCAAAGCCGCCAAAGTCCGATGCCCCGATATCTCCTGTATATGACGCAACGGTATCCCCGCATCGCTCATCCTGGTTAACGCAGTCCTCCTGAAACTGTGGGTACTCACGCCCTCAATCCCCAGCCGCGCACAGGTATCTCTGAGGATTTTATCAGCACTCACCTTGTGGATATGTCCCAACCCATGCCGCCCAGGAAACAAAAACTCCTTGCGGCGGTTGGGGTTGTACTCTTCCAAATACTGCTTGAGCTTCGGATGCACTCGAATTTCCCTGGTGTCCCGCTTGCCTTTAGTGTTGACGCTCCGTAGCACCAACACCCCCCTGACACCATTGCTGCCAAACACGTCATTTACCGCCAACGTGCAAGCCTCGTTGATTCGGCAAGCAGCATAAAGACACACGCCGAATAGAGCGCGATTACGCGCAGCGTAGTGCCGGAGGCAATCGCGTGGGTTGACAAAGCCCTCGTTAAATAGGAGATTAATTTGGTCAGGGGTGAGAATTTCTGCTCGACCGAAACGATTGATTTTCATTGAAGATTGCAGATTGAAGATTGCAGATTGTTTTTGGAGATTGTAGAAGTCATATTGAAGCAAGATATTGATTAATTGGGGTTATAAATCCGAGAATCGAGAAGATTGGAGATTGAAGATTGAATAAACACTTGCCCAAGTCTTTTAAGCAGGGGTCAATCTCAAATCTACAATCGGCAATCTCCAATTGCTTGAGCGTAAGGTTTTGAGAGAGGACACCAGCATTGATACAATTTCGTTAGCTTCCTGCATTAAGTTCTGAAGCAATTTAGAGTCCACTAATTTCGCTTTGACAATCAATTCCATCCAATAAACAATACCTTAGCCAAAATAAGAGCCTTGATAATTTTTGGCAAAACTGGCAAAAATAAGCATACATAAGCGTTTCGATAAAAAGGTAGTTTGTCATCCCAAACCCTTATCCTGCTGTCAATACGTTAAAAAACCCTTGTGGGAAACCTTAAAGGAATTTTTATGGCTGATTGTTTTTGCCAAGCCGAGCGAGAAATGGGAGTTAATGGTTAAAGCATCATCATCTCACCCTCGTAAATTGGCTAAGGTATTGATAAAGCGATTCATCGGCTTCCTCTAATGTAATATTGAGCTTGGTGATCAGTTCAGCCGTTGATTTGGCACTGGCTCCTGCCCGATAATTGGCTCCTACTGAAGTTCCTGAACGGAGTAATTGTTTGCCTATGACTTGTGAAGTTGTTTGGTCTTTTGGTAAGGCCTCAACTAAATTAATCACCCGTAAAGCACTCGTATTGGGTTCTCTCCTTAAACTGCTCCTTGTCCATTTCTCCCCCAATCTGCAATCTCCAATCTCCCCTCGACAATCCTACATGATCTTCGAGCAGGAAGACAATGTATGTGACCGAAAACCCTATGATCTCGTCAGCGATGACACCCGATTAACACAGACTTATCATTCAGCCCGACTGCACGACCGCTACAACCCGCATGATTCCGTAGGCTGATTAAACTTGCTTATCTAGGCTGCACGATGACCACTTGCAGGTATAATCCACACCAATAGCATTCGTTCATGTTTGGGCTGGCATGAGTTGTCTATACTCGCTTCTACACCCCTGGTTACTCCATCGTTGCTATCAAAAACGATATCAATTTCCGTCTCCACCAGCGTCTAGATATGGTGTAGACGGAAATCAAATGTAAATAAAATTTAGCTCCCTAGTGGAGCGGGAACATTTCATGCTACAGGTAAATTGGTACATTCAGAATTGCGAAAAATATCAAATTGCAGAATGCTTATCCAGTAGGGGTTACAGCCTTAGCGTAACTTTCTGTTCGATTGCTCATTTACCCCCTATTTGTGCAATCCTCATGTAGTGTTTTATTCAAACGCGTAACTCCTAAAATCTTTTCTTATAACCTGTCGTGTATTAAATATTACGTTATAGTAAGAACTAAATCAGTTTATTTATTTAGCAGATATGGTTGATTTCAAAAAGAAACTGGGGACAAAATCGATTGAGAAAAAAGTAAATCCTGTTGAGATTTACGATAGCTTAGAGGGTGTTTGAAAAGTCAGAAAGGTTGTAAAAAAGCTCTCTCAGTATAAGCTGTGAATGAATAGTAAACAGCACCGAGAGAGTGACATGAGTAAAGCTTACCCCAGCAATCTGACCCGTGACC
>JAHHIM010000072.1:0-10065 GCA_019358915.1 Trichormus sp. ATA11-4-KO1
AAAATATTTTTGATTTTTTTGATTGTCTCACTTTTTTGACTGGAAGTTTCTAAGTATTTTTACTCAGGTATATCTGAGAATAACTCTGTAGTTCTTTATGCTACTTTTGAAGTGCGGAATGTGGGCTTCATCAATCTAGAATTTGCGATCGCCTGAAGTGGTTACTATGCACCATCGCTCAATAGCTGAATGCTACGATCAAGGAATACTAAGCCCCAACTAACTATGCAACTTGAAGACTACTTTAACTTTCTAGCTCCTGATGATATTCGCCTGAAAGGTACACGCATAGGAATTGAAACAATTTTGTTTGATTATCTGTTCCGTGCTAAAACTCCAGAAGAAATTGCCCAAACTTACACATCATTGACTTTAGAACAAGTTTATGCAACGATTCTTTACTACTTACATAATAAACAAATAGTAGATGCTTACATGAAAGATTGGTTAGAGTGGGGCGATCGCATGAGAGAAGAACAACGTCGCAACCCTAACCCAGTTGTAGAAAAATTACGTAGATTAAAAGCCGAAAAAATGGCTACTTCCAGCACTCATGGCGCTTAAGTATCTCATAGATGAGAACGTTGATCCAATTTACACAGTTCAACTACGTCGCCTGAAACCTGATTTGTTTGTTTTGGCAATTGGAGATTTAACAACTCCAAAGAAAGGAACATTAGATCCAGAAATTTTACTTTGGTGTGAAGCAAACAATTTTATTCTAGTTACCAATAATCGCAAATCTATGCCAGTTCATTTGGCAGATCATATAGCGCAAAATCATCATATACCAGGAATATTCATTCTCAGTCCAAAATTAAGCGTCGGTGAAAATCTAGAACAGTTACTGTTAATAGCCGAAGGTTCACTTGATAACGAATATCAAGACCGCATAGAGTTTCTACCTTTATTTTAGGAGTTGCGATCGCCCCCGGTAGGTGCTATCCAGGAAGCTTTAGACAAGGATAAATCTAGTTAAGAGACCAAAATAACTAATGGTGTTTGAGGTTATTTGAATTTTTCTGGTTTGGCTAGTTTAATATCTAAAATTTCGCTGACAACAGACTTATGAAATCAATCTAAACTTGCCACTAAAATTCAATCCTATCTTGCACAGCAAGCAACGGGAGAATATCTAAATTCTTGACAAAGTGAAACCCAACGCCATATTAGGTAACGCTGGGTTTCAATCCAATTAACCAGTTTGATTATTATTCGGTGGTATTTGTTCCGGTGGCGCTTCTGCTGGGGGAGCAAGTGTAGCATCCGGTGCAATTTCCTCGGCAGGAATTGGCTCTTTTTCTTCAGTCTCTGCTTGTGCTGCTTCTACTACTTCCGCAGGTGGGGGATTTGGTGGCGTTACTTCTGGTACAACCTCAGTTTTAGATTCCGTCTCGGTGGTTGCAACTTCTGCCTCTGCTGGTTGTTCTGTTGTGGGAGTAGTTTTATCGATAATTTCCACCGCAGGTTTCTCTACCAGTACAGAGGTAATATCTTCAGGTTTGGGAGTTGTGGGTTTCCTTTGTACCTTATCTTTCACACCACTCAAGGTGCTGCTAAGACTCCGTTGCACCTGAGCCAGCCTATCCTGGAGGGACAATCTAGTTACTTGCTCCTGAATGCCAGTTTTTACCGTCTCAGGACTAGGTACTGGGGTTTGTTGTGCCTGTGGGGTTAGTTGCCGACGTAATGACAGAGTTTGCCAGCCAAACCAAACCAAAAGAGCCACACTAGCCACATGACCGAGCAAAAGACCCCCAGAAATGCGTGGTGCAAACACCCATAATACTAAGGCATAAAAAAGTCCTACACCACTCCAGATAAAATCATTCTTACGGTGGATTTCGGGAAAAAAGAAAGCTGCTATGTAAATGGCTAAACTACCAAGTCCGACCACAAAAGCTAGGACATATGCCAGCATTTTTTGGTTACTCCTTACTGCGTCTTTTGATTAGAGGCTAGAGGTTAGAAGTTAGAGGCTAAAGGTTTAAAAGTAAGATCCCAGTCCCTAGCCCCTAGCTCCTAGTCCCTTTGACTATTCCAATTTTGCAAATTTTGCAACTCAATTGTCGATTTAGATACAAATTAAAACTAATTACCTATGTTAGTTGTGGATTTTTGTCGTTTATATCAACTCTTAAGGTCTTCTTTAGAAGAGAAGCGAAAATCTCGGACTACCCTAAAGATAAAAGGATCTGCAAGAGTTAGCCAAACATAGTCTATGACCCTACAAAGCTTTGGTGTGATTGGTTTAGCCGTTATGGGCGAGAATATCGCTCTAAACGTTGAGCGTAATGGCTTCCCAATTGCAGTTTACAACCGGTCGAGAGAAAAAACTGATGCCTTTATGGCGCAGCGTGCGCCAGGACGGAACGTCAAAGCCGCTTTTACCTTAGAAGAGTTTGTCGCTTCATTGGAACGTCCCCGCAAAATCCTCGTGATGGTGCAAGCTGGTAAACCAGTTGATGCGGTGATTGCCCAGCTCAAACCTTTGCTAGATGAAGGCGATATTATTATCGACGGTGGCAACTCTTGGTTTGAAGATACAGAAAGACGCACTCAGGAATTAGAACCTGCGGGACTGCGATTTCTCGGTATGGGTGTCAGTGGTGGTGAAGAAGGTGCCCTCAATGGCCCTTCACTAATGCCCGGAGGTACACCAAGTTCCTACGAATACCTGTCACCAATTTTCAACAAAATTGCTGCCCAAGTCGATGATGGCCCTTGTGTAACTTATATTGGCCCTGGTGGTTCTGGTCACTATGTCAAAATGGTACACAATGGCATTGAGTACGGTGATATGCAGTTAATTGCAGAAGCCTACGACTTGCTGAAAAATGTGGCTGGATTGGATCATAAGCAGCTGCATGAAGTTTTTACCGAGTGGAACACCACCGACGAACTCAACTCGTTTTTGATTGAGATCACTGCCAACATCTTCCCCTATATTGATCCCGAAACAAAAAAACCCTTAGTTGATCTAATTGTTGACGCAGCCGGTCAAAAGGGAACTGGACGCTGGACTGTGCAGACTGCTTTGGAATTGGGAGTTGCGATTCCCACTATTACAGCAGCAGTGAATGCCCGGATTATGTCTTCTATTAAAGAAGAGCGGGTAGCAGCATCCAAAATTTTGACAGGGCCAAGCGGCAAGTATGATGGCCAGGTCAAAGATTTTGTCAACAAGGTGCGGGATGCTCTTTATTGCTCAAAAATCTGTTCTTATGCTCAGGGTATGGCGCTGTTATCTACAGCTTCCAAAACATATAACTGGGATTTGAATCTGAGTGAGATGGCGCGGATTTGGAAAGGTGGTTGTATTATTCGCGCTGGCTTCTTGAATAAGATTAAGAAGGCTTTTAACGAAAATCCAGCATTGCCTAACCTGCTATTAGCTCCTGAATTTAAGCAAACAATTCTCGACAGACAAGCAGCTTGGCGGGAAGTGATAGCAACAGCAGCAAATCTGGGTATTCCAGTACCAGCATTTAGCGCCTCCTTAGATTATTTTGACAGCTATCGCCGCGATCGCTTGCCTCAAAACCTCACTCAAGCACAACGCGACTACTTCGGCGCACATACTTACAAGCGTCTTGACAAAGAAGGAACATTCCACACTGAGTGGGTTCCTATTGCTGAAGCTAAGAAGTAAACTTTCACGTCCCTAGATCGGCATATTGTGAAAGTTTAGCTTGTTGAGGCTAAAGATTTGAGAGTGACCCTGAAACTCAGGGTCACTCTCTTCATATTGCTGAAATAAAATGAAACGCTTGCGGTACGGTAATTACGAATTACGAATTACGAGCATTCTCGCCTGACTTTTCCATAAAATCTCTACGTCCACTACCCCGATGTGGGACTGGTCTTTCTGGTTCGCTAAATTGAGCTTGATATTGAGTTGGCACGAAGAACAACTGTTGCGAACCAGAAGGGGAAAGCAACATCTGAGATAAGCGATTTGCCTGAGATTGGCAGTTAAAAGCTAAGGAACTGAACATCAGGCTAGACACTAAAAGGGAAATTGTAGCTCGCATAACAGATGTCTACTTTTAAACTCTCTTATGTACTGCTACGGAATTTTTGGTAATGTGTCCGGAAAATTGCTTGAAAAGTAGTGTGTTTTACTGAAAATAAATTACTTTAGCGATATGTCAGCAATATCTTCAGCTAGTAACCATTGACCAGAATGATTCAAGTGACCCCAAATAGTTAGCAATTGTTCATGCACAGCAGCTTGCAACTGCTCGTCTATGTGCGATCGCCAAGTCACAAGCTGCCAAGTTTGACCATCATAGGCCGCTGGTGTATTGATAGTGAATCGGTAATCTTGCTGATTTATCCGCCGGAAAATGCCTGTGAAACAGTCGCTTTTACGTGTTGAACTTTGGGCTTTTTTTAAGTAATTATACGTGTTTAATGATGGGCAAGTATAATTGCCACTTAATGGATAAGCTTGCGGTTCATTTAAGTAATACACTTGCCAATTCAGCCATTCGGGATTTTGAGGCGACATATCTAAGTTAAACAAAGGTATTAATGTGGCAGGAGCTTGTAAACAATTTAACAAAGCATTTTGTAATTGTTTGACAGGTAAATCTCTGGGCTGACAGTTCAACTCCACGCACATCGCCGCCGCCATTCCCGCAGCTTGACCGATACCCATGACCACAGGTTGTAATCTCGTTGCGCCATTAGCAATATGAGATACAGAAATATTCTTTTCACACACTAATAACCCATCTGTAACGGTGGGAATCAGGCAACGGTAGGGAATGGTAAAGGGTGTACCAGTCCAACGTCCCCCCCACCGGATAGATTTGGGTTGCACTGGCAAGTTAAACCCAGGATAATGATGGTCGTTGGCATAGTTACCCACAGCAACGCTATCAGCAAACAGAGATGCCACCCTACCCCCCGTCATTGGTAAAATATCCTGTTCTCGCACAGTAGTTAGTCCCACCAAGCGGCGACTTTCGCGATAGTAAGGATGCAATGCAAAAGCACTAGGCTGACAGGGAAAAACACCTTCAGCTAAACCATAGCGTCTACCCAAGTTTTTTTGGATAAAATGAGCAAAATTTTGGCTATGCCAGCGAGATTCTTGGAAAAATTCTTGTTTAGCTTGTTCTGACTGAATTAATCTGCCTACTCCTTCAGCATAGTCATTACCACAGATAGGCCAATTGATCATAAATCGACCCCCTGACCAGCGTCCATAATTCAAAAATTTCTCTGCACCATAAGCATCCCAAGCACCGGCAAACAACGATGCATCATAATTAGGTGCAGCTGGAATTTCTGAGGCGATCGCTTCACCAAAATCTTGCATCACCACTACCCAAGTGGGTGCTTGCACTGGATAGTTCTCTGTGAGATAATTATAATCTGCTGGGGCGCTTGGTTCTTCCCATTCAGATTGCAACTCCCAGCCCCAACGATGCGGGATCTCTGCTAAAGCCAATAAATCACCTAATTCTGTACCGTCGAGAATAATTTTGGCTGTAACAGTAAAATCTGCGAAGCGCACACCAGTAACACGATTTCCTTGTTGCAACACCTCCAAAGGCACTTGTCCTGAAATCCAATGCAGATTTGCTAATTCCTGCACCCAATCTGCAAAAATCTCTGCACCAACACGGGGATCATAGCTAAAAAAGCTGACCCAACTATTATCTAATCCGCCTGGTTGGCGCTGGCGTAATTCTTGTAAAAATGCCCCCCATAACCCCGTTTGGAAAGCCATTAATTCATTACCATCTGGTGCAGATACCCCAGCCGATGTGAGCATTCCCCCCAACCAAGGAAATTCACTCACCAAAATAGTTTTAGCTCCCCGTCGCGCCGCTTGGATGGCCGCTGCTGTTCCTCCAGTTCCTCCGCCAACTACTAGGACATCGGCTGTGTATGTTTGTTGTGTCATTTTGATATAAGTCTCTAAAATAGTTGAGAAGAGGGAATGAGAGGGGATTTTTTAAACGCAGAGGTGAGACAGCGCGTTGGGCGGGTTTCCCGACTTGTAGCGACTGTCGTACGCTAAGGTTAGCGCAAAGGTACGCTGAGTTTTTGTTTGCGTTTTCGTTACTATGGCTATTATGTTTTGCGATCGCCTAAGTCCGCAATATTTAACAGCGATCGCAATCAACTTTTACCATACTCTTGTACGAAAAAAATCTGTCCGACTGCTTTTATATTTTGCTTCATAACCCGCAACAAACGATTCTCTAAGGTTCGACTATCCTCATCCAAAAAATCAATTATTGCCTTGACTTTCCCAGCATAATCACGATCGTGTTTAAAAATAATCATGCCAGCATGATTTGGTGCAGTGCGATGTAGATCGATAAAATCTTGGCGATTTTCCGTAATCAAAATGCGACCTGTCGCTGTGGCGTACTGCAAAACAACATCGTCGGGAATCCCTTGATTTGCTTGACCTGCTTCGTAGGAAGTTAATACATCGTGTCCCTCCGATCTAAGTAAGTTTACCATTGCGATGGGAAAATTTTCATTAGAGTAAAATTGTAATGCCATTAAACTAAATCATCTTGGGCAATTTCTCGATCAATTTGTTCAGGATTTTGTTCGTAGTAATGCCAAGCTGCACTTAAATCTTCCGCAGTCAATCCAGGATAATTTGCCAATAATTCTTTATCCGGCGCACCTTGTTGACGATATGCAACCAAAGTCCATACGGGAATCCGTGTATTTCTAATTCGCGCTTGTCCCCCGCAAACTCCAGGTGTAATCTGAATCGGATTTTGCAACATTTGCACGTAATTTAATGCTTGGTCAACTAATTCATCTGGTAAAGCTGCAATTACTTCGAGCAGTTGAGTCCTCTTATTCATGACAACAAAATCTCTCTCGCTTATTTCATCCTAACTTGAAATTTTATAGTAATTATCTTAGCAACTGTTTTGAAGCCCAATCCAATTTCGGATAAGCGATCGCCAACACTACAACCGACCTAATAATATAGGACTAGCCCTTTCAAGGTGTTGTGTAATGGCTTGATTTGTAGTTTGCTCAAAAGAGGTGAAACTCTGTTGGGTGGAGAATAGAAATGTTGCTAGGGCAGGTGTTTGAGCGATTTATAAAAGAAAGTCCAGTTTCCGTGATGGTTCGTGGGCTTTTAGAAAAAGCGTTATGTCCCCAAATTCTGGATGAACTGTTTGAACGTAGTGCAAAACCCAGTACACTCGCGAGTTATTATTCTCCACAGTCGTCAATTTGATGAGCCTTGTCGTCTGCGGAGTCCACCCATCAGTACATGCAGCCCACCAAGCATCTGCTGAAGAAATAGGTGTTTCAGTTACCTCGGTCTACAACAAAATCAATGGTATCGAACCGAGTATCAATGGGGAGTTAGTCAACCCCTTCGGGGAATTCAAAATTATTAATTCAAAATTCAAAATTGAAGAGATTAATGGGGACAAAACAATTCAAAATTATCAATTCAAAATTCAAAATTATTTCTTCTTCATTTTGCATTTTGCATTTTGCATTTTGAATTCCCGTAGGGGACTCACCACTAATCTAAGACCGTCAAATCAGAGATTGTGACGGGGGCTTGAACGAGCGAATGAATCAATTCCAAAATTTTTCTTATTCTTCATTTTGAATTTTGAATTTTGAATTTTGAATTTAAAAAAGGTCAGAGAAGTCGCTGGACAAATGGAAGCTACAATTCGGCATCTGAACGCAACAATGCCTGATTTGCTACCAGGTTATCGAGTGATGATTTCCGGTTAGTGGGTCAAAGCCATAGTGGTACTGTATTTGAGCAAAACATCATTTTGAGTGCCGATGATGGTCAACTGTTAAAGGCACGTCGTGTAAAAGTTTGTTTAGAGCAGCCTAATCGTGACGGTGACAGGGAAATTTTTATTCTCACTAATTTGTCGTCTGAGGTTATAGATGCGCTTTTGATAGCCCAACTGTATCGCCAACGTTGGAAACTCGAAACTTTGTTTCAAGTCCTGACGGAAAACCTCTGCTGTGAGATTAATACATTAGGCTACCCAAAAGCAGCTTTATTTACCTTCTGTATCGCTTTAGTCGCCTACAATGTGCTGTCTGTGGTTAAGGCTGCACTCAGGAGTGTTCATGGGAATGACAAGATTGAAACGGAAGTTTCCAGCTACTACTTAGCTGACGAAATCAGGGGTACTTACCGGGGGATGATGATTGCAATTCCCCCTGAAGAATGGCGTGTTTTTCACAACATGACCTTCATGGAATTATCGCAAATTCTCAAACATCTGGCAGGTCTTGCCAAGCTGAGAGCTTTTCGCCGCCACCCAAGAGGCCCAAAGATTGCTCAACCAAAACGAACTTATCTTAAGAACAAGCCCCATGTCTCAACTGCTAAGATTTTAGCCCAGAAAACACAGAACATTAACACACCTTGAAAGGGCTACTCCTAGAACCTTGCTTTTTACGAAGATCATTTGACTTTAATCACATTTAAATGATCAGTAACCAATCCAGAAATCGAGTTTATTGGCGATCACTGCATAAAGTATATAGAAGATCGTGAAAAGCTTGTAAAGCTTTACCTGTGTTGTACAATGGATAAGCATTTCCAAGCTTTGCAAATACCATATAAGAAAATGAAACAAGATGGCTCAATCAATACAATCACTTCATGTCCGTCGATTTAAAGGAATCTTAGATGCTCCTTTTGATGTCTCTTCTATGACCGTTTTAATTGGAGCAAATAATTCAGGAAAAAGTACTATTGCACAGTTGATTCATTTTACAATTGGTCTACTCCAGGCTGTAACTCTTGCAGATAGGTATGGAAATCAAGAGTCAATTTCAGTAAGTCTTAGTCCTCAACAACTATTGTACTCACCATGTTCCGATCTTTATGCACTTGGTCATAATGGAAGGCTTAAAGAAGATGCTAATTCTGCAATAGAAATAGATGTCAATCTAAGTGATGGCAATACAATAAAGGTAACTATAAAAAGAGGTCGAAATGGCAACATAACTGTCACTATATTAAATACAGAATCTGCAAAGTCAATAGCATCTCTCTCTGAGCCTTTTACTATCTATTCTCCTGGATTAGCTGGAATATCTAGACATGAAACATATATGTCTGATGGAGTACTTCTAAGAACTATTGCAAGGGGGGACGCAAACCTTGTATTTCGCAATGTTCTCCTTCGATTGTCTGCACAAAATAGAAAAGATGATTGGGATTCATTTATTGGTGATCTCCAAGAAATTTTTTCAAATATTTCTATAAAGGTAGATTTTAATAAAGAAACTGATGAATATATTTTAGTGACTGTTGATTCTGGTACAGGTAGAAATATACCTGTTGAACTTGCTGGTACTGGGATTCTTCAGGCTGTACAAATTCTTGCTTATGTACACTATTTTCATCCATCGGTGATTATATTAGATGAGCCAGATTCTCATCTTCATCCAAATAATCAGAGATTATTATGCCGACTTCTTCAGTCAGTTTCTGAAGATCGAGCAACACAAGTAATTCTAACCACTCATTCACGTCATGTCGTTGATACATTAAGTGGACAGGCAATGTTTTTATGGGTCAGATCTGGAACCGTTGAAAGATTTGAGCAAGATTATGACCTTGCTGTTCTGCTAGATATTGGTGCATTAGATATCAAAGAAATGGTTAAACATTCCAACTCTAACCGTTGCATTGTTTTAACCGAAGATACTCATAAACATTCACTTGAGAAGCTTCTATGGTCGTCTGATATCCCTGAAAGTGACACCTTAGTTCTTGCATACCACGGATGTACTTCTCCACAAAGCCTTCGACCTCTTATAGATTTGATACGATCTGGCAACTCTACAGCAACTATAATTGTGCATCGTGATCGTGATTACTTGAATGACACAGAAGCTGTGAACTGGCAGACACAAATTAGAAACTTGCAAGCTAGACCATTTCTTACAACCCACCTTCCGCACCCTAACTGTCACACATCAACAAAAAGCTGACGGAGTAGTACATAAGAACTAAGTTAGATTCAAGATTCCAGAGACTTAATGAGAATAAGTAGTATTAAGTCTCTTGAT
>JAHHIM010000073.1:0-356002 GCA_019358915.1 Trichormus sp. ATA11-4-KO1
TTGGTATGAATTGCAAAGGAACTTATTCACTTTGGTTGTGCGTGATTACATTGTAGAAAATCTTACCAATACTTGTGCTGCTTAATACACATGAATGGAATTTTTTGTCAATGCGTAACTCCTAATTTAGTTAACTATATTGTTTTTAGCGGCAAAATAATTACAAATTCTGTACCTTGTTTTAATTCTGAGATTACTTCTATTTTACCTTTGTGTTTATCGATTATCTGGTAACAAATACTTAAACCTAAGCCAGTACCTTTACCCACTGGCTTAGTTGTAAAAAAGGGATTAAACAACTTCTTCAATTTTTTCGGCAATTATCCAGCTTTTTTCTGGGTATTCTTGCTGATAAATATTATTTTTGATCAGAAATTTTGGTTCTATAGTTAAATAAATATCTAAGTTAAGAAAAGATTATTAAGTAATAACTTAAATTTGATGTTTTAAAAAAACTCAGTACATCTATATGACTTCTTTGCTGTTTCCTTTCGGGTGGTACGCTTTAAATCTCCAGATTGAAGCGATCGCACCAGAATCTGAGCAGCATTCTGAAGTATCTTGATTTTGAGGCATTAGTCAAAAATCATGTGTCAACTGCTGGGAATGAATTGTAATGTGCCAACGGATATTTGCTTTTCTTTTGAGGGGTTTTGTGCTAGGGGAGGACAAACCGATCATCATCGCGATGGTTGGGGTATAGCTTTTTTTGAAGGAAAGGGATGTCGGATTTTTTTAGATGCCAAACCCTCTATTGATTCTCCCATCGCAGATTTGGTGCGATGCTATCCCATCCACTCTACCCATGTAATTGCTCATATCCGCAAAGCTACTCAAGGTGAAATTGCCCTACACAACTGTCATCCTTTCCAAAGGGAATTGTGGGGAAGGTATTGGGTGTTTGCCCATAACGGCAACTTACCAGATTTTCAGCCTCAAAATATGGGGTTTTTTCAACCCGTAGGTAATACCGACAGCGAAAAAGCATTCTGCATGATTTTAGAAACCTTGCGAGAAAGCTTTCCTGATGGCCAGCCTCCCCTGAATGAACTGTATTTTACTTTAAGCAAAATTACACAAGAAATAAATTTAAAAGGTATTTTTAATTACTTATTATCAAATGGGGAACATTTTTTTGCCTACTGTTCCACCACACTCAGCTATATTGTACGTCAAGCACCTTTTGCCGCCGCCCACTTGATTGACCAAGACATGACCGTAGATTTTCGGGAGTTGACTTCGCCAAGCGATCGCGTCGCTGTTATTGCCACTACTCCCCTTACCGACAACGAAGTTTGGACACAAATCCCACCGGGAGAACTGCTAGTATTTCAAGATGGGTTGCCCCGGAAATTTAGGTAAAAGCATTTTTACAGCAGTTTGTCAGTACCTACACTCAATTACCTCCTGTAATTTCCCATAGAACTGATATAATCACCATATTTTCTATCGAGAATGTGGTGATTAGCTATTGCAATTTCTACTGCATATCTGCGAATCTATAAAGTATAAACCCGATATCCCAATCAATTAACTGTAGATTTATGAGGAGTACATAGAATGAGTTTGTGGCAGCGTCCCCTGAAACAATGGCAAATCATAGCTGAAAACAAGCGTAATCCGTTCAGGTTAAATTCGCTCAAAAGCTTGGTATCACTTTTTTTACTAGGAACAGTATTGAGTGTGGCGATCGCTGCTTGCTCAGGTGGAAGTAATAATGTTGAAGTAACTCTTGTTTCCTTTGCCGTAACCAGAGGCGCACACGAAGCCATTATTCCCAAGTTTAAAGAACAGTGGAAGCAAGAACATAACCAAAATGTTGTTTTCCGACACAGCTATGGTGGTTCTGGTTCTCAAACTCGTGCCGTTATTGATGGATTAGGGGCAGATATTGTCCACTTAGCGCTGGCTGGAGACACCGAAAGAATTGAAAAAGCTGGACTAATTCAGCCAGGATGGGAAAAAGAATTTCCTCACAATAGCATTGTTTCTCAATCAGTGGCAGCAATTATTACTCGCCCAGGTAACCCCAAAGGCATCAAGACATGGGAAGATTTGGTAAAAGGCGATATCAGAATGATTACTGCTGACCCCAAAACATCAGGTATTGCCCGATGGAATTTCTTAGCGCTGTGGAATGCTGTCATTAAAACTGGTGGAGATGAGGCTAAAGCTACTGAATTTGTGACTAATATTTATAAAAATGTGCCTATTTTAACTAAAGATGCACGGGAAGCCACTGATGTATTTGCCAGGCAAGGTCAAGGAGATGCCTTAATCAACTACGAAAATGAAGTCTTCCTGGCACAACAAAATGGTGAGAATATTGACTATGTTATCCCCGACGTAAATATATCCATCGATCATCCCATCGCCATAGTAGACAAGAACGTTGATAGACATGGTAACCGTGAAGTGGCAGAAGCTTTCGTCAACTTTTTATTTACTCCAGAAGCACAAGAAGAGTTTGTCAAATTGGGATTTCGACCTGCAAATGAAACATTAGCCCAAAATAAAGCAACTACAGACAAATTTCCCCAGGTAAAAACTTTAGGTACAGTTGAAGATTTTGGCGGTTGGGAAGCAATTGATCAGAAGTTTTTCGCAGATGGCGCTATTTTCGACCAAATTCAAACCCAAAGGAGACGGTGATAGTCATTAGTCATTAGCCCTTCTCTACGAGACGCTACCGCGAACGGCCACGCTCAGGGTAAATCATTGGTCATTAGTTAAATATTTTCAACTTCAAGAATTACAAATTACTTTATGGCTTTATCCTCTCCTCCGTCCACTTCTGATCAATTCATTACTCCGAAAATTCCTCTTTGGCAGAGAATCTTACGTCAGTTATCCCAAATTCCTTGGACATGGCGGATTACGGTCGCATACCTAACCGTGATGTTATTTCTTCCCGTAACGGCAATGTTTCTTAAAGCCAGTAGCGAACCTCTAGATAGGATTTGGGAAATTGCTACCAGCCCGATCGCGCTGGTGACATATAATGTCACTTTCGTGACATCATTAATTGCAGCACTGTTAAATGGAGTCTTTGGGACGATAATTGCCTGGGTTTTAGTGCGCTACCAATTTCCACTAAAAAGAGTGATTGAGGCTTCAGTGGATCTACCCTTCGCTTTGCCATCAGCAGTTGCCGGGTTAACCCTGGCCACAGTGTACAGCAATAATGGCTGGATTGGCTCTTGGCTAGAACCTTTGGGAATTAAGGTAGCTTTCACTCGTTTGGGAGTGGGTGTAGCCATGACCTATATCTCACTGCCTTTTGTCGTGCGGACAGTGCAACCTGTACTTCAGGAAATGGAACACGAAATCGAAGAAGCCGCCTGGTGTTTGGGTGCTTCTCAATGGCAAACCTTTTGGAAAGTGATTTTTCCACCTTTACTGCCAACAATTTTAACTGGTGTGGCCTTGGGTTTCTCTCGTGCCGTGGGCGAGTATGGCTCGACAGTCATTATCGCTTCCAATACTCCCTTCAAAGATTTAATCGCACCTGTACTGATTTTTCAACGCTTAGAACAGTATGACTATACTGGTGCAACTATACTCGGCGCGGTGCTACTGCTAATTTCGTTGGTGTTACTGGTAGGAATTAATCTCTTACAAGCTTGGGCAAGAAGATATGACTCAAAATAATACCCCTTTTTCACAAAAGCCAACTAAACAGAAAAATTGGGTGCCAGTAATTTTGATTGGCATCACCATCGCTTACTTAGGAATAATTCTCTACATCCCAGCGATCAACGTCTTTTACCAAGCTTTCAAAAAGGGATTTGGGCCATTTTTATCTAACCTCACGCACCCTGAATTTATCCATGCAGCCTGGCTGACATTCTTGCTAGCTTTGATTACTGTACCTTTAAATACAGTATTTGGACTTTGTGCCGCATGGGCGATCGCACGGCATAAATTTCCCGGTCGCGCTTTAGTTTTAAGTATTATTGACCTGCCCTTTTCTATTTCGCCTGTGGTGGCAGGTTTGATGATTGTACTACTCTACGGACGGCAAGGATGGTTTGGCCCTTGGCTCCAAGCTAATAATATCAATGTGATCTTTGCCCTTCCCGGTATGGTCATAGCTACAGCATTCGTCACTATGCCCTTTGTGGCGCGGGAAGTAATTCCTGTCTTAGAAGAAGCCGGGAAAGATCAAGAAGAAGCAGGTAAAACCTTGGGTGCAAACGAATGGCAGATATTTTGGCGCGTTACTCTGCCAAGTATTCGCTGGGGTCTACTTTATGGCGTAATTTTGACTAATGCCCGCTCAATGGGTGAATTTGGGGCAGTTTCGGTAGTATCTGGCAATATTGGTGGTAAAACTCAAAGCTTACCTTTATTTGTAGAGGACGCTTACAAACAGTATCAAACTGAAGCCGCATACTCGGCGGCTGTCCTGTTGGCACTACTAGCAGTAGTGACTCTGGTACTGAAGGAAATTTTGGAACGGAAAACCCGCATTAAAGATGTGGAGTGAAGTACCACTATTAAACAAGCCGACGGCACGACCAGCAGTCGGCATGAAAAATTTATAATGCTTCAGTGGCAATTTATTTTTGAGTTGCACTATGGGGAGGAGTAGACACTACTTTTTTGGCTAAACCCAGAGTCTGCAACAACTGAATACTCCACCAAGTAATGTCGATCTCCCACCAAGACAATCCAGATTTTGCCATATGGGGATAAGTGTGATGGTTGTTATGCCATCCTTCTCCATAGGTGACTATAGATACCCACCAAAGATTACGTGCGCCATCATTGGCATCAAAGGTACGATAACCCCACAGGTGCGATGCAGAGTTGACAAACCAAGTGGAGTGCCACAGCAAAACTGACCTGACAAATATTCCGTAGATGACAAAAGACCAACCCCCCAAAACATACAGCAGCAATCCCAAGGGAATTTGCATGAGTAGGAAGTAGCGATCTAGCCAGCGATAGAAAGGTTGTCGTGCTAGGTCGGGCGCATATTTTTGATAAACTTCATAATCAAAAAACTCAGGACGTGGGTAGAAAATCCACAACATATGGCTCCACCAAAATCCTCGTTGGGCAGAGTAGGGATCTAAGTTGATATCTTCCGTGTGGGCGTGATGTTGGCGGTGTCCACCAATCCAGAAAATCGGCCCTCCTTGTAAAGCCAATGCTCCAATCGTGGCGATCGCATATTCTAACCACTTAGGTACTTGAAAACTTTTATGGCTCAGCAGACGATGATATCCTAGACAAATACCGATACTCCCAAACAACCAGTGGAGAAACAGCAGCAAACCCAGTGCTGACCAAGAGAAAAACCAAGGAGCCAGAAGAGCTAAGGCATGAAATGCAGCAAAAAATGCCACGTTCACCCACCTAAGACGAGGTGAATTTCCTCTCTCAGGGGCAAACGCCAGAAACTTCGCGGTCATACAAATTCCTGTTGATGGATCATGAAGCGATTTGCTTTTTTTTGGTGCAACCCTAGCAGGATTTCACCTGCTCTGCACAGCAGTTCGTTACAGTAAAAAATAGCAAGTTTCACTTACATTTGTTATGCTAGCAGACCTGTAACTTTGATGCAAGTGGCACTTGCATTATTCCCTATGTCATCTCAACCTATTTCAGCTCGTCAACGTCTGATTCAATCAGCACTGGAATTATTTACTGCTCAGGGAGTCAGCGCCACCACAACTCGCCAAATTGCTGAAAAAGCAGAAGTTAATGAAGTTACTTTATTCCGGCATTTTGGTAACAAGCATGGGCTATTATTGTCTGTGCTGGAAGAATCCGCCGCCTTCAAAAATTTAGGTGAGTCCCTAGTGCAAAGGGCAACTCCTCCTGGTGATGTGTACCAGGCACTGAAAGATTATGCAAGTGATACATTGCATGCATTAGAACGGATACCCGAATTAGTGCGGTCTGTAGTGGGTGAAGCCGACCAGTACCCAACAGAAAATCGCCGCGCTTTAGGACGTGGATTAACAGAAGCTAACCGCTACGTGGCGGAATATTTAGCCACTGTCATCCAACAGGGAGACTTAAATACTTATCTCCCCGCAGAAAAATTAGCCAGTTTACTCAATGGCATGATCCTGGGATATGCCGTAATTGAATTCACCAGTGAATTTCATGAACTGTGGGAAGATCGGGATGATTTTCTGGTGAATTTAGTAGAGTTATTTTTACATGGAGCTATGCCACCTTCAGGAAAATCAGCAACAGGAAGGGAAATTGTGAGGGAAGTGGCTGATTTACCTGCTGGTTTAGTCCACCAAATTTTGCAACAAGCCAGGAAGTTAGGAACACAAGATTATGCCTTGGCTTATGTATTATTTGGTGCTGGCTTGTCTCCAAAAGAAATTGTCAGTTTACAGCGAAACCATCAAATATGCGATACTTCCGGGCACTTTCTCCAGATTACGACTCCAGGGAACCGTCGCCAAGTGCCAATTAATCAGTGGATTCTGGGCAAACGCTATGGTTCCTACAGCAATAATCCCTTAATAAAATGGTTAAAAAATCGTAAAGATAGTCAACCCTCGATGTTTCTCAACGAAGTTGGTCAACCAATTTCCGAATCTGATCTGTTGAAATATTGGGAAAAATGGACTGAGGGACTGTTAACGCCTCAAGGACAACAGCCAGCGATCGCTCAAGCACAACATACTTGGTGTGTGGAAATGTTGATGCGAGGCATGAGCTGGGAAAACCTGAGTCTGCTGACAGGTTGCGATCGCACCCTATTACAATCCTATGCTAAGAGAGCCAAAGAAAAAGCAGCCCTAGAGCAAGCAACCCGTTTAGATCACAAGCCTGCGTAGCATTGACTTATTTGCCTCACGCAGAGGCGCTCCAGGCGCAGAGAGAAAGTGTGAAATTAGCTCTTTTGCCAGCAGTCTAATGACATTCTGTCATCAATATTAAATATGGAACTCGTAATGAATACTTGGCGATCGTTAATCAGAAAAAAGAGTTAGCTATCAACAAATAAAAAATACTTGGCGATTATTAATCATACTAATTATCTATGAAAATGCTACTTAATTTTCAGAAACGAACCACCTTTAAGCAAGCTAAACCTAGTAGCGGGTTGGGGTTCTCAGATTATGAGCAATACTGGACTTAACGATCGCAGGGACAATTTTTTCACTAAACCGGCCCCGCATCGTTTGCCGTTTTTGTAGTAAATGCGTTACCAATGTTAAAGCGTGAGGCCCAGCACCAATAATAGCTAAGTCAATTTTAGTGGGTAGCTGTGATGGATTAGGATCCATTGTCAGGCAGGTGACATATAACGATAATCGTTATCATTATATCCCGACATTTACTCTACTGCTATTTCTTACCAACTGACTGAAGCTTTCCTCTGTTCTCCTGAAAACAAGGGTATTTACTAAGTATTTTTTCCTACTTTATGTATGGTTTTGAACGCAACAATCACCCAAAAAACATAAAAAATCCTGAAATCTATATAAATTAATGGTTTCATCTATCCACTTCAGGCTACAACACCTTAGAATGATTCATTGAAAAGTCGAGCCGATAGGATGTACAGCCATTTTGAGTATAAATACTCATAAAGCCCGACTTTTGTGATTCTCTAAACAGAGATTTAAGTAAAGATGCGACAAGGTGCATCAGTAGAGAATCTAATTTCAAGTAAACCTCAAGGAGTTTGACATGAACAAAGGCGAATTAGTTGATGCCGTAGCTGAAAAGGCTAGTGTTACCAAAAAACAAGCAGATGCCGTCTTAACTGCCGCTTTGGAAACGATTATTGAAGCAGTATCTTCTGGCGATAAAGTCACGCTGGTAGGATTTGGCTCTTTTGAATCACGGGAACGTAAAGCTCGTGAAGGTCGTAACCCCAAAACTAATGAAAAGATGGAAATTCCAGCGACCAGAGTTCCTGCTTTCTCTGCTGGTAAGCTCTTCAGAGAAAAGGTAGCACCCCCAAAAGAACCAAAAGAATAGGTTCTACCCGAGGAAAACTTTTTTTAATGCGGCAACCAGCTCACGGGGGAAATTTAGCCTGGGCAGCAGCACTGGCTGGCTGTCCCCCTGAGGCTATTCTGGATTTTTCTGCCAGCATCAGTCCATTGGGTCCACCAAATAGTGCGATCGCGGCTATTCAGTTGCAAATTGGTAATCTTAGACACTATCCAGATCCAGATTACAGTGAACTGAGACTTGCTCTCAGTCACTTCCATCAATTGCCTTCTGAGTGGATTCTGCCGGGTAACGGTTCAGCAGAATTACTTACTTTAGCAGGTAGGGAATTAGCAGAATTATCCGCAACAACGTTAATTACTCCAGCCTTTGGCGACTACTACCGAACCCTAGTGGCATACAACGCTAAAGTTCTGGAGTTTCCCCTTTCTTTGGGGAGTGGGGATGAGGGGACAAGAGGACAAGGGGACAAGAGGACAAGGGGACAAGAGCGCAAAACTTTCTCCCCATCTCCCCATCCCCCCATCTCCCTATCCCCCCATCTCCCCATCCCCCCAGCCAAAAATCACGGGTTATTGCTAAATAATCCCCACAACCCGACGGGTAGGTTATTTTCACGAGAGGCAATTTTACCCTACTTGCAGCAATACGCCCTGGTAGTGGTGGATGAAGCGTTTATGGATTTTGTGCCTCCTGATGGGGAACAAAGCCTCATTGAGGTGGTAGAGGAATATCCAAATTTAGTAGTATTGCGATCGCTGACGAAATTTTACAGTCTTCCGGGACTGAGATTAGGATATGCGATCGCTCACCCTGACCGTCTTGCTAAATGGCAGTTGTGGCGTGACCCTTGGCCTGTAAACACCTTGGCGGCGGCGGCGGCGGTTGCGGCACTCCAAGACCAGCAGTTTCAAGAACTTACCTGGAAATGGCTACCACCTGCACGAAACCAACTCTTTCAGGGTTTAGCGGCAATTCCAGGTTTGCAGCCTCTAGAAGGCGCTGCTAACTTCTTACTTGTGGAATCACAACAGTCGAGTTCGCAGTTGCAACGACAATTACTCCAGCATCACCAAATTTTAATTCGTGATTGCCTAAGTTTTCCAGAACTAGGCGATCGCTTTTTCCGGGTTGCTGTACTTTCTGAGTTTGATAACCAACGCCTATTAACAGCGCTATATTCAGTGCTGAGTGCTGAGTGCTGAGTGCTGAGTAAAAAGCCAAAAATAGAAATATAGATCCATGCCCAATGCCCAATGCCCAATGCCCAATGCCCAATGCCCAATGCCCAATGCCCAATGCCCAATGCCCAATGCCCAATGCCCAATGCCCAATGCCCAATGACCAATGCCCAATGACTAATGACTATTGATTACGATATCGTGATTATTGGTGGCAGTCTTGCCGGACGCTACGCTGCCTTCGCTGCAACCCAACTACGGGCTACAGTTGCCTTGGTAGAAACACAAGTAAATTATGGATTTGCTCAACACCGAGCTATGAGCGAAATTGGCAAACTCGCCCATAATCTGAGTGATACGGCTGGCTTTGGCATTCATACAACCCAAGCTGATACCTCAGAGAAATGCCAAATATCTGTGGCATGGCCAGAAGCAAAGCTGTATACTCACAGCGTTGTCTCGAATATTCAAGAACAGAATTCTCCTGCTAATCTAGCCGCACTAGGTGTAGATGTGATTATTGGCAGTGGTCAATTTCAATCTATGGCTACGCCACGCAAGCCGCCCCACTTAGCATTTTCTGTGAATGAACGCCTGTTACGAGCGCGCACTTATTTACTAGCTAGCGGTTCCCGTCCCGCAATTCCAGATATTAACGGATTACAAACCACTGGTTACTTGACCTTATCGAATATTTGGCAGTCTCTCAATCAACCAACCTTACCTAAAAATTGGGTAATTATTGGCGGCGTTCCCCAAAGTATCGAAGTAGCTCAAATTCTGGCGCGGTTCGGTTGTCATGTGACGCTGGTAGTCAAGTATCCCTCTATTCTGCCCTACGCTGACCCAGAGATAGCCCATCTATTGCAAGCACAGTTGGAAGTTGATGGTATCCGTATCCTCACCCAAAAATCAGTAACTCAAGTCAAGCTCATTGAAGATAAAAAATGGATTCAGGCAGGGGATAAGGCAATTGAAACTGATGAAATTTTAGTAGCAACTGGACAACAACCCAATATTGAATCTCTAAATTTGGCTGCGGTAGGGGTGAAATGGCGTCAGGGTCGCCTAATTGTCAATGACAAACTGCAAACCACTAACCGCCGAATTTACGCCTGTGGTGATGTAATTGGTGGTTATGATTTTGCCAATGTTGCTAATTATGAAGCCAGAATCGCTGTAAAAAATGCACTCTTGTTTCCCAGACTTTCAGTCAAGTATCAGTGCGTTCCTTGGGCACTATTTTCTCATCCCATGTTGGCAGAAGTAGGTTTAACAGAAGCGCAGGCAAAACGCCAATTTAGACAAGATGAAGTTTTAGTTTTACGGCAATATTATAAATCAGTAGCAGCAGCTCAATTGCGGGACGAAACCACAGGTATCTGTAAATTAATTGTGCTACGCAATGGGGAAATTTTGGGAGCTGCCATATTAGGTGCAGAAGCTGGAGAATTAATTAATTTAATTGCTTTGGCTATATCCCAAAAAATTTCAGTTAAGCATTTAGCAAATTTATCTCCTGCCTATCCTGGCTTCTCAGAAATTATTGCACAAACTGCAAGGGAGTGGAGTAAGCAAAATTTGCATAATAACATTGCTTTACAAGACTTTCTGGAAGGTTTCTTCTATTTTCGCCGCAATTGGAATTTGTAAAGACTGGGGAATAAAGAGTGGGAAATTATTGGGCAGAAACTTCCCCTCTGCCTCTTCCGTATCCCCTGCCAAAATTAGGAAAAACTCTGCATCACTCCCCATATCGTCCCAGTTGCGACCAATGGGACACTGAGATTATCTGTACCGTGAGGTGAAACAGCTTCAGCTAGGGTGGCAACAACAGCAGTGACTAACGCGATTAATAACGCCCGTTCTGTACCAATACTCACTGCTAGCGGACTAAGTGATGAACCAGGTAATAACAGCAGCACCAGGAACATCACTGTTGTACTTGCTACAAACATCACTGCTGAACCTTCCCAAGAACGTACAGAATCTCCTATTTGGTATTGATGCTGCCCAAAGCGCCTGCCAATTAATGCTGCCAGTGCATCTCCCCAGGTCATTGCCATCACTCCAGCTACAGCAATGGGGGCGTTGTCTATTGGGCCGTCTGGTCGCCAAAGTAACCCAAATAGCAGCGTTACGGAAATTGCAAAATAGATTGTACCGGGTGAACTGTCTTCTGTATCCATTGCACCAATCACCCGGTAGCGGTAAAACAGGTAATTGAGTCCAATAAATGTGGTAAAGGGTAAAATACCGATTTCCCAATGATTAAACAGCAGTAGTATACCAAAAACCCACATCCCTGCACCGATATGGATGATCTTGCGGGTTAAATCCGGCTTTACACCAAACCGCCTACGTAGTCCTTCACCAAAGACAAGCAGACTGCTAGCGTAAGTATAGGAAGCTGCTAGACCAATCAAATCGCTGTTAGTCATCACCAAAATAGTGCTAAGTGCTGAGTAAAAAGTAATAATTAACTACACTCAGCATATAGGATTTGAAGCCCCTAAATTTATTTATGAAAACAGGTAAAAACATTTTTTTCGAGACACGCAGTGCCAGAAAAAATGTGTCCTTATTTCAATCCCCTAGTTTTAACTATGGGGTTGCACTCAGCACTCAGCACTCAGCACTTTCAACTCAGCACTACTGAATTTTTTGGTATTGAGTCACAGATATTTTCTACTCTCCCTATTTCCCTTTACTTAGGTCGCTCACCATTTCGCTTGAAATTCTTGTCTGCTAAGGAAACACTGCCAATCCCTTGGAGAATACCACGACCGATTAAACCCAAACCCCTACCGATTACTTTAGTGAGAATGAAGACAATCCCACTGCCGACAAAAGCTAATAGAGATTGTAAACGAGGGGCGATCGCATCCTGAAATTCTAGTATCAGTGTCACTACTAAAGGAATTCCTGAAAGTTGTGCTAATTCCTGACTACGGGGAGCATAAATCGATATGTTGGCAATACCGCGAGGCGCTAATACAAATAGCTCATAGCTGCTTTCAAAAATTGCTTTTGGTTCATTGATATATTTATGTAAACGATATTTCCATGACAGCTCATTACGAAAGCGTTCAATCTCTCGTGTGGAAATTAATCTGCGGTCATAAAAGTTCTGCTTAATTGCTTCTACATCTGCTAAATTATCGAGTAGTGGCTGCACTACACCATTTGCCACCTGAATCAACAAATTCTCCAAAATCATTAATGCCTGTGATTTAGCTTCAGAACTACCGACTGGGTAAGAGGTATTATCAATTTGCAAATCTGTTTGAAATAGCAAATAGGAAAATAATTCAACAACTAAGGGAATTTTATTGAGAATATCTTTTTGGATAACTCGCTCATTTTGCCGCAATAATTTTACAATTTCTATATTCTGCTGACCTACTTGCACCCGTGAAAATTTACCAAAAAAATCCGTAATCGCAGCTTGCCATAATTCATATAATATAGTCGGCTTCAAACTTTCTAATTGCTTAATTGTGATGGGAGCAACGCGCAATTCATCTAGTTGTTGAGCCAGTTTTTGGAGAATTAGGTAAAGTAATTCTCGTTTTTTAGCTTCACGAAAAATGTCAATTTCTAAAGCAACGTCAGTAACATTTTGTAAAGGGAATTGCAATTTTGTGACACATAATGAAAATACTTCAGATTGCAGCGATCGCGGGCTAAGTAGAGGCGGCGAATTTGGCTGCTGTGGGATAATGGCATTACTTGGAACAACAAATGGTTCTTGACTAGAGGGGATAAAATCTTCTTGCTCTTTCTGTTGTTTTTCTTGTGGTAAAACCAATAACCAAGCAAGCAACCGATGAGCTGCCAGCAATTCTCTGCGTTGACCAGCGAGAACTGCTCGCTCGATTAATGGCAATCCGGGGATTTGTAATCGCCCTGTAACTTCGGCTAAGGCGGCATCAATGTAGCCAATTCCTGACAAATACCAATTTCGTCGTAGCCTAGCCAAAGGAAGTGCTGAGTGAGGAATTCTTGTCTTGATTTGCCCCTTATCTTCAGAGGTGTTCCTAAGTTCCCCATCGCTTTGTTTTTCGGCAAACCAATAAGAGCCACCATCGGCAACTTCTTCCATGGCAGAGATTAACTCGGCCAGAGGAGTGCCTTTAGGACAGTAGCCATTGACACCAGCCGCCCTGACTGCTAACAATAATCCTGGTTCTTGGACAGAACTGAGCAAGAAAACTGGTAATTTGGGATATTGGGTTTTCAGTTGTTGGCAGAGTTGTAACCCTTGCTGCTGACTGGAAATAGAGCGACCATTGCCTAATTCTAAAACTACCAAATTGATTTGGTTGGGGTCTTGTTGGGCGAGTTCTGCTAGGATTTGCAAGGCCGTTGTATCTGTTTCGGCTTCCGCTACTACTTGGATGTGAGGCAGTGTTTCCAAAGCTACTCGCAGTCCTAGCCGGAAGATGGGGTCTTGGTCAATTAACAATATTCTTAGAGGTTGTTCGCTCATAGTCTGAACAAATACACAAGGCCTGTTTTTTCAAATCAGAAAACAGCTTTGATGCTAAACTTAGTCCTCCCCATTGTTACCTGTTTTCGCCACCTGAATAAATGGATGATAATTGCCATAGGCGGCTATTCACCATGTAATTAAATGAACTTCAGTATTCGGCATTGGCTGGCAGAACGCTATATCGAAATCAATCAAATCAGAAAATTTTCAGTTGGGCAATTGACAGGCATTGCCTACCGTATTATTCATGATATGGAAGTAAAAAGCTTCATGCCGCTTGACATCTGTACTTTAACAGAGGTTTTAGAACTACCGTTAGGCGTTGTTAGAGAAGACATCGCTGTAATTGCTTTATTGACAGAAAACCTGTTGCGTAGTCTCAGCCAAAAAAAAGCTCTAAAACGTAATGAGGGTACATGGCTAGCGTTTCAAATTGCCTATCTCCAGTCTTTGCAACAAGTTGTAGAGCAGGAAGAAAGCCTGCAAAGACCTTGGCTAAATCGTGCGATGATACCATCCCCAGCACAATTAGTGAAGGAGGTAATCGGCATCACCCTCCAAGATGTCCAACTGCAAGGATTGCTGAAAACTCTCAGTCCTGGGAAACTAACTGACACTCAAGCTGAACAAGCTCTTTCTTTGGTAGCAGATTCATTACTAGTGCAACAGATGAATCATGCCACTGTAGCTTGGTTTGTTGCTAATGGGGCGGAGGAACCAGAAGCCAAACTGTTAACCCAGCGTTTAGTACATGCACTCCCCGGACATCTGCTAAAAGTCATTGCTCACAATGCCTTGCCTTTAGCTCAACTGCAAAAGTTTTTCCGGTTAGGAAATACCGGGTCTACTGTAGATCACACAATTGACCTTCAACGGGAAGATTACCGAGCCAGTTTGCTCCAAGCTCTTAGTATACCTATGCTGATGGAATGCTTTGCCTTGAAGGATATCTACGTTCCGCTTACAGGTTTACCACAAGAGGTTAGTTATGCAAAGCCATCTCAAGTTGATTTAAAAATATGGGCGCAGCAACAACTGGATGATTCAGAAACAATTGCTGTGATTGAATCTGAACCTGGCTATGGTAAAACTAGTTTTTGCCACATGTGGGCAGCACAGGTAGCACTAGAACTTTACCCGACTTGGATGCCAATAGTCATACAGTTGCGGGATATAAAATATGGCAATAATTTAACTGAAACGCTGAATTTTGGGTTTTCTTTAAATTCTCAGACTAACCTTACCAATTGGCTGGAACAAGAACATCCGCGATGTCTGTTGCTACTTGACGGTTTAGATGAACTTCCACCTTGTAGTCAAGGTAACAGAGCAAAGGCAATATTTATGCAGCAGTTACTGAAATTTCAATCTGAACGCCGTCATAAGATTGTGTTGACTAGTAGAATAGCCAGCTTTCAGGAATTCGCCCCAGAAATATCACTGCAATTGAAACGAATTGTCATTCAGCCATTGGCGCTGGAGGAGCTAAAACAATGGTTTCAGAAATGGGCAATGGTACAATCTTTGCCGATTGCCCAAAACTTTTTTACATTTTTAAAGCAAGCGGGGTTATTTAATAGCCAATCTCAATCACCGGAATTTTCTGCTCTTGTCCGCCAACCTCTGATGCTGTATTTGTTAGGAGTTTTACACCGTGACGGATTACTAGATGAGCAGATATTACAATTAGCTACCAACAGCCACTTATGGGAAATTCATCATCGCCTGAGTCGATGGTTATTAGGCTATCCCTTAACTGGCCGTATCAAGACGATGTTACTGCGATCAGGTTCGGCTCATATCCACCGAACACAAGAAGCGATCGCTAATTTACTTTCTGGTCGTCATCCCCAAGATTTAATCAGAAAAATGCAAGCGATCGCCTTACAAATTTTACATAGCGATCGCCATCAAATTACTTTGGCTGAAGAATCAAATCCTCATACCCTCCCAGCCTTTTATTTTAAAACTAGCTCAACTTCTTTATCCCAGACTGAATTTTCTCACCCCAAATTAGGGGAATACCTCTGTGCAGAAGCTATTGCTGAGCAACTGCAAATCCTCACTCAACAGCAAGAGGATGTTTACGGTACGCTCACCTTTATACTGGAATCTCCCAGCAGAGTGGCCCAGCATATCTACAATTTACTTGGTTATGGCGTTCTCAGTCAGGAAATAGTCGAAATGGCGATCGCGGCGTTAAGACACAAGCAAAGCAGCAATTTTTCCTTTGAAGTTTTCATCCAACGTCTTGAATCTTTCTGGCATGTCTACTGTCAAGGTCGTTGGTTAGATGAAGGAATGGGACATAAAGCTTTAAGTTATTATCACGCACTGCACAACCCTGTAAATATCGAGCAGGTAAATGCTGCGGTGGGAGTGAATGTATTTGTCTTGCTTTGTGCTTGCTACCGCGAAATCAAAGCCGCTTTTTGCCCTTGTGGCAATCCAGCCAATCTGGCAGAATTCTATCCTGAAGCCCTGCTGATATTAATTGCTAAAGTAGCAGTATTGTCAAATAGCGCCTTCATCAAGCGAATCCTCTCCCAATCCCTAACTGGACTCAACCTCTCAGGAGCATCTTTGGCACAAGTGATGTTAATTGGTGCCAATCTTGAACAGACTAATTTATCAGATGCAGCATTGATGGGGGCAAATTTGGCTGGTGCAAACCTGACTGGTGCAAACCTGACTGGTGCAAACCTGGCTGGTGCAAACCTCACCGGAGTGAATCTTCACACTGTCAATCTCACGAATGCTTGCTTATTTGATGCCGTCCTAGCTGATGCTGACCGAAAAACTGCTACACTCCATGGTGCTTTGTTCTCCCTAGAGCAATATCACACCCTGAAAGGAGTATTATCGCAGCAATCCTTGCCGGGTGTTTCTCATCATATGGGCAGCACAAAACTTTGGGTTCACAATCCTGCCGATATGAGGCTGATTGAAAGCTTAGAAGGTGAACCAATTTCGACAAGGGATTTATATGATGATGACGAGGATGAAACGGTTTTTAACCCTCACTCCCATGATGATGAGGATGATTAACTAGTACCCCTACGCGGAAAGAAAAAGCTTTTATTAAGAGGATTTGAGCGGTTTGGAATGAATAGTTTATTGCCGTCGTGCTGTACTAGGTTACGAGAGGGAGTAGAGAGTGGAAACAGAGATTTAGTATTTTTTACTCAGCACTCCCCTTCGACTTCGCTCAGGGCCAGCGCACTCAGCACTCAGCACTGTCCTGTGAATTACGGTAACCATAAAAGTTAATACTATATTCAGTAATCCGCACTCCCGTTTTTTGTTCAACTTGACGGATAAATTCTTCTGGCAGTTCTACATGAACATCAAGAATTTGATTGGTATCAATACAGTTGACATGACTATGGGAATCACTGATGTTGCCGTATAAACGCCCGTCACAGCGTTCAATACATTCAATGATACCTTGACTGGATAAAGCTTCTAAATTTTGATAAACAGAAGTATGACCAATATCTTTCCCTTGCTGGTTTAAGCGATCGTAAATCTCTCTAGCAGAAAGATGTTCATTTGCTTGCCACAGTAGTTCTAGAATAAAACGACGCTGGCGGCTAACGCGCATACCCAACAGTTGACACCGCTCAAGGGCATCTTCTAAGGAACGAATTGGTTTTGTCGATATTGCTGGTTTTTGCATAGTTAAGTTTGTTAACTATTGGGGAAATTTTCCCGTTTTAATGTTTATTAGTTATTTTGGTATCTCATGATGTTTGTTATACGCAGCTATTGTGCCCCTAATTGTATGGCTGCTAAATTCACAGTCTGAGGTGACAGTTTTGATTGCTTGTTGACGATTGCTTGACCACACCTTAATCTAAAACAAACTCATTACAACTTTAACTTAAAATTGCTGAGAATGTCCACCTGTGGACAGGTGTTATGTCTGCCAGAGTGGTTTTGGGGGACAAGGGGACAAGAGAGCAAAACTTTCTCCCCATCCCCCCATCCTCCCCTCACTCCCTCATCTCCCCATCTCCAGATGACCCGATAAATGTAGCATCAATCCCTGAAAGCTGGTACTGTGGATTCTCGATCCTACTGTTGAGCATAACTAAAGTTCTTGCTGAGTCAATGACAATCACCATCGCACTCGATACTGACACTATTAACAATCTGGATCTTTCACCCGCGTTAACGGTGATTGACCAACTGCTGCAAGAGGGAGCCGCATCCCATGAACAGCAGCTATGCTTTGATATTAACTATTCCTTGGAACCTAGTGATCCTCGTGAATTTTCCGAAATTCCCGAGTTACGGCTGTGGTTTGTGCGTTTGGATGCCAAATATCCCTGGTTACCATTTTTACTAGACTGGAAATCGGGAGAATTTGCCCGTTACACTGCCATGCTTGTACCACACCAGTTCAGTACCAAAGAAGGTATTCAATATAATCCAGAGGCTTTAGAAATATTTCTCATGCACAAAATTTTTATTTTAGGTGATTGGTTACAACAGCAAGGTATCCCCAGTCAATCGCGGTTAAAGTCTATGGCGCAAATGCTGGGTTATGAGTTGGATGATGCCTTTTTTGAAATATTTGCATAGGTATTTGTCTCTATTCTCACCGCCGAAAGGAAAATAACTTCCATGACTTAACCATGTATATACACAATGTATGGAGATTGCTCGACTCAGCACAACGCTGGGAGCGGACATGATCATATCGAGTCGCTCAAAAGGTATACGCGCCTCACTTCCAGAGGGTATAACCGCTTACGTTGCCAATGCTACGATCGCGCAGGAAGCTGCCCAACTCGATACATATGCATTTGAATTGTGATGCCGCGATCGCTTGTTGACATATGTCAATCTCACATTGAGAGTAGTCGAATTATGGCGATTTTACCTGCCAGCCCTCAACACCTGTTCAGCCGTTAGTTTCAAATCTGGAAAGGTTAAAGAGAGGATGCTCTGATTGCCCCGAAGCTGTTGAATTTCATACTCCCCATTCACTAGCGTACAGATAGAAAGGGTGGGTTGTTTGGGCTTCCCAATGTGTCGAGTCCCACCATTACCTGCATAGTCTGCAATCCAATATTCGGGAATTCCTAAAACCGCGTAGTCTTCGACCTTACGGGCATAATCATTTTGCCAGTTGCTACTCACTACTTCCGCCACAAGCTTAATCGAACTGCCCAGCGTCAGCATCGACTGGTTAGACCAAAGTAGTTCTTTGTTAAGTTCAGCTTGATCGACAACTACAACATCAGGTCGGAATGCTGTCATACTCATATGAGAAGGGCGCAATAGTCCCCGTTGAAGGACAAACCAAGGTAAGCTTTCTCTGTCAATCTGGACACAGATTTTTGCAGTAATAAAGGCTGCAACCTCTTCATGGAAGCCTGTTGGTTCCAAGTCGAATACCTCTCCATCAATCAGTTCATAGCGGTTATCGTCACCATAACGGGCGAGAAACTCGTCAAAACTGAGTGGCTTCTGTTGTATTGGTTGGTTGATGGCAATGGTCATAGGTCAACTTAGCCCAATCAATGCCTTCAGTCTATCAAATCGAATATTTGATGGATGTGTGACGGGTCAAACTCCTGATATTAATGGATATTCTGCATAACGGTGAAGTTGTGCGGCGGCAGACAACCTCGAACACCTACCAGTAACCTCTGTACCGTCCACACCAACGCAGTGTTAGCTGGCTTACCTCACAGATTATCTTCCAGCACGATTCAAGGGTTTATGGCTGAAAGCGAAGATTCTGGAGAGATCGCACCTGGGCAATAGTTTCAAAATCATGATCATTATGAACTAAAAGCAAATTATTTTCCAGTGCAGCTTGAGCAATACAACAATCAATTGGACTGCGAACGGTAAGTCCTTGGCGGCGCAAGTCATAATAAATACGGGCAGCTGCTTCCCAAGCGTGAGGGGCGAGTTCAACGTAACTTTGTACTTCGAGGTAAGTAGATAAAAGAGTCCACTCTTGCTCATTTAAGCTCCCTTGCAACAATTCAAGCTGAGTGAACCGGGTGATACAAACCTCCTGATCTGCAATCAGGGTTTCAAGCTGCTGGCGCACTTGACCGCTGCGATCGCGAAACACGCCAATCCAAACCGATGTATCAATCAGCAGCATGACGAGTTTCACGCAGGGCTTTATGGTCAAAGTCAGGAGCGAACTGAATTTGCCCTGCGAGATCGAGTAAGTTTCTCCTGCGGCGCGATGCTCCAGAGGAGCCACTTCGTGAACGCACAAGTTCTTTCAGAGCAAGCTTGATCAGTTCTTCTTGAGTGGTAAGGTTGGTGAGTTGGAGTGCTTCGTTGATGAGGGCTTCGTCAAGATTAAGGGTAATTTGCATAGGACAACCACTAGAGAAACGGGGTTCAGGAGGAGTTGATTTGAATTTAGTGTAGCTGAACTTACGGATTGCCCCACACCACTGTCCTTACCAATTATATTCTGGGTGCTGTCCCACCTCACGGACAACCTTGAATGATGCCAAAGCTTCAAATGGTTTGCCGGGGAACTGCTGTGCTTTTATCTCCAGTATTAGGTGTTCCTGTCGGTTCAATCAGTAAAAGATGTACTTCTTCTTCTGCTACAGGTCGATGTTCCGTACCACGAGGCACTACAAAAAGCTCACCTGCTTCAAGATGGATATCTTGATCGCGCAATTGAATCGTTAAACGCCCTTTAAGAACAAGGAAGAAGTCATCTGTCTCATCATGCTTATGCCAAACGAACTCATCTTTGACTTTAACAACCATGATGTCGTACTGGTTAAGTTGTGCAATAGTCTTTGGAGACCAATACTCTGAGAACTGAGAAAGTTTTTCGCTTAAGTTAATTTTGTCCATATTGTCCTCTATCTCTAACTGCCTTAGCATTGACTCCTGCCTACTCGCTCGTGCAAATCAGATCCTGAAAGTGTAGCACCACTACCAAATGCTTCAAGCAACGAGTGCAAGACCTCTGTGCGGAGCTAGCTAACGATCCCAGTCAGCGGCTGCCAAGGACTTAAACTCAGCACCAGAGATGTTCTTCAGTCCGCTGCACTGGGCTTGTTATGCAGCGGTACTACTTACTCAACAGTTGAACATCGACATAATTTACTAGCCATCTGCTCCATTGATCTATAAATAACAACCAGCGTTCACACTCGGTCGGCATAAAATTATTAGGAACTTTCCCATCCAGTATTTGCTCTACCCATTTGCGTATCTGAATGATTTGTTTCTGTAAATCGACCCGGTAACTTTCTTCATCTCGTAAAAATCCTTTGCCATGCGCTACTAAATTTCTTGAGCCAAAAGCAATATCTTTTATCTTTAAGTTTGAAAGTATTATACGGAAACTCACCGTATAATCTTTATCTCAATCCGAATATATCAAGCATTACAATCACTTCTGTCTGAGATATACGGAAAATTTCTTTTTTACGCCCCTATTTTAAATATTATACAGAATTGTTCCGTATAATTACCCCTCGCGGGAGGATTATATGGAATTGTTACCTATAATCCTTGGTTTTATAACTGTGTCTTAGTCAAAACTCCAGTTACTCAGTGCTGAGTGCTAAGTGTAGTAAATGATTTTTAAACCACTGAGACACAAAGAACGCAGAGAAACAAGCAGTTTTATGATTCAGCTGCATAGGGCCAGTTCTGCTCATCTAAAGTACCATTACGGGCAAAAATTTCAATAGCCTCACTTCTGGTCAAACTATTTTCAGATGCCAATTCTGCCAACTTTTCCCAAGCTGTATCTGTGAGTCTGATAGACCTGAGGTGTTTAGGCTCACAACCATAATCCATCTTAAATTTACCCGATGCAGTACGCTTGCGCCTGGAGGATTTCTGCCTTGTACCTGAATACTGATTGACAGTTGGCGTTTTGGGCAGTTGATTACTAGTTACTAAGTGAATTAAGTGAGCAATTAGGCGATCGCGCGACATCGGTAATAGTTGGTGACTATGTAGCATATTCTGAATAATGGTGAAATGTACTAATGTCCCCATAAAAATCCGCGCCGCTACTTCTGGGTCTGGTAGTTGCAGTTCTGGATGTTCTATAAAATATTGCGTTAGCATTTCCAACGCAGGTTTGTGTATATTCCGCACAAACTCTTGCGCCAGCAGTGGGAAACGTCCAGACTCACCGATAATCAGCCTGACTAAATTCAATACTTCCTGTTGTTCGGTCATCCGCACCAAAATGTTGGCTGCTAAACGGCGCAAAACAGTTTGAGGTTCTCCTTCCAGGAAATGCGGGTCTTGGGGATTAAATACTGCCCGAAAATTTTCCTGAGCCAGTTGCTCAATCAGTGCAATAAATAATCTTTCCTTATCTTGAAAGTAGCTGTAGACCGTGGTTTTGGATACTCCTGCTGCTGCTGTCACTTTATCCATTGTGGTAGCAGCATAGCCATTTGCTAGAAATTCTTGCATGGCACCAGCGAGAATCGCATCAACTTTCTCTGGTGACAGCAAACGTTCTCCCTGATTACTTTGTGTCTGTTTCTTTTTCATTTTTTGATTTTGAGACGCTTGACATAACTGTAATGTACAGTTTAGTTTAGTTTAGTTACATAAAAAGTAAACTATTTAGTTTACTTACACGTAAAATGAGGGGGCTTATGGTACCTGATAGTACAGCTAAAGGTTCCGCATTTTTTAAGCCTAGCTCTCGCCAACTAATCATGTTGGCAGTAGCTACAAGTTTGGCGATCGCCGGCACAAAAGGTTACAAGTTTTGGCAATCACAACCGTCTGAAACCACTCCCACTTCCCAGGTGAGCATACCTCAAATTAAAACGGTGACTGCCTTAGGTAGATTAGAACCCAAGGGAAAAGCGATTAAACTTTCCGCGCCTGCATCTAGTCAAGGTAGTCGGGTAGAGAAGCTATTAGTCAAGGAAGGAGATCAAGTTAAAGCTGGACAGGCGATCGCTATTTTAGATAATCGCGATCGTTTACAAGCAGCGTTACAAGAAGCTGAAGAAGCCGTGAAAGTAGCACAAATAAACCTAGCAAAAGTGCAAGAAGGTGCCAAATTCGGTGAAATAGAAGCGCAAAAAGCCGAAATGGCGCGTATTCAAGCACAGACTCTAGGGGATGAAAGGCAACAAAGGGAAACAGTCACCAGGTTAGAAGTACAGTGGCAAGGAGAGAAAACGGCACAACAAGCCACAATTAAGAAACTAGAAGCAGAACTGAAAAATGCCCAAGTAGAATTTCAACGCTATCAGCAGCTGTACTCTGAAGGAGCAATTTCCCAGTCTTTATTTGATGGTAAGCGTCTGAATGTAGACACCATAACCCAGCAATTGAGTGAAGCCAGAGCTATTCTCAACCGCATTGATGGCACCGGTCGCCAGCAAATTACCGAAGCTAAAACAGTTTTGGCGCGAATTCAAGCAACTGGCAGCCAGCAAGCCAATGTCGCCGCCGCTACATTAGACCGCATCGCCGAAGTCCGTCCGGTAGATGTCGCTGGGGCAAAAGCAGAAGTTAGGCGCGCCATAGCAGCCGCAAAACAAGCAAAGGCTAACTTGGATCAAGCTTATGTAATCTCACCCCAAGATGGTGTGATATTTGATATTTATACACGCCCCGGTGAAATGGTATCCAGTGACGGCATTGTCGAGATTGGGCAAACCAAGCAGATGTATGCAGTTGTGGAAATTTATCAAAGCGATGTCAGCAAAGTACAACCTCAACAACGAGTAAGAATATCTAGTAATTCTTTACCAGGTGAATTACTCGGAACAGTAGATTGGGTAGGTTGGAAAGTGCAACAGCAGAACATTATCAACAGTGACCCCACGGAGAATATTGACTCTAGAGTTGTGGAAGCGCATGTGCAACTAGATGACATATCCAGCCAGAAAGCTGCCAAATTTACCAATTTACAAGTTAAGGCGGTGATTGAACTGTGAGCGAATTCATCAAAGAACTACAACGGCGAACACCTTTAGGATGGCTACAACTCAGCCATCACAAAAGTCGTCTGTTTGTCGCTTTAGCAGGTATTGCCTTTGCAGATGTCCTTATGTTTATGCAGTTGGGCTTTCAGAATGCTCTATATGACAGCAACACTAGGTTAAATCGAGCTTTGCTAGCAGACATCATTTTAATGAGTCCTCAAAGCCGCAACATGCAAAACATGTCTACTTTTTCACGGCGGCGATTGTTTCAGGCATCTGATGTCCCAGGTGTACAATCAGCTACAGCCATGTATATCGGTTTAGTTACTTGGAAGAATCCTCAAACACGTCGTCAAACGACAGTACAAGCTATTGGGATAACTCCTGAGCAGCCTGCTTTCGACTTACCAGAATTAAATGCTCAATTAGACAAGATTAAACTACCAGATTTCTTTGTCTTTGACCGTGGAGCCAGAGGAGAATACCAAGAAGTTTTTCGCCAAATTGACGCAGGTAAAACTGTATCAACAGAAGTAGATAAACGTACCATTACCATTAGTGGTGCATTTAAATTAGGCGCATCCTTTGGTGCTGATGGCACATTAATTTCCAGCGATGAAAATTTTTTACGGCTATTTCCCAGACGACAAGCAGGAAGTATCAGCCTGGGCTTAATTAATATTCAACCAGGCTATGACTCGCAGCAGGTAGCAGCAGCATTAAGATTGCACCTGCAAAATGAGGACGTTAAGGTGCTAACACGGGAGGAATTCATCAAATTTGAGGAAGATTACTGGAAAACTGACAGTCCCATTGGTTTTATCTTTAGTTTGGGCGTATCTATGGGATTTATTGTCGGTGTGATTATTGTCTATCAAGTTCTTTCTACTGACGTGAATGCTCACCTGAAAGAATATGCCACCTTCAAAGCCATGGGTTATCGCAATTCATATCTGTTAGGCGTGATTTTTGAAGAAGCCATTATTTTAGCCGTGCTGGGTTTTATTCCAGGATTGATTGTGCCTTTGGGGCTTTACCAGTTGGCTCGCAATGCGACAAATTTACCAGTATATATGACTTTATTACGGGCAGTGGTTGTGTTATTGCTGACAATTATTATGTGTGCTATTTCAGGAATTATAGCCACTCAGAAATTACAATCTGCTGACCCTGCCGATATGTTTTAGGGAGTGTGAGAGTGTGGGAATTACAAATAATTATTGCTTATGATTCCAGTTATTTCCATTCAAAATCTTGATCATTATTTTGGTAGTGGTCAACTGAGTAAGCAAGTTTTATTCAATATCAATCTCACAATTAATGCAGGTGAAATTGTAATTATGACTGGGCCTTCTGGGTCTGGGAAAACTACACTGCTGACCTTAGTGGGAGGGTTGCGTTCTGCCCAATCTGGTAGTTTGCAGGTTTTAGGCAGAGAACTTTGTGGTGCTAGTCCTGAACAGTTAATCCAGGCGCGGCGAAGTAATGGTTATATCTTTCAAGCTCATAACTTGCATGGTAGTTTAACAGTACTCCAGAATGTGCGGATGGGTTTGGAAGTACAACCAAAAATTTCGCCGCAAGAAATGCTTAGTCAATCACAAGAAATACTAGAGGCGGTGGGTTTAGGACAGCGCCTCAATTACTATCCAGATAATTTATCTGGTGGACAAAAACAACGGGTAGCGATCGCCAGAGCATTGGTGAGTCAGCCTAAAATTGTCTTAGCTGATGAACCCACTGCGGCACTCGATAAACAATCGGGGCGCGATGTTGTGGAAATTATGCAGAAATTAGCGAAAGAGCAAGGCTGTACAATTTTGCTCGTGACCCACGACAACCGCATTTTAGATATCGCCGACCGTATTATCTACATGGAGGATGGCCATCTCGTTAGAGATGGTGTAACTAGTTTAACTAGTACTTAATGCTGAGTAGAAATTGTTTTACTAGACACCCTAGATGGTATCTTTACTTAGCACTCCCCTTCGACTTCGCTCAGGGCAAGAAGCGCACTCAGCACTCAGCACTCTTCTAGCCACCCCAGATTTTATCCAAAACTGTTTTGGGTGAGATGTCGGCCATTTTACCTGTAGGTGATTTAATAGCCAGGAATTTATCGCTTTTTGGTAACAATTTTTCTGGATCTGTAGAGCCAAACAGGGCGATAGTATAGGTTTGTACTGCTACACTTAGGTGCATAGGTACATCATCGGTAGATAACATTAAACTTGCTCCGCCAATCATGGCAGCTAACTTGCCAATATTATCTGGAGAAGTAACCTTGATGTCTGGACAAAACTCCAAAAGCGATCGCACAAATTTTTCATTTTCAGATAATTGAATCACCACCACAGGCAAATCTGGCTGCTTGTGACGAAAGTCTTGAATAATTTGTTGCCAATTCTCTACAGGGTAGATAGTATCCCCAGCTAAAGATGAGGACATCTCATTAGAACCGCCATAAATCAAGATGTAGCTAGTTTCATTTACCCCCAAGCGTTTTTGTTCATGTTGTGCCCACTCAATATCTGGCTTTGGCAAATTCACCGCTAATTCTGGACAAGGAGTTTGCATACCCAACGCTTGCAACAAGTCGTGGTATGCAACTGTCCTATACTGGGATGGTCTAAAAGGCACAGCATAGGTCAGAAAAACCGCTCCTTTACCTTGGTAGCCAATGCGGGCGGGAATACCAGTCAACCAGAGTAACAAACCCATCAACCAGCTTTTTCCAGTAGTAATGGCGACATCATACTCGCGATCGCGAATCATGCCCACCAAATTGCTCCAATCTGCTAGACTGTTGCGGTCTTTATAATCAAAGGTCAGTACATTATTAACTGACTTGCTCACCCGGTAGGCAGCCTTTGACCGGGGTTCAACAACGACATCTATTTGAGCGTTAGGGTAATAGCGCTTCAGTTCATCTAGAGTCGGGAAGAAAAGAATTTGGTCGCCAATTCCACCAGGTACAAGGGCTACTACTCGCATAATATTTATTGACGCGTACTCGCTCCCTATTTTAGGGGAATATAGGTATTAGTAATTGAGGATTTGGTATTAGGTTTTAGGAAATAGCGAGTAGGTTATAGGGGACAGGGGACAGGGGACAGGGGGAGAGAATCATATATTTTCCTTCCCATCTCCCCATTTTCCAAATTGAGGTGTTTTGTGTATTTACTAATTCCAGCAGCCGGAACAGGGAAAAGAATGGGCAGTACCCGCAATAAACTACTGCTCGAAGTGCGATCGCAACCAATTATTGCTTGGACTCTGAAAGCTGCCGCCGCAGCTAGTACAATCAAGTGGATCGGAATTATTTCTCAACCCAATGATTGGCCAGACTTTAAGGCAATTCTCGCTGAACTGAAGTTGACTAAACCAGTAGAATTGATTACTGGTGGTTCCACACGCCAAGAATCGGTTCACAACGGTTTGCAGGCACTACCAGCAGCCGCAGAGCAAGTTTTAATTCATGATGGCGCTAGATGTCTAGTAACACCGGATTTACTCGATTCATGTGCCCATGCCATACGCCAATGTTCTGGTTTAATTGCTGCTGTGCCTGTGAAAGACACCATCAAAGTTGTTGATGAAAATGGCATAATTCAAAGCACACCCGACCGGAGACAATTGTGGGCGGCACAAACTCCCCAAGGATTTAATGTTAAGTTGTTGAAACAGTGCCACACCGAAGGCATTCGTCAGGGATGGGAAGTCACTGATGATGCTGCTTTATTTGAAAGATGCGGTATCCAAGTCCAAATTGTTGCAGGAGAGGAGACTAATTTAAAAGTGACCACTCCTCAAGATTTAGCGATCGCGGAATTTATCCTCAGTAACCGAGGCTGGTGATGCCGGGACTGAGATTTTTATAATTATTCTTTTTTTGAATATTTATGATATAATCCCACACAATTTTGATGGGCAAGTGTCAGTTATTTATTTTTATAAATAATGACCTAATGACTAATGACCAATGACTAATGACTAATGACTACAGCAACTAAGATAGAAGCGATTCTCTATTTAAAGGGTAAACCCTTGTCACTCGGCGAAATTGCCGAATATGCCGCGTGCGATCGCGCCACAGTTCAAGAAGGCATAATGGAACTAATCGACAGTTATGCCCACCGAGATAGCGCCTTAGAAGTTGTAGAAACCCCAAATGGTTATAGTCTGCAACTGCGATCTGATTTTCATGACCTAGTGCAAACCCTGATTCCTCTAGAATTAGGACTAGGTGCATTACGAACTTTAGCAGCGATCGCCCTGAATAGCCCCATACTCCAAAGCGATTTAATTGATTTGCGTGGTTCAGGAGTATATCAACATGTTCCCGAATTGGTCGAACTGGGTTTTGTGCGGAAACGCCGAGACAATGATTCTCGCTCTTACTCGTTACAAATAACACCGAAATTTCATCAGTATTTCCAAATTGAGCAGTTGCCCCAAATATTAGACCGCAGCCAGAAGGAAGAACAACTAGAACTAGATTTAACACTTCAGGAAGAGGGAGTAGGTTACAGGGGACAAGGGGACAAGAAAAATTAAAGCCAAACTTTCTCCCTATCCCCCCATCCCCCATCTCCCCATCCTCCCCTCACTCCCCATTCCCCACCTACGGAGAATGCACTACCCCTGTACTATGGTTTAGAGTAGAATCAGCAATTAAGCTAAAAATTTGCCCATGGTGTTTGACCCTGACTTTCTCAATGACAACTCTGAGGACAACCACAATCAGCTTCTGAACGACCATTTTGAGGAAAATCCCAATCAGTTACTCAAATATCTACAGCATCAGCCTCCTGAAGTTCTAGCCCGCGTCGCTCAGTCCGTCAGCCCGGAAATTAAACAAATAATTTCGCAAAATGTCCAAGGGCTAGTGGGTATGCTTCCCGCAGAAAACTTCAACGTGCAAATTACCACAGATAGGGATAACTTAGCTGGGCTACTAGCATCAGCGATGATGACTGGATATTTCCTCCGCCAAATGGAGCAAAGGATGCAATTAGAACATTTGTCTAATAATCAATAGCTAATCACCAAAAATCTGCCGACCATAGGCTCTAAAGTCAAGAGTATCAATTACTTCTTTTGGGGATAAGTTCCTGATTGCACTTTGAGAGTTTGAATTTTACCACTGCGGTTAACTTCAATTGCCAGGATATCGCCAACTGTGCTGGACTCTACTAGTTTCTGTACTTGGGCTGCTATGTTCACTGGTCTACCGTTAATTTTTTGAATTATATCCCCAGGCAGCAGCCCCGCCTCTTTTGCTGGTGAGTCATCCATGACTCCTTTAATTACCACACCAGTTTCTTGCTGAATGTTGAGATTTTTTTCTTGATTCAGCTCGCGTTTTTTGTTGGGAGATAAATCAGTCATTTCAATTCCCAAGAAAGGATGTTCTGCACGCCCTTTAGTAAATAGTTCATTAGCAATGCGGGCAGCAGTTTCAATAGGGATAGCAAAACCCAATCCTTGAGCATCGGCGCGAATAGCAGTGTTAACACCAATCACTTCACCTTGGGCATTTAACAAAGGCCCGCCGGAGTTACCAGGGTTAATGGCTGCATCAGTTTGAATAAAGCTAACTCGCTTATCTGGGACACCGACTTGAGCGCTAGTGCGATCAGTCGCGCTGATAATGCCAATGGTGACAGTATTATCTAAACCTAAAGGATTACCAATAGCGATCGCCCATTGTCCTGGGATTAAATTTTGTGAATTGCCCAGCTTGACTGTGGGCAATTTATTTTCGGGAATTTTGACTACTGCCACATCTGTAATGGCATCAACTCCCACCACCTTACCTTCAAAAGTCCGACCATCCTTAAGAGTCACTTGTACAGTATCTGTATCTGCAACCACATGAGCATTAGTCAGTAATTCCCCATTTTCGCTCAAAATAAATCCCGAACCCGTACCGCGCTCAATCCGTTCTTGGGGAATTGGTTGCTCATCCTCTCCAAAAAATCGGCGCAACAGTGGATTTTTCAAAGCTTCTGAAATGGGATTAGCCACTTTGCGAGTGGCATTAATGCGTACTACCGCCGGGCCGACTTTTTGCACTGCCGTAGCAATAAAATTCAGATTATCGCCCCCATCCGCTCCCATACCTCCGCTTACAGGATTAGGAACTACAGATTCTGGAGGCAAAGCCACTGTTACATTTCTTAATTGTTGGAACGAGCGATTGTAAGGCAGGAGATAACGACTCCCATATAATCCTGCACCACCACCCATCGCCAGTAAAGATAGATAAATAACTAGTTGCTTTAAGGATAAATTCATAATGATTACGTTTAAGGAAAGCAGTGCAGTTGCTAATTTCTAAGTGTAGTCAAGCAAAAGGCAAGTGGACAGATAAATTTACATACAAAAACCAAGTTTTTGCTTAAGGAATTGGGGATCAAGTTAGGGAGCAGAAGGGAACGTAAAACCTAATTCTTCTCGTCTTGCTTCTCAGCCATGCCCCATTCCCCAACTAAAATCTAAAGTTAAGCTCTCTTGACGTGTATAATATATGAATTTTCCCTATCGTCTACTTTTGCTCTGTAGCCTAGTTGGCGCTGTCGGGCTAGCATCTACACCCCTATACTCCAGCAGAGTTCATGCTGCTGCCAGTTGCCCAACTCCAGCCCTATCTCGCTTTCAGCGCCATAAAGTTGCTCGTGGTGAAACCTTGGAGAGCATAGCGCAGCGCTATAATCTCGTTCCGGTAACGATTATCGATATGAATCCAAGTTTAAGAAATGGTAAAGTTACTGTTGGTAGTGAGCTTCAGATTCCTCCCTACAATGGGATTGTGGTAGAAGTACCTCGCGGCCAAACTTGGCGACAAGTAGCAGAAAAGTATCAAGTCCGTGCCGATACGCTGTTTGAGATTAATGGCTGTCAACAAGATCCCAGAATCGTGTTTGTTCCCAGGGCAAGTGGTTCGCCAAATCGTCCCATTACCGAGTCTCCCGCGCCTGCTGATACCAAACCTGTATCTATAGCTGGGTATCCCTTGCGAGAACAAGCATCTGTGACATTACCTTATGGCTGGCAGATTAATCCTACGACTGGTGAAGTGTTCTTTCATAGCGGTGTGGATTTGTTAGCCGCAGTGGGTAGTCCTGTACAGGCGATCGCTCCGGGAACTATAGTGTTTGCTGATGAGCAAGGTAGTTATGGTAATTTGGTCATTGTTAATCACAGTGGCGGACTCCAAAGCCGCTATGCGCATCTTGACAGTATCAAAGTTACTGTTGGTCAGAAAGTTAACGAAGGAGACTTGCTAGGAACTGTTGGCACTACCGGACAACCTGCTGCTACTCAACCACATCTCCATTTTGAAGTGCGTTCTAGCTCAGATTTGGGTTGGGTGGCAGAAGATCCTCAAGATTATCTGAAGCAATGAGGTTTTTTCAATATCCAGTGATTTCTCTGGATTTATAGAAAGGATGCGATTGGTTGATGGGAATTGACTATGTGCATCCCAGCGTTAGCAAATTTGGTAAATGCTGTGTCTGCCTGTGCTGTGTAGTCAACTACACCAGGGACAACAACGGGGGATGTGCAATCTTCTAGCAAATAAATTTTTTGGGCAAGGGTTGCGTCTACCTCTTGGATTTCTATTAACAAATCGTCAATTGTCCAGGCTACGCAGTGGCTTTTGGCTTGACCAGCAATAATCACAGCATCAAATTCTAAAAGTTGCTGAATTAAGCGTGTGTTTTTTTGGGCAAGTGGATTTTGGTCAAAACCTTGTAATACCTCTGGACGTAAAACAGAATAGTTTTCTGTTAAGGGATTATCACCTTTAATTTCAAATTGTGTCTGGCTTTGACGGGTAATACAGTGGAAAAATATGGCTTCTTCTATTGATGAAACTAAAGCATGACCAATGCCACCTAACATAGAATGATAAGGCCAAATAGTTAGGGGATATTTACCATCTTGACTTAGTTGTTTAACGTAATGGTAAGCATGTTTTTCTAATAATTCATAATTGCCATTAGTAATACTATTAGCAACTGCTGGATTAACTTTCCAGATGCCTTGTTCAATATCTGCTGGAGTAATGTTAGTTGCTGCTGGTGTAGGGTGTTCACCTGCGGCGTTCACCCAAAAAATAGGATGAAAAATTTGCGTTGCTGTGTGAGTATCTAGAGTAGGTACAATTTTGGTGATGACACCCAAATTGCGATAGATAAATTCACACAATCGCCGATTATCATCTACTGCCCCAGTGCCAGATTTTCCACCCACGAATAATTCAAATCCGGGGATACAGAAAGTATTTTGCACATCAATTAACAGTAGGCAAATTTGTTTTTTGTCTGAAGAAGCTGGTGGGATATTGTACTGTTTCGCCCAGGCTTCTGCTTCTACTGCACGTTCTTGGTAAGATACACGCCAGACTTCACCGACTTTTTGGGGGTTAAAGTGCGCGGGAATTGGTAGTTGAGTTTTGATTATATTATTCATATAACATTATTTAATTAACGGGACTTACGCAAAATTATGAAAAAATGTATCGCTAAAGCGAAGCGTCTTGAAGAGAATGGAAAGAGGGTTTCAGAGAGTTATTGCATAAGTCCTAATTAAGTTGAATAATTTATCTAATAAACATCATCATGTGAACCCAAAGTCAATAGAAATATTTCTTCTTCTTCTGAATCAGGATTCTTAACAAACTTAAATAAAATACGATGACTATAGTTAATTGAACAAGACCATACCCCCGATAAATCTCCTTTCAGTTTGTGACTACGTAAAATAGGCTGCAAGGGGTCTTCGGCTATTTGTTGTAATACTTGCTCAATTGAAGAACGCAATTCGGGATTTTTTTTGACTAAATGTTTAAACGCACGAACGAAGGTTGGACTCCAAACCAAGTTTTTCATGCGTCTAAATCTGCCATCAAATCTGCAACTGAGCCACGTCTGATATTACCCTGAGTATAGTCACTCTCAGCTTGTGTTACTTCTTTTAATAAGGCATCCCGTTGTTGTTGTTTAAGACGATTTTGAATAATATACACAAGCATAGCCTGTTCCTCTAGTTCCAGTGCTTCCACAACCTCTATAACTTTTTGGAAAGTTGATGTTTTTTCTAGCATGAGTTTTAAACAATGGGGTGATAATTCTAATTTAGTTGGTAGTACGGGCGATCGCCTATAAATTTTTTCTCTAGTACATTCATATTATTACATATCTAGCGATCACTTCCATAATACCGTGATAAAGTACTCAAGTTTTACAAATTTCTTAATATGGCTAACCTTGCATCTAACCAATCGTCTGTAAACCAGCCATAAGGCAAAATATCCTCACCTGCATTAGCACTGATTCCCATAACCCAAATATGAGCAGCTTGAGTAAATATGGGAATTGATGCTAGTTCAAATTCACTAAGTCGGCGAATAGCTTGATAACCATCAATAAATTTATCTCGAACTTTAAAATCTATCTTCATTCTCAGTGATGCGTGCAAAAATTTTGCAATATCAAAAGCACGCCAGCCATAACCACACTGATCAAAGTCAAATAACGTAGGCTGGTTTTGTTCGGTAAAATGAGCATTTCCTGAGTGGACATCACCTATGCAAATTCCATACTCAGGTGCGGATAAAGGTAAGTTTAAGACTGCAAATTGAGATTTAATTTTGTCTATAGTGTGCTGGAGATAATTAATATCATCTTGTCGGTGTTTGTATAGAGATATAATTGCTGCTATTGACCAATCAAGTAAATATTCATGATTCAATATAGGACGAGCAAAATTAGTGTGATAATTATCTAAGCTCTGATGCATTTTAGCGAGTGTTTCCCCTAAAATATAACTTTGCTCAGTATCTAATTTTTCATTAACTGCTTGCCCCATAGCGTAAGAAAATAAAGCTGCATAGCGCATACCTTCAGGCGTTAGAATTTCTGTAGTAAAACTACCATTTTTGTGATAAATAGGATATGCCACTGGCTGCTTTTGCTCATGTAAAAATGCTAGCAATGCCAGTTCAAAATCAATTTCTTGCTTATTTCTCCAGCTACGCCGATAAATTCGCAGAATATAATTTTCTGCCTCAGTTTCTACAAGATACGTATCATTCAGCCCTCGCTTGTATAACTTACAGCTATGTGGCTGGGGAATGGGATACTCATGCAGTACGGTGGTCATTAAAGCTACACCGTCAGGAATTGAATGAATTACAGGAATTGAGAAGATCATAAATCATAAAATTATAGGTGCTGCTAATGGTATTGATAACTCAGTCAGCAAGCGATCGCTACTCAAATCAAGAACTCGAAAGTTGTGTTCCAGCTTGCTATCTCCCTAAGTCTGATTTCTGATTTTTTATTTTCTCTTCTGCTATCTCATTGCCCAAAAAAGCCTCAGCTATGGCAATCTGAGAGACAGAGACTTTCAACCGGATATTTTAAATACAGCAAATTTACCTAATTAGGTTATGCAAACTCTGCCAACTCTTACAACATCCAACACCACAACAGACCAATCCATCTTTGATACCACAATCAAGCGGCGCAAAACCCGGCCTGTCCAGGTGGGAAATGTCACCATTGGCGGTGGCTACCCAGTAGTGGTGCAGTCGATGATTAACGAGGACACTCTTGATATCGATGGTTCTGTGGCCGCTATTCGTCGTTTACACGAAATTGGCTGTGAGATTGTCCGCGTCACAGTGCCAAGTATGGCTCACGCTAGAGTGATGGCGGAAATTAAACAAAAATTAATAAAAACCTACCAAGATGTGCCAATTGTGGCTGATGTACATCACAATGGCATGAAAATTGCTCTGGAAGTCGCTAAGCACATAGAAAAAGTGCGAATTAATCCGGGGTTGTATGTATTTGAGAAACCAAACTCTAATAGAAATGAATATACTAAAGCCGAATTTGATGAAATTGGCGACAAAATCCGTGAAACACTAGAACCTTTGGTGGTTTCCTTGCGAGATCAAGGTAAAGCAATGCGAATTGGGGTAAATCACGGTTCTCTGGCGGAAAGAATGCTATTTACCTACGGCGATACCCCAGAAGGCATGGTGGAATCTGCCTTAGAGTTTATTCGCATTTGTGAATCTTTAGATTTCCGTAACTTGGTAATTTCCATGAAAGCTTCACGGGTTCCTGTGATGGTAGCCGCCTATCGCCTCATGGCCAAACGCTTGGATGAACTGGGTATGGATTATCCGTTGCATTTAGGTGTGACAGAAGCCGGTGATGGCGAATATGGACGGATTAAATCTACAGCCGGGATTGCCACATTGCTGGCTGATGGCATTGGTGACACAATTCGCGTATCACTGACAGAACCACCAGAAAAAGAAATTCCCGTCTGCTACAGCATTCTCCAAGCTTTAGGATTGCGGAAAACAATGGTGGAGTATGTCGCTTGTCCTTCTTGTGGACGGACTTTGTTTAACTTAGAGGAAGTATTGCACAAAGTCCGGGAAGCAACTAAACACTTAACTGGACTTGACATAGCTGTTATGGGTTGCATTGTCAATGGCCCTGGAGAAATGGCAGATGCCGACTATGGTTATGTTGGCAAGACCCCTGGTTATATTTCGTTATATCGTGGTCGAGAAGAAATTAAAAAAGTCCCTGAGTCCCAAGGAGTACAAGAGCTGATTAACCTAATTAAGACAGATGGGCGTTGGGTAGAACCGTAAAAGACAAGGAGACAAGGGGACAAGAACAAAAATACTTCCTTATCCCCCTATCTCCCCAGGGCTGTTTCATTCGCTTGTGTTGGAGATTTGTCAAGAGGATAATCTCACGCAAAGGCGCAAAGACGCAAAGAAAAATCAGGTATTTCGGACTGAAGATGCCAAAATTTTTGGTCTTAATTGTGGATTTGCCCTTGCAATTTTAACCCTTTTAGGGAAAGAATCAGCCCTGCCTATCTCCCTATCCCCCTATCTCCCCATCTCCCCATCTCCCCACTCCCTGAATTTCTTCATCTCCACTTAACAAGATAGCCGGATTGTCAAGTATTTTCATGAAATTAGAAATACATGCCTCGTCTGTACAGTGTTACCCTGTGTTAGATTGGGCATACTGACTATAAAATTTCTCCCTCTGACACAGCTGTCATTATGGTGATTACAAAAAGTAGACTTGTTTTGGGTGCTACGGCAGTGACGCTTTCCACGATTGCTGTTACTAGCCTGGGCATTCACTCGCGAGGTCAGGCTTTATTTAAAGCAAGTCCCAAGGAATTAGTAGATGAAGTTTGGCAAATTGTTCAGCGCCAATACGTAGACGGTACTTTTAATCAAGTAGATTGGCAGGCTGTGCGGAAGGAGTACTTGGGCAAGTCCTACAGTAGTCAGCAAGATGCCTATAAGTCCATCCGGGAAATGCTGAAGGTACTCGATGATCCTTACACCCGGTTTATGGACCCAGAGGAATTCAAGAACATGCAAGTAGACACCTCTGGAGAACTTACAGGTATTGGCATCACAATCAGTCAAGATGAAGAAACGAAAAAGATTGTTGTGATTGCGCCAATAGAGGATACACCTGCATTTAAGGCGGGAGTTTTGGCTAAGGATGTAATCATCAAAATCAATGGGAAAAGCACTGAGGGGATGGATACTAACCAGGCAGTATCCATGATTCGAGGTGAACCAGGAACGAAGGTCAACCTGACAGTGCAACGGGACGGTCAAACAAAACAGTTTGATATCACACGGGCGCGGATTGAAATCCATCCAGTAAAGTATTCTGAAAAACAAACTCCGGCAGGTAAACTTGGTTACATACGCTTGAACCAGTTCAGCGCCAATGCTGGCGGGGAAATGCAAAGCGCTATTAGAGATTTAGAAAGGCAACGAGTAGCTGGATATATTCTGGATCTACGTGGTAACCCAGGCGGGTTACTGTTCTCCAGTGTGGAAATTGCTCGGATGTGGCTGGATAGAGGGACAATTGTTTCCACTATTGACCGTCAAGGTGAGCAAGAGCGGGAAGTCGCAAGAGGACGTGCTTTGACGAATAAGCCACTGGTGGTGTTGGTAGATAAAGGATCAGCCAGTGCCAGTGAAATTCTCTCAGGAGCCTTGCAAGATAATAAACGTGCCGTTTTAGTTGGTACTCAAACCTTCGGTAAAGGTTTAGTGCAATCGGTGCGTCCCCTAGAAGATGGATCAGGATTAGCGGTAACAATTGCTAAATACCATACACCCAGTGGGAAAGATATCAATAAACACGGGGTTGATCCAGATGTGACGGTGGAATTATCTGATGCCCAGCGTCAGGAATTGTGGCTCAACGAACGCGATAAACTTGCAACCCTAGCAGACCCTCAATTTGCTAAAGCAGTGGAGGTGATAGGTAAAGAAATTGCTGCTAGAGGTATTACAAGCTCTGACAGGAAATAAAAAAATCATCAATTTTTTCAGGTGTGTTATGACGTTTTGTCTAACGCACCTTTTTTTATAGGGAGTGGGGATTGGGGAGATGAAAAAAGCTGAGGTAGCTGGGGGAGTGAAAGTAAAGTTTCTCGCTAATAACTAATGACCAATGACTAATGACTAATGACGTATTTACAAAAGCACAGGCAAGGATTTGACTCCATGTATAGCCATTGAGGGAATAAACTCTAGCGCGGCATTTGGGTCAACGCGCAAATTTGGCAGGCGTTCCAACACTGCACTCAGCATGATTTTTCCTTCTAGCCGAGCTAAGGGTGCGCCCAAGCAAAAGTGAATGCCGTTGCCAAAAGACAAATGCGGATTTGGGTCACGATCAATGACAAATTCATCTGGGCGATCAAACTGAGTCTCATCTCGATTTGCCGCTCCTATCCAAACCAATAGCATTTGTCCTGCGGGAATCGTCTGTCCCGCCAGTTGGGTTTCGACTTTGGTAAAGCGTTCCATCCCCTGCACCGTTGAGCGATAGCGCAACACTTCCTCAATCCCCAGTGGCAGTAATTGAGGCGATCGCTTCAACCTTGCAAATGCCTCTGGATACTCGTTGAAGCAAAGAATAGCGTTACCTAACAGATTAGTTGTAGTTTCATTTCCGGCGACTAACAGCAAAATACAGAAAGCCACCAGTTCTTGCGCTGTCAATGTTTCACCGGCTTCATGGGCTGCAATCAAATCACTGAGCAAGTCTTTACCAGAATGTTGCCGTCGTTGTTTCAGTAGATCCCGGAAGTAGTCTGCCATTGCCTGCAATGCAGCCGGATCAGACACAATAATGCCATCTGACCAATGTTTGAAATCAGCACGATCTGCAACCGGAACACCGAGAATTTCCGCAATCACAATCACAGGTAGCGGAATTGCCAAGTCATGCATGAAGTCGATATTATTTTGTCCTTGAACTTTGTCGATCAGTTCATGGGTAATTTGTGTAATGCGTGGTGCCAGTTCTTCTACCCGACGAGCAGTAAACACCTTTGCTACCAGAGAACGCAGCGATTGATGCTTGGGTGGGTCAGTATAGATGAGACTTTGAGTTAAATCTGTTTCCTCTGATAGATAGGGAATTTGAGACGAAAATGTTTGCCAATCTGCAAAGACTCGTTTCACATCTTCATAGCGAAATACCATCCAACTTTTTTGCTCTGCATCATAAAATACGGGTGACTCACGTCGCATCTGGGCATACCAGGGAAAGGGATTACCGATAAGCACAGAGTTTTGCTCTTTCATCGCAGACTGATTATCTGGTTGCATAAAAAATATCCTGATGTCAATTCGTAGTTTTGAAACTTAGATACAGTGAAACTTTTATGACTGATACTTGTGGTCTAATTGGGCAAATTTGGTGTAAGTTATGAGTAATTTGCAGGACAAACTTGCTGAATGAAACTGAAGATTCATCAGCGTTCTGCAAATAGGTTGTGATCAACTACTTTGACTTAGTAGCGACTCGCGTCATGGCAAACAACGCTTCTAAAACTTGAGTGCGAAGAGGTTCTTCGGGTGCGCCAACGTGAAACATTTCCGACAACCACAAACCATCGCTCGCCAAAAGAATTAGGGCTGCTTGAGTTTGATCAAGTCCATCTGTTGCAATGCGTTGTTGCCACTGCTGCTGATAGGTATGGGCAGATTCAAAGAGATGGGGTGAATTTGCCGCAATTGACGAGAGTTTCGCAATTAGCGCTAGAGATTGTTTGCTAATTTGCAATGATGCCCGAATGTATGCTCTCACCCACTGTCCTGGAGTCTCTGGTGCATCGTCTTGGTCATATTCGGCTTGCAGTGCCGTTTCAAAATCTTGGATCAGTTGCTCAACCATCCCCTGCATTAATGCATCTTTGCTAGGGAAATGGTAAAGCAGCCCTCCTTTGCTGAATCCAGCTTTTTGAGCCACTGCATCTAAGGTTAACGCCTCAACACCTTCGTCAATTACAACTTGGCTGGCAGACCGCAGAAGCAATTCACGTGTAGTCGAGCGTTTTGACTTATTGTTAGCAGCCATAGGAATAACCAAGAAAGTAGTAGAGAATGCGGGTGCATGACATTACATTTGATAATCAAGGTATAGATTGCCAGCAAGGAGTATGCAAGTTCTCATAAATTAACTATACCGTCTGGACGGTTTTTGTCAAGCATGGTTTACCTTGTTTTTCTGGATCTGTTTTCAGGTGATCAATGCGATCGCTTAAACATTTCTCTTGCTGGGGGTATTGCGGTAAAGTTGCAAATAATCGTGCATTGAGGAGGAAAGATTCGTGAAAGCAGTCTTAATGACAGCAGCAGGTAGTCCTGAGGTTCTGCAATTTCAGGACATCCCAAACCCGACTGTACCTTTGGGCAATATTGAACTTTTAGTCCACTTGGTGGCGGCTGGTGTGAATCCCATTGACACTAAACTGCGTCAGCGAGGCACTTTCTACCCAGATCAAATGCCAGCAATTTTAGGCTGTGATGGTGCGGGGGTGATTGAGGCTGTGGGTGCTGGTGTGGAACGGTTTCGCCCAGGAGATGAGGTATTTTTTTGCTATGGCGGTTTGGGGGCACACCAAGGTAATTATGCGGAATATACTGTGGTGGATGAGCGATTTGTGGCACGTAAACCCGCTTCGGTCTCTTTTGCAGAAGCAGCCGCCGCACCTTTGGTGTTAATCACTGCGTGGGAAGCTTTGTATGAACGAGGAAGGTTAGAACCTGGAGAACGAGTTTTAATTCATGCGGGTGCTGGTGGTGTGGGTCATGTAGCGATACAATTGGCGAAACTGAAGGGTGCTGCTGTCTGTACTACGGTGAGTTCTCAGGAAAAGGCAAATTTTGTTAAGCAACTGGGTGCTGATGAAGTTATTTTTTATCAGCAAACAGATTTTGTCGAAGCAGCTTTAGCTTGGACTGGTGGTGAAGGTGTAGACTTAGCTTTTGATACTGTTGGTGGCGAAACCTTTGAAAAAACTTTTCCGGCTGTGCGGATATATGGTGATATTGTGACGATTTTGGAACCCAAGGCTAATACTGTTTGGAAAACTGCTAGATTACGTAATCTCCGCATTGGTTTGGAGTTAATGCTGACACCAATGTTGCAAGGATTGGAGGAGAGTCTGAAGCATCATGCAGAGATTCTTCAGCAGTGCGCTGTTTGGATGAATGAAGGTAAGTTAAAAATTCATGTTAGTCATAAGTTTCCTTTGAAAGAAGCGGATAAAGCGCATCAACTTCTGGAAACTGGTTCTATCACGGGTAAAGTTGTTCTGCTGATGAGGGATGAGTGAGTTTTTTTTTCAACGCAGAGGAGCGCAAAGGGAAGCGCAGAGGGGTGCGGAGGTCAAATTCTGTTTATATCTGCGTTTGATTTGTGCGTGTCTGTGCTTTTTATTAATTCTGTTGTTTTCTGTACCTGCTAGAGCAACTCAAGCTCAAATAGAACGTACACCTTTAACTTTGGAATTGCTACAAGAACGACTGCGGACACCGATAATCCACGAGGGTAACTTGAGTGTGGATTTGCGGGAGATGGTGATTGATTTGCGACCAGAGAATGCGGAATTTCGTGATAGTTTCTACCAATTGCTACGCAAGGAATTGCAAAAGTCGGGGACAAAACCTTTGGGTTTAGACCTGAGTTATTCTTTAATTCAAGGGGATTTTTTAGGTAGTGATTTGGGTTTAAGAACACCTCTTTATGCCTCAGCAATATCTAGTGAGCAGCCTGTAAGTGTATATGCGCCGATTTTTAGTGCCAACGAACAAGAACAACTGGAACATTTACGCTTTGTTTGTTTACAGTCTGTGGCGATCGCTTTACCTAATTCTAAAGACTGTCGGGCACTTTTGGGAAGTCAGCCGAGTGCATCTAGCGAGATCAGTGTGTTTCGTGGTTCTTTGACTTTGGTGCAAACTCGCTTTAATGGGGAGGTACAGTTTCCGAATACTTTCTTTTTTCAGCCTGTAGATGCAGAAAACGCCACTTTTCTCCAACCAGCTAACTGGACTGAAACTAGATTTAGCCGTTCTGTGCGTTTCACTGGCGCTAATTTTTGGAAATTGAGTAATTTTCAAACCAGTATTTTTTTTGACAAGGCTAATTTTAAAGAAACTCAGTTTCAAGAAAGTGCTGATTTCCAAGACAGCACGTTTCAAGATGCTGCCAAATTCAATGCAGCTAGTTTTCAGCAATCTGCTAAGTTTAATAGAACACAATGGCTAGGAAATGCTGATTTATCGAGTGTGCGTTTTGCTAATCAAGTACAATTTACTAAAGCTAATTTTAATCAGTTTTTATTCCTCACAGAAGCAATTTTTGAGCAAGCTGCGATTTTTCGAGAAGTACAGTTTAACCAACCTGTAAATTTACGTGGTGCTAGTATTTTTAACCAAGCGGATTTTAGTGATGCGAGGTTTGCTAAGAAAGCTTTTTTAAATGTACCTGGTTTAACTTTTAACTCGAACCAAGCAAAAATTTTAGGCAATCCCGGCGAGATTGGTAAAATGTTTCATGTTCCTACCTCCCAAGGTAATCAAAATATCTTGCGGAATTTGGGACAAAATTTCCGTCAGCAGCAGCAAATCGCTGACGCGAATCAACTGGAGTATACAAAACAACGACTGCGACTAATTGAATTAAGTCACCGTCTGGTAGATACAAATATTAATACTGCTTCCCTCAGCAGTTTGATTAATCTGGGTTTTAGTACAACTCAAGCAGAAGCGATCGCTCAGCGTCGTGTTGTCAAACCGTTTCGCAATAGCAGTGAACTATTAAGTTTAGCAGACATCGATTTAGAAACATACAACCAACTTAGCGATCGCCTAATTGTGGCTGAACCTCTTTCTCCTGGCGGGTGGCTAGTACATGCTGCAAGATGGTTGGCGTTGAGTGTACTGCTGCTGTTGAGTGGTTATGGTACCAGTTTTTGGTTAGTGTTTGGCGTGGGAGGAGTAGCGATCGCTTTTTTTGGCTGGCTATTTTGGTTAGTGGATCGCTATCGTCGCTTGCATCCAGTCGCCATTATTCCCACATATTACGAAACTACATGGATATTAGCTGGTTTTAGCTGTTTAACACTCTTTAGCTTATTAGCTATCTTTCGTAATGCTGAACAGCCTTGGTTGACACTAGGGTGTCTTTTGATAATTATTATTCCCGTACCAGTAGCTTTATTAATTCGACTTTATCAAAAAGGTCGCTATCACGATTTAATGGATGTTTCTTATTTTACAGAAGACGGTACTTTCCGGCAGTTACGATTGCTAATTGGACGATTACCAGTGATACCAAGAAACCAAATATTCCGTGAACGATATATGCCTCTTTTGTGGAACCTTCGTTGGAATTGGCTAAATTACTACGACTTTAGTCTGAACAATTTGGTGAGGTTAGGATTTAACGATATTCGCCTGCGAGACGAACATTTGCCGGGTATCATCGCCACACTTGCTTGGTATCAGTGGAGTTTGGGTGTACTTTACATCACTCTAGTTTTGTGGACACTTTCCCGCACCATTCCGGGATTAAACTTACTGATTTATCTTAAATAATATCTGTAATATTACTTGGCATTGATACAAATGCTCCCTTCTAGTCGCCAGAACTTCTAGGCATCACTTCTTCCCTCTAACTTATAACTTCGTTCAAAATCAGGGATATTTTTGCCTCTCTCCGCCTCTACCAGATCAGGAACTTGAGACGAGAGTTTGAGGCTATGAATGATCTCTTTTAATATTTACTTACTAAATACTGATAAATCTAATGAACTGGATACGCATAAATTTTATATTTAATTTTATTTATTAACTATTGCTTGTACTAATTTTATTCAAAGCCTATCTACGGAGGCTAATTATGTACATCTTCATAAAAAATTCATAAAGTAAAACTACTTTAACTTTAGTTTAGAAACTTTTTAGCAGTTGGCCGCAAGTATTGCATGGCTAGAAAATAGATAAAGTTTTTTCATTAATCTAAAAATCCCACGGCTTTGTTATCAAAAATCGTGGGATTATCAACAGGGCTACCATCTCAAGCGTTTACAACTAAACCTTGGCTTCCAAAGACTTGAGCAACTCAGTGTTCACACCCGACTCACGAGTCAGGGCAATTTTGCCAGTGCGGGCTATTTCCCTCAGACCAAATTTTTGTAACACCTGCACGATCGCTACCATCTTACCTGGATCTCCCACAACTTCCAAAGTTAGAGAATCTTCTGCCACATCCACCACTCGCGCCCGGAAAATCTGCGCCAGTTCGACAACTTCTGAACGGTTGCTGCTAGTAGCATTCACCTTCAGCAGCATCAATTCTCTTTCTACGCAAGGAATTTCGGTGATGTCCTGTACCTTGAGGACATTGACCAGCTTGTATAGTTGTTTGGTGAGTTGCTCAATCACGCGATCGTCTCCAGGTACAATCATCGTAATTCGGGAAACTCCTCCCTGCTCAGCTGGGCCAACAGCCAGGCTTTCGATATTAAAGCCACGACGCGCAAATAAACTAGAAATGCGGGATAGAACGCCCGCCTCGTCTTCTACCAGAACTGAAAGGGTATGTTTCATCTTCGCCAACACAGGCTCAGGCAGTATTTTTCTAATGCAAACATTAGCTAACGGCTGCCTTACACGTACTGTTCACTAAATTGTCAGTCTAATGTCCCATTTTAAACTTAATACCCGCATTCATTACACTTTCTCAAGAAAAGTTATGGACAAATCATCCTGAAAGCATAAACCTCTGTGAGTGCATATCTTTTCTTGGACAGATGTGGATTTTTTGTCAAGCTTTTATTCTGCAAATGTGAATCTCTCATAGTAATTAGGACAAAAACTTTATGAGTTGGTTAAAAAGACTGTTTGGATTAGAAAAACCACAAAATGCACAAGTAAATCCTACTCCACAGCCAGTACCGCAAGCTTCTACCACTAGTGCAGCCCCTACCGCTACTCAATCAATTCCGCCAGAGCGGTTAGGATTGAATGGAGAATATGACCAAAGTGGTTTGGCAAAGCGAGTAGCATTGGCGTTTGATCAAGACCCGCAACTTGATGGTATTGATACCCTCTGGGTGGCTCAAACAGGTAGCACTGTAGTGTTGAAGGGTCAAGCTCCCAGTCAGGAAATTCTGAATAAGATGATGTCTGTGGCGCGATCAGTTCATGGTACTACAGGCGTTGAAACCAACCAAGTCACTATCGGTTAGGATGTAATTCGTAATTACCAGACCACAAGAGTTTTATTGATTTGGCATGAGTTGTTGATTTTCGCTGTGCTGTACTAGCTGTTGACATCTATCAATCCAATTCAAAATAGCTTGATTAACTTGTTCTGGACATTCATCATGGGGACAATGTCCTACATCCTCTAAGTTGAGTAGTTCTAATTTCTCGTTGTACTGAGTAAATCGCTGAGCAAGTATGGGGGGAACAAATCGGTCTTTTTGTCCCCAAATTAAAAGCATGGGTACTGTTAAAGTTGGTAATAATTTTTTAACACTAGGACTAAAGTTAACAGCGATCGCAGCTTTAAACAAGGCACTAAAAGCACGAGCAGAACCCCGATCTTGAGGAGGGCCAGCTAAAATGTCTATCAGTTCGTCGGTTATTGCTTCAGGATTGGCGTAAGCTAGACTGGCCCAGCGACGCACAAAGCTGGGTCGGCGCACAAAGTGAAACACAGGCTTGAGTATCAACGGAGAAGCAACTAGCTTTTTGATACCAATAACCAGAGGTCGCAGGAAAGGTGGGATGGCTTCTTGTTCTACAGATGGGTCCGGCAAACTCATCATAATTATGCCCTGCACCATTTCTGGATGGGCAGCCGCAGCAGCTAAACAAATCAATGAACCGTTGGAATTACCTACTAATATTACTGGTTTACGGATAAATGCTTGCCAAAATTCGTACACCTGCGCTACCCACAGTTCTATACTGTAATTTGCTGGCGCTTTTTCCGAAGCACCAAAACCCAGCATATCTAGAGCATAGACTGTGTGGTGTTCGCCCAACACTTGTAAGTTATGTCGCCAATGGCCAATAGAAGCACCAAAACCATGTAGCAAAATTAAAGGTGTTGATTCTTGCTGATTTTGGGTCGGTCGGATATAAGTGTAACGAGTTTGCCAGCCTCGCCAAACCCAATCTCGTTGATTACCAACTCGTTGTTGCCAGTGTACCGTTGTGGTCACACTTTCCTCCGAATCTATCAATAATTTAATTAAATACTATCTAATGTTTTGTATTTAGGACTTTAGTGCTTGAAAATTCAGGACTAAAGTCTTGACCATGCAGCAGTGTTAATCTTCAGCTTACCAGGTCAGCTCGTAGTTGCACAAAATCAACAGCTTTTCAGAACAACACGCCGAACGTGGGGAGACATTCAAGACGGTACAACTCGTTTGCTTACAGATGCACCTATTCGTTACGCACTCTTCATGCAGTTAGTCGCATCAATTGCCGGAGCGCAAATCTTAGTAAATACTGTTGGCTATGTCCATTGATGGTCTTATGGTTGGTAGCAGGTGCGGGGCAAAATTTAGTCAACTTACCTACTCAGACATTAATTGCAGACCGTATCCCGACTGCTATACAAGAGCGAGTTTATGGCGCTGCTGTTGACAATATCTACTCAAGATATTGGTAAAAATTTATTCACAGGGTTAAGATGAAGCACTGTCATTATCCTTTAAACCGAATGCTGCTTACCACTTTTGGGGATGACGCGGCACTAAAATTCTGACATCGGGGTCTGGTAATCCAATATTCGCTTCTTTCAACGCAGCAACGATCGCCTGTCTGACAGCTGATGTCGTAGCTATAAAATCAGAACGCCGCGAATCTGTCCAAAAGCGCGTTTCAACTACAACGTCATCTTGTCCTAACTCCCGCATCCGCACAGAAACCCCCGGCTCATCAAGTACCTCTTGTGTTGCCTGGGCTGCATTTTTTAATACAGTAACTACTTGTTGCAGGTCGCTATCGTAACCAATGAATAGTTCGACACTGCTACGGCGGATAGGTGCAGCTGTGTTGTTAATGATCCGAGAAGTAAACACTTCAGCATTAGGAATTAGTACCACGCGACCATCGTAGGTACGAAGTTGGGTAGCACGCAATTCTATACGTTCAACGTTTCCTTCGGTTTCGCCAACAACAATTTGATCGCCCAACTCAAAAGGACGTAAGACAAGAATTAGCATACCGCTAATAAAATTAGAAATGATATCCTTGAGGGCAAATCCCAAAGCAAGGCTAGTTAATCCTAATCCAGTCGCCACAGCCTGGGGATCAAAACCAAAAGCATCTAGGGCAACTATCAAACCGAGTGTCCAAACGGCGTAATATGCAACCTGCTTAATTAGGTTTTCAATAGTCAAATCTTCAACAATGTGGCGGAAGATAATTCGCATCAGCCAGCGTATGAATGTGGCTATTGCCCAGAAAAGACCAATTACTAAAATAGCAGCGATCGCACGCGGAATAATTGTGATGGCAGATTCTATCAGTCGTCCGAAAGCAGTCTCTACTGATGCTTGTACTTCTGCTACAAATCGCCCCCAAGGCGAAAGGCGGCGTTGACTTGCTCGTTTAAGAGCAGCATTAATTGCTTGTGACCATTGGATAGCTAGCGCGTCAACGGTTGTTAAATTGTCTTGAGCATCTGTTGTAGTTAGAGTAACAATTGGTACTCCCGCACTAGTAATAACGCGCTGTTGCTTATCTTGGGAAGTTTCAATCTGAGGTGGAGAAATTGCTGTTGGATTTTCTAATAACCGATTCATGCGTCGTTCGATTTGCCTTGCTCGGTCTGATGCATTGGTGTTATCCACTGCACTTACTCGGAACAATGCACGACCATCTAGACGTACTGTTACTCTTTCATCTTGCGCTCTCACTGAATTGGGGAGAGTTATCGTTATGACAATCAAAATAGTGAGTAATAATACCCAAATTATGCGAATCAATGCTAATTTGCTCAAACGATTTGTGGTTATTGTCCTGGTTCTTCGCCTCACGATTAAATTACCCTCGCAAACGTCCACTTAGCCACAAATCAAAATTTTTGATTTGCCTATTGATAAGGTTAATAAATTACTGTTATTGCTTAAAAATAAAGCTATGGGCGATATTTGTCTTCATGCTTGCGAAAGAAACCCTGAAGCTAAAAAGGCATAATAGTTTAACGCATTGGCATATTGTATGTTTAGCAATTTGTTAACAATGATTCAAATAGAATTCCTGATTTTTTTGTAACCGAAATGAGAATGTGAATTCTGAATCAGTTTTACTTTAAATATAAAAAGTCAAGAACTTGGAAAGATTGATTGAGATTATAAAAAATTAGTTTTAAAAGTTTTGGTTTTAAACAGCCGCATTCCATTTGCAGTAACTAACAGAGAAGTTCCTGTATCAGCTAAGACAGCGATCGCTAAACCAACAAACCCAAACGTTCCCAATAGTAAAAATAAAGCCTTAGTTACCAAAGAAAAAACCACATTCTGTTGAATCACTGATACAGTACGTCGGCTTAAATCTACTGCATAAGCAAGCTGTCTCAAGTCACTACCTACCAGCACCACATCTGCTGTCTCCAAAGCGATATCAATTCCACCCACAGCAAAACTAATATCTGCCGTAGCTAAAGCAGGTGCATCGTTAATGCCATCTCCAACCATACCTACTACCCCGTGACGACGCAACTGTTGAATTGTTTGCAGTTTATCTTCAGGTAACAGTTCTGCCTGATACTCTGTAATTCCCACTTGTTGGGCAATTTGCTTGGCCACAACAGTGCGATCGCCTGTCAACATCACCAACCGCTTCAATCCAACCTGCTTCAACTGTCGCAAGGCTTCTGTCGCTTCTAAGCGGATGCCATCAGAGAGGGCGATCGCTCCTAATAACCCTCCGTTCGTCCCTACTAGCACCGGAATTTGACCGAGTTGTTCAATTTCAGTTAACAAAGATTCAGCTTGACTAGATAAGGGAATACCTTGGTCTGAAAACAACCGTCGATTACCAACCAGATATAACATCTCACCCTCTGGGTTCGCAGTCGCTACAACGGGGAGGCAGCCGTGTGGGCGGGTTTCCCGACTTGAACGGACTGCCGTGGGAACCCCCGCAACGCGCTGCTCACCAAAGTTTGCTTGAATCCCTTTACCAGGTAATGCGGTAAAATCAAGAGGCGTTGCTAACTCCAGCCCTAAATCTTGAGCCTTTGCCACAATAGCTTTTGCTAGGGGATGTTCAGACTGTTGTTCTAAGGAAGCGGCAATCTGTAATATCATGTCTGCACTCACTTTCCCCAAGTCATAAACCTGCTGCACCATAGGCATCCCTTGGGTAATTGTGCCAGTTTTATCAAAAGCAAGGGTAGTTAGATGTCCAGCCGTTTCCAGTGCATTACCCCCTTTAAATAAAACGCCCCGCCGAGTTGCCGCACCAATAGCACTGACAATTGAAACTGGGGTAGAAATGACTAAGGCACAGGGACAAGCAATAACTAGCATGACCAGTGCGCGGTAAAGCCAGACGTTAAAAGGTTGAGCAAAAGCCAAAGGCGGAATTAAAGCAATGGCGATCGCTGCTAAAATCACTATCGGAGTGTAGACCTGTGCAAACTTATCCACCCATTGCTGCGAGGGTGCGCGGCTTTCTTGAGCTTGTTCCACCAAATTAATAATTTTGGCAACGGTTGTATCGCTAGCAGTGTGCGTAACTTTGACTTCTAAAAAACCTGTCTGATTTAAAGTGCCTGCAAAGACAGTATCCCCAACGGCTTTATCTTCTGGAATTGACTCTCCCGTAATTGGAGATTGGTCAATAGCACTGTTACCAGAAACAACCACACCATCCAACGCCACACGCCCTCCTGGTCGAATCGTCAAAACTTCACCTAGCTGAATACTTTCGACGGGAACTGTAAATTCCTGATTCCCGCGCTTAACTGTAGCAGTAGGTGGAGTCAAATCCATCAGTGAGCAAATGGCATTGCGGGTACGACCAAAGGTGAAAACTTGCAATGTTGTGCCTAAAGAGAACAAAAAGACAACCAGCCCCCCTTCAAACCAGTCTCCTAAAATTACTGCCCCAATCACCGAAATAGTCATCAGCAGATTCATATCGGCGCGACGCAAGCGCAACTCAAACAAACCAGCCCGGGCGATCGGATAGCCAGCAATTACTATACCAATGCCATAAAAAGCTCGTGCAATCCAGATGGGTAGCACTAAATACTGAGTAAGTAAACCTAAAACTAAGCCTATACCTGCAAGTATGACACTCTGTCCTCGACGATTTTCAATCCAGAATCTCCAGCTTGTTAGATTGGATTTTTGTTTTTGTTTGGACTTGTTTATTGGCTGAGAATGCTCGTGGTTATGATCATACTCGTGGTCATGACCATAAGAATTAGTGTGATGATGAGAACTGACCTCACCAAATCGCGTTGCTCCCTCCTCAACCGTATAACCTAAATCTTTAACCCGGTCATAAATTGCTTTCTCATTCACCAATTGTGGGTCATAGGATATATGCAATCTTTCGTTAGCAAAACTGACCGATGCTTCTTGTACGCCTATTATTTTCTGCACCCCAACCTCAATGGTTTTGGCACAACTGCCACAATCCATCCCGCCAATTTGTAGCTGTAGTGTTTGCAGAGAAACTACATCTACGTTATGGTCATGATTTTGGTGGTCATAGTCGTGTTCATCACCACAGGAATGAGTACGCTGATGGGATTGAGCCTCATAACTTTGCTCTATTGTATAACCCAAACATTTAATTCGGTTATGGATACTCTTTTCACTCAATACCTCTGCGTCATAGGAAACTCTGGCTTTACCAGTTGTAAAGTTTACCGTTGCTTCTGTAACACCGTGTAACTGCTGCAAAGCGACTTCAATTGTCTTGGCGCAGCTTCCACAGTCCATACCGCCAACTTGCAAAGTTTGGGTTTTGAGCGAAGGAGTTTGAGTCATAGCAGCTTTAGAATCAAGGCAAAAAGTTAACTGCCAATATTCTAATACAACAATTGAACAACTATTCAATTGTACAATGGTTATCATTTTAGGTATTATTGAGATTGATAACTATTGCTAAGTAAAACTTGCTATGAATAAGCACAAGAAAAAGCAGGACTTAGACTTAATTCAAAGTTCTGATACCCCTACCTGTGATACTCATCTGGTGCATCTAGATAATGTACGCTCATCTCAGGCTCAAATCTTACCGACAGATAAAGCACAACAAATGGCAGAAATTTTTAGTGTGTTAGCAGATACAAACCGTATACGCCTCCTATCAGCTTTGGCTTCTAGTGAGTTGTGTGTTTGCGATCTAGCTGCATTAACCAAAATGAGTGAATCAGCAGTTTGCCATCAGTTGCGGTTATTGAAAGCTATGCGTTTAGTCAGCTATCGTCGAGAAGGTCGGAATGTCTATTATAGTTTGGCTGACAGTCACGTCATCAACTTATATCGCTCTTTAGTGGAAAACAATACTTACGCAACTGGCACAGGGCGATCGCAAATTAATAGTATAAATGTATTAATCTGAACTTCCCCCCTGTGCAAATGTGCTAAATTTTGTTGGCTGATTTAGGTATTACGATTTAGTAAAAATCATCTTAAAAGCGATAAAAAGTAATGCTGTCCCAAATATCCTTCGCAAAAATACCTCTGGTATTCCAATGGCAAATTTAGCACCTAGGAATGCTCCCAAGAAAAAACCAACACAGACAAAGATAGTTACTTTTAAGTCTACATATCCCTGCTGGTAATAAGCCCAAGCTCCGAGTAAACTAATTGGTGAAACCATCAAAGCCAAGGTGGTTCCCTGGGCGCTATGCTGGGAAAAACCAAAAAATAAACGAGTGCTGGTGTAATCAATACACCTCCTCCAATGCCAATTAATCCACTTAAAATTCCAGTTACCGAACCCAATATCAGATAAGCTATGGTAGCTGTCAAAATTTCCATAATTACTTTTAATATGATACATATACATTTTTTTGTGTATTTTGTAGTTCCAGGAAAAATGTAAAATTCCAAACATGAATATAGCCTAAATATTATAGTTACTCCTAATAATAACCACTAAAAATTTCACCCAAATTTCATATCGATATGAAACACTGGAGAAGAACTACCATTCAAATTCCTTAAACTACTCACGAAAGCAATGTAACTAGCTAAAAAAAGCGTTAGTTTAAATTTGCACATTAAATGCCAACATCCAAAGGCAATTCTGCTTTCTCACTAACTTAGGACACAACAAGCGATGAGAATCTCTAATTTGTTTCAATCTTTTGCTCCACTGCGTTATGTTTCGTTGACAATGTTGAGTGTGTTACTACTAAATACTCCTACTACTGTTTTAGCAGGCGCAGGTCACGACCACGGCAGTGGTGCGTTTCAAGCTGGTAGCGAAGCAAGCGGACAAGTAGAAGTGGACGAACAAACTGCGAAAGGATTGGGAATAAAAGTTGAGACTGTCAAACCTCAGCGTTTGGACATTGGCATTAAAACCAATGGTAAAATAGAGACTTTACCCAGTCAGAAAGTCGAAGTTACTACTCCAATTTCTGGGGCAAAAGTGGTTGAGTTGTTGGTAGAACCAGGTGCAAGGGTTAAAAAAGGTCAACCTGTTGCTGTTGTAACGAGTCCAGACTTGGTGAATCTGCGGGTTGAATCTCAGGAAAAATTAGCACAAGGTCAAGCTGATTTACAACAGGCTCTAGCTGATTTAAAATTAGCTGAACAAAATTATGATCGTTTCCAAAATATTGCCGCAGCAGAAATAGCCCAAGCCCAAAGTCAAGTAGCATTTGCTCAAGAAAAATATAATAAAGACAAGCAATTAACTGATGCTGGTGCTTTGCCACGTCGTAGTGCTTTAGAATCCCAAACTCAGTTAGCACAGGCACAAGCCGAACTTGCACAAGCCAATAGCCGTCGAGATGTGTTTGCAGCAGAAAATCAACTCAAACGCGCTCAAGCCGCAGTTAAAGTAGCAAAAGAACGTATTAGACTAAGTAATAGTATTTATCAAACTAGACTAGCTCAACTGCAAACTATTCCTAGTAACAAGGGATTGGTAACAGTAACGGCTCCTATTAGCGGTCAAATTGCTAATCGGGAAGTAACCATCGGTCAATCCTTTGAAGACGCTGGTAGCAAATTGATGACAATTGTTAATGATAGCCAGGTTTTTGCTACAGCAAATATTTATGAGAAAGATTTGGGTAAAGTAAAAATGGGTCAACCTGTAAAAGTGAGAGTAGCTAGTGTACCCAATCAAATTTTTACAGGTCGAATTAAGCGGATTGGCTCAGTAGTAGAAGGCGAAACCCAAGTAATACCCGTACAAGCTGCAATTAATAATGCCAACGGGCAATTAAAACCAGGTATGTTTGCCGAGTTGGAAGTGGTTACAGATAAGACATCTGCGGCAGTTTTGGCAATTCCCAGTTCTGCTGTGGTGGATGCCAATGGTAAAAAAATAATTTATGTGAAAAATGGTAATGCCTTTCAATCTGTTGAAGCTGAGTTCGGTCAAACCTCTGGGAATTTAATCGAAGTTACCAGTGGTTTATTTGAAGGAGATGCAGTAGTTACCCAGCGTGCGCCACAACTTTACGCTCAGTCTTTACGGGGTGGTAGTACAAAAGAAGACGACCACTCAGAAGAAGATTCGTATTCAGAAACAACGAATACTAATATTAATAACTTTCCCCTACCTGTATGGTTAATCGCTACTGTGGGAGGAACAGTGATTGCTGGTGGAGCTTTTGCAGCAGGTAGTTTTTGGTCTGGTCGTCGCAACCAAAGCCGGATGCTTGCAGCTTATGCAGGAATTTCATCAGAATTAGCAGCAGATCAATATCAAAATACTGATGAAAATGCAAATAATCACCAGGCACCAAAAACTCAAATTGGTCGCTTAGACTCGAGCGTTAAAAATAATTCTGACTCATAAACTGCAATCATGATCGACAATATTCTGAAATGGTCAATTTTACAACGGTGGTTGGTGGTGATTGGGGCAGTTATTGTGACAACATTAGGGGTTTACAACCTCAGACAAATGCCTTTGGATGTTTTCCCTAACTTTGCTCCCCCCCAAGTAGAAATTCAAACCGAAGCACCAGGACTAGCACCGGAAGAAGTAGAATCCTTAGTGACTTTACCAATTGAAAGTGCTGTAAATGGTACTCCAGGTGTAGAAACTGTGCGTTCTTCCTCTGGAGTTGGTATTTCTGTTGTCAGAATTATCTTTAATTGGGGAACTGATATTTATCAAGCTCGTCAGTTAGTCACCGAAAGATTGCAACAAGCATCACAAAAACTACCAGAAAATATCGAGCCACCCCAAATTTCGCCGATTAGTTCCCCCATCGGAACTATACTTTCCTATGCTTTTACTATTGATGCGGAAGAAGGGAAAGCAACAACTGACATGATGGAGGTGAGACAATTTGTTGACTTAGTTGTCACAAACCGTCTGCTTGCTGTTCCGGGTATTTCTCAATTAATTACTTACGGGGGAGATATCCGCCAATATCAAGTTTTAGTTGACCCCGCAAAGCTAAAAGCTTTTAATGTCTCTTTAGAAGAAGTAACTACAGCTGCAAGAAAAGCGAATAATAATGCGGCTGGTGGTTTTTTAATTGACCCAGATCGGGAATTATTAATTCGGGGTATTGGCAGAATTACTGCAATTGAAGATTTACGGAAATCAGTAGTTACTGCCCGTGATGGGACTCCAGTATTACTAAGAGATGTCGCTGATGTGCAAATTGGGGCAGCATTAAAACGGGGTGATGGTAGTTTTAATACTCAGCCTGCGGTTGTGGTCATGGTTAACAAACAACCCCAAGCTGACACTCCTACGGTAACTAAAGCTGTGGAAGCAGCGATGGAAGAGATCGAACTCAGTTTACCTGCCAATGTCAAGTATACAGTTAGTTTTCGTCAAGAAAGCTTTATTGAGGATGCCATAGAAAACGTTAGTAGTTCTTTGAGGGATGGTACGATTATTGTCTCAGTTATTTTGCTGATGTTTTTGATGAATTGGCGAACTGCAATTATTACCCTCAGTGCCATTCCTTTATCAGTATTAATTGGGTTGATGATTCTCAATTTATTTGGTCAAGGGATTAATACTATGACCTTAGGGGGTTTGGTTGTAGCCATTGGCTCGGTAGTAGATGATTCCATTGTGGATATGGAAAATTGCTACCGGGGATTGCGGAAGAACCAGCAAGCAGAAAATCCCGTTCATCCTTTCCAGGTAGTATATGACACATCTGTAGAGGTCAGAACTAGTGTGATTTTTTCTACAATAATTATAGTCGTAGTTTTCGCGCCAATTTTTACGTTAACTGGGGTAGAAGGTCGGATTTTTGCACCAATGGGTTGGGCTTACTTGGTATCAATTTTGTCTTCTACGTTGGTGGCAATGACTTTATCCCCGGCATTGTGTGCCATACTTTTAGCTAACCAGAGATTACCAGATGATGAAACTTGGGTAACTCGTTGGTCGCAAAGGTTATACAGTCCCTTGTTAAATTTTTCCATTAAACGTCCCAGTGTAGTGATTTTAGCCGCAGTTGCTGCTTTTGTAGCATCAATGTTGATTTTTTCAACCTTGGGACGGGTGTTCTTACCGGAATTTCAGGAACGTACTTTAGTAAACTCTATGTTGCTGTATCCCGGTACATCCTTGGAAGTTACCAATCAAGCAGGAAAGATAATTGAGGAAGCATTCAAAGATGATCCCCACATCGCATCAGTACAGATGCGTTCCGGACGCGCTCCCGGAGATGCGGATGCTGCACCAGTTAACTTATCCCATCTGGATATTGAAATTAGCGACGCAGGGATGAAAGATCGAGAAGCAACCGTTGCCAAAATTAGGGAGGAATTCGCCAAAATTCCTGGCTCGGTAGCCAGTATAGGGGGTTTTATTTCTCACCGCATGGATGAAATTCTCTCTGGTGTCAGAAGTGCGATCGCCGTGAAAATATTCGGACCAGAACTGGAAGAGTTACGCAGTTTGGGGAAAGAAGTAGAAGCTGTAATGCAGGAGATACCCGGTTTGGTAGATTTACAGCTAGAACCGCAAGTCCCCATAAAACAGCTACAAATTCAGTTTGACCGCGATGCTGCGGCGCGCTACGGTCTTTCTGTGGGCGATTTATCGGAAATAACTGAAACCGCACTCAATGGTCGCGTAGTATCCCAGGTATTAGAAAAACAACAACTTTTCGATTTATTGGTGTGGCTAAAACCAGAAGCACGCAATAACTTAGATACCATTCGCAATTTACTTGTTGATACTCCCAACGGGCAGAAAATACCCTTAGCAGCAGTAGCAAAAATTGACTACGGAACGGGTCCTAATACCATTAACCGGGAAAATGTTTCTCGTTTAATTGTGGTTTCTGCTAATGTTTCTGGCAGAGATTTGGGTTCTGTTGTTGATGAAATTCGCACCAAAGTCAAACAGCAGGTGCAAGTACCTTCAGGCTATTTTATTCAGTATGGAGGTCAGTTTGAATCGGAACAACGAGCTTCCCAAAACTTACTGATCTTTGGCGGTTTATCAATGGTTTTAATTGCCATTTTGATGTATTTCGCGGTGAAATCAATCCCCGCAACTATCATGATTATGATTAACTTACCTTTAGCCGTAGTTGGGGGAGTTTTTTCCATAGCTTTAGGTGGTGGTATCCTTTCCGTAGCATCAATGGTAGGATTTATTACCCTATTTGGCGTAGCTACTCGTAATGGTTTATTGTTAGTAGAAAACTATAACAGCAAGTTTGCAATGGGAATGCCTTTACGGGAAGTAATTTCCCAAGGTTCGATGGAAAGACTTGTTGCCATTTTGATGACAGCTTTAACATCTGCATTAGGTATGGTTCCTCTGGTCATTGGTATTGGTGCGGGTAAGGAAATTTTGCAACCTTTAGCAGTAGTTGTATTGGGAGGTTTATTTACTTCTACTGCTTTAACTTTGTTGGTACTTCCAGCTTTGTATAGTAAATTTGGTAGGTATTTAATACCCAAACAAACTTCCCTAGCAGTTCAAGCGGGTATTGCTTCGGAAGTAACTACAAATCAAGATTTAAGTATTCTCAACAACAATAGTAAAAGGAGATAAGTCTTTAATAAGAATATGTAATTATTTTTTTGCTGTATTTGCAAATCCCTGTACATTGTTGTTCTTTAATAACTTACATTCTCACAAATCAAGGAGTCAAAAAATGAGATTTCTAAAATTGGGTACTTTTATTCTAGGTAGTGTAGGACTAATCTTTTTAGGAGCTTGTGCTAATCAACCTACAACTTCAAACGATTCAGCAGCTAGTAAAACCGAAACAATAGCAAAAACAACAATTAGCAAAACAGAAACTACGGCAAAAGCAACACCAAATCAGACGGAGAACGTAGCACAAAAACAAGAAGAACACGGACATGAACATGGAGATGAACATGGACGAGGTGGTCAAATTATAGAATCCGGTGAATATCATTTAGAATTTGTAGCCACTCCAAGTGATAATGGAACTGATATAGATTTTTTCTTAGAGAAAGGAGCAAAACATGAAACCGTCAGTGACGCTAAGATAACGGCTCAAGTTCAGTTACCCGATGGGGAACAAAAAACAATTCCTATCAAATATGAACCGAGTGAAAAGCATTACCATGGCGTGCTTGCAGATACAATACCAGGAGAATATAAATTAGCCATTCTTTCTGACATTAATGGTGAAAAAGTGAATGGTCGCTTTAGTTTCAAAAGATAATTTTACGTTGTTTAGGACTGACTTCAAAAAGTGAACTTAGATAGAAACAGGCGATCCAAGTTATCCATGTCCTCTTGCTCAAGAAAACGTGGTTTAAATCAATTTAGTTGAGCATCTGGACAGAGAATTTGGTGGCGATCGCATTTAGAGCAATTACTGTGACTGAATACCCAATTATAATTAGTCGTCTAAAACATTAAGTATCTGTAAGAACATTACAGCTATTGGGACTTAAACATTTTTGATATAAAAACAGGTCTAAGATACCATTTATAACCCTCATTTTATAACCCTCATTTGTCACTTTGGGAGAATCCAATCGCTCAAATGGTTACGGGGCTTTAGTTTCCACTTTTCGTCTATAAATTTTAGTTTCTGTTAGAAAATAAAGCCTCAAAACCGGATTAAATCAAAGTCTCAGAATTTGGCTGAGATTATTGTTTTCCGAGAGTGACAAAACAGGGATAAAGTAAATCTTTAAACAACAAGACGACGCAACATGATACGCGTCATGACAGCATAGATGGCAGCTTCACTCATTTCTGGAAGACGTTCATAATCCTTACGGAGACGACGGTACTGATTAAACCACCCAAATGTTCTTTCTAATAACTAACGTTTGGGCAAAACCTGCTAATTCTGGCTCCACAGGTTTAAGGCAAATTTATAAGTAAAATCCGGCTTTAAGCGCACTATTATAGTTAGCACTTATAACAATTCGGCACTAGTACAAAATTTTGTTAAATAACTTTACATAAATGCTGGATCTGGGGGTTGACTCTACAGCAGACTATAGGCTTTAAGGTTTGAACAACGCATAGTAGTAAAAGTCAAAAACTATGGTTGCTGTAGTGGAACAAGCTTGTTTTGAAGCATCATCTCCAAACAAACTACTGAAAATTGGTGAGCTAGCAAAGCAAACCGATGTGGCAGTGGGAACAATTCGGTATTACGAAACCTTAGGATTGCTAACACCAGTTGAAAGAAGTGAAAATGGCTACCGTTATTACGATAGCGCAGCAATCAAGCGACTACAATTCATCAAAAAAGCCCAATCTTTACAATTTTCCCTCTCGGAAATTCAACAAGTGGTTGGTGTCCGCTCCCACGGCGATCCTGCTTGTTCACTGGTAAGGGGCTTACTGAAAAAGAAAATAGTTGATCTTGAGGAGCAGATTTATCGCATGAAGGCGCTGAAGAAAGAGCTAGAAGCATATCAAGAACGCTGGGAAAGCCGACCCTTGGACGACCCATGTAGCAAAGAGCTTTGTAGCATGATTGAGGAAGTTGCTTGTCGGGATATACCTGTTCAGAACCTAAGAGGAGAGTAAATGTCTGGAACTACTGACGAGGATAAAAACTCTCGCATCAAAGCAGAAAACGAGCAAATTCCTCTTTCTGGCTTTTCATCCCTTGAGGCAGAAACAACTAATCAGGTCAGTAATCATGACAATGCCACCTTAGTTGAGATCAAGCCTACTAAGAAGTCGATTTTATCCGTCAAAACGGTGATCACACTTGCAGTCGTTGCAGCACTAATCAGTGGCATTTCAATACTAACCAAGCAATTTAAACCCTCCTCCTCTATGGCTGGGATGGAAGATATGAAAGGGATGTCTATGGAAGACATGATGCGGGTGAACGGCTCTTCTAATCCCACTCCGGTCAAGGTCGAGTCCATCCAGCCTAGTTTAATGGAGGCAAGTGTGCGTTATACCGGGACAGTGCGTCCTTACCAAGAAGTGACTGTATATCCACGAGTGAGTGGGCAGTTGACTGAATACTCTGCTTACCCAGGAAATAAGGTAAAGGCAGGACAATTGCTGGCACGGCTAACTGCGACAGAACTGTCTAATGAAGTAGAGGAAGCAATAACGGAAATGGAGGCTGCCAAAGCTGATGAGCAAGTAACTAGAAAAGAACTGGATGAGCAACGTCAAGAAATAGAGCGGATGTCAGCCGAATCCGCTTACTTAGAGAAAAGACTACAGCGAACCGAGCAGGTTTTATTAGATTCTGGAGCGATCGCCCTAGTCGAGTTTGACAGGCAAAAAAGCGAGGCGATATCAGCCAAGGCGGCTCTGAGTGCCGCAAAAGTTAAATTAGAACGTATGCAAGCCCAGATAGCTAAAGCTCAGGCTCAAGTGGCTCAAACTAAAGTAAAAATTCAACGTCTTCAGGTTATAGAAAGTTACAAAACAGTTACATCCCCGATTACAGGCATTATCCAAGAGCGGATGGTAGACCCTGGCGTGTTTGTCCAGCCAGGAATGGCAATTCTCAAGATTGGTGACTATAGCCGAGTGCGTCTGCAAGCAAATGTAGCGCAACAGGATGCCATTCAGATTAAAGTCGGTTCTCCGATTGAGGCACGGACACCAGGAGCAGCCACTGAAACAATTCAAGGCAAAGTCACTAGTATTTTTCCTCAGGCGGGTGAAGAAACGCGGACAGTCACAATTGAAGCCGTTGTCGATAATCCTGGTCGCCGACTGGTAGCAGGGCAATTTCTAGAGATGCGCATGATCACTGCTCGTAAACCGGGCGCTCTTTCCGTACCACAAACGGCAATCACAGAATCAGGTGAAGAATCAGCAGTTTGGGTAATGGAGGGTGGTGTGGCGAAACGCAGAGTCATCACCACAGGACTGACCAATGGTGAGCGGATAGAAGTGATCCGTGGTCTTAAACCCGGAGAGTTTGTCATCACTACTGGAGGAGGTCGATTGATTGAAAATATGCGAGTTGCGGCGATCAATGCCTCTGGCAACCTCGTTCCCACTCTCAGTGAAGCTAGCCAAGGCAATGTGCGAATTCAGTTAATCAGCCCTAAAGAAGCAGCAGCGATGGGAGACAATCAACTGATTTTGCAGGTTCAAGATCCTGAAACAGGTGCACCTCTGGCAGTCCGTGAATTAAACGTAGATGCCTCGATGCCAATGCAAAATATGGCTCCAATGAAAACAGAGGTAGAAGTCAAGCCTGCTGGTCAACCCGGTCGATTCCAGGTCAACACCTATTTCGGAATGCGTGGCTCTTGGCAAGTCACCGCCAAGGTTCAAGACAATGATCACCGAGGTCAGTCAACATTTACGCTAAATGTCCGTTAATATTCATTCCCCCGATTAACGCTGCCCATGAAAACCTTTCTCACTCGCTGGTCGATTAAGCATCCAGTTGTGGTTGCGGCACTGTACATTGCTGTGCTGGTACTATCTGTGCTGACCTTGGTGCTACTGCCGGTACGAATGATGCCCTATGTAGAAAGTCCTTTAGTGTCGATTATAACAATGGCACCCGGTTCCTCACCGACGGAAGTAGAAACATACATCAGCAAGCCGATTGAGCAACGGATGACGGTGCTGGACGGGGTGCGGTTCATCCGCTCTAGCTCCCAGCAGGATATGTCGCTGGTGACGATTCAATTTGCTTGGGGCGGCGACATCGGTAAAGCAGTGCAGTCGGTGCAGAGCTTAATGACGGCAGCAGAGGGGGATATTGAGCTGGATGGCTTCAATTCTCGTTCTTACTGGGTATTGCCCATCGATCCGTTAAACCGACCGGTGCTGACCCTGGCACTGCGGGGAGAAGGCTGGAATCCTGTGCAGTTAAGGGAATTTGCCGACAATACCCTAGTGGATCGGCTGACCCAAGTGCCAAACGTGCAGGCGGTGTCGATCTTTGGCGGCTATCGACGGCAACTTCAGGTGGTGGTAGATCGGCAGAAACTGGCAGCCTACGGACTATCAATTTTGCAGGTACGGGATGCGATCGATGCAAATAACGTCAGCCAAGGGGCAGGTGTGCTGACTCTTGGCAACTCGGAAATTTTAGTGCGGGCAGATAAGCGGGCGCTGAGTGCCGCCGATGTGATGGACTATCCGTTGCTGGAACAGGACGGGCAGGTGGTTTACATTCGCGATGTGGCAACAGTAAAGGACACCTTTGAGGAGCGACGTAGTGGCTACCGCTATAACAAAGAGGCGGCTCTGGCGGTCAATATTATTCAGAAGCCCGACTCTAGCTCGCCCAAGGTAATCAAGCAGGTACGCGCAGAACTGGCGCGGATTCAGGCGGAAAATCCCGGACTCACATTTCAGGAAGCCTATGACAACTCCTATCTGGTCAATATTATTCTCAACAGCACTTTTCAAGAGTTGCTAATCAGCGTGCTGCTGGCGGGGATTGTGATTCTGATTTTCCTAGAGGATTTTCGAGCCACTGCGATTATCATGATCTCTATCCCCACGTCTCTGGCGCTCTCAACTTTGCCCTTCATCCCCATTGAGATGTCCCTCAATTCCTCCACGCTGATTGGGATGATGATGGCGATCGGCAAGCTGGTGGATGACTCCATCATTGTGATTGACTCCATTGATCGGAAACTTAGGGAAGGCTTACAGCCTTTGCAGGCAGCGATTCAGGGTACGGGGGAAGTATTTCTAGCTAGTGCGGCGGCAAGCTGCGTGATGATAGCAGCATTGCTGCCAACCATTTTGGCTGGAGGGCTGACGGGGCTAATGTTTGTGGGCATTGTTTGGCCAATGGTGTTTGCGTTTATTGCTTCGCTGATTGTGTCGGTGACGCTGATTCCGTTGATTGCGGCGTTTGTGCTGAAGCCTCCCCAAGCAAAGCGGCGGCAGAGTTGGTTGCGATCGTTGCTGATTCCAGTACGAGTTGGTTTTCAGCGACTAGAACAGGGCTATGGCTGGCTGCTTGATCATTGCATGAACAATCGAGAGATTACCCTGGCGATCGCCGGAGTATCTATTGTGTTAGCCGTTGCCCTCTATGCCTTTGTGCCCCAAGAAATGATGCCCCTAGGGGATTCCGGTCAGTTCATGGCCTCCCTAGAAATGGAGGCGGGCACTTCTTTTGCGATGACGGACGAGAGTACCTACCGCTTTGAGCAGATTTTGTTAGCCCAGCCCGATGTTGAGAAAGTATCGTCCCAAATCGGCTTTGAGCTGACCCGCAACAGCACCTACTTCAGTGGCTACAGCATGAATAGCGTCAATGCTGCTTCCCTGATCGTCACCCTCAAAGATCAGCGCAGCCGCGACATCTGGGAAATCATGGACAGCATTGAGGCAGATGCCCATCGCACCATTCCCGGACTGCGCCGCATTGCCCTGAAGGAGATGGGAGTAGATGTGATGTCCACCTCCGCCGCTCCCATCCAACTAGCGGTCTATGGTGAAGATTTGAACACTCTGCACCGTTTAGCTGAAGGCGTGTTACGCATTGCTGAAGACACCCCAGGCTTAGTCATGGCTCAGACCAGTTCGACCCTGACCCAGCCAGAATATCAGATAGAGGTGGATCGCCGCCGCGCCGAAGAATTAGGGATGAATGTACGCATGGTAGCAGAACAAGCCCGCTATGCCCTTAACGGCGGCTTTACTCGCCGTTACTACAACCGCCCCAACCTGCGGCAAAACTCGATCTTGGTGCGCTACGACGAAGCTGATCGCGGTACGCCGGACGACCTGGCAGGCACCTACATCACTACTCCCACAGGACAGCAAGTGCCATTGAATACAGTTGCAACTCTGGAACGCCGGAATGGTCCGACTCTGATTGAACACGTCAACGGTAAGCGGGTAGTGTACATTAACGGTTACTACCGCAAAGATGGACCTGCCTCTATGGATCTGTCTATGGCAGTAGCCATGCGGGCAGGCAGGGATCTGAATTTCCCGCCCGGTTACGGACTTGACTCGATGGGCGACATGACTGACATGATGATCGAGTTTGAGCGTCTGCTCAAGGGCTTGCTGGTATCACTGATTTTGATCTACCTAATTTTGGTGATTCAGTTTGGCTCCTTCATTCAGCCTCTGATTATGATGGGGGCGATACCATTGCAACTTGTCGGTATTTTCGGTGGCCTTATCCTCGCCCAACAAACCCTTTCGACGGTTTCGATTCTGGGCATTGTGATTCTGTCAGGATTGTCTCTGTCATCAGCGATTCTGTTGCTGGAACTGGTGTTGGCAAAGCGAGAAGAAGGAGTCCCCCGCGACATTGCTATTCGCATGGCAGGACCGGTGCGCTTGAAAGCCATCACCATGACCACCCTGACGACGATGATCGTGATTGTGCGGCTAGCTTTTTTCCCAGACATTGGTATGGATGCCTACTCACCGATCGCTACAGTTATTCTAGGAGGATTGAGTATTTCTACGCTGCTCACTCTCATTGTTATTCCTGTCATGCACTCGGTAGTAGACGATGGAATTCAATTATTTGCCCGTTTACGGAAGAAACCGCAACGTAAAAAACAGGGATAATTTCAACTCTGGGGAAATTGATTCAATTTGGAAAGGTTGAGTGCTAAGAAAAAAGTTTTACGAATCTCTTGACTCTCTAGTTGACTAGAGAATTTAACATAGATTTTAGTAGATCAAAAAATTAAGGAGTAACAATGAATATGTCTGCACGTACTAAGAAAATAATAATTCGCTCTACTGTGGCTGGTCTAGCACTGTTCGGGCTGACAGCGATTCCAGTGTTTGCACACAATCGTAACCAATCTGAAACATCTTCTGCATCTGAGACAACTTTGGCTCAAGCACAAACAACCCCAACAAAAGCACAGATGAACCAAATGATGGAGCGGTGCAACTCCATGATGAGCATGATGCAGAAAATGATGGACAATGGCAATATGCCTGGGATGATGAATGACCAGAACAATAAACCTGGGCAAGGTACAATGAACCGCACAATGGGACAATAGTCGCCCTTCAATCTAGATGGATGCCTAAGCCAGGAAGTCACCCCCCTTGAAAAGCTACCGTGTATACACAAGTCCACCCTGAGGAAGTTTCCAGCCGAAAAAGATAGATTCAAATTGCCGTAAACGGGGTCAAATGAGCAATGGTACGTGCGACCCGAAGTCGCACAGGAGACTAAAGAAGCTTTGACTACCACTGATTGTTCGCCCTTGGCGTTCCCGTTCACGGAGTGTCCCGGAGGGAAGGGTAGACCACCAAATCAAAGATTTGGTGGGGGCTTGTACCCTCTTTAATTACGAATTACGAATTACGAGAGACAAACACAGTTTTCTAATTGAGTAAGTAAAGTTTCTCGATCCAGATTTTGACCAATTAGGACTAATTGATTTTTTGGTTCACCTTTCCATTCATCATCATCTAAGGTAAAGCGCTTACCACAAAGATGGAAAATATGCCGCTTGGGACTTTCATCAAACCAGATAATTCCTTTGGCCCGGAAAATAGTCGAGGGTAGTTGGTTATCTAAGAAATACTGAAACTTTCTGATGGCAAAAGGCTGATCACTTTGGAAAGATATAGAAGTAAAACCGTCATTTTCTAAATGGTGGGAATGATGGTGATGGTCATGATGGTCGTGATCGCATGTTGAATGGTCGTGGTGTTCATGGTCATGATCATGTTCATCCACAGCATCAAAATATTTGTCAGATTCAAACAATCCTACACTGAGAATTAAAGGTAGTGGCACTTGCGATCGCTGGGTGCGAATAATTCTTGCACCTTCTTTTACTTCATTAATTTTTCTTTCCAACTCATCCAAAGCAGCTGCATCAACCAAATCTGCCTTGTTGAGAATAATGACATCACCATAGGCGATCTGACTATACGCCGCCTGAGAGTTGAATAAATCCAGACTATAATTAGCTGCATCTACTACAGTGATAATCGAATCTAGACGAGTTAAATCTCGTAATTCTGTGCCAAGAAATGTTAAAGCTACTGGTAATGGATCTGCCAGCCCAGTTGTTTCTACAACCAAGTAATCTAAGCTTTCTTGACGTTCTAAAACTTGATAAACCGCATCTACTAAATCATTATTAATAGTGCAGCAAATACAACCGTTGTTTAACTCCACCATATTCTCGTCGGTGGAGACAATTAACTCGTTATCGATGCCAATTTCACCAAATTCATTGACTAAAACTGCGGTTTTTAGCCCCTGTTGGTTACTGAGGATATGATTTAATAAAGTCGTTTTGCCACTACCAAGAAACCCAGTAATAATAGTGACTGGCATTCCTTGCTTGGGCGCATCCATTGCTGGAAATTCGGAAGTAACTACTGATTGCATATCGCTGTGATCAAAAAGTTAGAAAATATGAATGTAATTCGTAATTCGTAATTCGTAATTACGATACCGTTAGCGTTCATTTGCGAGGAATAGATGGTTTATTTCTGCCGTGCCGTACTAGCATAGGGATAGTGGGCTGTTATTGCAGCTGTTTTACCCTATTATTACGTATCTCTAGATTTGATAATCACTCTGTTATGACCCTAACTCTGTACAATACTCTCACCCGTCGTCAAGAACCGTTTAAAACAGTAGAACCAGGGAAGGTTAAGATGTACTGCTGCGGGATGACGGTGTATGATTACTGCCATTTGGGTCATGCCAGAGCCTGCATTGTTTGGGATGTAGTGCGTCGATATCTCCAGTTTATCGGCTATGAGGTACGCTATATCCAAAATTTTACCGATATTGATGATAAGATTCTCAAGCGATCGCGCGAAGAACATACATCAATGTCAGCTGTGGCTGAACGCTTTATTCAGGCGTACTTTGAGGATATGGCGCGGCTGGGAATCAAAGAAGCCGATGAGTATCCCCGTGCTACCCACACCATGAATGGCATTCAACGGTTAATTCATGAATTAGAAAATAAAGGCTATGCTTACCCTGCTAATGGCGATGTTTATTATGCAGTGCGGCAATTTAATGAGTATGGCAAGTTGTCTGGACGTAAGTTAGAAGATATGCAAGCCGGTGCTAGCGATCGCGTGCATATAGAAGATCCAGAATATCAAAAAAAGAAAGACCCCTTTGATTTTGCCTTGTGGAAAGCGGCAAAACCAGAAGAACCAGCTTGGGAATCACCGTGGGGTAAAGGCCGTCCGGGATGGCATATTGAATGCTCGGCGATGGTGCGCGATCGCCTGGGTGAGACAATAGATATTCATGCTGGTGGTGCTGACTTAATTTTTCCTCACCATGAAAATGAAATTGCCCAATCTGAACCAGTTACAGGCAAACCCCTGGCGCTTTATTGGCTGCATAACGGCATGGTAAAAGTGGATGGTGAGAAAATGTCTAAATCTTTGGGCAACTTTACCACCATTCGAGACTTGCTAGATCGAGGCGTTGAGCCAATGGCAGTCCGGTTATTTGTACTGATGGCACAATATCGTAAACCCATTGATTTTACCGACGAAGCGATCGCCGCAGCTACTAACGGTTGGCACACCCTCCAAGAAGGTTTACTGTTTGGCTATCAATATGGTGGACAACTGGGGAGTGGGGAGTACCTAACTTCTGATATCCACGTCAAACGTTTCCAAGAGGCGGTAAATGATGACTTTAATTTTCCGGGAGGGTTAGCAGTGCTATTTGAATTAGCTAAGGAACTGCGCCGCAAGGGAAATATTATTGTGCATCAAGGAAAGACCGACACACCACTAGAGGAGTTACAAAAACAGTGGCGAACACTGGTAATGTTAGCAGAGGTTTTGGGTTTAGCAGCCAAGCCAGAAGCAGAAACTGCCACAATTGAGGGTTTAAGTGACGCCGAAATTGAAGATTTGATTCAACAACGACAAACAGCCCGTAAAGCCAAGAATTTTGCCGAAAGCGATCGCCTCCGTGATCAACTACAAGCACAAGGTATTACCTTAATTGATAGTCGTGATGGCACTCGTTGGCATCGTAATTAATAGTATGTCTGAACAACGTAAGGCGATTTCTTTATCTGACCTCTTGCTAATTGTCGCCACTTTCTTTGTGGTGGTTTTGTTGTGGCAATTACGGAGTTTGTTAGTAACTTTAATGATTGCAGTAGTTTTGGCTGCGGCGATCGCGCCTATAGTGAACGCCGCCGAAAAATTACGTATTCCCCGTTGGCTAGGCGTAATTGTGGTGTATGTTAGCCTGATTGCTGGCTTAGTTGGGGCTGGTTTGATTATTGGCCCCTCGGTTTCTGAACAAATTCAACGATTAGTCAGTAAACTGCCGATTTATTTAGATAATTTGTGGATGGCGGCTGAAAATTTAGCCCTGCGACTGGGAATTACTCAAATAGAATCAGTAGAGCAATTTTTTGATATTCAATCCCTGACTAATTGGTTGTTTCGCTCCAGTCAGCAGCTACTCGTGCGTTCTTTTGGCTTTACTCGTGGCTTTATTGGCGGGATAGTAAATCTGATTTTGGCTTTGGTTATGTCCGCTTATATGGTTGCTGGGAGCAAAAATTTAATTCAAGGTCTGGTGAGGTTGTTTCCTCAACCTTGGGACGAACGTCTAGCCACCCAAGTTGCACCAATTTCTCGCCGCATGGGGGGTTACATTCAAGGTCGAGTTTTGGTTTCGGCTATTTTAGGTTTTGTAATTACTTTGGGGTTGAGGATTTTAGGACTATCAGAATTTGCCTTAGCGCTTGGTGTGATTGCTGGGTTCACAAATTTAATTCCATTTGTCGGGCCAGTATTAGGGGCAATTCCGGCTTTAATTGTTGCTATTCCTCAAGGCGGATTGACTTTTCTTTGGGTATTACTGTTATTTGTGATTATTCAGAATCTAGAAACGTATGTGCTTGATCCATTATTGGTAGGTTCGTCTGTACGCGTGCGCCCGTTATATCAACTTTTAGCCGTGCTAGGAGGAACACAAGTTTTAGGAATTATTGGCGCTGTCATCGTTCCGCCTTGGGTAGCTGGTGTAGCAGTACTTTTGGAAAATCTCTATTTACGCCCGAAATTGTTGACTGAAAAAAAAGCAAATATCTACGAACTTCCCATAAATTCAGATAGCCAACCATTGTCAGACTCAGAGAAACTGGCGACTGGTATTTCTCAAAGTTCGGAAAATTAAGCACTGTATATCCATTCCGAAGCTCATAGCAAAAGTCATCTAAAGATGACTAAACTTCCAAGTATCGAATTCACGTTAGGTTAGAAACCTATGGCCAATATCTAGAGAACCAATATCATGTCCAGTTAATCAAACTAAATAAAAAATGTTGGCTCGTAGTCAGGACTTTAGTCCTGTCTTTTGGGACTTCAAACCCTACTACAACAGGACTTATGATGGGTGATTAGGCGGACATCATATAAATCCTTTTAATGGCATGGTTTTCAATCCACTAAAGTGGACTTGAATTATTAGCCAAGAAATTTATTTCTTGGCGGTAGATTGGTATAGTGCAAGAGTTGAATTAACTTGTATACCAAAATTTTTTGGAAGATATTACAAGAAAATGGTTAATTATTAATTTCTAGTTTTTTTCAATTAATAATTGTAGATGTAGAGACAAGTAAATTCTTATCTTTACATCTACAATCCAAGCTAAATAATAAATTTAGCTCTATGAAAATCATTTAATGAAAGTTAGCATTGTGCCGGATCAAATTCATAAATTCCTCGCGAGTTCTGGCATCTTCTGCAAAAGCACCACGCATGGCACTGCTAACAGTCCAAGAACCGGGTTTTTGCACACCACGCATTACCATACACATATGAGTTGCTTCGACTACCACCGCAACCCCTTGGGGTTTGAGTAATCCTTGCAAGGCGTCAGCAATTTGCGTTGTTAGACGTTCCTGCACTTGTAAGCGTCGTGCATACATTTCACAAATGCGGGCAATTTTTGATAAACCTATCACTTTGCCGTTGGGAATATAGGCTACATGAGCGCGACCAATTATTGGTAGGATGTGATGCTCACAGGAACTAAAAATATCGATGTCCCGAATCAACACCATTTCATTTGCATCTTCTGTGAAAACTGCTCCGTTTAGCAGTTCATCCAAAGATTCGTGATACCCCTTGGTGAGAAACTTCAAGGCTTTCATTACCCTTTTTGGAGTATCTTTGAGTCCTTCGCGATCTGGATCTTCTCCTAATCCAATCAACAAAGTCCGTACAGCCTGCATCATTTCTGCTTCTGTTACTTTTGGCTGCTTTTTAGTCGCTAAAGATGACAGTACCTGATCGGCAGAAGTTAGATCGGGACGAATCGATAGAGTCATTTTGTGAGTTTTGTAGGAATGTTTTGATAAATTAATCAGTTGTCAGATTTCGGTTGCAATTAACCTCTGACTACCCCTGACTAATGAATGAGTGTAACATAACTTTACACGTTCTCATCATACCAAACATTTCTGCAACTGCGAGTGAATTTTACTAGTTTCCAAGTTTCGGCCAATGAAAACTAGCTGATTTTTCGCTGGAGAATACCATTCATCGGCGTGTAAATTGTAACGAGGTCCACTCAGTTGGAAAATATGGCGCAAGTCACTGTCACTAAACCAGAGAATACCCTTAGCACGAAATACCCCCTCTGGCATTTCTTCCGTGAGGAAGGCTTCAAATTTGTGAACATCAAATGGGCGATCGCTTTGGAAAGAAATTGAAATAAATCCATCATTCTCTAAATGATCTGAGTGATGGTGATGATGTTCATGGTGGTGGTGTTCATGGTGATGATGATGATGTTCCTCGTGGGTATCTGCTTCAGCAATCGAGATATACTGAGCTTTGGGTGTTAACTCTGTGCCTAAAATCAATGGTAATGGCACTTGTCCATACTGGGTATGTAAAATCTTTGCACCCACTTTGACTTCATGGATGTAAGATTCTAATTCTTGGAGTTTCTCTGGGGTCACCAGGTCAATTTTATTCAGAAGAATAATATCTCCATAAGTTATTTGTTTTAACGCTGATTCACTCTGGAAATGTTCGGCGTTAAATGCTTCTGCATCTACCAAAGTCAGAATCGAATCGAGGTTGGTTAAATCTCTGAGTTCTGTTCCTAAGAAAGTTAAAATAATTGGTAATGGATCAGCAACACCAGTGGTTTCAATTACTAGATAATCAATGCGGTCTTCTCGTTCTAATACTCGATAAACAGCATCAACTAACCCATCGTTGATGGTACAACAAATACAACCGTTGCTGAGTTCCATCATGTCTTGGTCTACAGAAACTAGTAATTGGCTGTCAATGTTAATATCACCAAATTCATTGACTAAGACAGCAACTTTTAAGTCGTCTTTGTTTTTGAGAATTTGATTGAGAAGTGTAGTTTTACCACTGCCTAAAAATCCTGTGATGAGAGTAACAGGCATTCCCCTTTTAGGAATTTCAGGCATGATGTTGGTGTCTGATGCATTGAGAGTAGTCATATTGATATTGATAAAATGTGCAGATTTTTGCAAAAGAGAAATTCAGGCTCGTGAATGTTTGAGATTGCTAGATTGATGCTTTCGAGGCGATCACATCCTGTAACCGTTGTAAGATTTCATTGGTAGTTAGTACACCTAAATCACCAGTTTGTCTGGTGCGGATACTTAATGTTTTGCTTTCTGCCTCTCTTTTACCGATAACGACAACCACGGGAATTTTTTCTAATTCTGCTGTGCGAATTTGTTTACCTAGTCGTTCACCACTATTATCTATTTCTACCCTTATCCCGGCTTTTTTCAAAGTGGCAGCTACAGATTTGGCATATTCACGCACGTCATCGCTAACAGGTAAAAGTCTCGTTTGTACTGGTGCTAACCACAAAGGAAAATCACCAGCATAATTCTCAATTAAGATGCCAAAAAAACGCTCTAAAGAACCAAAAATAGCGCGATGAATCATAATTGGTCTTTGGCGATCGCCACCAGGGGCAACATATTCTATATTAAAGCGTTCGGGCAAGTTAAAATCAACTTGAATGGTAGAACATTGCCAGCGACGACCAATGGCATCTTCTATTTTAATGTCGATTTTGGGGCCGTAAAATGCGCCACCACCTTCATCAATAATGTAATCCCAACCTTTGGTATCTAAAGCTGCTTGCAGTGCAGCAGTTGCTAATTCCCAAACTTGATCATTACCTACTGATTTTTCAGGACGGGTAGATAAGTTAACTTCGTAGTTGGTAAACCCAAAGTCTGACAAAATTTGTGCAGTCAAATTTAAAACACCCAAAATTTCCGGTGCTATTTGCTCAGGTAAACAAAAAATGTGAGCATCATCTTGAGTAAATCCCCTGACTCGCATCAAACCGTGTAAAGCACCAGAACGTTCGTAGCGATAGACTGTACCCAGTTCACACACCCGAATTGGTAACTCTCTATAAGAATGAAGTTGATGCTTATAGGTGAGAACATGGAAAGGACAATTCATCGGCTTGAGTTGATAAGCCTGTTGTTCTACATCTATCGAGTCAAACATATTTTCCCGATAGAAGTCAAAGTGACCGGATGTCTTCCACAGTTCTAAATTAGCGATGTGGGGGGTGTAAAGTAGTTGATAGTCCGCTTCTAAGTGCGATCGCTTCCAGTAATCTTCTATGATGTGACGGATGATAGCTCCTTTAGGATGCCAGAATACTAAACCACCGCCAGCATCTTCTTCTATACTGAACAGATTCAAATCTTGACCTAGCTTTCTGTGGTCACGACGCAGTGCTTCTTCTCTGTGTTTTAGGTAGGCTTGTAATGCTTCTGGAGTTTCCCATGCAGTGCCATAAATGCGTTGTAGCATAGGCTTGGTTTCATCCCCTTGCCAATATGCACCCGCGACATTTAACAGCGTGAAGGCATTAGGATGAATTTCGCCAGTAAAGTTGACATGGGGCCCCGCGCACAAATCCCACCAGTAATCTGGGAAAATTTTCAAATCGCCTTGTGGGACTTCAAATAACGAGGGTTCTAGCTGCACACCAGCATCAGGACTGCCAATAAAATAACGGATAATTATTTCATCTGCGGGGATGCGTGCTAAAATTTCTACTTTGTAAGTCTCACCCCAGCGTTCAATTTCCTCCCGAATTTCCTCCCGTGGGACTTCCTCCCGGATGATGGGCAAATTAGCTTGTATTATCTGGCGCATCTCGCCAGTAATTTTAGCCAAGTCCTCTGGAGTGAAGCTAACGGGACTATCAAAGTCATAGTAAAAGCCTGTCTCTGTTACTGGGCCAGTTGCTACTCTAGTCCCCGGAAATAACTTTTGCACAGCCATCGCCAAGATGTGGGCGCAGGTGTGGCGAATTTGTACCAGTTTTTGATTGTCTTGCTGGTTCAATTGTTCCTGGGACTGAGTTAAAGAACTAACCATATCTGAAAAATAATGAGAATCGTTATCATATTAGCGCAAAAAAACCAGTAGCACCATGTTTGAGGTTAATTGCTGAGCATACATAACAGGGGACGGGCGACAGGCGACAGGGAATAGGCTTAAAAGTTTGTTGGTGTCCGGGTTTGATGATTAGTTTATGTTTGAAGTTTCATGATAACTGCTATATTTTTCCGGAAAGCAGAAATAGGCTTAGCAAAAATTATTACCAACAATAAAAAATGCCCACTGGCGCGGGCATTGAGTAGGCTTTCTGTCACTTTTATTGGCTACAATCATGTTGTATCATGATGTTTTTATTTTTCTCGATTCCCAATAATAAATCAAGCCTCAAAAACTATAACTTTAGACATAATTCATGTAATTATATCTTTTTATTTAGATATTTAACAGTTGGGATTTGGAGGACTAAAAGATAATTTTCATCATAGGTGATATCTTTATACAATTTCAATTAAACTTTGGTAATAAATTGTCTATTTGTATAGCATAACCTTAGTTTTTACTACCAGTATTTTTTAGACAAAATTCACATATTTATGTCTATTGGACTGCGGACTTTTTAAGAATTTTCCATTAAAAAGGTAAATGTGGTCAGGTTAAAAACCCCAGGGATTCCCAGTCCTGGGGTTTTACTTTGCTCTTGTATAGTTATCGGAAGCATATACTGTAGAGTATAAAAATAAATGTATTATCTAATATTTAAAGCAGCTATAGTTAAACGATTACATTGCTTCCGGGTAACAGAATCTACTATGTTAATAATTTAACAGTTGTGAATATCACCTGATTAATAGTAAAAATTATCTTTTTATACAAAAAATTAGATTTAAGATTAATACTGCAAAAATAAATATATTTAGATTCGTCTCAAGATAGATGAAACCAAGTTAGTAATTAGCCTATATTATTAAATATAAAACAAAGAGCGTTACGACTTGAGGATGCATCTGCTATAATGACCAATATAGATTAACACAGAGTAAAAATTAATATCTTTACTCTGTGTCTATTTGCAATTGTGTATTTGGCTATTAGTTGAGTATTAGATAAATACTTTTCCTTTGCAATTATAGCGTTTCCTAATCTGCTAAAGTACTGAATACATCGCTAATAAAATTTGACAATCTTTGCGTAACTCTGCGCTACCTTAGCGTTCCTCTGCATTAAAAAATATTAGTTCTGTACCTCACTTAGTTGGGAAGCGCTATAGGCGATATTTAATAGCTTTTATTTAAGGGAAAACTAGTTGAAACTTTAAGATTACTTCCGAGTTTTACGCCGCCATTTTTCCCGGACTAAACGAATTTCATCAAAAGTATAGTTGTCACCTAGTTGTTCTTTAATTGGTGTCAGCGAAATGTCACCCAGAACTTCTAAAACTTGCCAAATTTTTTGTTGATGCTCTAGTGGTACTAGCTGATTTAAATCTACAGGCTGATTTTTTTCCATTAACTTTGAAAGGTGATTGAGAATTGTCGCCGGACTAAGATTGCGTTTGTGGGCAATTTCGGCAATACTCAAACCTTCTTGATGCAATCTTAAGGTCACTAACTCAGTATCAGTAGGTAAATTCTTAAAAGCTATAGAACCTGTAGAATTATCGGGTTGTTCTGGCGCACCTTGTTCTTGACGGTAAGTTTTAATTTCTGTGAGAAACTTTTTACCATATTGAGCCAGTTTGTGACTACCCACGCCAGAAAGTTTAGCAAAATCGGTTAAAGATTGCGGTTGTACCTGCGCCATTAATTTCAAGGTAGAATCTGGAAACACAACATAAGGTGGTACAGACTGTTCATCAGCCAATTGTTTGCGGAGCGATCGCAACCTCTGCAATAATATTTCTGCCTCAACAGCTTTTTCGCTTCCCTCTTCCCAAGTTATTTTTTGGGCTATAGGAACAGCAATGGTAACTGTACGCTGTCGCCGCATTACTTGCCAACTGAGGGCGTTAAGTTTCAAAACTGAGTAACCATCGCTGGTTTGTTCTAATAACCCTTGATGTAACAGAGAACGTCCCAGCATTCGCCACTCATCTAAACTTCTATCTTTGCCGATACCGTAGGTGGAAAGTTTGTCATGTTCATTTTGGGTAATTTTCTGGTTTTTAGCACCCCGTAGCACATCAATAATATGCAACATCCCAAATCTTTCCTGACAACGCGCCACACAAGATAAAAATTTCATGGCTTCAATTGTCCAGTCTTGTACTGGTTTGGGATAACGACAATTATCACAGTTACCGCAATTACCCGGAAACCGTTCGCCAAAATAACCTAGCTGAATTGTCCGCCGACAATCTGTACCTTCAGCATAGTCAATTACCTGGCGCAATTGTTGTTTGGCAATTAACTGTTCTTGAGGGTCAGTTTTTTGGTTAATACTCCATTCAATGGTTTTAATATCACTAAAACTAAAAAATAATGTACAACGAGAAGGTTCACTATCTCTTCCCGCCCTACCTGATTCTTGATAATAACTTTCTAAATTGCGCGGTAAATCAAAATGAACTACCAGCCGCACATCAGGCTTATTAATGCCCATACCAAAGGCAATTGTCGCCACCATCACGCGCACATCATCGCGAATAAAGCGAGTTTGATTTTGGGAACGTTCTTCGTCACTTAAACCAGCATGATAAGCCAAAGCCGCAATCTTATCATTTTGCAGTTTAAATGTGAGTTCATCAACCTTTTTACGAGTTAGACAATAAATAATTGCCGAACCATCAGTTTCCCGGACAAGTTCTAATAATTCGGCATAAGCAGACTTCGATTTAGCCCTAACTTCATAGTAAAGATTTTGTCGATTAAAGCTAGCAACGTGAATGCTAGGTTGCCTTAACCCTAATTGTTGGATGATATCACTCCGCACACGATCTGTAGCTGTAGCAGTGAGGGCGGTAGTAGGGACATCTGCATAGCGTTTTCGCAGAGATTTCAATTGACGATATTCTGGACGAAAATCGTGTCCCCACTCAGAAACGCAGTGTGCTTCGTCAATAGCAAAAGTAGAAATGCCGATTTGGTGATGTACTAAATCTAGAAACGGTAGAAACCTTTCACTTAAAAGCCGTTCGGGCGCGACGTAAAGTAATCTCACCTTACCATTGAGAATGGCATCCTCACGCGATCGCACCTTATAGGGATTCAGACTACTATTGAGAAAAGTCGCTGAAATATTATTATTTCGCAGTCCTTCCACTTGGTCTTGCATCAAAGCGATTAACGGCGACACCACCACCGTTAAACCCTTCTTGATTAAGGCTGGTAACTGAAAACACAAAGATTTTCCTCCACCCGTAGGCATCACCACCAATAAATCCCGATTTTGCAGCGCATCTTCGATAATTTGTCGTTGTCCAGGGCGGAAGTTATCGTAACCGAAGTGATATTTCAGCGCTTGTTCGAGATTGGGATACTGAAGCATGGCGATGAGTCTTTCAGGGGCGTTCTGTATGTGTCGTTACGAAGATAACAGCATTATAGAAGCCCTGGCGACTAGAAGTCGCAGTGCGCTGGGAATTTAATGAGTGCTGAGTGCTGAGTGCTGAGTGCTGAGTGCTGAGAGTACTCTGCACTCTCGCACTCGGTAAATGCCCTGCTCCTCGTGGGCGGAATCTGATAATTGGGAGAAGGTTGATACCACGCGAAGTGTGGGCGGTCTTTTAACTCAGGAAGGATGCACTTTCAACTCAGCACTCTTCAGATCACTGCTACACGAGGCAGACGATGCTTGAAACCGCAAAGAATTTCCCAAGAGATAGTATTTAACTGTTCTGCCCAATCGTTAGCTGAGATTTGTTCTTTGCCCTGTTCTCCCAGTAAAGTGACTATTTCTCCTTCTTGTAAATCTGGAATAGCACTGACATCTAGCATCAACTGATCCATGGTAATGGTGCCAATCTGTGGTATGCGGTGACCGCGAATTAACACCTGAATTTTTTGGGAAAGATTGCGCGGTACGCCATCAGCGTAACCAATACCAACCACAGCGAGACGGAGTTCGTGAGGTGCGATAAATTGTTGACCATAGCTGACACCAGTTCCGGCGGCAATGGTTTTGACGTGGGTAACTCGCGCCTTTAATTGTAATACTGGCTTGAGGTCGATGACATTTTGTAAATGCGGTGCTGGATATAGTCCGTAAATAGCTAAACCCGCTCGGACAATGTCGTAATGTAATGCTGGATTTGTCAGAGTGGCGGCTGAGTTTGCTAAGTGTAAGCAAGGTGGCTGGATTCCCATTGCTTTGACTTGGGCGATCGCTTGCTCAAATCGTCTATGCTGTTCTTGCATTACCGTAGTATCAGGACTATCGGCTGTAGCTAGGTGAGAATAAATGCTAGCAATGGCAAGATGCGGTAAGCGCTGGACTAACTGCACAAACTCAACGGCTTCTTTCCAGTCAGTTCCTAACCTGGACATGCCCGTGTCTAATTTAATGTGTACGGGTACGGGGGAACCATAATTAATGGTTTCTAAAGTATTGGAAAAAACGAGAGCTTGTTTGGGACTGCACACAGTTGGCTGTAGTTTCCAGTGAGCGATCGCATGGATTTGTTCTGGTGTATGGGCTGCCCCTAAAATCAAAATTGGTGCTTTTATCCCACCTTCCCGTAATTGAATACCTTCTGGAACTGTGGCAACTCCCAACCAACTGGCTCCTGATTGCAGTGCTGTTTGAGCAACTGTTACGGCTCCATGACCATAGGCATCAGCTTTTACCACTGCCATCAACTGCGTGCGTGGCGATAAAAACTTTACCAGTTGCTGTATATTGTGCGATAACGCCCCTAGATCGATTTCTACCCAGGCGCGCTGCGAGAACCAAGCGTAGGTGTCGCACTGTTGACTATCAGCAAAGGTAGGGGTTTGCTTGCGACTTAACATTTTTACACACTCCTATCATCCCACTGTTAAGCTTCCAGATTGTACGTAGTTGATGACGACTGTTTGTTCTTTATTCACACCGCTAGAAGCCACATCAGAGTTAATTTGGAAGTTTACACTTCATTGTGGAATTTACACAAGGTACTGAGGTGGCAGATGTGTGAATCAAGTTAAATTAATATTCTCTAAAATGCTGTATTCCCTTTGTTTTCCAGACCTACAGAGCATCACGTCTTCAACTCAATTAGTTTAATCAATACTGCCCATATTGAGAAATTAAGCATCTGGATCTCGGTCAAGAGTTATAAATTGTTTTTAGTACTGAGAGTCAATAGTGACAGGAAAACTATTTGCTTGTGTCTACCAGAAATCGGCCTAAGTAATGTCTTCGTCAGGGTCTATCATAAATTATGAGCCATAACTAGTTTTAGTTCCTGAATTATTTCGGAAGTATAATTTATCCTCATCTCCCAAGCAGAATAACTTTGTGTTAATATATGTAAAACTAATACCTTGAGCGCTAACCAATGGGGAAGGTTTTAGTCCTAAACGCCTCTTACGAACCGCTCAATATCACGAGCTGGCGTCGCGCTGTGGTTCTGTTAATTAAAGGCAAAGCAGAACGTGTTGAACACAACGGTAAATTCTTGTACACTGATTTTCCGTTGCCAACCGTAATCCGGTTGCGCCATTACGTGCGCGTTCCCTATAAGGAAATTCCTCTAACTCGCCGAAATATCTTGCACCGTGACGGTCATGCTTGTCAGTACTGCGGTTATACTGGCGATGAGTTGACACTAGACCACGTGCTACCGCGATCGCGTGGCGGAGGCGATACCTGGGAAAACATTGTTACAGCTTGTGTCCGTTGCAATGTTAAAAAAGGGAACCGCACACCCTACGAAGCTCATATGCCGTTGCGTCATCCTCCACGCCAACCTTACAGCAGCCTATATTTTGAGGTTAGCAAACATCTCAAGAGCGGACTGCATACAGAGTGGCAAAAATATGTCATAGGTCTTTGACGCTAAGGTAATCACCCTAAAGGACTAAAAGAATTGTCACCTGTCGGAGGTGCGATATCTTTGCGCCTGTCAGAGTACCTCTGTACGGGTCTAAGGTAAGCTTGTCCCTTGAAAATCAATAATTTGGCGTTAAACTACAGGATGTTTTCCAGCATCTGGTAAAGCATTGTCCCCAATGGCTAGTACCGCCGTGAAGTCAAAAGTCAGAAGGCTTTTATTTTAGGCATTTGAATTTGTATCTCTATTTACGCCGCAGAGTACTAGGCAAACGGTATATCAGCGCCTTATGCTATCTCAATATATTGTAAAATAACTCAGTCAGCCAGAAATTTTCCTTGATATTTCCGAGGAAAATGTGAAATCAACTCTTTTTTTCGGGAAAAATAGCCAGCAACTTTGGTTAAAAATTCTATTTACCAATTGGATTGACAAAAATAAGCCCAGATAAGTATCCCAACATTCCTCTATTTTTGCGAAGATCAAAATGTGTCTCTAAATCAGAATAGTGTTGGTTGTATTATTTCTTAACAAATCAACGGAGGCTCAAACTCACTCAAGATGTCCCCTATGCAATTGAATTCTTCCTCTAAGCAATCGGAAAGTTTCTTATTGACCACAGAGCCTAGCCCAGAGGATGCTGAAATAGACAAAGAAGCAATCAAAGTTTCACTTATCAAACCATCATTGCCGTCATCTACAGGAGAAGCAGGCAATGGCAAATTAAGTCAACGGAGTAATTCCGAGGCTTTTCAGAAATCGGCAGAACTGCAAAAAACTTTTTTAGCGCATCAACATGAGCGTCATTTAGTAATTCTGCAAGATTTTCCTGACCCTGATGCTCTCTCTTGTGCTTGGACTTACCAGTTAATTACTCAGCAATATGATATTAAATGTGAAATTATTTATGCTGGTACACTGAGCCATCAAGAGAACATTGCCTTAGTTAAGCTGACTGGTTTACCTGCCCAGCGCTGGACATTGCAGACCCTGAAAAGTAAAGACCTATCATCTTATCAAGGCTTTGTATTAATTGATAACCAGGGAACTACTAGTCAGCTACTAACAGCTGTACAGCAGGCAGGAATTCCATTAGTCGCAGTCATTGACCATCATAGTTTACAGGCGGAACTCAAATCAGACTTTGTTGATGTCCGTCCTCATGTGCGAGCAACTGCAACGATTTTTACTCAGTACTTGCAATCAGGGTTATTGACCTTAGATAGCAGCATCAGCCAACATGTCAAATGTGCTACAGCCTTAATGCATGGGTTGCGGTCAGATACCAATCGGCTAATGCAAGCCCAAGAAGAAGATTTCATGGCGGCTGCATATCTGAGTCGATTTTATGATGCGCAACTGCTGAACGCCATTTTACAGGCGAATCGTTCCAAGCGGGTAATGGATGTCATAGAGCGATCGCTGAAAAACCGCATCGTGCAAAATAACTTTTCCCTTGCTGGCGTTGGTTATCTTCGTTACGAAGACCGGGATGCTATTCCCCAAGCAGCAGATTTCCTAGTCACAGAAGAAAATGTCCATACCGCAGTAGTTTACGGCATCGTTCACGACGAAGATGATGAGTTAGAAGTGGTGATTGGTTCCTTGAGAACTACCAAACTTACTCTTGACCCTGATGAGTTTATTAAAGAAGCCTTTGGGCAAGATAGTACAGGACGCTTTTTTGGTGGTGGACGCACAGGCGCTGGCGGTTTTGAAATCCCGATGGGTTTCTTGTCTGGCAGTAACGAAAATGCCGCCTATGCCAAAATGAAATGGGAAGTGTATGATTCTCAAGTCAAGCAAAAGCTACTCAAGTTAGTCAACCCTAAAGACAACCCCATTGAATCAGAGTAAGCCTTGTAATTAATTACAAGTACCAGAAACTCATAGTAAAAGTCCGTTACAACTAACTTAAAGACAGCATTTATTTAGTGGGGGTTTAGCATTGCTAGACCCTTATCAATTAATTTAGTTTAAAACCAAGAAATGTATTTCTAAATAACAAATTCTGAAAATAACATTATATAAATTTTATGTATTAATTCACCTTTCTTGTGTAGTTCATACCTCAGTTATTGGTGACGGAGAAATGCCATGAACACAACAAAACTGCAAATGTTACAAAACCTGTATGACCAAGATTTTTATGCTTGGGTAGAACAAACAACAGAAATTTTAAAATCACAGCACTGGAACAAGCTGGATTTAGAACACTTAATTGAGGAAGTGATAGATTTGGGTAAGAGTCAACAAAGGGCTTTACAGACTGCATTGCGATTGGTTTAAACCGAATAATAGCTTAAATGTAATGGGTATAAATTTGGTATAATCTGGATATGCCAACGACTTGAAAAGCCAGTTGTAGAAACTGCTGTAAGTTTGTTACCTGATTATCAAGACATGTACTTGTAATGCCAATAGTACCATTTGAATTTCTCATTGCCAGACGGCCTGTTTCGCTACAGGCAAAGAACAAAAAAAACCTTCAGGCATGGAAGAATTTTGTGCGTTCTGAAGCCCAAAAGATTTGGCAGGATGGTATTCCAATTCAAGATACTCATGTACAGTTAACGCTAATTTATCTTTGTGATGATTATCCACCTGATATCGATAATATCATCAAACCTATTCAAGATGCACTTGTAAACTTAGTTTTTGCAGATGATATTTTAGTATCAGATGTAGATAGTCATCGTCGGTTTATGTCTGACCCGATTGATATTATAAACCTACCTTTATTATTACAACACGGTATCTTTCTCGGTAAAGAGTGTGTTTATATAAAAGTAAGTCAATCTCAATCTTTGGAAAAGTACTTATGATTAGCAATCCTCAAAATTTAAATGATGATAAAGTCAAATTTCTAGCAGATAAGTATGTTAGTGAAGGATTTCACATTTTGGATAAATTACCCTTCGATTTGGGTAACTATCAGCCAGATATAATTGCTACTAAAGATGACATAAGTCTAGTCATTGAAGTAAGAACCAGTCTCAGCCGAGTTTCAGTTGATAGTTTACAAGCTATAGCAGAGGAAGTCAGTACACATCCAGGCTGGCGTTTTTTATTGGTAACACTTGAAGATATTGAAGCTAAACCTTTACCTGGAACATCCGAAAACCTTCCTTCGTGGCAAGAGCTAAATTACCGATTTGTCCAAGCTCATAGACTGATTAAAAATCAGGAAATTGAGCCTGCCTTTCTTTTTATGTGGAGTATTCTTGAGGGTGCTTTAAGAAAGCGAGCAGTTGACGTATCTATTCCTGTTGAACGTTTCCCAGTTTTAGGCTTACTAAAGCATATGTACTCTTTGGGAGAATTATCCATCTCTCAATTTGACTTTGTTAAAGCTTGTTTGCAAATTCGGAATTCCCTGGCTCACGGATATATTGAAAAACTCAATTTGCAAGTTTTACTTCAATTTGAAAATTTAGTTAGTCAATTGTTGGCAGAATGGACAACTGACACATCCATAAGCCAAAAAATAGCGAAGATGATGGAACCCGCGAAAAAAGATTATCAGATTTACCTAGAAATAGTTACTTCTGAGTTAGAGAAAACAGAAAAAAAGGATGAAATACTGGCAAATATTAAGAAGCGTTGTCAACAAGAAGGACTAACAAATTCTTTCAATGAGCTTCAGCATTTAGCTGATGAATCTGATCCAGTAGTTGAACCTGCTCCGCAGTCACCAGATTTTGATTTTATCAATCATAGTTTCATTGGGATGTGGAGCGATCGCCAAAATTTAACTGATAGCACTGCTTGGGTGCGTGGTATTCGAGAAAATGAGTGGTCAAAGTTGCATGACTAACTCGACCATTATTGACACTGATATTCTCATTGATGTTAGTCGCGGTGTTCTCGAAGCAAGAAACTGTTTGCAAAATCTGAAAGCTAGTTCTGGCTTAGCAATTAGCATAGTCACACAGATGGAACTGATGGTTGGTTGTGCTAACAAGGCAGAACTACAAACACTAGAAAGTTTCCTGAAGTATTTTGACATCATTAAGATTGACCAAGCTGTGTCAGACAAAGCAGTAAATTTATTGCGGTCTTATCGGCTTAGTCACGGGTTGCTGATTGCGGATAGTCTGATTGCAGCTACAGCAATTGTCTGGAATTACCCGTTGATCACAAAAAATCAAAATGATTACAGGTTTATTGAAAATTTAAACCTATTGCCATATTCATAACAACACTAAAAATATGGAATTATATTTAATTCGTCATGGTATCGCCGAAGAGAGACAACCAGACATCCAAGATGAAGAGCGATCGCTCACTCAAGAAGGACGACAAAAAACACAGAAAGTCGCCCAGAGAATTAAACAACTGGGTTTACAGTTTGATGTGATTGTCACTAGTCCTTTAGTACGGGCATACCAAACAGCAGAAATTTTGGTAGCAACTCAACTAAGTACCCAATTGGAGGAATCTGCTCATCTTGCCCCTAATGGTCATATTTCTAGTTGGCTAGATTATTGGTTAGAACCCAAAAATTATCCACAAAAAACCCAAATTGCCCTGGTAGGACATGAACCTTGTTTGAGCCATTGGGCAGAAAATCTGCTTTGGGGAGAGGTCAAAGACAGTTTAGTCTTGAAAAAAGCAGGTATGATCGGGATAAAACTACCAGAAATAGGTACTCCCATAGGCCGTAGTCAAATGTTTTGGTTGACACCGCCCAAGTACCTGCTATAACGGTTTTTCAACTCTTCTCAAAAAATTGTTGTTAGATCGGCTACTGTTATGGCGACAATAATTTCTGGTAAGTTAGCGTGTTCGCGGAGCGTGTGCTTTGCACAATCAGATATTTCAAAAAGCAGATGGTGTTGCCATGATGGTGTGCGAATACAAGCCTGGTTTAGAAGGTATTCCCGCCGCCCAATCTAGTATCAGTCATGTTGATGGGCAAAAGGGAATTCTAGAATATCGTGGCATCCGGATTGAGGAATTAGCAGAAAAAAGTACATTTCTAGAAACTGCTTACCTCTTGATCTGGGGTGAACTGCCAAATCAGGAAGAATTGGCAGCTTTTGAGCATGAAATCCGCTATCACAGGCGGATAAAATACCGCATTCGGGACATGATGAAATGCTTTCCGGAAAGCGGTCACCCAATGGATGCGCTGCAAGCCTCAGCTGCTGCTTTAGGCTTGTTTTATTCGCGCCGGGACTTACACAATCCTGCCTACATTCGGGATGCTGTAGTGCGCTTGTTAGCAACCATTCCCACAATGGTAGCGGCATTCCAATTAATGCGAAAAGGCAATGACCCCGTAAAGCCCCGTGATGACTTAGACTACGCCGCTAACTTTCTCTACATGCTCAACGAGAAAGAACCAGACCCTCTAGCGGCGAAAATTTTTGACATCTGCTTGATTCTTCATGTGGAGCATACAATGAATGCTTCCACCTTTAGTGCTAGGGTAACGGCTTCAACCTTGACTGACCCCTATGCTGTAGTTGCTAGTGCAGTGGGAACCTTAGGAGGGCCACTACATGGTGGAGCTAACGAAGAAGTCATTCAGATGTTGGAAGAAATTGGCTCTGTAGAAAATGTGCGTTCCTATGTAGAGGATCTTCTGCAACGCAAAGCGAAGATCATGGGCTTTGGACATCGTGTCTACAAAGTCAAAGATCCACGAGCCACGGTTTTACAAAACCTTGCAGAACAGTTGTTTGCCAAGTTTGGGCATGACCAATACTATGACATTGCCCAAGAAATGGAACGGGTAGTCGAAGAAAAACTCGCAGGCAAAGGGATTTATCCCAATGTTGACTTTTATTCGGGTTTGGTGTACAGAAAAATGGGAATTCCCACAGACTTATTTACACCAATTTTTGCGATCGCCCGTGTTGCTGGTTGGCTAGCTCACTGGAAAGAACAACTGGCAGAAAACCGGATCTTCCGACCAACCCAGATTTATAACGGTAAACACGAGGTTCCTTATATCCCCATTGATCTACGTTAATTGGCAGATTGCTTGTTAATCAGACTAGACCCAACCATGAGGTAGGAAACCGTTGCCACAATGGAGGCGGGAGTTTTGTGATGCCTTAGTGGGGAGAGTAGGGAATGGGGGACAAGGGGACAAGAAAAATTATTTCTACCTTTCTATCTCCCCATTTCCGACTCCCAAAAAAAGCTAATCCTAACCATAAGTAGAAGTTCTTGTATAGCTTCAAGGGACAAAAACCATCCAACGATATACTAGGCATGGGAATTGGCAAAAATCTATGGCTACGCCGCGCAAGCTATCAATCAGGCATCTTCATCAAAGCATAAAGGATGAAGGATGAAGGCTGAAATTTGATACTTCATAACTTCATACTTCAGTTGACTTAGAGAGCGGAAACATGAATTCAGGAATTGACCTCCAAGGAACGTTTATTAAATCCGTCATGGATTTAGGGATACCAGCAGGGACAGCCAAAGCCATTTGGATGCCCTTGCCAATGATACTAATGCTGATTGGAGCAACAGTGGGGGTGTTGGTCTGTGTTTGGCTAGAACGAAAGATTTCGGCAGCCGCACAGCAGCGAATTGGGCCTGAATATATTGGACCTTTTGGCTTACTGGCTCCGGTAGCGGATGGGGTGAAGCTGGTATTTAAGGAAGACATCGTACCAGCCAAGGCTGACCCCTGGCTATTTACCTTAGGCCCCATCTTGGTGGTACTTCCAGTCTTTCTGTCCTATTTAATTGTTCCTTTTGGACAGAATATCGTCATTACCAATGTGGGAATGGGAATTTTCTTGTGGATTGCCTTCTCTAGCATTGCCCCCATTGGGTTATTAATGGCTGGCTACGCATCAAATAATAAGTATTCCTTATTAGGAGGCTTGCGGGCAGCAGCCCAGTCAATTAGTTACGAAATTCCTCTGTCGTTGAGCGTGCTAGCAGTCGTGATGATGTCTAACAGCCTCAGTACTGTTGACATTGTGAACCAGCAATCAGGCTATGGCATCCTCGGCTGGAATATTTGGCGGCAACCAGTAGGGTTCGTAATTTTTTGGATAGCAGCCCTGGCTGAATGCGAACGCTTACCCTTTGACTTACCCGAAGCAGAAGAGGAAATCGTAGCTGGTTATCAGACCGAATACTCTGGTATGAAATTCGCTCTGTTTTATCTCAGTTCCTATGTCAACCTAGTGCTTTCTGCTTTACTAGTAGCAGTTTTATACCTGGGTGGTTGGGACTTTCCCATTCCCGTTAGTCTGATAGCGAGTTGGTTGGGAATTAGTGAATTCAATCCCGTGTTGCAGGTAGCAACTGCTTCTTTGGGTATCGTGATGACCCTATTCAAAGCCTACTTACTAGTATTTATCGCCATCTTGTTGCGTTGGACAGTACCACGGGTGCGGATTGACCAATTGTTAGATTTAGGATGGAAGTTTTTGTTACCAGTGGCTTTGGTTAATCTCCTATTAACCGCAGCGCTCAAACTTGCTTTTCCCGTCGCCTTCGGTGGATAAACCCATTTTAGATTTTAGACTTTGAATCGAGTCTGAAATCTAAAATCCATAATTCGTCTTGACAAGTTTGCTAGGTTGGGCTGAACCTCCTAATAACTTCAATGGCTGCACTACGCCAGCTATGGCAAAATTTCCAATTAAAAAGAGAGAGAAACACACTACAAATGCTAAAGTTCCTGAAGCAAGTTGGCGATTACGCCAAGGAAGCAGTACAAGCCGGTCGTTATATTGGTGAAGGGTTATCTGTAACTTTTGACCACATGCGGCGGCGTCCAGTTACCGTACAGTACCCTTACGAAAAACTGATTCCTGGCGAACGGTTTCGCGGTAGGATTCATTTTGAGTTTGATAAATGTATATCTTGCGAAGTCTGTGTGCGGGTTTGTCCCATCAACCTACCTGTTGTGGATTGGGAATTTGAGAAAGCCAACAAAAAGAAAAAGCTCAAGCACTACAGCATTGACTTTGGAGTTTGTATCTTCTGTGGTAACTGTGTAGAATATTGCCCAACTAACTGTTTGTCAATGACAGAAGAATATGAGCTATCCACCTACGATCGCCATGAATTGAATTATGATAACGTGGCACTTGGCCGTCTGCCTGATAAAGTTACAAATGACCCAATGGTAACGCCACTGCGTGAACTAGTTTACCTGCCCAAAGGTGTCATGGAACCTCACGACCTACCTGCCGATGCTCCTCGCGCTGGTTCGCGTCCAGAAGACCTTGTGGAACAAAACAGTGAGCAATCAACAGTTAACAGTTAACCAAACTAATAACTGAAAAACTGAAAACTAATAACTGACAATTGACTAAGGACAAAAAACAGTGAATTTAGCAGAAGGAGTACAGTTTGTTTCGTTTGGCATACTGGGTGTGATGATGATTGGTGCAGCCCTAGGGGTAGTGCTGTTTTCTAACATTGTCTATTCTGCCTTTATGCTCGGCGGTGTGTTTATCAGCATGGCGGGTCTCTATCTGTTGCTGAATGGTGACTTTGTCGCAGCAGCACAGGTGCTAATTTATGTTGGGGCGGTTAACGTGCTGATTTTGTTTGCCATTATGTTGGTGAACAAGCGGCAAGATTTTGCTCCGTTGCCCAGCGCTTGGTTGCGAAAAATACTTACAGGGGTAGTCAGTTTAGGATTGTTTGCCCTGTTGAGTACAATGGTTTTGGCAACTCCTTGGGCATACTCAACAACTGCTCCTGTAGTTGCAGAAAGTTCGATAGTTTTGATTGGTGAGCATTTCTTCACTGACTTTTTACTACCTTTTGAACTGGCTTCGGTTTTGTTGTTAATGGCGATGGTAGGAGCGATAATTTTGGCACGTCGCGAGTATTTACCTGCACAACCGACACCATCAGAACTGCAACAAACTGTTTTGACTTTGCCAGAACGCCCCAGAGATTTGGTATCAGCAGGTAGCGAAACCAAAGAGTAAGGTTAGCGATCTAGTTCACAGCTAAAAAGCCAGGTTTTTATGGCTACGCCACGCCAGCTATTAGAAGGAATACGATCATCCATGCAACTCCAGTACTTTTTATTACTAGCAGCAGCTTTGTTCTGTATCGGCATTTATGGCTTAATTACCAGTCGTAACGCTGTACGGGTGTTGATGTCAATTGAGTTACTGCTCAATGCTGTTAATCTGAATTTAATGGCATTTTCCAACTTTCTCGATTCAACTTTAATTAAGGGCCAGGTATTCACCGTGTTTGTGATTACCGTGGCAGCTGCTGAAGCGGCGGTAGGATTAGCGATCGTGCTTGCCATTTATCGCAACCGTGAAACCGTCGATATGGAGCAGTTTAATCTCCTGAAGTGGTAATTGTGCGTGCAACTCAAGCAGGTAATCATTGCTTATAAAGCACGAGATTCTCAGAGTAAACGCTGGGCAGAACTCTGTGCTAAACAACTAGAAAATCGCCAATGTCAGGTGTTGATGGGGCCTAGTGGGCCAAAAGATAATCCTTATCCCGTCTTTTTGGCTTCGGCTGGTCAACCAATCGATTTGGCTTTGGTACTCGGTGGTGATGGCACTGTCTTAACTAGTGCCAGACATTTAGCCCCAGCTGGTATACCCATTTTGGGAGTAAATGTAGGCGGTCATCTGGGCTTTTTAACCGAGTCAGTAGATGAATTTCAAGATACGGAGCAAGTTTGGGATCGGCTATTTGAAGATCGCTATGCTATCCAGAGGCGGATGATGTTACAAGCGGCAGTGTATGAGGGTCATCGCACAAATTTGGAACCTGTGACTGAGCGCTACCTCGCTTTGAATGAATTTTGTGTCAAACCCGCTTCCGCAGACCGCATGATCACCTCAATTTTGGAAATGGAAATTGATGGTGAGGTAGTTGACCAATATGTGGGAGATGGTTTGATTATTTCCACTCCCACCGGTTCTACCGGTTATACAGTTTCTGCTAATGGCCCCATTATGCACGATGGTATGGAGGCGATTACCATCACTCCTATTTGCCCCATGAGTCTTTCTAGTCGCCCTTTAGTCTTACCTCCTGGTTCTGTGGTCAGCATCTGGCCTTTGGGAGACTATGATTTAAGTACCAAACTGTGGATGGATGGGGTATTATCTACGTCAATTTGGCCAGGACATCGCGTTGATGTGCGGATGGCTGATTGTCGAGCTAAGTTTATTATTTTACGAGAGAACAATTCATACTATCAGACGCTGCGAGAGAAGTTGCTTTGGGCAGGCACGAGGGTTCGCTACAGTAATAATCACCGTAATTGATAGACCAAGTGTCTGGCGATGTCAGTTCGCTTCTAGTGCAAGTTGTCTGTGAATACAATACTGTGCCAGCCCCCGCATAAATCCGGGGGCTTTCTCCCTGATTCTGAGTTTCTTAGCTGACTAAAATTGACATAAAAATTAATATATCGATGAAAAAATTTGTATCTTATTGCCAGTTTTTTCTAGCGGTCAAGGTCATAATAAAAGCACTTAAGGCAAACTTTAATAAATAACGCTTGAGCATGTTAATTCATAAAATAGTCTATTTACATAGCAGGTAAAACTTATACCAATTTGGATGTTAGTTGCATAATTTAGAAATATTTATTCCTCACTCCCTACTCTCCCCAAAGTTAGAGTTACGCTAAGATGCGCCGATTGGTATTTGTAGGATATTTTCACACATCTAAGTTGGAAGACAGATGGAAATTTCTGAACGCAACATCAATTACTCAGTTAGTTCTGCTTCCGCTTTTACAGATTTTCCAGTTCTGCAAACCGACAACTATATCCTACAACTTGCGTCGACTGAAGAAGAATTAAAATCTATTTTCCGCTTGCGATTTGAAGTTTTTAATCTGGAACTAGGTTTAGGATTATCTACTTCGAGTCTTACTCAAATGGATCAAGATCAATTTGATACGGTTTGTCATCATTTAATGCTCATTTCTAAACATACTGGTAATACAATTGGAACCTATCGGATGCAAACCTATAAAATGGCATCTCAAGGGTTGGGTTTTGATGCGGCTGATGTATTTAATCTTAGTACAATTCCTCATTCCATCCTACAAGCATCTGTAGAGGTTGGACGTGCATGTATAGCGAAAGAATTTCGGAATACTCAGGCACTTTTAATGCTCTGGCAAGGACTAGCAAATTATCTCATCTGGGGCAAAAACAAATATTTTTTCGGTTGTGCATCTTTACTCACACAATGTTCTGAGCAAGCTACTCGTGCTTATCATCATTTTCGGCAGAATAACTTCATGCATCCAAGTATTTTAGTTCATCCAAATTTCAAATATTCTTTGAATATACCACAAGAATCTCAGGAAAAATGTGAAGTCAAAATTCCCAAAATTTTGCAGGCGTATCTAAATATTGGAGTCAAGATATGCAGTCTGCCAGCCATTGATCGACAGTTTAAAACTATTGATTTTTTAATCATATCTAACATCGAAAACTTTATTAATTAAATAGTTTTTTTCTAAGCTATGCGGAACATCATACTCGTTCCGAGTTGGTTGCGATTTTTAATTATATTTTTATTGTCAATAGGTATATTATTTCGCTTTGTCAACCTTGATGGCAAAGTCTACTCACATGACGAAACTTATACGTCATTGAGAATTTCTGGTTACACAGTAGATGAAGTAAAGCAGGAAATATTTACTGGTCGTGTAATTAGTAAAGAAAGTTTTGCTAAGTTTCAAAGTTCTAATCTGGAAAAAAGCTTCAGTGACATAATTATGTCTTTGGCAACAAAAGACCCACAGCATCCACCAATTTATTATTTAATAGCCAGGTTTTGGGTAGAAGTCTTTGGTAATTCTGTAACAGCAATTAGAAGTTTATCTGCTTTTTTTAGCTTGTTAGTTTTCCCATGTAGTTATTGGTTATATCGAGAATTATTTCATGTGCCGTTAACAGTACCAGGGTTAGCGATCGCTCTCATGGCAATATCACCAATTCATCTAGTTTATGCTCAAGAAGCACGAGAATATATGCTTTGGTTAGTCACCATCATATTATGTAGCGCCGCACTATTGCGAGCCATTCGGCTAGAGTCAAAAGATAATCAAGAATTAGCCAAAAGACAGCAAAATTCAGATCGCTTTGCTACATGGGTAATTTATGTAATCACTTTAGTACTCAGTCTATATACATGTTTGTGGGGTGTATTTATTGCAATTGCTCATGGAATTTATCTGATGATCATGACAAAATTCCAACTGACAGAAACTGTGAGAGCTTATTTGCTAGCATCATCTTTGAGCTTTTTAGCCTTTATGCCTTGGATGATGATTGTGGTGGCTAATTTTTTCGAGTTCCTGTTGACAGCATCTGTGAGTAAAAACCAGTTATCTCTAATGCCTTTAATTTCATTTTGGTTAATGCAGGTAAGCCGAATTTTTTTTGATTTAAACTTTAACTTAAACAATCCTCTAAGTTATTTAATTTCACTGATTTTTTTAATTTTAGTAGGATACGCAATTTATTTTATGTGTCGTACAACTAATTACAAAACTTGGTTGTTTATTGTGACTCTGATTATAGTACCAGCGTTACCTATCATGCTGCTAGATTTATTTTCTGGGGATATAACCTCAATTTCGGAACCTTATTTAATACCTGCTTATTTAGGTATTCAAATTACTGTTGCTTATTTGCTAGGCACACAAATATATAGTGGGATTGTATCACGCCGCAGAATTTGGCAAATGATTATTTTGCTGGTAATTGTTTGTGGATTAATTTCTTACAGGGTGAGTTATGAAGCAGAAACTTGGTGGCATAAGGAAGTTAGTTATAGTAATCCATTAGTTGCTAATATTATAAATCTGTCAGAAAGCCCATTGTTAATTAGTGACTCTGAGGGTATTAATTATGGTAATGTGTTTTCTTTAAGCTATCTTGTGCAGCCAAAAGTGCGGTTTCAATTGCTCAAAAATCAAATTATTCCTGATATTCCTGATGGCTTTACTGATATTTTTTTATTAAATCCTTCAGACACTTGGCGTAGGCAAATAGTCACAAAGTATGAATTTAATATAAATATAGTTTATGAGGACGAATATTACTCACTCTGGAAATTAGCACAACCTCGCACCTCACAGCAACGTGTTATGCCCAACCGCAATAAACTTTCCAGTGGGTAACAGTATTCTCAAAAATTGGCAAAATTAAGGTTTCATATTGACTCATAATAAGTTTTAGTATGCGACTGGTGACAGTGAGCGAACCTCACCCTTAACTACTTGTCCCGCCTGAGTGGGTGATTTTGTCAAACTTATTGAGAAATCTAATTTATGCGACATCTCAAACTTGCTCCTAGTTGGTTGCAGTTTTTAATTGTCGTTCTGTTAGCCCTGGGTGTATTTTTCCGATTCTTGAATTTAGATGGTAAAGTTTACTGGCATGATGAGACTTTTACCTCATTACGAATTTCTGGTTACACTGCTGCTGAGGTCAAACAGCAAATTTTTAATGGCCGTATCATTACCAAAGAAAGTTTCGCCAAGTTTCAAAGTCCGAACTTAGAAAAAAGCTTAGGCGATACCCTTAAGTCTTTAGCAACAGAAGATCCGCAGCACCCGCCGCTTTATTACGTCATCGCCAGATTCTGGGTGGAAATATTTGGTAACTCGGTGACCACCATCAGAAGTTTGTCGGCTTTCATCAGCTTGTTGGTGTTTCCCTGCGGTTATTGGTTATGCCGAGAGTTATTTAATGTGCCGTTAACAGTACCAGGGTTAGCGATCGCTCTTATGGCTATTTCACCAATTCACCTAGTCTATGCTCAGGAAGCACGAGAATATATTCTCTGGATGGTGACTATATTACTATGTAGCGCCTCATTACTGCGAGCTATTCGGCTGGAATCAGTAGATAATAAAGAATTAGTAAAAGGACAGCAACTACCTAATCGCCAGGTACTTTGGGGAATTTATGCTGTAACTTTAGCGCTTAGTCTTTATACATTTTTATTAAGTGGATTTGTGGCAGTATCTCATGGAATTTATGTGCTTGCCATTGCCAAATTCCGTTTGACTGAGACACTCAAAGCTTATATGCTAGCAACTTTAGCAGGGTTTTTCGCTTTCACACCTTGGATTATGGTTGTGATCATTAACTTCTTTAAATTTGATGATGCAACCGCCTGGACAAAGATGCAGTTGCCTTTAGAAACGTTAATCCAATCTTGGCTACTACAGTTAAGCAGAATTTTTTTTGATTTAGATTTTGGGTTTGAAAATAACTTTAGCATTTTAGTCACACTAATTTTTTTAATTTTGGTGATATATGCAATTTATTTTCTTTGTCGGACAACTCACTATAAAGTTTGGTTATTTATCGTGGCTTTGATTGTAGTACCAGCACTACCGCTCATGCTGCCAGATTTAATTTTTGGAGGTATACGCTCACTTTCTGAACGTTATTTGTTACCTTCTTATTTAGGTATTCAAATTGCTGTTGCCTATCTATTAGCTACACAAATATATAATGGGAAACCATCGCGCCGTCAAATTTGGCAAAAGATAATGATGTTTTTAATTATTTGTGGATTGATTTCTTATACGGTGAGTTCCCAGGCAGATACTTGGTGGAGTAAGGTTATTAGCTATGGTAATCCACAAGTTGCAAAAATTATCAATCAAATTGATAAACCACTTTTGATGAGTGATGCTTTTGGGATTAATTATGGCAACATTTTTTCTTTGAGTTATCTTATGCAGCCAAAAGTACGGTTTCTATTGGTACAAGAACAAATTATTCCTGAGATTCCTGATGGTTTTACTGATATTTTTTTACTAAATCCTTCAGATAGTTGGCGTCAGGAAATAGAAGCTAGATATCAAGCTACAGCAAATGTTGTTTATGGGAACAATCATTACTTGCTTTGGAAGTTAGCAAATTATAAGAATTTGCGTTAAAAAGTAATGTCAAGATACCTGGATATTAAGAAACGAACCGCAAAGGACACAAAGTGCGCTAAGAAAGAGAGTGATATTGCTCAAGTACAAGTTTACAGATAAGTAGAAAGATTTAAGTTTGTAGTAAGCGGCTAAAGCCCTTAAAAACCTTGTAAGAAAGTGATAAATTGCTCACTACGAGGGAGCATCCCAATTTGGCAAAAATATAAGGAACTGACGCAATAACCATATTAAACCCTCTTACCTTTGTGTCCTTTGCGTCTTGGTGGTTCGTTTTATTTCACCTTTCTGGGTAAGCCAAATTTCCATAAATAAATTAAACTTGCACATTTGGGATGTTCCCTACTACGAACAAAATTTTATCAATTATGTCTACTTAATTAATTGATATTATCTGACTCATAAAACTTAAATTTTTGTCACAGAAATTGGATTAATATCCATTTTTTTCTTAGACAAAATTCGTGGTTTCAGTAAAATTTTAAATAAGAGGAACAACGAGATTAACTCTCCTGGTGCATTTTGATGTTTCCATTGTCCTGGACGACAAAATAATATCTCAACAAGACGGCGGTGTTGACTCAATTTTACTGATTTAAACCTAACTCGTACTGTGGGAAATTCATCTTTAAACCCAGTACGAATAATTTTTCCACTCAGATGTAAGTTTTCGTCAGTAATTTCTATATCTACTGGCTGATTTGCTAATAGGTAAAAATGAGGTTTTTGAGTTAAAGCAATTTCTGCACCTACTTCTGACATCATTGTAGTTATACCCCATAAACTTTGCTCACCAATTCTTAATTGCACTACTCGCCGCAAATCAAACCATTCATACATATCTGCTTTGGGAGCATCTAGTAAAATCCATAAGGTAATCCCAATCATGATGAAATTATAAGAACTCCATAGCCAAGCTAAATTGATACCTGTGATTTGTTTTGAGGTTTCTGGTGTAATGATGATAGTCAACAAACTAACCGCAGTAGCCATAAACAAAATTATTAAAGGTAGAGCTAAGTTCCAGTTAAAGGTATAGCGATTGTTGAATATGCCTTTAGGTGTTACTTTAAATCCTTTGGCAAACGGATTAATCATAACTTGTATGATGTTCAATGCCAAAGGAAAACAGATGATTAATGAATAAATGTCTGATAGTAGTGCTGAAGATGAGCGATAATTCAACCAAGAAAATACGGCAAAATTTACTAAATAGTAAGGTAATAAAAAATATAATAGTTCTGCTGGTGTTGACTGGATAGGAATTACATTTAAGAATGCATATGCTAATGGTATGAGTAAAAAATAAATACGGGAAATATTACTAAACCAATACAATAGTCCACCTAAATAAGCTAATCTTTGAATAGGTGTCAATCCAGGAATTATTAAAGGATTTGTCTGAATGAATAACGACTGGAGTGTTCCTTGCTCCCACCTTAATCGTTGAATTGCATAGGAGGCAATATTTTCTGCTGCTAGACCAGCACTTAATTTTTCATTTAAATAAACTATCCGATAACCTTGAGCAGATAACCGAATTCCTGTGAAATAATCTTCGCTTAAAGATTCAACTACAAAACCCCCAGTTTTCTCTAAAATATTTCTGCGAACAACAAAAGAAGTCCCAGAACAAATGGCACTACCTGAAGCATCACGACTCGCTTGAACTTGTCTATGAAATACTTCGGATTCATGGGTGAGAATGTTTTCTAGTCCAAGATTGCGAGCTATGGGGTCAGCATTATAAAAGCTTTGGGGTGTTTGCACAAGGGCAATTTTTGTATCTTGAAAGAAGCCAACGGTACGAGTAAGAAAGTTTTTTGTGGGAATAAAATCAGCGTCGAAAACTACTATCAATTCTCCCTGAGTCTTAGCGATCGCATGATTTAAATTTCCGGCTTTAGCATGACTATTATCTGGTCGTGTTATGTATTCACAACCTAACTCTTCAGCTAAATATTTCATTTCTAGTCGCCTAGTATCATCTAAAAGATAAATTTTTTTATTGGCATATTCTAGTGCTTGACAACCGATAATAGTGCGCCGCAAAATAAAAGTTGGTTCATTATAAGTTGGTATTAAAATATCAATAGATGGAGTAAAGCTGCCATCAATCACAGCTAACGATTTGGCATCTGCTTCCCGGTGTCGCTCTTTAATATTTAACAAAAAAAATAGCTGTATCATACTATTGAATAACACTAACATCTCTGCGAAGAATAAGCCGAGACTAAATACCCCATTTAATGGATCTGCAACATTCAAAGTCGAGAGCGATCGCCACAGCACATACCGCAAAGTTAAGATAATTAAAATTCCCACTATCAGCCGCCGAGACCAATTTCGGGGGTGAGGAGAAAGTTTCATCACCACAAATACAGTTAGTAGCAAGCCTACCGTAGGTAGCAGCAAATATTTACCCTTTACCGTTGGTACTTCCAACCAAATTGGTGGGTTTGTTTGCCAGGTGTGAATTTGAGTAAAAATTCCACTAATCTTATCATTACCTGTAAACCAAGCTGCTACTATAATGCAGGCTACAACAAAGAAACCTAAAAGAATCAGCGTTGTTGTTTGAGGTTTAAAAACTCTTTGGGAATCACGATGGGGAGGAATTTTACTACTAAACCTTGATGTGGGTAATTCGCGCTTTTGCACTTGATAAAACTCCTGAAAATAAATAATTTTCTTTGCTTATTGTGACGCATTTTGAAAAAATGTTACAACTTTAGCAAATTATTAAATTTTCTCTAAAAAAGCAAAACTAATTAGAGAATACCTCAGTATATTTACTGAGCAAGAAGAACACGTAGCTATACAAACCAAAGCCGCCTGTGCAAACTCCAGGAATTTGCACCCCATGTAGGTAGTCTTTCCTCCGGGAATTAAAAAAGTGCGATGTTTCCCATCAATGAACCATGACACACAATGTTGTGGTTCACTAGCTACGGCATAATATTTGTAGACTAATTAATTGTTGGTTTATTTAAAATCAGCTAAAAATCACGCAACTAAATTTTTAACAAATTCTCAGCTTAAATTAATTTTGCTCAAGAGATAAAGCTTTAAATTATCTTTAGACACTTTAAGGATATTAAATCTATGAAATTTTCGCAATTAGTAATTCTTGGTATTGTTGCCATTATCACTATGGGCTGTACAACAGAGGTAACTTCAAATCAGCCAGATACTCCAACGCCAGTCGCCACAACCGTAGCTAGTCCAGTTGCTCAATCGGGAAACTTTCAGGCTGCGGAACACCCAACTCAGGGAAAAGTCAGCGTGATCACTGAACAAGGTAAACGTTACCTGGAGTTTGATCAAAATTTCAAAACTGATAAAGGCCCTGATTTATTTGTAATTTTGCATCGTTCGGATGCACCGCCAGTTTCTGGTATTAAAGAAACAGATTATGTGAACGTTGCTCCTCTACAAAAGGTGAGTGGTAGTCAACGTTATGCTTTACCTGATAATGTGAATTTAGCAGACTTCAAGTCTGTGGCTATATGGTGTCGCCAATTTAATGCTACTTTTGGATATGCCGTTTTATAAAAGGAAACAGTAAAAAGCAAAAGAAAAATTTTGCTCTTTTGCTTTTTCAACTATGCATAGTTTGGTGAACATTATATGGAAACAGTAGATTTTTTAGGACTTATACATCCAGCGATCGCAGTTATTTTTGTCTTTCCTCTAATTGGGATTGTTGTTAACTTCGCCTGGCAAACACGCCAACGTCGGTTACAAACTTTAGCTGGCAATAAAAGCAAAGTTCCACCTGTAGTTGGTAAAGAACATAAGCAATTTGGCGACTGGTTGACAAGTGCAGTTGTGGGATTATCTTTAATAGGTTTAGCCTACCCAATTGGTAAAAATATTCTCAAAAATAAATTATGGATTCAGGAACCTTTCCAATTGGGATTTATCTTGTTAATGTTTATTTTAACTATTGCTTCCTTAGTATTACTTTACCGGGCAAGGCAACGTTTGTGGCGAGCAGTTTTTGCTACCTTAACTGGTGCAGGTTTAGTGATTCTTGGTTGCCAGAATGGAGTATTTCGCCGGACGAATGAGTGGTATTGGTCACATTACTATATTGGGATTACTGCATCATTGCTGATGATTTTTTCAGTAGCAATTGTGCAAGATATTTATCAAGATAAATCTCATCGCTGGCGCATAATTCATACAATATTAAATTGTGTGGCGCTATTATTATTTATTGGTCAAGGACTGACAGGGACGAGGGATTTACTAGAAATTCCTCTGAGTTGGCAAGCACCCTATGTGTATCAATGTGATTTCGTTAATAAAACTTGTCCGACACCAAATCAACAAGCACCACAGTGAAGCAAATTAACAAAATTTGGCCGAGAATTGACCCTTGTTCATTGCAGGTACGCCTAACAGTTGGTATTGCTGCGGTTTCAGCCTTGGGATTAGGTAGCTTAGCTATGTGGACAAGCTGGAAAATGAAGGAATTATTAATTAATAGTCATAAATATAATATTGAAAGAATTGCCAAACGCCTACCACATGATGTGCAACTTTATAGTGAAATGATGTCATCAGAAACTGGGTTGAAAAAGGCAATTGATAACTTAACAACTACTAATACATTTTTGTGGATCAAAAGTCCTGAGAATAAAATCATAGCGAAATCCGGCAATTGGCCTCAGCTATCTCATGAAACCGCAACTGAGTTAATGTCCCTCACCGAGATGTCAATTAAACCGCAAGTTGATCAAGTTGATCAACGCTACTTTGTTGTGTGCGGTGCTTCATTAGCAGTAGAGGGTAAAAAGTTAGGAAGTTTGTTCGTAGTCCAGGATGTTACCCGCGAACAAACAATGTTTTTAGTAATTGTGCGAAGTTTGGGAATTGGCAGTGTTTTTGTGATTACGGCAATTTCTGCTGCGATCGCATTTTATATTCAGCGTTCTCTGCAACCTCTGCGTCAGTTAAGTCAAATGACAGAAGTCATTTCCATTAAGGATTTAGGACAAGCGCAACTTTATCTAGATCATGCACCTAGCGAAGTTAAAGAATTAGCCCAGACTTGCAACATGATGTTATCTCGTCTCTCCCAATCTTGGGAACAAGAGCAACAATTTGTGAGTAATGTTTCTCACGAGTTACGCACACCGCTAACAATAGTACAAGGGTATTTGCAAAGTGTATTACGTCGGCAAAATAACTTAACTCCCACCCAACAAGAAGCTTTAGAAACTGCGGCGACGGAAGCAGAACATACCATCCGTCTTTTACAAGACTTACTTGATTTAGCTAGAGCAGATAGTGGTTATTTGCATTTTCGTCGGGAACCCTGTGTACTCAACGACTTAGTTACAGAAATTGTGGGGATGGCAGAAAAATATAGCGATCGCCAAATTATCATTGAGTCTACAAATCAGCCTATCGAAGTAAAAGTTGACTCGGCTCGTCTCAAACAAGTATTATTGAATTTAATTGATAATGCTGTTAAATACTCTGAAGCTAACACACCCGTAATTATCAAGTTATCTCAGCAAAAAGAAGAAGCAATTATTCAAGTTTGTGACCAAGGTTATGGCATACCTTTACAACACCAATCGCGGATTTTTGAACGATTTTACCGCGTAGATGAAGCTCGTACCCGTTCTACCGGCGGCTGTGGTTTGGGTTTATCAATTGTCAAGACACTTGTAGAAGGTATGGGTGGTAGTGTGACGGTGCGATCGCGCTTGGGTGAAGGGAGTATTTTTATGATAGTTTTACCCGCCTACCAATTACTATAATGATTAAATATAATGCAATGGCAGTGTCACTATCACAGTTGTACCCATATTCTGCTGGCTTTCTATTTTAATCTCTCCTCCATGTATATCTACACACTGTTTAACAATAGCGAGTCCTAGCCCTGTTCCTTGAACTCGATGCACATTACTGGCACGATAGAAAGTTTGAAATAAATTAGGTTGGTCTTTAATAGGAATTCCCCTTCCTTGGTCTTTTACCCAGAAAGTTGCAATACCATTCTTACAAATCAAATCAAATTGAATATTGCTTTGTTCAGGCGAATACTTGATAGCATTGGAGAGTAAATTGGTAAAAATACAATTTAGTAAGTCCTCATCCATGTATGCTGGGGAGCATTCACCTTCATAAGTAAAGGTAATGATATGCTGATTACCTGCACCAAATTGAAAAATTTCTGTGAGTTCGCTACAAAAGTTTGCTAAATGCAAAGGTGCAGGTTTATATTCTAGTTTTGCTGCTTCAGTTTTACTTAAAAATAATATCTCGTCTAATAGCTGAAGCATCTGTTTAATAGCATTTTGCACCCGATCAAAGTATTTAGTTCTTTGCTCGTCAGTAAGTTTATCGTTGTTGTATTCGATAATTTCTAAAGCCGTGCGAATCGTGGTCATGGGGTTGCGAAACTCGTGGGAAACCATGGCGACAAAGTTAGACTTTAGCTCGTTGAGTTCTTGTTCTTTTAACAAAGCTTGACGACTACGTTCTTCACTTTCTCGTAGCTTGTTGAGTATTTCTTCCCTCTCCAGAGCATAGCGAACAGCACGCATTAATAGTTGTATGGTAATTTGATCTTTGACAAGATAGTCCTGTGCGCCTTCTGCCAACGCTTGCAGTGCCAATTCTTCATCATCAAGTCCTGTTAGTACTACGACTGGGACATTTGGGACTGCGGCTCGATATTCTTTGAGTGTCTCTAGTCCAGTGGAGTCTGGAAGGCTAAGGTCTAACAAGACTACATCAAATCTGCGTTGCTGGAAATTTCCAATTTGAGAATCACCAGACCTTAAATTTTCTTGACTAGCACTTATAGCTTCATGCAAGCGTTCAACATGTGTCATCCGCCAATTTTCTTGATCTGTACGCAAAAATATTTGACGTAGCAGCCTGGCATCGGTAGGGCTATCTTCTACTAATAGAATGTGAATCATTATCTCTTTTACACAATATAGTTGTATAAATTAACCTAATAATTACCGAATTTACCGTATGTCAGAAGGCAGGGAATATTTTAAATTTGTACTCTTAAAATTCTCTGGGTAGTGCTACTGCTGCCAGCCAAAAATCTTTGATTAAGTGTACAACCTGAATAAATTGGTAAACATCTAGAGGTTTTGTGACATAGCAATTAGCACTAAGATTATAAGAACGTAGTATGTCATGCTCATCAGCTGAAGTAGTAAGTACAACAACAGGAATCAGCTTGAGATTGGGGTCTGATTTGATTTCTGTTAGCACTTCACGCCCATCCATTCCTGGAAGATTCAGGTCAAGCAAGATTAAGTCTGGACGAGGGGCATCAGTAAACTCTTCTTGCTGTCGCAAGTAGTTCATGGCAGTTTCACCATCTTCCACCCAGTGCAGGTTATTGGCAATTTTAGCGTTCACAAAGCCTTTGATGGTCAGATTAGCATCGCTAGGAGAGTCTTCCACTAGCAAAATTTCAATATGACGGAATGCCTGATTGTTGACCATGCAGTTATTAAAGTGTTGTTAGGCATTTAATATAATGTATACCTTAATAAGTTAACCTAATTCTCTTTCAGGGTCATGTAAAAAATTGTTCCTACCCCTGGCTGGGATTCTGCCCAGATTTGGCCACCATGACGTTCGACAATTTTTTTGCAGATAGCTAGGCCAATACCTGTTCCGGAAAATTCCCGTCGCGTATGCAGTCGCCGGAAAACCTCAAAAATCCGCTCAAGGTACTGGGGTTTTATACCAATGCCATTATCTTGTACTGAAAATAGCCATTCGTTATGAATAGGGAGCGGGGACTGGGAATTAGGAAATTTTCCCTCATCTCCCTGGTCTCTTTTAACTGCACCGATGTGAATTCGTGGTGGTTCTTGTTTGCGAAACTTGATAGCGTTGCCGATGAGATTTTGGAATAACTGCACTAATTGGGTTTTATCTGCGAGTAACTTCGGCAAAGGATCATGAGTGATTATGGCATTGCTTTGTGCGATCGCCATGTGTAAATTACTGAGAGCTAGATTGAGTACAGCATGACAATCAATTAAGGCAAATTCTTGACCACGAGTGGCCACACGGGAATAAGCCAGCAAGTCTTGAATTAATTGCTGCATCCGCTTTGCTCCATCGACAATGTAACCAAAGTACTCCTGAGCAGACTCATCAAACAGTTCTTGATATTCCTGCCCTAATAGTTGGCTATAACCTGTCACAGCTCGTAATGGTTCTTGCAAATCATGGGAAGCCACATAAGCAAATTGCTCTAATTCTTGGTTTGAGCGTTTTAGCTCTTCATTGAGTTTTTGTAATTCCGATGTTCGTTCTTGAACCTTAATTTCTAATTCTGCCTTAGCTTGTTTTAGTACTGCTTCGGCAAGTTTGCGGTCTGTAATATCAGTATGAGTACCTACCCACTCTATAACTTCATTGTTGGCATCCAAAACGGGAACGGCACGCGCGGCAAAAAATCGATAGCCGCCATCAGCAACCCGGACACGATTTTCCATTTTGTAAATACTTTTGGTTTCTAGCGCCTGATTCCACAATAACTTGGTCAACTCCCGATCTTCGGGATGTATCGCATTCAGCCGCCCCCAGCCCTTGACTTCTGACTCACTTTGTCCGGTTAAAGCTCTCCAAGATGGAATATCTTCTACCACATTACCGTGAGGATCAGTGATCAAGACGGCTTGAGATGTCGCCAGCACTAATGAGCGATAGCGTCTTTCATTCTTTTCTAGGGAAATTTCTGCTTGTTTGCGGCGAGTGATATCTTGAAAGAAAATTGATAGTCCTTCTGGGGATGGGTAGATGCGATTTTCCAACCAGCGCTCCCAAGGTGGATAATATTCTTCCATCTGAATTACTCGCTGTTCTGCCACAGCCTGATAATAGTTGTGATAAAACTTTTGTCCCACACCTTCGGGAAATTCTTCCCAGATATTTTTGCCAATCAAATCTGCGGGGTGGCGGTTCAAAATTTGTCCTGCCCTCTGATTAACGTAGGTGTAACACCAATTGCCATCAAGGGCAACAAAGGCATCTGTGACACTTTCTAAAATATTTGCTAGATTCGCTTTTGCTGCTTGTTGTTCCAGATGAATAGCCTCTTTAGATAAAGTTTGATTAATCTGAATTTGCTTTTGTAGTAGTGAATAAACAACTACTAGCAGCATGACGCTCAAACCATATCCTAGACTTACCACAAGGATAATTTCATGAATCAGAGTATCTGTAACTCTTGTTAGTTGTTGCAATAAAGTAGTTTCTTCATTTTGAATTTCTTGGCTGATTGTTTGCAATTTTTGGCAGAGATCGAAGCCTTGTTTAGTAAGAGCTAGTTTAGTTGCTGTGTCTAAATTATTTTGCTCGAATAGGCTAATTGACTGTGCAAGTAAAACAAACTTCTGAGCAATTAAGGGTTCCAGTTGCTCAAGTCGGTTTTGTTGTCTGAGGTTATCTTTAGTTAACTGCTGTATACGTTGCAGTTTTTGATACACATTCTGTTTCTCATCTTGATAAATTTCTCGGTAAACTGTATTTCCTGTAAGAATGTAACTACTTCGTCCACTTTCGGCATTGCTAAAACTAGCTCTCATATTATCTAGGGCTTCTATAACTTGATAAGTATGAATTACCCATTGTTTCTCCCTATTCAATCTTTGGATGCTCACATAGGAAGCTACACCGACACCACACAGTAGCACTAGTGCCAAGCTAAAACCGCCTGCAACAAATTTTCCTGACAGTTTGTTCATGGAATACTCGCAGAATTGCAGCTATTAACCGAATTAGATTTGATACTAATGGCAAGCTGCTATTTACCTATGAATAAAATCATACAACCAGTTGGTAACCTGCTACTTGATGCTATATCAAATCTTGCGCCTAACCCATTTCCCACCAAGAAATTTAAGCCATCTAGGAGGTTTAAGTAAGTCTGTGGGAATAAATCAAACTATGTTCAGCAATGTAAAATCATTGAAATTGAGTTTTTAGTCAGCTTACAATCCGGCTGTGACTGGATACAAGATTATTTACAAGAAAGCAGAGAGGCAGAGGGGCGGAGGAGAAAAAAACTTATATATATTTTAGGTAACTCCAAAAATTAAATTACTACTATCCTGCTTCCCTGCTCCCCTGCCTCTGCTTAACCAATCAATAGATAAAATGCCTAATTTAATTTTAAAAGATGACCCATTATGGTTTAAAAATGCGATTATTTACGAAGTCCCTGTGCGCGCATTTGCTGACAGTAATGGTGATGGTATTGGTGACTTTCCAGGACTAACAGAAAAGCTTGATTATCTACAAGATTTAGGTATAACCGCCATTTGGTTACTACCATTTTTTCCCTCGCCACTGAAAGATGATGGTTATGATATTGCTGATTACACCAGTATTAACCCTATTTATGGCACATTAGCAGATTTTCAACAGCTATTAATAGCCGCCCATCAACGCGGTATCCGGGTAATTATTGAGTTAATTATTAACCATACATCTGACCAACATCCTTGGTTTCAACGCGCACGTCGCGCCCCAAAGGGTAGTCCAGAACGAGATTTTTATGTGTGGAGTGATACGCCAGAAAAATACCAAGAAGCGCGAATTATTTTCCAAGATTTTGAAACCTCTAATTGGGCTTGGGATTCACTTACTAAAGCTTACTACTGGCATCGTTTCTACTCCCATCAGCCTGATTTAAATTATGATAATCCCTTGGTGAGAAAGGCAGTATTCGATGTTCTAGATTTTTGGTTAGAAATGGGTGTAGATGGACTACGCATGGATGCAGTGCCTTATTTATATGAACGAGAGGGAACAAACTGCGAAAATCTCCCAGAAACCCATACTTTCTTGAAAGAATTGCGATCGCACATTGACGCGAAATTTTCCCACCGGATGCTACTTGCTGAGGCGAATCAATGGCCTGAGGATGCAGCGCAATATTACGGGTCTGGGGATGAATGCCACATGAATTTTCATTTTCCCCTAATGCCGCGCCTATTTATCGCCCTGCGGATGGAAGATAACTTCCCCATTGTGGATATTCTCCAGCAAACACCACACATTCCTGATAACTGTCAGTGGGCGTTATTTCTGCGTAATCATGATGAACTGACTTTAGAAATGGTCACAGATGAAGACCGGGATTTTATGTATCAGGTGTATGCCCAAGACCCCGTAATGCGGCTGAATTTAGGTATCCGCCGCCGATTAGCACCTTTGTTAGGTAATGATCGCCGTCAAATTGAGTTACTTCATAGTTTGTTGTTGTCTTTGCCAGGCACACCCGTACTTTATTATGGTGATGAAATTGGCATGGGAGATAATGTTTATTTAGGCGATCGCAATGGTGTACGTACTCCCATGCAATGGAGTTCTGATCGTAATGCTGGTTTTAGTCGCACCAATCCCCACCGCTTACATTTACCCGTGATCATTGACTCGGAATATCACTATGAAGCCGTCAATGTCGAAGCACAACGGGCAAACCCCAATTCTCTTTGGTATTGGATGAAACGTTTGATTGCTACTCGTAAACGTTTTCAGGCCATGGGTAAAGGGCATTTTGAGTTGTTACACCCGAATAACCGTAAGGTTTTTGCTTTTATTCATAGCAATTCGGCAGAACATATCTTAGTAGTGGCGAATTTATCCCACTATGTGCAAACGGTGGAATTAGATTTATCTGATTTTCATGGACTAGTGCCAGTAGAAATTTTTGGTTACACTGAGTTTCCCGCCATTGTAGAGTTGCCTTATTTCCTCAGTTTGAGTCCCTACGGATTTTACTGGTTTACCCTACAACGTAAACCCAGCTTGACTCAACCTCCTAAACCTCAAGCAGAGTTACCCACACTAGTTGTCACTGGCGAGTGGCAAAATGTGATTTTTCAACGCCAATTCAAAGGTATTCTGGAATCAACACTGCGAGATTATTTGTATACCTGTAAGTGGTTTGGTGGTAAAACGCAGACTGTACAATCACTGCAAATTATTGAGGCGATTTCCCTACCCTATAATCACCAGTTAGCCCAGATGATTTGGTTGCAGGTAGATTACATAGAAGGAAATAACGAAACTTATTTATTACCTTTAGCCTATGCCGCAGGTGAGCAAGCAATGCATTTGTTGGCAGAAATGCCCCAAGCTGTGATTGCCCGACTCCAGGTGCAGACCTCAGACGTGGGAATATTATTTGATGCCTTAGCAGATGAGAACTTTCTCAATTCTTTACTGAATACCATTGCCGAAAATTGCGCCTATGAGGGGACAATCGGCGAGTTATTTGCCAGTACCACTGATTTATTTTCACAGTTATACCCAGACGAAAGTGACCGCTATCCGACTGTATTTCAAGGAGAAGAACAAACCAATACTTATATAGTTTATGGCGATGCCTACGGCGGCAAGCAACGCCTGTGTTTAAAACTCTTCCGTAAATTTGAAGAAGGGATGCACCCTGATTTGGAAATCCGGCGTTTCCTGGGGGAGAAAAAACGTCTGCAACACTTTGTTTCTGTGGCTGGGGCTTTAGAGTACCGTCGCCCCAATCGAGCCGGCTATAGCCCCGCCCTCCCGATGACTGTGGGCATATTGCAAGAGTGGATTTTAGATACCCGCAGTGGCTGGGACTATACCCTTGATAGTCTGCGTCACTACTTTGATTTGGTGACTACAGAACAAGCAACAATTACCGAAGTGCCCATCCCATCAAATTCTCTATTAGATTTACATAGAACTGATATTCCAGATTTGGCTATCCAAACCATCAATTCCTACCTCCCAAATACGGAAATGTTGGGTAAATCTACAGCTGAACTGCATATTGCCTTGGCTACAGATACAGATAATCCCGACTTTGCCCCAGAACCTTTTTCATCATTTTACCAACGTTCTGTATATCAAGATGCCCGCAATTTGACAGGGCGAGTATTCCGGTTGTTGAGAGAACAGTTAGCATACTTGCCACCCAACGCTCAAGAATTAGCAGTAGATGTTCTCAACAGTCAAGAGGAAATTTTGGCACGTTTTCAGTTAGTTGTGCAGCAAAAAATTACTGCCTTACGGACTCGTTATCATGGAGACTACCATCTGGGGCAAGTGCTGTACACTGGAAAAGACTTTATCATCACTCATTTTGAGGGACAAGTAGCTCGTAGTTTGAGTGAACGCCGCCGTAAGCGATCGCCTCTGCGAGATGTTGCCGCTATGCTGGTATCTTTTAATTACGCTGTCACCCAAGCTCTGCGCTATGAAATAGAAAGTGGCATGATCCGTCCAGAAACTCTGCCTCTCATGGAACAATGGGCACAGTTTTGGTATACCTGGGTTAGTGCTGCTTTTTTAAATTCTTATCTTGAAACTGCAAGCAGTGATGCGTTTTTACCATCAACCCAAGAAGAACTAAAAGTACTGCTTTTTACTTATCTTTTAGAAAAAGTGATCGAAGCTTTAGGCTATGAACTCAACCATCGCCCAGATTATGTAGAGATTCCCCTGCAATTGATTCTGCAATTACAGCAGTTTTCGTTTATCTGAACCACAGCCAAGCCTTTGAATAGGTATTTTTGGCGTTGCTGATTGAGAATATGAATTTGTTGGGCTACGCCCCGCTATGGCTGAAGCCACGCTCCGCGAACGCTAACACGCCAAGACGCAAAGACGCAAAGAAAAAGAAAGGCAATTTTGAAACGAATGCCCTCTGCCCTCTGCCTCCTGCCCTCTGCCTTTCTTGTTGACATTTTATACTCTGATCAGCAACACTCAACAATTACCACTGCGAAAATGGGTGTGTTACCAAATTGCTATTGTAATACCTGGGGTCGTGGGAAACTTCTTGACCAATCCAACTTGGGAGTTCAATTTGTTGATTGGCATCACTGAGTTCGACTTCTGCTAAAATCAATCCTTTATTCACACCATCAAACTCGTCTATTTCCCAAATCAAACCACCCCATTCTACTTTGTATCTAATTTTTTCTATGAAAGGCCGTCGGCACAATGTATCCAGCATTTCTTGAGCATCTTCTACAGGAATGGGATACTCAAACTCTAATCGCGAACATTGAATACTAGGCCCTTTAATTGTCAAGTAACCTTGTTCTCCGATTATCCGCACACGTACAGTCACTTTATCTTGTGTAGCAATGTATCCTTGACGGTATACACTACCCTTAGCTAACTTTCTCCAGCTATCTTCTTTGAGTAAAAATTTGCGTTCTATTTCTTTCGCCATTTTGTTAAATTATTATTTGTTTTGAGGAAAATATCATAGTTGTTTTTATCAAAAAATTTTAGCATTTGATGTACTAAAAAGATTAACTTTATTTAAATTAAAATTAATTTTCATTCTGATATCTAAGATTGAAGTGTAGGTAATTATTATCGTAGATAAACAACAGTTGATAAAATAGCAAAAATTTAGTGCGATCGCTATTATATTCTGGTTTATGGAAAGAGTTCCAGAAACGAGGATTGGCGATCGCACTGTGTAATTTCTCTCATGAATGTTTCCCATGAGAGAATAATCAACTTGGTCAAGTAAAGGCTTAGTTAATGACCACGGCGATCGCGTCCAGATCCACGATCATAGTGAAGGTCGCGATCATAAACATAGCTATAAAGAGGTAGGCGTATAACAGTATTAGTTCTCTGAGCAACAGCCGCAGATGACATAGACGCCTTCCAACCTACAAACGAGACAGAGGTGAAGCGATTCATAATTTGAGTTTGGTAAGTTGATGGTAATTTCTACAAGCGCAGGAAGTTTACGAAGAGAAGATTCCACAAAGCTTTGGATATATTCTAGCAAAATTATGAGTTATGCAGCAGCAGTACACGCCATATTAAAGTTACAGCCGTAGTCACATAGGTGAGGACAATATTGATGCAAGAGAGCAATGAAGCAACTGGTTTGATACTCAGCACTTTGCTATACATGACAGCCGCACAACGTTCTGTCCTCAGCTTGAAGACGATTCTTACCAAAGAAGGACTAACTATTAGTAACGCGATTGCTATCGTTAATGCATAACAATTATTACTGGATGGGTGTTATGCCGCAGTGACCCATTGTTGTGTATCGAAGGAGAGCGATTTCAGATACATAAACAGTACTTAGAGTAACCATGAAAGATGTGGAGTTTTTATCGCTTCCTCCACTTAGTTATCACCAAGGGAAGTTTAAATACTTCATCAGAGCGGTCTGAGGTGATAAATTTCTGGTATCTCTTCTAGTAATCATGAAAATTAAACTGTCTTGGTTGATTAATTTAACTGAGACAGTTTAGCTTTTGCAAAAACGAGTATAAATGAAAATTTCTATTGCTGAAGTTGGGCGATCGCTTGCATAATTTGTTGATAATACTGTGTATTTCCTTCTTGATAATAAATATCAGCAGATTTTTGGAAATCGCTAATTGCAGCTTGATAATCTTCTAGCTTACGGTGAATATCAGCCCGCAGCATGTAAGCTGAAGCCCAATGAGGCTGACGCTGTAAAGCTGCGTTTAAGTCGGCTAGTCCCCCTGGTAAATCTCCCAGCAAAGAACGGCTACGTCCTCGGTTATACCAGTCTTGGGCCAAGCTGGAATCGATAGCAAGTGCCTGATTATAATCTTCTATTGCTCCTTGATAGTCTTGCAGAGCATAGCGAGCATTAGCGCGATCGCTATAAAATGTGGCTGATTGGGGATTTCTTTGTAAAGCTTGGGTATAATCGGCAACTGCACCCTCATAGTCTTGGAGGGCATAGCCAAGAGAACCCCGATTATAATAAGCTTCTACCAGATCGGGATTAATTTGTAAAGCTTGGTTGTAATCTGCCATTGCTCCCTTTTCGTCTCCGAGAAAACGCCGAGCATTACCCCGATTGCAGTAGGCTGGGGAAAATTCAGGCGAAAGCTGTATTGCTTGAGTGTTATCGGCAATTGCTGATAAGAAATCTTGTAAAATTTCATAAGCAATACCTCGTCCATAATAAGCTTCAGCTAAATTCTGATTAATCTGCAATGCCAAATTGTAATCTTGGATTGCCCCTTGATAATCTCCCAGACTACGACGAGCTGTAGCGCGATCGCAGTATCCTTCAGCTAGATGGGGATTAAGTTGTAAAAGTCGATTGCTATCTTCAATTGCTCCTTGATAGTCTCCCAATCGGCGACGAACGTTAGCCCGAAAGCCGTAAACTAAAGCTAAGGTAGGATTTGCCTGCAATGCCTGATTATAATCCTCGATAGCTCCTTGATAATCGCCTAAAGTGTCTCGCACCAAACCCCGTTCATAATATGCTTGGACATCATCAGGGTTCAGTTTCAGCGCTTGGTTAAAGTCTGCAAGTGCCTGCTCGTAATCTTTGAGGCGAGAATAAACAAGACCCCGATTATAATAGGCTTCAGCAAAGTTGGGGTTAATATCCAATGTGCGATTGTAATCTTCAATTGCACCTTGATCGTCTCCTAGGGCAAAGCGGGCAATGCCTCGGTTATGATAAGCTGCTGCCAAGTTAGGATCGAGTTGTAATGCGCGATTATGCTCAGCGATCGCTTGCTGATATTCTCCTAAAAGATAGTTGATATTACCGCGACTAGTGTAAGCTGCGGCAAAATGGGGATGCCATTGTAATGCTTGCTGAAAATCGGCGAGCGCTCCTTGATTATCGCCGCGATCGCAACGAGCTACACCCCGATTATGCAATGCCTTGGCAATATCAAAATTAATACACGTAGCTAACTGAGTGCTATTTTCGATTGCTTGCTGATAATCGTTGATCGCTTGGTCATATGCTTGCAAAGCAAAGTAGGCATTACCCCGGCTATGATAAGATGCCGCAAAGTTGGGATTGATTTGTAATGCCTGATCATGATCGGCGATCGCTCCCTCATAATCTGCTAAAAAGTAGCGTGCATTAGCTCGGTTGCAGTACGCTTCCGCCAGATGGGGATTGATTTGTAATGCTTGATCAAAGTCGGCGATCGCTCCGTGATAATCTTTGAGTTCAGCGCTGAGAATAAGACCTCGGTTGTAATAAGCTTCGGCATAGTCGGGATTCATCTCAATCGTCTGAGAGTAATCTGCGATGGCTTCTTGATAGTCCCCTTGCAAATGTTTGTGGAATCCCTGCTTGAAAAATTCGTCAGCATTCATCTAATTTCTCTGGGTTTCAACACTCCCGTCACTCATTGTAGGACGGTCGTACCTTACCATCAATTTATTAGTGTTTATTGGTGCGATCGCGTTGCAAAATAGTGCTGAGTGCGCTGGCCCTGAGCGAAGTCGAAGGGGAGTGCTGAGTAAAAAGTAAAATTAACTGCACTCAGCATATAGGGTTTGAAGCCCCTCGCTTACGAAGGAAAGAAAAGGAGGAAACCTCCGCTCTGACTTCGCGCTAAATTTATTTATGAAAACAGGTAAAACATTTTTTTCGAGACACGCGCAGTGCAAGAAAAAAAGTGTCCTTGTTTCAATCCCTTAGTTTTAACTATGGGGTTGTACTCAGCACTCAGCACTTTCTACTCAGCACTCTTCATCATGACTAAGGTCAAGAATAATTAAGTTCAATGAACAAACGGTACTATAAGTTAAAGCGCAATCTAAAACTGTTTCTGGAAAAATTATCAGCAAAAACTCGGGAATAATTTGTCAACCTGTTAAGCGTAGCTGGCGAAAAGCTGATTTACACTCTTTATTTTTTCTGCTACCAGAGAAATATATGCAAACTAGTTTACAAAATTAGAAAAAGTGGTAGCTTAAGTATAAACTATTGACAAGCTATTAATTAACCTGTTAATTGTGGATACATCTGTAGCACCAATTGCGTAAAATCTGCTGGAGTGACTTATGGCTAACTTTAAAAATTGTATGATGCGAAGCTTTAGTTTTATTCAACGCTTTGCACTTTGTGTTACGCCATTAATTACTAGTTATTCCTTGGCAATTGCACCTAGTAGAGCAGCCACTTTTGGGTATTCTGAAGCAAATTTAAATTTTACCAACATCAACACAGACCCTTTGGTGTTTTTAACTGATGCTGATGGTTTCACGAATGTCAATGGCATGGCAAATGCTTTTTCTTTCGCACAAGCAGATGCTTCAAGTTTTTTACAGCAAGCATCTAATTCAACATTCAGCGAAGCTTTTGGCGAAGGTAGAAGTTATTTAGGAGAGGCAGAAAGTCAATCCAGATTGATTGGGTTATTTTTTGTAGATGCTGATCAACATTTTTCTTTTGACTTCACAGCATATTTAGAACTAGAAACATCAATAGATAACCCATTAGAGGAAAATGCCATAGCCTTTGGAGAAATAGATTTTGAGTTAATTGATATTGATAATAGTAATGTTTTAGACTTTTTTCTTCTTGTCGGTGATATAGTCACTCCAGACAATAGTGATTTTATTACCTTTGACAAAAGTGACAATATTACTTTCACTAACTCAATTACTACGTCAAACTTTGGCGGAATTAAAGAAAACGCTACAGCGTCGCTCCAAGGTTCTGTACAACGTCATTTTGCTAATCCCACAAATTTAGCTTTAATAGCATTTACCAGAAATCAGGTTGTTGTAGTTGCAGTACCTGAACCATCAGCTAAGACAGGTTTACTATTTGGTGCTATTTTGATAGGTTTTACTATCAAAGCAAAACGTAAAACAATTTCCTCACCTTTACACTCAACATTAGCGCAGTGAGGCGTATTAATTTACATTGACAAAACTAAGTATTGAGTTGACAAGAAAGCTACTTTGTCAAGGTATAGCAGGTGAAATATAGAATAAAAAAATCCCTCATTGGACGCTTTTTTATAAAAAACTACGTCTTGCTAAAACTTTGTGAGAGAATCATTACATACATTAACTCTATCAACAGGATGAAAAATTGTACGCCTTTAGTTAGAGTGAAAAAATACTGAGATGCCGATATTTTGAGTAAAGACAAGCACGAATTGAGATTCCTCCTCAGGGAAAACTTTCATAAAAGACACAGATAGAGGATTCATCTGTGTTTATTCGTGTTTATGCTTGCTTAAATGTCAGTTTGACAGACTTCACCACGCCACTTACTCATAAAATAGGTGGCTTGGTGCGGTCAATACAATACCTGTCGAACTCTCGTTTGCTTAGACTCAAGGAAAGATACTCAGTCTGTCCTGTAAGTCAAAAATGCAGAATCAACGTTAGGGGTTACCATGTCTGAATTGATCCAAGCAATCCTGGATAGCGAAGAAAAAAGTGATTTGCGTTCCTTTATTAGTCAATTACGCCAAGAAGAAAATAATTACTTGCTGCGTAACGACATCTTGAATGTATATAGTGAATATTGCTCTAAGTCCGAGAAGTCCCAAACCTTTGCTGCGTCTTCCCGCTTAGGCAAACTGGTTTACTATACTCAGGAAATTATTCAAGAAGACTCAAGCCTTTGTTTTATCATCCGTCCGAAAATTGCTAGTCAAGAAGTTTATCGGCTAACGGAGGACTTGAACGTTGAGCCAATGACAGTACAGGAACTGCTGGATCTACGCGATCGCTTTGTGAATAAATTTCATCCCCAAGAAGGTGACCTGCTAGAACTAGATTTTGGCCCGTTTTATGACTACACTCCAGTAATCCGTGACCCAAAAAATATTGGTAAAGGGGTGCAATTTCTCAACCGTTATCTATCCAGCAAAATATTTCAAGACTCTAAACAATTGCTGGAAAGCTTATTAAATTTCTTGCGCCTGCATCAATATAATGGTGTTCAGCTGCTGGTCAACGATCGCATTAAATCACAGCAGCAACTTTCTCAGCAAGTTAAGAAAGCTATCAGTTTTGTCAGTCAGCGCCCCAGCGATGAAACCTACGAAAACTTCCGGTTTGAATTGCAAATGATGGGTTTTGAGCCGGGTTGGGGTAACACCGCTATGCGTGTAAATGACACCCTCAACGTGCTAGACGATTTAATTGACTCTCCCGATCCCCAGCTTCTAGAAGCCTTCATCTCTCGTGTGCCAATGATTTTTAGAATCGTTCTGGTATCGGCTCACGGCTGGTTTGGACAAGAAGGAGTTCTGGGAAGACCTGACACTGGTGGTCAGGTGGTTTACGTCCTCGACCAAGCCAAGAATCTGGAAAAGCAACTACAAGAAGATGTCCAACTAGCTGGGTTAGAGGGATTGAACGTCCAGCCAAAGGTAATTATTCTCACCCGTTTGATTCCTAATAGCGATGGTACTCTTTGTAATCAACAGCTAGAAAAAGTCCACGGTACAGAAAACGCTTGGATTTTGCGCGTACCTCTGCGGGAATTTAACCCCAACATGACGCAAAACTGGATTTCCCGATTTGAGTTTTGGCCTTATCTAGAAACTTTTGCCATTGACTCAGAAAGAGAACTGCTAGCAGAATTTCAAGGCAGACCCGATTTAATTGTGGGTAATTATTCTGATGGAAATTTGATAGCATTTCTGTTGGCAAGGCGGATGAACGTCACTCAGTGCAACATCGCTCATGCTTTGGAAAAATCCAAATACTTGTTTAGTAACTTATACTGGCAAGATTTGGAAGATAAATATCATTTTTCTTTGCAATTCACAGCTGATTTAATTGCCATGAATGCTGCCAATTTCGTTGTGAGCAGCACCTACCAAGAAATTGTTGGTACACCGGATAGTGTGGGACAGTATGAGTCTTACAAATGCTTTACGATGCCAGAGTTGTACCATGTAGTCAATGGAGTTGAACTATTTAGTCCCAAGTTTAATGTCGTACCTCCTGGAGTTAACGAGAGTTACTATTTTCCTTATTTCCAAACTGAAGACCGAGTAGAGAGTGAGCGCGATCGCATTGCGGAAATGCTCTTTACTCTAGAAGATCCTGCCCAAATCTTCGGCAAACTCGATGATCCCAAAAAACGCCCCATCTTTTCTATGGCGCGTCTAGACCGCATTAAAAACCTCACTGGGTTAGCGGAATGCTTTGGTAAAAGTCAAGAATTGCAGGAGCATTGTAACTTAATTTTGGTAGCAGGTAAGTTGCGCGTAGAAGAATCAGGGGACAACGAAGAACGTGACGAAATTGTCAGACTCTATCAAATCATTGATGAGTACGATCTTCACGGTAAAATTCGTTGGCTGGGCGTGCGCCTAACCAAATCAGATTCTGGGGAAATTTACCGCGTAATTGCCGACCATAAAGGAATCTTTGTGCAACCAGCTTTATTTGAAGCTTTTGGTTTGACAATCTTGGAAGCTATGATTTCGGGATTACCAACTTTTGCTACCCAATTTGGTGGTCCACTGGAAATTATTCAAGACAAGGTAAATGGCTTTTACATTAACCCCACAAATTTGGAGGAAACAGCTACAAAAATCTATGAATTTGTGACTAAATGTGAACAAAATTCTGATTATTGGAATGCCATTTCTCGACAAGCGATTGACAGGGTTTATAGTACATATACCTGGAAAATCCATACTTCCAAACTGTTATCCCTCGCCAGGATTTATGGTTTTTGGAACTTTACTTCCAAGGAAAATCGAGAGGATTTGTTGCGTTATCTTGAAGCTTTGTTTTATTTAATTTACAAACCCAAAGCGCAACAATTACTAGAGCAACATCAGTATCGCTAACTAGTAGTGCTGAGTTGAAATCTTGTGCTGAGTAAAAGATGTCCTCACTCAGCACTCAGCACTCAGCACTCCTTTATTAGTCTAGATATTGGTCTGCCCTTAGAGCAACTGCGATCGCCCATCCGCAATTCCTTATCTGGCCAGCAAAAATTCCAAGAAATGATTTGAGATGGACTAATCGTCGGGGCAGAAAAATCAAATGTTATCTCGCTATTACTTCTTTATTGGGCACAGAAATGGAAGGGGCAGTATTAATGATGGCAGATATAGATCGAGTCAACAGTATGATTTCTACCCAAGAAATTGCAGAAAGGCGGCAGCAACAGTAATAGGAGAAAACTGCAAATGAATCGAGACATACAGCAAGCGATCGCCGGGGCGCATCAGCGACTGGAAGATTTATATCAGCGTGCCAATCAAGTAGAAGTGCAGGATGCTTGTAGAGAAATATTGCAAGAAGCGATCACAGAAATTTCTATTTCTCTAGAAGAATTACATGTATCGGCAGAAGAACTACAACAACAAAATCAAGAATTAATAGCTACTCGTTATCTTGTCGAAACAGAACGCCAGCGCTATCAGGATATATTCAACTTTGCCCCCGATGGTTATTTAGTGACTGATGTTGTCGGGATCATTCAAGAAGCTAACTATGCAGCAGCCCAGTTACTAAATGTACGCCAATCGTACCTCATCGGCAAACCACTTTCTGTGTTTGTGCATCCGCAAGCACGGCAAAAATTTCGTCAGATGATGCGGCAATTGGGGCAGCAAAAGCAGACCCGTACAGAAGAGTTACGGATGTTTCATAATGATGGTGAGATAGACTTTCCGGCGGAAGTAACAGTTGGCGTAATTGAAGGTCAGAATCAAGGGAAAATAGATGGCTGGCGCTGGCTACTACGAGATATTAGCGATCGCCACCAAGCACAACAGAAAATTCATGAACAAGCAGCCCTACTAGACATTACAACAGATGCAATTCTTGTCAGAGATTTGCAAAACCAAATTTTATACTGGAACCAAGGCGCAGAAAATCTTTACGGTTGGCGAGCAGAAGAGGCCTTAGGAAAGAACGCCTGGGAACTTTTATCGCCAGAAAGTTCACCGCAACTCGCAGTGGCGCTAAAAACCGTGATGGAAGATGGTGCGTGGCTGGGTGAGTTACACAAAGTCACCAAAGCTGGTAAAGCAATCATCATTAATAGTCGCTGGACATTAATGTATGATGCCGCAGGGTTACCCAAATCCATTTTGACTGTTGACACCGACATCACCGAGAAAAAACAACTGGAAATCCAGCTTTGGCGGGCCCAACGCTTAGAAAGTTTAGGTTCTCTCGCTAGTGCGATCGCCCATGACCTCAATAATATTCTCACCCCGATGATGACAGTGGCGCAACTGTTACCACTCAAACATCCCCACTTGAGTGAAAGCTCACAACAGATGCTCAAGCTGTTGGATAATAATGCCAAACGAGGGGCTGATTTAGTACAGCAAATTTTGTCCTTTGCCCGTAATGCTCAAGACAAATGCACAATGGTGTCAGTTTCCCACCTGATAGAAGATGTTGCGCAAAACATCAAAGGCACATTTCCTCAATCTATCGAAATTGATATAGATATACCCTCAGATCCTGGGATGATTCTGGGAGATTATACCCAACTACATCAAGTGTTAATGAATTTAGTAGTTAATGCTAGTGATGCCATGCCTCAAGGTGGGAAACTGAAAATCTGTGCTAACAAAGTATTTCTCAATGAAAACTTGACGAGGATACACATGGGAGCAAAAGCTGGCTCCTATGTAGTCATTACAGTTACTGATACCGGGGTTGGCATTAACCCAGAAATCATCGATAAAATTTTTGAGCCATTTTTCACTACCAAAGAACAGGGTAAAGGTACTGGTCTGGGTTTAGCTACAGTTATGGGTATCATCAACAGCTACGGCGGTTTTGTGGAAGTATCCAGTCAAGTAGGAATTGGTAGCCAATTCCAAGTTTACCTACCCAGTTGTGAGAGCAGCATTCCCCCCACAGTAGATGAGATAGAACTGCCCACAGGAAACGGAGAATTAATTTTAGTTGTAGATGACGAAGCGGCAATCACGCAAATTACTAAAACCACCTTAGAAATCCACAACTACAGGGTATTAATTGCCCAAAATGGCATTGAAGCTCTTGCCCTCTATAGCCAGCACCAAAACGAAATTAAACTAGTCGTGATAGATATGATGATGCCATCAATGGCTGGAGGAACTGCTATCCGCACCTTACAAATGATCAATCCGCAGGTGCGAATTATGGCTATGAGTGGATTAGCATCAGCTGAAGCGTTAGCACAAGCCACTATTACAGGTATTCAAGGATTTTTACCAAAACCCTTCACCGCGCATGAATTGTTGAATTCGATAAATGAGTTACTTGCAGCCAATATTCAATCAAGTTGGAATGAGGAATAGGGACAAATCAATTCAAAATTCCCGAACTTTAGCCGCAGGAATTGGGAAACTGATTTTCAAACGCTTAAACATTGCCGACCGAGCTTGTATAGCCAAATAATCATCCAACGGTTTCAAGGCGATCGCCTGCTGATATTTTAACCGCAGTGCCGTTTGAATTAACCAGTCAGCCACAAAGGGATTTTTTGGTAACAAAGGGCCGTGGGAATAAGTGGCGATCGCATTCTGATAAAACGCTCCTTCTGTACCATCTTCACCATTATTGCCTAAGCCATACACCACTCGCCCCAAAGCTTCCACCTGTCCCAGTTTGGTGCGTCCGCCGTGATTTTCAAAGCCTACCAAATAAGGTTTACTACCTGTAATTTCTTCCAGTTCCCGTGCTAAACGAGAAGCTGTAACTTCTATGACTAAATTTCCTATACAACGCTTAGTATTTTCACCGGGATGCACTGAGACTAAATCCAGTATGCCTAAGCCTTGAATGCGCTGTCCTAATCCTGGTTCATAATAGTGTCCCAGCAGTTGGGGTGAACCACAGGTAAATACTCCTGGCGTACCATTGGCGATTTTCTCACGCATGGCATCAGCTTTTGCACCTTGCAAATCACGCATAACTATTTCTTGTTGGCGGTCTTGTGCGCCACCACCAACGATCACATCTACAGTTTTAATATCGGCGGCTGTAGCATTTTGATCTAAGGGTACTATCTTGACATTGTATCCCCGCCATTGGGCGCGACGTTCTATCGTAATTACATTACCGCGATCGCCGTAGGTACTCATCAGCGTCGGATACAGCCAACCAATAATTAATTCTAAATTTTGCTCACTCATAACTGATAATTTATAACTTTTACTAACACTCTTGTTGCTCTAAATCCTAACTGCAATTATCTCCATAATGTTTAAATAGTGTCTACACTACATATAAAAAATTATCAGTTGGCGAATAAAAGCAAGAACAAAGTGATAGTCCTTTTGCTGTACTGATGATGGCGCACCTGCGGACACAAGCGATAACTCAAGATTTAACAGATAGATTGCAGTGAAACTTGAGCCAGATTAAACGAATGTATGAGGTAGGCTATAGTAAGGATAAAATCTTTCAGCAGCTTCAATTTTGGCTCTGGCTAATGAATTGAAATACAAGACTTATGACACAAACACTCCAAGCCAAAGATATTGACTTACGTTACTTAATTGATAATTTTGGCATTCAGTTAGTTTTAGATGAACAATTCTTCAGTGAATGGCAAGAGGAATTACCGGAACTTACAGATTTAGATAAACAACTTTTAGACAAAGTAAAAGCTGGTTATTTAAATCTGCTCAATTATCCACCATTGCTAGAAGATGTTGTGAGAATGGCAATTGTAGATCCGATACTTTTTATCGGTGACTTTTACCTATCTCCGTTTTATGTAAAATCTGAGGAATCTATAGATATTGCTGTATTTGATGAAGATGTAATCATTAAAGGCAGAATGGATACTTTAGTTTTAAAAGACCAATTCTGGGTAATGATTATTGAATCAAAAAAAGCTTCTTTTTCTATTGAAGAAGGACTGGCACAAATTCTCGCCTATATGTTAGGTAATCCTTATCCTGACAAACCCAGTTTTGGGATGATTGCCACAGGTAGCGAGGTTATTTTTGTGAAATTAGTAAAAGGACAACCACCCCATTATGCTTTATCAAAAGGTTTTTTAATGCGTAACCCTGGAAATGAATTGTACGAAGTGCTGCGTATCCTCAAGCATTTAACTCAATTGGTGACTGCGTGAATTACCCTGGTAATGTCCGCGAAACTCATTAAAATATAGCAATAATTCTTGAGATGACTTTTGCTATTAGCCATAGGTTTCTCACCTATAGCCTAAAACTTGGACAAAATTTTAGGCTTTCCAGCTTTGTGCCTTTGTGGTTCAAAGGTTATTTTTTTAACACAAACCTACTTATTTATTTATTGATCAATTGTCCTGTTGTCAAACCCTGCTGCTTTGTTGAAATTTACTTCTTCCGCCGCCAATAATTCCCGAATTAAACGTGCTGTGGCTTTTTGTGCTAACCGATTGGTAACTTGATGACCCAAACGCTGTACACCTGGATTCACCAACAATTGAGCTAGTTGGGGAGCAAGTTGCACTGGATCAAAACCACGGGTTTCTCGGAGAATATTTAAAATGCGTTTAATATGCTCTAAGGTTTGTTGTTGCTCAACTGTCGGCCGAGGAGTTTCGTTAACCGCCGTCAAACCTACTCGTTCTCGCAGCACGTAAGTGAAGTTGTACAAAACATTTTTGCCTAAAGCATTGAGTCCGTTAATAAATTCATCTACCAGTTTGTCTCGAATGAATGAACCACGTTCAGAAGACAGAAATTCTATTCCTTGATTTAACACTAAGTTGAAGTCATAGTCTTGATTTTTCTTAGCATTACGAAGTAAGTTTTCTAAACGATTCCACCGAAATTTTCCCTCTTTAAACAGCAAATCTCGCAGAGATGTTCTTAATTCCGTTGAAGGGTCGGTTAAAAGTCGTTTAGCAACATAAGGATACGCTTCGCTGAGAACTTTGAAGTTGGGATCTATGTAGATAGCAATACCTTCTAGCGTCACTAGAGAACGAATAATTAAAGCGTAATAAGGAGGTACACGGAAAGGATATTCATACATCAAAGCCGAGAGTTCATCAGTGATACTTTTGATGTTTAATTCAGCAACACTGGCGCCTTGAGCATCGGCAAACACTCTAGCAAAAGCTGGAATAATCGGCGTTAAGTCTGTATCTGGTGATAAGAAATCTAGCTTTACATAGTCGTTGGCTAAACCTTCAAAATCACGGTTGACAACGTGAACGATCGCTTCAATTAAACCATAGCGCTGAGGCGGTTGCACCTCACTCATCATCCCAAAGTCGAGATAAGCTAATTTGCCGTCGGTTGTTGCTAACAAATTTCCTGGGTGGGGGTCAGCATGGAAAAATCCGTGTTCTAGTAACTGGCGCAGCGAACACTGCACACCCACTTCAATCAGATAGCGAGCATCTATACCTTGGGCTTTAATTTCTGCTGTTTGAGTTAATTTAGTCCCGTTAATCCACTCCATCGTCAGCACGCGACGATTGGTATATTCCCAGTAAATTTTCGGTACATAAATGTCTTTGATGTGACCATATAACTCGAAAAAGCGCTCGGCATTTTCTCCCTCATGAATATAGTCCATCTCTTCAAAGATGCGATCGCCTAATTCATCGAGAATGCCAACTAAGTCACTCCGCACCCGTTTGACTTTGTTTTTTACCCAAGCAGCGAGGTTGCGTAAGATGTATAAATCAATGGTGATTCGCTCTCTTAAATCAGGGCGTTGGACTTTAACAGCGACCTCTTCACCCGTTTTCAGTTTACCCTTATAAACTTGTCCCAAGGAAGCAGCAGCAATCGGCTGGGGTGAGAGTTCCGCGTAAATTTCCTGGGGTGGTGCGCCTAGTTCTTCCTCAATAAACTGGTAAGCAATTTCATTGGCAAATGGCGGCAATTGGTCTTGTAATCTAGTTAACTCTTCCAAATATGTAGGAGGAACTAAATCCGGTCTGGTGGACAAAGCCTGTCCAATTTTGATGTAAGCAGGACCCAGTTTCGTCAGTAATTCCCGTAATTGCACAGCTCGACGCTGGTCTTTTTTCACGACAATTCCCCGGCGGTTGTCCCACCACAACCCAAAAACAAAGGAAAGAGTCGGCCCCAAAACTGCACAAATGCGCCGCAAAACTTGCAGGGGTCTATTTCCGTAATGTTCCCTAATCTCATCAGGGTCATAACGTATTGTCTCAGGCTCAGACTTTTGCACTGTTATATGTTTTGGTGAACGGACAACCAAAGCTGATGTACCATTTTCTGGTACTACTTCACTCAGGTGTGGTTCGCCCTCGGTTGTTCGGGCAGTCGGGGGAAGTGTCTTAACAATCATGAAGAAAGCCACCAGTCGGATTGAGCATGTTAAGTATTGTAACAATATGTTTACAGACAAGCATCCCTCAAAAGGGAAAAAAGTGCTGAGTGCTGAGTGGGGAGTGGGGGAGTGCTGAGTGGGGGAGCAGGCAGGGCTGTTTCATTCGCTTGTGTTGGAGATTTGTCAAGAGGATAATCTCACGCAAAGGCGCAAAGACGCAAAGAAAAATCAGGTATTTCGGACTGAAGATGCCAAAATTTTCGGTCTTAATTGTGGATTTGCCCTTGCAATTTTAACCCTTTTAGGGAACGAAACAGCCCTGGGGGAGCAGGGGGGAGAAGAATTTGATAGTCGTCTTGGATGCAGATAGTGGTAATTTAATTTTTGCCTAATAAATATACATAAGTTTTTTTCTCCTCTGCCCCTCCGCTTCTTCTCACAACAGCCACGCTAAATAACTATTGACCTAGGTAAAGCTAATCAAGAGTTTTGCTACACTAAGAAGGGCGTGTTAGTTCAATAGTAGTAGATATTTCTACCTTTCTAAATGCTGAGTTGAAAAGGCAAAGCTTTACTTAGCCTAAATTCGTAGCAGATGGACTCAAACAAACTTTGCGCCCCTTTGCGTTTAAATTCAGACCCTTAATTGTGTACTAAATAAAAACAGCCTCCAAATTCTCTGCCAACTCAGCAATCAGAAAGGATAATTTGGCTTAATGTTGCTCTGCCTGCGAATCGAAAATTTTGCCCTAATTGACCAACTGGAACTAGAATTTGGCGCTGGACTAAATGTCTTAACAGGTGAAACCGGCGCGGGAAAATCGATTATCTTGGATGCCATTGATGCAGCCTTGGGGGGTAAGGTTTCTAGCCGAGTGATTCGTACCGGGACAAATCGAGCAATGGTAGAAGCCACTTTTACCTCCAATCCTCCCCTAACAGCTTGGTTGAATGAACAAGAAATCGATTTAATTGATGATAACTGTGTAATAGTTAGCCGAGAAATTACTGTCACTACTAGTAATATCCGCAGTAGATCACGGGTAAATGGAGTGTTGGTAAATCGGCAGATGATGGGAGGACTACGCGATCGCTTGGTGGAAATCACTGCCCAAGGTCAAACTGTGCAAGTGGGACAACCCGCCCAAGTCCGCGACTGGTTGGATGTGTATGGCGGTGACTCCCTAATGCAGCAGCGTCAAATTATCGCTACTGCTTTTAATAACTATCAACAAGCCCATCTCGTACTAGAAAAACGCCGGACATCAGAACGGGAACGTCTGCAACAACTCGATTTACTCACCTATCAAGTCCAGGAGTTGGGCACAGCAAATCTCCATGATCCCCAGGAATGGGAACAACTAGTACAAGAACGGGAACGTCTGAATCATGTAGTGGAACTACAACAGATGAGTTACAAAGTTTATCAGGCTTTGTATCAAAACGACAATGAAACCCCAGCAGCAGCAGATTTATTGGGGGAGAGCGAAGCGACATTAACCGATATGGTGGAGTATGATGCCCAACTGCAACCCCTGTTAGATTTAGTCAGGGATGCTCAAACGGCGATGATAGAAGTGGGCAGACAAATTAATGCTTATGGGGAAAGCTTAGAAGCCGATCCCCAAAGGTTAGAAGAAGTAGCAGAACGCATCCAGGAATTAAAACAAATTTGCCGTAAATATGGCCCTACCCTGACAGAAGCGATCGCCTATTACGAACGCATCCAAGGGGAATTAGCAGAACTTAACGACAGCGAACAATCTATTGAAAGTCTAGAACAGCAAGAAAAAGCCAGTTTGGCAAAGCTTAACCATGCTTGTGGGCAGTTAACTCAATTGCGGCGTCAAACTGCGGCTGATTTAGCCTCCCGATTGCTGGCGGAACTTAAGCCCCTAGCGATGGAAAAAGTCCAGTTTCAAGTGGAGATTGTGCCCACTTCCCCAACCGCCACCGGTGCAGACAAAATTACCTTTATGTTTAGTCCCAACCCTGGGGAACCACTGCAACCTTTGATGGCTATTGCCTCTGGTGGGGAAATGAGTCGCTTTTTACTGGCGCTGAAAGCTTGTTTTTCCCAAGCGGATGCGGCTGAGACAATGGTATTTGATGAAATTGATGTTGGGGTTTCGGGAAGAGTAGCCCAAGCGATCGCGGAAAAATTACATCAGTTGAGTCAAAATAATCAAGTATTATGTGTGACTCACCAGCCTTTGGTGGCGGCGATGGCTGATAGGCATTTTCGCGTGGATAAGCAAATTATTACTCAAGGCAAGGGTAAAGCAGAACAACGTACTGTGGTACGCGTGACTAAGTTGGACAATTTAACTCATCGCCGGGAAGAATTGGCGCAGTTAGCTGGTGGTAAGTCGGCCACAGAGGCGATCGCTTTTGCAGAATCTCTGTTATTGCAAGCTGCTAATCATCGTCGTCAGGAGATTATCTGAGAATCAGTTACTGTGATTTTTGTTTTTACTCTGGGCATGTTAATGCTAAGTAGTAATAGATTTGGTTATGAACCACGAAGACACGAAGACACAAAGGGAGCCAATCTCTGAGTCGGTTAATCAGGTGGCTAAACAGATTGTTGATGCTGCATTTGCCGTACGTACATTCTCAGTTCAGTCCAGGGTTACTGGAGAGTGTATATGAAGTGTATATGAAGTGTGTCTGATTTATAAGTTGAGGAAGCGAGGATTAAATGTAGCTGCACAAGTTGAGTTACCTGAAACTTTCTGGTTACCGTGTTGGTCTGCTGAACAACTTCAATGTTCCACTGATTAAAGACGGCATTCAACGAATCGTGCGTTAAATTCTTAGTGTCTTAGTGTCTTTGTGGTAAATTTAGGCGACAGGTAAGGCAACATCCCTAAGAATATTCATTGGCCCATGTGCTTTAAGCAGTTGCATTTCTTCTTCATTTCGTACCAGCAACGCACCTGCAAATCCCAGCGAATTTACAGAAATTGAGTCAAAATGCTCTTGCGATCGCGGTACAATTAACATCCATTCTCGTGTAACTAAAAGATTATAAGCTCCAGATTGTTTGTTGCCAGCAACGGCTGCTAAACCCACACTACGCAACAAGGTATAATATAGCTCCAGTGTTACTTCAGCTGCTGTTAACGGGGACTTTGCCCAACTAGGATTGAGAGTTGCCAAAGCATGGACAAAAGGCAATCCCGGAATAGTGGCTATCGATTCCTGAAATTCGGCTGATTTTAGTAGCGGTTCTATGGGTATCTGAGAACCCGTTGATGTTAGTGGTAAGGGTACTATTTGTAAGTGCTTGTGTCGTTGACTTGCTCCGGCAATTTTACCACCGTTGTAGAATGCCAAACCCTCAAACTCAGCTAGACAAGCCCACATGGCAGCAAAGTCTTCTAAGGTGAGTAAGGTTTCCTGCTCCTCGAAAGCACGGGTAACAATTAACAAGTGATAGTCAACAACATTGTATTTGTTCAATATACAAACATGGGTATCGGAGATATCTGCAACAAATAAATCCTCTTCGTAGGGTAGGAAGGGATTAAACTCCTTACCGGATGTGTTGGATTTTTTCTGCTGTTGCTTTTGAGCTGCGTCCTTGCGGGCAAGGTTGGATAATATTCGTACTAAGAAGCGAACATGATGCTGTTCTACAAATTCAAAGTCTGTCGGGATCGACAACAGCGCGCCAGATTGCAAAGCATGTTCAGTCCGCTCCTTGATACTTGTCCACAACGTGCCAGGTTTCAGCAAGATTTTCCCCTGTGCCATTTTTTTCCTTTGGGCATGGTGGAATATTTTATCAGTTCTGGCTAATTATTTTTAAACACATCTATCAAAAGAGATATTTTTTGTGGTGTTGATGACTTTAATACACCATCATGTCATTCAACTCGGCAAACATTTCCTCAAGTAGGTCTTCCATAGTTTCCCGGCTCATTTGGCGCAGAATTTCCGGGCCACGGAGGAATTCTTTAATAGTTATTTTTTGTTCTCGAAAATCCTTAACAAAATCGCGGATAGCAGAAATAACTTGGATTTCAGATTCCACTTGTTCCACCATATGTCCAATGGGGTCTATGCCTTCTCGAACAGCTTTGCGGCAATCAGAAACCATCGCTCCTTCTGGAGTATTTTTTACTATGCGAAGTTCATTTTTCAAGGTTTCATATTGATTCTTTAATAATTCATTTTGCTGTTCTATACGAGTGCATTTGCGGGTTAAATCATCTTCACTATTACTATCAATAGTTTCTCCTACCTGATGTTGCTGTTCAATTTCCAACAGTCGCGCCAAATCACCTTCTTTGTAGGCTTTGTTGATTTCCTTCATAATTTCCGTATGGCGCATTTGAGTTTCATCATCTTTTACTTTATCAGGGTGAAAGATTTCGGCTAAACTCAAAAATGTTTGGCGAATTTTCCTCGCAGCATCAGATTTATTTCTAGAGGGAAAGTCTATTTCCTGCTGGGTTTGCTGATATTGACGGTATTCTTCAGTAGATTCGCCAGAGAAATCATCCTCTTCTTCATTAGTTGCAAATAATTCGTCTAATTCTGTATCTTGATCTTCTTCATTATTTTTGGGTTTGGGGCTGATAATTCCCGCTACTTGGAGTTGATAATAAACACCTTCAATATCTTTTTTACTTTGCTTACCAAACTTTCTCACCGTAAAAATTTCCTCAAACAAAGTATGAATTTCCCGGTCGATATCTACCAGTTTTTGAAAGCTGGGACTACACCGATGAAATATGTCTGTGGCTAATGAACGCATCTGCTCGACAAAGTTGTTCAGTTCCGTCCGTTTTCTTTTAATTTGTTTCAATAGCCATTGATGTTCTTTGTCTAATGTTTCTAGACGGATGTGGAGAGATGAAAGCGCTAGTGATGTTGTTTGATGAGTGTGGGATGGGGATGATGATTTTTGAGGCATGGAAACAGCTAATGGGAATGAGTTTGCAAGGTATCAGGTAGTTACACCTTATACAGATCCTACCGCCAAAACATGAAGATTAGTAAGTTAATCAGTTATCTTTACTTGTTGTCCATAATGAGTGTAGAAGTTAAAGTTCCCTATTTATAAAAGTAGTGTGTTGCCGTCGGTGTATAAACTGGTCACAATTGCGAGAAACTGAAAGCAGGTCTATTGAGGAAAGGAGAACCAAATGAGTTGGACTAAAGTTCTTGCAGCTGATGCATTAGCCCCAGGTGGGCGACAAGTAGTAAAAGTTGGCACACGGAAAATTTTGCTTTTGAACCATGAAAATCAGCTTTATGCTGTGGATAACACTTGTCCTCACTTAAAAATGCCACTAAAAAATGGCAAAATTACTGAAGATGGGGCAATTGTTTGTCCTATACATCGCAGCGCTTTTGACTTACAGACTGGTGAAGTACAAGACTGGTGTCCCTGGCCACCTGGTGTAGGCAAAGTACTTTCCATGATTTCACAACAAAAAACACTGCCGGTATTTCCTACTCGTGTAGAAGAAGGCAGTATTTGGATTGATATGCAAGAGGGATAGTAGCCTCTGCATTAGCATAGCGATCGCTCTTGACAGCCAAAATCAAACTCAGCGCGATCGCTTGCGTGTTTTTTCCTACTCCCCACTCCCCATATGTTTGAACAACAACCAGAAACTTTACAGCAAAAAGTAAAACAGTTAGCCATTCAAGCCCTACAACAATCAAACCCTACGGCATGGTTTGATATTTTATATAGCGAATCCAATGGCGATGTCACACAAATTCCTTGGGCAAAGTTAACCCCGCACCCCTATTTACAAGATTGGTTAACTAGTCACAACCCCCAAGGCGAAGGACATTCAGCCTTAGTGATTGGGTGTGGTTTAGGAGATGATGCAGAAGCTTTAGCCAAGAGAGGATATCAAGTAACCGCCTTTGATATTTCCCCCACGGCGGTTGATTGGTGTCAGCAAAGATTTCCTGATTCCCCTGTAACCTATGTAGTTGCAGATTTATTGGCGCTTCCTTGGCAATGGCATCAAACTTTTGACTTAGTTGTAGAATCTCGGAATATCCAAGCTTTACCATTGAGTATTCGCTCAACAATTATTGAGTCAGTTGCTTCTGTAGTCGCAAACAAGGGAAGCCTATTGGTGATTACTCGTTTTCGGGATACTGAAGCAGAACCCGACGGGCCGCCTTGGCCGTTGTCTAATTCGGAATTGGCACAGTTTGAGAAATTCGGTTTGGACGAAGTTAGCCGTGTTTTATTTTATGAGGCTGAACAAACTGATATCAAACAACTCCGGATGGAATATAAAAAGTGCGATCGCTGAAAGACCGCACATAACTCGCGTTTTAAGTACCAAATACTTTAACTCAGCACTCAGCACTCAGCACTCAGCACTCAGCACTCAGCACTCAGCACTTAGAAAAGTTAAACGTTAAACCGGAATAACATTACATCTCCTTCCTGCACAATATATTCTTTTCCTTCACTGCGAACTAACCCTTTCTCTTTGGCAGCATTCATGGAACCAGTTGCCACTAAGGCATCATAAGCAACGGTTTCCGCACGAATAAATCCCCGTTCAAAATCAGAGTGAATTACACCTGCTGCTTGAGGTGCAGACATACCGGCATGAATCGTCCAAGCGCGGGTTTCTTTGGGGCCACAGGTAAAATATGTTCGTAAGCCTAAAAGGGCATAAGTAGCACGAATTAAAGATTTTAAGCCGCCTTCTTCCACACCCAAAGATTCCAGAAAATCAGCTTTATCTGCTTCTGGTAATTCCACTAATTCCGCTTCTACTTGCGCCGAAACTATCACAACTTGGGCATTTTCTGAAGCCGCAACTTGCCGGACTTGTTCTACAAATTTATTACCTGTGGCCAATTCATCTTCCGATACATTGGCAGCATAGATAATTGGTTTATTGGTCAGCAGTCCGAGTCCTTGAATAATTTCTGCTTCTTCTTCAGCCAAACTTACCTGACGTACCGATTTACCTTCATTTAAAGCGGCAGCTAATTTTTCTAGTACCGCTACTTCAAACTGTGCATCTTTGCTAGTACGAGCTTGTTTGCGAGTGCGGTCAATACGCCGCTCAATTTGGGACAAATCGGCTAAACCCAACTCTAAATTAATGATTTCAATATCTCGCGCTGGGTCAACAGAACCGGCAACGTGAATAATATCGTCATTTTCAAAGCAACGTACTACATGGACAATGGCATCAACTTCCCGGATGTGGGACAAAAATTGGTTACCTAGTCCCTCACCTTGACTTGCACCTTTAACCAAGCCGGCGATATCCACAAACTCAACACGCGCCGGCAGAATTTGTGCAGAACTAGCAATCTTAGCCAGAACATTCAAGCGCTCATCCGGTACTGCGACAACGCCGACATTCGGTTCAATCGTGCAAAAAGGAAAGTTAGCCGCTTCTGCTTTGGCGTTAGCAACTACAGCATTAAATAAAGTAGATTTTCCGACGTTGGGAAGTCCGACAATTCCGGCTCTTAGCATTTTCGATTTGAGATTTTGTTAAGTACAGAGTCAATTTAAACAGGTTCAGGAATCGTTTGGGGAACTGGCCCTGGAACCGTTTGGGGAATGGGAGCGGGTACTGGTTCTGGCACTGGCCCTGGTACTGGTTGGGGAATAGTTGGCCCCGGTATAGGTTCGGGACTGGGTAACGGATTCGGTTCAGGATTGGGAATTTGTGGTTCGGGTACAGAAATTGCAGTGGGATTAATCACGGTAGGTCTAATTCAATTATTCGACTTTCCCAAGCTAGATGACAACATGAACTGGTGACATCTCCCCAAATACCTATACCCTTCTTTAATAATTTACCGCTATTGCCATCAACTGTGTCTGAATTCTGAATATGGAAACCCCCCAGATAATGATTTGGGGGGTTGGTTTGATGGGAACGAACCGCAAAGAACACAAAGGAATAAGATAGGACTTAGGCATTGACAGGAAAAACCACGTCTTTCCTAATTTAAAAATTTCTATTCTCCGCTCCCGTACCCTTCGGGACGCTTCACGAACGACTACACTCACGGCAAGCCCACTCTCTACTCCTTACCAAAATGAGAATTACAGTAAGATGTGGGGATTGGTATCAGTCCTGATTTGGTTAGTTTAAAAGTGCGCCTGATTGTCCATTTTCGACTACAAAAGAAGCTAAAGTTTTGACAGAGGCATTCAAGTCAATGATGCTGGAGACAACGCGGTAGTCAGTTTGCCAGAGTGCCGGTGTCAGTTGACAACGCACGTATCCCCGGAAGGCACCGTCAAAGAATTTAGTGTGGGGATTGTTGCTTAAGGACGCTTGAACTGGCGCAATAAATTGGCTGGGAAAGTCTGAGGAAATTGAAGTTCCTATGAATTCAGTCCCTACTGTTGGTGAATTTGGGTTATTAAAATCAAGCTTCAAATCATGCACCCAACTAGAATGGATATCTCCGGTAATCACTACTGGGTTGGAGGGTTGTCGCTGATTCAGAAAATTGAGGAGTCGATTACGTGCAACCACGTAGCCATCCCACTGATCCATATTGAAGACAGCTATGTCCGGGTTACTATTAAAATTGTATTGCGCGAACATGGTTTGTTGAGCAATTATATTCCAGCGCGATCGCGATTGGTCTAACCCTGTTAATAGCCACTTTTCTTGCTCTGAGCCTGTCATGGTAGCATTGGGGTCAAAGGCTTCAGGGCAGCGAGGTTTCAGTCCATCATCACAAGGTTGATCAGTACGGTATTGTCTAGTATCCAGGACGTTAAACTCAGCTAAATTACCGAAAGTGAACCGCCGATATAGCAGCATGTCTGGGCCGTTGGGCAGCGAAGACCGACGGAGCGGCATGTGTTCGTAGTAGGCTTGATATGCATTGGCGCGCCGTTTCGTAAAAGCCTCTAGGGTTTGGTCGTCTTCAGGGATTAAATTGGCGTAGTTGTTATCAACTTCATGATCATCCCAAGTGACAATCCAGGGAAACGCGGCATGAGCAGCTTGCAGATTTGAGTCAGTTTTGTATAAAGCGTGACGGTTGCGGTAGTCGTTAAGGGTGATAATTTCTGGGCCATTATGCTGGCGTGGCGCACCCGATCGCGGCCCGTCTTCATATATATAATCACCTAAATGCACCACTAAATCGAGGTTTTCCTCAGCTAAATGCCGAAAAGCTGTATAAAAACCATTTTGCCAGTCTTGACAAGAGACAAAAGCAAAGTTTAGTTGTGAGATAGAGCCAAAGAATGCTGGTGCTGTCCGAGTCCGACCTATGGGGCTAACTTCCCTACCTACCTGAAACTGATACCAATACCAACGATCAGGGTCTAGTCCACGGACATCAACGTGTACTGAATGTGCTAACTCTGGTGTCGCCAGCGCAGTTCCGCGACGCACAACCCTTCTCATCTTCTCATCAAGGGCTACTCGCCACCGCACAGGTACATTATTCTGTGGCATTCCTCCGCCGAAAAGTGGATTGGGAGCCAACCTAGTCCAGATCACCACACTATCCGGCAAAGGGTCACCAGAGGCCACACCCAGACTGAACGGATAGCCAGAAAATCTGGGGTTAGCCAATACCGGATGCCATTGGCTAGTAATTGTTAACCCCGTTAAAAAACCTGCACCCAGTAAAAAACTTCGCCGTCTGCACCGATTTGCTAGCAGGTTGTTCTCCATCAGATCCATAATTCACCCCTACTGAGATGTTGATTTTGACTGGTTTCTCAATTGCTCAAATAAACTAGAGCAACTTACCAACCCCAAATCAAGCAGGGATTAAGATTGTGTTAAATATCAACTAAGTAAATCGGCGGGAATAAATCAAACTAATCTAATAAAGTCATATTTTCCGTCCTGGGTGTAGCTTTCAATCCGCCCCAGACAATCGCGAATATGGATTAAATAAAGCCTGCTAGCAAAAAATCAATATCACTATCTTCTGTCTTCTCCCCTCGTGCTACTGAACCAAACACCTGCACATTAAACGCCCCATGCTTTGCTGCAATCCCTAAAATCTCCTCTCGTCTTTCTATTCATACCTGCTGCAAGTTCATGTCACAAATCCTCCTCAAAAATCAACTGCTTGGTCAGTGAATTTAAAAATTAAGCAATTGCCAAATCATAATGTAAAACTAAAATTTCATCTGCTCTCAAAGTCGCCATTGCATATTCACAGCCTTGGGTATCAGCAAATTCGACTAAATAATGATATTCTTCTTCTTGCTCATACACTTCTACAATTGTTCCCACTTGCCCACTAGGTAAGCTTTTTATAGAAGAATAATCTTCTACTAGTTGTAATCTTTCAATGGGAATAGGCTTGAGGGTAGCAATAGTATCCAAAAGTTTAACTTTTTTCATTGAACTTCAGAAATGCAGTAATCAAACGTGGATAGGGATTTTTAGCAGTAATTTCCCAGATTGTCCGCAGCCTGATTCCGTCTGTATCAGGTACTATCCAATCTACCTTAAACTGTTGACCAAATTGTGTAGTACTTTGCTGAACAACTTCACCTGCAACTGCTGCTGTTCGCACAAGTTCACGCAAAACATCCGCGTTTTCCAGCGTGATTCCTAGAATCGAGGCGAAAACTCTGGCTTTATGTTTTCCACTGGAATGTTCTGGGTTTAGACAATAGCCTATTAGCTTTTGCGTAGAAATCTCTGCTTGCTCGCCGTTGGGTAATTTCATCGTCTATGAAGATGCCCTAACAGACTTCAAATTTTATCATTGGCGGTTCGTTTATAAAAAAATGCTCAATCAAAACCAAACACCATTAATAGATGCTTTAAAAGCTTATACAACCCATGCTCACGCTCCCTTTTACACACCAGGACATAAGCGGGGAAAAGGCATTCATCAACCCTTGGCTGACTTACTGGGGACAAAAGTCTTTGATGCTGATTTAACAGAATTAGCTAATTTAGATAATTTATTTGCGCCCCAAGGCGTAATTCAACAAGCGCAACAACTAGCAGCCGCAGCATTTGGCGCATCACAAACATGGTTTTTGGTCAATGGTTCTACCTGTGGGATTGAAGCGGCAATTTTAGCAACCTGTGGCACAGGCGATAAAATCATTCTGCCTCGGAATGTGCATTCATCAGCGATCGCGGGGTTAATTCTCTCTGGTGCCATACCTATTTTTCTTCATCCTGAATATGACCCAGTTTTAGATATAGCCCACAGTATCACACCTGAAGCTGTGCAAGCGGCACTACAAAAACATCCTGACGCGAAAGCAGTGTTCGTAGTTTATCCCACATATTATGGTGTTTGTGGGAATTTGAAAGCGATCGCCCAAATTACTCATCAATATCATATTCCTTTACTTGTAGACGAAGCACACGGCGCTCACTTTGCTTTTCATCCCGAACTACCCACCCCAGCATTAGCGGCAGGTGCTGATTTAACTGTACAATCCACCCATAAAGTACTTGGTGCGATGACACAGGCATCAATGCTGCACGTTCAAGGTGACAGGATCAAGATTGATCGAGTAAGTAAAGCTTTGCAGCTTGTGCAATCTACCAGTCCTAGTTATCTACTTTTAGCTTCCCTAGATGCCGCACGTCAGCAAATGGCATTATCAGGAAAAGCGTTGATGTCTCGCACATTGCAACTTGCTGATGAAGCGAGAACAAGAATTAGCCAAATTCCTGGGTTATCGGTTTTGCAGATGACATCACCCGGCTTTATGGCTTTAGACAGAACACGGCTAACCGTTAATGTTTCTGGTTTAGGGATAACGGGATTTACCGCAGATGAAATTTTAGATGCACAACTGGGTGTTACGGCTGAATTTGCATCAATGCAACATCTAACTTTTATTATTAGTTTAGGTAATACCCCAGCTGATATTGAGCAATTGGTGCAAGGTTTTATGAAATTAGGGAGTAGGGGGAATACTGGTAGTTTGTTAACGAGAAACGAATGCATCGTATGGGATAATCATCTGAGACTTTCTCCCCGTGAAGCCTTTTTTGCTGATAGCGAAACTTTACCAGTGGAACAGACAAGCGATCGCATCTGTACAGAAATTGTTTGTCCCTACCCCCCAGGAATTCCCGTTTTAATGCCGGGAGAAGTGATTACCAAAGCGGCTTTAGAATATCTACAACAAATTCAAGCCACAGGTGGATTTATTAGTGGTTGTGTTGATACCAGTGGCAAAACTTTAAAAGTGGTCAATTTTTTAAGTGCTGAGTGCCTTTCTAAGTGCTGAGTGTTGAGTGCTGAGTGCTGAGTAAGGAATTATTATTTATCCCAATTCCCCATTCCCAATTCCCCATTCTCTATTCCCAATTCCCCATTCTCTATTCCCAATTCCCCATTCCCAATTCCCCATTCCTATACTTTTACCAAAGTTGCACAGCTATGACTCCAGCGATCGCACTGGCGACAAGGGAAGTCAGCGCTGTACCAAATAGCCACCAAGCAGCACTGGCTACGGCTTTTTTAGTTTCTTCAGCTTGCTTTTTAGCTTGTTCTTGGATTGCTTGCAGGCGTTTTTGCGTTTCTTGTTGGATGCGTTCGGCTCTTTGCAACACACTATCTCGCGCTGCTTCTATTTGGTTGATAATTCGGTTAGCATCTTCCTGGGAAATATCTTCACGAGAACTGAGGATAGCAACTAAGGTATCAAGGTCAAATTGACTTAGGCGATCGCGCAACGCCTCAAATCCTGCTTGTGGATCATCCAACAATTTAGCAAAGTCTTGCTGAATGCCTTCATAGTTCAGTTCTGGACGAGCCAAGGAGTTGAGGTAATCGCGGATTTTGGCAAAAATTCCATCAATCACCGATTGTACCCTTTGCTGAACCTGCTGCAATTGGTTCACAACTGAATCGCGCGCCGACTCAATTTGATCGACAATGCGATTAGCGTCTGCTTCGGAAATATCTTCTCTTTGGGATAATAGTGCCACAATTGTCGAACGATCGAATTTAGCCACGCGATCGCCTAAATTTCCCAGTCCTACTTGCGGATCTCGCAGCAGCAATTGCACATCACGTTTGATGCTTTCTGGATTGAGTTCTTCTTTATCGGTTTGACGCAAGTAATTTTCCAGATTGGCTTCAAAGTCTGTGACTCGTTGAGCGGTACGGCTGGCGAAACGTCGCGGCGCTCTCACGATACTTTGAATGGCTGCTTGTACTTGATCAATGATCTGATTAATTTGCTCTTCGCTCAAGTCTTGCCGTTGGTTGAGCAGTTTCACTAATGTATCACGGTCAAAATGGGATAGGCGATCGCGGAATGCTAAAGCACCCATTCGCGGATCAGCTAGTAATGTTTCTAAATCTCGCCTGATACCTTCGGGGTTGAGTTCTTTTAAGTTAGTATGGCGGAGATATTCAGCCAGTGCAGTTTTAGTTTGCTCATACTGATCTGCTACTGTTTGCGGTGCTTGCAAGATGCTATCTCTGACGGCTTCCAATTGATTGAGAATTTGGTTTACCTGTTCTGCACTCAAATCTTGCCGTTGAGTGAGCAATTTCACAATGGTATCGCGGTCAAAACGAGATAGGCGATCGCGTAGTAAACTAATTCCTACAGTTGGCTGTTCTAGTAAAGCTTTAAAATCACGCCTAATACCTTCAGGATTCAATTCTTCTTTATTGGTATTTCGCAAATAATCTGTGATTCTTTGCCACAATTGATTGGCTGTTGCTGTTGCTTGTTCTTGGCGTTCCCTGAATTGATTCAAGACGCGTTCGCAGATATTTTCTAGTTGACTAACAATATTATTAGCTTCTTCTTCACTGAGGTCTTGACGATGCAAGAGTACCTGCACAAAAGCATGACGATCAAATTCTTGTAAGCGAATACTTAAATCAGCAAAATCGGTTGCTGATTCTGTTAACAAAGTAGTGAAATCTTGTTCAATAGCTTCTGGGTTCAGTTCTACCTTACTTGTAGAACGCAAATAATTTTCGATGCGGAAACGAAGTTCTTGTCCTTTTTCTCGTACTTCTGCCTGTTGGACAATTTCTAAGACTTCCTGGCGAATACTTTCCATCTGCTGGGAAATTTCTTTTACCCTGGCTTCGCTGATGTCACCTCTTTGTGTCAGCAAGTTAGTAAAATATTCTTGATTGATTTGTGCTAATTCCCGATGTGTGGTTGCAGGATCTGCCTGTGGATCATATATCACTTCTGGAAATTCATCTTGAATTTTGATGCGGTTAAAATGCCAAGGTAAAGAATTCAGAATATAGTCTTCTACATCCGCTTTAATAATATTTTCGGATGGCTTTGGCAATCTTGCAGCTATTTTACCAGTAGTTTGCTCTCTGAGATTTTGCAACTGGTGTGTAATTTTCTCAATATCTATATCTTGAATTTTATCTCTTAGTTTTTGCAGTTGAGTTGTAATTTTTTCCACATCGAGATCAGAGAGTTCGACCCGATCTAGTAATGCTGGTGCTGCACTCAAGCCATATCGAATACCTTGTTTGAGCAAATTATTTCTACCATTACCGTTTTCTCTGACTCCAACTAGTTGCTGAAGCCGTTCACCCAAATCTTCCGAGCTCAACTCTTCGGGAGTAGCAGATTTAAGTAAACTAATTACTTGCTCTGTGGGATTTTGACGAGCAATAGTTTGTTTCCAAGCATCTTCTAGTTGTTCAGAAATTTGATTGACATCTTGTTTTGATAAATTTGTCCGACTGCTAATTAAATCGATAAATGTTTGACGATTAATGTTTTTTAGTAGGTCACTGTCAGTCATAGATTGTAAATCTACGTCACTGAGTATCTTGTCAAATTGACTGCGAATTTCTGCTAAATTCAAATTAGGTATTTGCAGAGAATGCAAAGAATTTTGTAACGTATTTCTTAAACCTTCAGTGTCTAAACCTGAAGTTAATTCGCGCCGGACTGCGGCTGTAATTTCCTCAGCTGTAGAAACTGCTTGTTTTTTCCCTGCATTAGCACCAAATGTAGCAGTTGCAGTCCCCACTAGAGCTTGTAAACCAGCGTTTGCAGTACTGATAAAAGAGCTAACGAAGGAACCTACCGTTGAAGAACCCAACCAAACTACTAGTGAAAAGTAGGCAGACCAAATCACTACACCGATAATTGCTCCTAAAAGCGCACTTTCAATTAAGCTAAGTTTTACCGCTAGAAAACAAGCGATGAATAATGCAATACTAGCGGTTATTAATGCCCAAAATCCTACTTTAGTTTCAACTTTGCGAATTTTCCTACCCCAAGTTTGTGATTCAGAATTAGCAGATGAATCAATTACCCAAGATGAAATTCCTACAGCAACGGAAAAGTTTGTCAATAAAAATTGGAAAGCAAAGGCCATTAAAGTACCAGCTAATAATGCCACGATAAATTTAGGTCCGGAAAAGACGACTGATACTTGTTCTGGCGTGAGAATATCTGACGCTCCATTTATGAGTGCTATTCCTATAGATAGCTCAATCCAACTAAACATAGTTTCAACACCATGAAACATAATATTTCCCCAATTACACTCAATTCAATATCCATTTCTAGAGAAATTGGCTTATCTATCAGTTTAGATACTAATTACCTCTGATTACACTTTCCCTGGTAATATATCCTTTTGCCAAAAGTCGTATTTTTCTCTCTCTATTTATTAATGTTAATTGCCGATTTAGCATAGAAAATAGTATTAATATAAGAAATAAAGTAATAAATTTATATGTATCTAGTAAATCATCTTAGATATTTATATCTATCAAAAATTATTAAATAAAAAATCTACAATTAAAAATCAATTAACTTGCCAACAATGAATTTAATAAATATCATAAATTATTGGTTTTTACGTAATTTAATAAATACACTTATGTCCAATGGCAGAGATTTAATTTATTCCGAGCGATTGATGAAAACCTTTTATAAAAAATATATAAGTTAAATTGTTGGTCTAAATATCAATAGATTAAAGATTAGCACATTGGCAGGAAATCATTTTTTTGATTAGGAGAAGAAGACATGGTTGTAGGCGTGCGTAGACGAGCTGTAGGTGTATTTTCTAATCACAGGGCTGTGGAACAAGCACTGCATGAATTGAAGAATTCCGGCTTTCCCATGGATAGAGTTTCTGTCATCGCCAGAGATGCAGATCGTCAAGATGATATTGCCGGTACCCAAGTCAAGGAACAAGTTGGAGATAAAGCCGACGAAGGTGCAGCAACTGGAGCTATTTCTGGCGGTGTTTTGGGTGGTGTAACTGGCTTATTAGTTGGTCTGGGAGCCATAGCAATTCCCGGAATTGGGCCAATCATGCTGGCTGGTGCAACAGCAACTACTTTGGCTACCACTCTAGCTGGCGCTGGTATTGGTGCAGCAGCTGGTGGCTTAATAGGTGCATTAATTGGTTTAGGAATTCCCGAAGAGCGAGCTAGAGTTTATCACGAGCGAGTTGAACGAGGACATTATTTAGTCATCATAGATGGCACAGAGGCAGAAATTGCTACAGCTCAAGCAATTCTTAATCGCCATAGGATCGAAGAGTTTGGTATTTATGACTACCCCAATGACGAACGTGCAACGACCAATGTCGCGCAGAGGGATGTGACTGCACAAATAACTCAACGGGCGATTGGCGTATTTTCTCGTTACCGAGATGCAGAAGCAGCGCTTACGGAACTGCGAGATGCGGGTTTTTCCATGAATCAAGTATCTTTCATTGCCAAAGATACAAACGGTCAACGTGTAGCTGGAGCAGATAGAAATCTCGGTACAGGTAATAAAGCAGACGAAGGAGCAAAAGCTGGAGCAGCCACAGGGGGAGCTTTAGGCGGCTTAGGCGGCTTATTAGTCGGTCTTGGTGCTTTAGCAATTCCTGGAGTAGGTCCTGTGATTGCAGGTGGTGCAGTAGCAACTGCATTAGCATCCACCATCACTGGTGGTGTGGTAGGTGCGGCGGCTGGCGGTTTAGTTGGTGCATTGGTTGGTTTAGGTATTCCCGAAGACCGAGCACGAGTTTATAGCGATCGCTTCCAAAGAGGTGACCATTTAGTCATAGTCGATGGGACACCAGATGAAATCCGCCGCGCTGAAGCAATTCTCAAACGTCGCGGTATTGAAGAATTTGCCATCTATGATGCTACTGATATAGACAGGGAACATCGTCCAGGACTGGATCAAGTCAGACATGAGACCACTAGGAATTACTCAGCAACAGGCGATCGCGAAGACCCTTCTGTAGTGATTATTGATCGTCGGGATGAAAAAGTTTAACCCAATTAATTTGGTGATTACACACAACAAATTTACTCGATTGTAGTAGCAACAAACAAAACTTGCTCTACCCTACTTCTAAAAAACATCAACACATTCTCAAAATTTCAATTTACGAGCCAGAATTTAAACATATGCAAAAGCTAACCCCCTTCTTAATTAGTTGCGTTTTATTTTTTGGCGCTGCTGCTTGTAATGATACTGCGAGAACAGATAGTGCCGCTCCTGCACCTGGTGAAGTTCCAGAAGCACCAACTGCACAGACAACACAAGAGTCTCTAGAAGAATCTCAAAGCGATGTCCGCAGAAGACAACTAGATGCTGATATTCGTGCTCGTGAAGAGCGAACAGCTGCTCTAGATCAAGCTCCTGGCGAAAGAACTCCAGAAGACCTGGCCAGTGAGGTTCGTTCTAAATTAGAAGCCAATATACCTGATGGACTACTAACAGTTGAGGCAAATGATGAAGGTATAGTTACCGTATCAGGAACTGTGAATAATCAGGATCAATTATCTAAAATTGAACCTTTGGCACAGGAAATTTACGGAGTCAATGATGTAGTTGTCGATGCAGTTGTTGCTCCGCCACAAGGTTAAATTTGTTGACCCCCAGTAAGTGAAAAATTTTGGATTTTAGATTGAGTAAGTTAATCTAAAGTCCAAAATTACACCAAAATCAAAATTATTTATATTTTATGAATTTTTAAATTCATTTAATGCTGTAGTTACCAAAACCAAAAAACTATGGAAATTCGACAACAGCAACTAGAAGCCGCCGATGCCATTTCACCAGAAGGTATCCTACCATCTGTAAGCGTCGAAGCCGAAAACTTACCTAAGCTACCTCCAGCTAAAGAACCTGAAGCTCAATGGCGTCGAGTTGTTAATCAAGTTTCTTACTTTTTAGAGCGGCTACCAGAATATTTAAGTAATTTTTTGCACAAAAATCAGCGACCTCTGATTAACATTGCTTTAGTTTTGTCAACAGTTGTCGCTGTCAAAATCGTACTAGCAGTACTGGATGCAATCAATGATATTCCCTTACTATCACCAACTTTTGAATTGATTGGGATTGGTTACTTTGCGTGGTTTAGTTTGCGTTATCTCATCAAAGCTGAAACTCGCCAAGAATTAACTGAAAATATTCGCTCGCTGAAACAACAAATAATGGATGACGAAGCACCCAAATCGAATGATATTGTGTCTAGTTAAAAACTGATCATTATCCTGAATTTTTACAGGATTTCTAAACCTCTCTCCGCTTTAAGGCTACTGGACTGACAAGCCTAAAATGGTTCATTATAATTTTCTTGTGGTGCATCATTTTAGACTAGACACGCCACTACAAAAAAGCATTTGGAGTAATTCAATCATTTGTGTATACACTGTAGCTGCTTGAGAGAGAGGTTTAGAATTGGCAACATCTCAACAAATATATTAGACGATGAGAAATTGCGACTATACAAACGTAGACGCTTATCGCTAAAGCATAAACTCCACTAACACGTAGTGTGCTACGTCTAAAGACAGAGAAAATCAAACTATTTTATTTAAATTACTTCTCAGGATAGTAGATTTATTATTTTCAACAGCATAATCTAGGTCACGAAGTTATTCGACAAATTCTTTAAAAAGGACATAAATTATGACTAATAAAGCTAATAAAGCGATAGATTCATCTGAACGTGTAGATAAAGATACATATGATAGAGGAATAGTACCCGCCGAAACTGCTGCTCGGAAAGAGAGAGAAGGAGAAAACTACAAAACGCTCCCCACAGAAGAAAAGCAGGTAAATGCATCTACCGATGACCAAACCGATGCAGAGAGCATAAATACTACTGACGGCTACACAGTAGACAAAGAAGGTTTATTAAATAACTACCCAGTTGAACCGGAAATGTACTATGAAGTACCAGGCGATGCACGACAAGAAGCAGCAGAAGACACCGCAGAACGTGTTGAAGAACTTTTAGAAGTGAATCAGGATCAAGAAGGTGAGTTGACAGAAAATCGTGACAGCAGGGGTAAAGGCCCAGGAATAATTTAGTTAGTCACCGCCACTGTCCAGAATTTTAATAAAACTCCATCCCTAACCCTTCTCTTGCTAACGCGTGAGAGGGGTTTTTTGACATCCTCTCCCGCCTAAAGGCGTGACACGTCCGTTTTAATGTTAACTGCGGCGTTCACCTCGATGAATGGGATGATTTTAGTCTCACACAAAGTCGCGATCGCAGTAGTGTTGCGTAACAAAGAGTAGGCGCAAAGAGGAAGGTTCACCGATCATTTGTACTTTGTCTATACAAGTAATTTCATTAATCAGATTAGATTACTATAGTTTCATTGTCGCCAAGTTTGCATAGCGTGTTGGAAGTTGTATTCTATTTGCATAGGCTGAAAAAAGTGAGATGCTTCCCTAATTTTTCCTCTCTTGTTAATAGGTATATTTCTCAAAATTTTAACATCAGATTTTTGATACACTTTTTAAATTAGTATTGAGTGCTTATTTAAACAATACTTAGATCGAGATTTTGAATATGCTAATCTTGATTTTAAATTTATGTATATGCCGTAACTATTTTGTTTTTCTTAATATTTTTATTATCCAAAAAATATGCTATTTATTTTATGTGGTTCCATGGTAGTCTACATTCGATTCTAAAAAACTTGATATTAACCGCATGAAAGCAATTAGCTAATTCAAGAAGCTCTAATTGCTGTAAAGACTGGATTATATACAAAATATAGTATTTGCTAATCAATCAGTATTTTAGTAAAGCAAAGACACCGATATATTAGAGATTGATTATCATAGAGTTATTAACTTTCAGATTGAGTTAACACTGAAAACGATATCTGAACCTTCGCAAACAGGTTATTTTAACATGTTCGCCTCCAAAATCTTAGTTGTTGAAGATGAAAAACTCCTAGCGTTAAATATTATAAATACTTTACAGAAGTTAGGATACAATGTTCCGGAAATCACTTATTCTGGAGAGGAAGCAATAAAAAAAGTATCAGAAACGCATCCACATCTAGTATTAATTGATATATCCTTATCAGGAGAAATCGATGGTGTGAAAGTAGCAGATACTATCCAGAAAGATTTCCATATTCCCGTATTGTATTTAATTGAGTATTCAGAATATAAATTACATAATCAGCGACTAAGTGAGCCTTTTAGCTATATATTGAAACCGTTTGCAGAAACAGACCTGCACATTGCTGTAGAAATGGCTATTTATAAGCACCAGGTTAAGCAACAATTGCAGGAAGAAAAACAAAGACTGGAGTCAGTGATTGACAGTATGCCCTGTGCAGTAATTGTCACATATACCAGTGGTTGTATCCAAATGATGAATCCAATGGCAGAAGCACTAACTGGTTGGCAGCAAGATGAAGCATTTGGGAGAGATTTAGCAGAAGTTGTAAATTTAGTTGACAAAGATATGGACGAAGCAATTGAGAATTTAGCCACACAGGTAATGGAAGCAGGAGAGGTTTTGAACCTACCAGAAAACTGTACGCTGATTGCCAAAGATGGTAGAGAAATACCGATTGGAGATAATATCGCACCCATCCGCGATCGCAATGGCCAAATTACGGGTGCGGTGTTAGTTTTTCAAGACATTACTCAACGTAAGCAGATGGAAGCGCAACTGCTGCGGAATGCTTTTTATGACGGACTAACAGCACTACCCAATCGAGTGTTATTTTTAGATCGACTCAAGCAAGCAATAGAACGCAGCAAACGACGCACCGATTATCGATTCGCGGTTTTGTTTTTGGATTTAGATGGCTTCAAAGGAATTAACGATCGCTTTGGGCATGGCATGGGGGATAATTTTTTAGTCGCGATCGCCCGCCGCTTAGAGTCGTGTGTACGCAGTGGCGATACTGTAGGGCGATTTGGTGGTGATGAATTTGCCGTACTGTTAGAGGAAATTAAAGACGTTACTGATGCCACAAACGTCGCCAAACGGATTCAAGACACCTTAGGGTTGCCACTTAGCCTCAATGGACATCAGATATACACCACAGCCAGCATTGGTATTGCCTTGAATAGCGGTGGTTACGATGAACCTGAAAGCCTACTGCGGGATGCAGATATTGCCATGTACCGTGCTAAAAAGCAGGGAAAAGCTCGTTATGGCGTATTTGATCAGGCTACCAATTGTTAACTTATTTTATCCAAAACACTTAATCCAGGGGCATTTACCGATATTTGGTACAATAAAGCATTTTTTATTTGCTAAGAAATATTAATTATTTAAAACACTAAAATTATTCAGCCTATTGAAAAAAACCAGACTTTGAAGTTCCATGTGCGATTAGTTGCTGATTATTAAGTATGGATTTTGCTCACGCAGAGGAGCCACTGCGTTGGGCGGGTCTCCCGACTTGTAGCAAGTGGCGTGCGCTCCAGACGCAGAGAGTTAGAGGTGAGAAAGTTGATTGTCATTGGTCTCTACCTGCTGCTTCGCAATGCTGGTTTAAGCGTTCAGCTATCTCCACGGCGGCAATAATCAATTGCTGTTCCATTTGTCCACAACCTGCCTCATCACTGACTTTTGGGTAAATGTGGGGATTGGATAGCATGGCTGCAAGTAACTGAGATGCAGTTTGTTTTAATTCATTAACTTGTGAGTTCACACGCTTATTTCCTCCAGTCTAATGGTGGTTCAATTAAGGTTTGATCAGATTTGCCAGCACGAACACCCGGTTTATCAACAATCTTGACGGTGCTAGCTTGGGGGCCTTCTTCGCCCTGTTCCAGGGCAAAATGTACACCAGTGCCAATTTCCAAGCGTTCAAAGTCGTCATGTAATACGCTATTGTGGTGGAAGTAGATTTCTTGACCATCCAAAGTTTTCAGAAAGCCATAACCCTGGTCTCGAAACAGCTTGGTGACAAGTGCGGTTGTTTCCTGAGCTTGCTCATGACTTTGGGAGCGATCGCTTTCATGTTGGCGCTGATTCAGTTTAATAAGTTGCTGACGAGCGGCATTAAAGGCATCCCTAATTACTGCATCTAAAGGGTCATATTGGTTACTCTCACCCGGATTGCTTTCTGCCACAATTTCGTGACCCGGTGGTACTGTAATATCAATTCGCACTCGATAGGGAGAACCGCTACGGGGGCGATCGTGTGTCTTTTCAATGGCTATATGGCAGCTATTAATGTAATTACAAACATGCTCTAATTTGGCAATTTTTTCATGAACTAAGGTATCAATTGCATTTGTTTTCTCGACATTGCGATAGGTGATTTCTGGGGGAATTTTCATATTTTCGTCAAAATTCAAATAAGCAACAGCCAAAAGTAATTCCGGGTATGCTAACTAGTTGTCAGGTGATATTCGTCTAACTCAGCACTTTTAAGTCTGGAGCTTTTGTTAGTAAGTCGCGGACTTCATCATCTGTAGTTTGGGGAAAGTCTTCATACCACAAACCAACACTATAAAAGGGGCTAGGTGTTGCAGCACAGACTATATCGTCTACCGCTTCTGCCAACTCTTGGCAGGTTTCGGTTGCAGCCACCGGTACTGCAATCACAATCAGCGCAGGTTGCTGTCGTCGCACAGAGGCCACAGCAGCCCACATGGTGGCACCAGTTGCTAAACCATCATCTACCAAAATAACTGTACGTCCTTGTAAATCAGGGAAAGGGCGATCGCCTCGATAAAGCTGTTCTCGACGTTCTAACTCTCGTTCTTCTTGCACTGCGACTCTGGCAATTGTTTCATCGGAGATATTTACCAAGTTGACGATGTGTTCATTAATTATCCGCACACCACCCGAAGCAATTGCCCCCATTGCCAATTCTTCTTGCTCTGGTACACCTAATTTACGTGCCACAAGTACATCTAAAGGGACATTTAAGGCCTTGGCAATTTCAAAGGCGACGGGTATACCACCCCTGGGCAGTCCTAACACTATTACATCTGAGCGATTAGCATAATCTGCTAACTCCCCAGCCAAAAATTGACCTGCGGCTGTTCGGTTTTTAAATAGCATGGTGTCACGCTCCTGATTTTGTCTCAGAAATGTGCATTTAAGCGTTAACACACATTTATCCTTGACTTTCTGCCTCAAGTAAAGGATTGAATTCTGATGACTGTTTTTCTCTTCTCAATAGATCCTAGAAAGCTAAGCATTGTCTGTCCTCTGACTAACGAGGCGATATAGCCAATTTATTGTTCTATCTAATGGAGGAGTTACTGATTTTGTCACAAATTCTGTAACAGCAATGTGATTTTAACTGGCATTCGTCTAGCATTGAGGAAAAAGCTCCGGGTAATCCCTGAATAAAGCGGTAATTTTGTTCAAAGATATACGTGATTATCAAATTCTATTTCTGGGCTTGTTCCTTGTCTTGGGATTTGATTGTCTACATTCTCTCACCTAAAGGTCAGGCAGAAATCACAAACTACCGCACAGTGAAAATTCCTACTAATGCCAACATTCCTATATTTATAAAAGATGAATTTAGCAATTTCTACAAGTCCATGTTTCAAACTTCTTATACAAAAGAAGATCAGAAAGTTGCCTTTCTAGAATATGCCTGGGATATGGGCAATTGCGACCCCTGTTCCGCCGACCCCTTGAACCGAGAAGAAATGCAGCAAGCAGGCCTATTTTGGCTTGATGATAATTCAGCAAGTATGCCAGATGCCTTGCTAACCAACTGGCAGATCCAAGACATTCGCCAAAAAATGAAGTTAAGCGTCGGTAATTTGACTAATTCTTGGTGGCAAATTTTCTGATCTTGGTTAAATTTATAGTCCAATTACAGTTTAATAAAAATTTGGGGTTGGGGAAATTAAACATGAGACAATATCACGACACAAGGTATTTCTCTAGACTTGATTTCATCCAAAATACCAAGATATCATTGCTTTCTTCGCCCAGTCCCAAATTGTCATGGTTGAATTCGATGCCCAACTACGTAACTTAGTTGCCCAAGCCTGTGGATACCCACCTGGAAGCCCTCAGCGTCAAAAGCTGCTCACACAAATTATTCGCCTAACAGCCAGTAGACTTTGGCGGGAAAGTACTCCCTACTATCAAGATGCACTGCAACAAACTTGGTTATATTTTTGCCGCAACGTTTGTGATGGTTTGACAGGTCAGACTTACGATCCTAGCTATGGCAGTGTCATAACTTGGTTAAATGCTTATCTAAAACGTAGACTACAAGACTTTTATCTAGACCAGCAAAACACACAGGCTACAACAGTTTCTGTCAAGCTGCATCAGTTTAAGTCGGGTGAAAGTAGCGAAACCATTGATCCAGTAGATAATTTGCCAGCTAGTCCCCAAGCACCTCCCATTTTAGAAAACTTGGAAATATGGGCTAAGACAGACTCAGATGGAGAACTACGTAGTACTCACATTAAAGGACACCCAGAGGTGAATTGTCAGGTGTTAATCCTCAAACGCCTACCCCCAGAAGTTAGCTGGAAAGATTTATCCAGAGAATTCGGGCTGCCAATTCCGACTTTAAGCAGTTTTTATCAGCGTCAGTGCCTACCACGTTTACGTAAATTTGCTGAGTTGGAGGGCTTGTTGTAGATCCATGACTAAAGCAACTAGGGTTTGTTGTCCAAATTCTGGAGTGAGAAACCGGAAGAAAAAAGGTAAGATGTTTCTGCCTTTGTACTTCCTGATAGCTTTACTGTGTATCCTTAGTTCACCCGTGCTGGGAAAAATGCCGATCGCCCTCAACGAATCATCTCAAGCGATCACTTCTGTAAATTCTTCTCCAGCATCTCACTGGCAACAAGGTAAAATATTATACGATGCCGGGCAGTTTGCGGCAGCAGTGCAGATATTACAGCAAGCAGCACAGGAATACCAGCAGCAGGGAGATCACCTGAGACAAGCTACCACCTTGAGCAATTTATCCCTAGCTTATCAACAACTAGGTGCTTGGAATGAGGCACAACGGGCAATTACAGACAGCTTGAATTTATTGAGAGGACAGGAGAAAAACCAACATCTGCTAGTACTTGCTCAATCACTAGATATTCAAGGTCGTCTGCAACTAGCCACGGGACAAACAGAAGCAGCTTTAACAACATGGCAACAGACAGCAGAACTTTACAGACAAGTAAAAAATCAAAATGGCGTAGTGCGATCGCAGATCAATCAAGCACAGGCGTGGCGGACTCAAGGATTTTATCGTCGGGCTGTAGAAATCCTCGAAGCGGCAACTGAGCAATTAAAATCTCAACCAGACTCCCTAGCAAAAGCAGTAGGATTGCGATCGCTCGGTGATGCCCTTTTGGTAGCGGGGAATCATAAAAAATCACAAGTTGCTCTCCAGGAAAGTTTGAATATTGCTCAACGCCTACAATCCAGCACTGACATCGGGGCTAGCCTTTTTAGTTTGGGGAACAACGCTCTAGCACAGCAGCAAAAACAACAGGCAATTACTTATTATCAGCAAACAGTTCAATTATCCCCCTCGCCCTTGACAAAAGTCCAAGCGCAACTCAATCAACTCAGTTTGCTCATTGAAGATCGAAAACTAGCAGAAATTGCAACTTTACTACCATCAATTCAATCCCAACTCAAAGAGCTACCCCCCAGCCGTGGTGCAATTTACGCCCAGATTAACTTTGCACAAAGTTTGATGAAATTGGGCAGAGGAGCAGAGGCGACTACTAGTATAAGTTCTTCCCCAATCCCCAACACTCAAGATTTAGCAAAATTACTCGCCACTTCCGTCCAACAATCGCGTAGTTTGGGCGATCAGCAAGCAGAAGCTTATGCACTTTTGAGCTTGGGTAGTTTGTACGAGCGGAATCAGCAGTGGTCAGAAGCGCAAAAGCTGACCCAGCAGGCATTAAGTTTAGCTCAGGCGAATAACGCCCTGGAAATTGCTTATCGCTCGGAGTGGCAGTTAGGTAGATTACTTTGGGTACAAAAAGACATTCAGGGCGCGATCGCCGCTTATGATGCTGCTACGGCAACTCTCAAATCTCTCCGCAGTGACTTAGTAGCAGTTAATCAAAATGTGCAATTTAATTTCCGGGATAGTGTCGAACCAATATACCGCCAATCAGTAGATTTACTATTACACTCCCAACCAGGAAAACTGGATGAAAAAACTTTAGATAAAGCCCGGCACAGAATTGAGGCATTGCAATTGGCAGAATTAGATAACTTCTTTCGAGAAGCTTGTCTACAAGGTAATACAGTAACCATAGATCAAGTAGTAGAACAAGATAATACAACTGCTGCCATCCTTTACCCAATTATTCTCCCCGAACAAATTCAGGTAATTGTCAAAATTCCCCATAAACCTCTACAACATTACAGTACCAACATTAATCAAACAGAAGTAGATCAAGTTTTAACAAAACTGCGAAATCATCTGGTTAATCCTGCTGCTACCAACGCCATCAAAACCCAATCACAACAAGTTTACAAGTGGCTGATTCAACCCATTGAGTCGGAATTATCAGCCAGTAAAGTGAATACCCTAGTATTTGTTCTAGATGGAGCGTTACGTAATTTACCAATGGCTGCACTCTATGATGGACAGAAATACTTAATTGAAAAATATGCGATCGCCCTCAGCGTTGGTCTGCAACTCCAAAACCCCAAACCCCTACTACCACAAAAACTCAGAGCTTTAATTGCCGGGCTAACTCAGCCACCAGAGGATTTCCCCAACTTTTCACCCTTACCTGCCATCAAGTCTGAAGTTAATTCCATTGCTAGCGCCGGAGTCTCCATCACCAGTCTGCTAGATCAGCAGTTCACCCGCAAGGCACTGGAAAAGCATGTGAATGCTACTTCATTCAATGTAGTGCATCTGGCAACTCATGGTCAGTTTAGCTCTAGCGCTGAGAAAACCTTTATTTTGGCTGCCGATGGCGCGATCAATGTTACACAATTTGATAGTTTGCTTCGCAGTCGGGATGAGACTCAACTGCAAGCTGTAGAACTATTAGTTTTGAGTGCTTGCCAAACAGCAACAGGAGACAACCGTGCAGCCCTGGGGCTAGCGGGAGCAGCAGTACGAGCAGGGGCACGTAGTACCTTGGCTTCTTTGTGGCAGATTGATGATGAATCTACAGCCTTGTTTGTTGGTGATTTCTATCGAGAACTTCAGAAAGGTAATGTCACCAAAGCCGCAGCATTGCGCCATGCTCAACTCCAACTACTACAACATCCTAATTACAGGGCACCAAGCTTTTGGTCTACCTATGTGTTAATTGGTAATTGGTTGTGATTGTGGCACAGTGTATAGCAGAGGTGGCAAATTCTCCACCTCTTTGGTAAAACTTCAGGTGTTACTGATTAAATTTAATTTCTGGATCTGTCTATACTACTGACCTAAATATTTTTATTGTTGATTGAGTGTATAAATTAGTGTTAAGTTTGGGCTTTCGTACCAAACACACAAGGGTATTTTGTGTCTACTCCAGCTGCACACGGAAACTTCATTCCTGTTGATTTATCGCCAAAAAAGTACTCAAAAGATCAAGATGTACTGAGTTTAGCTGAGATTGCTCCTACAGGTAAAATTTGGGACAAACACCGAGCCAATGTTGAGCAAATTGCTTACTATTACGCTACATCTGGGGAGGATAACTTTTTAGAGTATGCTTGGCGGATGAGAATGTGTTCCGAGTTGCTGGAATTTCGCTTAGTCCCTGAAGAAACAGAAGGTATTTTCGAGTTAAAACTGTCAAATGCGCGATTCTGTAGAGTGCGCCATTGTCCGGTTTGTCAGTGGAGGAGAGCGCTCATGTGGAAAGCTAGAGCCTATAAAACTATCCCACAGGTTGTTGCAGATTACCCCAAGTATCGTTGGCTATTTATCACCCTCACCGTTAAGAATTGTCAAATTAAGCAACTCAGGGAAAGCTTGGATGAGATAAACAAAGCTTTTAAGCGATTGACTGAATTAAAAGCCTGGCCTGCAAAGGGATGGATTAAATCGATAGAAGTGACTAAGGGTAAAGACGGAATATCAGCGCACCCTCATCTGCATATTTTGGCTATGGTACAGCCTTCGTATTTCAGTCATGGCTATATTTCTCATGCTAAGTGGGTGACGTTGTGGCAAAAGTGCTTACGCATAGATTATCAGCCTGTTCTTCATGTTAGCGCGATCGCCAAGCATCACGACCCCAAGCAGCTAATCCCGGAAATCCTCAAGTATCAGGTGAAAGAGTCAGATTTAGTATCAGGTAAAGAATGGTTTCTAGAGTTAACCCGTCAGATGCATCAAACTAGAGCGATCGCTGTTGGAGGTATACTCAGACACTATATGCAAGAATTGGAGGAGGAAGACCAAGACCTCGTTGGCGACAAAGAAAAGATAGATGAGGTTGATAAGCGAAGCTTATTTGTCAAATGGGAACGAAAGTTACAGAGATTTAAAATAATGAGTGATACCTAAGACAAGTAGTAAGAGACCAAATCAAGTAATACCAATGCTCTAAATGCATTCAAGAATGTAGAAGCATAGGTATTTATTTCTTAGTGTTTTGATCATTTTGTCGAGCAGAAGTAACCCAACCGACATAACCACCAAGACTCAGTTTCACAATGTCAGCAAATACTGAACGGTAATCTTTATCGATGTAAGCTAGTCCTAAAGAACCGCCAATCAGCAAGACAACGATAATAACAAAAGTCAATTCTTTGATTTTTTGCATGAGAGTAAATAACCATTATGTAACTTCATTCCACACGGCATAGCCGTTTATTACATGCGACTCAACGAGTGGATAAATCAATTGATTCACTAAAACCTGGCGTAGCCATTCAGATACATGCCACTCAGCGAGTAGACAAATCAATTGATTCATTACTATTTAGGCGTTAGCCTCAAAGCCTTTTTAGTAAACAAGAAATCCCAAGCAAACAGTAATTAGTTACTTGGGATTTATGAATTACCTTCACTCGAAAGCGAGAAACAGCTTCTATGAAGAATTTATGGATTACATAAGCAATAAAATAATTGTAATTATTTCTTAGTAGAAATGATGTGTAAATCTATATTTTTATCTCTAATTAAATCTATGAGTTGTTGAGTAAAAGACCTTTTAAAAAATCTTTTCCATTGCGGCTGCTGGCTTTCACCAATAATAATTTGAGTGATGTGATAGTCTGCGGCAACTTGAGCAATTTCTTTGGCAATATTTTGGCTTTTGACGTGTAAAAATTCTCCACCAAACTCCTGACATAACTTTTTGCATGTATCGATATGTAAACTTTCTTCTTTAGTGAGGAATCGTTCAGGATTAGCAACAAAGACAGCATACAGTTGTGCATTCATATAATTGGCAATACGTGCGCCTCGACGTAACAGTTGCACAGAATCAGGATAAGTAGATACACATACTAAAACTCGTTCGTGAATATTACAATGTTGTCCGACAAAGTTAGAAGTGTTTGCTTCTTCCTCAACTGTATCTGCTACTTCTCTTAATGCTAGTTCCCTTAAAGCTATGAGATTACGATGCTGAAAGAAGTTTTTCAGGGATTGCTCAATTTTCTCAGGGGCGTAAATTTTGCCTTCTCGCAAGCGTTCTTCTAAAGTTTCTGGCGTAACATCAATGACAACAACAGCATCAGCTTCATCTAGTAGATAATCAGGAATCCGCTCTCGCACCACGACACCTGTAATTCTGGCTACTAGGTCATTCAAGCTTTCCAAATGTTGAATATTCACAGTGGAATAAACATCAATTCCGGCTGCTAAAATTACTTCTACGTCCTGATAGCGTTTTTGTCGTTGGGAACCAGGAATGTTGGTATGAGCAAGTTCATCTACTAAAACCAGTTGGGGAGAGCGCTGCAAAACTGCATCTGTGTCCATTTCTGGAAGATTAATATTTTGGTGAATAAAGGCTTTGCGGGGAACTACCTCTAGTCCAGCAGCTTTCATGGCTGTTTCTTGGCGTCCATGAGTTTCTAACATACCGATAACCACATCAATTCCGTCTTCTTTAAGTTGATGTGCTTCTTCTAACATTTTGTAAGTTTTACCGACTCCGGGAGCCATACCAATAAAAATTTTATGTTTCCCGCGTCTGTGAGGACGAATATAAGAACTATTGGGTAAGGTGTTGTGGGAATGAATCATAAAGCGTCCAAAGCCAAATTTAGCTTGAGAACATTAACTCCAGGTTCACCGAATATACCCAGAAATCGGCCTTCGATGTTTTGAGATATCAGAGTTTGAATTTGTTGAGTATTTAGATTGCGGACGTTAGCAATTCGCGATATTTGAGCTTGAGCAGACTCAAGGCTAATGTGTGGATCTAAACCAGAGCCAGAGGTATACACTAAGTCAGCAGTTGGCTGAATATTGGCTTGTTGCAACCTTGTAACTTCCCCTTGAATACGTTCGCGAAGTGCGGGGTTACTAGGTGCTAGGTTGCTGGCTCCTGACTCACCTGTGGTAGCGACTGCTTTCCTGGTACTGTAATCAATAGTACTAGGGCGACTCCAGAAATAGCGATCGCTAGCAAAGGGTTGACCAATTAAGGCTGAACCAATGACTGTGCCTTGATTGTTGGTGATTAAGCTCCCGTTGGCATGAAAGGGAAATGCTATCTGTCCACAAATAAGCATGAATAATGGATAAAGAAAGGCTGTTAGTATCCACAAAGCTAAGGTGGAACGAATTGCTTGAGTAAATTGGCTCATGAAAATTTCTCCGGTTGAAAAATCACAACAAATAAATAAATGCTGACGCTGAAAGTTGTGAGTCCTAAAAGAGCAATGGCGTAAGATGCAGCGCGTGATATTTCGTCAGGTGTGGCTGCGTATACGGCTTGTGCTAACAACACGTTTACGCAAAGTATGAAAAAGAGAAATAGAGATAAATTTTTCATGATGGAAATGCAAAGGGGCGCAAAGTATTTGACTAAGCTAGCCCTATAGTTGTAATTAAAACGTCAATGATTTTAATGGCAATAAAAGGAGTAATTACACCTCCAAATCCATAGATAAAAATGTTGCGTTGTAGGAGTTGGTCTGCGGTTAGTGGACGAAATTTTACACCAGTTAGTGCTAGGGGAATGAGTGCAGGAATGATTAAGGCGTTGTAAATTAAGGCTGATAAAACGGCAGATTGGATACTAGTTAAACCCATAATATTCAGAGCGCCAACACCAATTCCGGCGAAGATAGCTGGGAGAATGGCAAAGTATTTAGCGATGTCGTTGGCAATAGAAAAAGTTGTCAGTGCACCACGGGTAATTAGTAATTGCTTACCAATGGTAACGATATCAATTAACTTGGTGGGGTCGGAATCTAGGTCTACCATGTTAGCAGCTTCTTTGGCTGCTTGAGTACCTGTATTCATTGCCACACCTACATTTGCTTGAGCTAAGGCTGGGGCATCGTTGGTGCCATCTCCTGTCATGGCGACGAGCTTGCCTTGGGCTTGTTCAGTTTGAATGACTGCTATTTTGTCTTCAGGTGTGGCCTCAGCAATAAAGTCATCAACTCCGGCTTCTTGGGCAATTACAGATGCTGTAATACGGTTATCTCCTGTCAGCATGATGGTTTTAATTCCCATGCGTCGCATTTGGTCAAACCGTTCGCGAATTCCTGGTTTAATGATGTCTTTAAGATAAATTACAGCGTATATCTCATTGTTTTTACAGAGTGCTAATGGAGTACCACCTAATCGAGAAATTCGTTCAAAAGTGATATCAAGTTCCGGCGTTAATTTTCCTTGGCGAGAACGGACAAATCCTTTAATGGCATCTACTGCACCTTTACGAATTTCCACCCCATTAGATAAGTCAGTCCCACTCATCCGAGTTTTGGCAGAAAATTCAATACCTTCTGCTTGTTTAGTATCAAAATCTAATTTTGCGCCTAATTGCTCTGCGAGCTTGACAATTGATTTGCCTTCTGGTGTTTCGTCAAACACACTCGATGCTAGGGCAACTTGCGCGACATCTGCCATTGCATGACCGTTGACGGGAATAAATTCTTCTGCCAAGCGGTTTCCTAAGGTAATCGTACCTGTTTTATCTAAGATGAGGGTGTTGATATCCCCACAAGCTTCCACCGCCCGTCCAGAAGTAGCAATGACATTAAACTGAGCAACTCTATCCATCCCGGCAATGCCAATAGCGCTTAATAATCCGCCGATGGTGGTGGGAATTAGTGCTACGAGTAAGGCGATGAGTACGGTGATACTGAGAGGTGAGTTGACATAGACTGACACTGTAGGTAGTGTGGCAATCACAACCAAAAATACCTGGGTGAGAACTGCCAGCAAAACTGTCAAGGCAATTTCATTGGGTGTTTTGCTGCGGTCAGCGCCTTCTACTAAACCAATCATCCGGTCAAGAAAGCCTTGTCCAGGGTCGTTAGTTACTCGAATGATGAGTTCGTCGGAAACAATACGCGTTCCTCCGGTGACTGAACTAGCAATATCTGAACCTGGTTCTTTTAAGACTGGTGCTGATTCACCTGTAATTGCCGATTCATCAACAGAGGCCACACCTTTAATTACTTCTCCATCAGCAGGGATGATATCACCAGCAGTTACTTTGATTGTGTCACCGCGACGTAAGGCTGTGGAACTTACTTCTTGAAAAGAACCATCGGGGAGAATTTTTTTGGCTTTGGCATCGGATTTTGCAGACCGCAAGGCATCTGCTTGAGCTTTTCCTCGTCCTTCGGCTACGGCTTCGGCAAAGTTGGCAAAGAGAACGGTTGAGAACAAAATCAGGGTGATAAGTCCATTGAATAATCGCGGGTTTTCCCCTGGTGTGGGGCCGAATAAGTTTGGTGCAATTGTCATCAGTGCGGTGATGATTGTACCTAACCAGACTACGAACATGACTGGATTTTTAATCATGTTACGTGGGTGTAGTTTGATAAATGCTTGTTTAAATGCTTTGGTGTAAAGTTGTGTTTTTTGGACTTGGGGTTTATGTTTGCGTTTTTTTCGCTGTTTTATGGTTGTTTGCATTTGTGGGTAAATGAATTAGATTTTTTGATCTCACGCAGAGACGCAGAGGCGCAAAGAAGAGAGGAATGAGGTTTTACCCTCCTCTGGCTAATTGAAATGCTTCTGCTATAGGGCCTAATACTAGTGCGGGGAGGAAAGTGAGGGCACCAAGGATTAAAATTACGCTGCTTGTAACTCCTGTGAAGAGTCTGGTGTCGGTTCTCAGGGTGCCGGTGGTGATGGGTACTGGTTGTTTGCGAGACATGCTATCTGCTAAAAGTAGCAGTGCCATGATGGGGATGTAACGTCCTGCTAAAATGCTGAGACTGGTGCTGAGGTTCCACCACAGGGTGTTATCGTTTAGTCCTTCAAAACCCGAACCGTTGTTAGCTGCGGCGGAAGCGTATTCGTAAATTACTTGAGAAACGCCATGAAAACCTGGATTGGTAATACCTGAGAGGTTATCAGGAAAACCAAATGTAATCGCCCAGGGAATGAGAATGGCAAAGGGGTGAACTAATAAGACGACGCTGGCTAAAACGATTTCTTTTTTCTCGATTTTGCGTCCTAAAAATTCTGGTGTTCTTCCTACCATTAACCCAGTCAGGAATACTGCCAAAATTAAGTAGATAAATAAGTAAGCGGTGCCGATTCCCTGACCTCCCCAAATGATTTGTAAGAACATATTAAACAGCGTGGCAAATCCGCCAGGAGGCATTAAGGAATCATGCATTCCATTGACAGCACCGCACATTGTCGCTGTGGTCATAACTGCCCAAAGTGCTGTTTGTGCCCAACCAAATCGCACTTCTTTTCCTTCTAAGTTGGGTTGCTGTTCTCCTAAGAGGGGATTAATTAAGGGGTTGCCTTGAAACTCGCCTACGGCGGCAATACCTACCAAAAAGACAAAAATTAAAAACACCATCCAAAACACTAACCATGCTTGCTTACGGTTATTAGTAAACACACCATAGGTATAAATTAGTGATGCGGGGATGGCAATCATCATGCAAGTTTCTAACAAGTTAGAAAAGCCATTGGGATTTTCCAAGGGATGCGCTGAGTTGACACCAAAGAAGCCACCACCGTTTTCTCCCAGTTCTTTGATAATTTCGTAGTGGGCGACTGGGCCACGGGCAATTACTTGAGTTGCCCCCTCAAGAGTGGTTACTGTTGCTGGCCCTGCTAAGGTTTCTGGTACACCCGCTAATAGTAATAACAATCCGCCAACTATTGATATCGGCAATAAAATCCGGGTGATTGACTTGATGAGGTCAGTGTAAAAGTTGCCTAATAGTCTGCCGGTTACACCACGAATAAAAGCTATGCCTACTGCTAAACCAGTTGCGGCTGAGGTAAACATTAAAAAACCCAGGGCGAAGATTTTACTGGCATAACTCAAGGTTATTTCACCAGAGTAATGCTGTTGGTTGGTGTTAGTGACAAAAGAAATAACAGTATGCAGTCCTAAATCCCAATTAGGCGCATCCAATCCTGTGGGATTTAGTGGCAACCATCCTTGGAACATCAAGATTAAGTACACCAAAATTCCCATGATAAGATTGCTATATAGCAATGCTTTGGCATATTGCCAGCCTGTCATATTTTCCTGGTATTGCACCCCACTAAAGATATAAATTACTCTTTCTAAAGGATTAAGTAGCGGATCAAATAGTGTTGGTTCTCCCATGAAAACACGTGCTATATATTTCCCTAGGAAGGGAGTTGTGGCGATGACTATCAGTAAAGTCAAAGCAATCTGTATCCATCCTTGTAACATGAATTAAAAAATCTCCCGACAGATTATTTTGAATTGTTAATTAAACATTCTTGGGATGAGTAGTGAACCGGATGAGTTTTATGAATGACAAGTTTTAGCATAGGTACTAAACTGGCACTTAAAGCAACAGTCAAGATGACATCTCCATACCAAATAGTAGGTTCAGTACTTGCTAGGATAACTTGGTTATCTCTAATCAGACCTATGACAAAGCATTTTTCTGGCAACTTTAAGCTATTTAAAGGAATGCCACAATAACAGCTATTACTTGTAATGTTTGCACTTATTAAACTTGATGCCATAGCAGCATTTATGTAATTTATAAAAAAAACAAAATTTGTTTGATAAACTGTAATAATTCATATGATTGATGAATTTTTTAATTAAAACAAGTAATAGAAGGATATAAAACCGAGTTTATTTTTCTATATCCATATATAGAAAAGTGTTTAGAGTGTTTAGAAAGTTGTTTATTTTGAGATAAACGCTGTAAAGAATTACATGCAGACAAAAAACAACATAAAATAATTTATATGGGTTTCTTGTATTTTTTCGAGTAATTTAGCACTCAATATAAAATAAAAACTGGATATTTAGTTAATAATAGTTATTCTTTGAATGGGACATTTCATAGCTCAATATTTTCATAAAGAATCACATTTAGGCAAACATTTAATTATTGCTAGCTTATATATATTTGTGATAGTTCTAGAGTTTTCTACGCCAATTCCCTACGTTTTTGGGTATCTCTACACAGGCCCGATTTTATTAACAAATTCCTGGTTGGGAAGGCGTGCGACTTTTCAAGCTACCCTTGCGGCTGTGTGTTTAACTATGTTGAATCTTGTCGTCCCAGGAGGTGAGGTGATGAAGACCTCGACAATTGCTAGTAGAGCGATCGCGGTGATGGCATTGATTGTCACAGGTGGATTGAGCGATCGCCTGCGTCGTTCTGAAGATGCGATCGCCTTAACTCGTGCCAAGTTAGAAGCACAAGAGGAATTAGTCAAAGTCCGAGAAGATTTTGCCTCCACACTCACCCACGATTTGAAAACGCCGTTATTAGGAGCAATTGAAACTCTCAAAGCTTTTGAAGCCGAAAAATTTGGCCCTGTATTGCCAGCACAACAAAAAGTTTTAGCTACAATGGCGCGTAGTCATCAAACTTCACTACAATTGTTACAAACATTATTAGATATTTATCGTAATGATACTGAAGGCTTAGAACTGAACTTAGCACCTGTAGATTTAGCTATCTTGGCAGAGGAAGCAGCAGCTACCCTGAGTGAGTTAGCGGCTAGCCGACGCGTTTATCTGTCACTTAACTATGGTAACTCTGATTGGCGGCAATCTTTGTGGGTGAAAGGTGATGCCTTACAACTGCAACGAGTCTTGATCAATCTTCTCGTAAATGCGATCAATCATTCCCGACGCAATGGCCGTGTAGAAGTTGTGTTAGAGTCGCAACCTTCCTATCAGGTTGTGAAAATTTTGGATGCAGGTGCAGGTATCCAGCCAGAAGAATTTTCCCATTTATTTGAGCGCTTCTATCAGGGACACAGCCAACGCCAAACCAAAGGCTCAGGATTGGGACTTTATTTATCTCGCCAAATTATTGCAGCCCACGGCGGTATAATCTGGGCAGAGAACAGAATACCCATGGGAGCTATGTTTGCTTTCAAGCTCCCAGTCTACCCGTTTCATTCCTCTCTAACTGCGTGAGATGCTGTCTACCTCTATGAAAATTCTCTTAGTTGAGGATGATGAACTCTTTCGTTTAGGCTTGCGTGTGCGATTGCAAGAAGAGAGTGGGTTAGAGATTGTTGCTGAGGCTGAAGATGGTGAAACAGCGATTGAGTTAGTCAACCAACATCCCTTAGATGTAGTGCTGCTAGATGTGGGATTGCCAGGGATTGGCGGACTGGAAGCTTGTAAACAAATTAAGCAACAAAATCCTCATTTGCCAATTTTAGTTTTAACTTCCCACTCCCAAAAAACTTTGATTGCGCGGTTGATTGCAGCAGGCGCGCAAGGTTATTGCCTCAAAGGAATTGCTGCGGAAAAATTAGTATTAGCACTGCGTTCTGTGGCTGCGGGAGCATCTTGGTGGGATGAAACAGCAACACAAGAAATTCGGTCTACTTTTGCCTCTGAGCCGCATTCAGCAAATATCTCCAAACCTGCAAATCCTCTGACTCAGCGTGAACAAGAAATTTTATCGCTGTTAGCAGCCGGAAAAACTAATCAAGAAATTGCCCTAGCACTTTACATTACCCCTGGTACTGTGAGGGTGCATGTCCATGCCATTTTACACAAATTAGCAGTGAGCGATCGCGCTCAGGCTGTGGTTGTGGCTTTACAAAAACGTCTGATCTGATTTGCGTTTATGCAGTCGCCTGGGTGGAGTTAACCCGGACGCAGCACTATTTCACCTTGTCCCCTTAACATTTTCCACTTCCCCATTTTTTGGCATAAATTTAGTAAATGCGGGTGATATGTGTACAGCAGCATTGATTAATGGGGATTGAATTATGAATAACATCACTGAGAGGCTAGAGAATTTCGCATTACCTTTGCCGATCTCCCAAGCAGCTCGCACCACGGCTCAGTTATTTGCCAACCAACAGCCAACTCCCGACAAAGCAGAGCAAGTCCGGCTGAATACTCTAGCTGTGTCAGTAGTCAATGACTACTTGCAGATGATGGAAATTCCTACCGATTTGAAAATCAGTGATAGTTGGAACCTGATTATGCAACTCTGTGCCAATGTAGCTGATCTGGAAATCCCCTCACTAGGTCGTTTAGAGTGTCGTCCTGTGACTGTGGATCAACAGGTATGTGTGATTCCCCCAGAAGCTTGGCAAGAACGAGTGGGTTATGTGGTGGTACAAATTGATGAGTCACTCCATGAAGCACAGCTGCTAGGATTTATCCCAAGTGTCACAACTGAAACATTACCTTTAAGTCAACTCCAACCCCCAGAAGCATTAATTGATTGTTTGGCGCAACTCAAAACTTCCCCAATCAAAACTTTGGTGAATTTGAGTCAGTGGGTTGTTGATCAATGTGAAGCTGGCTGGCAAACTTTGGAATCTTTACGGAACTCACTAGAATCTAGACCAGCTTATGCCTTTCGTAGTGCGGTAATGACTGACGAAACCTCTCAAGACCAAGCCGAAACAGTCACTAGACGGGCAAAACTGATTGATTTGGGCATCCAAATAGTTGACCAACCCGTGATGTTAATTGTAGAAATTAACCCAGAAGCTAACCAAAAAACCAGTATTCGCTTACAGTTACACTCTACAGGTAATCAAATCTACCTGCCGACGGGAGTACAACTGAGAGTTTTAGATGAGTCGGGAGCGGTGTTTCTCGAAGCTTCTGCCAGAAGTGCTGACAATTATATACAATTACAATTTAAAGGTGAAATCCAAGAGCAGTTCAGCGTTCAGGTATCATTAGGTAATATGAGTATTACAGAACATTTTGTCATTTGAAATACGCCAATTTTTAATCTTTGTCAGTAATACCAGTCTCAAAAGTCATGGCTAAATTAGTGGTTTTGAAATTCGGAGACGGTAGTTTTGACCAGGGGTTTACTGTCACTCTCCAGATAGGTGAAGAAAGCGATCGCCCGGCCACAGAAATCACGGGGAAACTGCCACCATCACCGGAAATGCCGCTTTACTATCACCGTTGGCAATCTAGTTATTTACAGTTAGGCAATCGTTATCGTTTGGACGCTGACAAAATCCAAGTGACGAATGTGTCAATCACCCAAGACTGCCACAATATGTCCCATATTTTGCGGGCACGTTTTAACAGCTGGCTGCAAGCCGAAGAGTTTCGCCCCTTGCGGGAGAAATGGCTAGAAAAATTGTTGGCTACAGACGAAATCCGCGTAATTTTACAATCAGAAAATAACCAATTACAAAGATTACCCTGGCATCTGTGGGACTTACTAGAACGCTACCCCAAGGCGGAAATCGCACTTTCATCGCCAACGTACGATCGCGTTCTCAAACTACGTAACCCCAACCCAGTGGTAAATATTTTGGCAATTGTGGGTAATAGTCAGGGGATTGATACTCAGGCTGACCAAGCTCTATTACAAGAGTGCCCTAATGCCGATGTCAGCTTCATAGTAGAACCACAACGGCAGGAATTAACCGACCATCTTTGGGGAAAAAACTGGGATATTCTGTTTTTTGCTGGGCACAGTTCTAGTCAAGGACATGATGGTTGTGGGCGCATCTACTTGAATAAAACCGACAGTCTTAGTATCAGCGAATTAAAGTATGCCTTGAAACAAGCCATTGAACGGGGCTTACAATTGGCAATTTTCAACTCTTGTGATGGATTGGGTTTGGCGCGAGAATTAGCAGATTTGCACATTCCCCAGATTATTGTCATGCGCGAACCTGTGCCAGACCAGGTAGCCAAGGAATTTTTAAAGTATTTTTTAGCCGGGTTTGCCAATGGTAAATCTTTATATCAAGCAGTACGACAAGCGCGGGAACGGTTGCAAGGTATCGAGGATCAATTTCCTTGTGCAACTTGGCTACCCATCATTTGCCAAAATCCAGCACAGATACCACTCACTTGGCAAGAGCTAATCCGCACCCAGAAGCCAGACATTCCCAGTTCATCTCTGTTCCGCAAACCTGGATTGCCAGGGGCTTTGATATCTAGCCTGGCAATTACGGCCTTAATTTGTGGGATAAAATTTTTCGGAATGCTCCAAAATATCGAACTACAAGCTTATGACCAGATGATGCGATCGCGTCCTGATGAAGGAACTGATCATCGCCTACTGGTAGTGACAATTGATGATACAGATTTGGCCAATCAACGACGTAATCATGAGTCGTTAAAAGGAACTTCACTCTCGGAAGTATCTTTAAATAAATTATTAGTAAAACTCAAACAGTACCAACCCCTGGCCATAGGTTTAGATATCTATCGTGATTTTCCTGCTGAACAGCAAGATTTAATCTCTCGTCTCCAAGAAACTGACAACTTGATTGGAGTTTGTAAGGGTAGTGATATCACAGCTAATACCAAAGGCATTGAACCACCACCAGAAATTCCCCCAGAACGCTTGGGATTCAGTGATTTTGTTCATGATCCTGATGGCGTTGTGCGTCGGCATCTTTTATATATGAACCAGGAGACAGCATCTTTGTGTTCTGCTGCCTATGCACTGAGTTCACAACTGGCATTCCGTTATCTATCCTCCTTGGGAATGCAACCAAAGTTTACTTCTCAAAATCATTTGCAACTAGATCAGACTGTTTTTGCTCGCCTTTCAACTCGTGCTGGTGGCTATCAAGGCATCGATGCCAATGGAGGTCAAGTCTTGCTCAACTACCGTTCCTCAAAAAATATTGCCGAACAGGTGTCACTCACCCAACTTTTGTCTAATCCCATCAATCCCGGAGCCATTAAAAACCGCATTGTATTGATCGGTGTGGTAGCAAAGGGAGATTTTCCCGACTACTGGGCGACACCTTACGGAAGTAGGTTAGATGAGCAAATGCCAGGAGTACTGGTACACGCCCATATGGTGAGCCAAATTCTTAGTGCCGTCTTGGATGGGCGACCATTGATGCAGGTTTGGTCACCGTGGGTTGAGGTGATGTGGATTTGGAGTTGGTCTGTAGTAGGAGGTGTAATTGCTTGGCAGTGGCGTTTACTCCCCAAATTGTCCTTGGGAGTTGGTATTACTTTTGGGGTTTTATATTTACTCTGCTTTAGTCTTTTAATTTGGGGTTTTTGGGTACCGTTTATTCCCTCAGCTTTGTCATTGGTGGCAACTGCTGGTGTGACATCAAGATTCAATAAGCAATAAACATTAACCTGAGAAATTATTATGAATTCAATTTCACAACCGATAAAACTATTTTTAGTGTTAGCTCTTAGCTACACAGGATTTCTAACTAACCAAACTTTGGGACTGGCAACACCAGCACCCATCAAAACTAATCCTCAAACTCTCAGCTTTTCTCCACCCTCACCTCCACCAGATCCCCCTCCTGGAGGACGCGTCCGGGGGGGAGCAAGGCGAGATACTTGTCCACAGGTCAAACCCGAACTCACAGCTTTAGTGCCCTCTACCTCTACTCAAGCATCTCCTTCAGTGACCAATGTTTGGGGATTGGCAACAAAGCCACATCCTACTTTATGGTTCTATGTGCCATATACCAAAGCTCTGGCTTATCCGACGGAATTTGTGTTGCAAGATGAGGAATCAAGTCCAATTTATCAGCAAGCGATCGCTCTACCAGATCAACCAGGGGTGATCAGTGTTTCTTTGCCTACCAACGCTCTCCCGTTAACTTTGTCAAACCAATACCGTTGGTTTTTGACTATCAACTGTGACCAGATAAAGCAATCTCCGCCTGCTCCTCCTGTTTATGTTGAAGGAGTGATCAAACGCGTCAAACTCAATCAGGCAACTACTGAGCAGTTACAAACAGCAACTCCGCTACAGCAGGTTGCCATCTATGCCCAAAATGGCATTTGGCATGAGGCACTAACTACTCTGGCCGAACTACGTCAGCAAAATCCTCAAGATGCAGTACTGCAAGCACAATGGAGAGATTTATTAGCCAGCATCGGCTTGGATGATATTGCCGAGGAACCTATTGTTTCAGGAAAACCTTAGGGTGATTCAAACTGTTGTTATGAGGCAGGCCCAAGCCATGCCTCTATGCTTTTTACCTTACTCAGTGCTGAGTGCTGAGTAATAACAAGAGGAAGGAAACACTTTCACACTCGGTAAATGCCCCACCCCTTGTATTTCCGGGCGGGCAAGACTTCGGCGTGAGCGCTCAGTCGATAGCTTGCGTGGCGAAGCCATACGCTGCCCACCCTTGATTCAGCAACACCTATTTTTCAATGCAGAGATTTATAAAATGATATCTCTGCATTGAAAAATTCTTAAATTGTGCCGATTTCTTTTAAATAGACTCTATTGAATAATTCATCTTCTCCTAAAGTGTAGTCTTCAATTAATCCTTGACGGCGGATAGAAATATCGTTGTCTTTTTTGATGATGATTGTAGAACCATCAAAAACATCCCGGACTAACATCATTTCTGTTTCCGTGGGATTGTGCAAAACTACCATATTACTACCTTGGTAAAACATCCCTTGCTCCTCCAGGATGTTTTCCTCATACTCGGCAATCAGCAAATCAAGTTTTGGATGGCGCAGCAGAGTTCGCACGTTGCTATTGTAATCTTTGTGTAATAATTTTTTCGCTCGATTGACAAAAACTGCGTCATGGCAAACAGCACCTATTGTCCAATCAGGATGTTGCGACAAAATATAATCTATGGTTTCTTGCAGTTCCTCAACTGAAATTTTATTAAAGGTAATAATCGGTATTCTGGCATTGACACCGGACGCAAAAAAAGTTTCTAAGATATGGGAAGGGACATCAACACTGTCACCAACAGCAGGGTTAAGATGCATTAAAATTCCCGGTGCGGCGTTGATTTCCAAAATGGCAAAGTTACCCGACTTCCATGATTCTGAGAGGTTTTCGGCAATGACATCAATACCAAGACAAGTGAGTCGAAAGTGTTGGGCAATGTCTTGCGCCAAGATAATATTGTCATGATGAATTGTGGGGGTAGCATCGATGCTGATACCTCCAGCCGAAAGATTGGCAACTTTGCGCAGATAAACAGTACGTCCTTTCTTGATTACACTGTCTAATGATAAACCTTGTTCGTACAGGTAAAGTTCCATCGCCTCATCGCACTGAATCTTAGTCATTGGTGAGGTGGGTGTATCCAAACGTGCGGATTTGCGATTTTCTTGGCGAATTAACTCTGCAATAGTTAAATATCCATCACCTACAACCGATGCGGGACGGCGTTCAGTGGCGGCGACAAATTTGCCATCAACACACAGTAAGCGAAAATCTGTGCCTGAAATGCTTTTCTCAACGATTATCCGTATTGGCTGATCTTCAGGAATTGCTGCTAGTGCCCTACCATAGGCAGATTCTAGTTCTCTTGAGTCTTGTACGCCAGCCGTGACACCAATTCCTTTGTGACCGACTACAGGCTTAACTGCTACTGGGTAACGAATTTCTTTAGCTACTGCTAAGGCTTCTTTTTCAGAAAAAACGATATCACCTTCTGGTATTGGTAAACCCAAAGTTTGCAAAAATATTTTGCAGTCATCTTTGCGGGTGGTGAAATCTGAATCTAAATGGCTATCACAATCAAAAGTTGTGGCAACACCACGAACTTGTTTTTTGCCGTAGCCATATTGCATTAGTCCTTCGTCCCATAGGTAAAAGGTGGGAATACCTTTTTCGCAGGCTGTTCGCAACAAGGCGTAAACTGTGGGGCCACCATAGACAGACTGGCGGAATTGCTTTTGTAAGGTCAGCAGTTCCTCATCAAAGTAAAAGTCTTGGTCTTGGGTTATGGCTTCAAACCAATCCCAAACGAAGTAAACTACTGCTCTAGTGGTGCGTTCATGCAAAGATTGGACGCTAATCCGCGCATAATTTGGATATGGCTTGACATTCCAACGGTTGAGATGTAATTCCATATCTAGCTTGCCCACTTCTGACACTAATTGGGCAAACAAATGGGCATGGGACTCGTATGTTTGTTCGCTCAAATGTGGATAGCGATCGCCTATGCTGGAAATGTAATCTGCGATGGCTAGTGGCTTTCTATACTCGATCAGAGCGAAATCAAATACTAGTGCTCCTGTATCCAAATAAGGGTTAGGCCCAAGGTAATGCTTGAAGTTGAAAATATCGAACACATCGGTTTTTCTAGCATTAATGCGGACTAAATCGCTGCTTTTTTCTTGAGCCATTGATGATAAATCCTCGGCTAAACACCCTAATTTAGACTTATCGATTATAAATGAATTTACAACAGAATTTGGGTAGCATTTAGTTTGTTTTTACCCTAATTTGGCCTAGCATAACTTGATTGCTGGGCATTTTCAACCATCCCTTGGCATAATTAAATCGCCATTACTCAGAAAACAAAAAATATTCATCCTACAAGCGCTATAAATCAGCAAAAATATAACTTTTGAAAGGTGAAATACTGTGCCAAAATCTATAAATTAGGATGAATTAGGTTTCGAGAAGACAGCAGAGTATGAATAGCACACAAGCTGCTCTTAGAGATGAAGTGCGGCAACTTGCCGAAGAAGCTTTTCATCGCAAGTTGATTTCTGGTCATGGAGATGGGCCAGACATCAATGAGTATCAAATTGTCTACCAGGGCAAGCCCAGGCATATTCCTCTAGAGCAAGCACGTTTTTTCTTAATTAACTTGCTTTACAGGAGCCGGATTGGTTAGATATTCTCTGTTCAAGCTAGGACTGGAGAATATTCAATTACATTTAGTCAAAAGTGTAAATTTGGTAACTGGTAATTCTGCAAGGAGATGACTGATTAACCATGAGCAATTTCTGAGAATACCAGTATAAATATACACTTACCAACTTGAATACAAATAACAAGGCCTCTAGAGGTATTATCTAGAGGTTGTTGAATGATGAGGTCTAATCTCAATGTTATCAAGAAAGGCAGAGGGCAGTCCCTAGTCCCTCTTTCATACTTGGCTGTGAAACTCGTTTCATTGGGACTGCCCTCTGCCTCCTGCCTCCTGCCTCCTGCCTTCTTCAATAATTACTTAGCTTGTTCTTAATCTTTTATTTTCTGCTGTAATCTACCAAACGGATGATTTTATGGGTCTAATTGTCATGCTTTATTGAAATTAAATAATTTAAATTATCAGGAGTGATCATGACGGACAGTACAACCAAACGCCAACTGGTGATTATTGGGGGAGCTGAAGATAAAGATGGAGAGTCACAAATTCTGCGGGAGTTTGTGCGCCGGGCTGGGGGCATAAAATCCAAAATTGTGATTATGACAGCTGCGGCAGAACTACCAAGGGATGTGGGAGATAATTACATTCGAGTATTTGAGCGTTTAGGATGTGAAGAAGTTCGCATAGTTGACACAGAAACTCGTGATGATGCATCTTCATCCACAGCATTGGAGGCGATCGCCAAGGCAACTGGTATATTTTTTACTGGGGGAGACCAAGCTCGCATCACTAGCATCCTCAAAGATACTGAACTGGATGTAGCAATTCACAAACGATTCTCGGAAGGTATGGTTGTAGCAGGCACAAGTGCGGGAGCAGCTGTGATGCCGGATAAAATGATTATGGAAGGCGACGCCCAAACTCATCCGCGCATGGAAATTGTAGAGATGGGGCCAGGTCTTGGTTTTCTGCCAGGAGTAGTAATTGACCAGCATTTCTCCCAGCGCGGACGCTTAGGACGTTTAATTTCAGCTTTAGTCCAAGAACCTGCTGGATTAGGATTTGGCATTGATGAAAATACCGCAATGGTAGTGACCGATAGCCAAATTGAAGTGATTGGGCAAGGTTCAGTGACGATTATTGATGAGTCAGAAGCTACATATAATAATATGGGCGAAATTTTGAAAGATGAGCCGTTGGCAATTTTTGGAGCAAAGCTGCATATCTTACCACATGGCTATAAATTTGATCTAAAAACCCGTCAGCCTATCTTGAATCAAAGCACTGGGGCAAATATATCTGTGCCAGTTAGTTCAACAAACACCTAATTTTTAGCAGTTACAAATTAATTGATTAGGAAGTCAATAGTTGGTGACTAGTCAGGATTTTTGAGTAAATATTCCCCAACTTTCCCTGAAAAATAGGCTATGGTAGCCCCTTTTTTCAGGGGGGAAAGTTGGCGATCGCATTTTTAATTCCCTCGCTAAAATATAAATTTAAAGAAGTAGTTTAGTAGCTGAAAAAGTGCGAAAAATCATATTTTACGTATTATTTTTACTTGGCTTATTGGGGATTCTGGGATTTTCTTATATTTCTGCTTACATTTCGGAGAAACCGCCTTTAGTTAGTTGTCGCCAAGGGGCATTTAATTCATCACCAGGGGAAAAATACTACGCATATCCTGAAAAGCTAGTGGTTCAACCTTGGCGTGGGCCACATCATGTTTACGCTATATTTATGATTCCTAGTGGATATAGAAGTGATGGTTTATTCACAGTATCAATATCTGGAACTCAAACTTACTGCGGACAATATATAAATAGTGGCAAGATTACTTCTGGAGTTGATGAGCCAAAATATTACACCATGATGAGGGGTTATTTAAACACTCGAATTGCTCTGAGGTTAATTGCTCAAGGTAATATAAATCAGTTAAAGCAACCATTTAACTGGAGATTAGGTTATGTCAAACGGAAATGAAGAGTATTGAGTGCTGAGTGCTGAGTGCTGAGTTAGAAGAATAATACTCAGGACTCTCGCACTTGGTACAAGCCCCGCCCAGCACGGCTGACCGCAGGGCTTTACAGCACTTTTCATCTTTCCACTTCATCTACTGCCTTGGGAACCCCAGCAGTTAATACCTCATGACCATCAGGTGTGACTAAAACATCATCTTCAATCCGAATGCCAATACCAACCCAGCGTGAATCAGTTTCTGGTTGGTCTTCTGCTAGTTTAGTATCGGGGACAATATAAAGTCCTGGTTCCACTGTCAGCACTTGACCTGGTTGCAAAATCTGCGGTTTATCTTCACCATGCTGATAAACACCGACATCATGGACATCTAAACCTAACCAATGACTGGTGCGGTGCATATAATATGGCTTGTATTTTTCTTCTTCAATTAACTTGTCAATTTCACCTTTGAGGATACCAACTTCAACTAAACCCTCTGTGAGTACACGGACTGCTGTCTCATGAATTGAGTTAAAACTGTTACCTGGTTTTACTTGAGCGATCGCCTGTTGTTGTGCCTCTAAAACAATTTCATACAGCACCTTTTGCTCTGGTGTAAATTTACCTCCCACCGGAAATGTCCGTGTAATATCAGAGTTGTAATAACCATAAGCGCAACCAGCATCAATTAGCAGCAACTCTTGCTCCTGCATCTGGCGATGATTCTCGATGTAGTGTAGTACACAGGCATTAGCGCCGGAAGCCACAATCGAAGGATAAGCTGGCCCCATACCACCCCGCAGCCGAAAAATGTGTTCTATCTCCGCCTGGATTTCGTATTCATAGCGTCCGGGTGCAGAAACTTTCAGGGCGTAATTGTGCGCTTCCACAGCGATCACCGCAGCTTGACGCATCAAAGCTAACTCAGCTGCGCTTTTTACCAATCTCATGCTGTGGATCACGGTTCCCGTATCTTCTATAGCAACTGGGCCTGTGCCACGCTTGGGATACGTCCGCAGTAAACTTTGGTAATGTCCGAGAATTGTGTCATTAAAACTGCGATCGCGTCCTAAATGATAGTAAATGCGATCGGCTTTTTCCAAATACTGCGGCAACTTTTCATCTAGTTCCGTAATGGGGTAAGCTGCATCCGCACCATAAATTTCCTTCGCTGCATCTACCCCACAGCGATAACCAGTCCAAACTTCCTGCTCTCGCTCCTTTGGTTGGACAAACAACACAAATCGATGTTCTGCATGGTGTGGCGCTAACACTGCTACCGCTTGCGGTTCATTAAAGCCAGTCAAATAGAAAAAATCACTGTCTTGGCGATAAGCATATTCAACATCATTGTGCATCACTGCCATTGGCGCACTGCGAAAAATAGCAGTAGCGTTACCAATTTTTGCCATTAATTGTTCCCGGCGCTGCTGATATTCTGCTTGCATAGCTAATCAATTTTATAGAATTATTGTGTTATTTTACACTTTACTAAACTGTAGGCGATAAAGATCATGCTTTTCAGTAGTCACTCATTTAAGTTATTTTAGCCAATATTTATTTCATCTCCAGTACTTCTGCTAAAAGTCTGTAGTTATACCAATTTTTTATTAACTTATACTTAACGAGTATTCCTCTTTCCCTTGGCGAAGTTGGCGTTTTTTTATTAAGTGCATCTTCATTGAGGATTTAATATTACTTATTACTTAAGAAAACGTCATCAACAATTAGATGGCAATTTCCCTGATGAATATAAAGGTGTGAAATATTACATTTTTTGAAATCAATATGTGATTTAAACTTAACACTTTTAGTGAAAAATCAACATAAAAATCAGGATTTTTGTCTATAAATCCTGACATATACGAAATTTAAAATCAATTTATTGGAAATTGATTGAAACTGACTTGAAATTTAAATACAAATCATTTATTAAGCCAAAAAGTGTATACAAAGAATGACATTTAACAAAAACAAATGCTTATGAAAAAATATTTAAACAAGAATAAATGTTTTTTAATTACAGAAATAGCTGTCAGAAAAGAGCTAAAACTTTTATGACAACCAGCCATAAAAAACACCATGTTGGAAACTCGAAACTCCTCCACAGGATTGTCTTTAGATACAGCAGGAATGGCATTAGAATCTTTCCAAAAGTCGGCTGATTTGATATCACCTTTATATTCTGGGTTTTCCTTCAACGGTAGCAGTTCCTCACCATTACCAAGCGTACCCACAACTGATAATTTATTTGGAGGAGCCAACCCCAATCCTAATCCCTACTTAACTAGTGCGGCGATTGTGCCTGATTTCAACGGCGATGGCAAAACAGACAAACTTTGGGTCAATGGTCAAACCGGCGAAATTATTGTGCGGCTGATGGATGGTACCAGAATTCTGGAACAGGCTTCTTTAGGTCAATTTGACTTATCATCCATGACTTACGAAATTGCCGATTTTAATAGTGACGGCAAGACTGACTTTTTGTTACGGAATCAAGCCACAGGTGAGAATCGCATTGTGCTAATGGATGGCACAAGAATTGCTGATACAGTGGCGCTGGAAACAGTTGATCCCAATTGGACTGCTAGCATTGGCGATTTCAATGGCGATCGCAAAACCGATATCTTCTGGCATAATGCTCAAACCGGTCAAAATGCTATTTGGACAATGGATGGCACCACAGTTCTAGATGCAGCCGTTTTAGAAAATACAGACGTATCATTTACACCAACCATTGTTGATTTTGATGGTAATGGCAAGAGTGATATTTTCTGGCGCAATCAGACAACGGGTGAAAACAGAGTTTGGTTCATGGATGGTACACAAAAAACCGAGTTTACTCTGCAATCACAAGACGCATCCTGGGACTTTACCCTTGGCGATTTCAACGGTGACCTCAGAACTGATCTTTTGTGGAGAAATGTTCAAACAGGTGAGAACAAGATTTGGACAATGAATGGCATCTTTGTCACAGAGGGTGCGCTAGGGACACTTGACTCATCCTGGAAATCTAACATTGGCGATTTCAATGGCGATGGTAAGACAGATATCTTCTGGCACAATGAAGTCACTGGTGAAAATACCGCTTGGTTGATGGATGGCACAACAGTTACAACTGAAGCTTTCCTACCAAGTAATCAAGCATCCTTAATGCCATCACTAGGCGATTTTAACAGCGATGGCAAAACTGATATCTATTGGCGGAATCAAGAAACAGGTGCAGATAGCATTTGGACGATGGACGGTACAACAGCCGTTGAGACTCCCATAGCTGCGGAAGATCAGCTTGGCCCCGAATGGTTCACCGCCTAAGACTTGTTTGAACAAGGAGGAAGACGGATGATCCTCTTCCCTCTGACTTCGTTGATGTACAGATAGTCTGAATAATCACAACTTTGAACGCAACTATGCTATTAATCTGCTTAGCTGCGTTCAAAGTATTATGTGCTTTCTCATATCTCGCATCAGTACATCCATTCCGCCTCGGAATTCATTTTGAGCCTCATCGCCAAAGGTTTAATTAAACAATATATTCTTCTTCCCCTGCTTTAGGGCAGATTTATTAGTGACTATTATGCTTAATCATACTGAGGCATTAAACCTTTAATGATGCCAAGCAAGCCAAGAAAGCAAGAGAAAAGTTCATGAATCATTTAGGACTGCGATCGCTGCTTCTTGATATTATTCTTGATGCACCTACAATCAACAAAAATGGACGAACATCAGCGTCGCTCTTATTGGCGTGCTAATACTGCATTAATTCGTAATCTTTTAATTGTCTGGGCACTGGTTTCCATAATTTTCAGTATTTTACTGGTTCAACCATTAAACGCAATCCGTTTTTTTGGTGTACCGTTAGGCTTTTGGATGGCACAGCAAGGCTCAATCCTCGTATTTGTGGCATTAATTTTTATTTATGCCTTCCAAATGGACAAGCTAGACCGCAAACATAATCTTAGGAAGTGAGGCAAAACCGTGTCAGTGGAAATTTGGACGATTTTGTTGGTAGGACTCTCCTTCCTGGGTTACATTTACATTGGTTGGCAATCACGAGTTAAAAATAGTAAAGATTTTTTTGTCGCAGGTCAGGGAATACCCTCAATTGCTAATGGTGCAGCCACCGCCGCAGACTGGATGTCCGCAGCTTCGTTTATTTCTATGGCGGGGCTAATTTCTTTTTTGGGCTATGACGGGTCTATTTATTTGATGGGTTGGACTGGCGGTTATGTGTTGCTGGCATTGTTGTTGGCTCCTTACCTGCGGAAATTTGGTAAATATACAGTGCCGGATTTTGTAGGCGATCGCTACTACTCGAATGTGGCACGTTTAGTGGCAGTAGTTGCAGCTATTTTTGTCTCTCTTACCTATGTTGCTGGACAAATGCGAGGCGTAGGTATTGTTTTTAGCCGCTTTCTGCAAGTAGATATCAATACAGGTGTGATCATCGGCATGGTGATTGTCGGCTTTTTTGCGGTGCTGGGAGGCATGAAAGGTATTACCTGGACGCAAGTAGCCCAGTATGCAGTGTTGATTTTTGCTTATCTGATTCCGGCGGTGGCGATCGCTTGGTTACTTACAGGCAATCCCATCCCCCAGTTAGCATTTACATTTAGTGATGTGGCTGACAAACTCAATCAAATTCAAGTTGATTTGGGTTTTCGGGAATATACTGAGCCGTTTGTGAATAAATCGATGCTAGATGTACTGTTCACCACTATCGCTCTGATGGTAGGGACTGCTGGCTTACCTCATATTATTGTCAGGTTTTACACAGTTCCTAGTGTCCGCGCTGCTCGTTTCTCTGCGGGTTGGGCATTATTATTTATTGCCATTCTTTATACCACGGCTCCTGCCCTTTCCATGTTTGCCCGCTATAATCTCATTGAATCTCTGCACAATCATACGGTTACTGAAGTACAACAGCTAGACTGGGCAACTAAGTGGGAAAAAACCGGACTGCTGAACTTTGAAGACAAAAATCAAGATGGGCGTTACCAGCTAACTCCAAACGCAGACACCAACGAAATTAAAATTGACCGAGATATTATTGTACTTTCTACCCCAGAAGTAGCGAAACTTGCCCCTTGGGTAATTGCCTTAGTAGCGGCTGGTGGGTTAGCTGCTGCTTTGTCTACAGCCTCGGGTTTGTTGCTAGTAATTTCTAGTTCCGTTGCCCATGATATCTACTACCGCATATTAGATTCCCAAGCTTCAGAACAAAAACGGGTATTTGTGGGGCGGATCATGGTAGGTGTTTCTCTAGTCCTCGCCGGATATTTTGGAGTGAATCCGCCGGGATTTGTGAGTGAAGTGGTGGCTTTTGCCTTTGGTTTAGCTGCTGCTAGCTTCTTTCCGGTGATTTTTTTGGGCATATTCGATAAACGTACCAATTCCCAAGGTGCGATCGCTGGGATGTTGACGGGTTTGATTTTTACCATCATCTACATCATTGGCGTCAAATTTGCAGGTATGCAGCCTTGGTTTTTTGGCGTTTCTCCCGAAGGAATTGGCACTTTGGGAATGGTGATCAACTTTGTGGTTACCTTAGTAGTTTCTCGTCTCACACCCCCTCCTCCAGCAGAAATCCAGGCGCTGGTGGAAGATTTACGTTCTCCTGCTATTGAAGGATAACCATTAACTAAGACCTGTGGGAATCTGCGAAACGTTGCGCTAAAACTAAATTAATCACCCCAATCCCGTTTTGTAGTGACCTAATAATTATTGTGGGGTGGGCTTCTAGCCCGCCCATAACAGGCAAGATGCCTGTTCCACAAGAAAATCTTACTCCATAGCGAAGAAACTCACGCAGAGACGCAGAGTCTAAACTTTGAGAAACCAGTTTTGGCGATACATCAGAATAGCAACTGCTAACCAGAATAAAACAGTGACTAGGGCGAATAATAATGAACCATTTAGCGTACCTGCCCAAGATGCAAAAATATTTTGATAAATCCAATTGTAAGTAGTAAGCGCGTTTTCCTCTCTACCGATTTTGGTTCTGACTAAGATTTTAATTAATAAGACGGAAGCAGTAAACAGTGCGATCGCATTTAAGCCCATCACTTCAAAAGGCTTACTCCAGCGACGTATCAGCCGCACTTCAATCAGTTCATAACAAGCTGCAAGTAATAATAATGCCCAACCACTGCTGAAGATAACATAGGAACTTGTCCAAAGTTTTTTGTTGATGGGAAATGTCCATCCCCAAACCCAACCAATAATTAGGCAACCAATGCCAAATAATGCTAAACCTATGCTTGTACGAGATGTTATGGGCTGTTTGCGTATCCATTCCCCTGTAAAGTAGCCAGCGAGAACATTGACAATAGCAGGTATAGTGCTAAATAATCCCTCTGGATCTCCCAATTTTTGATAACCGTCACCTGCGTATAAATGAGCCTGGGGAATAATCAATCTATCAACATAAGCGCCAAAATTTCCTTTCCGCGTCAGTACACCCGCGCCATAATCGGGAAGCGGTACATACATCATGGTTAGCCAGTAACCGATAAGTAAGACACCTGCTAATATCCATTGTCCTTTGCGTGGTAGGTTGAGGACTGCGAGGGAGGCAAACAAGTATGCCAGACTGATTCTTTGTAATACACCCATAATGCGGATATTACTTAAATCAAAAGTCCAAATCCCCTGATTCCAAAAGCCATTTAGTAGTAACCCCAAAGCGAAAAGTATGACGGCGCGGCGCAAGATTCGCCAGTAAATGGCTGAGGTGGGTTTGTTGGCTGCGGTGTACTTTGATAAGGAGAAATTCATGGCTACACCAACAATGAATAGAAAAAAGGGAAATACCAAGTCTGTTGGTGTGCAACCATGCCAATCAGCATGGGCTAAGGGGGGATAGACATCACTTGCGACTCCTGCCATGTTAACAAGAATCATCCCAGCAATGGTGATACCGCGAAACACATCCAGTGAAGTCAGGCGCATGGGCGGAATTGTTTGTTTGATGAGTATCTAAAATATCCCGCCTGATGTAAACAATCAAGTAAATTTTCAAGTTTGTGGTTATACGCGAGACAGAAAGTATTTAGACGTGAGTCTCCAAGGAAGGCACACCTGCGGGAAGGGCGAAAGAAACAGAATCCTCCGGACTGTCGAACTCAAGTTGAGTAATGCTGATTTAACACTGAGAAGTTCCAGAAATACTGGAACCCCTAAACATAGATAGTTGATAGCTAAATTAGATACAACTAATCTTTATGTTATTGCTTCCAGTTCTGCTGCTGCATTAGTTTCATCAAGCACCCGCCAAATTTCTTGTAACATTGGTTCTAACCCTGTGCGGGTAACTGCTGAGATTAAGAAAACTGGAGATAGGGAGAGGTGATTAAGTTGAGTAGCCAGCGCTTCTAAATCTACTATTTCTCTATCAACCGCATCAATTTTGTTCAACGCTACAATTTGCGGACGCTTTGCTAAACCTCGTCCATAAGCTTGCAACTCTTGCTTAATTGTGTTGTAATCACTTATCACATCTTCACTTGTGGCATCAAGTAGATGTAATAAAACTCGTGTGCGTTCAATGTGACGTAAGAAATCGTATCCTAAACCCGCACCGTGAGAAGCACCTTCAATCAAACCGGGAATATCGGCAAAAACCGTCCCATCACCAGTGGGTTTTCTGACTACACCCAAATTGGGGATGAGAGTTGTAAAGGGGTAGTCGGCAATTTTGGGACGTGCGGCTGACAAAGAGGATATTAGTGTAGATTTACCAGCATTTGGTAAGCCAATAATCCCCACTTCTGCCAAAAGTTTCAACTCTAAGCGCAGTACCTTCATTTCCCCTGGTAGTCCGGGTAAAGCATATTCTGGGGCGCGGTTACGGTTACTCAAAAAATGCTGATTTCCCAATCCACCTTTTCCGCCCTCAGCAACCCGAAAACTTTGTCCAGGCTCAATTAAATCGCACAGCAAAGCCCCTGTACTCGCATCATAAACAGACGTACCACAGGGAACTTCAATAATTAAATCCTTACCATTTGCCCCGGTGCAGTTATTTGGCCCACCACGTCCACCATTATCTGCTTTAAAAAGATGCTTGTATCTGAAGTCCAGCAAAGTTTGCAGGTTTGTATCAACAACAAAAATTACCGAACCGCCTCGTCCTCCGTTCCCGCCAGAGGGGCCGCCTGCTGGTACGTATTTCTCTCGCCGGAAGGCGACGATACCATCGCCACCTTTACCGGCTTCCACTTCGATTACTGCTTGGTCAATAAATTGCATATTTTTTGAGTTTTGAGTTGTGAGTTCTAAATTATAAGTTTTAATAAACCTGCAATTCCTTACTCTTTACTTGTAACTCAGCACTCACCATTTACCACTCAAATATACGGTGAAATATCCTCACCACATTCATCTGCTAAATAGGAGAGGGCGCGAAAACGTAAACCCACAAGTTGCTCATATAGTGGGTTGATTTTACATAAGGGTGGTATATGAACAATTTTGCGTCCAAATAAAGTGATATCTCGTTCAAAGGGACACTGGGAGGGAATCATTTTGCACAAAAAACGGGCAACTCTGGGATCTTGGATTTCTAGCCCGTCTAGCCAGTCACGCAGGGGACAAAGTGCATCTTGTGGCGGTGCGGTGAGTGCTGACACCTGTCCTTCGTCGTCTAGGGTGTGGCGTAAGGACTCTAGAATATCTTTTGGCTGTTCTAAAGCCTCACACAACTGCTGCATTACTCGATCTTCTTTGGGAGAATATGTACCGTTGGCGATCGCTACCATTACGGCTGTCCGAACAAAGTTTTCTGCTACTGATGTCCCTTTACCCAATACAGTGGCTAATTCTTCTGGTTCAATGACCTTTAGTGAATCCAACTCAATATCTGGAGCTAATTCATCTTCAGTCAGACTGGTAATTAATTGCTGTTCTTCAGGATCAAAGTTACCATCTGCCCAAGCAATTGTGAGCAGTCCACGTAACCAAGCGGTAATTTGTTCGTTACTGTAGGGGGATTGAACGGCACTTGTCATACACTCACGCCTCAAATTTACCTAAGTTAATACTAGGTTATCTTACATAGTGATACACAGTAGTTTTGTGGTTATTGGGTTTGGACGCGATCGCCTCATCAACTAATTCAACCAAAAAAATTGAGAATTTTTTCTATTTAAATCAAAAAAAAGTGAGTTAATCTGTGTAATAGAGGTGTTTGTGAAAAAGACTAAAGTGAACCTCAGTGTTCTTCAAACACTATTAAGTCACCTCTAATCAATAAATGTAAAGCTTTAAGCAGCAAGTAGAACTACACAGGCTCCAAATTAACAGCAATTTTTGGTGTTGTAGGTTACAAAAATCATAATTTAATTAATGCAAAATAATCTCATATAGAATACTGCTGGCATCTCGTGTCGCGCCAGTGCAACTCGGATGATCTCAATCAATTGTAATTAAGTAAACATGAAGTTCTATTTTGGCATTGAGCATGAAGTCGCTTTCCTGAACCAGGAAGGACAATTTGCTGATTTTTCCCAGACCAAATTCGCTGATTTCAATCAAATTGTGGAAAGACTACCCACATACCCCGATGATTATTCTCAACTGCGCGTTGGGGATGCTGGTATTAGGCAAAAGAGATGGTACATTGAGGGGTTTGAAAGATTTGCCGATTCTGATAAGGTGATCGATTGCTTACCTAAAGGCATTGAAATCAGAACTACCATACACTCTAATATTCAAGGCGCTCTTACTGAATTGTCAGAAAGTTTTCGCTTGCTGCGTGAGGTTGCTGCTAACTACGGTTTCTCACCAGTTTTAGCTAGTTTTAATCCCTACAAAACTGTTTTTGAGCCGCAACCCCCTTTGAATGATTACGAACTCAAACAGCTACAGGCTTATCCTGACGAACGAACTGCCAATATTTACATGGTGACATATGGTCCAGATTTGAATATTTCAGTAGCAGACTTGCCAATTAAAAGTGTAATTGATATTGGTAAAAAGTTAACTTATTACAGTCCTTATATCGTTCCTTTTACTTATAGTTCGCCTTTTTATAACGGTGGTTTATGGTCAGGATTATCAGTCCGAACTTTTGTCAGAACTGGAAAAAGATCGGCAACTTTAGTGTTTGTCCAAAAACAAGAACAGCTAATTAATAGCGTACCTTCATTGACAAAAATCGCCCGTATTCCGGCTGAAGTGGGACGCATTGAATTCAAAGCTTGTGATAGTTGTGATGATTTTTCTATCTATGCGGCTTTGTTAGCTTTGTTGAAAGGTTTGATATTAGATAAAACTTTACTAGGTAGGGCAACTATACCTGATGCAGATTTGCATCAAATTTCGGCAAAAGAAGGTTTTGATAATGAAGATATTTTTAATAATGCGACAAAGCTTTTACAAGTAGCTGAGATTGCCCTTAGTAATGACCCAGATATTAATTTATTAACACCACTCAAAGTCATGCTGGCACAGCGCAAAACCAAATCTCATGAACTAATTGAAATGTTCCAACAAGTAGGATCAATTGAAGAGGCTATCAGACATACTTACCAATCTTAAATAATCATTAATCTCAACCATCCTGGAGGTAAACAATGACTTTCGTAAATCAAGCGTCTACAGCGAAAATTACGGGTGTTGCAGAGACTTTAATGATAACACTGTATGCTCGGTATTTGGAAACAAAACGAGATGACGGTATTATTCAAGATAAAAAAGCTGTTGAGATAGTCGAGAAAATCGATTATGATTTTACAAAATTTGCTTCAGGATGGGCTTCTCTTTTGGGAAGTGCAATTAGAGCTAAAAGATTTGATCATGGTGTGAGTGATTTTATTAAAAATCACCCTAATGCTGTAATAGTCAATTTAGGTTCTGGGCTGTGTACGAGATTTTTTCGAGTTGAAAATGGTAAAATAAGTTGGTATGAAGTTGATTTTCCAGAAGTAATTGAACTGCGGCAGAAACTTATATCAGAAACAGATAGATACAAATTTATTGGTAAATCTATATTTAATTTTACCTGGATGGATGAAATTCAGCAAGTGCCTGGCCAACCGATGCTGATAATTGCTGAGGGTGTATCTATGTATCTCACAAAAGTACAGCATCTCGATTTGTTTAAACAGATACGCGATCGCTTTGAAAGTGTAGAGATGATTATCGATATTGTCAGTCCAGCATTTGCCAGAAATACACAGGGACATGATACTGTTTCTAAAACCAATGCTGAGTTTAAATGGGGAATCAAGAAAGTTACAGAACTAGAAACATGGGGTTTAGGCATTAAAGTTCTGGACATCGATTATTATTTAACTAATTTTGCCCAATATCCTCACCGATTACAACCTTTTTGGCTCAAGTATTTTATATTTATTTTAGTTCCTATATTTAGCAACTCTAGTCGCATAGTGCATATGCAGATTAGTCAAAGTACTTCCGCATAAAAATATCCTCCAAAAGGAAAAATTTGATTTTTGACCAGCCCTCAATACTTGCTAGTCTGCTGTTGACTGTTGTACTTGAAGATTTAGGTTAATTTCCTGACTTGGTGGCAGTTTTTCTAGAGGAATCAGTACTTCCATCACCGCTTTCACAATTGGTGCAGCCACGGTAGAACCATAAGCATTTGCTCCCTTTGGCTCATCGGCTAGCGCCAGCACTACATAGCGGGGAGATTCTACTGGCAAAATACTCACAAAGCTAGTGATTCTAGCGTCTTTAATATAGCCGCCATGAGGACTAGCTTTTTGGGCTGTACCTGTTTTGCCAGCAATGCGATATCCCGGAATTGTTGCAGGCTTGCCAGTACCTTCCGATACTACTTTTTCCATCATTTCCACCACAGTTTGGGCTGTTTGTGCGGAAAAAATTTGCCGGGGTGTGGGACGATTGGGTGAATAGTGGATCTGCCCTTTGGTATCCACCAATCCTTGAACTACATGGGGTGTGACTAATTTACCACCATTAGCTAAAGCTCCGTGCATTTGTACCAACTGTAATGGTGTGAGGGAGAAGCCTTGACCAAAAGATGTAGTTGCTGCTTCAATGGGCGAGCCAAGAAATTCTTCTTGACTTTTGAGCTGTCCACGCACTTCAAAAGGTAAATCTGTCTCAACGGTTTGCCCCAGCCCCAAGCGTTCTAGCCAGTTGTAATAAACTGAAGGCTTCAGGCGTTGGATAATTTGTACCATGCCAATATTGCTAGAAGTTTCCAGAATTCTCGTAATGTTGACGCGTCCATAACTATTGTGCCCGGCATTTCTGATGGTGTGCTTACCCACGCGAATAGAACCGGGATCATTAAAGACATCATCTGGTTTAATGGCACCATTTTCCAGAGCGATCGCCACATTCAACGGCTTGAAAGTTGATCCCGGTTCATAAAGATCAGCCACCGTCCAGTTTTTGAATAGGGAAATATCTGCTTTAGAGTATTCGTTAGGGTTATAGGTAGGTTGAGAAACCAGGGCGAGTAAAGAACCATCTAAGGCATCCATCACAATTACTGCCCCGCGTTTCGCACCAAACTTCTCCATTTGTGCTTGAAGTGCAGTGCGAGCAGCTCGTTGTAAACGGCTATCAATCGTCAGTTGCAGTCGCAGATCATCAAAATTGAGAAATCCTTCGGGTGCATGATTCGGCAGCAGTGCCCCGTTACCCGACCGACTCAGCCGCACTGTCTGCACAAAACGTTCTAGTAACTTTTCTTGACTATATTCCACACCTGCTTGACCGCGACGGTCAATATTGACATAGCCCACTACGTCAGCCACCAAATCTTTTTGCGGGTAAAATCGGGAGTATTTTTGAATTAGCTCCAAGCCATCTAAGCGTAATGATTTCACGCGATCGGCAATTACTTCCGGCATGGTAGCAGCAAGTGTAATCCCACTTTTTTGGCTTTGAAAGGTTTTCACTAACTCAGCAGTGGTTTTGTCCAATATGGGAGCAAGCTGTTCGGCGATTTGTTGATTCGACTGATTAAACAGCTTGGGATGGGCATACAAAATATACACGGGACGGTCAACTGCCAATACATTGTGACTGCGATCTACTACTAAGCGCCGGGGGACGAAAGGTCGTAAATTCACCATTTGTTGGCTGCGCGCCCTCTGAGTTAACCTTGCTCCCCGAACAATTTGCAAATGATACAAATTAATAGCCAACCCCAACCCTGCGGTCATTAATATGCCCCATACCACAAACAATCGGGATTTAGGGTTGGCTATCTGGTCTTGAGGATTGGCGGTCAACCTCTCCACAAACGTTTGCTTAGAAGCCTTCTGTCGCCTTCTAAATGCTGGACTCCAAAAATTTTTGAATTTTAATCTACTCGGTGACTTCTGCATCAAACTGCTTCCAGTATCATGGATAATTCATAAACCTATTTCTCCCCCGCTCCCCCACTCCCCCTACTTAATTTAATATCCCAGTGGCGAGGGGGTTTGCTGTTGTGTTGGCGGATTTGGTGTTGTGCTGGAAGGTGTGGAATGAGGACTATGATCTGGCGATGCTGAGGGCAAGAAAATTGTCCTGGCTGGCGTTGGCGATACTAGCCCTGATGCTTGCTTTTCTGCTTCATCAGCCATTTTGTTCTTTAGGGTCGCGTTGGTTGTAATTAAGTGTCGTTCATGGAGTTGTAGGCTTTGTAGCCTGCGATATCCCTGACTCCACAGTTCTTGAGAATATACTGTCCAACCATAAACTACTAAAGTTGTTGCCACTAAGAAAAAAGTCACAATTGAGGCATAACGATGTGAGGTATACAACCGCAGCAACCAAGAAGGCGCTGCTCCCGAAGTAGACATCACAGGAAGCGGGGAAAAGCCTGACTGCGGATTTTTTTGTCCTGTACTTGACTGTTCTTGGCGGTGAAAGACTGGTTTTTTAGCCAAATCTTGCATTCCATTGGTAGCAGAAACCGATAACTTTTTCGAGGAACGCCGTTGTCTTTTTGAGGATACTGACCCAGCATCCGCAAGTGTAGATGCACTCTGCGTGGCTGACTCTGGACGCTTGGAGCGTCGCTTCCCTAAAGATGGGGTAGAATTTTGCCGGAACCAAGAACCTGCTGTGGAAACAGCTGATTTACGAACTGCGGACATAAATGTTTTTGAATTAAAAATACTGTGTTCGAGACTGTTTACCTGTGTTCGTTTAAGTAAGAATTGTGTTCTGTATCATCAGTACACATAACACCTTACCCTAAACCCTTCTCAGTGTTGTGATAGGTATCTGCACCAAATAATGGCTTCAACTTGATATTGCAATACTTAAACAATCACTAGGCAGTAATATTGCATCTAAAGTATGGCAACACAAGGCAGCAAGGGGCAAGTCCCAGAGAAAATAAACAATTTTTAGTTTGACGTCTTGATTTGCCACTAAATTTGGCAATCAATTTACTGTACTCCTTAACCAAACAAACTAATCAGCCTACTGCATAATAACTACACTAAAAAAAATCAACCTAAAGGATTACTTTTAAAAATGTAATCACAAGGCATTTTAAAAATCAGCAACAAATAGGTTATCGTATTCAACAGGCGAAAATTTTTTATTGCCACAATTGGTGAAAGAGGAGTTTATGATGAAAACAAAAATCTTTGGTTTTGCTCTAATGTTAAGCTTGGCTGCGGTTCTCGGAGCTTGTGAAACTGGTACTGAACCTACTGGTACCCCAACTCCAGCAGCTCCAGGTGAGCCTACTGATGGTGCTACCCCTGCCCCTACACCCGCGACTACTCCGTAAATTGTCATCGTAGCGATCGCGCCCAAAACAGGTTAGTAATGGTGTTCTTCACTACAATAACTGGCAATAATTTAGTTTTGGGCCAATAGACCATCATTCTCTTGTTCGACAGTTTCCACTACGACCAAGTGTATGCATAAAACTTTCTGTTAGATAATTGACAAAAACTTGTTTTAATGCATAACTCGGACACTGAGTATGAGATAGAACATGAAGGTGAAAAAACCTGCACGTTCACTGGCAACGGTTTTTGACCATTATCCACAGTCCTTTGCAAATCTGGAAAAGCGACCTGGTAAAATGGCTTAGCGTTGCCAGATTTTTATGAAAAAATTGGTAATTATTGTTCTGATGTCAAGTTAGCTACAGTTTTACTGGACTAATTTTGTCAGATTAATTTGCAAAAAGCAGGTGACCGATGGAGCGTCCTTTATATTCTCCTGTAGTCAACCTATGCCCTGACGTAGCCTGTTCTTAGGACTTACACAATTTTAAATCCGTCTGGGAAAGTCTGAAAATCATATAACCTGCTATGGTAGCTGTATGTTGCTACTGCAATTTAGTACATCTCATTATTGTCGTAAAGCCCGCCTAGGGCTGGGCTATAAGCAAATTAATTACAAAATTGAAAATTTGACTCCTGGCTTACATGTGCTGCGAGTTAAACCGTTGACTGGTTTGAAAACTCTACCAGTTCTGTTGCCACAAATTGAGGGACAACCAAATGCGATCGCTGATTCTACCCAAATTTTAAAATTCTTAGAAACCTACCAACAAGAACCATCGCTATTTTTACCTGACTATCAACAGCAAACAGAAGCTTTGATGCTAGAAGATTGGTTAGATGAAAGCATTGGTACAGCAACCAGATTCGTATACTATCAGTATCGTACTGGAGAGGGCAAGCAAATTGACCCCTCACTATCCAGCCAAATGGTGATCTCAGTAGTGCGGCAACAATATGGAATTAACAATGCTAGCGTAGAATTAGCTACCAGTAGACTGGCAATTGCCCTAGATGAGTTATCTATTCGCTGGCGCAAGCATGATTATTTGGTAGGTAACAAATTGAGTGTCGCAGATATTGCCGCAGCTGCCTTACTGAGTCCTTTAGCACTAATTCCTCAGTACCATCACGGATATCCCTGGTTATTTGAACATATTGTGCAAGTTCATCAACTATGTCATGAACCTTTACCGCCAGGGTTGAGTGAGGGGGAAGTGGGAGTAGGGAGTAGGGAGTAGAGAAATGACGGACACAAAGAAAAGGTTTTTTGGTTTTTTGAGTATTATTACTGCTTTGTTAGTGTGGTTAGGTAGCCACGGCGGGAGAACAGTAATGGCATTACCACCACCGGAAGATATACCAGAAGAAATATTGCGGACAGAAATTATTATAGACGCGCGATCGCCCATTGATGGCAGACCCCTGAATGCTGCCGAATACGCTCAATTGCAAGAGCAACTGCAAGTGAGTCCTCAACCCAAACTGAGTACTGACTTACGGCAAACTGTTTACCTGATACAGTTACGTAAAGCCCTGTTGCAATTTTTCCCATTTCTAGATTTTTAAAAAAGTAGTCTATTTGTCAAGTCATCCTCATCCTTCTCATCCCCAAAACTACTGATGACTCATTCTGATGTACGATAACGGTGGCGACAAAATTGCAAATAAATGTAAAGAATATATATAGATATTTAGCACAGTAGATTTTAGTCAATCACTTTATTAGATGTAGGTAGCTTCATGTCCATGACCACGATTGCCCCTGAACAGGTTAACCGTATAGTTTGGAATCAGCATCACGATCCCTTTGAAATACTAGGTTCTCATCCCATAGAACAAAATGGCAAAAAAGTCTGGGCTGTGCGAGCCTACCTACCAAATGCGAGCGCCGCATGGGTAGTCCTACCTGAGGAACGTCAGGAATATTCAATGGAGACTGTACATCATCCCCACTTTTTTGAATGCACCATTGAAACAGCAGAATTAACCAACTATCAACTGCGGATTAAAGAAGGAGAACATGAGCGTGTTACTTATGATCCTTACGCCTTCCGTTCTCCGAATCTGACAGAGTTTGACTTGCATTTGTTTTCTGAAGGCAATCATCACCGCATATACGAAAAACTGGGAGCGCACCCCACGGAAATAGACGGTATTAAAGGCGTTTATTTTGCCGTTTGGGCACCCAACGCCCGTAATGTTTCGTTGCTGGGAGATTTCAACCTCTGGGACGGACGCAAACACCAAATGCGTAAAGGCCCCACTGGAGTATGGGAATTATTTATTCCGGAAATTGGGGTAGGAGAACATTACAAATATGAAATCAAAAATTTTGAAGGACATATTTACGAAAAATCCGATCCCTACGGCTTCCAGCAAGAACCCCGCCCGAAAACAGCATCCATTGTCACCGATTTAAATGCTTACAATTGGGATGACGAAGACTGGATGGAAAAACGCCGTCATACCGACCCCCTCACCCAGCCTGTATCCGTCTACGAAGTGCATTTAAGTTCTTGGTTACATGCTTCTAGTGCCGAACCAGCTAAACTACCCAACGGTGAAACAGAACCTGTCGTTATCGTTTCGGAACTCAAACCAGGCGCACGCTTCCTCACCTACAGAGAATTAGCAGACCGACTGATTCCCTACGCCAAAGAATTAGGATACACCCATCTGGAATTGCTGCCCATTGCCGAGCATCCCTTTGATGGGTCTTGGGGTTATCAAGTCACCGGATACTATGCTCCTACTTCTCGTTTTGGTAGCGCTGAAGATTTCATGTATTTTGTGGACAAATGTCACCAAAACGAAATCGGCGTGATTGTAGATTGGGTTCCTGGTCACTTCCCTAAAGATGGTCATGGTTTAGCTTTCTTTGATGGTAGTCACCTTTACGAACACGCTGACCCCCGCAAAGGCGAACATAAAGAATGGGGGACATTAGTATTCAACTATAGTCGCCACGAAGTCAGGAATTTTTTGGTGGCAAATGCCCTCTTCTGGTTTGACAAATACCACATTGATGGCATTCGGGTTGATGCCGTGGCTTCCATGCTTTACTTGGATTATTGCCGCAAACCAGGAGAATGGCTACCCAACCAGTACGGCGGACGAGAGAACTTAGAAGCAGCAGAATTTCTGCGTCAAGTGAATCACATTATTTTCAGCTATTTCCCTGGTATTCTCTCCATTGCTGAAGAATCTACTTCCTGGCCGATGGTATCTTGGCCTACCTATACAGGTGGACTGGGCTTTAACTTGAAATGGAATATGGGTTGGATGCACGATATGCTGGATTACTTCAGCATGGACCCTTGGTTCCGCCAATTCCATCAAAACAATATTACTTTTAGTATGTGGTATAACCACAGTGAAAACTTCATGCTGGCGCTGTCCCATGACGAAGTGGTGCATGGCAAAAGCAACATCATCGGCAAAATGCCAGGGGATAGATGGCAGAAGTTCGCTAATGTGCGTTGTTTATTTAGCTATATGTTCGCCCACCCAGGTAAGAAAACCATGTTTATGAGCATGGAGTTTGGGCAATGGAGTGAGTGGAATGTCTGGGCAGACTTAGATTGGCACTTATTGCAGTATGAAGACCATCAACAGTTAAAACAGTTTTTCCAAGATGTCAACCAACTGTACCGTTCTGAGCCAGCTTTATATACCCAGGATTTTGCTCAGGATGGGTTTGAGTGGATTGATTGTAGCGATAATCGCCATAGTGTTGTTTCCTTCATCCGCCACGATCAAGAATCTGATGATTTCGTTGTCGTAGTTTGCAACTTTACACCCCAACCGCATTCTCACTACCGCATTGGTGTACCCGAAAAGGGATTTTATACTGAGTTGTTTAATAGTGATGCTCGTCCCTATGGCGGTAGCAATATGGGCAACTTAGGCGGTAAGTGGACAGATGATTGGTCATTGCACAGTCGTCCTTATTCCTTAGATTTATGTCTGCCACCTTTGGGTGTGTTGATGCTCAAGTTGGATAGAAACAAGACGGCTAAAGCATTGGCATCTTAATGTTTAAGGGTGGGACGATACCCACCCTTTTTATGATGATTGCTGGCGACAAGTGATCATGACACCGAACTTGAATCAGCTTTGAGCCAAAGTGACAGGTGATGCCCTTCCTACCCAGGCGTTAGCGTAGCTTACCGTAGGTATCGCCCAAAAACAGATAACATAACAATACGTCTATGCCTACTCAAAAGGTGAAAAGCTATGTCAGAAACTACCTTAGCTGCACCCGATATTCAACTCCCACCTACCCAAGCAGAGTTACCCTATGATGGGATACCGATGGAGAGCGCACGGCATCAAGCCCAGATGAACCTGCTAATTGATGCCTTAATGCCTTGGTTGGCAGAACGAGAGGATGGGTTTGTCGGCGGTAATATGTTCGTTTACTACAGTCTGGCGCAATTACGGAACCAGGACTTGAAAGGGCCAGATTTTTTTGTAGTGTTGGGAGTCCCTAAAGGTGAACGTCGTAGTTGGGTAGTTTGGGAAGAAGGTAAAGCACCGGATGTAGTGATTGAGTTGCTTTCTGACAGTACAGCGTCAGCAGACAAAAATGAAAAAAAACTAATTTATCAAAATCAGATGCGTGTACCTGAATATTTCTGGTATGACCCTTTTAACCCTGATGATTTAGCTGGATTCTCTATCCAAGAAAGAGTTTATCAACCCATTGCTCCTAATGCTCAAAATCAGTTAGTTAGCCAATCTTTAGGGTTAGGATTACAGCTGTGGCAGGGAAATTATCAAGGGATTAATGCTACTTGGTTACGTTGGGCAGATTTAACCGGAAAATTGCTCCCAGTTACGGAAGGCAGCACGTATCAAGAACAACAACGGGTAGAGCAAGAACGCCAACGCGCAGAACAAGAAAGACAACGCGCAGACCGAGCCGAATTTCAGTTACACCAGACAGCACGCAACTTACTTTATGCGGGAATGTCAGTAGAACAGGTGGCTAATATTACAGGTTTATCAGAATTGGAGATAGAAGCCTTGAGTATGTAGCCATAAGTAGGACGACGTAAATAATTAAAGGTTTGTAATGTAAAGCCCTGACGGGCATAGCTGTGCTTACCGCGTAGCGTCTCGCAGGGCTTGCCAAAAAAGGGCTAGAGTCGCTTACTACAAGCTTATTTCAGTTTTTTTTACATTGCTTAATGTAACGTGAGTTCGACAAATATCAAAAACCCCTCTCCAAACCTCTCCCCTGCCAGGAGAGAGGCTTTGAAACCTTGATTTTTAGTTCAAAACCAGGGATGTTTTTGCCCCTTTCCGTGTCGGAGAGGGTTTGGGGTGAGGTTCATCGAATTCACGTTAATATAGTTTGATTTATTCCTAGCAACTGCTATACAAATAACGCTGTAATAAGCCAATGAAAACTTCAGGTATTTCTAGATGTGGTAATACTCCGGCATCGGCGATCGCCTGAAAATTTTGTATTACACTGGGATTTAAATTGGCTAAACGTCGCCCTAATTTGATGCTGGTAAATTGTGCTTTCTCTCCCCAAAAAAGCACAGTGGGAATTTTTAACTGCTGCATGTACAAACTCAAATCAAAATATAGGTCTCCCCGCAAAAATGCCAAGGCGGAAAACTTAGCGTTAGGCTGTTGTGCAGAAGTTAAATAAGCTGTAACCATCTCTTGAGAGACTCTTTCTGGTTTGGCAAAGAGAAAATTTTGCAGAAAATTTCTCACAGCAAATTCATTTTCTGCACCCAAAGCATAAATTAAATTGTCCAATAAAGGTGTATTAATCACTGACAGTGGTAACCTACGTCCTGCACCTTGACCAAAGTCATCAAACCCAGAGGGACAGACCAAATATAGTTTTTGGAATAAATCAGGTTGGCTAATAGCTAGGCGGATAGTCAAAGCAGCAGTTAAAGAAGAAGCCACCACCTCCACAGGTTGTTGACAAGTTTGGGTGATCAATTGGGCGATCGCGCTAAAATAATCTCTAATTTGATAATCCCGCACTGGATGAGCAGATTCTCCCCAGCCAATTAAATCTGGGGCTAATATCTGGTACGTAGCCGCAAAAGCTGGGTAAACTTTAGACCATTCGTACGCAGATGCCCCACCACCAAAATTGTGCAGAAACAATAAAGGCGGTAAATCTTCAGCATCAGCATTTAACCAAGGTGCAGTTGTTTGGGTATAGTAGACCATTGCCCCTAAAGATGTATGAATGACCTTATGCCCAAAGCCAGGGGGTTGAAACTGAAGCATAAAATTATACAGTTATAAAGTTTGTAGTCAGGACTTTAGTCCTCTCATGCATCCGCCTTACTTACTAGTAATGTGAACCAGTTGGTCGAGTTGGTCCCCACGAATTTCATAAGCTGTGCCGAAACCAACCACAAAACGACCAGCATTAGGAGTTAACCGGAAAATCCGAAAATCAGGTAAACCACGCAAAACCTCAATCAATTCACCAAAATGCCCTTGAAATTGCCCAATAATAGAATTCCAGGTGTCACTATCACGCTCTATTAAAGTGGCTGTACAATCAAAACTCAACCGTCGCCGGGCAAAAATTTGCTGAGTTTTAGATTCATCCTCGATAAATAAGACACTTACATGAGGATTGGCATGAATATTTTGTGTGTGAGTTGCCAGACCACTGACATAAATGTAAATGTTTTTGGCTGCATCCATCACAAAAGGAGTATAACTAGCATTGGGTATTCCTTGCTGATTGACTGTGCTAATCATTACACTCTGAAATTCTTGAGGAAAATTTGTGTACTCAGCTTGAGCTTTTTCTAGTTGGTTCATCATAAATATTTGTTGTATTAGTAACAATTCAGTAAGTATCCTAACGTTTTTACCCAAGAGGATGAAATAGCAAATATTTGGCTTAATTTTAGCGATTGTCAGAGCAAATTCCAGTAGTACTAAGTTTCCTGCCAAAAACCAATCCCCACTCCCCGTTATCATGTATGTAACAAGATAAAAATATATGAGGACGCGATTGTGACTGACAAAAATCGTTCTCAATGGGACTTAGGCAGGTTTATCGAAACCCTAACTTATTTTGAGGTGATTCCTTTCCTTAACTGGGTACAACAGTTAATTCTAGGTCGTCCTCAGGATAATCAAGCGAAACCCAATGGAGGCAAAAACGTGGGTGTAATATTGGTTGCGGGTGCAACAGGTGGTGTGGGTAAACGCGTGGTGCGGCGACTGAGAGAACAAGGTGATAAAGTTAGGGCAATTGTGCGAGATATTGACAAAGCAAGGTTAATTCTTGGTAATGATATTGACTTAGTAGTTGCGGATATTACCAAACCAGAGACTTTGAATTCTATAGTAATGTCTAATATTCAAGCTGTGATTTGTTGTACAGCAGTACGTGTACAACCAGTAGAAGGAGACACAGCAGATAGAGCTAAATATTATCAAGGTGTGAAATTTTACCAACCGGAAATTGTGGGTGACACTCCAGAAAATGTGGAATATCAAGGTGTGAAAAACTTGGTACAAGCGGCGGTAAAATATTTACCCCCAGCTAATGAAAAATTGATATTTGATTTTACTAATCCCTCAGCAGAATTAAAATTTGTTTGGGGTGCGGTGGATGATGTTGTCATGGGTGGTGTGAGTGCCAGCAATATGCAATTAATAGAAAATACAGCCGTATTTGCTGGTAATGTTTCCACTGCTAATTCTGGTGGATTTGCTTCGGTGAGAACTAAAAATTTTGACCCTCCTTTCAACTTATCGGGTTATGCAGGAGTAGAATTGCGTGTCAAAGGTGACGGACAGCGTTACAAATTATTTTTACGGACAGATACTAAATGGGATGGCGTTGGTTACAGTTATTCTTTTGATACTGTAGCTGACACCTGGATGAATATTCGCATTCCGTTTAGTGAATTGATTCCGGTATTTCGTGCCAAAGTTGTCACAGATTGTCCGCCAATAGATGTTAGCAGAATTTCATCTTTTCAACTGATGTTGAGTAAATTTGAATATGATGGTGCGCTAAATCCTAAATTCACACCTGGTGGTTTTGCTTTACAAGTCGAATCAATTAAAGCGTATGGTGGGGAAAGCTTCCCACAATTTGTGCTTGTGAGTTCAGCCGGGGTAACTCGTCCTGGAAGACCGGGAATTAATTTAGATGAAGAGCCGCCAGCAGTGCGATTAAATGACCAATTAGGAGGACTTTTAACGTGGAAGTTGCAAGGAGAAGATAGTGTAAGAGAAAGTGGTATTCCTTATACAATCATTAGACCTTGTGCATTAACAGAAGAACCAGGTGGTAAAGAATTAATCTTTGAGCAAGGTGATAATATTCGAGGGAAAATCAGCCGCGAAGATGTAGCAGAAATTTGTGTGCGATCGCTCCAACAACCAAAAGCGTGTAACATCACTTTTGAAGTAAAATCAGGAGACAATAGCGTTAACTTCATCAATTGGTATCAGTTATTTTCTCAGTTACAACCTGAAAGAAGATAAGGAGACAGATGCAATGGCGAAAAATGGAATTTTTCACCATTTACTCGCCTCCTCATAGGAGTTAATTCAATGTTTGGTAGATTAATTTTTGCTGGGGTTGTAGTCATGATTGTTTGGCTAGGCTTGTTGTCGAACCCAGCTTCATCACAACAAATAGAATCCCGTTTTAACAATCTGCAAGCAGACTTTAATCGTGTAGAGTCACGCTTGAGTCGAATCGAGTCTCAACTCAATCAAATCGGTCAGTCTCCAACACCCAGAACAACACTTACCCCACGACAATCAAATGGTGCTAGGCGTAATTTATCGCAGCAAGAGCGCATGTTTGATAGATTAGCTACGTTAGTGGTGGAATTAAAGCAACAAGTCAATGAATTAGAGGAGAGAATTGCTCAACTGGAATCTAACTGAAGGAAGTGGGGAGTGTTTAATTCGATATTAATTTTTATAATTATAAATTTACTAACAGTAAAATATGCATAACCTAGCTACTTACGAAGGCGGTTGTCATTGCGGTGCGGTACGCTTTCGGGTAATGGTTGATAACCATAAAGTGGATGATTGCAATTGTTCAATTTGTCGAAAAAAGGGTTTCTTACATTTAATTGTGCCGCAAGAGCAGTTCACGTTGCTGCAAGGCGAAGACAAGCTAGAAACCTACAGATTTAATACAGGAGTCGCACAACACAAATTTTGCCGCATTTGTGGAATGCATCCTTTTTATATTCCCCGCAGTCACCCTGACCGTATTGATGTGAATGTGCGTTGTTTAGATGGGGATGTGATAGGAAATTTTGAGATTATACCTTTTGATGGGGCAAATTGGGAATCTAATATTCACAAGTTGATTAATTAATTAACTTGTTAATCACAGGCTACCTGACTTGAAAGTGCTAAGTCAAATGTAGACGCGCCCAGCGCGGCTGACCGTAAGGATAACCCAATCTACTGGCGTGGCAAGGCTAAAATGTTGCATAAACAAATGATTGTGGGGTGGGTGTCCTCGCCCGCCCAGAACAGGCATTGATTAAGATTAGCGGTGACAAGTCTATTTCTCTATAGCCATATGGCTGGAAAATTCTCGGCGGAAATATAACTCGTCACCGCCTATCCTTGTATGTACGCCACCCTATAGGTACGGCGTGCTACCTTGCGTCAATTGCGCTGATGAACTGAAAAAAGCATCTATTGTAATAACAGGGCTTTTTCTAGCCTTCAACAATTAGTTTACCAACCATGCCAGCACCACGGTGGGGTTCACAGTAGAAGGTATATTCACCAGCAGGTGCATCTGCGGGAATGGTGGTTGCGGTAGTTTGACCAGGACTCATAAGCAATTGCTTGTGAGAAAGTTCTTTAGCTAAATCAGCGCTCTTAGCAGGATTTAAAGCCGCATCAAACACAACGTTATGGGGAGGAACTTTGTTGTTCACCCATTCTATGGTGTCGCCTGGTTTAACTGTCAACTTTTTGGGTTCAAATGCCAGCATTCCTTTGTCGCTACCCAGTTTTACCTGGAAGGTTTCAGCTGAAGCACTGGGAGTGAAAACAGCAAAGCTGCAAACAACTAAAAGGACTGTCAACACAGCTAAACTCAAGCGCCGCCAGCTTGCAGAAATCAATTTCATGGCTTTCTCCTAACTATAGTTTTTATTTTCCCTTCCCCATTTTAAATAAAATCAACCCTAAAGTATGACAATCTGTCGTAGATACAATTTTTTTTACGATTGAGGACTAAATCTATAGCAATATTTGTGCAATCAGCAATCATTACTAGAGTGCATGACACCCAAAAGTTTACGGGTAAATTAATGGATTTTAATTTTTTCTTGAGAAATATTTTTTAACTAGACAAAAATTGTTAGGACTGTCAGTTTAGGGATGGGGGGATAGGGCAGGGCTGTTTCATTCGCTTGTGTTGGAGATTTGTCAAGAGGATAATCTCACGCAAAGGCGCAAAGACGCAAAGAAAAATCAGGTATTTCGGACTGAAGATGCCAAAATTTTCGGTCTTAATTGTGGATTTGCCCTTGCAATTTTAACCCTTTTAGGGAACGAATCAGCCCTGGGGGATAGGGGGATGGAGATGAGGAAGCATTTTCGTTCTTGTCCCCTTGTCCCCTTATCCCCCTATCACTCAATTAGGAGTTTAGTAATAAATCTTACCGCCTCCCCATTTGTCACCCACAATTTTTGGTTGTAGGAGAATATGACCCGCGATCGCTACCAAGTCATCTTCTGTCAGATTTCTCATTTCTGTGAAAATATCTGCACTCTTGATGCTGGGATGTAATTCAGAAATTTCCTCTTCCCCGTCATAGGTCGTGGGATTTTTCATGTAATCCACCAAGCCTTCAATGTTATTGCGGTTGGGTGTCGCCAGTGCCAAAGCCTCTGGTTCTAGTCCCACGTTTTGGTTGGTCTTGGTAACGCCTCCCACATGACATTGGGCACAAGCGTATTGAAATAGAGTTTTACCTTCTTTGACCTGTTTGAGGCTGAGTACAACGGTATCACCCTGAGCATTTAATGGCACTGTTCGGATAGCTTCGTCCAGTTCCACTGCCGTTGCGCTACCGACAACCAACTGAAACGTCAGCAAAATGGTAGCAACAACAACGCCAATTAGTCTTCTAAACATGTTTCCCCTTAAAGATTTTGACGCTCAACACAGCTAATAAAGCGATGCTCAATCTCCATGTTGCTAACGCCTAATGAATACTGTAGTCTGCTGTTATCTCTGCGATTGTCTCCGGCACTGCGCTCGGCGCAATCAGTAGGTCTGAAAAACCCATAACAGTTATTAACTGACAGATAGAGATTGAGTCGCTGTAATACCAATATCACGTTAGGAGTGCAATTTGTCGTTTAAAATACGGTTGCATCTCTAGTGGGGATCAGGAGCTAATAAGTATTAAGTAATGTAAATACTTAATAATTTAATCACCAAAATAGGTATTAACCTTTACCCCCCGTAAATGTCGCGCCTTGAATAAAGTAGCGGTTGAAAAACGCATAAATTCCTAAGGCGGGGAAAGTGAAGACCATAGAAGCGGCCATAATGTAGTTCCAATAGCTGATATATTGACCTTTAAAGCTGTTCAGTCCTAGGGGTAGAGTAAACATTTCCGGGTCAAACAGAATCACCACGGGTAGCAAAAAATTATTCCAACTACTCATGAACACAAAAACTGCTTGTGCTGCCAGTGCTGGTTTTGCTAGAGGTAAAACAATCCGCCGAAAAATTCCCCAGGTACTTAAGCCATCGAGTTGGGCTGCTTCTTCTAGTTCTCTGGGAAAATTGACAAAAAATTGCCGCATCATAAAAATGAAAGTAGCATTAACCATGCTAGGAACAATCATTCCTTGGTAAGAATTGAGCCAGCCGATCGCCTTCAAAATCAAAAATGTGGGAATCAAGGTAATCTGTGTAGGAACTGCTAGCAATGCCAAAATCAGGAAGAACCAGAAGTGTTTGCCCACAAAACTCAGTCTAGCCAAAGCATACCCAGCCATGGAATTGAACAGTAAATTTAACACAGTGACACTGACAGCAATGACTACACTGTTGAAAAACCACCGCCAAAACAATGGTTCTTGGATAAATATTTGCCTGTAATTATCGAGAGTAAAATTTTGGGGTAAGAAATTTAAGTCACCACTAAAAATTTCTGATAGTGGCTTAAAAGATGCGGAAAGTGCCCAAAGAAAAGGAACCAGGGTAATCACTGCATATAGCGTTAGCACGACGTATAACAGGACTTTCAGCCAGGGAAAGCGAGAAATATGAGTCATGTCTTTTTGCCTCCAAAAATTCGCCGTTGCATCAAAGTAACGGCAATGATGATTGCTGCTAGCAAAAAGGCGATCGCCGCCGCATAACCCATCTGTAAATTCCGAAAGACCATTTGGTATATTAGTAACACCACAGTCAAAGTAGCGTTGTTGGGGCCACCAGTACCACCAGAAAAAATATAAGATTGGTCAAACAGCTGAAAAGTACCAATGATGCCGATCGCCACCACAAAAAAAGTTACAGGCTGAAGCAAGGGAACGGTAACGTAGATAAACTGTTGCCACCAATTTGCCCCATCTAATTCTGCCGCCTCGTAAAGTTTTTGGGGAATATCTTGTAACGCTGCTAGATAAATCACCATATAAAATGGTGCAGTTGACCAAATGTTCATGATCATAATGCCTTTAAGCGCTACTGCTGGGTCACCCAACCAGTTAAAAGTAGGTAATCCCACAAAAGCGAGAACATGATTGAGCAACCCATCAGTGTTATAAATCCACATAAAAATTAGGGTTAGCACAGCTGAAGAAGTAACTGTTGGCAAAAACAAAAGAATCCGCCACGAGTTTTTGCCGCGAATCCCAGAATTCAGCGTTACTGCCAAAAATAAAGCCAAAATAGTTTGAGTGGGGACAACAATTGCTACATACTCTGTTGTATTTCTTAAAGCAATCCCAACTCGTTCATCTTCCACTAAGCGCGTAAAATTGCGCCAGCCGATGAATTCGTATTCAATACCGCCTAGCAGTTGGACTTTGTGCAAGGAAAGAAAAACAGCATAAAGAATCGGTAAGATAACAAAACACCCCAACACCAGAATTGTCGGTGTCATGAACATATACCCAGCCAGAGTTTCGGTAATCTGCCCTCTGGGGTATATTCGCCGCTTGTTAATTTGCAACACAACTCAACCTCCGCCTAATCTAGTACCAACCCGGCTGTAGCGATGGGTGGTTCATAATCCTAAGGTAGCGCGAGAAAAATTGCCACATAATTCAGGCGATCGCGCTTTTTGGTATGGTTTGAAATAAGTATTTTTTGTTTGAGCCTAGCGTCAACCAGTAGGTGTTTTGCAAAAGGGCTGAAGTTTTGCGCCTCAAAAGCTTGTCTGTTCTAGGTTTGAAGCCTTTCATATTCAATAGAGGTTGACGCAACTACACCAAAGCCTTGTCTGATTTACTTTTGAGGTGATTTTGTTAAATGTTACTCTTGACAAACCAGTGTCTGAAAAGCTATTTTGATTTGAGGTTGACGAAACTGTACCTTGAAAACCAAATATATTAATGCTTTCAGGCTGGATCTGTTCCAATTACAAATAATCCCTATTAGGGATTGAAACTCTAAATACTTCTCAGGTTGTTTGATTGCCTTTAGGTTCCAATTACAAATAATCCCTATTAGGGATTGAAACTTCGACTACATCCCAGGGAAACTGGGAAGTTCGCTGGTTCCAATTACAAATAATCCCTATTAGGGATTGAAACTCTAATTCATTGACATCCTCCCACCGCTAACCCTTGTTCCAATTACAAATAATCCCTATTAGGGATTGAAACAAAGCTAATGCAGAGCAAAGGGATAGCGAGAATATGTTCCAATTACAAATAATCCCTATTAGGGATTGAAACTGGAAGTAGATGGCTATCAAATGCCCAATGGTGAAGTTCCAATTACAAATAATCCCTATTAGGGATTGAAACTGGAAGTAGATGGCTATCAAATGCCCAATGGTGAAGTTCCAATTACAAATAATCCCTATTAGGGATTGAAACTAGTTACTACTACTCTAGGTGTAGTAGGATAAATTGTTCCAATTACAAATAATCCCTATTAGGGATTGAAACATCAAGCATTAAAAATCGATGCCGAAAGATATCGAGTTCCAATTACAAATAATCCCTATTAGGGATTGAAACATAGTAGATAGATCAGGGATAATCTCGGTTTCTCCCGTTCCAATTACAAATAATCCCTATTAGGGATTGAAACCTATTTTAGCAATTTCCATCACGAACTGATTTCAGTTCCAATTACAAATAATCCCTATTAGGGATTGAAACATCGCTTCCAGCAAACACACGGGCTTTATTTTTCCCTTCTGGATGTTCTGGCTTGAGACAGAAACCTGTGATTTTCTCTATTTCAACGATAGCGCGTTCAGGGTTAGGAAGTTTCAAAGTTTAATTCGCTAAAAGTTCTAGCTGTCTTTTCTAAGCATAAATCCGCCGCAATTAAATCAATACCATCAATAATATTACTGGGGTTGATAATTCGCAAAGCCGTAAAACATTTGTCTCGATAATCGGGGTTATTTTGGAAAAAAGATATCGCTTTTTTTAAAGGTTCAATCACAGGATAGGCTGTTTCTGCCTTCTCGATAGCCTCTTGAGGAATTGGGGATTTGAGCCTTTGGACTGCCAAATCAATTAAATCTCTAGACTTTACAGAAGAATCATTCCATCTGTCAGAATTGGCTAAAAGTTTTTCAGCAAAAATATCAATTTCATTTAAGCATGGGACAGGCGACCAATTGGGATAATCTGGTTCTCCCAATGCAATACGTCCTTCCATGATAATCTCAAATTTAATCATAGTTTCATCAACTATAATTGCAAATCTTACCCCATATTGATCAGCTTTAATTTCCCCAGGTAAGTTGAGATTATTTTGAGTATTAAAGAGGGCATTATATTGATTTTCAGCGATTTTTTGTCGCAGCAAACGATAGCCAATACCAGTAGAACAGAGAAAATCTATATCTTTACTTAATCTATATTCGCTATGATTTAAACTAATCAGAGTTCCACCACCAAAATATGCTCCACATTCTAATAAAAAATTAGCATTTAATTGATTAAGAACATTTAAAATTTTTTGATGAAATTCCTGATTAAACATTTGCGCCCCTAACCATGAATCATAATATTGAGCTAGCTTTTGCACAAATAAAGCTTCTGTTTGACTCAAATCACCTAAAACTCCTCGGTAATGCCACCCTCGTTCATATATTCTGAGCATCTCTAAAAGAGTAAGATTTTCTATATCTTCTCTTTGCCAACATAATCTTTTTAAAAATGGCAATTTTTCTGATATTTGAATTTGAGGTTTAATAAACATAGGTAATATGAGTAGGTAAAGGTTTGTAGTGTAAAGCCCTGACGGGCATAGCTACGCGGTAAGCACAATTATTTTACGAAAAAGGGCTAGAGCCACTTACTACGAACTTATTTCATTTTTTTTACTCACTGAAGCGAATTTGCTGATTAGCTGCATTCTGCGCCCGCACCATTGCCTGCTTTAATGGTTGTTGCCCTAATAAAGCACTAAGAAACTGGTTATCAAAATTATTAGCGATCGCTGCCGGGTATTTACCTATCTGCCACGGTGTAGCATAATCTATCCCAGCGACCAATGGCGATCGCAAAGCGTCTCGGTCATAACCTAATTTCTCTGCTACTGATGTCCGCGCTGGTAGTGCAAACCCTGTACCTGTCCATTTTTCCATGCCTTCTTTACCAGTAAGATAAGCAATCAACTCCCAAGCTTCGGCTTTATGCTGTGATTGCTTGCTCATCACGTAGGCGACAGTAAACAGCATTGTACCTTTTTTAGCATTAATTCTAGGAACTTCTGCGGTGGCAAACTCCAGCAGAGGAAAGGTTGTCTTTAAATAGGGAATTGCCCAGTTACCCTCAATCACCATTGCCACTCTACTTTGACCAAACATTTCTGTACCTGAGTTTGTACCCACATCAGTTGGTTGGGCAGAGGAACGGTCTTTTTGATACTGGTCTCCCACTAATTGCAATCCCTGTAAACCTTCAGGACTAGCAAAGGCAGCATAACCATTTTGATCAATTACTTGCCCACCAAAGGCTTTAATTTTGTAAGCTTGACGCTCCAACTTTGGCGTGACTCCAAAACCGTATCTACTGATTTTGCCTGTCAACTGCTGAGAGTAGTTACGTAATTCATCCCAAGTAGTTGGCGGATTGCTTAAGCCTGCGGCGGCAAAGATTTTTTTGTTATAAAACAACGCTAAGGTGGAATAGTCCTTAGGAAGACCATAAATATAATTTTGATATTTAAAATTTTCCAGTAAGCTCTCTTCAAAGTCTTCTAGGTCAAATTCCGGGGTAATGTAAGCATTGAGCGGTTCTAGGACATTTTGGCTCATCAAGAAAGGAGCCGCTAACGCTTCTAGGTAAAAGACATCGGGGGCTGCTTCTCCTACCAAGCGAGTTGTCATCACATCCATATATTGGTCAGAAATCACCTCATATCTCACCTTGATATGTGGATGCTGTGCCTCAAAGTCTTGTAGTACCTGTCTCAATAATTTTTGCTCTACCGGATTACCTGCCCAACCGCTAAGTTTAACGGTGACTGAGGTAGGGGATGATGGTGTGATTGCCGGTCGTAGATTGTGGAAACCAATAACGGCGATCGCGATCGCTATCACCAGTCCGAAAATTTTCACCCAAGTTCTTTTACTCACAAGCAGATGCCAGCTCTTTCATCTCACTTATATCTTCTGGCTCTGTAAACTTATATTTTAATAATCTGTATTTTTGTTGAGAAATGCAATATAAAATAACGAATAATTATTACCCAAGTTTACAAGGGAATTTGAGTTCCTCAGTAACTAGACTCATCTAGGGTGCGTTACCCGTAAACAAAAGTTATGACTTCTGTTCAACTTGAAACAACCGCACCGGTGACTCTGGAAATTCCCCAGATTACCTCATCGCCAGTAGTACTCTCTCCCAGTTCACGAGTTGCTAAAAATGCAATTCGCACCAGTTTAAAAGCCTCAACCCTGGATGCCGTTTTCGCTGCGGTTTTCTCCATCAGTACTGGCGGAATTTTGCTGAGTAATTTTCTGGTAGAGTTAGATGCCAGTCCAGTAGTTTTTGGGATGTTATGCTCTATCCCGATGCTGGTAAATCTGATTCAACCCTTGGGTGCTTACCTATCAGAACGCACTACCAGTCGCTTTCAGTATTCCCTTTGGACTCACGGGATGGCTCGGCTATTGTGGCTAATTTTGGTAGTAGGTATTACCAGCTTCAGCTGGGGAGGTTTTCATAATTCCCATCAATTAATCGTATTAACACTATTAATTGTCCTATTCAGCCATCTTTTAGGCGGACTAGGAAGCGCATCTTGGCTAAGTTGGCTAGCAATCATCGTTCCTAGGCAATTGCGAGGCAGGTATTTTGGTATACGTAATAGCGCCGCCAGCTTGACAAATTTGCTCTGTGTACCTTTGGCAGGTTTAGCCGTATCACACTGGAAAGGCGGGACTTTACAAGGTTATGGAGTAGTGCTGCTAATTGGTGTTGTATTTGGCATTGTAGGACTAGGGTGTCAGTATTTTAAAGTGGATGTGAATCCAAAATTACAGAACACTGATATTAATTACCCGATAAAAGATGAATTGGGTAGTGAATTAATTTACTCACCAAAGCTGACTTCTCCACAAAACCAGCTAGTGAGCAGCATTTGGCAAAACTCCAACTTTTTAATGTTTTTGCTTTATTTCAGCTTGTGGATGTTTGCGGTGAATATCAGCGCCCCTTTTTTTAACCTCTACATGCTAGATACGCTGGATCTAGATATCAGTTGGGTGACACTATACAGTAGCCTACAAGCCGGGGCGAATTTGTTGATGCTGATCCTGTGGGGAAAATTAGCAGATAAAGTTGGCAATCGTCCCATTTTGATTTTCGTGGGAATTCTGGTTGCAGTCACACCACTTTTATGGGTGGGAATTGGTACTAACAGCCTTGGACTCTGGCTCTGGTTGCCGCTATTGCATATCTTAACTGGAGGGACTTGGGCAGCAATTGACTTGTGTAACAACAATATACAGTTAGCGATTGCACCAATTAAAAACCAGTCTATTTATTTTGCGATCGCAGCTGCCATTGCTGGGGCTAGTGGTGCATTAGGCACAACCATCGGCAGCTTAATCGCACAATTTACCAACTGTGGCGGCTTACTAGGACTGTTTGCTCTTTCTAGTTTGTTGCGCTTACTAGCACTTGTGCCACTTGTTTTTGTCCGGGAGTAAGGAGTGGGAAGATGGGGAGTGGGAAATTGACACCTATTTCTCCCCTGCTCCCCTGCTCCCCTGCCCCCCCAGGGCTGTTTCATTCCCTAAAAAAGGTAAAATTGCAAGGGCAAATCCACAATTAAGACCGAAAATTTTGGCATCTTCAGTCCGAAATACCTGATTTTTCTTTGCGTCTTTGCGCCTTTGCGTGAGATTATCCTCTTGACAAATCTCCAACACAAGCGAATGAAACAGCCCTGCCTGCTCCCCTGCCCCTCTGCCTTCTATTCAGCCACAGTAGAACTTAAGCTCATAGTCTCCCACAACACCATAGGATGTGTGGTTGGTACGGGTTGGTGCAAAGCAATCAGCTGCGCTAAGGTGTTTTTTAACTGGGTACGAGAAACGATATCATCCACAAAGCCATGCTTTAGTAAGTCTTCTGCGGTTTGAAAGTCTTCTGGTAGTTTCTCTCGCAGGGTTTGCTCAATCACTCGCCGACCAGCAAAGCCAATGGTTGCTTTTGGTTCGGCGATGATGATATCTCCCAACATGGCAAAGCTAGCAGTAACGCCGCCTGTGGTGGGATTAGTCAAAATCGGGATATACAATAATCTGGCATGGCGATGGCGTTCTAGGGCTGCGGATATTTTTGCCATCTGCATTAAAGAAAGCATTCCTTCTTGCATTCTCGCACCACCGGAGGTGCAGACGATAACCACAGGATACCGTCGCTGAGTGGCTTGCTCAATTAAGCGGGTGAGCTTTTCTCCTACAACGGAACCCATACTACCGCCCATAAAGCGAAAGTCCATAACGCCAAGGGCAATGGGTAAACCGTTAATTTGACCTAAACCAGTTTTAACAGCGTCTACTAAACCAAGTTTTTCTTCCATTTCCCGCAAGCGATCGCTGTAGGGTTTGCGATCGCGAAATTGCAGGGGATCTGTGGGGCGCAGATGCTCATCTATTGGTTGCCAGGTATTGCTATCTATCAGCTGGCGGATGCGTTCATCGCTATCTACTCGATTATGATGGCCACATTCAACGCAGACCATCTGATTAGCCCTAAGGTCTTTTGTATAAGTCAATACACCACATTTCGGACACTTATGCCACAGACCGTCAGCAATTTCACGTTCTTGGCGTTCCAGGTTGGTAGATCCTGATTTTCTGCGATTTGCAAACCAATCTAATAGAGACTTTAAACCGCGTGATTCTTCGTTGTTTGCCATTTTTATCTTTTTTTTAAGTGGGTATGAGGTTGAAAATATATCAAGCCACTAAGGGATGCCCAGGTTAAAAAGTCCTAAGCCTAGAGTCATGAATTGTAACTCTTGACCTACGCTTTCAAAGTCTCCAGATTTGCTCTTGTACAGATGCAAGTAACACCCCATTTTAGCTCTTGATTCTTGACTACAATCTCAAATTACGCTTCTAAGCAATTCAGACCTTATTTTGCATCTTTGGTTGCCAGCTTAACGAAAATGCTGATGCCAACACAAGCCTCTTGCTAGCCTGAATTTTGTAAACAGATTGGCAAAGTCAAGGTTACTAATCTATCAACCCCTAAATTAAGATGCTCTTTCTCAAACCCAACGGAACTCCTAGCCCTAATTTAATCATTCCGGTTGCTAGTTTGTGAGCAGTTAACACCTACATACATTAGTTGTGCTTGCCAACGGTCACTCTTTATTAAGAGGGTAATACAAGTCACAGGCTGATATTACCAAAAGCTCAAGGGGCGATGGAGTAATGACGACTACAATCAGGCCGAGGGGACAAGGGGATGGGGGGACAAGAACAAAAATACTTTTTTCTCACTCAGGAAGGAAGGACTAAAAAAATCCCAGGTAGGCAGATAAAATTGCTTCGCCACCAAATAAAGTAATTACGGCTCCTAAAGCGAGAAAAGGGCCAAAAGGAATTTTTTGTCCGATTCTTTGCCGCGATCGCATCATTGCACCGCCACCTACTAATACACCTACAGCGCAGGCAATAAAACCAGCTAACAGCAAATATTTCCAGCCTAACCAAGCTCCCATCATGGCTGCTAATTTGGCATCACCGGCACCCATTGCAGTTTTACCCAAGATCATGGAACCAATATTAGCGATCGCCTCAAATAGCCATAAGCCTAATACTGCTCCTACGATCCCCATCATCAGGTGATGGATTAATCCCACCCAGCTGTCTTGAAAGAAACCAACAGCCATTTGAAAAACGATCCCCAGTACTAAACCTGACTGTGTAAGTGGATTGGGCAAAGTCATTGTATCTAAATCAATCAGTGACAAGGCTAGTAACCAGCTGCAAAATGCCCAATAACCGATTGTCATCATTGAAACTTGAAATACTAAGAATACCAGCAAAAAAATTATGCCCGTTATCGCCTCTACCACAGGATAACGGGCTGAAATCTTACTTTTGCAATAGCGGCATCGCCCTTTTAACCATATCCATCCCAGCACTGGTATATTATCGTTAGCTTTTAGCTGGTTTAAGCAATGGGGACAACGCGAAGGCGGCCATAAAATAGATAACCTAGCTGGTAACCGATAAACTACCACATTAATAAAACTGCCAATAGATGCACCCAGCGCGAAGACAATGATACTCGCTGGGACGACCATCACAATGTCCATATAGTCCTTGTGTCATTTGTTCTGTGTCATTTGTCGTTGATTTTTTCTCTTTTGTCGAGAGTAAATCAATCAACTAATGACTAATGACCAACGACTAATACATATGCGATTCAATTTGATTTAACGGTACAAAACATTCTTGCGGCAAAAGTACTGGTTGGTCAGTAAATATCACTTTACCTCGATGATTCACGCGATTAATTGCTACTCCTGAAGGTTGCCCAGCTATTTCAGGATGTACTTCACAGTGAGTATAGTATATCTGCCCGGCTGCTCTGATTACGGCTGGATCAATCAAAGGAGACTGGTTTTTGGGGGCAGTAAATTTTGCTTGTTCTTGTCGTAATGCGTACACTATCGACTGCTGTATATTTGCTAGATTTGTCTCTAGTTTATCTGAAACTTTTGGCAAAGGTTGCCAAATTGGCCGATTTAGACGAAAAATTATTCTTTTTCCAGGGTATTAATCAATGATTCTCCCATAGCGCGGCAACCTAAAAGATTCATGCCCGTAGACATAATATCCCCTGTGCGATCGCCTTGGGCTAAAACTTGTAATACGGCTTGTTCGATTTTATCGGCTGCTTGGGGCTGGTTTAAACCGTAGCGTAACATCATCGCCGCACTCAAAACCTGAGCTAAAGGATTAGCTTTATCTTGTCCAGCGATATCTGGGGCGGAACCGTGGACGGGTTCAAATACGCCAGGCCCAGAAGCGCCTAAACTAGCCGAGGGTAACATCCCAATGCTACCGGTGAGCATAGCAGCCGCATCCGAGAGGATATCACCAAACAAATTGCCAGTCACAATCGTATCGAATTGTTTGGGAGCGCGTACTAATTGCATAGCAGCATTATCAACATATAAATGAGATAGTTCCACATCAGGATATTCTTTGGCCAATTGAGTCATGCGATCGCGCCACAATTGAGATACATCTAATACATTGGCTTTATCCACCGAACACAGTTTCCTACTACGTTTCCTGGCTGCTTCAAATGCCACTCTCCCAATGCGGTCAATTTCCGACTCAGTGTAAACCATTGTATTCACACCGCGTTTCTCTCCGGTATCGTTAGTGAATATCCCCTTGGGTTTACCAAAATAAATTCCACCAGTGAGTTCGCGCACTACCATAATATCCACACCTTCCACAACTTCCCGTTTCAACGTGGAAGCATCAATTAATTGGGGCAAAATTTGGGCTGGACGCAAATTAGCAAATAAACCCAAACCCGCACGTAAACCCAACAAACCTGCTTCTGGGCGTAAATGAGATGGCAGAGAATCCCACTTATAACCACCAATAGCGGCAAGTAAGACGGCATCACTATTGCGGCAAGTATCTAGAGTAACATCTGGCAAAGGTTCGCCTGTAGCGTCAATTGCTGCACCACCAATGAGAACTTCTTGAAATTCAAACTCAATATCAAATTGCTTCCCTACGACTTTCAGCACATCTACCGCCACTGCCATAATTTCAGGGCCAATGCCGTCGCCAGGGAGTAAGGTAATGCGGTAGTTCTGAGTCATAGTGAGTTTTTACTAAGTAAATGCTTGCAGATTAAATATCATACCGAGCAAAATGCACCTATGGAGCTTTCAATTTATTTAGATGTATGTTGTTTAAATCGACCGTTCGATGATCAGACACAAGAGAGGATTCATTTAGAAGCTGAAGCAGTACAACTGATTCTGGCTCGTTGTCAAAGCGGTGAATGGCAGTTAATTAATAGCGAAGTTATCGAGGACGAACTCGACCAGACACCCACCGAAGAAAGAAAAAGACAAATGATGCTTTGGACTTTTCTCGCAACCACCAAAGTTATGGTTAATGAACAAGTGAAATTTCGCAGTAAAGAATTAGCTAATCTCGGATTTAAAGCCTTTGATGCTGCTCATATTGCTTGTGCAGAAGCCGGAGAAGCCGATATTTTCTTAACGACTGATGACAGACTATTACGTTTGGCTGCAAGAAACAGCACCATGCTACAAGTGAGAGTAGAGAACCCGTTACGTTGGGTACTGGAGATTATCAATGATAGACGTGACTAAACTTTCTCAAGCTGAGATTAGAAGGCTAGGAATCGAAGCTTTGACAAAAGCTCTTGGGCCTGCTGGCATGGCACGATTTATGCAGCAATTTGAAGTGGGTAGCGGTGATTACACGCGACATAGAGATGAAATTTTGAGAAATCCCTCTATCGATGAAATATTTGCTCGAATTGAGGAGCGACGCAAAAAACAGGAGAAAGACGAGAAATAGACAAGCTGTAAACGGTAGCGATTATCAAAACTTGAAAATCCAGATAATCGCTATTCCCCACTCCCTGCCTAAGTTACTATTTTTGAGTACAATCTAGGTATCAGTTGCAATTTCGGAAACGAGACTGACAACATCTGTATCCAAAAGCTAGGTTAGTGTTTAATCAACAACCGCCCCTAGCAGGTATGGTAAGAGAATTAGCAATTTCCACCCGTGGACTCACGAAGCAGTTTGAGCGACACGTTGCCGTTAACGACGTTGATTTAGAAATCCAACAGGGTGAAGTATACGGTTTGATTGGGCCCAATGGCGCAGGTAAAACAACTCTCATCCGGATGTTGGCAGCAGCTGAGGAACCAACTACGGGTGAGATTTATATTAATGGCGATCGCCTGCGTCGTGACAAGAGTAACCCTACTCTCAAACGTCGTCTAGGCTACTTACCCGATGACTATCCACTGTATGAGGAGTTGACAGTCTGGGACTATCTAGATTATTTTGCTCGGCTGTATCGTTTGCGGGAACCACACCGCACTCAACGCTTACATGAAGTTTTAGAACTGATTCAATTGGGTAATAAACGTCACAGCCTGATTTCTACCCTGTCGCGGGGGATGAAACAGCGCTTGAGTTTAGCGCGGACTATTATTCATGAACCGATTTTACTGCTACTAGATGAACCTGTATCTGGACTTGACCCCATAGCCAGGATGCAATTCCGCGAAATTATCAAGGCGTTGCAAGAAGCAGGGATGACAATTTTAATTTCTTCCCACGTCCTCAGCGACTTAGCAGAACTGTGTACCTCTGTGGGGATTATGGAACTTGGTTTCCTGGTGGAAAGTGCTTCACTCAAACAACTTTATCAGCGTCTTGCTCGGCAGCAAATTTTAGTATCTACCCTCGGTAATTTAGAAACCCTTGTAGATGAACTGAAAAATCAACCGTTGGTGGAAGAGTTACAGGTAATTTCTGGAAAAAATAGTGTGCGTTTGAACTTTTCTGGCAAAGAAGAAGATAGTGCTGAATTATTGCGATCGCTCATTCATTCTGGCATTTCCGTAACTGATTTTCACTGTACTCAAGAAGATTTAGAAACTATTTTCTTGAAATTAGGACACAAACAGGCTTCTTGATTAGTGAAGTTGAATAATTCGACATTTACCACAGTAGGGTTCTATCCCCGTATTATATTTTTGGAGAGTTTGAAATTATGAAATCTAACTTGATACATCAACTAGGCGATTGGAATCCTCAACTGTTACGAGAAGTTAAGGGTCGTTTTAAAATACGCAACATTCTGCTAGCAATTGGTATTTCTTTAATGGGGCAATTTATACTATTAATTTCTGCCCAATCTAGACTACCTTCTAACGTTACGTTATTGTATGATTCCTCTCACAAATATTGCACAGGTAAATTATTAGATAGAGTACCAAAATGTCTAGGAGATGAATTAGGTAATGTGATTATTAACTGGCAATTATGGTCTCTAGATGTATTTACTTGGCTAAGTATTATTAGCTGTTTTGCTTTTTTAGCTGGGGGAACATATTTATTAATTAGTGATTTAGCTACTGAAGAACGGCGTGATACACTCAATTTTATTCGCCTGAGTCCCCAATCACCCCAAAATATTTTATGGGGAAAAATGCTAGGGGTTCCTATTTTGTTGTATCTGGTTTCCCTGGTGGCAATTCCTTTACATCTATGGTTAGGGTTGACGGCTAAAATTCCTTTAAGTATGATTTTAAGTTTTTATGCAGTAATGCTTACTGCTAGCTTTTTCTACTACAGTGGTGCATTACTTTTTAGCTTAGTCGGTTCTTGGTTAGGTGGTTTTCAAGCTTGGTTAGGAAGTGGTACAGTTTTGGGATTTCTCATTTTCTCTAGCGAAATGCTAAATCATAATGTAGCATCTGACAATCCATTAGTTGTCTTGAAGTTGATTAATCCTTGTTATTTAGTACCACATGCTTACGTTAGTTCCATGTACTCATTAGATAATCCACTATTAAGCAAATTCCATTGGTTTGCTGTGCCAATAGGAGCGATGTTTTTAGCTACAGTCTGCTTTGCTATGCTAATTTATGGCATTGGCTCATACTTTTTTTGGCAATCATTGCAGCGTTGTTTTCGTGATTCTCATAGTACGATGTTAAGTAAGCAGCAGAGTTATATACTAACTCTTTGTTTTGCTGTTATTACTATAGGATGCGCTAATTGGCAAATTTTAGTTTTTGGTCAGTATTCTAATTCTGGTACAATGGCTGAAAATATAACTGGCCTATTATTTTTGAACTTTGGGCTATTTTTATACTTAATTGCTGCTCTCAATCCTCATCGGCAAACGTTACAAGATTGGGCACGTTATCGACATAGTTATCATTTTGAAAAATTGGGGAATAGAAGCTTAATCCAGGATTTAATTTGGGGTGAGAAAAGCCCAGGAATTTTAGCGATCGCCATTAATGCCATGATCGCAATTAGCTGTTTGAGTATATTCACATTAGCCTCACAAGTTAATGATGATCACAAAAGTTATGCCTTTATCTCTCTTGTCTTTGCAGGTAGTTTAGCTGTCATTTATGCAGCCTTGGTGCAACTACTTTTATTAATGAAAAACGAGCATAGATTATTCTGGACGACTGGCGTGTTAGGTGCAGTAATTGTATTACCACCAATCATCTTAGCTATATTATTTTCTCACCCTGGAAATAACTCTTTTATCTGGCTATTTTCAGTAATTTCACCATTGATGGTTTTGTATCCTTCAGGAAACTATATGACAACAATGACTCCTTACATAGCAATTCTTAGTCATCTAACAATTCTGGGATTATTAGTATTCCAACTAACGCGGATTTTGAGAAAAGCAGGTGAATCGGCTACAAAAGCAATGGTTGTAGGAAATTAAGGTTTGTAGTGAGCGCTTTAGCGCTAAAGCGCTCACTACGAGCCAAAATTATATATAGCCAGTATTTACTGCCAGTCAATCATGCAACAAAATAATCCAATTGCTGTTGAATTTCGCCATGTGACTTTTAGCCGTAACCATCGCCCTTTAGTATCTAATCTTAATTTTGCTATCCATCAGGGAGAAGCCTTAGTATTACTCGGACGCAGTGGTAGTGGCAAAACTACAACCATGAAATTAATCAATCGCCTACTTACACCTACCCAAGGTGAAGTTTTATTTGATGGCATTCCTACAACTCAATGGCATGAAATTCAACTGCGGCGTAAAATTGGTTATGTCATTCAAGAAACTGGTTTGTTTCCCCATTTCACAGTAGAACGCAATGTGGGTTTAGTCCCGGCTTTGGAAGGTTGGCAACCAAAACAAATTAAAGCGCGAGTGTATGAGTTGTTACAATTGGTAGGCTTAGATCCAGCGCAATTTGCGGGACGTTATCCTCATGAACTGTCGGGAGGACAGAAGCAACGGGTGGGTGTCGCTAGGGCATTGGCAGCTGATCCGCCTGTATTATTGATGGATGAACCGTTTGGCGCACTTGATCCCATCACGCGCTTAGAACTGCAACAAGAGTTTCAGCGCTTACAACGAGAATTAGGTAAGACAGTGGTGTTTGTCACCCATGATATTCAAGAAGCCTTTGTTTTAGCTTCGCGAATTGGTTTAATGTATGAGGGAGAATTGGTAGTATTGGGGACAAAAGATGAATTTATGCGAGCGCCACATCCAGAAAGTTTAGCTTTTCTTGAATGTCTGCGTTCTCTAGACAATATATGAACGATTTTTTCCTCATCAAGTATGGCCCGGAAATCCTCCGGCATACTCTAGAACATTTATTTATGGTGAGTATTGCGATCGCCACTGCTACACTCATCGGTATTCCTTTAGGTATTTTAATTACCCGCCAAACTCATCTACGTCAACCTGTTCTCGGTATTGCCAATATTCTGCAAACTATCCCCAGTTTGGCTTTATTTGGCTTACTAATTCCCGTTCCCATAATTGGTGGTATTGGTGTTGTCCCGGCTATTGTGGCTTTAACTGTATACTCTTTTCTGCCGATAATTCGCAATACTTATACAGGTATTACAGGGGTAGATCCAGCAATTCGGGAAGCTGGCAAAGGTATGGGTATGACAGATAGACAGTTGTTGTTACAGGTGGAGATTCCCTTGGCTATGGGAGTAATTTTGGCAGGTGTGCGGGTAGCCACAGTGATTGCTATCGGTATTGCAACTATTGCTGCTGCTATTGGTGCTGGTGGTTTGGGTGTGTTTATTTTTCGGGGAATTGCCGTGGTAAATAATCAATTAATTTTAGCTGGGGCCGTACCGGCGGCAATTATTGCTTTAATTGCTGATTTGGGTATTGGTTGGCTGGAGAGAAAATTAAAAATTAAAAATTAAAAAACTTGTAAGCAAGATACTAACTGCAAGAATTTTAATTAGTAGAAAATTATGAAGAAATTATTTTTATTTTTCTTGTTAAGTTTTGTATTGGCAGTGGCGATCGCTGGTTGTAATTTTAGTACAAATATTACTAGTCGCGGTGATATTGTTGTTGCTTCTAAAGATTTTACTGAACAAGATATTTTAGGTGAACTTTTAGCCCAACAAATTGAAAATACTACTAATTTAACAGTTGCGCGGCGTCCCCGATTGGGTGGTTCTTTTGTCTGTCACAATGCTATTCTTGTTGGACAAATTGATGCTTATATTGAGTATACAGGTACAGCGTTTACTGGCATTTTAAAACAACAAGCAATTAATGATCCAAAAGTAGTTCATGAAAAGTTAAAACAGGCATACGCCCAACAATTTAATTTAGAAGTGATGCCTAGTTTGGGTTTTGAAAATACTTTTGCGATGATTGTCCGGGGTGAAGATGCTAAACGCTACAATATTCAAACTCTTTCAGATGCCGCTAATTATACACCTCAATGGCGTGGCGGTTTTGGCTACGAATTTTTAGAACGGCAAGATGGTTTTCCAGGATTAGCTAAAACCTATAATTTAAGTTTTGCCAAACCACCCCAAATTATGGACTTGGGTTTGATATATCGAGCATTGATTCAAAAACAAGTTGATATGATTGCAGGTAATTCCACAGATGGGCAAATATCCCGTCTGGGTTTAGTTGTACTAAAGGATGATAAAAAATATTTTCCACCGTATGAAGCAGCGCCGATTGTTCGACAAGAAACTTTAAATAAATATCCGCAATTAAGAAATGCCATCAATCAAATTACTGGCAAGATTACAGCCGATGAAATGCGACAGTTAAACTATTTAGTTGAAGGTGAATTACAGGATATTAAAGATGTTGTGCGTGAGTTTCGCAAATCTAAGGGATTGTAAAAAATAATTCTTTTCATGAAGGTAGAAGGGAACCCACGCTTAAAAATGTGGGATTGAAACATGGCAACACAACAGTCGATACAATGTACCTCTAGGAGTGAAATATCAACCAAAAGTTATAAACATGCAGATTTTTGCTAAATCCAAACGCTTAGTTATCGCAGTCTTTTCCTTCAGTGTCATAGTTTACAGCCAAGTCGCATCAGCTACCTTGACTGTACCTCTACGCAGCAAAAGAGGGATGGTGGTTTCAGCGCATCCCCTAGCGAGTGATGCGGGAATTTCCATGTTACGTAAGGGTGGCAATGCCATTGATGCAGCTGTAGCTACCACTTTTGCTATTTCTGTAGTCGAGCCTTTTTCGGCAGGAATTGGCGGTGGTGGATTTTTACTCATGCATTCTGGAAAAACTGGCGAAATCAAAGCGTTGGATTTTCGCGAACGCGCACCTCTCAAAGCGACAAAAGATATGTATTTAGATGCAGCAGGAAAGGTGCGTCCCAATGCCAGTGTCAATGGTTATTTGGCAGTGGCGACACCAGGAACGGTAGCGGGAATGTATGAAGTGCATCGGCGTTATGGTAAGCTGCCTTGGCAAGAAGTAGTAAAACCTGCGATCGCATTAGCTAAAAATGGCTTTATTGTCAGTCGTGTAGCGTCTCCCCGTTTTCGCAAAGATGCACTTCTCCAGCATCCCGCAGCACGGGAAATTTTCACTCGTGACGGCAATTTTTATCAACCAGGGGAAAGGCTGGTGCAGAGTGACTTGGCACAGACTTTAACAACTATTTCCCAGAATCCCCAAAGTTTCTACACTGGCAGTATTGCTCAGGCGATCGCTGCTGATATGGCAAAAAATGATGGTTTAATTACCTTAGCAGACCTGAAAGCCTACAAACCCATCTGGCGGACTCCCGTTTGTGGGAACTTCCGCCAAGCGAAAATCTGCTCAATGCCACCACCTTCATCGGGAGGTGTTCATCTATTGCAGATGTTAAATATTATTGGTGAGACTGATTTGTCATCTTTAGGATGGCATCATCCCGATGCTTTGCATTTAATGATAGAAGCAATGAAGATTGCTTATGCAGATCGCTCAGAATATTTAGGCGATCCAGATTTTGTTAAAGTTCCTGTACAACAACTTATCAGCCCAGCCTACGCCGAAAAACGTCGTCAAGAAATTGATATGGAAATGGCTAAACCGTCAAGTAATGTGCAGCCAGTAGATCGGCAGACATTACAGCGATTTAGTCAAGTTGATAGGCAAATGAGGAGGTGGGGAGAAATCATCACTCCCCAAGCTCAACCCAAATTGCCGATTAAGTCAAGTACAAGCAGCGAATCTCCGGAAACCAGTCATCTGACCGTTGTTGATGAGCAACATAACGCCGTGAGTCTCACATTCACAATTAATCTGGGCTTTGGGGCTAGTGTGGTGACACCGGGAACAGGGATTGTCCTCAACAACGAGATGGATGATTTTGCTGCTGCGCCGGGAGTGCCGAATGCTTTTGGTTTGGTGGGTAATGAAGCCAACAGCATTGCACCCCGCAAGACTCCCCTATCGAGTATGACTCCGACAATTATTACGGAGAATGGCCGCCTGCGGATGGTGGTGGGTACGCCTGGGGGTAGCACCATCATCACTCAGGTACTGCAAATTATCCTGAATGTGCTGGTATACAACATGGATGTTGGTGCTGCTGTTTCTGTCTCACGCATACATCATCAGTGGTTACCTGATACCTTGGCTGTGGAACCTTGGGGTTTGGATGCTCTAACTCTGCAAGACTTACGCCGTCGCGGACACAAGATTACAGAAGTTAATCCGTGGGGTAATGCTAACGCGATCGCCATCACCGCAGATGGAGAATTAGCAGGAGCAGCAGATCCTCGTGGTGAAGGTTCCCCCAGAGGTTTGTAAACTATTGATTTTGCAGTCTTGACTCGGCATAGCTGCTGCTACTAAACTCGTTTGCCCGTGCGCTATGTACTAAAGTCCAGCCTGCTTTGAGAAGCTTTTGATAAGTTGCCCAACCTTTAGAACCACCAGGAATTTGATAATCTGGTACTGCATATTGGGGAAAAGCTGTGTAGGGACGCCAAGGTTGATTAGGCGCAGCTTGCAAATGCAGAATTTTCTCTCCATCGCTGCCATACTTAGATAACCAGCACATTTGTCGATGCATGGTAAACTCCTTTGCGTTTCGCTTAATTTGCATATTGGCAGAAATTTGTCAATACCTGCCTCAGCCTTGTGAGATAATTTTTAATCTACCCAGTATGTGTGAGCCGAACTACAAACTAACACAGCACAATTACTTAATTACCAATAAGGCATTTAAACGGCTTCCTGTAGGATACAAAAATCAACCAGCGTCATTCCATTACTTACCCTGAGGGCAAGTTTTTTCTCATGTTATCTGCGGTTTTTGCTAGTGTATGTAGCAATAACTACGATTTTGGGATATGGTTCGGCATCGGGTAACTTGTTTTGATGGCTACACGAGTGCAAAATCCTGATACTACCTACTTTTGCAGCTTTGCAAAATATTTCTGGGAATTGTCATCAATGATGCTACGAATTGTCTCTACTAGTTCAGTGTAGTTGCAGTCAGACAAAACTGGTTCTGCACCTTTTAGCTGAATAGGTTGTGCTAAATCAATCCATGACTTACAACCACCGTATTCATAATCATAGGGAATTTCTATCTTTTGAGGTAGTTTATAAGTCCTGAGGAGAAGAATATACATTGGTTGACGTGGTTTCCACTTGAGGCGATCGCTAATAAAATGCTCGTTCCAAATATGGAAGGGAAGCAAGGCCTTAACAATCGACTCTTCACTAACTGGCAAAATATCAGTAATTTTAGCCCAACTACTAATAGGAACTTTTTCGGGATGCCAACCAGGAGTTACGGGATCGACAAGATTTGCATACTCAGTTTTGAGCATGAAGGCTTGTTGATGTTCGTAAGTGGGGTAAAGCAAAATCTGTTCATAGGCTACTTGGAAACGGCCACTTCTTTCATGAATACCACCTTTACGGAGCAACATAATTGTTTTACCGTTTTCCAAGGCATTTATGGCAACTGCCCATTCTTTGAGTGCATGTAAGGTTGTAGTCAATTCCATCAGTCTTTACTTATTTTTATTTGCAAAAATTCGGTTTATTAAAAGAGATTATTGGTAATTAACATCACATTTGTAATTAATATTTTTTCAGACTTTAGACAGAAAATGCTCATAATTAGTAACCTGTTCTTTAGACAGATGGTCTGAAAATTTAGCAGCATTAACTTTGAGAAATAAATGCCAACATCAATACTTCTAAATATCTGCATGAATATAGTTAATTCTAGTTGAGAAGTTTGGAATATAAATGAGTTTTTACAATAATTTAAATTATTAAAATTTCACAGAATTAATGCCCTAATTTTGGCTGATGATTTTTGAATTATTTCTTGATAAACAGAGATAATATGAAGAGGAAGTCATTATTAGCCAGGATTAAAGCATGGAAAAGCGACGCTTAGGTCAATCAAACGTGCAAATCACACCCATCCTGATGGGGACTTGGCAAGCAGGTAAAGTTATGTGGACGGGAATTGAGGATGCTGACTCAATTAAAACTATCCGAGCCGCCTTTGAAGCTGGTATTACTACAATTGATACTGCCGAAGTTTATGGTGAAGGACACTCTGAGCAGATTGTCGCTCAGGCTTTATCTGATGTCCGCGATCGCGTAGAGTATGCTTCAAAAATTTTTGCCAACCATCTCAAGTATGATTTAGTGATTGAAGCTTGCGATCGCTCTTTGAAAAATCTCAACACCGATTACATTGACCTTTATCAAATTCATTGGCCTTCTGGGTCTTTCAATACAGAAATAGTCCCAATTGAGGAGACTATGAGCGCTTTAAATAAACTCAAAGACCAAGGAAAAATCCGGGCGATTGGCGTTTCTAATTTTTCCCGTGAACAATTAATTGAAGCGGCAAAATATGGGCGGATTGATAGCTTACAACCCCCTTATTCTTTATTTTGGCGGTATGTAGAACAGGATGCCATACCCTACTGTATCGAAAACAATATTTCTATCCTGGCTTATTCACCTTTAGCACAGGGATTGTTAACAGGGAAATTTGCTCCTGGTCATAAATTTGACCCCAATGATAACCGTGCTAAAAATAAGCTATTTCAAGGTGAAAACTTTGAACGCGCCCTACAATCTGTAGAAAAACTACGTCCCATAGCGACTCGTCATAATTGTAGTCTGGCTCAGTTGGCTTTAGCTTGGTTAATTGCCCAACCCCAAACAAGTGCGATCGCGGGTGCGCGTTATCCTGAACAGGCAAAAGATAACGCCCAAGCTGCTGATGTGCAGCTTTCTAGCGATGAACTGGCAGAAATTGATGCCATTGGACGCATTGTGACCGACCATCTCGATGAAAATCCAGTTATGTGGAATTGGTAACTAGGTCTGCTTCTTCAAGATCCCCTCAATCTTCTTTAAAAGATAGTTGGGGATCAAATATATTCTATCTTTATTGCAAAATTAAACAAAACATCAACTTTAGTAAACTAAGATTTGACTATCACCAAGTTAGTGATAACTTAAATAGTAGGACACCAAATAAAAAACAGCCAAACTTAATGGGTAAATGACTTTGTGTCCCCTGTCATCCGCCCAAGTAAATATCAGCATATTAATGGTAAGTGGCAAAAAACCTGATTGTACAGGTAAAGCCAAATCCCAAAGCGGAAAAACGAGGATTGCTGAGTTTGCTAGTTGTTATGTCCACCTTAGTTATTAACTGTTGAAACTAATTAACAAGTTTAAAAATTTGAAACCTGTGAACCCTAAAAACCTGGTCAACCCGTACCAGGTTTTTGAATTTTATAGTAGTTTCGCCTAAATTTCTCACGTTTGTCTAGCGTATCCGCAGAACTTATGATTGAGGGTTTCTATAGCAGCGAATAAGATAGGACAGCAGCAATCTATCCTATTGGAAGTATTTGATGAAAAAAAATTATAACTTGTTGAAAAAAATCACTGTAGTCGTCTTTCTGTCTAGTTTTTCCCTGTCTTGTGACCCTAATCTTGTGAGAAAACCCGAATCAGCAGAGGCTGGAGAACAGCAACAAACAGAACCAAATATTAGCTATGGAGACTTAGTTATAAAAGAGCAATCAGATTACTTGATGATTCCAGTGAATTTCAGAGAAAAAAATCAAGCTCGAGAAGATGCTTTAAACTTTTCCCGTTCTTATAAGCAAGATTATGCATCATTGTCTAATTTAATATTTTATCGCAAGCAAGATGGGGAAACTCATCTTCTGCTTGATAACAAAGCAGTTATAAATTCCTTTGATTTAATAGAAACAAAACTAGTAGGACAGCCACCTACAAGAGTTTGGTTTTATAAAATTATTGACCAAGATACTAACAAAGACCAACAACTTAACCAAGAAGATACTGTGATTGGTTATATTTCTGATTTATCAGGAAAGAATCTTCAGCAAGTCACACCAAACAACACTAAAATTATCAACTGGGTGGTTGTTCCCAGTCAAAATGCAATTTTTATCAAAATTATCAAAGATTCTGATATTGATAACAAATTTACAGCAGCAGATAAGACTAATTTTATTAGAGTTAATCTTGAGAACCCTAGTGTAGGTACAGAAATTATTAGTGATCAGATAGACCAACAAATTAAATCTTATATTCTGAAATAAGGAATTAAGTAGGGAAATTTTCCCTACTATTATTCTGGGGATATTACTGCGGAATCGACAATACCCAATCATGTAAAAGTTGATTTACCTGTTCTGGTACTTCATCATGAGGACAATGACCCGCAGTCAGGAAATGTTCTGTGAGTTCAGGATAATATTGACGAAACTTCTGGGAACGTTCTCTAGCATTCATCCAAGGATCAGCTTCACCCCACAACAGCAATAAAGAACAAGTTAATTGCTTTAGTAGCACATCAACTTTCTCTCCTTGAGGAGTGCTAAAAACGGAAACAAATACATCCAACGCCCCAGAATCGTAAGCAGGGCGATAAATTTCTTCTATCAATTGGTCTGTCACCGCACTCTTATCAAGATAAACTTTTTCTAAAGTTTGGCGAATTACCCAACGTTGTCGCACATATTGAAATAACAGAAACTGGCTTAAAGGTTGTTGAAAAATCCACTTTACAGAATCACCCAGTAGTTTTTGTAAAGCAGAAGGTTGTTTGGCGGGTTGAATTTGTGTTTGCAAAGCTTCTGGTTCAGATGTAGGCTGGATTTGACTGAAGGGGCCAGCGCTATTGAGTAACACTAAACCAGCCGCCGCATCAGGACACTGTGCTGCAACACACAAACAAGCATACCCACCCAGAGAATTACCTGCCAATACGGCTTTTTGCCCAATCACTTCACTGATAAAATCAAAGAGTTGGTCACGCCACAAGTCACCACCATACTGCAATTTCGGTTTTGCTGAACGTCCAAATCCTAAAAGGTCGATGGCAAATACTTCAAAATCTGGGCACAGTCCTGTGATATTCTTGCGCCAGTGGTCTGTGGAAGCGCCAAAGCCATGCACCAACAGTAAAGGCGGGCGTTGTGGTTGTTTGTCCCCCGCATGGACATAGTAAATGTTGTGCCCTCGCCACTGCCAGTATTGGCCAGGAATGGGAGTTTTAGAGGGGGCTGTGGTTACCTGCATGATATAAAGAAATATTAAGTGACTTCTAATAATTGTAGCTAGCAGTCAACTGATTAGTATCTCATGACTAATGACTAAACCATTAATTACAGGCAAAACTAAACTGTTGGGAGTAATTGGACATCCGGTAGAACATTCGCTATCGCCAGTGATGCACAATGCCGCACTTGCCCAATTGGGATTAGATTATATTTATCTGCCCTTTCCTATCGAACCAGAGAATTTAGCAGTTGCGATCGCCGGTTTTGCCGTTATGGGAGTTGTCGGCTTTAGTGTGACAATTCCTCATAAACAGGCAATTATGCCATTGTTAAGCGAAATTACCCCCATTGCCCAAGCTATAGGGGCAGTAAATACTGTCAGTCGCCAAAATAATCAATGGGTGGGGACAAACACAGATATAGAAGGATTTATCGCCCCATTACAAACAACATATCAGCAGAATTGGAGTCAGCAGATAGCGGTAATTTTAGGTAATGGCGGCGCAGCCAGGGCAGTTGTTGCAGGTTGTCACCAGCTTGGTTTTGCCCAAATTCATGTTGTGGGGCGCAATATGCAAAAATTACAAGCATTTCGTCATAGTTGGGGCAATTCACAGCTAGCTGAGAGTTTACAAGTTCATACATGGGATGAACTAGCTAAACTCATTCCCCAGGTAAATTTGCTAGTAAATACAACCCCTGTAGGCATGTATCCTCAAGTTGAGGAATCACCTTTGAGTGTAGAAGAGATGCAGAAATTATCCCCAGGTGCGATCGCCTACGATTTGATATATACTCCTAACCCTACACAATTTCTCCAACAGGCAGCAAAACAAGGTGCAATTGCTATTGATGGATTAGAAATGTTAGTTCAACAAGGGGTAGCAGCACTAAAAATCTGGTTGCAACGCGAGAGTGTACCTGTAGATGTGATGCGCCTCGCACTACGAAAGCAGCTTAATTTAGATTAAAATTATATCTTGCACTGGGATTTAAATAGAGGTAAATATCAATAATCACTAAATTGCAATACTTCTTCTATGGAAATATTCCGTCGTTTATTTAATTCCAGACATCGCTTTTTTTCAGATGTAAAAGTCTCACAATGTAATTGAGAACCAGTTTTTTCCCATAGTTCCTTAAAGTGACGAGAGCGTTTTTCACGCATCACTAGTTCCATACAATTTATCGCGGCTTGAACGACTTGGGGTGTCCGTAGTATATCTTTCTTACTTTTTTCGTTTAGATAAAATAAATGGGAAATTGATTCTATTTCTTCCGATAATTCTAAGTATCTATCTTGCAAACTTGATATGAACTCTACCTGCTCCCCCGTTGATTCTAAAATCTTCTGCCACAATAATCGATGATGAGAAAGACTAAATTCCAAATCTCGTTCTTCTAAGGTGTCAAAAATAACTTGACGCTGTTGGGGACAATGCAGGTAAATCTTTAGTAGTAAAGCCTCTGCTAATTCTAAAAGACTGTGATCTGTAGAGAGTGACGCATGGGAAGGCTTTTCAGCACCTCCCCATGCTTTCTTAGCTGAGACAGGCTTAGAGTATGTAGCCGGAGTAGGGGCTATTTGAGTTAATAGATTTTCTACTCGTAGAGGTATCAGTCTCGTATCCCCTAAGCTGAGAATTTCGGCACAGTGAGAAACGTAATAATTTCGTGTATCACTATTAGCTATATTTTTCAGTAATTTTACTATTTGTTGTGTAACTTGCTGAAAATCGGTAGCTTGTTTTAAATCCCTGCCTACAATAATTTGCTGAATCTGCCAGTCAAGCCACAGTGGGGCATTTGCTAACAGTTGTTCATAATCTTCTGGTGTATGGGTATACAAGTATTCATCAGCATCTTTACCATCGGGTATGTTAAGAATCTTCAGTTGAACTTCACCTTTGTATGCTAGTTCGGCAATTTCCCCAATGGCTCGTTCGGCGGCGATATTACCAGCTTTATCGGCATCAAAGTTGAGGACTAACTGTTTAGATTCGGTGTAGCGTAAGATTAACCTGACTTGTTCAATGCTTAAAGCCGTTCCTAGGGAGGCGACAGCATTAGTAATACCCGCAGCATGGAGCGCGATCGCATCAAAATATCCTTCTACGATTACGGCCCCGTCAAGTTGGGAAATTCCACCTTTGGCTTGATCCAGGGCAAATAATGTTTTACCTTTACTAAAAAGCTCTGTTTCTGGTGAATTTAAATATTTTGGTTGCTCATCAGAGAGGGTTCTCCCACCAAAAGCGATGACTCGTCCTTGGATGTCGCGGATGGGAATCATCAGGCGATCGCGGAATACATCATAATAACCACTTGCTTCTTTCCGTGGCTTAATCAATCCGGCTTTTTCTACTAGTTGCACTGGGTAATGTTTATCTTCCACCAAATAGCGATGCAGGGTTTCCCAACCTGCGGGTGCATAACCTAAACCAAACTGCTGAATTGTTTCTTCCTGCAATTGGCGATCGGATTGCAGATATTCATAGGCTTTTTTTCCTTGGCTTTGTCTAAGGGCGTGTTGATAAAACTGTCCGGCGGAAGCCAGAACTTCATATAATTGTTCACGTAAAGAAATTTGACGCTGTAATTCTTGGCGTTGTTCTGGTGCGAGAGTTTGCACAGGTACTTGGTAACGGCGTGCTAAATCTAACACCACTTCTGCAAACGAGTGTTTTCCCAAGTCCATCAAGAACTTAATGGCATTTCCCCCAGCTTGACAGCCGAAGCAATAGTACATTTGCTTGGTTTGACTGACTGTGAAACTGGGACTTTTCTCATCATGGAAGGGACACAAACCGACAAAATCTTTACCACGCTTGCGTAAAACTACGTGTTCTGAAACGACATCAACAATATCAGCACGTTGTTTAATTTCCTCAATTGTGTCAGGGTGCAAGCGGGGAATTTGCATTCTTGTTTTTTTGCTTCGTAACTATAACTGCTGTGAGCTAACCATCTGATAGATATTATATTCTTGTTGCCAAGCCAACAATTATGTATAAAATTGCTTACGCTTAATTTTCTTAGAGGAAATACTGACGATGGGACGTATTTTTATTTCGGCAGCTCACGGAGGTAAAGAAGCAGGAGGAATCGATCCAGGCTCGATCGCAGGTGGTACAACCGAAGCTAGAGAAATGATTCTGCTGCGGGATTTGATTGTAACAGAATTACGGGCGCGGAGTTTTGATGTTTTGGCAGTTCCCGATGACCTCAGCGCCACAGAAACTATTGCTTGGATCAATTCTCGTGGTCGTCGGGTAGATGTCGCCCTAGAAATTCATACTAATGCTGCTAGCAGTCCGACTGTCAGAGGTGCGAGTGTCTACTACATTGCCAACAACCAAGAGCGTAAAAGTAATGGTGAATTGTTATTGATGGGGCTTTTGCGCCGTGTAACTCAGTTACCAAATCGGGGAGTTAAGCCAGATACAGATAGCGGGTTGGGAAGTTTGGCATTTTGTCGCCAAATCATCATTCCTTCTTTATTAATGCAAGTAGGCTTTCTTAGCAATCCAGAAGATCGGTCTTTGCTGCAAAATCGTCGTCGTGATTTCGCTTTGGGAATTGCCGATGGTTTGGCATCTTGGAGTCGGGTAATTGACCCTAATTCTGTAACTCCTATTGAACCAACTTATCCAGCAATTAATATTAATATTAATGGGCAAAAATACGCTGAACAAGGAATATTAGTTAATGGTAATTCTTACATTCCTATTGATTTAGTAGACCAGCTACGGATTGATTTATCAAAATCAGCAAATATCAACCGGATTAGTTATCGGAGAATAGTTTATATCAAAGCAGTTGATTTGCGAGATTTTAACGTAGCTATCAGTTGGGATGCGGCAACTCGTACTATTAATTTACGTTCAAATTTATTAGTTTGCGTTGACCAACTTGACCGCATTATGTCACGTGGCAATACATCAGAAGTAGAGTTGCAATTATTCCTGAGAAACAACAATGAAAATGCTTTGGTTAATTTTCCTGATATACCCAAATTGTATAGAGAAGAAGGTAACGCGGAAGGCGTAAATTATGATATTGCTTTCTGTCAAATGTGTTTAGAAACTGGGTTTTTACGTTTTGGCGGTGATGTCAGACCTGAGCAAAATAACTTTGCTGGTTTGGGTTCTATTGGTGGTGGTGTAGAAGCTGCGTCTTTTCCTAGTGCGAGAATTGGTGTTAGAGCGCATATCCAACACTTAAAAGCCTACGCTAGTTTAGAACCTTTAGTAAATGAAGTTGTAGACCCCCGGTTTCGCTTTGTTACCCGTGGTGTAGCGTCATCAATCTATCAGCTTTCAGGACGCTGGTCAGCAGATTTAGACTATGGTGTCAAGATTTTAGCATTGATGAAACGACTGTATGAATCAGCAAGACTTTTGTAATTCGTAATTAAGAGTTTTTTGAATCTGCTAAGTTAATGTGACTGAAGACCTGTTTAAATGTTGAATAATCCAATCTCTGACTACATGGTAAACTTCATCGGCTACTTCATCTAGTTGATGATTAGCTTGAGGATATAGAATTATATGCTAATGAGTGACCAACTAAGGCTAAATATTTGATACCTTCATCTTGCAAATAAGTAATACCTATCAGTACATCTAGGACAGATTTTACCAATTCAGTTGGGTAACGGTAGCGTATTCTTAAAGAAGCGATCGCCTCACTTGTGAGATCCTCACACAATCGGGGATAAAGTCCGTGTGCAGGTGTATCCCAGCCACCACCAACACCACCTACCCAAATCACCGCTTTTTCGGCATTTTTTACAGGATAGTAGCGACAACGAATTGAACCCTGAGGTGTTACCAATTTGACAGGATAATATTCCTCTTGCTGTGGTTCGACTACAACGTCCTGGAGTCTCATCTCGAATGATTCATCATAGATAGGCTGCACAACAAACTCCACCATCGAACTCCTAAGAAATAGTGCTGAGTGCTGAGTGCGCTAGCCCTGAGCGAAGTCGAAGGGGAGTGCTGAGTGAGGAATAAAAAGTATGGAGGATTATGTTTCTTTGGCTCTTCCCGCAACTTCGCCTCCGTTATAAAATCAAATAGCTACGCCAAGCAAGTTGAGAATCTTGACTACCCTTTTGCGGCAGTAGCAAGCGCCAGGTTTTACCTTCTTGTTGAATTTGTAGGTAAACTTCAAAAGGTTGTTGCAGTTGTGTCAACTGTCTTTTTGGTAACTTAAAAATTAAATCGTAGGTTCCTCGGATGCGGAAAGCTGGCAGATTTTGAATCGTCAGAGGTTCTTCCCGACTAATTCTTAAGCGTTTGATTTCAAATCCTTGGAAATCTATATCTAGTTGTTGGTTGAGTTGCTGTTGAGTTTGCTTTACCTGAAGTGCGATCGCTTTTTGAACTAACTCAGTAGTTGGTAGCAGTCCAATAGTACCACAAGCCGTTAACAGCACCAGCAAAATCACAGTTACAACAAGCCGCACCATGTTAAATTTGATATATCATCCGCCAGCGATAGTATACAGTAAATTTCAGGTTTTATGATAAACTTTTTACCTGCTAAATTTGCCACAGCAAATTAAATGTAGTAATACTCTGCGTACCTTTGCGTTTCCCCCTGCGCTCCTCTGTGTTGAAAAATACTATGGTCTTATAGCCTTACCCACAAACAGTTCCTGAAATACCTGAAGCCGTTGCTGTGCTGGTTCTGGCGTAATGCTACCCCATAAACTTTCCCAATAAAAAAAAGAAACGCCGGGAAAATTGCGATCGCGTACCATCTTCACCTGTTTTTTGATTTGGGCAATATTCACAGGAGTCTGAGACGTTCCCGTTAATATCCCAATCCCTACAGGAATGCGAGTCCGTGCAAATTTCACTGCTGGTTGTTCGAGTTCAGTAAGAAAACTGTTTTTGTCATTACGATATACCTGCAATATCAACTCATCTACCAAACCTCTTCTCACCCAACTTTCCCAATCTTGTAAGTAATATTTATAGGCAAAACTTTGTGAATTAGGCGATAAAGATATTATGGCATTGGGTTTAATAGCTTTCACACTTTCATGGATTTCTACCATAAAATCAGTAATTTTAGTAGCCCGCCAACGCATCCATCTAGAATCAAACGGATCGCTTGGAGGACTTTTACCTTGATTTTCTCGCCGATAGAGATCAACAGTAAAAGCATCGTAACCAAATTTTACAGGCATTCCAAAATGGTCGTCTAACTGAATACCATCTACATCGTAACGACTGACAACTTCCTCAATTAACCGTAAGATAAACTCTTGAACTTCCGGATGCAGAGGATTTAACCAAGCTTGCTGACGCGTTAAGTTCTCGTTAATTTCCTCCAAAATTTCATTAGTAGATTTTTTTCCGTCTTTCCCCATTGTTAACCAGTCAGGATAACGCTTGGCTAATGACGAATTTAGTGGTGTCATAAAACCATATTCAAACCAAGGAATAATACTTAAACTTTGAGGTTTAGCCAGTTTGATGATTTTCGTTAAAACATCCTGTCCACCGTGCATTAAATTCAATAAAGGGTCAGCATCTGAACCTGTAACTTTTTTAGCTACAGTACTTTTATAAAAAGTATTACCTCGATTCCAAACTACAGGATAAATTGTATTAAATTTAAGTGCAGATAATTGGTTAATAGCGCGGTTAAGTCCCCAAGGAACAAACATCACACCACTAGCAACATTAGTCAGCCAAACACCACGAATTTCTGTTGTAGTGGGTAAGCTTTTATGCTTGTAAGGCACAGGTTGTGAAGGAAATGAAATGATTACATAGCATATTATTAATCCCAAACACAGCAAGTTAAAAAAACCACGTCTAGTCAACCAATTCATTTGTAGGCTGGACTTTGTTTTGCAGGAACACTTTTAAATACATATTTAATTAGCATTCCTCCGGATGATGTGGTGATATCATCATATTATGAAAATCTCATGCAGGAATGCAGAGATAGGTAACATCCAATTATCAATTTTTTTTCGCAATATGAAAAGCAGAAATAAATGAAAGTTGCAAACTACCTCCCAAGTCATCTTTTATCTGTTGTCGTAGTTCTGCAAATAACGCTTCTTTACTATGTGTAGCTAACTTTAGATATGGTGAATAAGTGTTTAAAAGTGATATATATTCATCGACTGTATAAACCACGTCAGATTTGACTTGCCCAAACTTTAATTCTTGGAATTGCTCCGAATCAATAACCATACTCCCTAATTCCCTCAATATCTTTTGTTGAGTTTCATCATCCTCATATCGATTCAGAGATGGCGCATGTAGTTGATAGACTTTAGATAGACTTTGGTAAACTTCGTAACTAGGTTGCAATTCCTTATTCCACAAAAGAATTAAATAACCATTTTCTTTTAAAGCACTTGCCACTTTTGGATAGCCTACTTCTGGCGATATCCAGTGAAAAGAACTTGCTGCTAAAACAGCATCAAACTTATTCGCCTCTAACGTCCACTCTTCAAAAGATGTATTTTGAATAACTACATTTGGATAAGCTTGACAATTCTGTTGTGCTAACTCAAAAAAATTTGGATTTGGTTCTAAACAAATCATTGGGTAACCCAATTGAGCAAATGCTAACGTTGCAGTTGCAGGGCCACATCCTATTTCCAGAATTTTTGACTCTGTGGAGAGTTGAGCAACCTCTACAACTTGCTCAATTAATTTTTGAGGATAACGAGGTCTGGTCTTATTGTAAGCTTCCGCCGCCGGAGAGTACCAATTTTTTCGTACTTCGAGGTCTTTACTAGAAAAGCTAGTTATTATTTGTTTTAAATTATCCATAATCTACTCAGATAGGTAGGTTGAGTTAAACACAGTAAAACCCAACAAAATCTAGGTTTTTGCCATTAAGTTGAGGAACGAAACCCAAAAATTCTATGAATTGGTATTAGATAAGTCAGAGAAAGAAATTATACAAAACTAAAATTTCTCCACACCTGCAAACTGCTTCATGCTTGTATTGGCTGCTTCACCACAAGTGCGGGGTGTAGGAAATATCTTATTGGGATTTGCCAAACCTTTGGGATTAAATACTTGCCTTACCCATTGCATAGTTTCTAAATCAGCCTCACTAAACATATCTGGCATATAGCATTTTTTATCTGCACCAATGCCATGTTCACCGGAAATACTACCACCGACTTTAACGCAGAGCTTGAGAATTTCTCCGCCAACTTCTTCTACTTTCTCTAATGCTCCTGGAATAGAATTATCAAATAAAATTAATGGGTGTAAATTACCATCTCCAGCGTGAAATACATTAGCAATTCTATAACCAAATTTTTCACTTAATGCCTCAATTTCTTGCAGAACATAAGGCAACTGAGTCCGGGGAATTACCCCATCTTGAACATAATAATCTGGACTTAAATGTCCGGCGGCGGCAAAAGCTGCTTTACGTCCTTTCCAAAGTTTTAATCGAGTTTCTGGGTCACTAGCAGAAGTGACATTACGCGCCCCATTCTTTTTACAAATTTCCGCCACCCGTTGTTTATTTACCGCAACTTCTACATCCAAACCATCAATTTCTACTAATAAAATAGCCGTAGCGTCGCGAGGATAACAATTTGTTGCCACAACATCCTCAACTGCATTGATGCTAATGTTATCCATCATTTCCATACCACCGGGAATAATTCCCGCGCTGATGATATCAGAAACACTTGCCCCAGCCGCTTCCACACTAGTAAAATCTGCTAATAAAACACAAATTGATTCAGCACTTTTGAGAATCCGCAAAGTAATTTCTGTAGCAATACCCAAAGTACCTTCAGAACCCACAAATACACCCGTTAAATCATAACCAGGCATTTCCGGTACTTGTCCACCTAAATCGAGAATATCCCCTTCAGGCGTGACAATTCTTAAGCCCAAAACATGGTTAGTGGTAACACCGTACTTGAGACAATGCACCCCACCAGAGTTTTCGGCAACGTTACCCCCAATTGAGCAGATAATTTGGCTAGAAGGGTCTGGTGCATAATAAAATCCAGCACCACTAACGGTTTGTGTTACCCAACTATTAATTACTCCTGGCTGGACAACAATACGCTGATTATCTAAATCAACATTAAGGATTTGCCGCATTAATGAAGTGACAATTAACACTGAATTTGCTGAAGGTAAAGCGCCACCAGATAAACCAGTCCCAGAACCGCGTGCGATAAAGGTTACAGAGTATTTGTTGCATATCTTCACCACTTCGGCAATTTGTTCTGTAGTTCTGGGCAAAATTACTACAGCCGGACGTTGACGATAACTAGTTAAACCATCGCACTCATAGGTAATGAGTTCTTCACGACGTTGCACTACACCATTTTTACCAACTACAGCCTCAAATGCTTTAATAATAGGTTTCCAGTTGTATTGCTTTTTATCTTGGGTAAGCATAGTTTTTTATAGCTAAAGGTGGATATATCACCATTGTGACAAGAATAGCGCTTTAGGGGGAGTAACAAGCAATTAATCTGACAGCATGGCTACACTTACCGCACTTATTTGCATGAGTTATATTCATTCTTGTACTGCTAGGTAACATAGCAAGATGAATGAGAGCCTAACTCAAAAGATCCGAAATGATTTTGATCAGATTGCTTTGCATGACCAAGAAGGATGGAATCATAACAATCACTATCATCCTTTTCTGCTGAAACAATTACCAAATAAATGCAAAACAGTCTTAGATATTGGTTGTGGAACAGGTGAATTTGCCCGACGTCTGGCTCAATGTGCTGACCAAGTTATTGCCATAGATTTATCCCCCAATATGATTGAGGTTGCCAAGCAGCGTTCAACACAATATACAAATATTAATTTTCAAGTGGCTGATGTTTTACAGTGGGAATTTCCTGTTGAGCAATTTGATGCGATCGCTTCCATTGCCACAGTTCATCATTTATCATTAGAAAACTTGCTGCCCAAACTGAAAGCTGCTTTAAAACCTGGTGGCAAACTGATAATTTTGGATTTATTAGAACCCGAAAATAGGCAAGATGTCTTCAGCGATTTTGTGGCTATTCCGCTTAACTGGTTACTGCAAATAAGTAAAAATAGACATATTCAATCAACACCAGCAGCAGCCGCAGCAATGAAAGAACATCTTCTTACAGATAGATATCTCACCCTATCACAAGCACGAAAAATTTATACAAATTCATTGGTGAAAATGCAGGTAAAAAAGCACTTATTTTGGCGTTATTCAGTAGTTTGGGAAAGGTCAGTAGTAGCATGACAAATCAAGTAAACTAGAAATAATGCTCTTAAATAGTAGATAAAATTATGGTTGAGCAAATTCTTATCAATGAAGATGATTTCTATGTGCCAGATGCCAACCAGCTAATCACTGAAGATGATACACCTGTGGACAATTTTGCATCTGAAAAACAACAACGCCTCTTGGTTGGCTCTCTTTACAGTTCTTTACAAAATCAGAATTTTTTAGCCGCAGCTAATGTTGGTATTTACTATACAGACCTCCAGCCTGCAATTGTACCTGATATTTTTCTTAGTTTAGATGCCCAAGTTCCAGAAAAATGGTGGGAAAAACAAAATCGTTGTTATATGGTTTGGCGTTTTGGTAAACCTCCAGAAGTAGTGGTGGAGATTGTTTCTAACAAAGAAGGTAATGAACTAGGCAAAAAATTAAGAATTTATGAGCAAATGCGAGCGAGTTATTACATCGTATATGACCCAACACAGCAATTAGGAGAGCAAATACTACGGGTGTATGAACTTAGAGGAAGGCGCTATTTTGAAACTTCAGCGACTTGGCTAGAACAAGTAGGTTTAGGTATCACTCTATGGTCAGGAGAATTTGAAGGTAGACAAGATACCTGGTTACGCTGGTGCTACCAAGATTTAACTATTCTACCTACTGGAGATGAACGGGCTGAACAGGAACGCCAACGGGCCGAACAAGCAGAAAAACGCGCCCAATCACTAGCAGAAAGACTCAGGGCTATAGGCATAGATCCTGATACTTTGTAAAGGCATTTCATCAAACTTGTCTACACATTCTTGAAAAACTCCTCCACTCGCCGCCAAACCTTCTCTAACAAATCAGGATCATCTGCATCAAACCACTCAATTTGGGGATATGCCTTAAACCAAGTACGCTGTCGCTTGGCAAATTGTCTTGTATGTAAAACCGTTAATTCCTTTGCTGACTCCAAAGAAATTTCACCAGCTAAATATTGCTTAATTTCTTGATACCCCAAAGTATTCAACAAAGGTAAATCAGCACCATATTTTTGACAAAGATATTCCACCTCAGTCACCAAACCATCAGCTATCATTTGCTCAGTGCGTTTTTGAATGCGTAGCCTTAAATTTTCCACTTCGCAATCTAAACCAATTTGTAAAATCGGATAATTTGGTGGGTTTTCTCCTTGCTGCTGGGAAATTGGATAACCAGTAATATAAAATACTTCTACTGCTCGTAAAGTCCGCACAGTATCATGAGGATGAATCTTCTGTGCGGCGATCGCATCTACTTGTTGTAATATTTCATATAGCATAGTTTGTCCCAAAGATTCGAGTTGCGATCGCAATTCCTTTTGTGGTGAAACTCTGGGTATTTTCATGCCTCGGACAATAGAACGGATGTATAAACCTGTGCCTCCAACTAACAGGAGTGGTGAAATAGAAAGAGAAGCAATTAAGTTTTGTGCTTGCTCTTGATAGTCTGCTACCGTCATTGTGTCTGTTGGATCGCAGATATCTATTAAATAATGTGGTACTAATTTTTGTTCTGCCAATGTTGGCTTAGCCGTACCAATATCAAACTCACGATACACCTGACGGGAATCTGCACTGAGAATTACAGAACCTAATCGTCTAGCTAAATTTAATGCCAAACCTGACTTACCAGTCGCTGTTGCACCACAAATTACAATCAATTTAGTCATTGCTCATTGGTCATTGGTCACTAGGTAAACTACCTCCCCTTCTCCCCTTGGCCCCCACCTGACAGGTGTAGGTTTTTACAAGGGAGTGAGTATTCAGTATTTTCGTCAGAAAATCAAAGAAGAAAACCAGAACATGGATGAGACTCAAATGCTAAAAAATGAGTATCTCAAACAATGGACAAGGATAGTATCAGAGAAGATGCCGCATCTGTCGATACCCCAAGTAGTGGAGTTACGGCATAGTGATGACGCAATCAAGTAGCCTGAGCAAAGTATCGCAATTCATTGCCAAAGTGAATGGCGAAAAAGCTTCGACAGTACGTCAAAGGTTAAGAAAATGGTATGAGGAAGCACAAGCCAAAAAAGGGAGTCATCGTCGCAGCCTGGATGTTAAGAGTTGTTTTGCGCCATTGCTGAAGTGGGTGTTAAGTTTACTGCCCAGAGATTTGACACAAATAGCCTTTTCCATATATTAAGTTCTTCCCCCATCTCCCCATCCCCCCATCTCCCCATTCCCCTGGAAATATACTAAAATCAATGACCTGAGTCACAAAGAGAGCAATCATGGCATCCATCCGCGAGTTGCACGAACAGCTAATTAAAAAAGAACGTTCTGCTGTCGAAATTACCCAAGAAGCTTTAGACCGTATTCAAGCATTAGAGCCGAAATTACACAGTTTCTTACACGTAACGGCACAACAGGCGTTAGAACAGGCTCGTGCTGTGGATACCAAAATCGCTGCTGGAGAAGAAATTGGACTGCTGGCAGGTATTCCCATTGGCATTAAGGACAATATGTGTACCAAGGGGATTCCCACCACTTGCGCCTCCAAGATTTTGGCAAATTTTGTGCCACCTTATGAATCAACAGTGACACAAAAATTGGCTGATGCCGGGGCAGTGATTGTTGGTAAAACCAATTTAGATGAGTTTGCAATGGGCAGTTCTACAGAAAACTCTGCCTACCAAGTTACGGCTAATCCTTGGGATTTATCACGAGTTCCGGGTGGTTCTTCTGGAGGTTCGGCGGCGGCTGTGGCGGCGGAAGAATGTGTGGTTGCGCTTGGTTCTGATACTGGCGGTTCGATTCGACAACCTGCGTCGTTTTGTGGTGTAGTGGGGATGAAACCGACTTACGGTTTGGTTTCCCGTTACGGCTTGGTAGCTTTTGCTTCGTCTTTGGATCAAATTGGCCCATTTGGACGCTCAGTAGAAGATACCGCAATTTTATTAAATGCGATCGCAGGTTACGATCCCCAAGACTCTACCAGCTTGAACGTAGAAATCCCTAACTACGCCGCCAGTTTAAAACCAGACTTTAAAGCTAGAGGAAAACTGCGAATTGGGGTAATCAAAGAAACTTTTGGTGAAGGGTTGGACTCTGTTGTTGAACAAGCTGTTACTAAAGCAATAGACCAACTACAAAGTTTGGGTGCAGAAGTTCATATAGTTTCCTGCCCCAACTTCCGCTATGGCGTACCTAGTTACTACATCATCGCCCCATCAGAAGCATCCGCTAACCTTGCTCGTTACGATGGTGTGAAATATGGCTTGCGTGCTGATAACGCAGATAATCTGCTATCTATGTATACTCGTACCCGTTCCACGGGTTTTGGTGCAGAAGTCAAACGCCGGATTATGATTGGCACATACGCCCTTTCTGCTGGCTATTACGATGCTTATTATCTGAAAGCGCAAAAAGTCCGCACCCTGATTAAACAAGATTTTGAAAGAGCGTTTAAAAAAGTTGATGTATTAGTTTGTCCTACTGTTCCCACCACAGCATTCAAAGCAGGGGAGAAAAATACTGATCCCTTAAGTATGTACTTACTAGACCTCATGACAATTCCCGTAAATCTTGCAGGTTTACCGGGTATAAGTGTACCTTGTGGTTTTGATGACCAAGGGTTACCAATTGGATTGCAGCTAATTGGCAAGGTGCTACGAGAAGACCAGTTACTTCAAGTAGCCTACGCTTACGAGCAATCAACTACTTGGCATCTGAAACAGCCGGCGTTGTGAGTGGGGAGTCAGGGAGTGAGGGAGTATTTTTGTTCTTGTCCCCTTGTCCCCTTGTTCTCTCCAAATTACAAGAACTACTGACTGACACTTTCAGGAGTGAAAGTCACTTCTTTGACATCACCGTCACTCCCGAAAGGTTTTGCTGGTTGCTGATTAACAGAAATCAACACAGCACCTGCATTACCAGAGCGTATAGTCAACTGTTCTTTTGCTGTCCAAGTTCTCCGTTCTCCATTTGTTAAATTACCCATAAATTCAGTTTTGCCATCTACTGTCACCTGTAACCACGATTTATCTTGAAGTTCTAAACTGACTTCGATATTTTCGCTGACAGTCGGTTTGGGAGATGCTACTGGCAAAGCTGTGATTTCGGGAGTAGCCAAAGATTCGGGTTCGGGTGATGCAGGAACAGGTAATGGTGTAATTTTTGCTTCTTGAGTCGATACTGAGTCTTGTTTTTTCGCTAGGGATTCGGCTGTTAGTTTTGGATTGAGTACATAAATCAGTCCGACAGAAGCAAGTACTAATAAGAGAACGTATGGTACATACAAGGGTATGTGTATATCTGGTCGTTTGTCTAAAATTTGATTATCATGATGAGAGTCTTGAGGTAAATCGTTAATTACAAAGGTATTTGCTAAAGCCGTACCATCCAACCCTATGGCATCACCATAGCGGCGGATAAATCCTTGAACGTAAACAGGTTCAGGCAATTCTGCAAATTGCCCTGCATCTAGAGCTTTCAAAAAAGCGAGTCGAATATTTGTTGTAGCAGCTATTGCCTCTATACGTATGGATTTTTCTTGTCTTACTTGTAGTAAATGTTGAGTTATTTCCTTTAATTGCTCTTTTTGAGCTTCATTTAAGAGCGTCACAATCTTCTCCTAAGAATGACTAAATTTTACTATTTAACAGTGGGATTGCTTAATTAAAGTAATTATTTTTACTATTCAAAATGTTTGAATTAGTTTAATTTTAATGGGAAAGTACCCACCTTGCTTAGTTAGTAAATCTTTATTTTATTTATCAATATTTGTTAAAGTATAAAGTCTAGAGCATGAATATAAACAAACTGCAATTTTCAATGCAATTGTGTTTTAAGCTGCTGCTTATAGTAGAAATAGTTGTGGTTATTGCCTACTTTGCCATCTGTCTATTTCTGTTTGTTCGGCAGCCTCGGTTCATCTTCTTTCCCTCTAGTACTGTGGAAATTACACCAGAGTTTTTCCATCTCCCATACGAGGAGGTGTGGCTGCCTGTACCAGCTAGCTCTGGTAAAGTGGAACGCATTCATGGTTGGTGGATCGAAGCCACCCAAACCGATGCCAAGGTTTTGTTATATCTGCACGGGAATGGGATCAATATTAGCGCCAATATTGGTCATGCCAATCGATTTTATCAACTAGGATTTTCCGTGCTGCTGATTGATTATCGCGGGTATGGTCGCAGTGAAGGTGTTTTTCCCAATGAAATGCGAGTTTATCAGGATGCAGCCGTCGCGTGGAATTACCTGGTACAGGAGAAGCAGATTCCACCTAGCCAAATTTTTATTTATGGACATTCTATGGGGGGAGCAATAGCTATTGATTTGGCAGTCAAACACCCAAATGCTGCTGGATTGATTGTGGAAAGCTCGTTTACCTCTATTCGGGATGTAGTGGCTTACAGAAACTTATTTCGGCTGTTTCCTGTAGATTTAATCTTGACACAGAGATTTGATTCTCTTAAAAAAATACCACAGTTAAAAGTGCCTGTTTTATTCATTCACGGTACTGCTGATACAACCGTACCGTCTTTTATGAGCCAACAACTGTATAACGCTGCTCCCCAACCGAAAAAACTGCTTTTGATTCCAGCCGCAGACCACAATGACACGGCTTCAGTGGCTGGAGGAGAATATCTGCAATGGGTAAAGTCTTTTACCCAACAAGTAAAGGTTAGCAACTAGGGGATTAAGGTAATTCAACGTGCGCCTCCGTTGGAGACTCACGTTAATACTGAAATTTATGTAATTGATAATTTGGTAAAAAATTAAACTAATAATAACGTAAATTTACTAAAAGAATCTAGTAACTATGAAGCATATTTCTTTTCTGAGCGATCGCTTGATAAATACTAGCTTTATGAGATGTTTTTACTTGCTAAATCAGAGTCTTGGAGACTTAGTAAATTTAATCGAATCTAGGTAATTTTGCTATTTTTTACAAAAATCTGTAAAAATAATACAAATGCCTCCGGATATGCCAAAAAAGTATGCGAGAAATTATACAGATTTAATCACTCCTTGCCTGAATATCAGAAGCAACTTCAATCATGACTACGACACCTGTGTATTTGCTAACTATTCCGGGAAATCCCAGTATTAAAATTTCTCAAGATGAATTGCGATCGCTGTTAGGTGAAATTGAAGCTGAACTTCATCGCAGTAAAGTTTATCTTCGGGCTATGGCTACTTTACAAAAGTTGCTTGGTGCTTCAGGGGAACAAGCCAAGATGTTGTTTAAAGCTGTGGGTAGAGAGGCAATTGGTTTAGCCTTCCAGCAATTCGCGCAACATCAAAAGGTTGCCGATATTCATGAACAGACAAATACTGACAGTATTGAGCTAGAAAATACTTGTGACTTATCAGATATTCAAGTAAACACACAAAAAACCAGCACAAATGCTAGCCCAGACAACGTATCATCAACAGCCACAGTAAACTCAATGAGCAATTCACAAATCAACTCTCCAGGTGTAGAACTGATGAAGCGGCTGAGGCTCAATAAAAAACTTTCCCAAGCTGAACTAGCCAAGCAAATGGCAGCCGAACAGCGCTTAAAAACTATGTGCCAAATCGGTCAGCAATTAAAGCAATCTCGTGAGTTTCAAGGTCTCTCTCTGAGCCAACTTAATATTTACACTCACGTACCCATCCATCAGATGGAAGCTATAGAAAATGGCAAATTGGAGTTATTACCAGAAGATACTTTGGTACGTGGATTTATTCGCGTGATGGGGAATGCCTTGGGGCTAAATGGCACAATTTTAGCTGCTTCTTTACCAGCAGCCGATATGGTGAAATCAGTCATACCTTCTTGGTCTCAATCAAAACAGAATACCGGGGCTTTGGGAATAGAAATACGTCCTATGCATCTGTATTTAGGCTATACAGCCCTTGTGGTTGGGGCGGTAGGAGGATTGTCCCTGATTTCTCAGTCAGCAAACACTGGCAAAATGTTGAATTCAGAGGTGATAATTCCCCCATCTGCTTCTTTGTCTTCATCATCCCAGGAGTCTGAAGTAACTGCTAAACCAGGGTTGAAGTCTACCACTAGTATCAGTGCAGGAGCGGGTATTGCTCCGCCAGAGGCACTGTAACCAAGAATACTGAGTTGAATAAGAAGGAAGAAGGACGAAGGAAGGAGGAAGGAGGACGAAGGAAGAAGGACGAAGGAAGAAGGAAGGACTTTCGCACTCGGTACAAGCCCCGTCCCTTGTGGTCACTGAGCCTTGCCGAAGTGTGGGGAGAATCTTATTACTGTCAGAAGGTTGATACCCCGCCCCTTGTGGGCGGTTTTTTAACTCAGCACTCAGCACTTTTAACTCAGCACTCTTCATTAAGCTGGTTTGAGCAGGTTTTTTGATGATTGAGAACTGATATTTTCCAGATGTGCCACGATTTCTACAGTGGCAATTTGTTGCTGTAACCAATTAGTAAAGAAATCTCCCATAATTTGCAGACGCAGATTCTCATCTAATTGTGGTTTAATGATTTCCTCAACTGCAATTATATGCACTCCTTTTGGTGTAATTATTGGCTTGAGAATTTGTGGTGGAGTAGCGGCAAAAACTGCGGCGGCAATCTCCGGTCTAAAATCTGTACGACGGCGGATTCCCTGATAGCCACCAGCACGGCGAATTTCTGGATTTTGGATGTATTGACGAGCGACTTCTTGGAAACTGATTTCGCCTTCTTGTAGGGCATAAAATAGTTCTAGAGCTAAATCCTCATCATCTAAGACAACTTCATAAGTTACTGCACCAGAATAGTTGAGTTGATGAGCATAGAAAAATGGTTCAATTTTATCTGCAAATAAATGATTTGCTAATTTTGAAGATATCAGGTTGATTTTGGCTATTTCTTCTAAATCATCTAGAGAAAGATGATGTTTTTCTAACCAAGACCATGTATCTTCTGCTTTGAATAAGCGGTTAGCTAGACGGAGGTTATCTGCTGCTTTTTGTAGTTCTTCTGTTTCCACTTCAATTCCGGCTTTATCGGCTGCATCAGCAATAATTTTCTGAGTAGCGATCGCCTCTAATATACTAGGGATTTGGCAAGCTAATTTTATATAGTAAATAATATCTTCAGTAGAAACTTTTAAAATATTTGACATAATTAAATTCCTCCAATTATCAACTAAATACAAATTAGTTTTTGACAGGTTTCAGATAAATTTGTATCGTATATATCATAATTACTTGATATGTCATTTATTGTCTCTATCTGATGATAGTTTTAATATTTTGATTAATAATTATCATTTAATTTTTAAAATATATCAATTAGAAAGTAACCTCTTTTATGACTTTTTAAATCAGCAATACAAGAGGGATAATATTTAACAATTAAAAGCAAACAAGCAACAGAGAAGAGGCAGAGGGGAAAGGACTCATATCATACTCTCCCCTGCTCTCCTGCTGGGATGCTGACCGTGAGCTAATCTAAAGCTCCAGACCGCCTTTTTGCAATTTCTTAAACGGATCTAAAACAAAGTCAATCACTCGGCGCTGGCGGATAATTACCTCTGCGGTTGCTGTCTGACCGGGCGTTAAGGCGATGCGTTGGTTACCAGCTTGCATATAAGGCTCATCCAGAGTGATATCCAAGTCATAGGTATCTACACTACCTTGATTGTTAGACTGGACTTTTGAGCTAGGTGAAATCCAACTGACACGCCCTTCCATCACTCCATAATCTTGGTAGGGATAGGCATCAAACTTGATTTTGACTGGCATTCCCACTTCTAAGAAACCACTGTTTTGGCTCGGTATCTGCGCTTTCAGGATCAATTTACTATTCTTGGGCGCAATTTGAGCAATAATCTGTCCTGGTTCTACTACAGGCCCTGGTTTTTGGATGGGCATCTCAAAAATTATGCCATCAACAGGCGATCGCACGACTCGTTGCTGTAACTGAATCTGCAAGGACTGAATCCGGCTCTTGGTTTGAGCTATTTCTGATTCCAGGCTAGTAATTTGCGTTTGCATGTCTTTGAGTTGTTCCTGGCTTCTCAGCAGAGCCAGTTTACCTGCTTGGACAACGCTTTGATAACTGCTTTGCTGCTCTTGCAGACGTAATTTTGCCTGCTCAATCTCCGCTACAGCTTGACTCATGGTCGCCTGATAGCGGCTCATTTCTTCTCGTAAACGCAGCTGGGCTTGTGTAATATCAGATTGTGCTTGCACAAGCAACCGTTGGCTTTCTTCTGCCGTCTTTTCTAGTTCCACAACTTGGATTTGGGGAATTGCTCCTTGTTCCCACAGTTGACGATAGCGAGCAACTTCGGCGACATCTCGATTAAAACGACTGTTGACTAACTTCTCAGCAGTCTGGGTTGAAATAATATTCTGTCTAGCCTGTTCAACTAAAGCCTGTCTTTCCAATCGTTGTAAGTTATAAGCACTGCGTCTTGCATCAAGGTTTTGCTGCGCCTGATTAACTTGAGACATTTTTTCCAATTCTTGGGCTTGGTTTTGTTGCTCTTGAATATTAATCGCCAGCATCAATTGGTTTTTGAGTAACTTCAGTTGTGCTTCGCGATCTATTAGCCCTTTTAGTTGTGTCTGTGTCTGTTGCAACTCTGTTTGCTGTACATCAGACTCCAACTCGAGCAAAACCTGTCCGGCTCTGACCATTGCGCCTTCTTGAACATTGACAGCTTTAACACTACCAGGAACGGGAATTCCTAATTGGTGCGTTGCTCCTTTGGGTTCTAAACGCCCTCTAGCACTTCCTGTTTCATCAATTTTGGTGAGCATCGACCAAGGTAAGATAATGGCTGCAAATGCTACCAAGAAGTACAGTAGTGAACGTGTCCAGAGCTTTGGTAAAGCATCTAACAGTTCTTCGGTGCCGTAAGACCAATCATTGGCCTCAGTTTCTATCTGTCTTTGATAATCAACAACAGCACTAGAGTCTTCAACCTGGTTATGCTGATCTTGCTTTGGTTTTGCAAGTACGGATGATAAATGTTGAGATGGGTTTGGCATAAGTAATTTAACAGTTTACTGTTAACTGTTCACCACAAAAGTAATGAGTTGAAGGTGTTAAGTGCTGAGGAGGGAAGAAGTAAATACTGTTGACTCAGCATTATGGTTCTGAAGCCTCCGAATTTATTTGTACACAATCCCCTAGCTTGAGTTACGGGGTACTACTCAGCACTCAGCACTCAGCACTCAGCACTAAAAACTTCCCAGGTTTTAAGCTGTTTGCGCCAGTTGTTGCTGGTTGAGATAGAAGTAATGACCTCTTCTGGCAATTAATTCATCGTGAGTCCCGCTTTCGACGAGTAAGCCGCGATCTAAAACCAGGATTAGGTCAGCATGACGCACTGTGGACAGGCGATGGGCAATAATCAAACTTGTGCGCCCTTTAAGAATTGTTTTCAGGTTATTTTGGATAATCCGCTCAGATTCGGCGTCGAGGTGGCTGGTTGCTTCGTCTAAAAGTAATAAGCGGGGATTTCCGAGTAAAGCACGGGCGATCGCTAGGCGTTGGCGTTGTCCTCCAGATAACATCCCGCCACCTTCGCCAATTTGAGTTTCGTAGCCGGTTGGTAGTAGCTTGATGAATTCATCTGCTCCTGCTAAACTTGCGGCTTCAATAATTTCTGCTAAAGTGGCTTCTGGGTGAGCAATACTGATATTTTCACGGATTGTACCGCCAAACAAAAAGGTATCTTGATCGACAACACCAATTTGTGAACGCAGCGATCGCAAGGAAATACTAGTCACATCTTGAGCGTCAATTAATACTTTGCCATCTGTCGGCAGATATAGTCCCAAAATCAACTTGGCGAGGGTTGTTTTACCAGAACCGCTACGCCCGACAACGGCGACAGTTTGCTCAGGTTGGATTTCAAAACTGAGATTTTCGAGGACATTAATATCACTTTCTGGATGATAACGAAAAGTGACATTATCAAAGATAATACTTCCTTCTAATCTAGGTAAGAATTGCCGGGGTTGATGATGTAAGTCTTCTTCTGGTTCGGCTTCTAAAACATCATTAATCCGCTCACTAGAAATAACTACTTCCTGGAATTGATTCCACAAAACAACTAGCCTTTGAAACGGACGAATAATATTGCCCAATAACATATTAAAAGCAACTAATTGACCAATGGTAAGTTCATTTTGAATCACGAGCCATGCCCCAAACCACAGCAATCCTGTACTTACCAAAGTCTCAATTATGGAGCTAAAAATTTGCATTTTGTTACTAATTATCTGCCCCGCAAAGGTTTTTTTAATCACTTGATTCAATAGCTCTTCCCAATGCCAGCGCACTGTTTGTTCAATTGCCATTGAGCGAATCGAGCTAATACCTGTGAGGGATTGAATCAGATAACTGTTTTCGTTAGCTGAAGCGTTAAAAGCCTCGCGGTTAATGCGGCGAAAGAATGGTGTGGCTACGAGTGCCAGAATAAAAAAGGGTGGGATAATGGCTAAACTGATTAATGCCATGGAAGCGCTGTACCAAAACATCAATCCCACATAGATAAACACTGTCAATAAATCTAAAGTGATTGATAGAGCTTCTCCGGTGAGGAATCGCTGAATTTTATAATTCTCTTGGACGCGAGAAATAATATCACCAACGTAACGTGACTCAAAAAATGCTAGCGGCAACCGAAAGGTATGTTTGATAAAACCTACTAACAGCGCTACACTGATGCGATTGGCTGTGTGATCTAGCAGATATTGCCGCAGTCCGTTGATCACGACACTGAACAATCCAAAAATCAGTAATCCTAAACCTATGGCGTTTAATGTCAGGGCGCTACGCTGTACAACTACTCGGTCTAAGATCAACTGAGTAAATAAAGGCGTAACTAGTCCAAATACCTGAATCAACACCGAAGCCATAAAGACCTCTAGCAGCACCTTGGAATGAGGTTTGACTAAATCAAACAACTGCCAGAATTGTGTACTCGCTTCATCGGTTTCTTTGAGGAGGGCTGTAGGTTGCAATAACAACGCGTAACCAGTCCAACTAGCTTTAAATTCATCATGGGTGAGGGTGCGCTGGCCAACTGCGGGGTCACCGATAATTACATGCTTTTTGTTGACTTCATAAACGACGATGTAGTGTCTGCCTTCCCAATGGGCGATCGCGGGGAGGGTTTGTTGTGCCAATTTATCCAGGCTGGCTTTGACAGGACGGGTAGTAAAACCAATACTTTCTGCTGCTGTGGTTAAACCCCGCAGTGATGCACCGGTGCGATTAATATTGGCTAAATCCCGCAATCGATTGACACTCAAGCGCTTACCCCAATAGCGACTAATCATCACTAAGCAAGCTGCTCCACAGTCGGCGGCGCTTTGTTGTTCAAAGAAGGGATACCGCCTGGTTAAGCGTCCCCACCATTGCCCGGCTCTGACTGTAGGACTGGGAAAATAAGCTCGTTTTTGCTTTTTTTTGGGTTCTGGATCTGGTGGCAGTAGTTGTGTGACGATTCGACTGGGGGTAATTACTTCTACAGGTCGGTTGTCTGTAGCATCTTGGCGTTCTTGAAAGTTAAGCAACTCGGCTAATTGTGGCCAGGATTCTAGTGCTATGGGCCAATGAGCATTTTTGAGACTGTAAACAGTGGTGGGTTGCGTCGCTTGCCAATTTCCCTGTTGCGGATACGCATAGATATTTCCCGGTGTTAATGTGTGTCCGTCAGTATGTAGTAGTTCCCCTCGATGTAATAGCCAGAGCTTGGTATCTGCAAATAGCTCTGCTGGGGGTAGGCCACTATTCAACGTGTGCCGCTCAAATAAAGATAGTGCTTTGAGTACGCCTTCTACAGAGCCATTGTGAGGAATTAGGGCGCTTTGGCAACATAACAACAGCAAATCCCACAGTTGGGCACGTTCTTTGAGGCGATCGCGAATGCTCGCATGTTTGCGGATCACTTCTTGTAACGCTGCTTGCGGGAAATAAGCAAGTTTTAAATTTACAGATGCTCTGGCGACATAAGGACTGAATTCTGCTTCGGGAAATAAAGTCAATTCGCCAAATGATCCTCCTGTTGTCAGGGTAGTGATTAAGTTGTTAGAGCTATCTAAAAGTCTGACTTTACCCCTCAGCACAAGATAAATTCCGTTAGGCGCAGTTGCTGCTTGCCAGAATTGTTTGGCGACTGGTGGCTCGACAATTTCCACCCCAATTAAGCATCTTTCAATTTCTGCCTCTGAGAGTGGCTCACCTAAGGTTTTGATGAGTTGTTGAGCTAAGTGTTCCTGGGAAAACGCTGATGCCATTTCCTGACCTCCAAGAAAGATTATTTATTGGTCTGAATCAGATTTAATGACCAATGGAAATTAGGTGCGGAGTTAGATTGCAAGTCGCTAATCGTAATTCCCGCATCCTTGGTTGGGTTATTTTCTGGTGGGCAGGAACTTTTGCGTTTGGTAGAAAGTCCCATTTGTTTGAGTAGGCGATTAATATGGCGATCGCTAATCACAATGTCAAATTCATTTGCTAGATGCTTGCTTAACCATTGGGCTGTCCAGTAGCTAAAAGCATAACCATAATCACGAGGGCTATGGCTTACCAATTCTTTTAAGCGTTCCAGATATTGATCATTAACAATCTTGGGTCTACCGATTGGCCGCTCATTCCATTTGTGTGCTAAACCTGCTTGTGCTAAACCAATCCAGTACCGTGCCATTTCTTGAGAACAACCTAATATTTCACAGATTTGGCTTTGGGATTTACCCACATCTGCTAGTAACATAATCTCAATTCGTCGCCGATATTCTGGTTGTAAATTAGCTTGCAAGCTTTTCAGCAAAGCCTTCCTTTGAAAAGGCGTTAAAAACTTACTTTCTTGCATTTCGTAGTTTTCCAAGGTATTGCCTTGACTAAAAGAGTGTGACATATTGATTACCAGTTGCCATTTACTGAAAATGTGGGTAATTTTATCCGTTGCAGCTATGGCAAAAACCTGCCTGAATCAGGTTTTGCCATTACAAAATTAATCAGCCTTGTTCAGCTAATTAAGTATTTACGTAATGTGCGACTAATGCTTGGTGTTTTCCCCTAGTATTGTGACGATCTAGGGAATATGTACCCGTTTTATCTTGGCTTTTTCTCCCTCTCATTTCACCATATTAATAGGCTGCGCGAAAATGAAAAGAGTAATTAAAAAGCTTTTGATACATCACGGGATTTTGCTATTTTTCCCAGTTAGCAAATTCTTCGTTAAAGATGACGCTCCCAAAGTGCGAGCGTAGATAGTCAGTAAGTAGTAGTAAGCAAACCTGACAAAATATGCAGCAAGCATAGCTGTTGTCTACTCTAAATAAACAGCAATTTCTGGTAAGACACCTAAAACCAGTGAATTCCTCACTGGCTAACCCTAATAATTGAACAGACTTCCCTGAAGCCTGGTGTGATGTTGGTAGTGCTTTCAACCAAGGTAATTGGTTGATGATCATAGGGAAGTAATTTAGAGTCTTTTGGCGACTCCTATTTTGAGGATGTTACTGATAGCTTGTATGGCGCAGCCATACTCTGTAATACAGGTTAATAAGTCACCCTCAAAATATTTAAATTGGTTATGTTTTGATTACCAAAAAGTGGTTGAAATGTGTTCCGCAATAAATCGGAACTTAGAGGCAGCTAAGGTCAGGTATGAATACAAATCTACTTCCTAGACTATTCTAGGACTAGATATTAACTCATTAACAGATTTTGATAAATCTGAAATAATTTGGAAAATAAGTTCAACGAAAAAGCGACAGTTTTTCACTCTAGTGTCTTAACCTACTGTTATCCTTTTAGAAATTTTCCGACATCTAGTCAATAGTTTTGCGAAAAAAGCCGAAATCTTTACTCAATATTGATTATATCTTTACTTGAAATTAATAATTAAATTTATTTGTAAAAATTGGTATAGTTATTAATTTTACTTTTACACAAACCATTGGCATTAAACTTTGCTTATTAAACCAAAATTATCTACATCAAAATCAGGAGTTATCGCAAAACTTTTAACTATAAAAAAATAAGCTTAAAAAAGAATTAGAAATTATTCATCTATCTTCAGCAGTAAAAGAATACATTTATGAATCTCTCTATTTTTTATCAATCAAGTATCTATCTCTAGGATGAAATTTATATAAGTTGGCACTAAAGATAAGCAATGAGAGGCTCAGATCCCCGACTTCTACAAGAAGTCGGGGATCTTTTTATTCATGACTCATTAAGGGTTGGTCGTAGTACCAAGAATCAATTTTTACCCCAACTTATGGGATTGCTACCAAAAATTTCCTGACTTTAAAAATAAGCCGGAGATTTGACTCTCCGGCTTATACAGTTTACAAAAGTAAAAAGGCATAAATCAGGGAGTTTTGATTCCCTGAGTTGATCACTATCGCCTAAACTAAATAAACAGCACTAGCTTTTTGAAAGCATTACTCTTCATCCAGTGCAGGCAAAAAAGCCTGTTTCAATCTATAGAATGCCCCAAAAATGAAGAAAGCCTTGTCCAGTGAAAACTTCCAGTAGAACAGCTGATAAAAAACCAATCATTGCAAAACGGCCGTTCCAGTTTTCACTTTGAGGAGTGAATCCCCAACGCAAAGCATTAGGGTCTTCAGTCACTGAGGAGGTAGTTTTCTTGATATCTGACATAATTAGCACTCCTAGATTTTACGTGGCAAAAATTGCGTCTGTATGTAAATTAATGTAACAGATGTTTACGAAATTGCAACATTACATGCAACATTGGCTGAGGTAATTTCTGTATTTTGGATCAAGCCTCTCACCTACGACCTGCGTGTATAACGATGTTTCACCCCAATAGGGAAATATTGGGCATCACCCATTTGGGTTAATGTAACTTGTGGCATTTGATATTCTGGTGGGACATAGTTAGCAAACTCGCTGTTGAGGCGCAAAAGTTGTGAAAGGATGGAAGATGCGATCGCTTGTCTTTTGTCTTCACTACCTTCTACCCCTGGTGCTAACTCTACAACCACGGATAAAAATCGATTCTTGTCTGCATCTTCTTGCACCTGCAACACAAACTTACCCGTCACCCATGCGGGAATTCCTGATTGCTCTAATCCCACTGTCACATTTTCTGGATAGATATTCGCTCCAAAGTAGGAAACTGTGAAGTTAGAACGTCCGAAAACATAGACGAAAGGTAGTGGATGAATGCCTCTAGGTAAGTGCTGAGTATCAGACTTTGTTAGTTCTTGGACAGGATCAAATCCCCATGCTGCTAAGAACTGAAGCATGGAATTATAACTAATAATCCCGCCAGTATCCAGGATGTCATAACGCACCAAAGGTATACCATTATCGCCAGAAAAGAGTAAGGTGCCATCCTGAACTTCAAAAAAGCGACTTATGGGATCATATTGCACCAAAGTCGGTAGCCGAGATTCGCCAAATAAAGCTTTAGCTGCATCTGGATGTACTGCCAAAAAACGACGAATGCAGATACTCAAAGGCGTTTCATTGCCCAACACACCTGCATCCGCAGTACCATAGAGTGAGGCAAAGTCATAACAGGGATTTTGCGAACCAACTCTTTCACCAACTAAACTTCGCCATTCTTCGCTGAATACTTCTCCCGCCATGACTAATTTAATGTGATATTGTTGCCACTCCACACCACTGGCAAGGCCAGTATCAATCACATCTTTGAGGAATGGTGGATATCCTAGCAGCACCACTTGCTCAAAATCTGAACCCAGTTCCCCCACAACCCGCAAGATTTCTGCTTTGTTGTTACCGGGAGTAATTACGGTGATAGGATACCCTTTACTAGCAAGATAGCGACAGCAATTGGTGGTGAACATCCCACCAACCCAAGTCCCCAAGGTGAAACAAATCACAGCTAAGGTGCGTCTAGTGTCTGCGTAAAAACTATGATGAAAAATTTGCTCAAAGCGTGTAGCAATTTGCAGTTCATCAGTGAAAAAACGCGGCCAAAATGTGGGTTTACCTGTGGAACCAGAAGAAGCAGCTATCATATCGCAGGCTTCTAACTGCCCGTAGCGGCACAAGTCAGCCAAAGGATAACGCGTTATATAATTTTCTTTGTTAATAGCTGGAAGTTTCTGAAAATCCTCTAAGCTTTGGATAGCAGTGGGGTCAATCTCTTGCGCTGCTAAAAAAGCCTTGTAAGCTGGTACATTGGCAGCCACATCGTAAAATAAATTTAAAGCTGCTAATGGGCTGGGAGTTGTGAGATGTCGTTGTAGTAACGTTTCTAAGGGGGTAGACAAAAAATCTTCAAATGCCCTAATTGCTCGCTGATTTTTTGATTTGCAGTTCATGACGCTTGTTACTTAATCTAAAATCGCACCAACACCATCGTTACTTGCTGTCAGTATTTTAGTCATTGTCCGATTTCTGCAAATAACTTGAGCTAGTAAATTTTGCTCTGAGTTTTTATCAGGGAGTATCGGTAAGATGTCTGTAAATGGAACTGCATTTGTTGTAGTAAGTCAATAAAACCTTAATTTATCCTTCAACATCATGCAGGTCTTTTGCACTAAACAACACGCAAATAGTGATGGTAACCGTTTTTGTATCCACTGCGGTGAGCCATTACCTCTTGGTGTTGGGTTAGTTGTAGATAATCGTTATCGCATTATCCGTCAACTAGGTCAGGGTGGTTTTGGGCGCACTTACTTGGCGGAGGATAGAAATAAGTCTCATCAAACATGCGTATTGAAGGAATTTGCACCCCAAGTCCAAGAACAGCAGGATTTACAAAAAGCCAAAGAATTATTTGAGCGAGAAGCAAGTGTTCTCAAAACACTGCAACATCCCCAAATTCCCCGTTTTCACGCTTCGCTACAAGTGAAAATTGGGAGTAAAGATTTTTTCTTTTTAGTGCAAGATTATATAGATGGTGAGAATTTTGACCAGTTGTTAGAACAACGCCAAAGTCAAGGTAAGGCTTTTAGTGAACAAGAAATCATTACTTTATTGCAACAAATTTTACCTGTTTTGTCCTACATCCACTCACGAGATGTCGTTCACCGCGATATCTCTCCTGATAATTTGATTTGGCGGCGTTCTGATAATATGCCTGTACTGATTGACTTTGGTGGTGTGAAACAATTGCCTGCTTCTCAAGGGTTTTGGTTCACCAAGTTGGCGGTGAATCACACCTTGTTAGGTAAAAAAGGCTACGCACCAGAAGAACAGTTACGACAAGGTAAAGTATTTTACAATAGCGATTTATACTCTTTGGCAGTCACAGCTTTAGTGTTGCTCACAGGTAAGGAACCACAAAAACTGTACGACAGCTATCAGGGGATTTGGTATTGGGGCAAGGAAATTAATGTCAGCATTCAACTGGAAACTGTGTTAAAAAAGATGCTGGCTTATAAACCAAGCGATCGCTATGAAAGAGCTGAACAAATCCTCAAAGATTTACCATCGTCGATGGCGACAAAACCACCCAGTACATATATTACTAAGCTCAAGACAATGGTAGTTGCTCCTGGACGAAAACGCGCCAATGCTCTTGTCAGTAAATTCCACAGCAAAACGCAAGCGGTTAATCAAGCGATCGCCTTACCGGTTTGGATGCGTCCTTTTGCTGTGAGTCTGGGAGGAACAGCCTTAGTTGTCTTAACTGGCGCAGGTACTTGGGCGGTAGTAAATTCTGTGATTCGTACTATTACTGAATTTACTGTACCAGCAATTTCTTTACCACCAATCCCCGGTTTACCAAATCCTCTCAGTAGCCCAGTTAGCGATCAAGGTTCTAATGACATCAGCCAAATTTTAAGGCGTCGCCAACAGCTAGAAATACCTGAAGTATTTTTTACACAGTTTGTAGATAATTTATTTTATACTAAAAACCCTGAACTACAGGGACGTAGTCTCACTTCTAACCCAGCAGATACAGCTTTACGAAATGAATGGTACGGTATTGCTGAAAACTTGTTAAATCAAATAGAACAGGCTAATCTCAGTACAGCAGCTCGGCAAAAACTGGGACGCTATAGTTTACAAGACGAAGCAATCTGGAGACGACAAGCGCGATCAGGAGAATTAGGTAATTATACAATTGACCAACTCAACAAAGACACAAATGAAAAATTTGATCGGTTGTTTCCTGGTCAACAGCGTGGGAAACTGAATCAACGAACTTTCGGTCAAATTTGGTATGCGATCGCGGCTGATCAAGTCAGTAAGGTGAAAAGAAGATGAGGATATTGGGCAGGGCTGATTCTTTCCCTAAAAGGGTTAAAATTGCAAGGGCAAATCCACAATTAAGACCGAAAATTTTGGCATCTTCAGTCCGAAATACCTGATTTTTCTTTGCGTCTTTGCGCCTTTGCGTGAGATTATCCTCTTGACAAATCTCCAACACAAGCGAATGAAACAGCCCTGGGATATTGGGGGAGTGAGGAAGTAATTTTTTTCATGACTAAATGACTATAAATAATGACTATAAGTAATGGTATTCAACCGGGTCTCACTTTGGGCGATCGCTATGTGATTGTCCGTCAAATTGGTCAAGGTGGTTTTGGACGTACTTATTTAGCTGAAGACATTAACCGCTTCCGCGAACTTTGTGTTTTAAAAGAATTTTCTCCTCAAGTTCAAACTTCCTACGTTGTCCAAAAAGCTGAAGAATTGTTTGAGCGAGAAGCAAGTGTTCTCTATAAACTGCAACATCCCCAAATTCCTCGCTTTCGAGAACTGCTTCGCATCAATTTAAAAGGCAAAGAATACCTGTTTTTGGTGCAAGATTATGTAGAAGGGCAAACTTACAGTTCTTTATTAAATGCCCGGACACAGCAGGGTTTACGATTTACAGAGTTGGAAGTCCGCCAACTGTTGCAACAAATTTTACCAGTGTTGGAGTATATCCACTCCATAGGTGTAATTCACCGGGATATTTCTCCAGATAATTTAATTCTGCGTACTATTGACCAACTACCAGTACTAATTGACTTTGGTGGAGTTAAACAAGTAGCCGCCACCGTCGCCTCTGAATATTACCAACCAGGTGAATTTGCCTCTCCCCCGTCACCTACATTACTAGGTAAAGTAGGATTCGCTCCCCCAGAACAAATGCAAACGGGTTTAGTATCGCCCCACTCTGACTTGTATGCTTTGGCAGTAACAGCGTTGGTTTTATTGACAGGTAAACAGCCACAAGAACTGATTGATAATTACAACTTAACTTGGCAATGGCGGAGAGAAATTAGTCTGAGTCCGGTTTTGGGACAGGTATTAGATAAAATGCTATACCCAAGACCAAGCGATCGCTTCCAATCAGCGCGTCAAGTACTACAAGCCCTCAACCCACCATCAGTTAGCTATCCCCAAACTCAATATCCCGCCACTCCAGAGCCTACATCTGCCACTGTTGCAGTTTCTCCGTCCCCGCCATCTTCTCCATCTCCCCCATCCCCTCAACCAACAACCTGGTGGACACCAGCAAAAGCCTTGCTCGTAGTATTGGTCTTGGCTAGTACGGCGGGAGCAGTTTGGTGGGGAGTGACTAGCAGCGATCGCGATCCTGGGGAAGTCCAACCAACACCCACCCCCTCCGTTGAGCAACCCACTGACCCCTTAGCGAAATTTTCCCCAGCAGAACGACAGCGCAAACAAAGATTAAATGCTCGTCGTCAACAATTGGGTATTGATTTTAACTTTTATGTCAGCTTAGTCAATCAAGTCTTTTGGGACAGCAACCCCAGTTTAAGAGGGCGCACACTCAGCGATGAACCCGAAGATGAAAGTTTGCGGGCAGAATGGGATAAAACAGCCGCCCAATTACTAGAAAAACTGGCCCCATTGAGTGCTAGGGCGCGACGACAACTAGGTACATATACAGCAGCCGAACGCGATCGCTGGAAAGTTGACATCAACCAAATCAATGTTGGTAGTCGTGCTTTATATGATTTAGGGGATGCTGCCTTTTTAAGTACATTTCCTGAGCAGCGTGGTAAAGATTTTATTAATCAGCCCATCGGGCAAGTTTGGCACGGATTTGTTAGCGATAAACTTAATGCGATTCTCTCCGGTAGTGCTTTCCAAAAACTGGTATTTGACCCAGGTGCTACGAGTAAAATAGTTAGCGGCACTCTCCAGCCTGCTGGTGGCAGAGTTTTCATTGCTGACCTGGCCAAGGATCAATCTATAGAATTGAAGCTACAAGCCAATTCCCAAGTATTGCTCTCAGTATATTCCCCCTCTGGCAAAATCACCTTTTTAGAAGATTCCACAGAACGCAGTTTGTCAACTAAATTACCAGAATCGGGATTTTATGAGTTTGTACTTGTCTCCACAGCATCGGAATCACTAGATTATCGACTCAGCATCACGGCGGAAACACCGACACCGACACCTACTCCCACAGAAACACCCACCCCTACGCCAACACCCACACCTACCCCTACCCCTACCCCTACTCCCACAGAAACCCCGATGGAAACTCCTCAAGAAACACCCACACCTGCACCTACTCAGTCCAACTAAGTATTTTTATCCAACTTTATGCCTTGAATCGAATAGTCTAATAACTCCATCGGGTGCATTACGGAAATTGTTTTACCTTGCAACTGTAAATGCTTAGTAATTTGCAAAGTACAACCAGGATTAGCAGAAGCAATTAACTCAGCACCAGTATTTAACAAATTCTGGACTTTTTGCTGACCCAATTCCTCAGCTACTTCCGGTTGCAGCATATTATAAACACCAGCACTGCCACAACACAAAGCCGCGTCTATTGGTTCCCTTAACTTCACTCCAGGAATTTGCCGTAACAGCTGACGCGGTTGCACACTAATCTTTTGTCCATGCAATAAATGACAAGCATCTTGATAAACCAAATTTAGAGGCTGATCAGTTAATGGTAATAGCTTCGCCGTTAACCCCACAGTTACCAAAAATTCCTGAGCATCCTTTACCTTAGCAGCAAACTCCTGAGCCTTTTCCCGATATTTTGGGTCATCTTCTAAGATATGACCGTATTCTTTCAACGTATGACCGCAACCAGCCGCATTGATAATCACAAAATCTACATCGGTATTAGCAAAACTATCAATCATTTGCCTAGCTAAAGCCTGGGCCTGTGCCGTTTGTCCTTGGTGTTCCGGAAGCGCCGCACAACAACCTTGAGACTTGGGAATCACAACTTCACAACCATTAGCCGTTAACACCCTCACAGTAGCTTCATTAATAGGGGAGAAAAATAGCCGTTGCACACATCCCAAAATCACCCCAACGCGGTAACGCTTCTCACCTTGTGAGGGAATCACATCCGGCAAATTATCTTGAAAAGATTGCAGAGTAATTTTTGGCAGAATTGACTCCATTGCTGCCAAACGGGGCGAGATTTTTTTAAGTAACCCTGTAGAACGCAATAGTTTAGGCAAACCCAACTTTTGGTAAACCAACAACGGCATCAGAAAAAATCTTAATAAATCAGGATTAGGAAACAGAGAAAATATCAATTGACGAATTAATTTATCTGGCAAACTGCGTGCATAATTCCGTTCAACTTGATGACGAGTTGCAGAAATCAACTTGTCATACTGCACACCAGAAGGACAAGTACTCACACAAGCCAAACAACCCAAACAAGAATCAAAATGTTCTACCGTTGCTGTATTTAAAGCAATCTCACCCTGATTAATCGCATCCATTAAATAGATCCGTCCCCTAGGAGAATCCATTTCCTTACCAATCACCCGATAACTCGGACAAGTCGCCAGACAAAACCCGCAATGCACACAACTATCAATCAACTTCGGGTCAGGTGGATGATTAACATCAAACCCCTTTAAATTCTTGATACTAGCAATATTATTCACAGAATTATCAGAAACTTGCATATTTATTCTCTTCCCCTCTTCCTTCGTGTCCTTCTCTTCGAGACGCTTCGCGAACGTGCCTTTGTGGTTCGTTAAATTAAATTCCACCCACAAAGCGACCAGGACTCAAAACATTCTGACTATCAAACTGCGCCTTAATTTGACGCATCACCTGCAAAGCATTACCTGTATATCCCCAAACATCAATTTCTTGTTTCACCTGATTTGATGCTACCAAAACACTCAAAAAACCTTTATTAGCTTGACAGCGTTCGCTTGCGTGGCGTAGCCATTCGCGCATTCTTAAAACTTGATTTTGATTCTCAAACTGCAACCATCCCAAACCACTAGTAACATGAATCAAACCTAATTCCGCCTCAGCTAAAATTTCCACAGCCGCAGTAGGTAACACTCCTATTTTGCATTTAATTACAGACTCTGTGACAGAATGATTCATTAATTCTGACAATCTCTGCCATAGATAACCTTCATCTTCATCAAAATAAATTGTTCCATCTAATCCCAACTTTTGCCCTACCGCCAACAGCCGATTTGACTGTTCCTTAACACTCTCACTAATACTTTGAAAACGAGCAATTAATCCCAACCCTTGACCCAAGCCTAACCCAGAAATTAGTTGAGTAGATAGCAAATCAGCCTGAGTTGGTGTTAACGCCGAACCTCGCAAGGTAGCAGCAGCTTGAGATATAGCCTCTGCTGTACCAGTCAACACCACCGTACCCGATGCTTCTGGTAGTGGATAGACACGAAAAGTTACTTGACTAATAATTCCTAATGTGCTGTAAGAGCCAGTAAATAACTTCATTAAATCGTATCCGGCTACATTTTTAACTACACGTCCTCCAGCTTTGGCAATTTGTCCATCAGCACGGACAAAGGTCATACCTAATAGCTGGTCGCGCACACTACCATAACGTTGCCGTAGGGAATTTGTATCAGATGTAGCGACAATACCGCCAATAGTTGCTAATTCTGGTGTGGTGGGGTCAAGGGCAAGAAATTGGCGTGATTTGGCTAAAATTTTCTGGAGATGGGAGAATTGCATCCCGGCTTCTACTGTGACAGTTAAATCACCAACGGCGTGTTCAATTAGTTGATTGATGCGTTCTGTACTGACTACGATGTCAACACTTTTAACTAAACCACCCCAGTTGATTTTACTACCACTACCGCAGGGGAGGACGCGCCAGTTATTGCGGTGAGCCTCGGCGATGACTGCGGCTAGTTGTGCTTGAGTGCGGGGATAGACGATACAACTGGGGGGATTTACAGAAGCGATCGCCTGTTTAATTTGTGTTTGCTGGCTGAGTTCAAGGTTTTCCCAAAGACAGATGGCTTCTTCTTCGATGATAGATGCAAGGCTTGAGGCGTAGACGCTAGGCGGCTTGTCGTTAGACATCGCGTTCATCAGTTTCTTTTTTGAGTCTCTATATTTAATTTAAGAGAAAATGAACCACAGAGGCGCAGAGGTCACAGAGTTGGAGAAAGGGAGAAGATGGTTGACCTGACAAAGTGTTAGTTTTTTGCTAAAAATTCTTGCCGTCTTTCTAAGGTAATATATCTCTCAAATTTGGGACGAAATAAAACATCTTTTAATTCTGAAAAGACAGAGTTTGATAATAGGATAATGCCGATATCCTGTGCTTTATCAAGAAAGTCAGAGGGCAGGAGGCAGAAGGAATACTGTCCTCTGTGTTTTTCAGTAGTGCTGAGTTGAAAGTGCTGAGTGCTGAGTACAACCCCATAGTTAAAACTAGGGGATTGAAACAAGAACACATTTTTTCTGGCACTGTGTGTCTCGAAAAAAATGTTTTTACTTATCTTCATAAATAAATTTAGGGGCTTCAAACCCTATATGCTGAGTGCAGTTAATTTTACTTTTTACTTTTTACTCAGCACTCAGCACTATTTTGGTGATTTTAAATTAATTTATCTGGTGTGATTGGCAGGTCACGAATTCGTTTACCTGTGGCATGATACACAGCATTGGCGATCGCAGCTGCTACTCCGACTATGGGTAGTTCTCCTAGGCTTTTGGTTCCGAGTGTGTTTACATGAGGGTCGTGTTCTGCAATGAATTGCACTTCGATGTTGGGGATATCAGTATGAACAGGAATTAGGTAATCAGAAAGGTTTGCACCAACGATTCTACCTTGATGAGGATCAATGACGGTTTTTTCCATTAATGCCATACCGATTCCCCAAGTGATCCCACCGATCACCTGACTGCGTGCTGTTTTGCAGTTGAGAATTTTCCCCACACTATAAACGCCTACGCAACGTCTAATTTTGATTTGTCCTAACAATTCATCAATAGCTACTTCGATAAAGATGGCACCAAATGAGTGTTTGGAATATTTTTGGCTTTCTGGGTTGGGTGCATTTTCTTCTGTGACTTCTAAGCTAGCTAACCCGTGGCGGCGCAAAATTTCACTGTAGCTGTCTTGCTTAGAGGGGTCTTGTTGGGAAAACATTTTTCCTGACTCTACGGTAATATCTGCTACTGGAAAACCGTAAATAGGGGAATTGGGATCAGCTACTGCCATTTGCATCATTCTTTGTTTGGCGGCGCTGGCTGCTTGATGCACGGCTGGGGAAACACTACCCACAGTGATGGAGTTACCTGTGATGGGGGCGTTGGGGAGATTGCTATCACCTAATTCAAACTGTACCTGCTGACTGGACAAGCCTAATGCTTCAGCCGCGACTTGAGTCATGACTGTATATGTACCAGTACCGAGGTCTTGAGTACCAGTTTTGACTTGCGCCTCTCCGTTGGCAAAAATTTCTACCTTCACAGACGCTTTACCAGAGTTACTAGGAAATGTAGCACTGGCCATTCCCCACCCAATGAGGAAATCACCATCTCTCATGGAACGAGGAATTGGATTGCGTAGCGACCAACCAAACAGTTCTGCGCCTTGTTGGTAACATTGTTTGAGAGATTTACTTGACCAAGGTAATTGTGTATGTGGATCGATATCAGCATGATTTCGTAGTCGCAGTTCTATCGGGTCAATATTTAAAGCTGCTGCTAGTTCATCCATGGCCGATTCTAAGGCAAACATGCCTGGTGCTTCTCCTGGTGCCCGCATGAAGGTAGGCGTGATTGTATTGATGCGGGCTAGACGGTATTTTACTTGCAGATGGGCACAGGCATACATCATGGTGGTGGGCGCACCTACGGGTTCCACAAAGTCATCGAAGATGGAAGTTAAGGATGTGCCAATATGATTAATTACACTCAGTTTTCCGTCTTGAGTTGCGCCTAAAGTCAGGTGTTGTTGAGTTGGTGATCTGTAGCCGCAAGATGTGTACATTTGCGATCGCGTTAACACAACTTTTACCGGACGCTTAACTTGACGAGCTGCGATCGCTGCCAAGATTGTATGTGACCGTAGTAAGGCTTTGCAACCAAATCCACCGCCTAAATACTGGGAAATAACACGGACTTTTTCTTGAGGAATACGCAAAACTGCGGCGATTCCTCTTTGAGTTGCAAAAATACCTTGAGTAGTTTCATAGAGTGTCAAGTTATCCCCTGTCCACATCGCTAAAGTGGCAGCAGGTTCTAGGGGATTATGATGTTCCATTGGGGTGGTATAAATTTCTTCCACCAATACTTCCGCTTGGGTTTTTCCAGATTCAATATCTCCTCTGGTAATTTTGCCAGGCATAATGCCAAAAAAGATAGATTCTGGCTCAAATATCTCAGCTTGGGCGATTGTAATTGTTGGTTCTGCGGCTTCGTAGCTAATTTTTATCAGTGAAGCAGCATATTCAGCCTGTTCTAAAGTTTCCGCAATGACAATACCCAAATGTTGACCACTATAGTAAATGTTGTCATCTTGTGTGGTGGGTAGATTTTCTGGAGTGGGAAAGAAGGGGATTTTTACTAAATTGGGAGTTTGCTGATAAGTAATAATATCTATCACACCAGGGGCGGCGGCGGCGGTGCTTGTCTCTATTTGAATAACTTTACCTTTAGCGATCGCACTTTGGAAAATCACTCCATGAGCCAAATTTTCTCTGGGTACATCGGCTGTGTAAGGTGCTTCTCCAGTAACTTTGAGTTTGCCATCAACGCGATCTAATGGTTTACCAATAATTTTACTCATGATTCTGTTGCCACAACTGAAAGTGCGCGGATCAAAGCCCGTTTAACTAATTCAATTTTGAATTCGTTGTGTTGTTGCGGTTGCGCTTCTCTGACAGCAGCAACAGCAGCATCTGTAAACGTAGTTGCATTAATTGGTTTACCCTGAAGCAAGTTTTCTGCTTCCCAAGCCCGCCAGGGTTTAGGCGCTACTCCCCCCAAAGCTATCTTTGCTGATTTGATCATGTCCTGTTCTACGTCCAGCGCAATGGCAACAGAAACCAAAGCAAATTCATAGCTGGCGCGGTCTCTAATTTTTAGATAATACGATTGATAAATATAATGGGGTATTTCAATTGCAACAATTAGTTCTCCATCCTGTAAGATTGTCTCTGTTTCTGGTGTTTCGCCTGGTAAGAGATAAAAATCATGAATAGAAATTCGCCGTTCTGCTTCCATTCCTTGAACACAAATTACCGCATCTAATGCCGTCAGTGCCACAGCTAAATCCGAGGGATGTACGGCAATACAATGTTCACTAGTACCAAAAATGGCGTGCATCCGGTTGTAACCTGTAATTGCTGAACAACCGACACCGGGGTTACGTTTATTACAAGGAAAAACTGGATCACGAAAATAACCACAGCGCACTCGTTGCAGCAAATTTCCCCCCACCGTTGCCATGTTTCGCAGTTGGGGCGAAGCACTTTGTTGTAATGCTTGGGAAATTACTGGATAGCATTCCTGAATTTGGGGATGAAAAGCTACATCACTCAATTTAGCTACTGCACCAATGCGAATATTATTAGTTAATAATTCAATATTTGCTAAAGGCAAAGTATTAATATCAACTAATTTATTTGCTGTTGCTACTCCATCTTTCATCAAGCCGAGCAAATCTGTGCCACCAGCAATAAATACAGCATTTTTATCTTGTTCTACTGTAGCGATCGCAGCTTCTTTGGAAGTAGCTTGAGCATAACTAAACGGCTGCATCTTCCCTACCTTTTAATACATCACAAATTGCCGCAATTATCTGAGGATAAGCCCCACAACGACACAGATTGCCACTCATTTTTTCTCGAATTTCCGCCTCAGATTTCGGTGTCTCTTCCAATATCATCCCTAAGGCAGATACAATTTGCCCTGATGTACAGTAACCACATTGAAAAGCATCATAGGTGAGAAAAGCTGTTTGCAGAGGGTGGAGTTGGCCATCTGTTGCCAAACCTTCAATCGTAGTAATTGATGCACCAACATGCATGATAGCTAAAGTCATACAAGAGTTAATCCGCCGATTATTCACCAATACAGTACAAGCCCCACATTCGCCGCGATCGCAAGCTTTTTTAGTACCCATCAGACCTAGCTTTTCCCGCAGGGCATCAAGTAAAGTAACGCGGGGTTCTATTTTCAAAGAATAGGAGACCTGATTGACATTCAGCGATAAATCAACTTCCTCTGGCCCCAATATTTGCAATTCCTGGTTAAAAGAGTGGGAACTTATCGAATTTTCTGACATTTTCAATACATTTGCTGTTATTACATATATTATCCCTCTTCAGGCTGTGAAACTTCACACAATTGTTGATTAACTTAGTAAATACAGCACTTAAGGATATCATTTAGCTATAACAATCCTAAATCATTCATGAAATCTTTCTTCTCTTGGCGTATTTGGCGACTTGGCGGTGCGTAATTTTTTTAAACTTAATATATTTACTAAAACTTTTATAACTTACGCAATAACTCTCTAAAACTTTTATTTCTTAGTATCCTTTGCAGTTTATTTCCTGCTTTTTTTATACACTATATTTCAACCAAAAAACAAATATGTCAGATAAAACTTCAACTCAAAAATCACCCAGATTAAAACTAGATAAAATTGCCATCATCGGTGCCGGCCCTGGTGGTTTAGCTGCTGCCATAGCATTGCAAAACATAGGGTTTAACGTGCAAGTATACGAAAAAGCCAAAGAATTTCGCCCGGCTGGTACAGGTTTAGGATTAGCTCCCAACGGCTTAAACTGCCTAGAGGCGATCGCACCGGGAATAGTTGCAGCACTTAAAAGTTCAGGATGCCAAGTTAACCAAACAGTTTTAAAAAATATTCATGGCGAAACTATTCGAGCTAATACAAGCCAGTTTTTAGAGAAATATGGACAACCATTACTAACTGTTTGGTGGTGGCGCTTGCAGCAAACTCTAGCATCCCGATTACCATCTGACATCATCCACCTCAATCATCATTGCATCGGCTTTAAACAAAATGACAATGGTGTAGAAATCTATTTTGATGGTGGTAAAACAGTATATGCAGATTTGCTCATCGGTGCTGATGGCGTTAACTCAGTAATCAGAGAAACTTTAACTGGAGAAGGTAAACCAAAATATATAGGTAGTATGTGTTGGCGTGCCGTCATCGAATATCATCATGAATTATTTAATTCCCACGATTTAATTTTTATCCAAGGCAATCAACAATTCATGTATCTGCTGAATGTGGGTAAGGGATATACCAGTTGGATTACTCGCAAGTTATCGCCTAATTACTCTCTTTCTCAGACTGCTGATGAAGTCAAGTCTCGCATCCTTGATGAATTAACTGGCTGGGCAGAAACTTTTCGGACAGTTGTAGCCGCGACACCAGCCGAGCAAATTTGGGAAGGGCCGATTTGCGATCGCCCACCATTAAATTCTTGGAGCCAAAGCAGAGTCACCCTTTTAGGCGATGCTGCTCATCCCATGGCACCGGCGATGGGACAGGGAGCCAATACCACTTTTGAAGATGCATATGAATTACAAGCATCTTTTTCTCGCGCATCTAGTTTGACAGCAGCGCTAACTAGCTATGAAAAGAGCCGCATAGAGCGTACACAAATCATCCAAACCCGTAGTGCTGTAAGTGAAATGCGCTACTACGAACCCAACAGGCAAACAACGAATAACGATGATTTTCAGAATTGGCTTTATGGGTACAAGCCATCGGTAGATAGAAAGGGAACAGGTGACAGTATGGGAATACAAGGTATTTAATGGCATGACTAAGTAGGTAGGCACAAATAAAATCAACTATGTAAAGAAAAATGAATCAGCTTAAAACCCTCTTCCCTTCTGCCTCCTGCCTTCTGCCTTCTGCCTTATCCTAGCGATAAATTTTCTCACCCACCTACTTAAGGGGCAAGTTTTGACCTTTAAGCTGCTACATCTAGCCTACCTTTTTTTAGCAACGCAACTATCAGATAAGGGTTCATGAATGAATAAATTAATTAATGAAACACGAGTGATTTTAATTGGCGGCTCCTCTCATGCAGGCAAATCGACCCTTGGCCGAGCTTTAGCGGCAAAGCTTGGTTGGAGTTATCGTTCTACGGACAAACTCGCTCGGCATCCCGGACGTCCTTGGGTAGGTGCAAATGGAAAGGCTATTCCAGCACACGTAATGGAATATTATAGGAAGCTGTCTGTTGAAGCTCTTTTTTTAGACGTATTGTCGCATTATGAGAAAAATGTGGTGCCACAGGTCGAGGTTATTGTTCATTCTCATGCCTCTGATTTATCAACGGAATGCCTCACATTTGAAGGATCTGCGTTATGGCCAGGATTTGTAGCGAATTTAGTTGGCGAAAATGGTGTTAAAGCAATTTGGCTAACGGCTAGGGAGCAACTCTTCCGAAACCGAATTTTTAGTGAAAGTAATTTTTGTCATGTATGTAAGGATGAAAAACACTTAATTCAAAAGTTTCTAGACCGTACCCTACTCTACAATAAACATATGAGGGAAGAGGTTGAGCGTCTAGGATTTATGTGTATTGATGTAGAATCTATTGCAACAGCAGACGAACTTTCAAAGAAATGTATGGAATTGATGGAGGCTTCGTAAATGGGTAGTGTTGACGATGTTTGTGCCTATCTACGTTTCTTCATAAGGAAAGCCATATATGAAATTATCCTTAATCACAGCAACACATAAAAGACCAAATCAATTACAACAAATTTTACTTCCTAGTATTCTGGCACAAACAAGCCATGACTTTGAATGGATTGTGATCAATGATGGTAGCGAGCAAGAAACTAAAGAAATTATTACCTCAATCAACTCGAATATAGAAATTAAATATTGGGAAACACCACACATAGGATTATGTGCATCTAGAAATTTAGGGTTAGAAAAGGCAATAGGTAAACTTGTAGGATTCATTGATAACGAATTAGAATATATTTGGAAAAATAGATTTGAATATAAAATATTCGCAATTGTTGAACCAACTACATGGCTACCTGAAAAAATAGAAAAGTTAAAGATAAAAATTAAAAATAATGAAAAATTAGCGGGCTTTTTAATTTAAACAATTAAGCTTAAAGTCTACATTCCCAGACAGTAGCCTGGGAACGAGAGAGTTCAGGGCTTAGTTACCCTTTACCTTTAAAAGAATCAAGCCAACCTTGAACTTGTTCACGGGCGATATCACGACTACCGAGGCCAAAAGATAGGGCAATAGCCACAGCGATCGCACCTAGCAAAAGTCCAAAGGCTAAATTCACAATGTCACTAGCAACGCCAATTTGTTGCAACGCCATTGCTGAAACTAGGGCAATGATTGAGATCCGCGCTACCTGGCCCAAAATGCGGGCTTGGCGCTCGCCGGAACTGGTAATGAGGTGAAACGCCAAATTTGCTAAGAATAAACCAATGGCAAATACAATCATTCCTGCCAAAATTCGCCCCAAGACTACGAGGATGCCTGTTACCAATGCTGTCAAAGCAGGAATATTGAGAATATTCACTGCTGCAACTGTGGCAAACAGCATAATCCCAACTAAGGCGATAATACCTGCAAATTCTGATGGCGTGCGGACTGGTGGTCTTGGTGCTGTTTCGTCTTGGGGAACCGCAGTTACCCTGGTCAGTGATGGTAGACCCAGTACTGTGAAAATGTTGTTAAAGCCTAAACTAGTGAGAATACTAGTGACTAGATCCGCGACAAACCTACCTAAGAAGAAGGCCACAATTAAAATTGCAACAGCTGTAAAGATGGCAGGTAATGTATTGAGTATCTGTTGCAACATGGCGATCGCAGGCACAGATATTGCATCAATTCTCAAGGCATTGAGTGCGGCGATCGCTACAGGAATCAAAATCAAAATATAGACGATGGTGCCTATAATAATCGATAAAGATTGCACTCCTGAAGATGAGGAAAGTCCCAAACGACTTCCTAAATGATCCATGCCAGTGCTGGCTAGTAAGTTGGTCACAATCCGCCGCACTACATTAGCTATAAACCAACCAACTGTAGCAATTAACGTCGCCGCTAGAATGTTGGGCAGAATTGACAGAATATCTGTAATCAGACCTTGTACTGGTAGTAGTGCCTGTCTGAGCGCCAGAGTATCCAAAACAGGTACGAGAAATAGTAAGAAGATAAACCAATACAGAGCATTACCAATTGTCTCACTCAAAGATAATCGGTTGAGATTGAGTGTATCGTCTTGCGCTTCTTGATTCAAACGCTCATCTAATCTCAGCGCTTGTAATCCGCGTACTGTCACCAGTTTGACAATGGTTGCTAATAACCAAGCGACTCCTAAAAGGATTCCTGCACCAACCAACTTAGGCAAAAAGCCAATGAGTTGGTCAAGAAAATTATTCAGGGGTCGAGAAGCTACCTCCAGTTCCAGGGTCTGTAAAACAGCTACTACTGTGATTAAAATAATGCTCCAGAAAACTAACCCAGAGATTAATTTCTCTACCTGAGGAACGTCCCCAGAACCCGTTACCCCTGCGGCAATCCGGTTATCTATCTTGGTGCGATTCAGGATTCCTTTAGTGACCGCGGCCGCGATCGCCGCAATCAGCCAACCAACTAATAACAGTGCCGCCGCCCCCAATAAACGCGGGGTAAAGGCAATCACCTGTTGGACAATTCCTTGTACTTCAGCGATGCCTTCATTCACTCTTTGTTGATCTAGTGGTAGACTTGGCGATTGTGCCAAAAAATGCTGTACCCTCATCGACAAACCACTGTCTATCAACTGGGTTATTCCTTGCCAAGTTGTGTGCATGGTTTTCCGGTATTAAGGTGAGATGTTTGCTAAAAACACTTGTGATACTTATGGTTTGGCTGGATATGAAACAATCCTGTATCCCAGTAAGTTCACTAGTATTTTGCCTATCAATTTACCAGTAAATTGGCAGCAAACTCATATATGCAGTTAATATCAATGATATTTTTTTTACTTTGTTATTTATTTTCTCGTTTTGTCAACGAATAACGCCAAACATATATATTTGTTGCAGCAATCCAGTGATTGATTTTGCGTTACTCTAGGTGCAGCAACAGCATAAAAAATGTGGAATGTCCCAAGTTTTTACCCAATCGATTCAAATTAATGCCACAGCCACAGTGGTAGAGCGCTGCATTACCGACTTAACACTCATGCACCGTTGGCTGAATCCTGCCCTATGTTGCGAACCTGTGGGCGAAACTTGGAGTACTGATGTTGGTAGTCAAAGTCGGTTTGTCATTCAAATTCCTTTACTTAAACCCAGCCTAAATAGCGTTGTTGTAGAACGGCGACCGGGTTTAGTTGTTTGGGAATTTCAAGGATTTTTCCGAGGACGCGATCGCTGGGAATGTCAACCGTTAGCACAGGGAACCCTCCTACTCAACCGCTTTGAATTCGATATTCCCAACCCCATAGTCAGTTGGGGGTTCAAAAATTTCGCCGCCTCTTGGACTCAAGAAGATATGCAAGCTCAACTGCGTCGCCTCAAGCAAGTTGCAGAACAAGTACAAATTAATTAAGGTAATTCTTAATTCTGATCTCCTTCATTTCCCTAACTCAGCCAATAACCGCCGAATCACTACGGCATCTTCAGCATCCGGAACCTTTGCTAGATAATTTTCCAAGTCATCAGCCGCTTGGGAATATTGACCAAGTTGATAGTAAAGTAAACCGCGATCGCGAACTTCTAAAATTACCTCAGGAAACAGCAGTACAAGTCTTTCAACCGCAGCTAAAGTTTTTTCTAACTTTTGTTGTTTGAGATAAATATATTTCAAATTCGTCAAGATTCTTGCTAAAAATTGTCGATTAGTTACCGGAGCTAAAAAGTCTGGTTGTAAACTCACAGGTTGCTGAAACATTTGAGATAATTGGTCTTCACAATCTTGGGCAAACATCACTTCACCGCGATTAAAAGCATCCACAAAAATTTCCATATCTGGAATATCTGGGCGAATCAGGAAATGCCCTGGCATCCCCACCCCCACCATAGGAAAGTCAATTCTGCGAGCAATTTCCAGGTAAACCAGTGCCAAAGTAATAGGAATCCCCATGCGACGGTCAATCACATCATTTAAAAAGCTATTACAGGGGTCGTAGTAGTCTGTTTGATTACCAGCAAATCCTAAATCAACGTAGAGATACTGGTTGAGAGTTTGAATCAGCCGCAAAGGATATCGTGAAGCAGGCAAGCATTCTTGAACTTCATCTGCCATTGTGTCCAGAGCGTTGAGATATTCCGCAGTATCAAGGTCAGGATATTCTTCCTGAGCAATATACAAAGCTGCCTTTGCTAGGTCAATCTGCTCGTCAGGTTGTTGAATTTCCTGGTAAAAATATAATCGTGCTGACGAGAAATTCATAAGTAAATCCTGGGTGGAGGTATATGGAATGAACAGAAGCGATTAAAGCTAAATTTATAATGTATTTTTTTATAAGTACATATATAAACTTTAGCTAACAAATAAATTAATCATTAACCTACATAGATAGATATACAAATAAAAAAAATACGGTAAACCTAACTCATAACTGAAAGGGCATTGGGCATACACAAGAGGCAGAAGGGCAGAAGAGTTAGGGAAATTATACTTAGTAATTTCCCTAACTCCCCACTCCCCACCTTCCCCACTTCCCATTCCCGGAATTTGCTAGAGTTAACTCACCAGGATTTTTCGGTCAAATCTCTGATAACGCCAGCAGACGAGGCTATCCATGCTTACAAGTACGCTACTTCTCTCGAACCAAATCCCCACCCTACAATACTCCTCTACACCAGAGCGATTCGATGAAACCTGGGAAGCCCCCCTGGCTACCCTCTTAGGATTAGGACGCGCCGCCGGCGCTGACTTCATCGAATTATTCTTAGAACGTCGCAATTACATCAGTTGTCTTGCAGAAGACGACGCTATTACCAGTATTTCACCCAGTCTAGCCACAGGTGCGGGAGTCAGAGTATTTCGCGGCAAAGCCGACTGCTACGTCAGCACCAACGACCTTTCGTTTTCTGGTTTGAAAGCAGCCTTAGAAAAAGGTCTATCTATTCTCGGATTACATCTACCTATACCTAACGCTTTTATCCCAGAAATCAACCTAGAATTACTCAGAGACTACGCCACAAAAAGAGGTAAAGATGCGTGGTTACCTGTGTGTAGTTCCATCCGGGAAATGGGAGAAGTCCTCCTTGATGGTACAGCCCAACTCCAGCGCAAGGCTAGCCATGTGCAATCCCGCCGGGCTTCTTATTTCCGGGATTGGCAAGAAGTATTAGTTGCTGCCAGTGATGGCACATTTGCTCGTGATATTCGCCTCACTCAATCGGTAGGCTTTAACCTCTTGTGTGCTGATGGTGCTAATCGCGCCTCCATCGGTGAACGCGCTGGTAACACTAGTGATGCTAACTTCCTGAGAACTTGGGATTATCAACAAGCATCTGAGCAAATTGCCGAATCTGCCGGGAAAATGCTCTATGCAGATTATGTCGAATCAGGCACTTACCCCATCATCATGGCAAATCACTTCGGTGGAGTCATTTTCCATGAAGCTTGCGGACACCTACTAGAAACAACTCAAATTGAACGCAAAACTACTCCCTTTGCAGACAAAAAAGGCGAAAAAATTGCCCATGAAAGTCTGACAGCCTGGGATGAAGGACGAGCAGAAAATGCCTTCGGTACAATTGATATGGACGACGAAGGTATGCCTGCTCAAAGAACACTATTAATAGAAAAAGGTGTTCTGAAAAACTTCTTAGCAGACAGAACAGGTTCTTCTCGCACCGGACATCCTAGAACTGGGAGTGGCCGCCGCCAGAATTATACTTTTGCCGCAGCTAGCCGGATGCGGAACACTTATATTGCTCCTGGCGAATACAGCATTGATGATTTATTTAACTCTGTTGATAAAGGCATTTACTGTAAGAAAATGGGTGGCGGTAGCGTTGGCGCTACAGGTCAATTTAACTTTGGTGTAGATGAAGCTTATTTGATTGAAAACGGCAAAATTACTAAACCGCTCAAGGGTGCCATCCTCATCGGCGAAGCTAAGGAAATTATGAACAAAATTTCCATGTGTTCCCAAGATTTGGAACTTGCGCCTGGGTTCTGTGGTTCCGTCAGTGGCAGTATCTACACTACAGTAGGACAGCCCCACATCAAAGTTGATTCTATTACCGTAGGCGGACGATAAAGAGTTCTTCGTGTCTTGGTGTCTTTGTGGTTTATCACTACGAAGACACAAAGTCACCAAGGAAATCCAAAATCCAAAATCCAAAATTGACTATGCCGAATATCACAGAAATTGCGAATAATGCCAAGGAAAATGCTAGTAAACTTGGGATTAAGAAATTTGACATTTATGGCTCAACAATAGATGAAACTAGTGTCCAAGTAGATCAAGGTGAGCCGAAACAAGTTAAGGCTTCTAATCGCTCTGGGGTGACTGTTCGTGTCTGGAATGAAGACAATACAATGGGTGTTACCAGCACAACAGATGTAGATCCCCAGGGACTAGAATTAGCTTTAAAAACTGCCTACGAAGCTAGTTTTTTTGGTGTTAAGGAAAATGTTCCTGATTTTAGTCCAGAAGCAACTATGCCTATCCCCAATACACCTCAAGAAAAAGCACCCCAAGCACCTGTTTCTGAACTCATAAATAGTCTCCTTGGCGCTGAAAAAGAACTTTTAGCGGCGCATCAGGCCATCAAAGGAGTACCATATAATGGTTTAGCTCAAAGAGATATTGATAGATTCTATCTCAATAGCGATGGTGCAACCAGAATTGAATCTCATTCTTTAGCGTCGATTTATCTTTACAGCAAAACCGAAGAAGACGGAAAAAAACCGCGTAGTGGTAGCGCTTTTAGAATTAACCGGAGTTTAAATAATTTAGATATTAATGGTTGTATTCAGGAAACAGCAGAAAAAACTATCAGTCACTTGAATTATGAAAAAATCAAGTCTGGTAAATATCGAGTTGTTTTCTCTCCTGATGCTTTTTTAAGTTTGTTGGGTGCTTTTTCTAACTTATTTAATGCTCAAAGTATTTTGGATCATCAAAGTTTATCTAATCCTGAGGATTTAGGAAAGCAAATTGCTTCACCTCTGCTTTCAGTTTATGATGATGCACTGCACCCTGCTAACGTGGCGGCGGAAACTTTTGATGGTGAAGGAACTCCTACTCGTCAGGTTTCACTGATTGAAAATGGCATTTTAAAAGGATTTCTACACAGTGCAGGAACTGCTAAAAGAATGAATGCTCAGCCAACAGGTAATGCCAGTATTGGTGCAAAAGTTAGTGTTAGTCCCAACTTCTATCATGTTTTTGCAGCAAGCTCACCTGAGGAAGAGTTAAGCTTAGACACTGCTGAAAATGTGATTTTTATCGATGATTTACAAGCTCTCCATGCAGGAGTTAAATCTTTACAAGGCTCGTTTTCTTTACCTTTTGATGGTTGGCTAGTTAACAAAGGTGTCAGGACGAGCGTTGAGTCAGCAACTGTTGCTGGTGATTTCTTAGAACTCCTGAAGTCGATTATTTATGTGGAAAAAGAAGTAGAGCTAACTCCTGGTGGAGTATGTCCTAAAGTTTGGGTTGACCAACTCTCGATTACTGGTGAGTAAAATTTAAGAGTTAGGAGTGATTGATTAACTCTTAACTCTTATTCTTCACCGCCAACACCAAGATTGATATTAAATCCATCAGCACCATTTAAATTAGTACCAATCATCACTGCACCATCTACTTGAGCATTATATAAGTGAGTATCGCTCAAGTCGGCATTCGTCAGATTAGCCTGGTTGAAGGTAGTACCACCAGCGAAAGCTTCTGAGAGATTAGCAGACATCAAATTAGCACCAGTTAAATCTGCGCCTTCTAAGTTAGCATGTTCTAAATTTGCACCTTTTAAATTTGCATTCCGTAAATCAACACCAATTAGGTGAGCGCCTTTGAGGTTAGCATTTGTTAAATCACAGCCGTAACATTCTCTAGTCTCTAGTAACTGCTGTACCAGAGCAGATTTCTCGGTTGTAGCAGAAACAGGAGCAGCTAAAGATAGCGCACTGAATAACGCTGCTGCCGTTAAAAATATTGGTTTCATATTTATTCACCTGCGATACTTCTAAAAGTTAATTCAATAACTTCTATAGTTCCATTGTCCCAAATTATTGAATTTTGTCCTCTGGCGATCGGAGGAATTTACTGATTAAACTGGGTCAAAAACTAGATTCAGTATATTACCTGAGTTAGAGAAGCGATACCCAAAGTTGTATCTTATACCACCATCAAAAACTACTTGATATTTCTCACGTCAGGCTAATTGCAATGGTCACCTAAAAGATCAATACTGTTTGATAAGGCTAAAACTCAATATTCCCGTAGTGGCGTGGCAAGCCTAAAATAGCAGAAATTGTCATGAGGTCATGCGGTAACAAATAAACCTAATCGTAAAGTAATATTACAAAGCTTGCAAAAATATTGAGAAATTGTCGGTCAGCCACACATGGCTCTAACGTAGAACCTAATAGGAGAGACTTGAGGCAAATCTAAGTAGGTAGGCACAAATAAAATCAACTATGTAAAGAAAAATGAATCAGCTTAAAACCCTCTTCCCTTCTGCCTCCTGCCTTCTGCCTTCTGCCTTATCCTAGCGATAAATTTTCCCACCCACCTACTTATGATGAACAAGAATAATATTCAAAAATATCGGTTTGTCTGTACCCTGACTTTTGGTGATATCTACGGTCAAATTATTGTTTGGTTGATTACAATTACTATCAGTTTGGCATCAGCCTTGGCTTTAATGGGTGCTAGACGACCAGTGTATGCTTTAGCAACGGTAGGTCTCGTCGTTCTCCTTTCGCTGCCTTTCTTGCTGTTTGCATTTGTCACTACATTGTTAAATCATATTGAAGTAATGCCTGTGGAATCAGGAACCAAGACCGAACCCATACCCGGTAATGTTTCCCAGCAACAACCAGTACAAGCAACTAGCTAGAAAATAGGGGACAGGGTAAGAGATTTTTCCAATCGTGGCTAAATTTAAATTTTGAGATGAAGGCAACTTCATCAATATCCAAAATTAATATTTGAAGTGACATCCCTGTCGATGGCAGGGAATTTTTTTGTACGCACTCAACGGCAGTCCAAGGTGCTGTCTGAGGAATTGCATTTCTACAATAGAACAGCAGCTTATTGCAGTTGGGGCTAATTATGCTGGAACATGATGTGATTATTGTCGGTGGTGGATTGGCGGGATGTCGCGCTGCTGTGGAAATTGCGCGAACTGATCCTAGTTTAAATATTGCTGTGGTTGCTAAAACCCACCCAATACGTTCTCATTCGGTCGCAGCCCAAGGTGGTATGGCAGCGTCATTAAAAAATGTTGATTCAGCAGATAGTTGGGAATCACATGCTTTTGATACTGTCAAGGGTTCTGACTACTTGGCAGACCAAGATGCCGTGGCAATTCTCGCCCAGGAAGCCCCGGATGTGGTGATAGATCTGGAACACATGGGTGTTTTGTTCTCTCGTTTGCCTGATGGTCGTATTGCCCAACGGGCTTTTGGGGGACATTCTCACAACCGCACCTGTTACGCTGCTGATAAGACTGGTCACGCGATTTTACACGAATTGGTGAATAACTTGCGGCGTTACGGTGTGCAAATTTATCAGGAGTGGTACGTAATGCGCCTGATTTTAGAATCAGGTCAGGCGAAGGGTGTAGTGATGTTCCATCTTTTGGATGGGCATATTGAGGTGCTACGGGCGAAGGCAGTCATGTTTGCGACTGGCGGCTATGGTCGCGTTTATAATACTACCTCTAATGATTATGCTTCTACTGGTGATGGTCTAGCAATGACTGCGATCGCGGGTTTGCCTTTAGAAGATATGGAATTTGTCCAATTTCATCCCACTGGCTTGTATCCAGTAGGGGTGCTGATTTCCGAAGCAGTACGAGGAGAAGGGGCGTATCTAATTAATAGTGCAGGCGATCGCTTTATGGCCAATTACGCACCTAGTCGCATGGAACTAGCTCCTCGTGATATTACCTCACGGGCGATCGCTTACGAAATTCGTGCTGGTCGGGGGATTCATCCCGATGGAAGTGCAGGCGGCCCCTTTGTTTATCTTGACCTGCGCCACATGGGCAAAGAAAAAATTATGAGCCGTGTCCCTTTCTGTTGGGAAGAAGCCCATCGCCTCGTCGGTGTAGATGCAGTAACTCAACCAATGCCAGTCCGCCCCACAAATCACTATTGTATGGGTGGTATCCCTGTGAACACTAATGGTCAAGTCCGCAGCAGTGGCGATAGTTTAGTTGATGGCTTCTTTGCGGCTGGGGAAACTGCTTGCGTGTCTGTACACGGTGCCAATCGCCTCGGTAGTAACTCGCTACTCGAATGTGTAGTTTATGGTAAGCGCACTGGGGCAGCGATCGCTCAATATGTGCAAAAACGGAAGTTACCTGCTGTAGACGCGCAACGTTACATTAACGAAGCACAGCAACAAATCCGACTCTTACTAGAACAGCCAGGAAAATATCGTATTAACCAAGTTCGTCAAGCCTTTCAAGATTGCATGACAGAGTATTGTGGTGTTTTTCGCACCGAAGAATTAATGCGTGAAGGCTGGCAAAAAATAGCCCAATTGCAACAGCAATATTCTGATATTTTTTTAGATGATAAAGGTAGTTGTTGGAATACAGAACTTGTGGAAGCCTTAGAACTGCGGAGTTTGATCGTAGTAGGACAAACAATTATGGCATCAGCCCTAAATCGCCAAGAAAGTCGGGGCGCACATTTCCGCGAAGATTATCCCCAGCGAGATGATGCTAATTTCCTGCAACACACAATGGCTTACTATTCACCAGCAGGAATTGATATTCAATATCGCCCAGTAGCAATTACTATGTTTGAGCCAAAAGAGCGCAAGTATTAAATTCAGAACATTATAGGGGATATAAGTAGGTAGGCACAAATAAAATCAACTATGTAAAGAAAAATGAATCAGCTTAAAACCCTCTTCCCTTCTGCCTCCTGCCTTCTGCCTTCTGCCTTATCCTAGCGATAAATTTTCCCACCCACCTACTTAATTATTCCCTATCTTATGACCAGACGTTAACTTTTAGACCCAATTGCACTTGAACTAAGAAATAGCATAATTATATCAGTCAAATAGATAGGCAATCATCATGATTATTGATGATGTAGATTGATATTTTTTTATTTACTAAAAGAATTTATGTGTGAAAATCTTGACATATAGCAATTCATCTTAGTTGTGATAGCTTGCGTGGCGTAGCTATAAATCATCTTTACAAACCTGCCAAGTACGCCAATAAAAGCCAGCTAAAAAATGAACTTTCATGAATCATTTGGGATTGCTATATGAATCAAAAGTTAGGTTCAGTTACTCAAAATTTACTGTCTGGGAAAGCTCAAAAGTTATGAGAAGAATGCTCGCTCAATCTGTCCTATCATCAGTTTTTGGAACCACACTTGCTTTTTCAAATATCGTGCCAATTCCTGCCCAAGCCCAAACTAGCTGTCCTACAGTCACGAGGCCAGAAATTGCCGACCTTTTCAACCGATGGAACAACTCTTTAAAAACGGGTGATCCAAATGCAGTCGTCCGCAACTATGCCAGAAATGGAGTTTTGTTGCCGACAGTTTCCAACAAAGTGCGACGAAATCATGATGAAATTAAAGACTACTTTGTGCAATTCTTGGCACTTAAACCCGTAGGGAAAATTAATTACCGCAACATTCGCCTTTATTGTGGTGTCGCTATTGATTCAGGAACTTATACATTTACCCTGACAAACAACGGACGAACTGAGCAAGTTGCAGCACGATACACATTTGTGTATAACAAAGTCGGCGATAGATGGCTAATAGCAGAACACCACTCTTCAGCTATGCCAGAAAGCATTGCTGCCAGCCCTCAATAAGTATTGTGCTACTTTTTTGCGAGAGTCAGATGGGATTAAATATAGCCGTAGTCACATAGATTAGGTTATTATTGATTGCTCAAAGCACTGAAGCGATTGGGTTTATACTCAGCACTCCCCTTCGACTTCGCTCAGGGCCAGCGCACTCAGCACTTTGCTATAACAGCGAATCGAGCTTGACTTCTGTCTGTCCGAGATGTATGATTCCAATCACATAGAAGGGGAGTAGCTACTGGCAACAAATCAGAATTGAAATGCCAGTGCATCTGAATCAACATACTGGCAATAAGCCTGGTTCAGTTGACAAGTAATTAACATTTGGAAGCGAGACCTTCACTGACTTCACACCAAAAACGTGTGTGAGTTTCAGTGAGGTATTGTTTGTCTCCTTGAAGCTCCACACAGGAAAAAATCTTTCAGGAGCTTTGAGACAGTGCTAACAGCATTTACCGCAGGTTTATTACTAATTACAGTTTCAGAATTAGGCGATAAAACATTTTTTATCGCTGTAATATTGGCAATGCGTCACTCGCGACGGCTAGTATTCACTGGTGTAACACTGGCTTTAGCGGCGATGACAATCCTTTCGGTAATATTTGGGAAAGTAGTATCTTTATTGCCAAAAGTTTATATTCATTACGCTGCAATAGCTTTATTTATTATTTTTGGTTTTAAGCTGCTGTATGAAGCCAGTCAGATGCCTTCCTCTAGTTGTGATACAGAAGTTGTCGATGAGGCAAAAGAAGCAGTAGAAAAAGCTGATGCACAGCTACCAAAGCAAAAAACTTCCTTAGCAATTTTAATAGAAGCCTTCGTACTCACATTTTTAGCAGAGTGGGGCGATCGCACACAAATTGCCACCATCGCCCTAGCAGCAAGATATAACGCCATTGGCGTAGCTGTCGGTGCTGTGTTAGGACACGCAATTTGTACAGCGATCGCCGTGATTGGTGGCAGAATCATTGCTGGACGCATTTCTGAGCGTCAACTCACCCTCGCTGGTGGATGTCTGTTTCTGATTTTTGGTATCCTTGCTGCCGTAGAAGGAGCTTAATGGAGTGGGGGATGGGGGGAGAAGAACTTAATATTAGTAATCTTCCCTTGTCCCCTTGTCCCCTCACTCCTTATCAGGTGAAGCCGCAGGACTAGGAGTCGGTGAGGTCGCCGCTTTGTTAATTTCGTCTTTGTACTGAGCAGGTGCTAAAGCCAAGGCGCTATCAAACAAAGGTTTTGCTTCTGTGACTTTACCCTGTTCCTTGAGCAGCATGGCTTTGGCTAAAACTGGGCGAAAGTCCTTCGGGTCTTTCTTGATGGCTTGGTCATATACAGAGGTCGCTTGCGGATAGCGTTTTTGAGAAGCGTGAACAGTACCTAATAGCACCTGTACAGCCACCGTATCCACACTTCCAGGCTGAATTGTATTGATCTGGGCTGCATTAGAGAGGGTTTCTTGCAGCAAACCAATAGCTGCTTCTGGACGTTGTTGATTTAACAACAAAGCTACCATTCCCTGCAAAGCCTTCAAGTCACCAGGTTTCGTATCTAAAATCGAGCGATAAGCTTGAGCAGCTCCTTCATTGTCACCAATTTGCTGCTTTGCTTGAGCTAGTAAAACTCCATATTCCGACTGTTCTGGATTGAGTTTAGCTAGCTTTTCTAAAGGTTCAATTACCCCATTAATATTGCCTTGTTTTAAACTTAGGAGTTGTAACCGCGCCTGCAATAAACCTTTGAGCGCAGTTTGATTTTCTGGTTCCCGTTGCAAAACCAGTTCATAACCCCGTACTTCATCTTCTAGTTTTGATTTTTGCTCAGAGGAAGGTACGCCACTCCTAGTGCTAGCGGCCTCCTGATTTGAGGGTGACGTATTATTCAAGGCGCCAATAATAGGAATCACCGAAACGCCCACAAAAGCAAGAACTGCCAGCGCTAAAATGATCCTAACTATCCAACGATTGCGCGGTTGAGACACAGTTTTGTCTTACTCCAGAATTCTAACGACATGATAATTTACATCTATCGGAAAGCTAAAAATTTCCAAAACTTTGCGGAATACCGCCAATTGCCTGTGAATTTTATAACAAATAACTATTCACACTGCTAAAGTAAGTGATGACTTTAGGAGGAGCCGTCAGAATTGTACTTATGATATGCTTCCGAAACTAGTGTAAAGGCGCTAGATTACATTAGCGTATAAATGGAAATTTAGCGTCTTTACCATTGTATTGGGCGCTCTGGTGTAGGTTTGTGAAAAGCAAATATACTTTCATCAACCACACAAACGCTCTTTCGAGCTACCTTCGTAAAATCCCACAATGGGATGTGTCTCCGCCGCAAGGAGTTTTTATGAATTCCGACCTGATGCCTTCGCCTGAATCGTCCAACTCTCCTGCCGACCATCAGCCTCAAGCCAATAAAGAGGCATCTGCTAATGTTCATACAGTAGCAGCCCAGTCCTCTAAAATTGAAAATTCGTCCGTTAACCCTAGCGAGACTGGCTCAAACGGGAATTTAGCTAATCGGCAACAACCGATTCCGCCTCCCAGTGAACCAATGCAGTATCGAGCAATCGGCTTAGTCCGTGGTCGCTACTGTGCTAGCAGCGAACAATTTACTCAAGGTACGCTGCTCACCGCAGATGGTGTAGAACTCAACGCCGTCCTCCTCGGCCGGATTATGAGCTTAGTCAAGAATCACCTAGATTTAGAAAAAGATCATTTGTGGGTAGTTTATCCACGCACACGCCAAGAAAACGACACCTTGCACATCCAAATTGTTGGGGTTTGGGAGCCAGAAAATCTGGCTAAACAGCCAACAGATGAGGATGAGCAAGATTCGGGATCACAACAGTTGCAGACAACCGATGATGACGTACCCGAAAACCAAGAAGAATCAACAAATGAACTGATATCTTCCTCCGAACTGCCTGATGGTAGTTTTTCCGTGCGTGGCGAGGTAGTTTATCAGTCTTTTGACGCTAAAAGTTTAGTTGTCAAGATTAAGCAGGCTCCGCGCAAACCAACTGATAAACCCAAATATTTTAAGTTGAAACTGCGCGGTGTCCTCACCACCAAAGCCGTCGGCAAGTTTTGGGACTTTAAAGCCAAACGAGAAGCTGACGTATTGGTAGTAGAAAATGCCGAAGCGATCGCTGATTTGCCTAAAAAACGCAGACCACCGTTCAAAGGTGGCCCTCGTAGTGGCGGTGGCTCTGGGAGGAAACCCTTTCCCCCCAGACGCAGTGGGGAAACACCAAAACCAATCAAGAAAACAGCCGGCGATTCCTCGGTGGTATCAAAACCCATACCAAAAACGCCTGCGCCTAAGCCGATTAAACGGCCAAAGCCAACCCAGGAGTAGTGCTGAGTGCTGAGTGCTGAGTGCTGAGTGCTGAGTAAAAGAAAAACTCAGGACTCTACACTCAGAGCTTAAAAATCCGTCCAGCGATCTTGGGGTAAAAACGATCGCTCCAGCGAAATTGGCGCAACTGGTTCTGTCAGGGTAAAAGTACCTGCTTCAATCCATTGTTTTAACTCTATGGCGATTTGCCGAGAAAAAAACAAACTGGCTAGGGGAGCAGTTCTCACGGTTTTGCCCTCAATGGTGACACGCCCAGACTTGAGTTGGGCGTAACTCACCAAACCAAAGGTAGGTCGGACGCGTCGAGGAATAGAAAAGTCCACTATTGGCGCTACTAAATCTTTGTCTTGGACTCCACAGCATTTAACTACTTCTTCGTTTAATACCGGGAGTGGGACTCCTACGCCCAACATCAACGAAGGTCCATAACTTTTAAAGTAACAACCCCGCACCCAACGCGCATCCATTTGTTTAGCATCACCGATTAAGGCTAAAGTGGCAGCCGGCCCAATGGGTGTACGATTGGGCAAACGCTTTTGTAAGGGGAAGTGCTGAGTGCCTTCCCAAGCGACATAGCCAATACCGCCACCTAAAAAAATCCGCGTGCCAATGCCAATAAGTTGTAGATCGGGGTCGTTAAGTAAAGGGGAAACCGCACCAGGGTTAGAGTAAACGGCATTTGCCAAACTAGGTTGTAAGGGGCCAAGATAAGTAAAAAGCGGGCGATCGCCTCCGTTCACACCTACGATAAAATTTTGATAAAGATTGCGCGGATTGAATAAATAAAACTGATTAATTGTGTCACGGGTGATAGTAGTTTCAAAAGTCGCCCGTGGGTAACAATCTGTTACTTGTCCTTGCGCTCTGACGTGTACAGGTTTACCTGCGATTAAATCTTCTATGACATGACCGCCGCCACGTTCCCGAATCTCTTCCCCATCTATGACATCTACAGGACAACTAACACCCAAATATAAATCTACTGCCCCAAATCCAGAGTATGTTGGCACGCCATCAATCCAGCAGCGCCGAATTTTGATTGGTGGGTCAGTGTGTCCCAGGTTAATGATGGCACCACTTGATTCCATCGGCTCAAATGTGCCAGTAGTAATTACATCAACTTCTTTGGCAACTTTGCTGACACCGAGTTCGGCAACTCGTGCTTTTAATTCTTCAATCGTCAACACCACCGCACGTTGACAACTGATTTTCTCATTAATTTCGGCAATTGTTCGCATTTAATAATTTTTTCATAAAAAACCGCCAAGATGCCAAGACGCCAAGAAAAGAAAAGCTAGTAAGAAAGATTGTTCTACAATTTCAACGTAGTAGGATTATTCAAGATGCATAAAGAGGCTAGGGGCTAAAGGCTAGATACTAGATACTAGTATTCTCACTCAGCACTCAGCACTATTTCAACAAGTAAACACACTCCATGCGTATTTCTCTAAATTGGCTGCGGGAACTGGTAGAAATTAAACTTAGTCCGGAAGAATTAGCCGAAACTCTGACAATGGCTGGTTTTGAAGTAGAAGATATTGAAGACCGGCGCACTTGGGCAAATGGTGTTGTTGTGGGGAAAGTGCTGGAGCGTCAACCCCACCCCAACGCTGATAAATTAAGTGTTTGCCAAGTGGATGTTGGTGTATCTGAGACTTTGAATATTGTCTGTGGTGCTACCAATGTCCGGGCGGATATTTATGTACCGGTGGCAACTACGGGCACTTATTTACCAAATATTGATTTAAAAATTAAGCCTGCAAAGCTACGTGGTGTACCATCTCAAGGCATGATTTGTTCTTTAAAGGAACTGGGTTTGCCTACTGATGTAGACGGAATTCATATTTTTTCTCAGGAAAATTTGCCATTGGGTAGTGATGTCCGTCCATTGTTGGGTTTAGATGACGTAATTTTAGATGTTACCGCAACTGCTAACCGTGCTGATGCTCTGAGTATGGTGGGGATAGCGCGGGAAGTCGCAGCTTTGACGGGTGGTAAGTTGAGTATTCCTGAATTAGGTGAAATCCCAATTCCCCAAGGTGGCGGAAATTTAGCTTTAAGCATTGCCAATCAGCAAGCTTGCCCAGCTTACATTGGTACGGTAATTTCACAGGTGAAAATTGCCCCGTCTCCTGATTGGTTGCAACAGCGTTTACGGGCGGCTGGGGTAAGACCTATCAATAATGTGGTGGATATTACTAACTATGTGTTATTGGAATGGGGACAACCACTACACGCCTTTGACAAAGAACGTCTACAATCTGTTGCTGGTAGTGATGAAGATTTAACTATCGGTGTTCGCTTCGCTGTTTCTGGGGAATCTTTTAAAACCCTGGATGGACAAACTCGTACTCTGACAACCCAAAATTTGTTAATCACTGCGAATGAAAAACCTGTGGCCCTAGCAGGAGTTATGGGGGGAGAAGAAACGGAAGTTCATGCAGGGACTCAAAGCATAGTTTTAGAAGCAGCGTTATTTGATTCTGTAGCAATTCGTCGTTCTTCCCGGAGTGTGGGTTTAAGAAGCGAGTCTTCTGGGAGATACGAACGGGGAGTGAACCGGGCTGAGTTGGAAGTCGCCTGTAATCGCGCTTTATCACTCCTGAGCGAACTGGCTGATGGGGTAATTGTCCAGCAGGAAATAGCTGATACTCGCCCAGATCCAGCTACTTGGAGTCGTTCTATCGCCCTGCGTTTAGATAGAGTGAATCAGGTGTTAGGGCCAGTGGATTTGGGAGAGGAAACAGGAGAAATCACACAAGCAGATGTTGAGCGCATTTTAACTGCACTGGGATGTCGGGTGACTCCGTCAGGAGAGAGGACTTGGACGGTGACTGCGCCGCCTTATCGTTACCGCGATTTAGAACGGGAAATTGACTTGATTGAAGAACTAGCCCGTCTCTATGGCTATGACAATTTTTGTGATACTCTCCCAGAAAAGTCGGAAGCTGGTTATTTACCTTTAGATCAAGAACTAATCCGCAAGTTACGCGCCTTTCTGCGGGCAGAAGGATTAACAGAAGTCATCCATTATTCTTTGGTCAAACCAGGGGATGACAGACAAATCGTATTGAGCAACCCCTTATTTGTAGAATATTCGGCACTGCGAACCGATTTGATATCTGGGTTAATTGATGCTTTTCAATATAACTTAGAGCAAGGAAACGGTTCGCTCAATGGTTTCGACCTGGGGCGAATTTTCTGGCAAGAGGAAGACGGTTTGCAAGAAACAGATGCGATCGCGGGGATTATGGGAGGCGATCGCACCGTTGGTAAATGGTCAAAAGGCAGTCGTGAACAGCCGATGACCTGGTTTGAAGCCAAAGGTATTTTAGAAAGTGTCTTTCTGCAACTAGGGTTACAAGTAGAATATCAACCCGATCGCCGCGATGAGCGCTTACATCCAGGACGCAGCGCCTCCTTGTGGGTGGGGGGTAACAGACTGGGTATTTTTGGTCAACTTCATCCCCAACTGCGACAGGATAAGGGTTTACCAGATTACGTCTACGTGTTCCAGTTAGACGTAAATGTACTTTTGGATGCTCTTGATCAAGATGAAATTCTCGTTCGCACATTTCATCCTTATTCCACCTACCCAGCAAGCGATCGCGATATTGCCTTTTTTGCACCTGTGAATGTCTTAGTTGCCGACATCGAAAAAGCCATCAATAAAGCTGGCAAAGGTCTGCTGGAATCTGTGGAATTGTTTGATGAATATCGCGGTGAAAATGTGCCCCAAGGACAACGCAGTTTAGCATTTCGCTTAATCTATCGAGCAAGCGATCGCACTCTCACTGATGCGGAAGTCGAACCAGTCCACAATAAAGTCCGTGAAGCCTTAGTGGAAAAATTTGGCGTTAACTTGAGAAGTTAATTATCAAGATTTTGGGGTTTGGGATTTAATCTAAAATCCCAAATTTCAAACTCAGAGTACAAAGTTTTGTGGTTAATTTAAACGTGAATTCGATGAACCTCACCCCAACCCCTCTCCGTGTCGGAGAGGGGCAAAAATCTCCCTGGTTTTAAACTAAAAATCAAGGTTTCAAAGCCTCTCCCCTTCCAGGGGAGAGGTTTGGAGAGGGGTTTTTTCCACTTGTCGAACTCACGTTAATTTAAACTCAACTACTGCTACGGGATAAATAGCCAACCCACCCCTAAATAAATCTCAATTATCAAGCTCATTTATTTTAAAAGCATTTTATGAAATAAGCTTCTTCCTAAAGAAACTATTTTTTTTAATCAGAATATCTTTATTTAAAGTTATTTCTACTCCATCAGAAGCAAAAATCAATAAAGGCAGAATTGAAACAATAAACAATACGCTTGATATTTTTAAAGAAATGCTATTTTTTGTTTTAATTTTTTCACTTATAAACCCTCCTTCCAATAGTTCATCTATTGGTAAAACGTCTGAATAGTCTATTTCTTCATCAGACATCTCAAGCAATTTTTTATGTCTTTCTTGTATTGGCATTTCAACTGAAAACCTATTGTTTTTCATAAAGAAAACGCTCATTTTTGTTAGCTTTTCTTGCAGAAATAATTCTGATAAAGCCATCCCTTTCTGTATGAACAACTACTACAATAATAATTGAGTTAATTGAACTTAAATTAATTTGACTAATAGAAATTTCTCTTATTTCTCCATAATCCTTTCTATTGTCTAGGAAATTCCGCCTACTTTCATCATCGAAAACCTGTGATGCTTCATTAAAATCAATCCCATGTTTTTCTATATTAATTTTATTTTTATTTTCATCCCACTGAAAACGAGCCATTACGATAAATTAATTTATATTTTTTCATATAAAGCAAAATGTATCACATTTAACATACTCAATTTTCCTGAGATTCTTTCAAGAAGGTGATTACATTGTGTCCCCCACTTTTCCCGAATTAAATCTCACTGCAAACCAGATTTTTCAAGCTGGTGTGGTATAGTTTTCAATTAAAAATATGATTTGAGAAGGGGTAAACTGAAAATTATGGCAGATCAGGTTCTTTTGAATCAATAGGAGTAACAAGTAATCGTGCCTAAATACATTATGTGGGGAACTTACTGTGAAAACGTTCTGGAAAAACGCGACCCCTACCGTCAAGCACATTTAGACGGATTAGCAAAACAGAAAGAATCCGGTGTACTAATTACTATTGGCCCCACCAAGGATGTCACGAAAGTTTTTGGCATTTATGAAGCTGAAAATGAAGCGACTGTGCATCAGTTGATTGAAAATGACCCATACTGGAAAAATGGCATCTGGACTGAATATTTTGTCAAAGAGTGGATACAAGCTTTTTAAATACCTAGAGATTTTAATGCATATTTAACATTTTTTGTCAATATGCCAATTTAATTACTGTCCACTAAATCAGCTAAATCATCTCAAAAATCACATCTTCAATTCCTGCTTTTAGTAGATGCGATGAGAATTTTGTTAGTGTAAATAATAAAATGTCTCCGTTATTGCATAAACTAAAACAGCAATTCATTTGCGACTGCAAAAAATTTAATTGCTCAACAAGGTACTACCATGAATCGAATCTTAAAACGTACACTTTTACCTGGCCTCATGGCTGCAAGTTTAACTAGTGTCACTTTAATTCCTGCTCAACCAGCTGCTGCGGACACATTACTTAGGGATGCGGGGGCTGGAGCTGCTACTAGTGCGGCATCGGGAGCTATTAGAGGATGTGGTTCTTTGCTCAACAATGCGGTTAAAGGTGCTGCTGCTGGGGCTGCTGTCAATGCGGCTAATAGTAGTAGACGCAACCGCAGAAACCCTAGCTTAGTTCGCAACGTTGCAGTTGGGGGAACTGCGGGTGCAGTAGCTGGTGCAATTACTCGTGGTTGCAGAGATCCCCTGGGAAATGCTGTTGATGGTGCAGCTGCGGGTGCAGTTATCCATCTTTTGAACAACAGAAAATAAGTGGCAATTTGTGTTTTTTAATCGAGTTTTAGATTTGAAATTTTGGATTTTGAATTATTCATCGAAATCCAAAATTGTGTAATTTCTGTCTTAATATCTGGCAGATTCATCTGAAGTTATTAGTAGGTGATATATCAACCTACTAATTCTCCGACATTAAGATGGGTATTTCAATGTTTTCAAGGAATTCATCTTTTGCCTTTAAATTATTTGATGAGCCTTTAGCTACAGAACACGGTGGACTGATGCGGCTCGTAGTACCTCACCTCTACGCCTGGAAAAGTGCCAAGTGGATCAATGGTTTAGAATTTCTCAGTCGGGAAGAACTTGGTTTTTGGGAACGTAACGGCTACCTCCGCCGTAGTGAACCTTGGGCGGAGGAACGTTACAGCAGTGCTTTTGGGTTTTAAAAATTTTTACTTAAATTATCTAATCATCCGCTTAAGTGCGGCCAACTTGTCTTTGTAAGGAGCATATCGCCAGTTTAAATCTAGCCAGAAAGAATTTTTTAACACACTTTTGTAATGAGAAAAGGTGTCAAAACTGGCTTTGCCGTGATAGCTACCAATACCACTGTCACCTATTCCACCAAATGGTAAAGATGGGACACCAATGTGCATCAGTGTGTCATTGAGACAAACTCCACCAGATGAGGTTTCCTGTAAAACTCGCTTTTGCAGGTTTTTATTTCGAGTGAATAAATATAAAGCCAAGGGTTTTGGTCGGGAGTTAATTAAGGCGATCGCCTCTGTGATATCACTGTATTCAACTATGGGTAAGATGGGGCCAAAAATTTCTTCCTGCATTACAGGGTCTGCCAAAGATACATGATCAATTACGGTAGGAGCAATATAACGTTCCGCAGGGTTGGTTTCTCCACCAATAATAATTTCGCCATCTTTGATTAATTTAGCCAACCTATCAAAATGTTTTTGACTGATAATTCTAGCATAATCTGGACTATTGGCTGGATGATCTCCATAAAATTCGGTGAGGCATTTTTTCATGCCATCTAAGAAGTTTTTCTTGATTTTTCGATCTATTAAAAGATAATCAGGCGCAATACAAGTTTGTCCAGCATTAATAAATTTGCCCCAAGTAATGCGTCTAACAGTGTGCTCAAGATTGATATCAGTATCGACAATACAAGGACTTTTGCCGCCTAATTCTAAGGTGACTGGTGTGAGATGTTTAGCGGCTGCTTCCATAATGATTTTGCCAACGGCTGTACCACCAGTAAAAAAGATATGGTCAAACTTTTCTGCCAGGAGTTTTTGACTTATTCCTACCCCCCCTTCTACTACTGCAAGATACTTTGGTTCAAAATATTTGCCAATGATTTGAGCTAATAAATTGGAAGTATGAGGCGCCAGCTCTGAAGGTTTGGTGATTGTACAATTTCCCGCCGCGATCGCACCTACTAAAGGTGAAGTAATTAAACTAAAAGGATAGTTCCAAGGGCCAATAATTAAAACAACTCCTAGCGGTTCTGGATAAATTCGGGCTGAGTAGGAAAAAAAGTCCCATGAAACGGCTGCTTTTTTGGGCTTACTCCAAGTGTTGAGATGTTTAATAGCGTAATCAATTTCCTTGGTGACACTGATTTCGGAAATATAAGTTTCAAATTCTGGTTTCTGTAAATCGGTTTGTAGTGCTTGAATTATTGCTTGTTCATTTTCCAGTATTGCTTGCTTAAGAATTTTGAGTTGTTCGATGCGAAAAACCACATCTTTAGTTTTACCAGTTTGAAAAAATTCACGCTGCTTATGGATAATTTCAGCAATATTTGCTAGTTCATTCGCAATCATATTTTTCTCCTGATATAATAAATTATGAAAATGGTAGTAGGGTTATATTAAGTTTTAAAATTTTACTAATTAACTAAACAGAAAAATCATAAATTTATATTTAATTGAGAAATGATAAATTATGACTTATCTAGCTGATAAATTGACATAAGTCATAATTTATCCTTAATAATCATCTCATTGTTTGATAGGTAGGCTGACAATGAAAACACTACCTTTACCTAGTTGAGAATTTGCTAGGATGTTACCGTGATGTGCTTCGACAATTCGGCGAGAAAGATACAATCCTAAACCACTACCAGAACTTTTGTGGTTTCCCTGACGAAATCTTTCAAATAAGGTGGCTTGTTCTTCAGGTGGAATACCTATACCTGTATCCGCTACTTTTATATTAATGTAGTTATCGTAAATTTTACTACTTTCAAGCCCAGTGTTAACACAGATATTGACTGAGCCAGATTCAGTAAATTTGATCGCATTACCTATGAGATTGGTAAATAGACGATGCAGTTCCAAGCGATCGCCCATCACTATAGTGGTGGTTGACTCATCAGACACATTCAAATTGATAGATAGTGCTTTATGCTGTGCTAAGGGTGTCAGCTCTCCAACCACCTCTTCTAGCAACTGAATGAGATCAACTTGCTGAAATGCCAGGGTTTTACGACCTGCTTCAAAGCGATAAACTTCCAATAAGGTATTCACCATAGATAGCAAGTTGAGATTACTGCGAGCCATAATGGTGATGACTTCTTGCATTTGCGGTGATAAACTACCAAGTGCCCCCTGTTGAAACAGCATCAACATGCGATCGGCAGCCACCAAAGGAGTGCGTAAATCATGGGTAAGACGGGAGACAAAATCTTCTCGCTGGCGGGCAATTTCATCACGTTCATCTATACTGCGCTTCAAACGCAATAGCGATCGCACCCTTGCCAGCAATTCATCTACTGTTACAGGTTTGCGGATAAAATCATCAGCACCCAAGTCTAATCCTTGAGCCACATTGGGCGCGTCGTGGGCAGTAATCAGCAGAATAGGGATGTATGGCTGCAACTTCATATTTCCACGAATACGCTTAGTTACTTCGTATCCATCCATTCCTGGCATCATTAGATCCAGCAACACCAAGTCGCAGGGCGATGCTTCCAGTTGTGCTAATGCCGAAATGCCATTTTCTGCGGTGCTAATTGTGTAGCCTTCTTCCTCCAAAATAGTTTTGATCAAAAACACATTATCAGGAGAGTCATCGACAACAAGAATTTTGTCAGAGCGAGAAGATAGGGAACTCATGTGGTATTGAGGTGTAGGGTAAAAGTAAATGTTGGTAATATTGACTATATTTGGAGCAATTTTTTACGCCATATTTGCTTGACCTTTGAATCAGTTTACTCAAAGTCAGTGATCCTAGGGCAATGATATTATGCCTTTGTATAACTTTTATCGTCAAAATTTTGGCGATCGCCAGCAGTTCACTGCTGAACGCAGCACTAAAGCCAGCTTACGCATCCCAAGTTAGGGATAGTTTACTTCTTAATTCCCTCATTTATATACAGGGTTGAAATCAGGTGAGTTCTGTTATCTGCTGAACTCCCGAAAGATGGGCAAGTCTAGCCCTTTTAATATGGGTCAAGCGATCGCACTCACGGGCTTTTGATTAGATGAAGCGGAACCATTAGCCCAAAGTTTGGTAGGGCGAGTCAGCCATCACCAGGCTGTTATACCAGAGATTTTGTCTGAGACTGGTGGACAACAGTTTCTAACTTTGAAACTATGTCAACTTGCCGTTACAACAAAGTGATGTTTGAAAACAATGTCCTACAAGTCTACATTTATTCCCCAGAAGGGATACTATCCAAAACCTGCTGAAATTCTGTTGTAGAAGAAAGAGCGATCGCTCTTTTCAGTAAAGTTTTCAGTACAGATGCATCTGTTTGTTCATAGTCCAAAAGCTTGGCCACAGGAAACTCTAAACTCACCCGACATCCCCCCAATTGATACCTGTAGCTGGAAGGTCGCCAATTTGCCTGTTCATCTGCTAACACGGCTAAACTAATGACTCGCTTTTTATGGCGGTCAAACAAGCGGTAATTGTAGGTATACATCCGTTCGGCAAATTGGCTGTCATATTGTCCTTGGACTTCTACATGCACCAATACCCAAGCTTCTTCGCCATCCAGTAACCAAACTTTTGCGACTTTATCAACCAAACGCCGACCAATTTCGGCATCAGGTTCTAGTTGTTGTAATTCTGTGTCCAGAAATTCATAAGGGCGTGTCCAGTCGATTGCAGCAGATTGCTCAGTCATGAACTAAAACAAAAAGTATCTTTGCGCCATTGGTAACACTGTCGCCGGTTCACAAATCAGTAATTCACCATTTGCCCTGACTTCATAAGTTTCTGGATCAACTTCAATGTGAGGTAAGGCATCATTTAGCTTCATATCCCGTTTACTCACTTGGCGTGTCCCGGAAACGGCAACGGCTGTCTTTTGTAAATTCAATTGACTGGGAATTTCTCTTTCTAATGCTGCTTGGGAAACAAACGTTAAAGATGTGGCGTGACGCGCCCCGGCAAAACTACCAAACATCGGTCGTGTATGCACTGGTTGGGGTGTGGGGATACTGGCGTTAGCGTCACCCATTTGTGACCAAGCAATCATGCCGCCTTTAATCACGATCTCTGGTTTCACGCCAAAAAATGCAGGTCGCCATAAGCATAAGTCTGCAAGTTTCCCTGCTTCCACTGAACCCACATACTGGGCAATACCGTGAGTAATCGCTGAATTTATGGTATATTTAGCAACATATCTTTTAGCTCGAAAATTATCTGCTTGACCATCTTCAGCAAGACTTCCGCGCTGCACCTTCATTTTGTGGGATGTCTGCCATGTGCGAATTATTACCTCACCAACTCGCCCCATTGCCTGGGAATCAGAAGCAATCATACTAAACGCGCCTAAGTCATGCAAAATATCTTCCGCCGCAATAGTTTCCCGGCGAATCCGAGACTCGGCAAAGGCGACATCTTCGGGAATTCCAGAATCGAGGTGATGACATACCATCAACATATCCAGGTGTTCTTCTAGGGTGTTAACGGTGTAAGGACGGGTGGGGTTGGTGGAAGATGGTAAAACGTTGGCTTGGCTGCAAACTTTGATAATATCTGGTGCATGTCCACCACCTGCGCCTTCTGTATGGTAGGTGTGAATGGCACGATGTTTGAAAGCAGCAATGGTGTCTTCGACAAATCCGGCTTCATTTAAAGTATCAGTATGAATTGCTACTTGTACATCATATTCATCTGCAACACTGAGACAAGTATCTATAGTCGCGGGTGTGGTTCCCCAGTCTTCATGTAGCTTTAATCCCATTGCACCCGCTAAGACTTGTTCAACAATTCCTTGGGGTTGACTGGTGTTACCTTTACCCAAAAATCCTAAGTTCACAGGGAAAGCATCAGCAGCTTGTAACATGCGGTGAATATTCCACGGGCCGGGGGTGCAGGTAGTGGCGTTTGTCCCTGTGGCGGGGCCAGTACCACCGCCAATCATCGTAGTAATTCCAGAGGCGATCGCCACTTCAATTTGTTGGGGGCAAATAAAATGAATATGACTATCAATACCGCCAGCCGTGAGAATCATCCCTTCTCCAGCTAAGGCTTCGGTTCCAGGGCCAATAATAATATCTATATTGTCTTGAATATAAGGATTGCCGGCTTTACCAATTTTGCATATTTTGCCGTCTTTAATACCAATATCGGCTTTGACAATTCCCCACCAATCGAGAATTAAGGCGTTGGTAATGACTAAATCTACTGCACCATCAGCGTTAGAAATGGGGGATTGTCCCATTCCGTCACGGATGACTTTACCGCCACCAAACTTCACTTCATCACCGTAGGTTGTGAAATCTTGTTCTACTTCGATGAATAATTCTGTGTCTGCAAGACGGATGCGATCGCCTACTGTGGGACCATAGGTTTCTGCGTAGGCTTGGCGTGAGATTTTGTAAGGCATTATACAGTCCTGGATTTTGAGGTTAGAATTGTTTTGAAACGCAAAGGGACGCGAAGTATGGATGAGAATGATTTAAGTTGGGCGATTATTGGTTGTGGAATGAGGGTGCATACGGTGTTGGGGCCTGGTTTGTTGGAGTCTGTGTATGAGGAGTGTTTGGATTATGAATTAAGGCAGCAGGGATTTAAGGTTGGTAGGCAAATTCCCTTACATCTTGTGTATAAAGATGTGGAATTAGATTGTGTTTATCGATTGGATTTGATTGTAGAAAATAAAGTAGTGATTGAAGTTAAATCTGTAGAATCTCTTAAACCCATCCACGCAGTACAACTCTCAACCTACCTAAAACTCACTCACTGTAAACTCGGCCTCCTCCTCAACTTCAACGTCCTCCACCTCAAACAAGGAATCAAACGCGTCGCCAACAACCTCTAAATCCTCTCTTCGCGTCCCTTTGCGCTCACCTCCGCGTACCTTTGCGTTTAAATCTTCCCATTAACCTTGCCATTAAAACCATAAACCTCACGACTTCCAACCAGAGGAACAAGAGTCACCGCCTTTTCATCCCCTGGCTCAAACCGCACCGCCGTACCCGCAGGAATATCAAGCCTCATCCCCCGCGCTTGTTCCCGATCAAAATTCAAAGCCTGATTGACCTCATAAAAATGAAAATGGGAACCCACCTGAATCGGGCGATCGCCTGTATTAGCCACCTGTAACTTAATAGTAGAACGACCAGCATTTAACTCAATTTCACCATCTGGTGTAATAATTTCCCCTGGAATCATAACAGAATTTTCCTAATTTATAGATTTTCCAAAAATTGTACAAATGGCTTGAAAGCTTGAGGACATAATTCGGCAATATCCTGATATCTAGCACTTCCTAATATAATTGGTGCATCTGTTTTGCCATCATATTTTTTGCCAAATTGCTTAAAAAGTTGCTCTACAATTTTTTTCGGTGGTTGATTATGATTTTGGTCTTCAACTGGTTTTGTCCATGTTATTGGTAAAGCATTAACACCAAGTATGCTGGTTAATTTTGATTCAGCAGCTAAAATTAAGGCTTCTAAATCATGTTTAAAGCAAAAAACCTTAAACCGACCTCTTAATCGACTATCATTAATTCCTTTAGAATTTAATACTTGATTAAAATTATTTAAAATACCATTTTCCAATTCTTGAATTGTTTCATGAGCAAAACCTTTGTTTTTGGGATATAAATCTGGCACTACTACCACAATCGAATCTGGCTGATTGCAGATAATATTGACTGCTTTAATTGGTGTCTTTGTCAGTAAATCTTTTTTAGCATCTCCTCCTTTATCATTATCCTTTCCCTTAACAGGAAAAAAATTGATGCTAATGCCCTGCTGTAATTTAGTTTCAATTAAACTTCCTAATAATGCTTCCATTGCGAATTTATCAGATGTGCCTTCAACATAAATATCAACTTTCATGGAAGCCTCTCTAATTCATCGCTACGGTGTAACTGTTCTATTTCATCTGAGCCAAAATCGTCAAGCATATCAATTAAAACTTGAGAATTCCCAGGTTTAATAAACTTTGCTTCTCCATTCTCTTTTCTGAGTACAGCAATTTGAGCAATATCGAACTGTGTGAGAAAGTAGGAAGCATGAGTAGCTAAGAGAATTTGAGTTCGTTCAGAAGCTTTTTCAAATAAAGCAGCAAGAACAGGTAGTGTGCGAGGGTGTACACCTTGATCTGGTTCATCAATACAAATTAAAGAAGGCGGATTTGGCTGTACACAAAGACAAATCCAACAAATTAAACGCAAAATTCCATCTGATAAATCAGCAAGACTTAAATCTTCATCAATACCTGATTCCTGCCAAAAAGCTATGACTTCTCCTGGTCCACCACGAGCTTTCACTGTTAAGCCTTTAAAACCAGGAATTACCGAACGTAAGTGTTGTTGTAGTTCGTCAAAAGCTGATTTATGTTCAGTCATTAAGGAATATATAATTGAACTTAAATTACCTGCATCTTCCCGTAATACTGGTTCTTGTTCCAGGACAACTGATTTACGAATTTTATCATTTGCTATATTAAAAGAGCTATAAAATCTCCAATTACGAATATATTCACGTAAGTTATATAATGCTTCTAGTGATGGATTTATCATTGCACTCAGCGTTAGTTGATTATGACGCTTTAAAGCAATATCTTGTGCTATTTCTACTGGTGTAAATCGTGTTTCTCCAGGTTCTTTAATAACACCTTGATTACCTTGAATATCCATATATATATATGGATTACTGTATCTATCACTAAAAGGTCTAGAAGACTCTACACGCTCATAGGATACTTGAGTTCGACCAACTGGACCCATCAGTTCTCCTAAATATCTCATACCAATAGGACGACCCGTATCAATTTCTATATCCCATTGAAATTTTTCCGGGCCAGGAATATGAAAAATTTTTTGACCAATAGAACCAGGAACAATTTCAGGAGGTATATCTTGATAAAGACTATCTCGTAAAAACTTCAGAAATTCAAACAAACTTGATTTACCAGCACCATTAGCACCAACAATAATTTCTAGTGGTTGCAATGACGCTGCAAAATTCCTGAAGGGTCGATAACCTTGAATATTGACATTAGTCAATCTATATGGAGATAGCATCTTTTTCCTCTATTTCGCTGACCTTCTATTTCTCATATTAAGTATTTTTTTCCTAACGAATCGGATGATGCACAGTTACCAACTTCGTACCATCAGGAAAAGTTGCCTCCACCTGTACCTCATGAACCATTTCCGAGACACCCTCCATCACATCATCCCGCGTTAACAGCGTCGTCCCATAACTCATCAATTCCGCCACCGTTTGTCCATCCCTCGCACCCTCCAAAATAGCAGCCGAAATATAAGCCACCGCCTCTGGATAATTCAACTTCAAACCCCTATGCTTACGTCTCTCAGCCACTAAAGCAGCCGTAAAAATCAATAACTTATCCTTCTCTTGCGGCGTAAGTTGCATTCTTCCCTCCTCCGTGTTCTCTGCGCCTCTGTGGTTCGTTCAAACCTGCCATACTCTAGGTACACAGCCACCACGTTGTAAAAAAGACACCCGTAGCAACTGCCAAACAACCGTAAACAAGTTTCTCACCTCAGACGTAGAAGCACCACGGTATCGACACAAAAATCCATTTTGTAACTGCGTCACCCCAACTTCCCCTACCCCGTCCCATAAACTCCGCGCTTTTGCCAAGATTTCCCCAGAAACCGCACCTCCCACCCAAACCAGACTACCCACTATTGGTTGTCCAGCCAAACCATGAGGACTGTGAAACACTTCTTCATTACCGGGTAACCACTGACGATCCATCCATAAAGGCACACCTTCCTGCCAAATTTCGGTATGCGATCGCCATTCTCCCTGTAAAAACTTTTCTCCTCTAGCACTGCGACCAAATCGAGTAATTTCCCAACCTAGGAAACTACCTCCAGGGGCTAATTCTATCCGTAAATCTTGCCGATAAACTGCCCCATTAAACAAAATTGTTTCTTGCGGTAACCACTCCAAACAAGCACCTGCATCAACTTGTATGTGAATATTTTGCCTAGCTTGCAGTCCATTACTACGGTATATCTTACTGGCTGCGGCTGTAGTAATTAAAGCTTGTGCATCGGGTTGGAGGTGGAAATTACAGGATAGGCGATCGCCCCCCACCACACCCCCAGCCGTGTGTAACATGACACTATGACAAACTTTTTTACCCTCTGGATAAAAAGGCTTTTGTACCTTTAGCGGTGCTTGATGGTGATTGTAAATTAACTGGGTAGTGTTTAGGCGATTGGCATAAACTAAATTAAGCTCGCCATGCCAACCTTCTTTATTTACTGTTGTTGAATTGGAATGCTGTAAAGTCACAAATTAATAATTAAATTGCTTCGCCAATATGTACGCTAGTACGATACACCATATGAACGAAGCCTTGCTCATTGTGAAACTGCTGATATAAATTTTCTAACTCCGAGATAAATTGATTGTGTGCTGCACCTTCTCTCGGCACATAAGAAGAACTCATTGCCCTACCAATTAGACCAACCAAATTTAACTCTTGCCGATAAGTAAAGGTATATTCACTAATATTAATAAAATGAGGATTGGTCAATAAAGGTGCTACTGATTGCATCCGTGACTCTGCTGGATGATTGTTAGATGCTGCACGTACTATGCGGCTATACTCAGCAGTTAAAACATCATCTTTGTCACGATTATTCCACACCACAGCTAACCGTCCCGATGGTTTTAAGATACGATGAAATTCAAATAAACTACGTTCTGGGTTAAACCAGTGGAAAGCTTGAAAACAGGTAACTAAATCAACAGATTTATCAGGTAATTTTGTTGCTTCTGCTGTTCCATCTCGGAATTCTATTAAAGGATGAGTTTCAGCAGCTTTTCTCATAGCTGTATTTGGTTCGATAGCAATCACATTCACTCCACGTTCAGCTAATAATCGTGAAGCAATTCCTGTACCTGCACCAATATCTGCGGCTACGAGTTGCGAAGTAGAAGACAATCCTTGCAGAACAAGATCAATAGCTGCATCAGGATAGCTTGGACGATATTTTACATAATCCTCAGATCTATCAGAAAATCGATGCAGTGGATTTAAGGTATATAGAGGTATTTGATCGGAGTTAATTTCGCTCATATTTCACAGTTTAATTAATTCTCATTCTGCTGTTTTTAGCATATAACTAAATCAGCATTTTCAGAATTAATCTGTAGAGACGTTGTATATATAGCGTTTCCTAATCTGCTGAAGTACTGAGTACAGCGCTAATAAAATTTGGCAATCTTTGCGTAACTCTGCGCTACCTTAGCTTCCCTCTACGTTAAATAACATTAGTTCTGTACCTCACTTAATTAGGAATCGCTATAACGCCTTTTATATCACAACGATATTATACACAAACTTACTACAATAAAATTAAAAGCACTGTACTTGGCTTATATGCATGAAATAAAACAACATAAAAAAATAGCCACCTCCACAGGAGAAGCAGCTATTTTTTTCAACTTATTTGACTGACTACAGAATATTAGTAATCGAAGTCACCGCCACCCATACCACCGCCAGCAGCAGGAGCAGCATCTTTTGGTTCAGGCTTGTCAACAATGATACATTCGGTTGTCAACACCATACCAGCGATGGAAGCAGCATTTTGCAGTGCAGAACGAGTCACCTTGGCAGGGTCAACAATACCAGCAGCCAACAAATCCACGAATTCGTTGGTTGCAGCATTATAGCCAACATTGAAATCTTTTTCTTTCACGCGTTCAGCAATTACAGCACCATTTTGACCAGCGTTTTCAGCAATTCGCTTCAGAGGCGCAGGTAAAGCACGAACTACGATCAAAGCACCAATCAACTCTTCGCCGGTGAGTTTGCTGTTTGCCCACTCTTCCAGGCTAGGAGCCAGGTGAGCTAAAGTTGTACCACCGCCAGGAACAATACCTTCTTCCACAGCAGCCTTGGTGGCGTTGATAGCGTCTTCTAGGCGCAGTTTCTTATCTTTCATTTCGGTTTCAGTGGCTGCACCCACTTTCACCACTGCGACACCACCAGAGAGTTTAGCAAGACGTTCTTGCAGTTTCTCTTTGTCGTAGGAAGATTCGGTTTCATCCATCTGACGACGGATTTGCTCACAACGAGTCTTCACAGCTACTTCGTTACCTTCGGCAACAATCGTGGTGTTGTCCTTGGTAATGGTGACACGGCGAGCCTTACCAAGACTTTCTAGCTTGGTATTTTCTAGCTTTAGACCAGCGTCTTCGGTGATTAATTGACCGCCAGTCAGAACAGCGATATCTTCCAGCATAGCTTTGCGGCGATCGCCAAAACCAGGAGCTTTTACAGCCGCAACGTTCAGCACACCCCGCAAGCGGTTAACCACCAAGGTTGCCAAAGCTTCTTTTTCAATATCTTCGGCGATAATCACCAAAGGACGACCAGCACGCGCTACTTGTTCTAGAACTGGTACCAGGTCTTGTACCAAAGCAATTTTCTTATCGGTTAGCAGCAAGAAAGGCTCATCGAAAATCGCTTCCATCCGCTCAGCGTCGGTAGCGAAGTAGGGAGAAATATAGCCTTTATCAAAGCGCATCCCTTCGGTGATTTCCAATTCAGTGGTCATAGATTTCCCTTCTTCTAGGGAAATTACGCCTTCTTTGCCCACCTTGTCCATTGCTTGGGCAATCATCTGACCGACTTCTTCGTCGTTACCAGCTGAAATAGCGCCAACCTGAGCGATCGCTTTGGAATCTTCTACCGGACGAGCGTATTCAGCAATTTTGTCTACAAGGAAGTTAGTAGCTTTATCAATACCGCGCTTGAGCGAAATCGCATTAGCGCCAGCAGCAACGTTCCGCAAGCCTTCCTTGACCATAGCGTGAGCCAAAACGGTGGCAGTGGTAGTACCATCGCCCGCAGCATCGTTGGTTTTAGAAGCAGCCTGACGAATCAAAGCCACACCAGTATTTTCAATGTGGTCTTCTAATTCAATTTCTTTGGCGATGGTTACACCGTCATTGACGATTTGCGGTGCGCCAAATTTCTTTTCTAGAACTACGTTACGACCTTTAGGTCCAAGGGTAACAGCTACAGCCTCAGCTAAGATGTCAATGCCTCGTTCCAGGGCGCGACGGGCGTTTTCGTTGTAGATAATGCGCTTTGCCATAGGTTTCTCAATTTCAGGGAGTAAGTCAATCTTGTTTTAATTAGGCATTGGGCATTGGGGAGGCAGTGCAGTCTTGGGGTCTCCTCAAGTGGAGCAACTGCCGTCATTGGGTATTGGGCATTGGGCTTCCCCATTCCCAACTCCCTGTTCCCCATTCCCCATTAACTGACGACTGCTAAGATATCTTTTTCAGAAAGCAGTACATACTCTTCGGTGCCGAGCTTGACGTCAGTGCCAGCGTACTTGGAGTACAGCACTTTATCTCCGACTTTAATGTCTAATTCCTGACGGCTACCGTCATCGTTACGCTTGCCAGGGCCAAGGGCGACTACTTCCCCTACTTGGGGTTTTTCCTGGGCATTGTCGGGCAAATACAGACCACCTGCGGTCTTCTCTTCCGGGGCGCTCACTTTGACAAAAACGCGATCGCCTAGGGGTTTAACTGTAGAAACGCTTAAAGTTACAGCTGCCATAAATATTTATTTCTCCAGAGTTAGCACTCTCAACTCCTGAGTGCTAATTTACCGAACAGCAGCATCCCATGGCAACAATTACCTGAGTACGGGTTCCCGCACTAGGAAAGTGCAGGATTACTTACAGTATAAATACTTGATTATTTCTATCTTTCAGGTTCTGTTTGGTAAGTTACGAATATTTTTATGTGGACAAATTTATTTGCAAAGTTGGGAAATTGTTATAGAACTGTAATCAGGGTGCCGCTCGATGAGTAACATTACAGTGATCCAGTGCAGCAGTCAAATCCCTAAAACCACTCAATCTTAGACAACAAAGCCTTAAGTAATTGTGTGGAAGCTTTAGGAATTGCCAAATTCAGCGCCGCATTTTGATTTGTGCTGAGCAAACAATTGCTGACTGCTGTTCAAAACAATTTAGTCTGGAATCCTGAGAATACTTGAAAAAGCGACAACTTCAAGAGCTAAAACTTGATCGGCTGCATGACAGTCATTCCATGTGCATAATTAAAACTAAAGCCAATTGCTTGCGAGTTTGTTGTTCTAGACCGATAATAGTTTTCTACCCAGATGGTGCCCGGTATCGCCAAGCAAACCCGGAAGTTATTGAGCGGATCATCCCAGAACACTGTAATCGGCAATTAAGGTGGTGGAAGAATATGCATTTTTAACCCATCTTTTGCCGGATACTCCCCTACTTGCTTGTGAACATTTGATAAAGGCTTAACATCCGCAGGATATAGTAAAGCAGTAAGCCTATGAAAGTGCGGGTTGTTTTGAAGTTAGGGTCATCTTGAGCCAATACGTAACTTGTGAATCGGAAAGATTATTATTTAATCAGTGTTTTTTCACCCGCCACTTTCAAAGCAATATATAATAACGCATTATAAATACTACTGCTCTACGTATCCTTACCGGACATTTGCCAATGAGCTAGTAGTCTCACAGAAAGTGACCACCACTTTTGAGACTTATAGAAAACAAAGGCAAGTTAAGTGGGAACAGGACAACATCTCAACAATCCACCATAGAGGATAACCATTCAAGACCTTGATGGACCGAAGCGCGACAAGTGCCACTGCTATGAAAGAGCCCAGCATGAAAGATCACAAACGACTTCTACTGATTGATGATGACCCTAACCTCATCTTGCTGGTGAAGGATTACCTGGAATTCAGAGGCTATGAAGTCAACACTGCCGAAAATGGACGAGAAGCTCTGGAAATTCTCGAACAAGATGTTCCAGACATGATTATCTGTGACGTAATGATGCCGGAAATGGACGGATATACTTTTGTAGAACAAGTCCGGCAAAACGAGCGTACTGGCTGGATTCCCGTCCTCTTCCTTTCAGCCAAAGGACAAAGTGCAGACCGAGTTAAAGGTCTGAATAAAGGGGCTGATGTATATATGGTCAAGCCCTTTGAGCCGGAAGAACTCGTAGCGCAAGTAGAATCTTCACTGAAGCAAACTATCCGTTGGAAAGAACACCAAGCCAAAGGAGGAGAAAACGGTTCCCGTATTCAGGTTCCCTTTGATGTGCAGTTAACCCCAACTGAACTGAAAGTAGTCCAGTTTGTTGCTAGAGGGTTAGCTAACCGGGAAATCGCTGAAGAATTAAACGTTAGTCAGCGCACAGTTGAAAGCCATGTGTCCAATATGTTGGGCAAAACCAATCTCCACAACCGCACTGAACTAGCACGTTGGGCGATTGAAAATCAAATGGCTTAAATTTCTATCAGCATTCAGCCGTCAGCTTTTAAATGTTTAACCAACTGCTGACAGCTGATAGCCACATCACAAGTCTTCTACTTTGGGGGGTGGATTGGTGAAAATTTTCTCTCTACAATTCATCCAAGTAAGTTAGAGCGCTTTGAATTGGGAACGTTTTCCACACAGTTCCAGCGTAAAGCATTACTACACCCCATTGAGCATTAGGCAACAATAAGACAGGGTACATTACACAAAGACGGCGGGAAAGCCTCTTCCTTCAATGGGTGAGAGAACCGTCACCCGCCGTCTTAAGTAATTTCATTAGTATTAATAACACCCCAAACTTGAGCATAGCCAAAGTCTGGGGATGTTAGCTTTCATCCTGATTGCTTTTCTAGGTAAGATTAAAATAGTTATGGTTAACTGTTTGGAAAATACAAAAAGCCCGTGACGAGGATTGAACTCGTGACCTCACCCTTACCAAGGGTGTGCTCTACCACTGAGCCACACGGGCAAAGATTAACTTTAATTTTAAATTTATGAGCTATAAATTTGTAAGCTTTACCAGTTACTCAGAAATTATAGCTCATAAACTTAGAAGTGGTGGGCCGGGCTGGATTTGAACCAGCGTAGGCGCTAGCCAACGGATTTACAGTCCGTCTCCATTAACCACTCGGACACCGACCCATTTGTCTCACGATTATCAATCTTAGCACCAGGCTTGAGAAATTGCAACAACTTAAAAAATTTATAGAAACTGGGTTTTTCCACAAACCCAGTTTCTGATTACTAACTCAGAAATTCTCCGGTTTCTTGCAGGGAGTGCAAGCGGCGGTATATGCCCTCATGACGTAAAAGTTCATCGTGACTACCCACTTCTGCAATCCTTCCTTGATCGAGAACCACAATCTGGTCTGCTTCCCGTACTGTACTCAGACGGTGAGCAATGACAATTGTGGTGCAAGTTCCCTGAATTGATCGCATCGCCAATTGAATTGCTCGCTCAGACTCATAATCTAAGCTAGAGGTCGCTTCGTCAAAAATTAGCACATCTGGTTCTACTAACAACGCCCTGGCAATTCCCAAGCGCTGTCTTTGTCCCCCAGATAACCTGACACCACGTTCCCCGACAACGGTGTAATAACCTTGAGGTAAGTGTTCTAAAACTTCATCAACTCTGGCAATCCGACAGGCTTCTTTGACTTGTTCCAGACTGGCATTTGGTCTGCCATAAGTGAGGTTATCCAATACAGTACCATTGAAAACATCTACTTCTTGGTGAACGATCGCTAACCTGCGCCTATAGTTACCTACATCCAAGGTGCGAATATCTTGACCATCAATCAAAATCTGACCTTCTTGAGGTTCAAAATACCGCAACAGCAGTTTTACTAAGGTAGACTTACCAGAACCGGAACGTCCGACTAATGCCACTGTTTGGTATGGTTCAATCAATAAGTTGATATCTTGTAAAACTTGACGGCTATCATCATAGCCAAAACTGACGTGCGACAACTCAATTTTTCCAGTAAATTTATAGGATGAACCTGCTTGAATTTCCTCTTCTAAAAGAGTAGCTGAATCGGCTGCAATTGGTTCTTGGAGAAATTCATGAAACCGCAACATTGAGGAATAACGGCGGGCAAAAACTTCTGCCAGATTACTAATAGGTTCTAACTCAGAATATGCCATGCTAGAAAGAGTTAAGGTCATAATAAAATGACCCAGAGAAATCCTCCCATCTACTGTTGCCGCTAAAGTTAAACTCAATATTGCAAACACGCAAAACTGAATTACAGCCTTTTGCCAAGTTATCAGTTTCACATAACCTTTGTGGATACGATGATCCACCACCGTGAACTCACGATTCAAACGTTGCTTTTGGCGTTTTAGTTCATTGGCTTCGGTGGCAAATGCTTTCACAGTTTTGATATTAGTGATTAATTCGGAAGTCCGACTTTCGGTGCTTTCCATGTATTTATCCAGGCGACTTTCGTGCCAAATTATCCGTCGCAAGGTCTTTAAGGTAAAGCTGAGGATAACTACAAAGGAAATCAGATATAAAATCGCAATCCGCCACTCAATTAACAAGATAAACACAAAAATTCCCACTACACGAACTAGTTTAGGGATTAACTGTCCGGCAATTTCGGGATATGTCCAAGTGTGGTTAGCAAGACCTCTAGCTACTCTTCCGGAAATGCGTCCGGGGTTATTTTCATCATAAAATTCCAGTGGGAGAGTGAGAATTTTGGCTATAGCTGTTTGAGTCTGATCTCGACGTGCCCTTAAGGGTATATCCCAGTGAAACCAACTGGTCATCCAAGGCTGAGTGGGCGCTTTGACTACGGTGACTAAAAAAATCAACCCCAGTAATACACCCAAAGATAGAGGCTTATTAACTGGGTAATTGGTAAATTCTGCAATATTGGCGATCGCACTTTGCAGTGGTCTATCCAAAGGTTGGTCAGACAAAACGTTTAAAATCTGCCCAATCGCGTAAGGAACAACCAAATCAATAATTTCGTAAATGCTGGATGCAGTAATACTGAAAACACTCAGCCTCCAGTCGGGACGAAAGTAATTGAGAATATCTCGAAATTTTGCCATGATGCACACCGTCCAAGAGCGCGGGCGTTAGCTTGGAATACTTATACTACATATGTAATATAATGTAGTCAAGTGCTACTCCACTAAATCATTCTTGAGGAGTAGTGGGTAGTGGTGGGAAAAATTCTAGGCGATAGCGATAAAGGGCAACTGGACGAGAATTCGCCGCAAAATAATCTGGGTCTTGGGGTGAAAGATAAACAGCAGTAACTTGATCCGCTTCGATGGTAGGTTGAGATGTAGAAAGTTGGTGGTAAGCAGTGGTAGATTCGACCGAATTAAAATAGGGACGTGAATCGCCTTTAAATAGTTGTTGAAATACTTCTGAGGTAATGAACTGACCATCTGAATTCGTTTCAGTAGCAGGTGCAGTGACGATGGAAACTAATTGGCGTTCACCGCGCAAAAGGGTAATTTGACGATTAGGTGAATTTGGATCTACTTTGACTGATAACACAGCTGCATCCCCTAAATAGGCCCTAGCCAAATTCAAGCTATTAAATGCTCTATCTGCCACCAAAATTGATGATTTATTATCTATCTGAGGGATGAGTTTTAACTCAGTAATCGGGTGTTTTGCTGGAATAAAACGTACTAAGAAACTCACAGGCTGATTGAGTTGTTGGCGATTAGCTTCAAAGCCAGGGGTGTAGAAAAAGATACTAGTGCGGGACTAGCGATCACCTTGACAACGCTGGCAGAGATATTAGCTAACAGAATATCAATACACTCTATTAGCTAATATCACTACATTCATAAAGTTTCAATTGGTAAAGGTTGCCAAACTTCCCCATATTGTTCTCGTAGAGACTGCCAAGCTTCCACTTGACCTGGTTCGTATTCTCCCGGTTTACCCCATTGTAAAAACAAGCTTAAAGCAGGTTCTTTTGTCTCATCTAAAAAGCGGATAGCATAAGTAGTAAAGTTGCCTCTTTTTGCTTCACCAGTTTCAAATTTTATCTGAGTAATTTTGTCCATATTCAAGTGAAACTCAAAGTTTTCTGTGTGCAGATTCGCATACTTACCTTTGAGCAATTCGGCATAAAATAGTTTTTCTATCTTGCCGCGAGCTTCTAATACAGCAGCGCTGCTAGTGACAATAATCCGTAAAGTTCCCAGATTTTCACAAGCTTCTAAAAAGTCTTTTACATTTTTATTCATAATCAGCAATTAGTTATCAGGTTTTGCAATTAGTCCAGGTTTGGAAAAGTTTCAGAAACCACAGATAATTTTCTATTTTATCTTTCGTATTTTTCATAAGCAGCAACAATGCGCTGAACTAGAGGATGACGCACGACATCTTGTTGGGTGAATTCGCAAAAGCTAATGCCTTCAACATTTTTGAGGACTTGTAAAGCCACTGCTAATCCTGATTTTTGGTTCAGGGGTAAATCAGTTTGTGTCGTGTCTCCTGTAATTACCATCCGGGAACGAAAGCCTAAACGAGTTAACACCATTTTCATTTGAGCGGGTGTAGTATTTTGGGCTTCATCGACAATTACAAAGGCATGATTGAGCGTGCGTCCACGCATATAGGCGAGTGGTGCGACTTCAATCACTCCACGTTCTATTAAATTAGGGACTTTTTCTTGATCGATGAATTCATAAATAGCATCGTAAAGTGGGCGGAGATAGGGGTTGACTTTTTGTTGTAAATCTCCGGGCAAAAATCCGAGTTTTTCCCCAGCTTCCACGGCAGGACGAGTTAAAATTAGCTTTTCTACTTGGTTATTTAAAAGTGCTTGCACAGCAACGACAACCGCGAGGTATGTTTTACCTGTACCAGCAGGCCCGATGCAAAATGTCAAGTCACGCTTACGGATATCCTCAATGTACTGTCGTTGGCGAAAAGTTTTGGCCCGAATTTCTTCACCTCGACGAGTTTTGGCCAGGACATCTCGCTGTAATTCTTGAAGTTCCCCTTGCCGATGGTTATCTAAGGCTTGACGGGCTGTTAAGATATCGGCACTGGAAATTGTATTGCCTTTAATCCAGATTTCTTCAAGCGATCGCACTAATTGCGCTGCCAAATGAATTTGCGCTTCTGTGCCAGCAATGTGTAGTTCTTGCCCGCGTAGGACTAAACTAGCTCCTGTTTGTCGGGATAAGATTTTCAGGTTTTCTTCCCGATCACCGGCTAGAGCGATCGCACTGGAAATATTAGGCAGCTGAATTGTTAAGGCATCTGCCATAAGTATTTATTTCTTAATTTCTGAAGTGCAGTTTTTGACAACAAAGGTCATACCATTTTTAATCTTTAATTTTTAATCTTTAATTTTTAATTTGAAATATCTGAGCGGAGTTAACTTCCACCGCTCAGACTTTCGCTTGTTAACTAGCGAATTCGAGGTTTCACAATTGGTCTAGGCCCATCCGCTAGTTTGTCTCGGGTTTTTGGTGCTGGCGATCGCTCTTCCCGATCTTCATCAAAAGACATCCCATCTCGTCCCGGAGCATTGCTGCCGTAGATATCCAGGTATACTGATTGCCCGGCAAGTTCCGCAGCAGCAGCAATTACTGTCCTAATTGCCTGGATATTGCGTCCCCCTCGACCAAACACTTTCCCCTTATCTGTGCTTTCAAAGGCGATGCGAATCCAAGCCCGTTTGAGGGTGGGAGAAATTTCACAATCAACACTTAAAGTCTTGGGAGATTCTAAAAATGGTTGCATCAAAAACTTAACTAGCCCAACGTAGTTGGGACTAGCTGTGGGGGATGGCATTTTGGCTTTAGGATGCGGCTGTGGCACTGACCTGTTCAAAAACATTGGCTTTTACTAAGATGCTACGGACGGTATCAGTAGGTTGAGCGCCTTGTTGTAGTCGCTTGACGATACCGGGAACATCTAGTCGCACTTCATCGGTTCTAGGGTTGTAGAATCCTAGTTCTTCTAGGGGACGGCCATCGCGGCGAGCAAGGCTGTTAATGGCGATAATGCGGTAACTTGCTTCCCGCTTTTTGCCGTATCGCTTCAAGCGCAATTTGATCATGGTTGAGGAATTGTTCTCTTGTTTGTAGGTATGAGTTGGCAAAGAAGTAACCTGACTCGGGCTGCCGAGAAATTGCAGGTGATCCGCCTCTGCTCATAAATTCTAGTGTGGAAATGCTAATTTTAGCACTTGCCTAGCATTTGCTGCTATGAGTTAGTTTTAAAGATTGCCGAAGCCTTTCTTCTTCTTATCTTTGCTCTTTTTCTTTTTCGTGGTTGCGCCGCTATTGTAACCCCGCCATCCAGGGGCAGAGGGACGATTGCCAGCACCTGCGAAGGCGTTTCCGCCACCGCCAAACATGCCTGGCATTCCCGGCATTCCTGGCATTTGGCCTTGACCCATTTGCTGCATGAGCGATCGCATTTTCTGGAAATCACCCACCAATTTACTCACGTCTGCTTCTCTATAGCCAGATCCCTTGGCAATCCGTCGCCGCCGACTGGGTGAACTAGCTAATAAATCGGGGTCGTGGCGTTCTTGACGAGTCATGGAGTTAATCATGGCTTCGCAACGCTTTAGCTGGGTTTCTCCCTGCTTGAGCTGGTCATCTGAGAGCTTGTTCATCCCGGGAATCATCTTCATGATGCCTCCCAGTGACCCCATATTTTTCAGCAAGCGTAACTGTTTGAGAAAGTCGGTAAAGTCAAACTTCGCTGACAGGATTTTCTCCTGCATTTTTTCAGCATCTGCTAAATCAAATTCTTCCTGGGCTTTTTCTACCAGGGTGAGAACATCACCCATTCCCAGAATCCGCGAAGCCATACGGTCAGGATAAAACGGTTGTAGTGCTTCGACTTTCTCGCCCACGCCGACAAATTTAATCGGCGCTCCCGAAATTTGCCGCACTGATAGCGCTGCACCGCCACGGCTATCACCATCCAACTTGGTGAGAATTGCCCCAGTTATGCCAATTTGTTCGTGGAAGGTACGAGTCAGGTTTGCTGCCTCTTGACCAGTCATAGAATCCACAACTAGCAGAGTTTCATGGGGTTGGACAGTTTCTTTGATGCGGGCTAATTCCGCCATCATATCTTCGTCGATTTGCAGACGACCAGCCGTATCAATAATGACTGTGTTTACACCTTCTGCCCTGCCACGTTCTACACCCTGACGGGCAATTTCTACTGGGTCTGCATCGCTACCCAGATCAAAAACTGGCACGTTAATTTGCTTACCTAACGTCACCAGCTGGTCAATCGCGGCTGGGCGATATACGTCTGTTGCTACCAATAAACAGCTACGCTCTAACTTACGTAAATGTAAAGCTAACTTAGCAGTGGCTGTGGTTTTACCAGTACCTTGTAAACCAGCCATTAACACGATTGTGGGTTGTTCTTCGGCTGCTGCTAAGGGCACATTTTCTTTCCCCATTACCTGTACCAACTCATCGTGAACAATTTTGATGAACTGTTGGTCAGGTCGCACGCCAGCCAGCACATCGGCTCCCTGTGCTTTGGCTTCGACTTCACTAATAAAATCTTTAACTACCTGGAGATTGACATCAGCCTCCAACAAGGCGCGGCGTACTTCCCGCAAAGCGTCTTGAATATTGGATTGAGATATTTTGTCCTGTCCCCGCAGTTTCTTCCAGGCACTTTCTAAACGGTCAGATAAAGCATCAAACATAATGTAATTACAGGTAGTTCGCCAGTAGGTAAAATTGCACCGCCCATGAATGCGATTCAGATTTTCCGCTCAAGTTTTAACGTGCTATTTACCAGCTTAGTAGTTTTCACCCCGACTTGAACAACCGGATACGTACCTTTCTTGAGGTGGCAAACCGTCTTTTGGGTGTAAGTTCTGATTTTTATCTCAAACCCATAGCTTTTTGCTGACAAATCTCAAAATATGTTAGTTGTTAACTTTATGAAGTTACAGATAAACGATGGAGTCAGCCGAGCATCCAGCCCAAAAAACTCGTGAATTAATATTAGCAACCGCAGAAGCTCATTTGCGACGTTACGGTTATGCACGAACCACCGTTAGCGAAATTGCTCGTGCTTGCAAAATGTCTCACGCCAATGTGTATCGGTTTTTCAAAACCAAAGCCGAGATAATTGACGCAGTAATTGAGCGATGGCTGACTGGAATTGAACAAGCTTTAAGCGCGATCGCTAATCAACAAAACTCTGCCTATGAACGACTCTACGCTTATGTTCTAGAGTTACATCGGATTAAACGGGCAAAACTTTCGAATGATGTGGAACTCTTTGAAGCTCTCATTGCCATTGTGGAGGCAGACCGGCAAGTAGTAGAACAGCATTTACGTAGATTAAATTCTATTCTTCAAGAAATTCTTGTCAGTGGAGTGCAGCGCGGCGAATTCCGAATTAAGAATATCGAGCAAGCCACCACAGCCGTTAGTGCTGCAACTATAAAGTTCCATCATCCCCTGATGATCAAAGAATCCTGGGATGAGGCAACAGAACAACAAATATACACAGTGGTTAAACTTTTAACAACATCTCTAGCTGCTGGCTGTATATAACAGATTTTAAAATTTGTAAGTTGTCATTATTCTTTGTGTACGATAGGATGCATTTAGTCATTTAATGACAAATTTCAAAATTTGCAAGTTGTTATGAAGCCATGATGCAAGCGTTTGTGACTGGTGGTTCTGGGTTTGTGGGTAGTCACCTAATCAGTTTGCTGCAAGAGCGAGGTTATACAGTGAAGGCATTGGCGCGATCGCCTCAAGCAGCACAGCGAGTAGCAGTATTAGGGGCAAAAGTTGTTCTGGGTGATTTACTAAACGAGCCAGCAATGATGCAGGGAATGCAAGGGTGTGAGGTGGTGTTTCACGTTGCAGGCTTTCTAGGTGGTTGGGGTAAATACAAGGCATTTTATGAAGCAAATGTCATAGGAACAGAGCGATCGCTACGTGCAGCTAAAACGGCTGGTGTTTCCCGCTTTGTGCAGGTGGGTGCGTCAGCCGTAGTCATGGATAAACAGGCAATTTTTAATGCTGATGAAAGTCTTCCCTTACAGCCATCATCCTTTTCAGCCTACATCGCTACCAAAAGTCTGGCGGAACAGCGAGTAATTGCCGCGAATGCACCAGGATTTATCACATCAGTAGTTCGTCCTTCATGGATTTGGGGGAAAGGTGACCATGCAATTCCCAATATTGCTAATGCAGTCCGCCACAATCAATTTATTTGGATTGATCAGGGTAATTATCCTTACGTCACAACGGTAACTAACGTTTGTCATGGAACTATCTTGGCAGCTGAGCGTAGTCTTGGAGGTCAGGCTTACTTTCTGGGTGATGATGGAGTTGTGAACTTTCGTGATTGGGTAACAACACTACTGCAAATAGAAGGAGTCAATCCTGGAAACAGAAGCATTCCTTACGCTTTTGCCTGGAGGATTGCGGGTTTTCTAGAATTTTTGTGGAAAATCCAACAACGGGATGATATGCCACCCATAACTCAAACTATGGCGAGATTAATTGGTAGAGGATTTACCTTTAGCGATCGCAAAGCCCGTGATGAATTGGGTTATGTGCCAATCGTGACTCGTGAACAAGGATTAGCAGAACTTAGCCCATAACACGTAGCAACTTGCCATAGACATTACCCTCATTAATCAATATACAGTGAGAGTAAAATTGAGATAATACATCAAATATAGCTATGATTAGTAACACTTTAATTGAACCAACAGAAATCGTCCATTTATCAGGTATTAGTTGGCAAACCTATGAAAACTTGCTCACTGAACTTAGTGTTAATCGCCGCCTGCGACTTACCTATAATCGCGGTACTTTAGAAATCATGGTTCCTTCTCCTGAACACGAACGTTATAAAAGTCTAGTAGGTCGATTTGTCGAAACTCTCGCTGAAGAACTAGAAGTTAGAATTGAACCGCTTGGTTCTACCACTTTCAAACGCCCAGAATTAAGTGGTGCTGAACCAGATGAATGCTTTTATTTGAAAAATGTTAATTTTATTAAAGGCAAAAAAAGAATTGATTTGCAACAAGACCCGCCACCAGATTTAGTAGTGGAAGTTGATATTACCAGCAGTGCTAAAAATCGCTTTCAAGTTTACGCTGATATGGGTGTGCCAGAAATTTGGCGATATGATGGCAATGATTTTAGTATAAATATTTTGCAAGATAAACAATATATAGCTGTTGAGCAAAGCTTATCTTTTCCCAATCTGCCACTAACAGAAATTGCTGATTTTTTACAACAGGTGGGAGAAAAAGATTATTTAGAATTAGTCAAAGAATTTCGTAACTGGGTGAAAAGCCAAATTCAACAAAAAAATTCAACCACAGATTAAGACATGGTATTCCCTAATTACGAATTAGACAAATCTTCTACGTCACTGGCTGCATTTGGTAACGCGGCTGTGAGAACTTCACTACCCGTTTCTGTAACTAAAACATCATCTTCTATGCGAATTCCTCGCACATCGGCAAATTGAGATAATCGTTGCCAATTCACCACATTTTCATATTTTGCCCGCATTTCTCTATTATTTAAAATGGCTGGGACTTGATAAAATCCCGGTTCAATTGTCACCAACATCCCTGGACAAAGGGGACGATTTAAACGCAGGTAGCCCCAGCCAAAGCGATCGCTCCTTGTTCTTCCCTCTTCATAGCCTGCTAAATCGCCTAAGTCTTCCATATCATGCACATCTAAGCCGAGTAGATGACCGATACCGTGGGGAAAAAACAGGGCGTGAGCATCCATTTCGACTAAATCTTGGGGATTTCCTGGTAAAATGCCTAAATCTACCAAACCTTCAGCGATGACTGTAGCGGCTAGTAGATGAATATCCTTATACTCTACATCAGGGCGTATTTTGGCAATGCACGCATCATGAGCTGCCAGTACCACATCATAAATATCTCTTTGGGTAGATGAAAATTTGCCAGAAACTGGCCAAGTTCGCGTGACATCAGCAGCCCATCCCATCTCGGTTTCTGCACCCACATCAGCAAGCAATAAGTCACCTGGTTTTAGCGGATGGTAATATTGCTCGTTATGTAAAACTTCGCCGTGGACGGTAACAATACTGTTGTAGGAAGTAGTCATGTTGTGAGATATGATGACTCCTTCTATAGCCGCTCGGACTTCTGCTTCTAGTTTCGCTTTTGATGTGGCTGCCATACCAGCTTTGTGTGCTGCAACGGTAACAGCAGCTGCTTTGCGTAATTCAGTTAATGCGCTTTCATCATGGGAGAGGCGGAGGGAGATGATGGCTTTGGCTAACTCTAAGTCAATTTCTTGGGGAGGTTGTTGTGGTAACACCCATCTTTTTAATAGCTGGGACTGCTGCGTCCAAGTAGCGGCATCTTGCACAGCGATTGTGGCTGCACCTTCTAGCCGAGATTCTAATTCTGCCATTGGTCGAGCAGCATCAGCGCCTATTTTCTGGGCTATTTCGTCACGGGTGGGCATTTCTCCATGCCAAAGGGCGCTGCTAGGTTGAGGATCATCTATGAATAGTTCTAGCTTGCCTGCTTCTAGGCGAATAGCAGCGTTTGGCAATGGCAATCCAGCAAAATAAAGGAAGTGGCTGCTGGCGCGAAATGGGTAGACGTTGGCAGGGAAGTTGCGCGGATTGCTACTTCCTGACCACAAAATTGCGGGAAAATCGATGAGGTTAGTTAGTTGTTGACGTCGATGGCGTAGGGTATCAACGAGGGAGTTCGAGGTTTTTTGCATAACATAAATGGTGTAAATATTCTGAACTTACTTCCAGGCTTCATGACTACCTCAAACTTATCTCATAAGGTTGAGATAAGTTTTTGCAGCGCTGGGACTTAATGCGCCGTTTTCAATACTGCGATCGCGATCGCCAGGGATAAAACTGTCCTGTACAGCGCTAATGCTCACGGCAACCACAATTCCAGGCTCTTGAACCAACTCAAATCTCTGTAATCCAATAGTCCAAACAGTAGCATCATAAAGCTGAGCCACCGCTACGACAGAGGCATCCTCTAAACTTCCTTGCCAGTCTGGTATCTGACGAACCATGCTGTAAATATCCTGAAACATTTCCATGCTCAGTGGTACGGTTACTGTGCTCTCGCTAATGACAGCTAATGCAGTCATTGCAGCATGGCTCGATTGTTCTCGCAGCACAAACTTGTAAACTTCAAACAACACTGGTATAGGAGTAAGAACTTCACCAAACAACGCTGGTAACTGACTAAAACCTGCTTTGCATTCCTGATGGTAGTCATCTTGGACAGAAACCAGGGCAATCAAGGGGCCTGCATCCAAAACAAGACGCTTCATCCTTGTATCAAATAATTCTCATTAACTGATGCATCCGTAGGAGCATTTTCTACGATTCCTGCTAACGATAGTAGCCTTGAACTATTTTTGGGACGTAACTTTTCTGCCAGTGCTGCCTGTACAACACTTGATGGATTTTGTTCTGGGTGGTCTTTTAAGTATTCGTTAAGTTGTGTCCACAACTCATCAGGAATATAAAGTGTTCGTTTCATCTTGTTAGCCTCTGCAAGTACAACCTTAGTTGTACCTCCATTTTACTTGCTGGAGCGCGAACGCTAATCGTAGCGGAATTTATCGGGCTATATTTCTATGGGAAAATACTTAAAAAAGTTGCTTTACTGTTTTAGTCACGGCCACTGATTGAACCACAAAAAACTATAGGCAAGAAGTGAGGATTAGATGGGACAGGTTATTACTCAAGTTGATGCTTTTACTGATAAAGCTTTTGCGGGGAATCCGGCGGCTGTTTGTGTTTTGTCTGAGTCTCAAGATGATGGCTGGATGCAGAATGTGGCGCAGGAGATGAATTTATCTGAGACGGCTTTTCTGGTGAGGCAGGATGATGGTTTTAGTTTGCGCTGGTTTACACCCACTATGGAAGTACCACTTTGTGGTCACGCAACTTTGGCTAGCGCTCATGTACTTTGGTCTGAGGGGCATTTGTTACCTGATGCAGTTGCCCGGTTTTATACTAAAAGCGGTGTTTTGATGGCCAAGCGGTTGGGTGAGTGGATTGAGTTAGATTTTCCTGTGAACCGCTCACAAGCAACTGTCGCCCCTCCAGCACTGAGTGAGGCTTTGGGTGTACCTTGTAAATCTGTTTTACAGAATTCTTTGGGGTATTTAGTAGAAGTAGAGTCTGAAGATGTGGTAAGGCAAATGCAGCCTAATTTTCAGCAACTGAAAACTTTGCCTGTGGCGAAGGTAATTGTGACTAGCCTGACTCATCCTGATTCAAAGTATGATTTCGTCTCTCGCTTCTTTGCACCGGGAGTAGGAATTGATGAAGATCCGGTGACTGGATCTGCCCATTGTTGCTTGGCAGCTTTCTGGTGCGATCGCCTGGGTAAGGATGAGTTTTTGGCTGATCAAGCATCCCGTCGCGGTGGTGTAGTTAAGGTGCGGTATCCAGGAGGCGATCGCGTGTTTCTCTCTGGACAAGCAGTAACTGTAATGCGAGGCGAATTGTTGACTTAAGATGCATCCGGCAAAAACTCAGTATCCATAATTTGGGCAATACTGTAAGGACACTCCACGGGAAATTTATCCTGTGGTAGTTCAGTTTCATTCATAGCCGCCTTCAATCCGCGATGGTAGCACTCAGCTAAAACCTCTTCTGGATATGATTTGAGACTAGGACTATCTTGCAATAAATCTGCTATGCGGTTGCGTTGCTCATCAATGGTATTTCGCCAGGAGCCACTCCGTAAAATAGACTGATATTGCCACTTGAGCAAATGCTGAATTAACACCTCCAAACGACTTTTCAACTCCCGCCGATCTGACCGCCCCAAGCTTTCAATTTCCTCAATCACAGCATCCCAATCTACTTGTGCAAATTTTCCAGCCCGAATGAGTTGCACAGTCTGTTCTGTCCATGCTACAAAGTCTGTTTCATACAAATGAGGTATAGTTTTTGAGATCGGGGTCATATGCTCTGGTAATCCACGGTGGAAGAGCTAGATTTAGAATATTTTACTCTTATGTTAACTTCAGGTGGGATATATATTGTAATTTGTCTAACCTGAAATAGCTCATATGACATTTTATGCATCAGACAATTCTAATAGCATTGAAGTAAATGAAATTTGCTTTGAAACTTTGGTTGCTGAAGAAACAATTTGTCTGCCCAAGTATGGGGAACAAACATCTGTTCAATTTGGTGTTCGCATTGTTAATAAAACATCAACTCTCTATCGCTTTGATTTGCCCTATTTCTTACCAGAAATATTAAATAATTACGGACAATTTATGCAAATTTCTTTAAATAAAAATGCAACAAGGGAGGTAGAGGAATCAGATATCCCGTTAATCATTCCTGGAGAAAGTTGGGAATTTTAATAGATGCTCAATTTAGTTGGTACGGCGAAAATTGTCTACAGCTTTTAGGGAATGCAATTTATGGCGGTATTTGGATTTTCTGGTACATTCAGTCTGGCAAATATCAAGTTAGGTTCACCTATGAAAATCAATTATTTAAGAAAAAAATGATTACCTTGAAAGAAGGAAGAATTGAATTGGATAGATTTTGGACAGGGAAAATCATAACATCTTTTAAAAGCTTGTATCTCAGCTAAAGCTTCAATATATATTGAAATAGGTTTATCTTTTGGTTACACAAATGCCTGCTCAACAAAAAAACAACCGAAGTCCTCTCACATCTTGTGACTGGCCAATTGAGGAACTACCGGGATTAAGTCAGGAAGAAAAATCCCGATTCCAAAATTGTGGAATTAAAACCACAAAAGAACTCATCAAACACGGAAAAACTGCTGAAACTAGGGTGAACTTAGCCAATAAATTGCAAGTAAATCTTCAGTATGTAAATAAATGGATTGCCCTAGCCGATTTGTCCCGAATTCCTAGCGTGGGAATGCAATATTGCGGTCTATTACTTCATGCAGGTATTGGTTCTGTAGCACAATTATCTCAAACTCCCACCCACAGATTGCATCAACAAATTATGCGCTTGCAAGTAGCAACAATGCAACGCCGAGATTTGTGTCCCGCCATTGAGTTAGTGCAGCAATGGAGTCAACAAGCAAAACAAATTACCTAAAACTCGTTCATCAGCGTTCATCGGCGTTCATCGGCGTTCAATTATTCCTTAGCTAAGACTCCATTGAGAAAAATATCAGCCAATCCTTCAGCCATCTGCTGCATTTCTTGGGGCGAAGCGTCGGGTTCCATCAGGGTGTTGTCAGAAAAACCCGCGATCGCAAACATTCCTAAGAAAACTTTGGCAACTAGTTTGGCATCAGTTTGACGATAAATGCCTTTATCCATAGCTGTTTGAAAGAAAGCTTCGGCCACATCCGTCATTTTGTTAATCACTTCGATTTGAATGCGATCGCGCAAGTCTGGATGAAACTGCACTTCCATGAAACAAACGCGCATCAAATCGACATTTTTGTGTAAATTCCACATTCGACGGCGCATCACCTGGGCAACAGCCTTATAACTGCCCATTTCGCTCAATTCTGTGAGCAAATCTGTTAAAATGTCCACCCAGCCACTAGTAGCTACCTCAACTAAAATTGACTTTTTATTGGGAAAATGGCGAAACAGGGTGCCCTCAGCAACTCCTGCTGCTTGGGCTAAATCGCGGGTGGTAGTGCCATCAAATCCCTTAGAGGCAAACAAACGCTGTGCCGCCTGTAAAATGCGGGTGCGTGTTTGTGCTTCTGAGGGTGGGGGAGAATTAAAAACTCGCATAAAAATTATTGTGTGATCTTCGGAACACGACTTGTAGCATTATTGTCTAACGTCAGGTACAAAAAGCACAGAAAGCTTAATACAAGATTAACGCCCTGTTTGGTAGGTAGCATGTTTCTCAGGTAGTGGAACTTTAGTTTAATTGTCGCTTATGAATCAGCCCACCCGTTCAAGTTTGGATTTTGCGAAAAGTTTTGTGGAGAAGCCAGCACTACACAGAGAAGTCGTAAAGAGGGTTTCCCTCCAGGCGAACTTCTCTGAGATTTTTCCAACCCAGGCGACTGGCTGTAATCTTCTTGGGGAGCAAACTTTTCTAGGCGGATTTCGGATTTGGGATTGCGCCAATCAAGTATCCGTTATGTTGCGTCGGCTATTGCCAATTTTGATGGCAACAATAATTTTATGGTGGGGATTAACGCCAGAAGTGGCTCTAGCTCAGACTCAGACTGCACCTCCCCAAAGAACCCTGCGACCTGGCAAAATTCCCACCCCAGCCGAGCAAAGTTCGATTCAACCTTATTTGGATCGGGTGATTGAGCAGTTGACGGAGTTTCGCCTTGACAATGGGATGAAGTTCATTGTCTTGGAACGACATCAAGCACCTGTAGTTTCTTTTGTTACTTATGCCGATGTTGGTGGTGTGGATGAGCCAGATGGAAAAACTGGTGTGGCACACTTTCTAGAACATTTAGCGTTTAAAGGGACAACGCGCATTGGTACAAAAGATTACAAAGCAGAGAAATCTTTACTAGACCGCTTAGAACAGTTGGATGCCCAAATTAGAACAGCGAAAGCCAATAACAAACAAGATGATGTGGCTCAATTGCAAACTGAGTTTAAGCAAGTAGAAGCGCAAGCAGACAAGCTAGTTAAACAAAACGAATTGGGGCAAATTGTTAACCAAGCCGGAGGTGTGGATTTAAATGCTACCACTTCGGCGGAAGCTACCCGTTACTTTTACAGCTTTCCAGCGAATAAGCTCAAACTCTGGATGTCCCTGGAATCGGAGCGCTTTCTTGACCCTGTAATTCGTCGTGAGTTTTATAAAGAAAAAGATGTCATTTTAGAAGAGCGACGGATGCGGGTGGAGAATTCGCCCATCGGCATGATGGTAGAGAAATTTATTGATACGGCTTTCAAAGTCCATCCCTACAGGCGGCCAGTGATTGGTTATGACGAAGATATCCGCAATCTGACACCGGGAGATGTGCAGCAGTTCTTTGACACTCACTATCCACCCAGTAATTTAACGATCGCAGTTGTCGGAGATGTTGATCCAGCTGAGGTGAAAAGACTGGCACAAATTTATTTTGGCCGCTATCAGTCCAGACCCAAAGCACAAGCAAATATTCCAGCTGAACCACCACAAACACAAACACGGGAATTTACTTTAGAACTACCTTCTCAACCTTGGTATTTAGAAGGCTATCACCGCCCAGCAGTTACCCATGCTGATCATGCCGTATATGAAATCATTGGTAGTTTATTGAGTGACGGGCGCACGTCGCGATTGTATAAATCTTTGGTAGAACAGCAACGCTTGGCATTAAATGCCCAAGGTTTTGGTGGTTTTCCTGGGGATAAATATCCAAATCTCATGTTATTCTATGCTCTCACTGCTCCCGGTCACACGGTTGATGAGGTGGCAATAGCTTTGCGTCAAGAAATCGACAAATTGAAAACCGAACCTGTAACGGCGGCTGAGTTACAACGAGTGAAAACTCAAGCACGGGCGAGTTTGTTACGTAGTCTCAATTCCAACATGGGTATGGCACAGCAGTTATTGGAATATGAGGTGAAAACTGGCTCTTGGCGAAATTTATTCAAGCAGTTAGATGAAATTGCGGCGGTAACAACTGCCGATATTCAGCGTGTGGCCAAAGCGTCGTTTACGCCAGAGAATCGCACCATTGGCAAGCTGTTGTCGAAACAGGGGTAAGGAAAAATGAACCGCAAAGCAGGCAAAGGAAGAGAGTATGCAGAGAGACAAGGTGAAGGGGAACAGGCAGATGGCATTGAAAATTCCCAGTTTTAAATTTAAACTTCGCAAGAGCAAGCGGCTTTTTTACGCTTTGATGCTGTCTGTTGCTTGTTTACTTTTAACTTTTAACTTTTCTTTGGCGGCGACGGCAGCAGCCAAGCATTACACTGAGTTAGAGTTGCCACCACTGCCTGAGATTAAGTTACCCAAGTATGAGCGGTTTGTGCTGCAAAACGGCTTGGTTGTGTATTTAATGGAAGACCACGATCTGCCATTAGTGAATGGTACGGCGTTGGTGCGGACAGGAAGTCGCTGGGAACCTGGTGATCAAGTGGGCTTGGCTGGTTTGACAGGTGAGGTGATGCGGACTGGAGGAACTAAGAAGCATTCCCCTGATCAACTCAATGAGATGTTAGAACAAAGAGCTGCTGCCGTAGAAACTAGTATCAGCGAAGCTACAGGTAATGCGAGCTTTCAGTCACTGAGTGAAGATTTAGAAACAGTATTTGGACTGTTTGCTGAAGTACTGAGAGAGCCAGTATTTGCTCAATCAAAGCTAGATTTAGCCAAAACACAAGCTAGGGGTAGTATTGCCCGACGCAATGACGATCCAGAGAGTATTGCTAGTCGGGAATTTCAGAAATTGATCTATGGCAAAGATAGCCCTTACGCTCGCACAATAGAGTATGGCACGGTGGATAATATTTCCCGTGAGGATTTGTTGCAGTTCTACCAGCAATATTTTCACCCCAATAATATGATTTTGGGGATTGTGGGGGATTTTGAACCTAAAAAAATGCGATCGCTTATTCAAGCTAAGTTTGGGAATTGGCGGCGCCATCCCCAAATCACTAAACCTGATTTATCAGAGGTGACACCAGCTCATACTGGTGGTGTCTTTTTTGTGAATCAGCCACAACTAACTCAGAGTAGCGTTCTGATTGGGCATTTAGGCGGTAAGTTCGACAATCCAGATTATGCAGCCCTGGATGTGATGAATGGGGTATTAAATGGATTTGGTGGCAGATTGTTAAATGAGGTGCGATCGCGCCAAGGTTTAGCTTATTCTGTTTATGGTTACTGGAGTCCCCGTTTTGATTATCCGGGGATGTTCATTGCTGGTGGACAAACGCGATCGGATGCTACTGTACAGTTTGTCAAAGCTTTACAAGCTGAAATCAAACGCATCCAAGCGCAACCTGTAACCGCTAACGAACTGGCTTTTGCTAAAGAATCTACCCTCAACTCTTTTGTATTCAACTTTCAAAACCCCAGCCAAACCTTATCACGGCTCATGCGATATGAATATTACGGCTATCCGGCTGATTTTCTCTTCCGCTATCAAAAAGCCGTAGCCGCCACAACAGAGGCTGATGTGCAACGGGTCGCGAGAGAATACCTCAAGCCAGAAAATATGGTGACTTTAGTCGTAGGAAATCAAACCACTATTAAACCGCCGTTGACGCAGCTAGCCGCACAGGTAACGCCAATAGATGTGACAATTCCTGATTCTCAATCACAGGCGAAGAGTTAAACCAACAGTATCTAGAGACGCAATACATTGCGTCTCTATTTAACGTGAGTTTCCAACGGAGGCGCACCTGCAAGAAGAGCGAAAGAAACATAATCCTCCATACTTTTTACTCCTCACTCAGTACTCAGCACGGGCTATAAGCGCAGCCATGCCCGCAGGGCTTTACAGCACTCAGCACTATTTCTTAGGAGTTCGACGAACCTCTCCCTCCCAGCCTTCCTCTCCTGCAAGGACAGGGAGGAGTAAAAGCAAGCAGCAATTAATTGGGCGGGTACAATTAAAGTCAAAAGATGTGCTACGGAAAATTAGACATCATGTATCAAACCGACCCACCGCGTTCTCCCCAAGAATTTCTACCCACAATGTATGACCTCCCTAGCGAAGACCCAGAGGAAACAGGTTTGCCAGACGAATATCATCTGATACAACCCCAATTATTACGTGAAACTTTTACACCTAGCAATTATCCAGTAGATCAAGTATTCAATGCCACAGATTTCAATCTTTACTATGATGTGCGTCATCCCCTGTGGTATAAACGCCCTGATTGGTTTGCTGTAGTTAATGTACCAAGGTTGTATCAGCAAAAAGAATTACGTCTGAGTTATGTAACTTGGCAAGAAGGTGTTAATCCCTTTATTGTGGTAGAGCTACTTTCACCAGGGACAGAAAAAGAAGACTTAGGGCAAATTTTGCGTGATGCTAATCAACCGCCAACTAAGTGGGAAGTTTATGAGCGAATTTTAAGAGTACCTTATTATGTAGTTTTTGACCGCTACACAGACCATTTACGCGCTTTTCAATTAGTGGGAAGTAGCTACGCAGAGTTAGACTTACGCCAGCCTCGCTTATGGCTGAATGACATTGAACTAGGTTTAGGACTTTGGCAAGGTGTGTATCAGGGAAGCGATCGCTTATGGTTACGTTGGTATGATGCTCAAGGTAATTGGATTTTAACCGCCCAAGAGCAAGAAAGAAAACAAGTAGAAAAAGAAAGACGACGAGTAGAAAGATTAGCAGAACAATTACGAGCTTTAGGAATTGAACCTGATTTGGGTGATGAGGAAGAATAAATTTTCCTCACACCCTACTATGCAATTCTACGTACTTATGTAGCTTTGACTTCCACTAGCATGGTTTATTTCATAATTGAAAGTTGGTAAATCGCATTTAATTGATTTGAAACGGAATTGGGAATGTCTACTGTATAGGCACGTAGTAAATCCCGTTGCATTTGGATACGCGCACGCAGCAGTGCATCACTTGTAGATTCATTTTGAGCTTGACATACAAAATTGTATGTTGCATGTCCTAAAGTTCCTTGCTCTACTCTTCTTACTGGCGCATTATCATAACGTTGATTTAGAATCACATTTCTTTGTCTATTAAAAGCTATTATTTCTTGAACTTGAAATACACCTGAATTGCAATCTGTAATTTGTTGGTAACCAACAAGTTTAGCCCCATCTTGTGTTGGTCGTGAATATACCACTCTGAGACGATAACTAACAAGTGAACCAGAACTTTGAATTGAATTCAAATCAACATCTACACTGTCACCATTACGAGAATTGGCAATATTGAGCCAATCCATAGATTGAGCTTGAACAGGAAACATAGAGGAAAATGCCAGTATCAATGCTAAACTAAATTTTTTCAACATATACTTTCACTTCTACATATATCCAATTTGACTGTGAAGTGAAATAAAAAAAACCGTTTTTTCTCGTATTTTTGATTAAAGTTATTTTAAAGCTAATTTCTTTTCTTCAGTGGGTTAATTTTTAATTTTACAAACTAACGATTATGAAACTTCATAATGCAGAATTTGAGTTGAAACACTCTATCAATTTCACAAATATATGAGGGCGATCGCACATAACGCCCACCCTCAAAATTAATAGATTAAGCGCTAAAGTACTTAGCCACCGGATGATAAGCAATAATCGCCGTCGTAGACTGTTCTGGATAAAGCTGCTCACTTTCATCCATATACAGATTAATCCTGTCAGTCTCTAACAACTCCAATTGCTTATATTGATCCTGAATATTCGGACAAGCCGGATAGCCAAAACTATACCGTGAACCAGAATAACGCTGTGCCAAAACATCCCGAATATTATCCGGTTCCTCAGCTACAAAACCCAACTCCCGCCTAATTCTCGCGTGAGTCCATTCCGCCAACGCCTCAGCTACCTGCACAGCCAAACCGTGAAAATACAGATAATCAGTGTATTGGTCAGCAGCAAATAACTTTTGAGCAAACTCCGTCGCAATATCCCCCACAGTCACCGCCTGCATCGGAAACACATCTATCACCCCCGACTCCTTTGGCGCAAAGAAATCAGCAATACACAACCGCCGCAAAGACCTCTGTCTCGGAAACTCAAAACTCGCTCTTACCTCCGCGTCCTTGGCGCCTTGGCGGTTCGCATTATAAACATACAACGTATTCCCCTCAGCCTGACAAGGAAAATACCCATAAATCACCTGAGGATGCAACAAATTCTCCCCAATCACCCTTTCCTTCCAACCTGCCAAAATCGGATAAACCTTCTCATCCAAGAAAGCCTGATACTCCTCCTTAGACTGTTCCTTCGGCTTACGGAATTGCCATTGTCCAGCAACCAACGCCTGTAAATCCAAATATGAAAAAACCTCCTCCAAAGGAATATCACCAGGCTGTAATAACTGAGTTCCCCAGAAAGGCGGCGTAGGACGGGGAATATCTATAGCGACAGCTTCAGAACGACGGGTATCGATGGGGACTGGGGATTGGGGACTGGGGACTGGGGAGGATTCACTTGTGGATGGGGAGGTGGTAATTTCTGGTTCTGCTTCTACCTCATCCAAAAATCCTTGCAAATCATCCCAATTACTAGCAGCCTTGGCTGGCATTAATTTATCCATAAAATGCAAATCAGCAAAGGCATCTTTACCATACACCACCTTACCCTTGTAGGTGTTTTGGCAATCTTGATGCACAAATTTGGGGGTTAGTGCTGCACCACCTAAAATTACAGGAACTGTAATTCCCTTTTCATTAAAAGCCTGTAAATTCTCTTTCATAAAGGCGGTAGATTTCACCAGCAAACCACTCATGGCAATACAATCAGCTTTGTGCTGTTCGTAAGCCTGGATAATATTTTCCACCGGCTGCTTAATTCCCAGGTTAATCACCTTGTAACCATTGTTGGACAAGATAATATCTACCAAGTTTTTCCCAATATCATGCACATCACCTTTGACGGTGGCAATGATAAAGGTTCCCTTGGCATTATTGCCAGATTCTGATTTTTCCATGAACGGTTCTAAATATGCAACCGCCGTTTTCATGGTTTCCGCAGATTGTAAGACAAAAGGTAGTTGCATTTGTCCTGAACCAAATAACTCACCGACAACCTTCATCCCATCCAGCAGAAAGGTGTTGATAATTTCCAAAGGGGGATATTTGTCTAAAGCTTGTTTGAGTTGGTCTTCTAAACCAATGCGTTCGCCGTCGATGATATGGCGTTTCAAGCGTTCTTCGATGGGGAGACTTTCATCCACACCGCGATCGCGTTTAGTCGTGACCCCTGCAAACAGTGTGGTCAGCTCTCCTAAAGGATCATAAACGCAGATATCACCCTCAAATTTGCGCTGATCATAAATTAAGTCACGACAAACTTCTTGATGCTTGGCCTCAATTTTAGATAGCGGTAAAATTTTGTTAGGGCTGACAATGGCTGCATCCATGCCGGCTGTCATTGCCTCATGCAAAAACATCGAATTCAGCACAACTCGCGCTGCTGGGTTCAAACCAAAGGAAATATTAGATACTCCCAAAATTACATGGCATCCTGGTAATTCTTGGCGAATCCGCCGGATCGCTTCTATAGTAGCCTTGCCATTAGCTCGGTCTTCTTCAATCCCTGTAGAAATTGGTAGTGCTAAAGTATCAAAAAAGATTTCTGTGGACGGAATCCCATATTCTACAACTTGCCGATAAGCACGCTGGGCAATTTCAAACTTCTTCTCTGCTGTCCGCGCCATGCCATCTTCATCGATAGTCCCAATGACTACACCAGCACCGTACTTTTTCGCTAATTCCAGTACCTTAAGAAAACGCGGTTCCCCGTCTTCGTAGTTGGTGGAGTTGAGCAGACACTTACCCCCGGCAACCTTTAATCCTGCCTCCATTTTTTCCCATTCTGTAGAGTCCAGCATCAAAGGCAGCGTAACATTATTAACAATGCGGGAAACTAACTCGCGCATGTCCCGCACACCGTCACGTCCCACGTAATCGACGTTGACATCCAGGATGTGTGCGCCTTCTTTAACTTGCGCCCTAGCCATTGACACCAGTCCATCCCAATCTTCCGCGTTTAATAAATCACGGCACTTCTTGGAACCACTGGCGTTGAGACGTTCACCGACAATTAAGAAGGAATTATCTTGGTCGTAGGGCTGAGTAGTATAAATTGATGCGGCGGCTGGTTCTAAGCTTGGTTGTCTGGTTTTAGGTTTCAGTTCTTGGGCAATTTCTGCCAATTGTTGAATATGTTCTGGACGTGTCCCACAGCAACCCCCAATCACTTGGACACCCAAATCTTCAACAAAGTGCATTAAAGCCATACGTAATTCTATTGGTGTCAAGCGGTAATGTGCTTGACCGCCAACGTTCTCTGGTAAACCGGCATTGGGTATACAAGAGACAATGAAAGGTGAATGTTCTGATAGATACTTGATATGTGGTTTCATCAAGTCTGGGCCTGTGGCACAATTTAAACCCAGGATATCTATCGGATATGGTTCGAGAATTGTCAGGACGGCGCTGATTTCGGAACCTACCAGCATTGTCCCCATGCTTTCCATTGTCACAGATACCATTAATGGGCGGCGTTCTTTCTTCTTGGCAAAGACTTCTTCGATACCATTCAATGCTGCTTTGATTTGCAGCACATCTTGGCAAGTTTCTACCAAAAATAAATCAACACCACCATCAAATAGCGCTTCGGCTTGTTCGGCGAAAGACGCTTTCAGGGTATCAAAGTCAATATGTCCTAAAGTTGGGAGTTTGGTTGTGGGGCCTATGGAACCGGCGACAAATCGCGGTTTTTCTGGTGTGGAAAATTCGGCGGCGACGCGCTTGGCTAGTTCTACTGCTGTTTTGTTTAAGTAATAGGTTTTGTCTGCTAAGTCATATTCTGCTAAGACAATTGATGTTGCACCAAAGGTGTCGGTTTCAATGACATCAGCGCCGGCGGCGAGAAAGTCGCGGTGAACTTTGGCGACAGCTTCGGGTTTGGTATGGACTAGGTATTCGTTACAACCTTCATATTGTGGACCCCCGAAATCTTCGGCCGTGAGGTTTTGGGTTTGCAGGTTGGTTCCCATTGCACCGTCAAAGACGATAACTGGACGGTTGGGACTACGCAGGCGTTCTAGGAAAGGATGAGTCATGTTTTCCTAAGGGAAGTTTGTTCAGTCTTGTAATATTCGACTTAATTTATTATTTTCCCAAATTTGAGGGTTTCGGTAGTATTTAATCAAGTTCAATCTCATGCAACTCACTCTTCACTCATCTTGATCTGAGTTTTCCCAGTTGGCGACGACAGAATGAGGGTTTGAGGGTGCTTATAATTCCAAAGCTGCTATGAGACAAAAATTCACCTGATTAATCGCCTCAAATGAAAGAGAACCCAGCTGTCTGAGAAGCATGGATTTATTTAAAGTAAAAATTGACTCACAGCGAACTACAGACTCAACTCTAATACCTGCACTGGCAATTTCGTCTCCAGTTATTAAGTATTGCGTTACGGTTAAAGGGCGATTTGCGTTGGAAGTACAAGGCACAACCATCAAATCATCAAGAATTTGGTTCCATTGATTTGCGGAAACGACTACACCAGGACGAACTTTAAATTGTGTCAACCCGGTTGAAGGCATGGGTACTCGACACAGTACAACATCACCGCGCTGTAAATTCATCAGCAAATACTTCGTCGTAAATGTCATTATCAGGACTTACCCAATCCTGATAAGCCTGAGATTCTACTATCGGATTAATAGATGTTTTCCTACTCTTGAGGAAAAGAGCAAAGTTCAGCAGTGCCAATAGTTGCTCATCGTTTAATTGCTCAATCACATTTAAAAGTTCTTGGCGAATGCTCATGGGATTATCGATAGCTTACTATCTTTAGGTTACTATGAGTTTCAATCCTTGCAAAGAACTCTCTGAATTTACTTTAAAAATAACGTAGCAAGAATTTTTGAGTTATTTTGACCAAATTTAGTTTTATTGATGATTTTATTTATACTGAGCTTTTGCATGTAAGTTGCTGTAATTGAAAGGAGGGTAATTACTAAAAAAGACAGGATATCATTGCTAAAAAAATATAGATTTATTTGCAAGAAAAATTTTGGTAAATGCAGGGAAAATATATGCCACAAGTATATCCACAAGGTAGAACTACTTATAAAAACTATAATTTTCGTTACTCTTTTATCTTGATCGTTTAAATTATAAATAACCAATAATCTATCAACTAGTAAAAAAGCCAGCATGGACATAAAAATGCCGTAAGATAAATAATAAAGCTTAGGAGGATATTTGAAACTTTGAGGATAAAGAATAGTTCCTTGTTGATTATAAAAATTGACAGCCAATGCTAGAAATACTGTCAGAGAAATTCCCAAAATAACTAGTATGGATTTTCGTTTCATTCTGGGCAAAGTAAGACCTAAGCCAAATAAGCATCCATAGGGGATAATGTACAAAAAATAATTTTGAATTATGCCGGACATTAAAGTATTTTCTATGTTAATGCTATCAATTAATTTTAATATAAATTCATGGCATACATGGCTGGCTAATAATACTAATAAAAAGTACTTTTTACTTTGGCATTTTTTGTATAAGTTGAGAACTAGGGTTGAGATAATAGCTATAATAACAAAGACACGAATTATCCATACATAGCCAATACCTTCTAATAACAAAAAGCTTTCAATAATTTGTTGTCTAGAAAAAGGGTATTCCCTTTGCCTCATTAAAAATAAAATATAATAAGAAATAAAGAAAAAACTCAGAAATAACCACACAGGAGCAATCAGCCGAGGAATTCTTTTTTGCAAATAATTCTTCAAAGAATATTTATTATGGTAACTAGAAGCATAAAAAAGCGCTCCAGATACAATTACCATGAGTTGAACATCAAAACTTCTAACATGGAATAAAATATTTCTGGGAATAACATGGGAAAGAATAATCAGCAGTATACCTATAGTTTTTAAAAGATCAAATCTTATGTCTCTCTCTACGTTTTTTTGAGGTTCGACGAGAAGTACTGGATTGTGCATTTTTTCAATTTTTTAACATTTTAAATTGAATTCGATGAACCTCACCCCAACCCCTCTCCGACACGGAGAGGGGCAAAAATATCCCTGGTTTTGAACTAAAAATTAAGGTTTTAAAGCCTCTATGCCACTTGCTACAACGCAGTGGCTCCTCCATACGAGAGGTTTGGAGAGGGGTTTTTGATATTTGTCGAACTCACGTTAATTTAGAGGCAAAGCTTTATTAGCTGCTTTTGAGAAACAGCTTTGGCTACTTAATTTGATGATTATATTTTGAATTAAACCACGAACAGCCTACATATATATAGGGCTGTTGTATGAAGATTTAGACATGAAACAGTGCTGGATTATGTAGATTTCCAGAATGTTAAAGTTATTATTTTTTCTTATAGAGGATGGCAGTAGTAGGTACTTAATGAAGTTACTAAATCCCTAGTATTACCTAGAGTGGCGATTTCCCTACTTGTAGGATAAATCAAGGTCAAGTTGGTAGTTGGTTATGAACGCAACTTCAGAGATAATTACTTGAAAATCAAGTCTAAGCGTCGCTGGGTTGTTTGGAGTGCGTCGGCTGGGGAACTTTGACCTAATAAAACTGCTTCAATTGCCCGGCCTAAACTATCGGAAATGCGATTATAACCTGGAAATATAGGACGCGATCGCCCGTGCTTGGCTTGGTCTAAAAATACTTGCACAGGTGGTAGTTTCTTGACAAACTCCTGATATTGCGGACTTTGGCGTGACTTCAAATTGATTGGTAAATAGCCAGTTCCCAAGGCTAATTCCGTTTGAAATTCTGCACTTACGGCATACTCAGCAAAGGTGAAGGCTGCTTTTTCCCGTTCTGGTGTGGTTTTGAACAAAAATAAATTCTCACCGCCAGTGCTGGTAGCAGGTTCTTGATCAACAGGAATGGGAAATACGCCAAAATCTACACCACTATCTGTAAATTCGCCCAAACTCCACGGGCCAGTTACCTGCATAGCCACATTACCAGCAATTAAATCACCTGTCTCATAACCTCTTTCTGGGCCAGATAACATAGCGGAACCATCGGTAATTAAATTACGCCAAAATTGCAAAGCCGCGATCGCACCTGGATTATCCTGTAACACAACACTTGCGGCATTCTGTGTATCTCCGTTTACCAACTCACCGCCGCTACTCCACATAAATGGTAACCATGTGAAAACTGTAAATTCTCCCTTACCTAAAGGCAGAAACATGCCATATTGGTCTATTCTGCCATCACCATCGAGATCACGAGTTAATTTTTTGGCAACTTGCCGAAACTCTTCCCAGGTGCGGGGTAATTCTGTAATTCCTGCGGCTTTAAACAAACTCGGACGGTAATATACACCAACGTTATTTGTGGCAAAAGGTACAGACCAAAGCTGACCTTTGTATTCCATTGAGGCAAACAAAGTGGGGTCAATTTCGTCTTTGACCGGGGAATTTGCCAGCTGTTCATCTAAAGAAATTAGGGCATCTAATTCTACCAATTGACCAGCGATTGTAGGGTTGTACCATAATAAATCTGGCGGCGCATTGCCTACGACTGCTGCCAAAATTTTCGGTGTTTGCTGATCTTGTTGCCCAACATACAGAGATTCTACTTGAATATCTGGATGAGTTTGATTAAATTTATCTACAAGCTTTTGTAAGACATCTCGATTTGGTGGTGGATTTACTCCTTGCCATAAAGTGAGATGAATTACTCCTGCATCCACTCCAGATCGCATGATCTGGCATCCACTTAAAGCCAGTATGCCCACCAGGAGCAATAGCAGTAAACGTCTAAGATAGGATTGCACGTTCCTTCTTTTCCTTCGGAAATTATGAGTTGTGAAAAAAAGCTGTGCATCACGTCTATTAGGAAAAAGTGCTGAGTGCTGAGTGCTGAGTGCTGAGTCAAGAGTAAAACCCACGGAGGATTTTGTTTCTTTCATTCGTAGCTGGTGGCGCACCACCTGTCGGACTCTGTTCAGAAAATTAACCAATTTTTGCAATTTGTTAACTACAATTTTGGCACTTTGGATAAGGTATCGCACAATTAATGAAATTTTCACCAGTTAAGTTACACAATTCAATAAATGTGCTTTTGCCAAGTTGCAAAAGCTATGTATATCCTAATCTTTGAAGGAAGTGTTAATAATTTTAGATTATGGCAGGACATAGTAAATGGGCAAATATTAAGCGCCAGAAGGCGGTAGTAGATGCAAAAAAGGGCAAGACCTTCACCCAGTTGTCTAGGGCAATTATCGTTGCTGCTAGAAGTGGTGTACCAGATCCAGCCGGGAATTTTCAACTACGTACAGCCATTGATAAGGCCAAGGCTGCGGGTATACCTAATGATAATATTGAACGGGCGATCGCTAAAGGTTCTGGCACATTTGGCGCAGATAGTGACAGTTTTGAGGCTATTCGCTACGAAGGTTATGGCCCTGGTGGTGTGGCTATCTTGATTGAAGCCCTCACAGATAATCGCAATCGCACGGCGGCTGACTTGCGTGCTGCTTTTAGTAAAAATGGTGGCAATTTGGGTGAAACTGGCTGTGTTAGCTGGATGTTTGACCAAAAGGGGGTGTGTGTGGTTCAGGGTGTGGTGGATGAAGACCAGCTTTTAGAAGCATCCCTGGAAGGTGGGGCTGATTTTTATGAAATGACTGAGGATGAGATGGCTGAGGTGTTTACTGAGGTGACGAATTTAGAAATTCTCAGCCAGGCGTTGAAGGAACAAGGTTTTCAGGTAAATGATGCGGAATTGCGCTGGATTCCTAGTAATAACGTTGAAGTTATTGATCCCGATCAGGCGCGATCGCTCCTCAAGTTAATTGATACTCTGGAGGGATTGGATGATGTGCAAAATGTGACTGCTAATTTTGAAATGGCGGAAAATCTCATGGATTTGATGATGGTTTAGGAATAACAAATCGCAAAGGACGCAGTGGATTTTACTGTATTGCTTAATTACGAATTATTTATAGCCTGCTGCTTGTAAATAAAATAACTTGGCATAGCGTCCGTCGGTTTGTAATAATTCTGCGTGAGTTCCTTGTTCTGTAACTTTTCCATCTTCGATGACTACGATTTTATCAGCCATTCTTACCGTCGAGAAGCGGTGGGAAATTAAGAATACCATCTGATTTTGGGTCAGGGTGCGAAAATGATTGAAAATATCAAATTCTGCTTGAGCATCCATTGCTGATGTGGGTTCATCTAAGACTAAAATATCTGCTTGAGTTCGCATAAATGCACGGGATAGGGCAATTTTCTGCCATTGTCCGCCAGAAAGTTCTTGTCCACTTTTGAACCAACGACCAAGTTGAGTTTTAAAGTTTTGGGGCAATTTTTCAATGAAAGGTTGCGCCATGCCTTTTTCGGCGGCTATTTGCCAACGATTTTTATCTTCTAAATGTTCTACATCGCCTACGCCGATATTCTCGCCTACGGTGAACTGGTAACGCACAAAGTTCTGAAAAATCACCCCAATGCGTTGTCGCAACACGTCTACATCCCATTCTTGCAAGTCCAAGCCATCTAAAAAAATTCGCCCAGATTCTGGGGTATAAAGTCGGGTAAGTAATTTAATTAAAGTCGTTTTACCGGAACCATTTTCACCCACAATTGCTAGTTTTTCTCCTGGTTTTACATGCAGGGAAATATTTTCTAATGCGGGTTGAGAACTTCCAGGATAAGTAAACGATACGTTCTCAAAGCGGATACCATCTTGAGGATTAATCCCTCTGGTAGCATGACCCCAAGTTTTTGGGACTTCTTCCTCTAAAAAATCGTAGAGATTAGATAAATATAAGTTGTCTTCATACATTCCGCCAATGGAAGTTAGGGCATTAGAGAATGTAGACTGTCCTTGGCGAAACACGGTGAGATACATAGTCATATCCCCCAAGGAAATCCTACCTACCACTGTTTCCACTACTATCCACGCATAAGCTAAGTAAAAAGCAGCCGTACTCACTAAACTCAAAATATATCCCCAAAATCCCCGCCGCAAAGTTAAGTCCCTATCTTCGCCATAGAGTTGATCAAACAGGTTGCGGTAACGTTCTAGTAGAGTTTCACCTAGTTGATAAAGTTTGATTTCTGTGGCAAAGTCTTCTCTCGCTAAGAGATTTTCTATGTAGTGCTGTTGGCGGGTTTCTGGTGCGCGCCAACTAAATAGCCGAAAGGCTTGTCCAGCAAACTTAGTTTCAGCAATAAAGGCTGGTAAGGCTGCTAAAATTAGCACTATCACCGCCCAGACTGAGAAATTTACCAATAAAACGCCGTAGGTAACAAGAGAAAGGGCGTTTTGTCCTAACCCAAAGGTGCGACTTACTAAAGAAAGGGGACGCACTGATGCTTCTCGCCTAGCGTTGGTGAGTTTGTCATAAAATTCTGAGTCTTCAAATTGGGCGAGATCCAGTGTTAGCGCCTTTTCTAGAATTAGTACATTCACTTTTTGCCCAAGTAGCACTCGCAATAACGACTGACAAATAGAAATCCCGCGCTGACTACCTGCCAACAAAGCGATCGCGATCGCTTCTAATCCCACATATAATAAAGGGCGAGAAATATCGCCATCACCAACTTGAGCAGCCAAAACCACCGCATCCACAATTAACTTACCAATGTAGGCGATCGCTGCTGGTAAAAGACCCGCGACTAAAGTTAAAGTAGCAAGGAGAATGGTCAAGGTGCGGCTAGTATTCCACACTAAGCTGATAGCACGACCGCTATAGCGAAAAACCGCGAGTGATTGGCGCAGAGTGTTTCGTCTTTTTTTGATCTTCATTATTATTTTTATAGCGTGTAAGTAAGTTGGCGGAAGTAAAGCCCTGTGGGTGCGGTCTCTCGTAGAAAAGAGAGGACTAAAGTCCTCACTACAAGCAGTAGTTAAATACAAATTATTTGCTGCTTAACAACAGCCATTTAACTAAAAATAATTAAACAGCGTGCAAATTATAAAAAACAGCATTGATTTCAGTTTTCAATAATCAGCCAAATGGTAGAAAGAAAATCTATCTTGCAAGAGATGTAAAAGTTTCACACATAGTTAAAAATAGTATAGACATTTGCAAACAATCTATCTTTTTTTATTTTTAGGTAAAAACAATGTGGGGAACATTTTTAACTATCCTAGGTACAGCCCTCAGTCTACTAATTGTGGATTTAGTAGTACCGGGTGTTAATCTTGCTAATTTTCCAGCTGCTTTGATTGCTGCTTTCGTAATTGGACTGATTAACGGTTCAGTGAAGCCGATTCTTTCTGCTCTTTCTTTACCGCTAAACTTTCTCACACTAGGCACATTTTCGCTTGTCGTCAATGGTTTGTGTTTCTGGTTAGCATCTGTGCTGGTTCCTGGATTTGCAGTTCGAGGAATTATCGCCTTTCTCCTTGGTCCAGTGATTTTATCTTTTGCTAACACCTTCATTAACAGATATTTTGCTGAAAGAAATCCTGCTCTAAGCAGTAGTGATGTAAATACCCAAGGTGAATTACCCTCTAGATAAGTTCTAATGTGATGTGAGGAGAAACGCCAACCCTGAAAGCATATCGAATTTAGAGAATTCATCAGGTGGATTTTCTAATTCGATACCTTCACAAAAACATAACTAATCAACGTCAAAAAATGGTCACAAAATTATGAAAATAGTTCGCTTTCTTCTAGGTTTATTACTGCCTCCTTTAGGTGTTTTCCTAACAGTTGGTGTCGGTCCAACTTTATTAATTAACATTTTACTGACACTTTTAGGTTGGCTTCCCGGAAGTATTCATGCAATTTGGGTGATTGCTAAACACGAGGAAAGGATGAATACAGAAAGACGTATTTACTAAAGTTGTTAGTGGGAATTAACATTTCTAAAAAAAGCATAATAGGGTGAGAAATGTCTCACCCTATTACTTTTAGCATGGTGTTGATTATTTAAAACTCTACTGATTTATACTCAGCACTCTAAAAAGCAGTTTATTTCTTAGTAAGCTCTTCATGCTGTTCAGCAGGTTCCTTATCTTTGAACATGTCAGCTGCTGCTAGCAGTAACTCTCTCAAAGTTTGTTTAATCTGACGTTCTTTTTTAGCTATGGTTGAACCAGCTTCACCAAGTTTATCTTCTAACTGCGATCGCTTCTGTTCTACTTGTGTAACCACAGCTTCTGCTTGAGGACGGGCTTGATCATACCAGTTTTTGGCCTCGTCTATATAATCTCTGACTTCATCGGTACGTCCACCGTAGCGTGCAGCTAAGTTAGCTCGCACAATAGCTAATTGTGCTTGTAATTGTGCGTAACGTTTCTTTAACAAGGAAACTTCTTCACTATTATTAATAGCATTGATAGCAGAGGCAATAGCATTTTTGGTTTCAGCAGATTTATCTTTACCTGTTTCTTCAATCTCTGCTAAGATGCCATCAACTTCTTGCTGGATTTGTGCTTCTTCGCTATCTAGTTGAGCTTGTAACTTTTTCAATTCTGCCTGAGTTTTCACGATAGCTTCGTGTCTTTTGCTATTAACTCCTTCCAACGCACCTTCAATTGAAGCTGTCACTTCTTCTTTAATTTCTGTACCTTTATCTTGGAAGTTTTCAATCACAGCAGAAACCGCATCTTTCACCAGAGAACGAATTTCACTGGAACCTTCTTTAAGTTCCGCACCTAGCTGAGAAACCGCAGCTTTAACAATTTCCCGAATTCGCTCAGTTCTTAATTGTCCGGTTTCTTTAGCTTGTCTCAGGTCTGTTTGAATTTTTTCTTTGATATTGCTAGCCATTGTTGACTTTTCCTATTTAGCTAATTTGGATAAAAATTTCTAGACAAGATATTCCATCTACATTATGACGTGGACTTTGAGAAACAGACACTTCCTTTAGATAGAAAATTGCTGAAGTTTACCGAAGAAAGGCAGATGGCAGAGGGCAGAAAATATAATTTTTGTCCTCTGCTAAAAGGGTTTAAAGCCCCTAAATTTATTGATGAAAAAAAGAAAAAATATGTATTTTGAGACCACAGCGCAAGAAATACTGCGTCCCTATTGAATCCCCTAAATTTATTTATGCGGTTTCCCTTCTGCCTTCTGCCTCCTCAATACTACAACAGATGATGTGTAACCATTTACCTATTTGTGAGATGATAGGTATTGATTGGTCGTAAATGAGATTAACTATGTGGCGAGTAAATATTACTTGTTCCGGTGATGCTTGGAAACAACACGGTGCTAACTTTAAAATGATGTCAGATAAGTATCAAGGCGAATGTATTTCTTCTAAAAAAATGCCAAATGGAACGCGAATCATGGCATATAAAATAGAAGATGTCAGCGATGCTGAGGCTTTTCAGGAAGATTGTGCAAACTTAGCTGGATTTACAGCTGACTTTGAATCTTTGTAGCATTGATTTATTTCAGCATCAGGAGAAATTAAGTGAAAAAAATACTAACATTGTTAGTGACTATCTTCGTATTAATAAATAATTTTACTTTGCCTGCGATCGCAGCAGATATAAATAATGGCGCACAAGTGTTTAGCGTTCATTGTGCTGGTTGTCATATCAACGGCAGTAATATTATTAGGCGAGGTAAGAACCTCAAAAAGCAAGCACTCACAAAATATGGGATGGATTCAATAGAGGCAGTTACATCTATAGTTACCAATGGTAAAAATAATATGTCAGCCTACAAAGACCGTCTCACAGAACAGCAAATTCAAGATGTTGCTGCTTATGTTCTCGAACAAGCTGAGATGGGTTGGCGTTAGCTAATTAGAAAATAAAAATATGCTACTACCAAGAGAAAGTCGTCTGCAATTTACTCCCGATTTAAATATCTGCCGGGTATTAAATGGGATGTGGCAAGTTTCTGGGGGACATGGACGCATTAACCCGAAAGTTGCCATTGAAACTATGTTCCAATATGTGGATGCAGGTTTTACCACTTGGGATTTAGCCGACCATTATGGACCCGCAGAAGATTTTATTGGCGAGTTTCGCCGTCAATTAATTGCTCAGCGTGGTCAAGAGGCTTTAAATAATATCCAAGCCTTCACAAAATGGGTACCTCGTCCTGGCAAAATGACAAAAAAACTAGTAGAGGAAAATATCAATATCTCCTTGAGAAGGATGAATGTAGAATCCTTAGATTTAATGCAATTTCACTGGTGGGAATATCAAGATAAAAATTACCTCGATGCCCTCAAATATATGGCAGAATTGCAAACTGAGGGAAAAATTAAGCATTTAGCTTTGACTAACTTTGATACAGAACATTTGCAAATTATTATTGCAGCAGGTATCAAAATTGTTTCTAACCAGGTACAATTTTCTTTAGTTGATCGCCGTCCCGAAGTAAATATGGTGCAGTTCTGTCAACAGCACGATATCAAACTGTTTACTTACGGTTCAGTTTGCGGTGGTTTATTATCAGAAAAGTATTTGGGAAAACCAGAACCGCGAAGTACTGATTTAAGCACAGTTAGCTTAAGAAAATATAAGAATATGATAGATGCTTGGGGTGGTTGGCAATTATTTCAAGAGTTGCTGTCTACACTCAAACAAATTGCTGATAAACATCAAGTCAGTATTGCCAATGTGGCAGTGCGTTACATTTTAGACCAGCCAGCCGTGGGAGGTGTAATAGTAGGTGCAAGACTTGGTGTATCTGAACATATCCAAGATAACACCAAAGTATTTAGTTTTACACTAGATGCAGCAGATCGCGATCGCATCAATTCTATATCTCGCCAGTCACGAGATTTATATCAGTTAATTGGTGATTGTGGCGACGAATATCGCCGTTGATAGTTAGTTTATGCCTGTTAAAGGAGCAGTTTCTAGTATGCAATCTAGCACTACCCCCAAAACCACCCTTGTGGCCGGAAATTTGCGTCGTGTGCATCATATTGCCCTTAATGTCCAAGATATGCAAGCTTCTCGGTACTTTTACGGCACTATTTTAGGTTTGCACGAACTCACAGGCGATGAAGTCCCTACAACCCTAGCTGAACTTGTCGCCACAGGAAAAGTCGCTAACTTCGTTACCCCCGATGGCATAATTCTGGATTTATTTTGGGAACCGGAATTATCACCACCAGATCCCAATCCAGAAAGGACATTCACCAGAGCATATCACCTCGCCTTTGATATAGATCCGCGATTATTTGAGCAAGCAGTGGCAGTACTCAGAGAAAATCAAATAGCGATCACTCATGGTCCAGTTACCCGTCCGACTGGTCAAGGTGTATACTTCTATGATCCGGATGGCTTGATGATTGAAATTCGTTGCGATCCCATCACGACTTAAGTATGGTAGTTGCCAGGTAGCTGAAAAAATAAACTGACCACCAAACCCGTCTGTAACCTATAAACCATAACCTGCTCCCTGCTGAGAAACCAATGCAGATATTTCAAGTCATTGAAGAAACAATCACAAAACCACCAATTCCCCACGAACCACAAAAGCAATCTTTAAAAGCTTGGGCAATGTATTGCTTACGAGACAAGGGTTTTAAAGTAGTTTATGCCCAAAATGCCGACTTTGCCATTGAACCTAAAGGCAAAGATAAGCTTTATTTTAAAGTTACCAATCATCCAGAGGATGTAGACAATTCTTGCGGCTGGATAGTCTGGGATAGTGCAACCAAAAGCGCCAGCCTCATTCCACCTAAATCTTAGAGAATGTTTGTAAAGTATCCATTCATCTTACTCAGTGCTGAGTGCTGAGTCAAAAGAAGAAGAAGGAAGGACTTTCGCACTCGGTACAAGCCCCGTCCCTTGTGGTCACTGAGCCTTGCCGAAGTGTGGGCGGTTTTTTAACTCAGCACTCAGCACTTTTAACTCAGCACTCTTCATTTACACTGCATTCACTGTTACTGCACTTGCTGAGTAGGGAAAGCACCAGTTCGCACAGCTAAATTCACATTTTGTCCATTGCGACGTAACTCTAGGCGCAAATCTCCCCCAACTTGGGTATTTTCTACTGCCTTTTGTACACTGCTGGCATCGGTGACTGATTGACCGTTCAGCTTTTGAATCACATCACCAGCACGGAGACCTGCTCTAGCTGCTGGTGAATTGGGCATCACTCGCACAACTAAGACACCTTTATCTTCATTGACAGTGACACCGCTATTCGGATCTGAGTTGAGGCTTTGCTTGATTTGAGGCGTTAATCCTATCATCTGAATGCCCAGATAGGGATGCTGCACTTTACCTGTAGCAATTAGTTGAGTGGAAATCCGTTGCGCTGTGTTGATGGGAATAGCAAAGCCTAATCCTTGGGCCCTTTGGATAATGGCTGTATTCATCCCAATAACTTCGCCACGTTCGTTTAACAAGGGGCCACCAGAGTTACCAGGATTAATCGCCGCGTCGGTTTGAATAAATTCCACTCGCTTATCAGGAGCGCCAATGAGATTACTGCTGCGTCCAGTGGCACTGATGATGCCAGTGGTGACTGTATTATCTAATCCTAGGGGGTTACCGATCGCGATCGCCCATTCTCCCGGTTGCAGTTGGTCTGAGTTACCTACTGTTACCGTTGGTAGATTGTTGGCCTGAATCTTGATGACTGCCACATCTGTTAATTCGTCGCTCCCCATTACCTTACCTTGGAAGCTCCGCCCATCGTTCAGTATGACTCTCACTGTATCTGCCCCAGCAACCACGTGGGCATTAGTGAGAATACTACCATCTTGACTCAGGATAAAACCGGAACCAGTGCCTCGTTGTACCCGGTTTTGTTGTTCTGGTAGAGAGCCAAAGAAACGGCGAAAAAACGGGTCGTTATATAATTCAGGTGGTACCCGACTGGCTACAGTCCGGGAAGATTCAATTCGCACCACGGCTGGCCCGACCTTTTGCACCACCTGGGTAACAAAGTTAGAACCTGTGGCGTTTGGTAATGGAGAAGCAGCATTGACTCGACTGACTGCTAAGTTAGATGCTCTCTCAGACACTTGCTGAGGGTTACCAGCTAAATAGCCTCCTGCTAATGTCATACCTGATCCCAGCAGCACAAGTGATAGAGAGGCAGCTGCCTTTTTCCAGGGTGCTTGATTTTGGGATTTGGCGTTAGCTGTTAATGGGTGTTCTCCGTCGTGTACTTGCTTGTTCATTGCTGTTTGAAAAAATATTTTAGATGTATTACTAATAATGTAGATATTATTTGTGACGGTTTTGTTGCAAAGGTATTGCTTAGCTGTGAAAACTTTGCTATTTTGCGCCGTTTTCAGCTTCTCAAGTAAATTAACGTCATCTCAATCAGGATTTACGCTAGAAAAGTCCTGTAGGTGGACACCAGCAGGACTTTTTCCGAGTCAGTTTCAATTTGTCTACTCACGTTTAATCAGACAACGCACAGCCAGTTCTATATCCTCTTGTTTAATTAACGATTCTCCCACTAAAACTGCATGTGTACCCGCCTCAGCCACCAGAGATAAATCAGCATGTGTATACAATCCAGACTCACTAACAACGACCACACCTAAGTTTTGCAACTGCGATCGCCTAGCTGCCATTAGTCTTTGGGTAGTGGTGAGATCGATGGTAAAATCTTCCAGACTCAGGTTGTTAATTCCGACTAAGCGGATATCATCAAGCTTGAGTACCCGGTCTAGTTCATTTAAGTTATGGACTTCCACTAAAGCATTCATCCCTAAATAATGAATTACTCGCAGAAAGTCCTGAAGTTCTCGATCTGTGAGAATGGCGGCAATTAGTAGTACAGCATCTGCTCCTGCTGCTCGTGCTAAATAGATTTGGCACGGATCAATAATAAATTCTTTACACAACAAGGGCAATGCTACTCGCTGGCGGATGGCACGCAGAATCTCAAAACTGCCGTGAAAAAATGCTGTTTCTGTGAAGACAGATAAACAAGCTGCACCACCTCGCTCATATGCTTTGGCGATCGCTATGGGGTCAAAATCTGCTCGAATCACACCATGGATTGGTGATGCCTTCTGTACTTCTGCAATTAGTCCAGGTTGGTAAGGACTTTGTTGCAAGGCTGTCAAAAAATCTCGCACAGTCGGTGCAGCACTCAACTGGCGTTGCAAAGAAGCCAAAGACATCTGTTGGTGCATCTGTGCTACTTCTTGCTTTTTATGCCAGACAATCTCTCTGAGAACGGGTTGCAAACGGGTATTAACAGTAGTAAGTGGGTAAATCATTAGCTGCTCTGTATCTGGAGATGGGGTGACTCAGAAAGTATCAAATATCAAATCTCGTTCCTCATGTTTTCAGAGTCGAATCCAGTTTGAGTTCATGTCAAACACTTCTTTACTATCAGTGTCTCTAGACTTTGAGTTTTCCACTAAGCAGTTATTTTTGAGCAGTCGAATATAGGTGCGGTAGGGGATGTAATCTATCGGGTTATAACCAGAGAACCGGAGAATTAACACACATGCCCAGGAATACTTGCCGGCAATAATTGCTTTGATAATCTGTTCAATTTGTTCTGTGTTAATTTTTTTAACGGTTTGTGTATTACAACTAGCATTGGTTTGATGCATCGCTTTCCCTCTTTTTTATTGAAAGTCTTAAGTTGTAGATGTGGGACTGATTCAATTCGGGTTTGATGTTTTTGATCTAAAATCTCAAATCATGGGAATTTGCTTTTGGAGTAGTGGCAGAAATGTTACGCCATCTCTTGACGTTCCGATCTCAACAACAAAAATTTGACAACATAGCATCAGTTAATCAGTACATAACACTGATTCAGTCAATATCGGCTAGTACGTCATGGAGAAAGCATGAAAAATGATGACAAACTGGTTTTGAAAATAGGGGTGAGTTTAACCAGCCAGCATTTTTATCTGCCTAATAAATATCTAGTTAAATCAGCCCCTACAGATAAACCGTGTTGCAGAAGCAGCTTCTTTTTTAAGCCTACTCAATTTTTAGCAACAGATATATGATCGATTTTTTGATAGACTTATCTGTTTTTTCGCTCTTACAATTTATTGATTCTCTTTCACTGTAATGCCTGCTCTTCAGATAACCTCCAGGCACAACAAATTATACCAAATTAAATTTGGTCAAATAAAAAGGGCATAGTAAAAAATATTTTTTTATTTTGGTATTTTTATGCATAGCTCCTTTATTTTCCGATAACATGCCAGAGATTTGAGCTTGACGATGTATCCCATATTGCCATTGAAAACAGAATTATATCTGAAGCAGGTTAATTTATTTTAAAGAGGATTAGAGGAAAGACCAAATAATTAAAGATGTGCTGCAAATCACAAAAATAGGGTAATCATGGACGTTTTGTAAATGCCAAATATTTTAACTGGTATAATCCTTGCAATACTTCACCAGCAAAGCAGAGGAATTTACACCTTTCGATAGTTGATAATTGTGATGCTTAAATAGCTCAATCTTTTTGAGGTAAAATTTAATACTTATATTTTTATAAATAACTAGATTACTGATTTGAAAACTAGGCAATATCTGGCTGACAAAAACTGTCTCCATTCAGTCTGTAGCATACTGGTCATGTATGGAAATCATTATTTTGTTACCAAATACTACTGAAGTTAAGATTTTTGTATTTATAGACACATTTATTTTTAACATTTTCTATTTCTTTTGAGAGATGTTCTAGCAACACGGACGTGTGTGTAAAAAAAGGTATATCTTACGACAGATGACTCAGCATCTTATTCTATAGTTAGATCCTGAAAGAGTAAATTATCAAAAATTAAATTTAGAAATAATAAATTGACTATTAAACCTCAAACTTTTATCGCAAAAGCATCTAAGTTCTATTTTAGAGAAGAGAATAGTAATATTTTGAATTAAAGTTATATATAGATAGTTTAAAATTATTTAATTACACTGACAATTAAACTATATTTATTTAAAGTTTAAAAATAGTTATTTTTGATAAATATCCTAATTTATGCTGTTTAATAACTCATTGTGTGAGTTATTAATATAATTTTTATTTGTTTATGAAAACTGCTTAATTTTACAGAAAAAACATATTATTTATTTATGTAAATAAGTTTAAAGTGTTTACTCTTTAATTGGTAAAATCAAGTTAATAACATACTGATTTTAAATTATTGCTAATTTTAATTTGTTATTGCCAGAGCGTTGAGTAATCAAGACTTTGAGAAAGTTAGTGATTATCTGCTCATTACTGGCTCGATTGCCAACTTATAGGAAGGAGCAAGTAAGGATATGAATTATAACGATTATACGTTAATTCAATCCCTCTCTCAATTGGCATTACAGCCAAAAACAGAGTTTAAATTTACTGATTTCTTGAGTAATCAGCCGATAAATGATGTCTTTTATTTAGTAGCGATCACCCAGGTTCACTATATCAAAGAGGCAATGTGCCACATGATGGAATATTCTCATGAAAAATTACTTGGTGTGATTCTGAAAGATCAAAAAATTGCCTATTTATGCTGGAAATTTCCATTACCTACATAGATGATTAAAGTAAGGAGGTTGACTGTACCGTTGGGTGTGAGAAAAGTGATGAAGTAGTAGTAGAGTTGAGCATGTATAAGTGGATTGACGAATTAAAAAATTCTAAAAAGCATTTACAACAGGAAGTTGCTGAACTAAAGAAAAAGGAGGAACAGCTAAAAAAATCCCTGGCTCTACTTCGTTCTACCCTCGAATCTACTGCTCACGGCATTGTTGCAGTGAATCTTGAAGGAGATATTATCAGCTTTAATCAGAAATTTGTGGATATGTGGCAAATCCCTAAATCCTTGATGATATCTAGGAACTCTTCTCAATGCCAAGCTTTTTTCCAGAACCAGCTCAAAGACCCGGAAGCCTTGCACAAGGTAATATGGGAAGCATCCAGTCAATTTGATTTGGATAGCTACGATATCTTGGAGTTAAAGGATGGGAGAGTTTTCGCGCAATACTCTCAGCCACAGTGGCTAGGGGAAAAAATTAGCGGTAGAGTATGGAGTATTTGGGATATTACCGAATCCAAACGAACTGAGGAAGCACTCAGGCTGAAGGAAGCTAGATTGCGGAATTTGGCAGAAACCACGAATGCTAGCATTTTTGTGATTCAAGGCTTGAATTTATCCTACATCAATCCGGCAGCAGAGGCACTGAGTGGCTACACAAAAGAGGAACTGCTAACTGGCTTTGATCCGCACCAATTAATCAAGAATAAAAAGTACAGACAGGTACATAATAAAGACTTAGAATACCAGGAAATGAAGATTCTGGAAAAAGACGGTACAGAGCGTTGGTTAGCTTGTGCCGTAGCGACACTTGATAGTGAGGAAACACCAGTCGAAATGATTGCTGGTATTGATATCACTGATTACAAACAAGCAGAATCAAAGTTAAGCCAAGCTTTAGAACAAGCAAAACAACTCAGCGAAATTAGAGCGCAGTTCATGTCTATGGTTTGCCATCAATTTCGCACCCCATTGAATGTTGTTTCCTTCTCTAATAGCTTACTCAAGAGACATATCAACGAATGGACGGAGGAAAAAACACGACCATTACTTGATCACACTCAAACAGCCGTTCAACAGATCAGCAAGATGTTGGATGATATTCTATTCTTCTCGAAGGCAGAAGCAGCAAAACTTAACTTTGAGGCCAAACCACTCAATTTGGTTGAGTTATGCCAAGAGTTAATTACGCAAATGCAGCTAACTGCTAGCCAGAACCCCATAAATTTTATGAGTCAAGGCGGCGACTTAACCGCTTGCATGGATCAAAAACTGGTAGAGCAGATTCTCAGAAATTTACTCGATAATGCCATTAAATATTCCCCAACAGGCAGCGCGATTGATTTAAAACTCTTCTTTGAATGTGGCAAAGTAGTCTTCCAAGTCACCGATAGGGGTATTGGCATTCCTGTTGCAGATATACAAAGACTATTTGAGCCATTTTATCGTGGTAGCAATATTGATAATCTGCCCGGTACTGGACTAGGATTATCCATTGTCAAAACCCTTGTGGACTTGCACGGAGGTCACATTGCTGTAGAAAGTGAAGTTGATGTAGGTACAACATTTACTATCATGTTGCCGTTAGTGAGATTAAAATCCTGAGTGTTGAGTTGCTTTGAATTCAGCACAGTATTTGGTAATTGTTCCCTGCCAAAAACCCTAGTTATAAAAAAATGATACAAGAATCGTCAAAAACAATTCTAGTAATAGAAGATGATGCTGTTACCCGCAATCTCTTCTTAGATGGTCTAGAGGCTGAAGGTTTTGACACCATAGGTGCTGAAAATGGTCTTGTTGGTATTCAAAAAGCACAAATGCATTTACCCGACTTAGTGGTTTGCGACATTTTTATGCCAGATATGGATGGTTATAGCGTTTTAAATACAATGCGCCAAGATCCTCTCACCGCAATTATTCCTTTCATTTTTCTCACTGGCAGCGATAATAAGGCACATGTGCGTAAAGGTATGGAGTTGGGTGCAGACGACTATATTACCAAACCTTCCACTGTAGAAGAATTACTCAGAGCGATCGCCATTCGATTGGAAAAGCAATCTCTGCTGCGTTACTGGTATGCTACTAAATCTCACCAAATCCCAGAATCAATCCCAGCAAATAAAACTGTATCTGTCACCTCTGAGTCAATCTTTCCAGCCATTCCCCAACTTAAAGAAGTTTTTGACTACATCGAAGCCAATTATCATCGAGGGATTACATTATCTAACGTAGCTGAAGCTGTTGGTTATTCACCAGCTTACTTAACCAGTAGAGTCGCAAAAAAAACAGGTGAAACAGTCAATGGCTGGATTGTCAAGCGCCGGATGGCAGCAGCTCGTCCCTTATTAAGAGATACTGACCAAACAATTGAGCAGATTGCTACTGCATTAGGCTATCAAAATGCTTGTCATTTCTCCCGCCAATTTCGTCAACATCATGGACTACCTCCCAAAATTTGGAGAAACCAAAATCAATTCTCTCAGGTTACCAGTAGTAAAAATACAAATCTGCAAGTAATTGATACTTGCTCTCAGTATGAAGACTATGCACCTTTAGGTCAAAGTTAACTATTTTTAGGCTTTGTCCACTGCTGCACTAATAATTGGATTGCCAAAGCCAACAAACCGATTGCCACAATACCAAATATCCCAGTTCCCAAGGCAACCACGCCTACAACCAAAGTCCGAACGGCAGAGCCAATATTCACTACCATGGGGTTATCTGAATGAATGGGTTTAGTAGCAAAAGTTGTGGCGATCGCAATCATCAGCGAATACATTGCAAATCCTAGTCCTCCAGAAAATATCCCTCCCACCATACAGCGTAAGGCAGTGGGTGGAACCTGTGCAGTAGTTTCTGATTGTTGTGTTAAATTTGGGTCGCTCATTATTAGTCATTGGGCATTGGGCATTGGGCATTGGGTAAAATTCCCCTCATCTCCACTCACTACACTAACTGAATGCCGTGTGTAATTGTCCGAGTCACAAACAATTCTAAATCTTCATCAGGAATTGCTTCCCTCACTTGTTGCTTAACTGTTTGTGCTTGTTGTTCAGATGCAACAAGAGCAAACACTGTCGGGCCAGAACCAGACATCATGGTTCCTAAAACGCCTTCTACAGTAGCAAATAGTTCTCGCAGTTGTAAAACTTGGGGATAATTGGGCAAGACTACACGCTCTAAATCATTATGCAATTTCTCCGCAATTTGTCCTGCGTCTTTTTCCAGGATAGCTTTGACTATTTCTCCTGAATGAACTGCGGCTGCACGCGCTGCTAAATTTTCGGTATCTCTGAGATACGAACTGCCAAACTGCTGGCGATAGGTTTTGTATGCCCAAGCGGTGGAAACTTCCAGGCTGCGATATTTCGCTAATACTATATATATATGATCCAAACCCGGTAAGGGAGAAAGCTGCTCACCTCTACCTGTAGCAATAACTGTTCCACCTGCAATACAAAACGGCACATCTGAACCCAGAGTAGCACCCAGTTCTTCTAATTCTAATTGAGTTAGCCCCAGGTTCCACAATAAATCTATGCCTACCAACACGGCTGCGGCATTTGTTGAACCTCCCGCCAAGCCAGCCGCTACGGGAATATGCTTGTTAATGGTAATTTCTATACCTCCATATTTAACAAAGGCTTCCGGAAATTGCCTTGCCATGAGTTCTGCTGCTTGGTATGCCAGATTACTCTTGTCTGTCGGTACTTGTGGGTGATTGCAGTGGACGCGAATAGTCTCAGTGCTGAGGGAATGTATATTAATTTGGTCAGCGAGTGCGATACTTTGGAGGATCATAGCTAACTCATGATAACCATCAGAGCGCTCGCTAATGATTTCCAGGTACAAGTTAATTTTGGCAGGAGCATTTAAAGTATAGGAACGCATTTTGAGTGCTAAGTGCTGAGTGGTAATTACTCATTTGTGAGTAAATTAGTTAAAGTTACCCATTTTTGAGTGCTGAGGTCTTCAGCTCTAGCTTGGGGATTTATTTCTAATTGTTCCAGTAAGTGGGTCAGGCGATCGCGATCGACGACTGATTGTAAATTATTTCGTAACATTTTACGCTTAGCGGCAAATCCCAGTTTTACTAAATTCTCTAACCTGCGGGGGTCTAATGCTGGTGTGTCTATCTGTCGAGGATGTAACCGCACGACGGCTGAGTCTACTTTTGGCGGCGGGTAAAATGCGCCTGCGGGAACTGGACAAATTAATTCACAATCAGCTAAATATTGCACCCGCACACTCAAGGCTCCAAAAGTTTTAGAACCAGCTTTAGCATACAATCTTTCTGCTACTTCTTTTTGCACTAGCAATACTATCGATTCAAATGGTTCTGGGTTGGGATTAGCAATAGTGCCTAGTAATTTTTCAATGATTGGTCCTGTGATGTTGTAAGGGATATTAGCTACTACTTTATTTGGCTTTTCAAACTTGGGAAATGCTGCTAAATGCGAGGGTAAATCTAAGGTGAGAAAATCTCCTTGTAACAATAAAAAATTTTCAGTTTTACCTAGCTGCTTGGCTAACAATTTGCACAAATCCAGGTCGATTTCTACTGCTACTAGAGATTGCACTAAGGGAAGTAACCGACGAGTCAGAATTCCGGTACCCGGCCCTATTTCCAAAATGCGATCGCTTTGCTGACATGCTGCTGCTTTAATAATTGCGTCCAGAGCCTTTTCACTTTTGAGCCAATGTTGAGCAAAGGACTTGCGTGGTCTTAGCATTAATTTTCCTTAATATATCTGGTATTATTTCAGCAAGTTTAATTACAAATTTAATAATCTTTTATGTGAGCAACTTTGGTCACTGTTATTAGGGAAACCTCTTGCTGAATTTGATAAACAATACGATAGTTACCCTGAGTAACCACATACAAATTTTTCCCTACTTCTAGATTTCTGGCTCCTGCTGGAAGCGGGTTCAATGTTAATTCTTCTAATTTCATAATGATTTGTTGCTGCACTTGAGAATTTAATTGTTCAATTTGCTGTGCAGCTGTAGAGACAACTTGTAATTGATAGCTCACTGTCCTAATTCTCTTTTAAGATCTTCCAGAAATAGGGTGTTGACTTGTGCTGCTTCCTTTAATGCTATATCAGCATCTCTGACATCTGCTTGATCACGCTTGCCTTCAATTAACCGATGCAGCTGTTCCATTGAGGTAATCTCAATTCCTGGTTCCTCTCTGAGCTTACTAGTTAAAGCATAAAAAGCCTCCTGGTCATCTCTGTGTGACAGTACATAGGCTCTTAATTCTTGCTTAGTCATTGCTTGAAAATTTGGTTTGGTCATAAGTACCTCACGCTACCGTTTGGTAAGATTTCCAATTGAGTTTCATCTCCAGCCAGTATGTAAATACGGTTGGTCGTTTCATCTATTCTCACCAAGTGAATTGAGCAGTACATATTAGTCAATTGGTAGCAGACCCTAAAAACCTCTTTCGCCTGCGCTACCGTTGGCTCTTGCATAAACTTATTGTGAACTATTTTTTCTGCTCGTCAATGTATGACAGCTATTTTCAGGCAAATAAATCATACTGTATGCGAAAATGCTCAAATAATACTCAAATTATCATGTTAGACACACCTTCAGATACCATTTGGATTGTTACCGATGACACACCTCAATTATCCATTCCTGATGGTGTGAAAAGCGGGGCTACCACCACAAGAAGCTGGGGCGAAGAACCTACAAGAGAGATTAGCAAAGGAGTTGGAGATGCTGTTCCAGTTAGTGCTGAGAAATTAGAGCAAAACATGACTAGCTTTTTGCAAGTGATAGGACGCTTGTTTAGTCGTGCAGAACAGCAAGCTAAAGTTAACTCCGGGATGCAGTTAGATGCAATTGAGTTGTCAGTAGAAATTAGTGGTGAGGGAGAAGTTAAATTAATTGGTAGCGGTGTCAAAACTGGCGCTAAAGGAGCTATTAAGCTGACATTTAAAAGACAAGAACCAGCATAAGTCCTAGATATTAGCCCTTTCCAGGTGTAATGTATTTTATTGGTGTCTTAGTGGTTAAAAAATGACTTTTGCACCACAAAGGCACTAAGGGGAAAAAGGCTGGTTAAAGAATTTTCCTGCCAGTGAGAACTTCTCGCACCTCTAGCATGGCTGAATAAGTAGGTAGAATGTGTAAAGTTTCATTGTCTGGAGTATGCTTTAATGCAGTAGCGATCGCCTGCCGTAAATCTGCTTCTACAATCAAATTTAAGTTACTCTCAGCCGATTTTTCACTGTAGCGTAGACGTAGCGCCATATCATAGATGCGATCGCCACTTACGACTAAAGTTCCTCCCCGTTCGACTAATTTCTCTGTATCAACATCCCAAATCCAGGATACATCAGTACCATCGGGTGTGCGATCGTTCAATACCAGCAGTGTTGTTGTATCAGTGCTTTGAGTGACTACGCGAATTGTTTCATTCGTTCCTACAGGATTTTTGGATAACAAAATTCGCACCCGTTTACCATTAATTACCAAATCTTCAGCACGACCAAAAGCAGCTTGGAAGTTATTAATAGTATCTCGAATTATCGCCTCATCAACTCCCAAATCTTTCGCCGCAGTTGCAGCCGCTAAGGTATTATATTTGTTGTATAAACCCACTAGAATTTGTGACCATTCACTACTCTCTAGAGTTGGTTGACTTTTACTGAAGCCACACTTGGGACAAGTAAAATCTCCCAAATGAGACAAGTACACACCTTTGTAATCTAGGGAATGCCCACAACTAGGACAATAAATAGAATCGACAGCGTGGGGAATAGCTTCCAAATAATTTTCTGGTTCATTCAAGCCAAAGAATAAGACTTTTTGGGGTAACTGCTGACCGAGATAAGATAAAGTTGGGTCGTCAGCATTGGAAATTACCACCGTTTCTGGTGGAAGGGTAGAAATAACCTTTGTCCAACGCTTACTAATAGTGTCTACTTCGCCGTATCTATCAAGTTGGTCGCGGAATAAATTTAAACACAAAATGATTCGCGGCTGGAGCGGTGTTAAAACCTTCGGGACAATATTCTCATCGACTTCTAAAATCGCGTAATCAACGTTCAGCGTACCCACCAAACTACTACTTTCTATTAACGCTGTCATCAAACCATTTTCCAGATTTGCACCTGTCGAGTTATGGGCGATGCGGTAACCTTGGCGTTCTAATATCGTTTTCAGCAGCAGCGATGTGGTAGTTTTGCCATTAGTACCAGCAATGAGAATTACGCCATTTTTTACTTGCTGACTCAATAATTGTAAAAGTCGAGGTTCAATACGACGAGCAATTGAGCCTGGTAATACACTAGCAGCACCTAGACGCAGCGATCGCACGATAAAAGTCACACTTTTTGCCACTGAGACCGCGAAACCGAGTCGCAGTCTATCTATGAGTTGAATTTTCTTGCCCACATCCGTACCCTAAAATTCTGGCAGTTACTAATCTGAATATCTTGCACCAGTATCATAGACCGCCTGATGTTAGAAACATCGAGCTAATAGCAACAGTCTTGCTGTAGCAGGGATTTCAGTCCAATTTAATGGACTTTAGCTATTAGCCAAGAAGTAAATTTCTTGGCGAAATATGCGGCAGGTGCAGGATATAAATAATCAATAGTCTTTAATTTGTAAATTTAATCAGCCTGAGTTTAGCGAATCCTTGCCCAAAAAGCCAGTCTATATTGGGGATAAAGCATAAGGGTATTGGTGAGTTAATACTTAGTTTCATCTTCCCTGCTCTCCCACTCCCACTTTCAACATAAAGATATCCCAGTACGCGTTATCTTAAAAAATAGTGCGTGGTTGTAATTATATATCCAGCCCAGTTGGCCGAATTCAGCACAAACTGACGACGAATAGTAGCTTGCAAGGTTCTTTTTGATGACTAGGATAAAGTTTCTTTTTTTACATAAAAAAATCGCTGACTGGCGAAGATTGCTGTCTAAATGCCTGTTGTTGCTTGCTTGTCTATTAATGATCAGTGTAAAACCTGCATTTGCTGGTATTAATGATGATCTCTATGATGGCAACATTTTCGTGGTTTATGCTGGCAATGGTTCACTGGTTCCCCCTAGACAGAGTTTGGCACAGTCTTTAGCAGAACATAAACCTGTATTTTTGGCGTTTTATGTGGATGACAGCAGTGATTGTAAGAAATACGCCATATCTATCTCCCAGGTACAGGAATTTTATGGTCGGGCAGCAGAGATTATCCCTATAGATGTGGACACCATCCCTGTTAAACAAACCTACGACCCCACGGAACCAGGATACTACTACTCTGGGGCTGTTCCTCAAGTTGTCGTGTTTGATAAATCGGGTCAGGTAGTTTTGAATCAGCAAGGTCAAGTACCTTATGAGGAAATAGACGATAAATTCCGAGAAGTGTTTGATTTATTGCCCCGTACCAAATCGGTGCAATTAAAACGGCGTTCATTCAATGAGTTTAGTAGTGAATTAGCTGAATAACTTTTAGGGGAGGCCAAATTGGTCTGCCCTAATTTTTAGTTTTATCTGATACGGCCTTCCCCTTGATGACAAGGGATAATATTTAAATATAGCCGTTAAGTGAGGACATTGTTGATCCAAGAGAGCAATGAAGCCACTACTCAGCATTCAGCACGGGCTATAAGCGCAGCCATACCCGCAGGGCTTTACAGCACTTTGTGATAACTGCCTGAAACATCTACCATTTGATAACAAGTTAGGAATTAAACCCTAGTCCATAGTCTACAGCGAATAACTAATGACTAATGACTAAATTACTAATGACTAATAGAGTGTGTTCTGATGTCAAAGGTTTATACTACCGAGGAGCTAATCCAAATTTTGGCAGATGAACGCCAAGCTTGCCTCAAGGGGAAACGCCTGAAGTTAGAAGTAACAGTGTCTGGCAATCCTTTAATTGACCAGTTTATCAAAACTGATGGGCTGCAAAAGTTCACTGCTTATCAAGATTTTAAAGCAGCGATTCACGACTATCAAAGAGAAAATCAAGTTTCAGGTATTGTCTGGCGGGATGTGACAGTTAAAGGTAAAAGCTTACACTACCCAGAAGTAAATACCGAATTAATCGCACTTAGTCAAGATTTGTCCATCATTAAAGCAGCCAAAAATTCCATATTGGAATTTTGGTATGAAGTCACGGCGGACATGGATTTGTACTTAAGTTTTAATAACAGTAAACAACACCAACAAATACTCCAACCTGATGTTGAAAGAATTGCTCAGAGAACAGAATGGGTAAGTTTGTGGAAATGGGAAAATCTTAACTTTTTGGAAATGATTTTGCAACTAGGTTGGGGTCAACCAGAAGAAGCCTGCTACAAACGAGGAAGACCGCAATCGGGTAGTGAGTACATTCATGCGGTAAATCCGGGTAATCGTCCCATTGGTTGAGCAAAAACTACAAATTTAACTGCGTTTATTACAACAAGGGCAACTCCTGTGTCGCAGGGGTTTCACCCTGCGGGGGTCACCCACCCTAAATCTGTCTAAAAGCCTGGATATCCCTTGTGGGGCTGCTATTTCTTGTGTAAATTTCCTCAATTGTTATGTAGCAAATTTGTTAAGAAATATTACAATTAATGAATTAATCTTTTGATTGTACGTAAGTATATGTAAGAATTCTAGAACATTACTAATAAAAAATAATCATAAAACTACATTAAATTGCCAAAATATAGCATTAAAAGAGTAGTATTTATTAAGCTTACTGCTATGATATTTTCGATATTCTTAAAAAAAATAGAAAAATGCAAACATTAATCATTAATAACTAATATAATGCTTTGATTTAGGCGATAAAAAGCATTTTATTTAGGTAAATTTATTTAAAAAAACGCCTAGAAGAGTCAGCCATAGCAGATAAGGACTCTCGCATGAATATAAATCCAACTGACTTAACTGTAGAGTTGAAAAAACAATCACATCCTCATATTCTCTTCGGCACAAAATTAGATGGAAACAGTAATAGTGAACAATTTTTACTGAGTATTTATAATTCCGTTCAAGCATCTATATTTGTGGTAGATGTTTTGGAGGACGGCGATTTTTGCTATGTGGCACTTAATCCTACTCATGAACAATGGCTAGGTATCCGCTCTGAGGATCTTCAGGGCAAAAAACCAGAGGATATTCTTTCACAAGTTGATGCGGCTAGGGTGCGTCAGCATTACACTGATTGCGTGCGCTTTGGCAAAACCATTTCCTATGAACAATGCTTGCAATTTCAAGGTGTTTATACTTGGTGGAGTACAACTTTAACACCATTGCGAGATGCCAACTCCAGAATTTATAGATTAGTTGGCACTAGCACTAATATTACTCCCGCTAAGCAGGTAGCCCAAGTTAGAGGGATGCAAGCGGAACGGGAGCAATTGTTAGCAGCGATCGCCAGGCGAATTCACGCATCAGTTGAGTTAGAGATAATTCTCCAGCAGACAGTCGCAGAAATCCGCCAGTGTGTGAATTGCGATCGCCTACTGATTTACCATATCCAGCCTGATGGTAGTGGCACAGTCATCGCCGAATCAACTGTGACGCCTGGTAGTGCGCTTTTGGGCAAAAACTTTCGCGATTGTAGCTTCAGCGCTAAATATAAACAACGCCACGGATACAGTTGTCTTCAAATTGTAGAAGATATTTATACAGCAGGGCTACATCCTGACGAAATAGACTTTCTGTCTTCTCTGCAAGTGAGAGCAAATCTGGTAGTACCGATTTTGTTACAGGAGAATTTATGGGGGCTGTTAATTGCTCAAAATTGCCATGAACCTTATTTATGGCAGCAAATAGAAATTGACCTGCTCCAGCAAATGGCAACTCAAATCAGCATCGCTGTACGTCAGGCAGAACTACATCAGCAAGTACAGTATCTCCAAGCACAGTTAGACTTCCAGAAGCAGCAGCATCAAGCCCAATTCAAGCAGGTACAGAGCTTTCAAACACTAGTGCGACGTATTACCGAAAAAATTCGCGACAATCGGGATAAAACTCAGGTATTGCAAACAACTACTCAGGAATTAGCAAAGTTATTAGAACTTGAGTGTTGCTACATCGAACTCTATAGCAGTTGTTGCAGTCAGGTAAGTGTAGCTTACGAGTACACAACGACTTTACCCCCGTGCAAGGGATTTACTAAAGAGATTGCAGATTTTACCGAAATTTATCAGCCATTGTTACAAAAACAACATCTGCAATCTGTAGAAATTGTTCCTGGATGGCATCCCCAGTTACTGGTAGTCACACAGCTAGCTTGTCCAATTTTCGATGATCAAGGAATGCTGGGAAATCTTTGGCTGATCAGACCAACACAAGAAATGTTTGATCAATTGGAAATTGGTTTAGTACAGCAGATAGCTAATGAATGTGCGATCGCCATTCGTCAAAAACAGCTTGAGCAAAGAACCCAAGCACAAGCTCAAGAATTAGCACAACGAGAACGCGTCAAAAACGAATTTCTCCGCACTTTGTCTCAAGAACTGCGGACACCCATAACTAATATTAGTCTTGCCGCTCAAACTCTCGAAAGCGTACTAACACCTGAAGGAGTTTTAGACATCGAAATAGTGCCGCAACTATTGCAGATTCTCCATAACGAGTGTGGCAGAGAAAGTAAATTAATTAATGATTTGCTGAAACTGGTTTATCTAGAAACCCAACCCGACCCCCCGACTTTAATCGCCATTGACCTACAAACTTGGCTTCCCCCCATCGTCGAGTCTTTTCGCGAACTAGCCTGTTGTCAGCGACAAGAATTAAATCTCACCATTGAAACTGCATTGCCAATTTTAGAGACAGATATCACCGATTTGGAGCGGATAGTTACCGAACTGTTAAACCATGCTTGCAAATACACCCCGGCGGGCGAATCTATCACAGTATCTGTCAATCTGACAGTAGATGCACTGCAACTGAGGGTCAGCAATTCTGGCTTAGAAATTCCCACCAGTGACCAGTTACGGATTTTTGAGCCGTTTTATCACATTTCCAAAAATGACCCCTGGAAATATAGTGGCACAGGATTGGAACTGGCATTAGTGCAAAAAATGGTCAGCCATTTAGGCGGTTCAATTCAAGTAGAAAGTGCAGCAGGTCAAACCAGCTTTATCATCCAATTTCCTCAAGCGATCGCACCCTAACTCATTTTCTAGTTCCACACTGGCAAATCCATCAGAAGTTTGCTATTATTAACTTCTGTTATGGGTGACTAGCTCAACGGTAGAGCATCGGACTCTTAATCCGCTGGTTCTGAGTTCGAATCTCAGGTCACCCACTCGCTAATAATTTAAAAAGGCAACCTATAAAGCGATCGCACAATCGTATCTGAGTAAGTGCGATATTAACCACAAGTTTAATTCCTGGGGCTTCCTGGAAAAATAGGTAGTCAAGAGACCTCTCCGAATAAGTAGATACGTAGCACTGCTACATCTCTACGACAGACAACTTTTAACCAACCACTTTTTATGGCATAGGGTGAAAGAGAAGATCAGGGAAAAAGTAATTGAAAATAACCCAGGTAGAGAAGGCAATTATTACTGAAGCAACTGCAAGAACAGGTGCAAGGGAAAGATACTGAAGGAAATAGTTTTTTTCCTTATTTGGTTTTTGCATAAAGTTTATTTCAAAAAATTTAATGAATTAAGCTTTCTTAGCATGAAACAACAGTAATTTGTTTTTCTGTTATATTCAAATCACCGAAGAAATAACTTTGCTCACTTTGGTAATTTTTCAACTCAAAGACTCAATTAAACGTGAGTTCGATGACCTCTCCGGTGCAAAGAGGGGCTTAAATATCTTGAAAGCTCAACGAGAAATTAAGGTTTTGAAGCCTCTCTCCTGGCAGGGGAGATGTTTGGAGAGGGGTTTTTTCCACTTATCGAACTCACGTAATTAACTGTATAAATAATAAATTAATGACTAGTATTTAATAATATCTCTAACTTTAGATTGAAATATTATTAAATTAATTTGTGATTTTAAATACAAAATTTAATTGTTTAATATCTAATAACAATTAAAAAAATAATGCAACAAATACAAAAGATAGAAAGCCAGATGAAGTCTTATTATAACTATCCCTCTCCTTGGTCAGGAAAGGGATAAGTTTTGTGTAGTAGAACCAGCGTGAGGTCTTCCTAGGCTATTCAATACAATCGACTATACGCGTGCTAAAACTGGTTCATGTTGTACAGCACTGACAGCATTTGCTGTTGGTTCTGTACAGTAGATTTCACAAGAGTTATTGGGACTTTCGATCAGTTTGATTTTGTAAAGCGTAGCTCCCAATTCCTGGACAGGCGATCGCAGTAAATTACTAATGTAAAGTGCTATATTCTCAGCAGTGGGTACAACTTTGGCAAAGTAAGGAATGTCTTTGTTCAAAAATGTGTGATCGAATGGCTCTACTACACAGTCTTCTATCACCTGATTCAAAGCACCTAAATCGACAATCATCCCAGTGCGTGAATCAATTTCCCCTTTCACAGTAATTTCTAAATGGTAGTTGTGTCCATGACCATGAGGACGGGCGCATTTACCGTAAATTTGAGAATTCTCTTCGTTACTGAGATCAGGATGAGCTAACCGATGGGCGGCGCTAAAGTGAGTGCTGATGTTGAGGTAGGCTTCCATTCCGTTTCCTATATAATCTGCCCAAAGTTCAGGATGTTCAAATAATTGCACACGGACTAGAGGCAAGTGGGGTGCTAAACGTTGCCAAATCACCCGTGCAATATTCTCGGTAGTGGGTAGAGTTTGTTGAAATTCTGCCCACACATCATTGAGATAAGAAAAATCTAGTTGGCTGGTGATTTCTTGCTTAATTACGTGTTTCACATCAGACAAGTTCAAAACCATGCCATATTCATCCAGTTCTCCGGCTAGAGAGATAAATAAAACATAGTTGTGTCCATGTCCGGGAAATTTAGAGCAAGCACCAAATTTCTCAATATTCTCGGCTTCACTCAGTTCTGGTAACCAATAGCGATGACTTGCCGAAAACTGAGCGCGGCGATTAACAATGCATTGCATGAGTATTCTGGAAACAGAGCTTAAAATTTCTTAAACTTTCACTGTTTCCAGCATAAACTAATTTCTTTACTAGTTGTTATACCAATTAATGAATACAAGTAACTACAGCTTAAGGTTAACAGTACTACTCAGTATTCAACTCTACTCATAACTTCTTGCACCTCGTAGTGCAATCTGGCAGCTATACGGAATAACTCTTGCCCTGTGTGTAAATAATGTTCATCGTAGCTCAAGGGAAAGTAAGCCAACTCTTCTAGCCCATCTGCTACTTGACTGAGACTGTGATAGAGATAAGCTGCTGCTTTGGCTAAACTGGGTGGATTTGGTAAAGAACGAAAAGCAAGTTGCGCTTGCTTTAAGTCATCTTTACAAGTGTTTAAGTATTCCTGGAATTCCTCTAATAATTCATCATCAAAGGGATCGGCGGCTAGTTGTTCAATTTGATCATCTAGAGAGTTGAGAATCCCATCAAGCAACTCATTGACTGGTTGATAAACTAGGCGCAGCCATTCTTGGATTTGTTGGTCAGCATCCCTTCCAGTTTGCCGTGTTGTCTGGTAACGTTTTTGTGCTGATGCTGTTCGCTGTTGCCGATCGCTATTTAATTTTTGGGAGTCTTCTTGTAGTTTTTGGTCATAGCTGAGACGATTTTGACTGTCCCCTAAGACCTCATATGCCGCATTAATCCGAATAATTTGCTCTTTATCTGCTGTTTCCTGATTGCTGTCTGGGTGAAACAACTTTACCAAGCGGCGATAAGATTGCTTAATCTCCGCTTGGCTAGCATTGGGATTAACTTTGAGAGTTTCGTAGTGGTTAGAAACGTGCTTAAAATCGACCATTTATCCAATTTAACGTTAGGTGATGCTAGCAGCTACCCTAGCTTCCAAGTCTTGGAATAACGGTGTACTCAAATATCTCTCTCCAAAACTGGGCTGAATCATCACAATTAAACGTCCCTCGTTTTCTGGACGTTGGGCAATCCGAATAGCAGCACATAAAGCTGCACCACTGGAAATGCCTGATAGTAGCCCTTCTTCTCTCGCCAAACGCCGACCGTAGGCGATCGCTTCGTCATCGCTGACAGTAATTACTTCATCAATCAATTCTGTCTTCAATACTTGGGGTACAAACCCAGCACCAATTCCCTGGATTTTGTGGGGGCCTGGTCGTCCTCCAGATAACACTGGGCTATTGATTGGTTCAACTGCGATCGCTTGAAAGCTTGGCTTGCGTGCTTTAATCACTTCTGCTACACCTGTGATCGTACCACCTGTACCGACCCCTGCCACAATCATATCTACCTGTCCATCAGTATCTTGCCAAATTTCTTCGGCTGTAGTTTCTCGATGTACTTTGGCATTAGCTGGATTGCGGAACTGCTGCAACATATAGGTATGTGGTGTACTGTCAACTATTTCTTGCGCTCGCCGAATAGCTCCAGTCATACCTTCTATTCCCGGTGTTAATTCTAGTTCAGCTCCATAGGCGCGCAACATTGCCCGGCGTTCCCCACTCATGGTTTCTGGCATTGTTAAAATTAACCTATAACCTTTAGCTGCTGCGGCCATTGCCAAGGCAATACCTGTATTTCCCGAGGTGGGTTCTACCAATAACGTCTTCCCAGGAGAAATCAACCCTTCCTCTTCCGCCGCATTGATCATACTCACCCCAATCCGGTCTTTGACTGATGCCGATGGGTTCATGCTTTCCAGTTTCACAACAATTTGAGCTACACATCCTTCGGCTTGGGGGATGCGGTTTAACTGTACTAAGGGTGTACGACCAACAAGTTCTGTAATGTTACGAGCAATCTTCATAATTGTTCCTGATTTATTTAGTTATTAGTCAAAAATCAACAGCCAAAAACACTTTGAACTAAATGTAGTACATGATATCTAATTGCCGCCGAGAATCTCGTTTTTCACAAAGGTCTTGAAGTGTATATTTTTGCAAAACTGCGTTTGCCGCTTGATATGCTTCTTGCCAGATTTCTTTGACAACAGCAGTATCTACACTTTTGGGATTGGTGTCTTCCTCACATATCCGCACATCTAACCCTTCGAGACATTCTAAAACATCGAAGACTGTAATTTTCCAAGGTTCTCGAGTCAAAAAATAACCACCTTTTGACCCGCGTTGACTTTTGACTATACCTCCACGCCTTAAGGTCGCTAGTAACTGTTCTAAATAGCGATCAGGTATGCTTTGTTGCGCGGCAATTTGGCGAATTTGCATCGGTTCGCCACTTTCGTAATGAGTTGCCATCTCTATTAAGGCAAGAATGGCGTATTCTGACTTACACGATAGTTCCACAAGCAATATGAGTAAGGGATCAAAGAAGAGTAAAGACGAGCTATCACTCTTAACCTTTTCTAGTATACTCCGGTTCCCCACTGGGGTTTGTTTATTACTCCTAATTAAACACAAAAAACCCCGCTTAATGGCGGGGCGTAATGAGTTGAAAATTTTCAGCAGATTTTCCCAACTCTAGAATGTAAAGGTGGTTCTGAGGGTACCGATGAACGCATCATCGTTGTTGCTGTTTTGACCTGGGTTGGTCAACCAGATTACACCAGGAGTGATTGAGACGTTATCGGAGACTTGGTACTTGTAGAAACCTTCAATTTGGTATGGGACTCTGTTAAAGCCATCTACTACACCACGCGCATAGGGTTGGGCACCTGCAAAAATACCTAAAACGTTACCCCTCTTACCAAAGTCAGGTAACGCTACCCCAAGACCGTAAGTCCAAACTTCTTTGTCATCACCTATCCCGAAACCTGTGACATCGGTATAAGAGACAAAGCCACTAACTGACAGTCTGTCGCTGGGTCGGAAGGCGGCTGACACACCGTAGGAATTAGTTGAAGATGCATTGGGTATAGTGTTGGCGATGCTAGTACCTACTATGGGATTAGTTACTGAACCTGCGTCAAAGAGACTACTGCCTGCACCATGATAACCGTGAACGTAAGTAGCAGCCAAAGCTAGGCGATCGCCAACACTAAAGTTTAATTGTCCCAAGGCAGCATAGTTGCCGTTGAACACGCCTTCACCCGCGCCAGGACTATTAGGTTCCGACGCTAAATAACCTACAGTTAGTGAACTAGGTCTGAGAATACCGCCACCTTGACCAAAAGGTAAGGTAAATGCAATACCTGCACCGCCACCAACCCGATAGATGGGATTTTCCGAAGCAAAGGTTGTTAAAGCGCCGTTACCACCATCAAAGTCCTCAAAATAAGGGTTGTTGGTAGCAACATAATCGCTGTGGATACCGCCAGTAGCTGCAACGTAAACTTGCGCTGGTCCTACAGGAACGTAGTAGGCCAACCAGTCTATAATGACATTATTATTACCAGTGCTACCAACGTTAAAAGTTTGCAGACCTTCACCGCTTGGAAGACCACCGACGTCAGTACCCAAATTAAAGTTTTGGGCGTTACCGGATGCAAGACGGGTGTGTAAAACGTCTCTGCCCGTGAAACTGGTTTGCAAGTCTAAACGAACTCTGTTTTGGAAAACAGTGTTGTTGTTGTCACCTGCTTGATCACCAAAAGCATCAGTCACCGCAAAAATTGCTTCACCCACTAGCTTGGTGGTGGTGGAGAACTGATTTGCTTCTAATTCTGCTGTCCGCGCTTCTAGCGAATCTACACGACCACGCAAAGTAGCTAATTCTGCGGAAAATTCCTCTTGTAAACGCTGTAGGGTGGCTAAATCCTCTCTGGTTACCATGTCCGCCGTGGCTGTGGCAATCAGTTCATTCACCCGATCCAAACAGGCGTTTAAACCCGCCGCAAATTCGTAACGGGTTAAAGCACGGTTACCACGATAAGTGCCGTTGGGATAACCTGCGATACAACCGTAGCGCTCTACCAAGGACTGTAAGGCTTGGAATGCCCAATCTGTTGGTTGGACGTCTGAAAATTGCGAAACCGATGTTACTTGCGACAGCGTGGTATTTTGTCTACCTTCGTTACTGTAGCTGTTTACTTGCTCAATTACTTTGGTCTCTTGGGTTGCTTGCGCCCAGATTTCTGGCTGTTGTGCCACTTCTGTGACTTCGGTGGTCGTATTTGGTGCGGCAATTGCTGTTGCGGAAACTAACAATGTTGCTCCCAAAACTGCTGGGCTAACCACCAGGGATTTCCACAAAATATTCGACATTTTCACTTTTCTCCTCACACCTTGTATAGATAGTTGTGTTCGCTGCGCCTATTCTCAAAATTAATTTGAATTAGGCAAGAATAGCTTCCTCAGATTTAATGATAATTGCACAACCAGCAATATTATACCAACTTGTTTTTGATCAGATTATTTGCTTGTAACTCATAGAGTTTGTTTTGTAACCCTAGTAACAAAAAACCCCGCTTAATGGCGGGGCGTAATGAGTTGAAAATTTTCAGCAGATTTTCAAAACTCTAGAATGTAAAGGTGGTTCTGAGGGTACCGATGAACGCATCATCGTTGTTGCTATTTTGACCTGGGTTGGTCAACCAGATTACACCAGGAGTGATTGAGACGTTATCGGAGACTTGGTACTTGTAGAAACCTTCAATTTGGTATGGGACTCTGTTAAACCCAGGTTCTACACCACGCGCATAGGGTTGGGCACCTGCAAAAATACCTAAAACGTTACCCCTCTTACCAAAGTCAGGTAACGCTACCCCAAGACCGTAAGTCCAAACTTCTTTGTCATCACCTATCCCGAAACCTGTGACATCGGTATAAGAGACAAAGCCACTAACTGACAGTCTGTCACTGGGTCGGAAGGCGGCTGACACACCATAAGAGTTGGTTGAAGATGCATCAGTAGTTGATAGAGTGTTGGCTATGGCAGTACCTACTACAGGAGTAGCTACTGGTACACCACCAACATTTCTAGAACTGCCTGCATCAAATAATGCACTACCTGCACCATGATAGCCGTGAACATAGGTAGCAGCTAAGCCTAGGCGATCGCCAACACTAAAGTTTAATTGTCCCAAGGCAGCATAGTTGCCGTTGAACACGCCTTCACCCGCGCCAGGAAGATTTGCTTCCGATGCTAAATAACCTAGAGTTAATGAACTAGGTCTGAGAATACCGCCACCTTGACCAAAAGGTAAGGTAAATGCAATACCTGCACCGCCACCAATCCGATAGATGGGATTTTCCGCAGCAAGAGTAGTTAAAGCTCCGTTACCGCCGTCACTACCATCAGAAAAGTAGGGGTTATTAACAGCAGCATATTGGTTATGTTTACCACCGTTAGCTGCAATATAAACTTGGGCTGGCCCTACAGGTACTTCGTAGGTCAATCTATCGATGACAACGTTGTTGTTACCAGTATTGCCAACGTTAAAGGTTTGCAGACCTTCACCGCTTTGAGCGGAATCGAAACCTAAAGGCGTATTCACACCCAAGTTAAAACGATCTGCATTCCCAGATGCAAGACGGGTAGTCAAAACATCACGACCTGTGAAGCTGCTTTTTAAAGCTAAACGAACTCTATTTTGGAAAACAGTGTTGTTGTTGTCACCAGCTTGATCACCAAAAGCATCAGTCACCGCAAAAATCGCTTCACCCACTAACTTGGTGGTGGTGGAGAACTGATTTGCTTCTAATTCTGCTGTCCGTGCTTCTAGCGAATCTACACGACCACGCAAAGTAGCTAATTCTGCGGAAAATTCTTCTTGTAAACGCTGTAGGGTGGCTAAATCCTCTCTGGTTACCATGTCCGCCGTGGCTGTGGCAATCAGTTCATTCACCCGATCCAAACAGGCGTTTAAACCCGCCGCAAATTCGTAACGGGTTAAAGCACGGTTACCACGATAAGTGCCGTTGGGATAACCTGCGATACAACCGTAGCGCTCTACCAAGGACTGTAAGGCTTGGAATGCCCAATCTGTTGGTTGGACGTCTGAAAATTGCGAAACCGATGTTACTTGCGACAGCGTGGTATTTTGTCTACCTTCGTTACTGTAGCTGTTTACTTGCTCAATTACTTTGGTCTCTTGGGTTGCTTGCGCCCAGATTTCTGGCTGTTGTGCCACTTCTGTGACTTCGGTGGTCGTATTTGGTGCGGCAATTGCTGTTGCGGAAACTAACAATGTTGCTCCCAAAACTGCTGGGCTAACCACCAGGGATTTCCACAAAATATTCGACATTTTCACTTTTCTCCTCACACCTTGTATAGATAGTTGTGTTCGCTGCCTTGATTCGCCAAGATTCAACAAAGTTGAGTTTTTTTGATGCAGGCTCAGTCGCCACTACTACAATTTTAGTTTTTGCCAGGCTAATAACTGATTAACTTAAAGTTAAAAATTGATGTAATTAACTTATGCAAAAACACAGCTTCATAACATACTATTATAAAGCATCTGAAGTATATGGCAAGATATAGGCGATCGCCTGATTAACTGTCACATGAAGTTGTCTGGAATTCTTAGACAAGAGCTAGCTTTTAAGCACTACTTTTCATCAGCCTCAATCCCTGAAAAAGCTGCTAATTGGCTATCTTCACCAGAAATGTTTTAGCTAATTTGAGAAATATTTGCAGCTACATCAAAGTCTTTTTGTGTTAACCCACCTGCATCATGTGTTGTGAGTGTAATCTTGACTTTGTTATAAGAAATTTCTATATCTGGATGATGCCCAGACGATTCAGCTGGCTCTACTAGCTTATTGACAAATTCAATTGCTGCAATAAAATCTTTAAATTTACGGATAGTCTGCAACTTAGATCCCTCAACCGTCCAATTTGACAAATGGCTTGCCTGTGCTTGGATTTCTGCATCAGTCAGTAGTTGCGCCATATCAAAAAGCCCTGTTTATATCTTTAGCTATGTCTTGTAATTCATCATTTAGGCAGTGGTTGTTGGAACCTATGGCCTTTTCATTCCTAAATAGTAATCTCAAAATGAGAATTCAGAGGGTTTACTGCCATGAATTAAGCAAGATATTTTTTTTCCTTAAAAAGACTCTAACGCGATTTCCATCTAATACAAAATTTGATAAACATACTACACATGTAAGTTGAGGAGTGACTGTTGTGCAGAGGTTATCACCTTGGCGAAGTGGGGTTTAAGGTACGTAGATGCAAAGTAACGCCGCAAAATCCTGTATGTATTGAGCCTTACTCTGCTTTACCAACTTAACTCATCTGTCGCATTCTTTTCAGAAACTTGGTATAAATTCTTAACAGCAACTTATTGATCAATCAAAAGTTACCTACAAAAAACTATCCGCTCTGATATAGATTAGTTAACCTAAATCAGAGCGGTCTAGCAGGTCTTCAGGTTGCAACCAGACTGCCGGAAGGAACTCCGAGCTTTAGCCTAGCTACTTGAGCTAACTTAGTCTCTCAAGATGACTAAGGCTAACTTTTAGAGAACAGCCCCGGCACACAGCCGGCTAACTGCAACCTGATGACCCATGCATTTACTACTTTCAATCATGGGCATCACCTCCTTATTGCCTAAGCGGTCTTAGTCTCAAAAGGGCAGAGCATTTCGCTCTGGGTTATTAACCTTGAATCAATATAACACAGAAATTTTAGAGAGATTAACTCTAAATAAATAAACCCCCGCCAAAAGGCGGGGGACTAATGAAAAATGAGAATGATGAGACTTTAATTCAGTTAAATCATTCTTACAGTGCGTTACCGCGAGGTAGAACTTCCTCAGGGAATACAAATTGTTCGTGAGGCTGATCTTGAGGAGCCATCCAAGCGCGGATACCCTCGTTCAGCAAAATGTTTTTGGTATAGAAGGTTTCAAATTCTGGGTCTTCAGCCGCGCGCAATTCCTGGGATACGAAGTCGTAAGCCCGCAGGTTGAGTGCTAAACCGACAATCCCAATTGATGCCATCCACAAGCCTGTGACTGGCACAAACAGCATGAAGAAGTGTAACCAACGTTTGTTAGAGAAGGCAATACCGAAAATCTGTGACCAGAAAC